>CAVZMU010000001.1:0-182069 GCA_963776455.1 uncultured Alphaproteobacteria bacterium
ATAAGTATTTCTAAAACATTTATTGATTAATTAGCAATGTAATGATCATAAAAATATCTGATCATTGATAAAGTTTAATATAAAGTCAATCGAATAATTACATTTGCGGCTGGTTAATTTTAACTCACTCCCGAAGCATATTAACAAATAAATAATAAACAAAACGATGAAAAAACTTTACATTATTCTTATGTCTCTCGCAGCTGCTTTTTCGGCTGATGCTCAGATTACACTTACGGATGCTAACATGCCGCAACCCGGTGATACTGCAAGACGAACTCAGGCTTTTGTGGAACAAGCGCTTGATTATCATTCAACAGGTGCTAATTATCTTTGGAATTTTGACTCTATTAGAGCTCAAACTCAATTGATTGATTCCTTTTTACCTTTAGCTCAAACGAATGCAACCTATGCTTACTTTTTTGCTAATACCCCTTTCAATACCAACAAATCAACTTTTGGAACTCACGGTACTGCAATTGCCGGATACCAGAATCCATATAATTTCTTCTACGTATCTCCAACTGTTTATAAAGCAACTGGTGTTGGTGCTACTTTGATTAGGAGTTCCCGTGCCAACAGCTTTTACCAAACACGATACCATTTACAATCTTCCCATCAATTATGGAAATATTGATTCTTCTAATTCTGCCTATTCTATTAACATTCCCCTTTTCGGCCAATTTAATATTACTTACGGAACAAGTCGCAAACGTGTCAACGAAGTAGATGGTTGGGGAACTTTAATCACTCCTCATGGTACATATAACACATTAAGAATTAGAAGTCACATTACGGGTACTGACACGCTTTTTGGTTTCTTCCAGATTCCTGTTAACAGATATGAATACAAATGGTTAACCGACTCAGTTGAAATTGTTCCCGTTCTCCAATTTAATACCAATGTAGCGGCTAATGGAAAATCGAACCATTGCTTCTATTTATTTTAAAGATGATTTTATTAAAGTGAATCCTGTTAACGTGGATACTTTCTACTGTGCAGGCGCTACGTATTCCCTCGATTATATTACGCAAGGTACTTTTAACTACCGGCTCGCCAATAATAAAAACGTTTTCCGCGCTCAGCTTTCTGATGCTACCGGAAGTTTTGCCGCTCCCATTCTCATTGGTACCGATACCGCTACAGAATCTGGAACTATGAACATTACCATTCCTGCAAACACTCCTGCCGGAACTAACTACCGCATTCGTATTAACTCTACCAATCTTGCTCGCACAGGTGTTGACAACGGTTTTAACATAACAATCGCTCCTGGACCTCTTTCAAGCATTACAGCTGCCGGAGCTACCAACTTCTGTCTTGGCGATTCTGTTGTCCTCAATGCAGTTACCGATACTTCTTACACATATCAATGGCAATTTAACGGTGTGGACATTCCTAACGCAACAACCGATGAGATTGTAGCATATCAAGCCGGAACATATACCGTTATCACCACAAATTCTTGCACATCCATCCCTTCTCCTGCGATTTCCGTTGTTATCAATCCCGCTACCGTTGCTTCCTTTACAAGTCAGTTTACCGGAATTTGTGCCGGTGACTCTACCTTACTTACCGCAAGCACACTGCCTGGCTATAACTACCAATGGCAATTTAATGGTTCAGACATTCCCAATGCTACCAACAGCACATATTATGCTTTCAACCTTGGAGACTATTCTTTAGTTGTTAATGGAGTTTGCGGTGCCGACACCTCTGCACCAACTACTTTGATTGTTAACTCGCCTCCCGTTTCTACTATTAATTCTACCGGCTCTACTACTTTATGTCAGGGCGATTCTTTGTTATTAAACGCTTTAATTGATTCCTCTTATTCTTACCAATGGCAACTCGATGGTATTGATATTGTGGGCGCTACAAGCGATTTCTTTTACGCTTCGCAAGCCGGCTCATACACCACGCTTACAATTAATGCCTGCGGACAAGTGCTATCAAACGCTATTGTTACTGTAGTTACCGCTGCTCCCGCTGCTTCCATCAATGCTCCCGCTGTTGATTTTTGCCGGGCGATTCTGTCATGATTAACTCTTTAATTGTTGATTCCACCTTCTCTTACCAATGGCAATTTAACAATGTGGATGTCCCCGGTGCTAACGACACTCTTTTCTATGCCTCTGCTGGTGGTGATTATACATTAATTGTTTCCACACCAAATTGTGGAAGCGCCACTTCAACCTCAGTAACCATCAACGCATTAGTTGGCCCAACCGCTAATGTTACTGCTATCGGAAACACAACCATTTGTCAGGGCGATTCAGTTCAGCTTTATACCAACTACAGCCCCGGATTCATTTTCGAATGGCAAGTAGATGGCAACATCATTCCCGGAGCTAACGACTCTGTTATTTACGCTAACCAAAGCGGAAATTATTATGTTATCACAAGTAACTACTGCGATGTAGTCCTTTCAAACATTATTCCCGTCACAGTTAACGTCAATCCCGTTTCAGCATTCAGCTCTTCCGGAAGCACAATTTGTTTTGGCGACTCAAGCTACTTTGCATCATTAAACCTCGATCCGTCCTACACATACCAATGGCAACTTAACAACGTGGACATTCCGGGCGCAACCAATAGCGATTATTATGCATCAACACAAGGATACTACACATTGGTTGTTACAACACCTACCTGCGGAAGCCAAACATCTCCAATATACCTTCTCAACGTAATTGCACAAGTAGTGGCCACATTCAACATCTCTTCTGCAGCCATCTGTACAGGCGATTCAGCGCTGCTATCTGCTCCTTATAACACCGGCTATGCATACCAATGGCAATTCAATGGAACTGATATTCCCGGAGCCACCGACTCTCTTTTATACGTCTCTGCACCGGGCGATTATTCATTAGTTGCGGCCACTGCACTATGCGGAACCGACACGGCTCCATCAGTAACATTAACCATCCTGCAACCACCTGTTGCATCAATATCAGCATCCGGTGCTATTGACTTTTGCGAAGGCGACTCAGTTGTACTAAGTGCTCTTACAGATCCCGGATATACCTACCAATGGCAATTAAACGGAATAGACATCACAGGCGCAAACTCCGATACATATAACGTACTCGCAAGCGGAATTTACACAGCCATCGTTTCAAACACATGCGGCATCATCCCGTCAAACGATATAACGGTTACCGTAACCTCACTACCCGATGCATCATTCACAAACGCAGCCACAACAGGATGTATTGGCGATTCAATTCTGCTTTCAGCAATCAACACACCGGGTTATACCTACCAATGGCAATTAGATGGAGTGGACATAGCCGGAGCTAACACATCCGATTACTATGCACTTGTGGGCGGAAACTACTCCCTCATAGTAACCACACCATTATGCGGATCCGATTCGTCAACAGCAGTCACACTAATTATAGATTCAGTTCCAGTTGCAGACGTAGCAATAGTTGGAAACACATTCTTCTGCAATGGCGATTCAGTCACCTTCAACGCAACACCCGGAACCGGATATACCTACCAATGGCAATACAACGGAGCCGACATAACAGGCGCAACATCGCCCGACTTAGTAGCATTCGCATCCGGTGTATATAACCTCCTTGTATCAAACGCATGTTCTACAGTATCATCACCGTTCATCAGCGTTAGCGTTATACCAACACCCGACACCACCGTCACACTATCAGGGCCAACCTCATTTTGCGCAGGCGACTCCGTTATACTAACAGTTGTGTCCGATCCAAGCTTCACCTACCAATGGTTTATTAACGGAAACGGAAACCCTGCCGACACACTCAACACACTTACAGCAACACAAGCAGGAACATACTTCTGTGAAATTAATTCACAACTTGGATGTGGAAAAGAAAACTCATCATTAATTACTGTAATTGTTGGATCCGTACCGCCATTCACTTTACAAAACGCAGCTGCAGTTTGTCAGGGCGACACCGTAATCCTCGATGCAACAATCCTACCGGCAACACTTAACTTCCAATGGTGGATGGATGGAAACCCAATACCGGGTGCTACATCACAAACACTTATAGTTACCGATTCAGGATCATACCAAATACAATACTGGAGCCCATGCGACACCGTACTGTCAAACTCCGTTAACGTAATCATCAACCAACTGCCTGCCATACCGGTAATCTCACAAGTAGCCGACACACTCACATGCACAACAGCAGGAGCTACATACCAATGGTATTTCAACGGAGCAATTATACCGGGGGCAACACAGCAAACATACACCGTATCAATTGATGGCGACTACAGCGTCATCATTACCGATGCCAACGGATGTACAAACACATCAGCTACCTTCACATTTAATTCAAGCGGAATCACAATCAACGACAACGGATTAACATTCAGCATCGCACCAAACCCAACCGTAAACGATGTACAGATAGCATTTGGAAACACCATCAAAGAAAAGATAACCGTTAACATCATCGCCACCTCAGGCGCCATCACCAAGATGATCGAAACCGATAATTCAAAAGGAACCAAAAACCTCCGAATCAACTTATCATCATTCGCAACCGGCATCTACATGATGGAAATAACCATAGGCGAAAAAGTATATCACGAAAAAATAGTAAAACAATAACAGTAAAGGCAAAAGGCCAAAAAGCATCGCCAAGCGACCGCCCAAAGCCAATTTCCAAGCAACTACCAATAACACGGCTCCCCACAGAGCCGTGTTTTTTTTTGGGGGGATGATAACTGACAACCAACAACCAAACAACAACCCATAAGTAAAAGATTACCAATCCCACTAAAAATAGAATAAAAAGCAATAACAGCCATTTTTTTTTCGGGGGATGATAAAAGACCACTTATAAACGAAACGTGAATCCTTATAAAAATAATAGCCAAACCAATCATAATAGTCAAAACAGCTGTTCCAGTATCTCCTTTTGGAGATTATCAAAGGTGAGACGACAAAACACGAAACGATACCATATATAAAGAATAAAGAAATTATATAAATGAAGTATAACAACCCATTAACAAATAATAAGTACCCGTATCAAAAATAGCTATTGAATCAAAAGAAATAAGTTAACACAAAGTAAAAGCGAAAAACAACAATTAAAAAGTGACTACCCACATAAACAAATAAACAAACAACAAGAAAGAAATATGAAACAATTAACAAAAAGTAAAAGCCAACAAAGAATGAATAGAAGCCAATCAAGAATAATAAGAGAAATACATATACAAAACAATAACCCACAACTAAGTAGTAAATACCATAATGCAAAAAATAGCAGAAGCTAATAATCAATTACTCCATGACCAGTAATTATTAACCAATGCACCATTATACCAATGCACCAATATCCAATTACCCACAACATCCTGTTAATAAAAGATCACCTATCCAAGACCACTTAATAAAAACTAATATACCTTTACAGCTCAACTTAAAAATCCCAAACACATGCCACAAGCCAAACTAAACATCACCTGCCGCATCGAAGAACTCCCAAGCATTGGAGGATTCCTCATCGCATCACTCCAAACCGATATTGACGCATTCAGCAACTTCTCCCCCGACTTTGGCGAGGATTATTTTGCCGCAGCAACCGAGCAGTTACTTGCCGTCACAGCATTAATACAACCAAGAACAATTACAGCCGAGCTCAAAGTAATTACTTTACGCATGTATCAAAACATGAACGACCTCGGCCCGCAAATTGATTTCCTGCAAGGTTACATCAAGCGCACCACAGGACTCACAGTAGCAGCAGCCGACTTCGGAATTAGCGCTATCCGCCAGGCTAACAAAAATGGCGATGTAGAAGCACTCATAGATGCACTCTCATACACACTAAATTTAGCAACAAACGCCACTAATGCACCTCTACTTCTTGCAAAAGGATTTACCAATACACGTAGAGACGCCCTCCTCGATATTAAAACACAACTCGCTGCCGACAACATACTCCAAAATGTCAAACTAAACGAACGCAACAATCTTGTTACCGGCAATTATGCCGCAATAAACAACTTCTGGAAAACACTTATGGACATAAGTGATACAGGCAAAATAATCTTCCGTAACTCAAACAAGAAAGACGACTACACCGTTGCCCAACTCCTCCGCAGAATACGCAACGAAAATACCCGAAACAGATTCACCGGAACCATTACCTCCGCAGGAAGCCCACTCAATCAGGCAAACATCGAATTAGTACCCATCGCAGGTGGAAGACGAAGAACAACCAAATCAAAAGCAACCGGACTATTCGAAATTAAAAACATAGTCGAAGCCGAATACATAGTAAACGTAACCGCAAACGGCAAAGTAGCCCAGACAACAACAATCACAGCAACCTCCGGACAAACGGTTACACAAAACTTCGACTTGATCAATGCTTAACTTCGAGCTTCAAATATTTAATTATGTTCAATCAACTTAATGACCTCAAACAAAAAATGGAAGAGACCAAACAACGTCTCGACACCATTACAGTAGAAGGATCAGCAGCCGATGGAGCAGTAACCATCCAAATGACCGCAAACAGAACCGTCAAGAACATTATAATTCAAGATGATCTACTCTCACCAGCCAACAAAGGAGAACTCTGCGATTACCTGGAGGTTGCTTTCAACAAAGCCATGCAACAAGCCACTAACGTTTCCCAAACTGAAATAATGGCGGCCGGCAAGGGCCACCTCCCCGACCTCCTAAATCTCTTCTAACACAACCAATGAAAAAACCACAGCCTCAAATATATTTCTTCACCGAAGGCATTCAATTCAACCTCCCGCAAAAGAAACGTATCAAACAATGGCTAATAGCAACAGCGCATAGCGAACACTTCCAAATCGAAACCCTCAATTATATCTTCTGTTCCGATGATTACCTATTCAACCTGAACCAACAATATTTGAATCATGACACCTTCACCGATATAATAACTTTTCAACACGATTCCGAAAAGGGTTTTCTTGGGGGAGATATTTACATCAGCATCGAAAGAGTCCTTCATAACAGCAAAGAATATCAAGCCACATTCACCAGAGAACTTTACCGAGTAATGATTCACGGTCTCCTCCATCTCTGCGGCTATAAGGACAAAACCAACGCAGCAAAGAAGTTAATGCGTTCTAAGGAAGATTATTATCTGGCGCATTAATAAGCACCATTTGCATCCCGTATAGGCAAATTAACTCTCGCCACCTTTCGAGCACCCTCTGTTCCCTGGATTTGTATAAGTGAACTTATTAACCGTTTTAACACTTATCAACAATTGGTTAATAACTATTTATTCAATGCTTTTGCATACTTTTGCGAATCAGTTTCTCTTAAGATAGCAAACCAAACTTCAATGAATCGTAAGTATGATGTAATAGTAGTAGGAGCCGGCCATGCCGGATGCGAAGCCGCAGCAGCCGCAGCCAATATGGGCAGCCGCGTCCTCCTCATCACCATGAACATGCAAGTAATTGCACAAATGAGCTGCAACCCCGCCATGGGAGGCATCGCTAAAGGGCAAATAGTGCGTGAGATAGATGCACTGGGAGGCTATTCCGGTATAGTATCCGATCGGTCCATGGTGCAATTCCGCATGTTGAATCGCAGCAAAGGCCCTGCCGTTTGGAGTCCCCAGATCCAAAACGACCGCATGATGTTTGCACTGGAGTGGAGGAGCATGTTGGAAAAAACCCCCCTTGTGGATTTCTGGCAAGACATGGTTAAGGACTAATTATTAAAGATGGCAAAGTAGCAGGCGTCATGACAGGTATGGGAGTTAAATTCGGAGCGGATGCGGTAGTACTTACCAATGGCACTTTCCTTAACGGCATCATTCATATAGGCGAAAAACAATTCGGAGGCGGTCGCACCGGCGAGAAGTCAGCCACCGGCATCACCGAAAAGGTAATAATCTCGGTTTCGAAAGCGGACGCATGAAAACTGGAACCCCACGCGCTTAGACGGCCGTTCATTGGATTATTCACTAATGGAAAAGCAATATGGGGATGAAAATCCTTCTAAATTTTCCTTTACAAATACAACACTTCCTAATAATCAATTGAATTGTTGGATAACATACACAAACGACAATGTTCATGAAATCCTCAAAACCGGCTTTGAAAGATCCCCGATGTTTTCAGGAAGAATTCAAGGTTTGGGGCCAAGATACTGTCCTTCAATTGAAGACAAAATAAATGGCCGACGGGGCCGCAGCCCCAGATCGCGATGGTGTCGCCTTGCTTGATGTCGCAGAAATCCGCCGCCATGTAGCCGGTCGGAAATATGTCCGAGAGAAACAGCACCTGTTCGTCGCTTAGGGTTGCCGGCACCTTGATCGGACCGACGTCGGCGTAAGGAACACGGAGATATTCCGCCTGCCCGCCCGCGTAGCCGCCCAACAGATGCGAGTAGCCGAACAGCCCGGCGGGCGAATGCCCCCACAGCTTCTCGGCCTTCTCTTTATTTGGATTGGAGCGCTCGCAACCCGAGTAGTAGCCGCGCGTGCAGAAGAAGCACTCGCCGCATGCGATCGTGAA
The DNA here is from genome assembly GCA_963776455.1 of uncultured Alphaproteobacteria bacterium. Lineage (GTDB taxonomy): Bacteria > Pseudomonadota > Alphaproteobacteria > Rhizobiales > Xanthobacteraceae > CAVZMU01. The sequence continues at coordinate 8,522 of CAVZMU010000001.1, forward strand.
TGGCACGACCACGCGGTCGCCGACCTTCAGCTTCTTGTTTTCGGACCCGACCTCGACGACCTCGCCCATTGTCTCATGGCCGAGCACGTCGCCCGACTCCATGCCCGGGATCACGCCGTCATAGATATGGAGGTCCGAGCCGCAGATCGCGCAAGCCGTGACTTTGATGATGGCGTCTCGGGGGTGTTCGATCTTCGGATCGGGAACGCTTTCGCAGCGCATGTCGCCCTTGCCGTGCCACGTCAGCGCTTTCATCCGGTGGTCTCCTTTGTTCGGCGAAATAAGCAGCAGCCGAGCGCCAAGTTCCCGGCGAAGTCGATCTGCCGGTTGATTTCACGGATGCTTGTGCGGGACGTGAGGAACCCGACGAAGATCGGGGGTCGAGATCAGGGTCGTTGGCTTCGGCAGTTCAAGGATCGGCGAGCCGGAACCGTTGGCTCGCGAACCTGTTCCCTGGTGGGGCCTCACAGATCGCTTGACCGGCGCATTCAATGACGCAGACCGTCGGAGACTTCATCGTGCATCGCCTCCACCACTGGGGCGTGCGGCGCATTTTTGGTTATCCGGGCGACGGCATAAACGGCGTGTTCGGCGCGCTTCGCCGCGCCACGGACAAGATCGAGTTCATCGAAGCGCGTCACGAGGAGATGGCGGCGTTCATGGCTTCGGCCCATGCGAAGTTCACGGGCGAGCTCGGCGTCTGCATCGCGACCTCCGGCCCCGGCGCGTCCCATCTGATCACCGGTCTTTATGACGCCCGTCTCGACCACATGCCGGTGCTGGCGATCTGCGGCCAGCAAGCGCGGATGGCGCTGGGCGGCCATTACCAGCAGGAGATCGACATTCCGGCGATGCTGAAGGACGTCGCCGGCGCCTTCGTGCAGCAGGCGACCATGCCGGCCCAGGTGCGGCACCTTGTCGATCGCGCGATCCGCATCGCCAAGGGCGAACGGCGCGTGACGGCCATCGTGCTGCCGAATGACCTGCAGGAGATGCCCTACGAAGAGCCGCCGCGTAAACACGGCACCGTGCATTCCGGCGCCGGCTATGTGGCGCCTCGGGTGGTGCCCTACGAGGCCGATCTGCGCCGCGCCGCCGACATCCTCAATGCGGGCTCGAAGGTCGCCATCCTCGCCGGCGCCGGGGCACTGCATGCCACCGATGAGTTGATCGCGGTCGCCGACCGGCTTGGCGCCGGCGCCGCGAAGGCCTTGCTGGGCAAGGCATGCCTGCCCGACGACCTGCCATGGGTGACGGGGTCGATCGGCCTGCTCGGAACCAAGCCGAGCTATGACCTGATGGCGGAATGCGACACGCTGCTGATGGTCGGATCGGGGTTTCCGTATGCCGAGTTCCTTCCTAAGGAAGGACAGGCGCGCGGGGTACAGGTCGACATTGAGCCGGGAATGCTCGGCCTGCGCTATCCTATGGAGGTCAACCTTGTCGGCGACAGCGCCGAGACACTGCGAGCCCTGCTGCCGCTTCTGGCGAAGAAGATCGACCGCGCATGGCGCGACAAGATCGCCGGCTGGACCGCCGATTGGTGGCGGACGCTCGAAGACCGGGCCATGGAGGAGGCCAAGCCGATCAATCCGCAGCGCGTGGCGTGGGAGCTGTCGCCGCGCCTGCCTGACCGTGCGATCATCACCAGCGACTCCGGCTCATGCGCCAACTGGTTCGCGCGCGACCTCAAGATGCGGCCCGGCATGATGTGCTCGCTGTCGGGCGGCCTCGCGTCGATGGGCGCCGCCGTTCCTTACGCCATCGCGGCGAAATTCGCCCATCCTGACCGTCCGGTCATCGCCCTCGTCGGCGACGGCGCGATGCAGATGAACAACATGGCGGAACTCATCACCGTCGCGAAATACTGGCGGCAATGGGCAAGCCCGCATTGGGTCTGCGCGGTGTTCAACAACGAGGACCTGAACCAGGTGACCTGGGAGCAGCGCGTCGTCGAAGGCGACCCGAAATTCGAGGCCTCCCAGCGGATTCCCGACGTGCCTTATCACCGCTTCGCCGAGATGATCGGCCTCACCGGCATCTTCGTCGACCGGCCGGAGCGCGTGGGGCCGGCCTGGGAGGAGGCGCTCGCAGCCGACCGCCCGGTCGTGCTGGAATTCAAGACCGATCCCGAGGTGCCACCGCTGCCGCCCCATATCACGCTTGAGCAGGCCAAGCATCTGGCCTCCACGTTGCTGACCGGCGACCCCGCCGAGGGCAGCGTGATCGTCAACACCGCAAGGCAGATTCTCGCCTCGGTCCTGCCGGCCAGGAAGCATGATTGAATAGGGCCCGGCCTTCCGGGCGAAAACGCGGCCCGGATAATGCCGTTGAAGAAACCGGAAGAATGCCAGTTTTTTGGAGCGGGCGAAGGGATTCGAACCCTCGACCCCAACCTTGGCAAGGTTGTGCTCTACCCCTGAGCTACACCCGCATCCATGCGGGCCGGCATCGCACCGGCCAACGCCGCGACACCTATGCCAAAAGCCCCGGCTTTGCAACTGGCTCTCCCCCTGCGGCCCGATGGCTGCACTTGATGGCTGACTTGGCGGCCGCCGGGCAGTCGGTCACCGGGAGAAATTCATGGCGATCCCCAGCATCGCCCCCGCAGCCGTCCAGGAGCCGAGGATGCGGATGCCGATGCGATGCCAGTGGCGCCGCGCCGCGGTGGCCAGCCATGCGATGGCCACCAGGATCAGGCAGGCGGCGGCCCCGGTGCCGGCCAACGCGACAAGCGAAGCGGTCTTCGAAATCTCGTCGGGCACCGAATCGAGCGCAAGGGCAGCGCCCCCGACGGCGGTCAGCACGCCGCACACGATAGGCGGCATCGGCCGGGCGAGCAGGACCAAGATGCCGGCCACGGCGGCTGTTGCGAGGACGACGCTCTGTGCACCCTCAAAGGCGAACGCGGCCGCGATCAGGCCGACGCCGGCCGCGAATCCTGCTGCGAACGTCATCATCGACTGGACCCGGCGCACGTGTCCGGCCTGCTGGCCGGTCATGAGGCCGAGACCGACGAGGGCGAGCCCGTGAGCCGTCACCAGGACCGGATGCACCAGGCCGCCATAGAAGCCGCCGATACCAGGAAGCGGCGCGTGGGCGAGAGCAGGATTTAGATCGATCAAGGCTAGCAGCAGGAAGGCGGCACGCCCAGCCGCCGTCATGCCATTCCGGTCAGGAAAGCCGCTCCGGTGACCGCGATGGCGGCGCCGACGCCGCGGACCGCGAGCTTGCCCGCGGGCCAGCCCGCCAGGAAGCCGATGGCGATGCCGGCAAGATGCAGGAGGCCGGTCGCCATCACGAAGCCGATCGAAAAGGCGGCCGCATCGGCGCCGGCCGGCAGCTCGGTGCCGTGGGCATGGCCGTGACAGATCGCGAAAGCGCCGACCAGGAGAGCAGCGGCCCACACCGGCGGACGCGCTGCGAGCGCCACCATCAGTCCGAGCGCGACGGCAGAGGCCGCGATGCCGGTCTCCACCGCCGGCAGCGACACGCCGAGAATGCCCAAAGTCCCGCCGAGCGCCATCACCAGCGGGAACACGACCGGCAGGATCCATATCGCGGGGGCGCCCAGGAACGCCCCCCACAGGCCGACCGCGACCATCGCGGCAACGTGGTCGAGGCCCATCAGCGGATGGGCGAAACCGTGGAGGAAGCCGCCTGCGACATGGCCTGAATGGGCGAACGCGGGCGAGGCCACGCACAGGAGCGCAAGCAGCGCCGCCGCGCCAATCCGGTGGGTCATGAATCGTCAATCCTCGCGAGTCCGGCACCCCAAGATAACAGTCGCAAGAATGCCCGCACAATGGCATCGGTGCGCAACCTCCAGCAGCATACCGACAGCCCCGCATGCCTCGCTCAACCCCCCACGATCTTTTCGCCTTCCTGGATCGCCTGGGCATTTCCCACAGCACCGTCCGTCACGCGCCGCTATTCACCGTCGAGCAGTCGCGGACGCTGCGCGGCACGATTGCCGGCGCCCACACCAAGAATCTGTTCCTCAAGGACAAGAAGGATGCGCTGTTCCTGGTGGTGGCGCTGGAGGACGCCGCGATCGATCTCAAGTCGCTGCACCGCCGGATCGGCGCGAGCGGACGATTGTCGTTCGGTTCCGCGGCCTTGCTGCGGGACGTTCTCGGCGTCGAGCCCGGCTCGGTGACGCCGTTCGCCGCGATCAACGATATTTCCCTGCAAGCGACGGTGATCCTCGACGCCGCCATGATGGCGCACGAGACGCTCAACTATCATCCGCTCGACAACACCATGACCACGGCGATCGACCGCGACGACCTGGTGAAGTTCATGGAGGCGACCGGGCATGTCCCGCGCATCGTCGCGGCTGCCGATGGTTCGCGCGGCTGAACGGGCGATTGCAATCCGGCGCCGGATGACCCATCTAAACCCCGAGAAAAATTGCGGCGCTGGGCGCCCGACCGAGGCGGCGATACGATGGTAATGCTTCAGAGCGATGGCAGTCCTCCGGCGGGCGCCGATCTGGTCAAGGACGCGACGACCCAGTCCTTCGCCAAGGACGTCATCGAGGAGTCGCGGACGCAGCCGGTCCTGGTCGACTTCTGGGCACCGTGGTGCGAGCCCTGCAAGCAGCTCACGCCGGTGCTGGAAAAGGTGGTGCGCAGCGCGAAAGGCAAGGTCAAGCTCGTCAAGATGGACATCGACGCTCATCCGGCGGTCCCGGGCCAGATGGGCATTCAGTCGATTCCCGCCGTGATCGCCTTCGTCAAAGGCCAGCCGATCGACGGCTTCCTCGGCACCCTGCCGGAGGGCCAGATCGTCTCGTTCATCGAGCGCGTGATCAAGGACAAGATCGGTGAAGGGCAGGATCTGCTCAAGCTGGCCGACGCCGCGCTGGCCGAGGGCAATGCCGCCGAAGCCGCCGAACTTTATGCCCAAGTCCTGGCGAAGGATGCCGCCAGCATCCCGGCATTGGCGGGGCTCGCGCGCGCGCATCTCAAGACCGGCGCGGTGGAGCAGGCAAAGCGAACCCTGGCGCTGGTGCCGGAGACGAAGGGTCATCTTCCCGCCGTCGCCGCGGTGCGGGCGGAGATCGAGCTTGCCGAGCAGGCCGCCGCGCTCGGCCCGATCACCGAGCTCGAGCAGAAGGTCGCCGCGAACCCGGCCGACCACCAGGCCCGCTTCGACCTTGCGGTCGCGCTGAGCGCGACCAACCGCGAGGCCGCGTGCGACCACCTCCTCGACATCATCAAGCGTGACCGCAAATGGAACGAGGACGGCGCGCGCAAGCAGCTCGTCCAATTGTTCGACGCCTGGGGGCCGACCGACGAGGCGACGGTCTCGGGACGCCGGCGGCTGTCGTCGCTGCTGTTCAGTTGAGGACGCGCTCTTCCGTCAAGAGACCGGGGGAGAAAGCTGGATGCCGATGAACGCGGCCTATCGTGGGCCCGGCGACCTTCCCGCCGTGATTCCGGTATTTCCATTGCCGGGTGCCCTGCTGCTCCCACGCGGCCAGATGCCGCTCAACATCTTTGAGCCGCGCTACCTGGCGATGGTCGACGATGCCCTGCGCGCGGGCGACCGCGTGATCGGCATGATCCAGCCCGACACCGCGCATCCCGGCTCGGAGGACAAGCCCAATCTCTACCGGACCGGCTGCGCCGGACGCATCACCCAGTTCGGCGAGAGCGGCGACGGGCGCTATCTGGTCCAGCTCACGGGCGTCGCGCGCTTCCATCTCGCCGAGGAGATGCTGGTCACGACGCCCTATCGCCAGTGCCGCGTGACGTATGAATCCTTTGCCGACGATTTCGTCGCGCGCAAGGGCGAGGACGCCGTCGATCGCGATGCCGTGCTCGGGGCGCTGAAGGCGTTCCTGAAGGCTAACAAGCTCAAGGCCGACTGGGGCGGCATCGAGGAGGCACCGAACGAGGCGCTGGTCAACGCGCTCGCCATGATGTCGCCTTACGGGCCGGCCGAAAAGCAGGCTCTGCTTGAGGCGCCTGACCTCAAGGCCCGCGCTGAAATCCTCGTCGCCGTTACGCATATCGAGCTCGCCAAGGGCGGTACCGAAGGCGAGACGAAGCTGCAGTGACGAAAGTCTTGCGAGCCCGGTCGGATCAAGATCGCCGGCCGATTAGGAACAATTGAACATGCCGGAGACCGGCATGCTATCGTGGCGCCCGAACACGCAACGGATTTCGCCATGACCGTACCCGATCATCCCGCACGCATTGTCGACCCGAAACTTCTCGAGATCCTGGTCTGCCCGCTCACCAAGGGGCCCCTGGAATATGACGCGGAGAAGCAGGAGCTGGTCTCGCGGCAGGCAAAGCTCGCCTATCCGATCCGCGACGGCATCCCGATCATGCTGCCCGAAGAGGCGCGTGCGCTCGGATAGCCTGCAGACCGGGCATAAGCGCTACGCTTCCTTCATCCGGACCGTCCCTCGCAGCCGCTCGAACACCGCACCAATCACCGGCCAGAACAGCAGGATGAGCGCCAGCGTGGTGATCGAACCCACCAGCGGGTTCGACCAGAACACCCGCAGGTTTCCTTCGGCCCCGATCATCGAGAGCCGGAAAGCATCCTCGGCGCGGCTGCCGAGCACCAGCGCCAGCGTGAATGGCGCCAGCGGGATGCCGATCTTCTTGAACACATAGCCGACGAGGCCAAAGCCGAGCATCAGCCAGATATCGAACATCGCGTTCTGGATCGCGTAGGCGCCGATCGCGCACGACACCACGATCATCGGCGCGATCGCCGCGAACGGCACGCGCAAGATCGCTGCGAAGATGGGAACGGTGGTGAGCACTATCACCAGCCCGACGACGTTGCCGAGATACATCGAGGCGATCAGCCCCCAGACGAAATCCTTGTGCTCGACAAACAGCAGCGGCCCAGGATTAAGGCCCCACACCATCAGGCCGCCGAGCAGGATCGCGGCGGTCCCGGAGCCGGGGATGCCGAGCGCCAGCATCGGCAGTAAAGCAGCCGTGCCCGAGGCATGCGCCGCCGTCTCCGGCGCGAACACGCCCTCGATGCGGCCGGTGCCGAAGCTTTCCGGGTCCTTGGAGAAGCGCTTGGCGAGGTTGTAACCCATGAACGACGCCGCGATGGCACCGCCCGGCGTGATGCCGAGCCAGCATCCGATGAACGACGAGCGCAGCAGCGTCACCCAGTATTTCGGCAGGTCCTTCCAGACCTTGAGCACGACGCGCAGGCTGATCGCGGCGGCATGACCGCGCAGCGCGAGCCGCTCCTCCATCGTCAGCATGATCTCGCTGATTCCGAACAGGCCGATGACCGCGACCAGGAAGCTGATGCCGCGCAGCAGGTCGCTGAAGCCAAAGGTCATGCGCAGCGTGCCGGATACGGTGTCCATGCCGACGCCGGCGAGCAGGAGGCCGAGCGACATCGAGATGATGGTCTTGTGCTTGTCCTCGCGGCCGAGTCCGACGAACGAACAGAACGTCAGCAGATAGACGGCGAAGAACTCCGGCGGCCCAAATCGCAGCGCAAAGGATGCGATGCCTGGCGCCAGGAACGTGATCAGCATCACCGCCACCAGCGAGCCGATGAAGGACGACGTAAAAGCCGCCGTCAGCGCTTCGGCGGCACGGCCTTGCTGGGCCATCGGATAACCATCGAAGGTGGTGGCGACCGACCACGCCTCCCCGGGAATGTTGAACAGAATGGAGGTGATCGCGCCGCCGAACAGCGCCCCCCAATAGATGCAGGATAGCATCACGATGGCAGATGTCGGATCCATCGTGAACGTGAGCGGCAGCAGGATGGCGACGCCATTCGGTCCGCCGAGGCCGGGAAGCACGCCGACGAAGATGCCGAGCACCAGGCCGACCATCATCAGGGCAATGGTCTTCCATGTCATCAGGACGGCGAAGCCGTGCAGAAGGAGGCCGAAGGCTTCCATAACTCAGTGACCTCGCCGCTCATTGCCGCGAAAGCGGCAATCCAAATCTTGGGTTCCTGCTTGCGCGGGAACGAGCGGATGCTGCAGACGCCGAGTATTCACGTGGGAATCCTAGTAACCGAACGCCGCTTCGAGCGGTCCCTTCGGCATGATGACGTCGAACGCGACCTCGAAAGTGGCGAACATCAGGATCGCGAAGATGAAGCTGACGAGGACTGATTTCCAGATGGCAATCTTGCCGATCCACCACATGAAGCCGGCGACCAGCAGGAAGCTCGCGACGTAGAGCCCGAGCCACTGCGTCAGCACGCAGAACAGCAGGGTCGGTACGAAAACCTGAAGCACGCGGCGCGCCTGGGCGCGGGTGACGAAGGTCTCGGCGGCCTCCTTGCGCGACATGTAGGACTTGAAGACGCCGAACAGCGACGCCGCGCCAAGCATGATGGACAAATAGAATGGAAAATATCCGGGCTGCGGACCATCGGAGGCCCACGACGCGCCGGTGCGCCAGTTGTCGACCGCCAGCACCGCGGCGAATGCCAGCAGTAGCAGCATGACCACGACGTCGACGCTCCGCGTCGAGGCGATCGAGGGCGAGTCCTCCTCCGGAGCGGTAGGATCGTCGACGACGATCTCGATTTCGCGTTCTGCCATGACTATGTCAATCGAACCGATAAGCTGCGAATTCGCAGCCCGTCATGGCCGTGTTCGTCACGGCCATCCACGTCTTTGTTGACCCGGCGAAAGCAAGACATCAATGGCCGGCACAAGGCCGGCCATGACGAATGGGAGGTCACCAGCGGTGTCTGTCAATTGGCGACGAAGCCGGCTTCCGTCATCAGGGACTTGTTGAGCGCGTCGTCTTCCTCGAGGAACTTCAGCATGTCGGGCCCGGAGAGGAAGATCGGCTTGAGCGCCTGCTTCTCCATGTAATCCTTGTATTCCGGCGTCTGCGAGACCTTCTTGAACAGGTCGACATAGTACGCGGTCTGCTCCGCCGTCACCTTGCCCGGCAGGAACATGGCGCGCAGCATCAGATACTGCACGTCGAGCCCCTCCTCCTTGCAGGTCGGGATGTCGTTCCACGACTGCGTGTCGGTGACCTTCGTTTTGTACTCGATGCGCTCCTTGTCGAACACGCACAGCGCGCGGACCTGGCCGGCGCGCCACACTTCGAGATTCTCCGACGGGTTGTTGACGTTGGACGCCGTGTGATTGCCGACGAGTTGGGTCGCGGCCTCGCCGCCCGACTTGTAGGGCAGGTAGGCGAACTTGGCGCCGGTCTTCTTCTCCATGAAGACGGTGAGGACGTGATCCTCGCGCTTGGAGCCGGTGCCGCCCATCTTGAACGGCGGGTTCGCGGCCTTCGCGGCAGCAACGAACTCCTTGACGTTTTTGTAAGGCAGCGTGGTGTTGTCCCACAACACGAACTGATCGAGCGCGACGATCGAAACCGGCGTGAGCTCGCGCCAGTTGAAGGGTATCTTGGCCGACAGCGGCAGCATGTAGATCAGCGAATAGGCGATGAGCACCTTGTTGGGATCGCCCTCGCTGCCCTTCATGTAGATGAGGGCCTCGGCGCCGGACGCGCCGCCCTTGAGCGACACCACGACGGGCGCCTTCATCAGGTTGTTCTTCTGGATCGCGGCCTGCATCATCCGCGCCATCTGATCCGACGCGCCGCCGGCACCGGCCGCGACCACGATCTCGACGCTCTTTGTGGGTTCCCAGGCTGCTGTTGCCGGCGCGGCCGCGAGTGTTGCCGCAAGCGCGGCGCCGAAGGCCCAGGTTGTGGACCTGTGCGTGGACTGCTTCCCCATTGGTTCCTCCAGCTTGATCGCAGCTCGCCTGGGCTGCTTGTCGCCTGGATAATCGATTGTGCGATTTTGCGCCGGAGCGCAAGGGCGTCTTGCAACCAGACCGTCTGGAGGATCGCCTTTTCGGCTCCGGTGCGCGGGCGGCACCGGCAGCGGCTAGTTTACACGGTGGCGTCGAACGCTGCGGGAATATGCCGCGGCCAGCGGCCCGGCGCCACCAGCACCGCGTCGAAACGGATATCGCGGGCCGCGTCGCGCGGATGGCTTGCGAGCCAATAGCGCGCCCCGGCGATGATGCGCCGCCGCTGCCGCGGGGTCACGGCTTCCGCCGCGGTGTCGAGATCGCCGCGCGCCTTGACCTCGACGAAGACCAGCGTCCCGCCGCGGCGCGCCACGAGGTCGATCTCGCCGACCGGGCTGCGCCAGCGCCGCGCAACGATGCGGTAGCCCTTCATCAGCAGCAGCGCCGCCGCCCGTGTCTCTGCCGCGAGCCCGAGACGGAAGGCGGCACGCCGCGCGGGATTAGGCTCCGCCGCGGGCACCAATGTGGGCGGCTCAGGGCGAGGCGCCATCGCCGCCGTCCTTGAGCTCGAGGGCGCGCCGATAGACCTCGCGGCGCGGCAGGCCGCTTGCCGCCGCCACCTCGGCGACAGCCTCCTTGACGCTGGTGCGCTCCAGCGCCTGGCGCAGCAGCGCGTCGAGCTCGCCGGCTTCGACCGGGCGTTCGGCCCGCGGCGGTGCCACCAGCACCACGATCTCGCCGCGCGTTTCCGCGTCGCCCGCATAGGCGTGGGCCAGGGTCGCGAGATCGGCGCGCCGGACCTCCTCATGAAGCTTGGTCAGCTCCCGGCAGACCGCGGCGTCGCGGGGGCCGAGCCCCTCCGCAAGGTCGGCCAGTGCACGGCCGAGCCGCGGCCCGCTTTCGAACAGCACCAGCGTTCCCGGAATGCGGGCAAGCTCGGCGATACGGCTACGACGGGCGGTTTCCTTGACCGGCAGGAAGCCCTCGAACCAGAACCGGTCCGTCGCGAGGCCGCCGGCCGCGAGCGCCGTCAGCACCGACGACGCACCCGGCACCGGCGTCACGGGATATCCGGCCTCGTGGGCGGCGCGCACGAGCTTGAGGCCGGGATCGGAGATGAGCGGCGTCCCGGCATCCGACACCAGGGCGACCGCCGCGCCGTCCGCGAGCCGGGCGATCAGCTTGGGCCGGGCCGCCGCGGCGTTGTGGTCGTGGTACGGGGACGACGGCGTCTTGATGCCGTAGTGATCGAGCAGCCTGCGGGTGACGCGGGTATCTTCGCAGGCGATCAGGTCGGCGCCGGCCAGGATCTGGAGCGCGCGCAGTGTCATGTCGGCGAGGTTGCCGATCGGCGTCGAGACGACATAGAGGCCCGATTCGGCCTTCCGGGCATCGACCGGCATTCCGAACACCGTGAACCGTCGCGATTCCGCGCCGAATTTGCCTGTCCTCGGCGCCTCTGCGTGCTTCGGTCGATCCATCCCCGATCCTAGCGCGCGGCCGGCTTCGCCGTCACGGCCCGAACGCGCGCGCCATGCTTTTGACTTGCTTAACCATTCACTCACAATATGCATGATCCGGAGAGGGAATTGAGCTCAGTCGCCGGCGCCGGTCGCGCCATTACCCAGGAGGCAAGCCCCGTGCATGGCATGCCACGCTCCCTGCGGACTGCGCGCTCGCGCCGCGGCTGGCTTGCCATGGCCGCTCTCGCGGCCACCGCGTTCATCGCGGGCTGCTCGGGCATCCCGCTCGGCAGCACCCAGCCTCCGCCGGCGCCGCCTCAGCAACCGGCGACGGTCGGCACCGGCCAGGTCAAAGTGGCGCTGATCCTGCCGCTGACGGCACAGGGCAATGCCGGCCTCGCCGCCATATCGATGAAGAACGCGGCGGAGATGGCGCTCAAGGAATTCACGGCGCCCAACATCCAGCTTCTGGTCAAGGACGATGGCGGCACGGCCGCCGGCGCGCAAGCCGCCGCGCAGCAGGCGCTCGACGAAGGCGCGGAGATCATCCTCGGGCCGCTCTTCGCGACCTCCGTCGCCTCTGCGGGCCAAGTCGCCAAGGCGCGCGGCGTGCCGGTGATCGCGTTCTCGACCGATACCAGCGTCGCGTCGCGCGGCATCTATCTCTTGAGCTTCCTGCCCGAATCCGACGTCGAGCGGATCGTCGAATACGCCAGCGCGCAGGGCAAGCGCTCGTTCGCCGGCCTGATACCCGAGAATGCCTATGGCTCGGTCGTCGAAGCGGCGTTCAGCAATGCGGTGTCGCGGCGCGGCGCGCGGGTCTTTGCCTCCGAGCGCTATCCGCTCGACAAGCAGCGGATGCAGGAGCCGGTGCGGCGCATCGCCCAGTCGATCACGCAGATCGATGCCGTCCTCATCCCCGACGGCGCCGATGCCGTGCCGTTGGTCGGGCAGTCGCTCGCCGCCGCCGGCGTCACCCGCGGCAAGGTCCAGCTTCTAGGGACCGGTTTGTGGGACGATCCGCGCGTGTTCGCCGAGCCGTCGCTGCAGGGCGGCTGGTTCCCGGCGCCGGACCCCACCGGCTTCCGCAGCTTCGCAAGCCGCTATCGCCGGCTCTATAACCAGGACCCGGTGCGCACCGCGACCTTATCCTATGACGCGGTGTCGCTCGTCGCCGCATTGGTCAAGACGCAGGGACCGCAGCGCTTCTCCGAGCAGGTGCTGACCACCGCGTCGGGCTTTTCAGGCATCGACGGCATCTTCCGCTTCCGCCAGGACGGCACCAATGAGCGCGGCCTTGCGATCCTGCGGGTGACCTCGTCCGGGCCTCAGGTCGTCAGCCCGGCCCCGAAGGCCTTCAGCGGGTCGGGGACCTAAGAGCGCTCAGGCGCTCACGCCGCGAGATCGGCCACCACGGCATCGAGGATCGGAAATCCGGCCGGCGTCACGCGCAGGCGGCGGGCCGGCGTGAAGGCGATCAGGCGTTCGGTGAGAAGCGTCGCGATGCGCTCGGGATCGAGCGCCTTGCCGAAGAGGGCTCCGTAGCGCTTGAGATCGATCCCTTCCGACAGCCGCAGGCCCATGAGCAGGAATTCGTCGGCATGCTCGCTGCGCATCAGCGGCTCGTCGGTGATCAGGCCATGACCATCGGCCTCGACCCGCTCGAGCCAGGTTTCCGGCTTCCGTTCGGTGGCGGTCGCCCAGCGCTTGCCGCCGATGTCGAGGCGGCCATGGGCGCCGGGACCGACGCCGGCATATTCGTGGCCCCGCCAGTAGACGAGGTTGTGCCGGCATTCCGCGTCGGCGCGCGCATGGTTGGAAATCTCATAGGCCGGGATGCCGTTGGCGTCGCAAACCTCCTGCGTCACGTCGTAGAGGTCGCGCGCGAGATCGTTGTTCGGCACCACGAGCTTGCCGGCGGAATGCAGCGCGGCGAACGGCGTGTCGTGCTCGATCGTGAGCTGATAGAGCGACAGGTGTTCGGCGGCTTCGGAGAGTGCATGCAGAAGCTCATCGCGCCATTGCGCCGGCGTCTGCCCCGGCCGCGCATAGATCAGATCGAACGAATAGCGGCCGAAGATGGCGCGCGCGATGGCGACCGCGTCAAGCGCCTCGCGCATCGTATGCAGCCGCCCGAGGCTCTTGAGCGCGGCATCGTCGAGCGCCTGCACGCCGAGCGAGACGCGGTTGACGCCGGCCTCGCGATAGCCGCGGAACCGCGTCGCCTCGACGCTTGTCGGATTGGCCTCCAGCGTGACCTCGGCGTCCGGCGCCACCGTCCAATGTTTTGCGACGGCATCAAGCAGCGCGCCGACCGTCGCCGGAGCCATCAGCGATGGCGTGCCGCCGCCGAAGAAGATCGTCGAGACCGTGCGCGGGCCGGTGCGCGCCGCGGTCGCGGCGATCTCGGACGCGAAGGCGCGCACGAAGCGCTCCTGGTCGACCGGCGTATGACGAACGTGGCTGTTGAAGTCGCAGTACGGGCACTTGGACAAACAGAACGGCCAGTGGACATAGACCCCGAAGGCGGGCGCATCGGCGCCACCGCCAAGACCGCGCAATCCGCCTTCGGCAAGCATCGCGTCAGCGGTCGCCAAGGCAGGCCTCCGCGAGCTTGAGGAAGGCGCGGGCGCGATGCGACAGGCCCTGCCCGAGCGGCGGCAGCCCGTGCTTCTCCTCGCCCGACATCTCGCCGAAGGTCTTGGCGTATCCGTTGGGCAAGAACATCGCGTCATAGCCGAAGCCGAGATCGCCGCGCGGCGGCCAGATCAGCGTGCCCTCGACGCGGCCCTCGAATTCCTCCACGTGACCGTCCGGCCACGTCACGCAGAGTGCGGAAATGAAATAGGCGCCGCGTTGCTCAGGAGCCGTCGCGCCGCGCGCGCGCAACGCGTCCTCCACCTTCTGGCGCGCGACGCCGAAATCGCGAGTCTCGCCGGCCCAGCGCGCTGAATGGATGCCGGGCTCGCCGCCAAGCGCCTCCACCACCAAGCCGGAATCGTCGGCAAAAGCAGGCAGGCCGGTCGCCCGCATCGACGTTTCCGCCTTGAGGCGCGCATTGCCGCGGAAGGTCGTCTCCGTTTCCTCCGGCGCCGCCACGCCCATGTCGCCGGCGGACATGGCGTCGACGCCATACGGCGCCAGCAGATAGCGCATCTCCGTCAGCTTGCCGGGGTTGTGCGTGGCGATGACCAGCTTGCCGGTGATCTGGCGGTGCATCGACGTCACATCACCGCCAGCTTCTGCAGGTCGACCAGCTTGGCCGTGCCCTTGCGCGCGAGGGCGAGAAGCGCAAGCAGCTCGGCCTCGCTGAACGGCGTCTTCTCGGCGGTGCCTTGCACCTCGATGATGTTGCCCGAACCGGTCATGACGAAGTTGGCGTCGGTGTCGGCCTCCGAATCCTCGGCATAGTCGAGGTCCAGAACCGCGACGGACTTGTAGATGCCGCAGGAGATCGCGGCGACATTATCGCGCAATGGGTTCGTCGCCATCATGTTGCGCGCCTTCATCCAGGCGAGGCAGTCGTGGAGCGCGACCCATGCGCCGGTGATCGCGGCGGTGCGGGTGCCGCCGTCGGCCTGGATCACGTCGCAGTCGACCGTGATCTGCCGCTCGCCGAGCGCCACGAGGTCGACGATGGTGCGCAGCGAGCGCCCGATCAGGCGCTGGATCTCCTGGGTGCGGCCACTCTGCTTGCCGGCGGAGGCTTCGCGCCGCGTGCGCTCGGAGGTGGCGCGCGGCAACATGCCGTATTCGGCGGTGACCCAGCCGCGTCCCTGGCCCTTGAGCCACGGCGGCAACCGGTCCTCCAGCGTCGCGGTGACCAGCACATGGGTGTCGCCGAATTTCACGAAGCAGGAGCCCTCGGCGTACTTCACCACCGCGCGCTCCAGCGTCACGGGACGCAATTCGTCGGGTTGTCGCCGGCTCGGCCGCATCGCGCTCTCCCGCGCCGGAAAATATTGGCGCAACAAGCGCCTTTTAGGTGCGGCGGCGAGTCGCGACAAGGCCCGCGACTTGAACTCGGCTCCGGAAAGGCTCAATTGTCTCGGTCCGGAAGGATCATCATCGTGGCCCAGGACGTTCCGATCGGCTCGAGCCAGGTCACCCTCGCCCAGCTCAACGAGCGCTCGCGCGAGATCTTCCGTCAGGTCGTGGAAAGCTATCTGGCGACCGGCGAGCCAGTGGGCTCGCGCAACATCTCGCGGCTGATCCATACCCCGCTGTCGCCGGCGTCCGTGCGCAACGTGATGTCGGACCTGGAGCAACTCGGCCTCGTCTACGCGCCGCACACCTCCGCCGGTCGGCTGCCGACCGAACTGGGCCTGCGCTTCTTCGTCGACGCGCTGCTGGAGATAGGGACGCTGACGGATTCCGACCGGCACGCGATCGAGGCGCAGGTCGCCGCCGCGGCGAGCACCAAATCCATCGACGCCGTGCTCAACGAGGCTTCCAGCATGCTCTCCGGCCTCACGCGCGCGGCCGGCGTCGTTTTGACCGACAAGGCCAATATCCGGCTCAAGCATATCGAGTTCGTGCGTCTCGAACCTGAGCGCGCCCTTGTCGTACTGGTCGCCGAGGACGGCCAGGTCGAGAACCGCATCCTCGTCCTGCCGCCGGGGCTGCCAACGTCGGCGCTGGTCGAGGCCGGCAATTTCCTCAATGCCCGTATCCGCGGACGAACGCTGTCGGACGCGCGCGGCGACCTCGAGCGCGCGCTGGAGGCAAGCCGCGCCGAGCTCGATCAGCTCACCCAGAAGATCGTTGCGGCCGGCCTCGCGAGCTGGTCCGGCGGCGAGAAGGACGAGCGGAGCCTGATCGTGCGCGGGCAGGCCCACTTGCTCGAGGACCTTCACGCTCTCGACGACCTGGAGCGGGTCCGTCTCCTGTTCGACGAGCTCGAAACCAAGCGCGGGGTGATCGACCTCCTGGGCCGTGCCGAACGCGCGGAAGGCGTGCGCATCTTCATCGGCTCGGAAAACAAGCTGTTCTCGCTGTCGGGCTCCTCGACGGTCATCTCGCCATACCGCGACGGCTCGGGGCGCATCGTCGGGGTGCTTGGAGTGATCGGACCGACCCGGCTCAACTACGCACGTATTATTCCGATGGTCGATTACACCGCCAAGGTTGTAAGCAAGCTGCTCGCCAGGCCGGGCTCCGGATGACAGCCTCAACTGCTTGATTTTTCTCATCCGAACCCTGATATCCGGTTCAATTCGAACGAGCATAGGAACGAGGCGATGACGGACACGACCGCTCGCGACGCGGGCGTTGCGCCCGAAGGCAATCCGGCTGAGGACGCCGCGCCGGAACGCACCCCCGGCGACGTGATCGACGCCCTGGTCAAGGAATCGGCCGAGCACAAGGACCGCTGGATGCGGGCGCTCGCCGAGATGGAGAACCTGCGCCGACGCACTGAGCGCGAGATCGCGGATGCGCGGACCTACGCCGTCACGGGATTCGCGCGCGACATCGTCGCCGTCGCCGACAACATGCAGCGCGCGATGGGCGCCCTCGACGCCGAGCTGCGCGAGAAGGCGGAGGCCGGCGTCAAGGCGCTGCTGGACGGCGTCGAGCTCACCGAGCGCGAGCTTCTCAAGGTGCTGGAAAAGCACGGGGTGACCAAGATCGAGCCCGCCGGCGAGAAGTTCGACCCGAATTTCCATCAGGCAATGTTCGAAATCCCCGATGCCAGCGTGCCTGCCGGCACGGTCGCGCAGGTCGTGCAGGCCGGCTACAAGATCGGAGAGCGCGTGCTGCGCCCGGCGCTCGTGGGGATCGCCAAGGGCGGCGCCAAGGCCGCACCTGCGGAAGCGCCTGCCAACGACAACGCGGGCGCCGAAGACTTGCCGGGCTCGGGCTGACGTAGCCGCCGCAAACTCCCTCAATCCCGCGCATGCGGAAAGCCGAATTGTCCCAAGCGCGTAGGTCTGCGTTTCCGCAGAAATGAGCAGAACCTCGCGCGCTCAGTTGCGCGCGGCGCCGGTGGCCTGCGCGATATCCGCAATAATCGCCGCAGCGGCGGCCTTCGGGTCCGGCGCATCGACGATCGGCCGGCCGACCACCAGGTAATCGGCGCCCGCCGCGATCGCCCGCGCCGGCGTCATCACCCGCTTCTGGTCACCGCTCGCCGATCCGGCCGGACGGATTCCGGGTGTCACCAGCGCCATGCCGCCACCGACCAGGAGACGCAACGGCGCCGCCTCCTCGGCCGAACAGACAAGCCCATCGATGCCGAGGTCGCGGGCCTGCGCGGCGCGCCGGGCGACGAGGTCGTCGACGTTGACGCCATAGCCGGCCTCCGCGATGTCGATGTCGTCATAGGACGTGAGCACCGTCACGGCGAGGAGGCGCAGGTCCGAACCCGCCCTGGCCTGCGCCGCCGCCCGCATCGTCTGCGGAAAGGCATGAATGGTGAGGAAGGTCACGCCCATCCGCGCGACATTCTCCACGCCCTTGGCGATGGTGTTGCCGATATCGTGGAGCTTCATATCGAGGAACACGCGCTTGGTCGTCGCAAGCGAAGCGGCGAATGGCAGGCCTCCGGCGAAGGCAAGCTGGTAGCCGATCTTGTAGAAGGTCACGGTGTTGCCGAGCCGCTCGACCATCGCCTCCGCGGCGGCGACCGACGGCACGTCGAGCGCGACGATCAGCCGGTCGCGGGGATCGAGCGTGCTGCCGTCGCTCATGCGTAGACCCGTGCCATGTCGATGAGGCGCTGCACCACGAGTTTCAGCGCGCCCGCGGTGCGCCCATCCTTGAGGTTGCCGTCGTCGTCGAAGCCTTGCGCCGCTTCGCGCACCGCGACCTGCTCAGGAATCACCAGCGCGCCGCAGCCCAGCTCCAGCACCTGGCGCAAAGCCATCAGCGAGCGCATGCCGCCATAGCTGCCGTTCGACGCCGCGCCGAGCGCGAAGGCACGGCCCTTGTAGGCGGCGAGCGGCGGCTCGCCGCGCTCCCGCACCCGGGACACCCAGTCGATGGTGTTCTTGAGCAACGGCGTCAGTGACGCGTTGTATTCCGGGCTGGCGATGAACACGCCGGCATGGGTGCAGATGAGCTGCTTGAGCTTGAGCGCGTTCGCAGGCACGCCGTCGCTCGATTCGGCATTGCCGTCATAGAGCGGCATCGGATAGTCCGCGAGCGAGATCAGCGTCGCTTCGGCCTGCGCGAGCGCGAGCTCCTTCGCCGCCACGGCTGCAAGCCGTTCGTTATAGGATCCGGTACGGATCGATCCGGCGAAGACGAGAATCCTGGGAGCCATCCGCCCGGCACGCTACTGGTCTTGGAGCGGCGCGTGAAGCGGGTTCCGCCTGCAATGGCGGCCGCATTTCGTGATGCGGCGCACCGATATCCGGCCGCGTTCAGTGCTTGCGGTAGACCCAGACGCGCGCCGGCGGAAAATTCAGCCAGATGCGCTCCGAGGCTTCCGTGCTTACGCCCGAGGCGTTGCGCGGGATCGGCGGCGCCACCGCGTAGGTGAACTGGACGAAGGGCGCGGCCGGATTCAGCAATTGCAGCGCGTCGCGCAGCAGGCGCATGCGCATCCGCATCGGCTTGGTAACGAGCGGGAGGCCGGAGACGACCGCCGCCGCGCGCTGGCTCAGCACGTCGCGCAACAGCCAGCCGAGCTGATAGGCGTCGCCCTGCACCACCGTGGCCTCCGGATAACGGTCCCGCAGGATGTCGCAGAAGTGCCGGTTGAACTCGACGAGGACGAGGCGGTCGGGCGTGACGCCCTGCGCGATCAGCGCTTCCGTGACCGGCCCGGTGCCGGGGCCGAGCTCGACGACAGGGCCATCGGTGTCGGGATCGACATAGCGCGCCATGGCGCGCGCCAGCATGCGGCCGGACGGCGTCACCGCACCCATGGTGAGGGGCTTTTCCAGCCACGAGCGGATGAAACGCACCTCGTCGTCGAGGCGGATGCCGTTGCGGGCTCCGAACAGACGGATCCTTTGCTGGATCTTCTTTTCGATCACCTGGAGAGCTTGCAAAGGCATCTTGAACGCAAAGCTCGCGACATGAAGGATTTAAGACACAAGGCGTAACGGGACGCACCCCGGGGGTCAAGATGAACGAAGGATTTCACAGCCCTTCGAAGAAGTCCTTCACCTTGGCAAAGAAGCCGGCGGATTCCGGATGAGTCTCCTTGGAGGAGACTTTGTCGAACTCCGCGAGCAGGTCCTTCTGCTTTTTGGTGAGGTTCTGCGGGGTTTCCACCATGACCTGGACATACATGTCGCCGGTCTGCTTCGAGCGCAGGACAGGCATGCCGCGGCTTTGCAAGCGGAAACGGCGGCCCGACTGGGTGCCTTCCGGTACCTTCACCTTGGTCTTGCCGCCGTCGATGGTCGGCACATCGAAGGCGCCGCCGAGCGCTGCCGTCACCATGGAGATCGGCACGCGGCAATGCAGGTCGGCGCCGTCGCGCTGGAAGAACCGGTGCTGGGCGAGCGACAGGAAGATGTAGAGGTCGCCGGAGGGTCCGCCGCGGGCGCCGGCCTCGCCTTCGCCGGCGAGCCGGATGCGGGTGCCGTCCTCGACGCCGGGCGGGATGTTGACCGAAAGATTGCGCTCGCGCGTCACCCGGCCCGAGCCGGAACAGGAGGCGCATGGATTCTCGATGATCTGGCCGCGGCCCTGGCAGATCGGACAGGTCCGCTCGATGGTGAAGAAGCCCTGGGTGTGGCGCACGCGGCCGGCGCCGCCGCAGGTGCGGGCAGGTCGTCGGCTGCGTGCCGGGCTTGGCGCCGGAGCCGGAGCAGACCTCGCAGGTCACCGAGGTCGGCATGCGCATCTCCGCGGTCTTGCCGGCGAAGGCCTCCTCCAGCGTGATCTCCATGTTGTAGCGGAGATCGGCACCGCGCTCGCGGCCGGACGTACGGCCCCGCGCCGCGCCGCCCATGCCGAAGATGTCCTCGAAAATGTCCGAGAAGGTCGAGCCGAAATCCGCTCCGAAGCCGGCGCCGCCGCCGCCGCCCTGCTCGAAGGCGGCATGGCCGAAACGGTCATAGGCGGCGCGCTTGTCGCCGTCCTTGAGGACGTCGTAGGCCTCGTTGATCTCCTTGAACTTGTGCTCGCAGTCCTTGTCGCCGGGATTGCGGTCGGGATGCCACTTCATCGCCAGCTTGCGATAGGCGGCCTTGAGCTCGCCCTCGTTCGCCGTGCGCACGACCTCCAGGACTTCGTAGTAATCGCGCTTCGCCATTACGGACATACTCCGCCCTCGGCCATTCCCCTTGGCGCAGCCATGCGGCTGCAGCCGATCAAGCAAACGGCCCGCCGCGGGGTCGCGCCGGGCCGTTCGATCTCAATCACTCTGCGCATCTCCGGTTTCCCGGACGCATCAGGCAGACTTCTTGTTCTTCTTGTCGTCGTCGACCTCGGTGAACTCCGCGTCGACGACATCTTCCTTTGCGCCGCCGGGGCCCGCATGGTCGCCGCCGTCCGGACCCATCCCGGCCTCGCCGGCCTGCTGCTTGTACATCGCCTCGCCGAGCTTCATCGACGCCTGCGCCAGCGCGTTGGTCTTGGCCTTGATCGCCTCGGCGTCGTCGCCCTTCACCGCTTCCTTGGCGTCGGCGAGCGCATTCTCGATCGCGCGCCGCTCGGCCTCGCCGACCTTGGCGCCATGCTCGGCCAGCGCCTTCTCGGTCGAATGGATCAGCGCCTCGGCGTGGTTCTTGGCCTCGACCGGCCTCGCGCCGCTTCTTGTCCTCGTCGGCGTGCGCCTCGGCGTCCTTGACCATCTTCTCGATGTCGGCTTCCGACAGGCCGCCCGAGGCCTGGATGCGGATCTGCTGCTCCTTGCCGGTGCCCTTGTCCTTGGCCGTGACGTTGACGATGCCGTTGGCGTCGATGTCGAAGGTGACCTCGATCTGCGGCACGCCGCGCGGCGCCGGCGGAATGCCGACGAGATCGAACTGGCCGAGCATCTTGTTGTCGGCCGCCATCTCGCGCTCGCCCTGGAACACGCGGATCGTCACCGCGGTCTGGTTGTCCTCGGCGGTCGAGAAGACCTGGGACTTCTTGGTCGGGATCGTGGTGTTGCGGTCGATCAGCCGGGTGAACACGCCGCCCAGCGTCTCGATGCCGAGCGACAGCGGCGTCACGTCGAGCAGCAGCACGTCCTTGACGTCGCCCTGCAGCACGCCGGCCTGGATCGCCGCGCCGATCGCCACCACCTCGTCGGGGTTGACGCCCTTGTGCGGCTCCTTGCCGAAGAACTGCTTCACCACCTCCTGGACCTTCGGCATGCGGGTCATGCCGCCGACCAGGACCACTTCGTCGATCTCGGCCGCGCGAGAGGCCGGCATCCTTGAGCGCCTTGCGGCACGGGCTCGACGGTCTTCTGGATCAGGTCGTCGACCAGCGCCTCGAACTTGGCGCGGGTGAGCTTCAGCGTCAGATGCTTCGGACCCGACGCGTCCGCCGTGATGAACGGCAGGTTGATTTCGGTCTGCGTCGTCGAGGAGAGCTCGATCTTGGCCTTTTCGGCCGCTTCCTTGAGGCGCTGCAGCGCGAGCTTGTCGCTGGCGCAGGTCGATGCCCTGCTCCTTCTGGAACTCGTCGGCCAGGTAGTTGACGAGGCGCATGTCGAAGTCTTCGCCGCCCAGGAAGGTGTCGCCGTTGGTCGACTTCACCTCGAACACGCCGTCGCCGATCTCGAGGATCGAGATGTCGAAGGTGCCGCCGCCGAGGTCGTAGACCGCGATCGTGCCGGTCTTCTTCTTGTCGAGGCCATAGGCGAGCGCCGCCGCGGTCGGCTCGTTGATGATGCGCAGCACTTCGAGGCCGGCGATCTTGCCGGCGTCCTTGGTCGCCTGGCGCTGGGCGTCGTTGAAATAGGCCGGGACGGTGATGACGGCCTGGTCGACCTTCTGGCCGAGATAGGCTTCGGCGGTCTCCTTCATCTTCTGCAGGATGAAGGCGGAGATCTGCGAGGGCGAATAGCTCTTGCCGTCCGCCTCGACCCAGGCATCGCCGTTGCCGGCGCTTGACGATCTTGTAGGGGACGAGCTTCTTGTCCTTCTCGACCATCGGGTCGTCGAAGCGGCGGCCGATCAGGCGCTTGATCGCGAAGATGGTGTTCTCCGGATTGGTGACCGCCTGGCGCTTGGCCGGCTGGCCGACCAGCCGCTCGCCGTCGTCGGTGAAGGCGACGATCGAGGGCGTGGTGCGCGCGCCCTCGGCGTTCTCGATCACCTTGGGCGTCGCGCCCTCCATGACGGCGACGCAGGAATTGGTGGTGCCGAGGTCGATGCCGATGACCTTAGCCATGTTTCATCCTCTCTTTTCCGGCAGGTCGGCCCGGGCCTTTTCAGCGCCCCAAGAGCGGCTTCCCGCGGGCATTGAAAATCCCGCGGACCACTCCGTGGCCCAACCCCCTCGATACAAAAATTGCCGCGCCGCCGCGGCGACATCGCTCATATAGGAGGGGCACATTCGCCCGCAAGTCATTTGCCCCCGGTTTTCGCATGTCCGCGTAGGCAGTTGCCAGCCGCCCCCGGGAGAAGCGCTGGACGCCTGGCACGGAACTGGCTGTGATCCTGGCGTCACAATGCGTGGCGCATGCGCGATTGGCGTAAAACAGAACGGAGCGCGGTCATGGCTCGATATAACCGCCGGCAGTTCATTCGCGGCTTTGCCGGGCTGACATTCGGCCCGATGGTTCTCTCCGGCGCCCGCGCCTTCGCGGACGACAGATCAAGCCCGATGCGGCCTCCGCCCTCGTCGTGGTGGACGTGCAGAACTGCTTCCTGCCGGGCGGCAGCCTCGCCGTGAAGGACGGCGACGCAGGTGATTCCGGTGATCAACAAGATCGCAGGTGCCTTCGACAACGTCATCCTGACCCAGGACTGGCACACGCCAGGCCACATTTCGTTTGCGTCGAGCCATCCCGGCAAGAAGCCGTTCGACGTCGTCAAGCTGCCCTATGGCGATCAGGTCCTGTGGCCGGACCATTGCGTGCAGGGCACCGATGGCGCGGCACTGTCCAAGGACCTGTCGCTGCCCAAGGCGCAGCTCATCATCCGCAAGGGCTTCCACCAGGAGGTCGACAGCTACTCGGCGCTGATGGAAGCCGACCAGAAGACCGAGACCGGGCTTGCCGGCTATCTCAAGGAGCGCGGCATCAGGACGATGTTCGTCACCGGGCTCGCGACCGACTTCTGCGTCGCCTGGACCGCGCTCGATGCCCGGCGCGCCGGCTTCATCGTCTACGTGGTGGAGGATGCCTGCCGCGGCATCGACGCCATGGGGTCCATGGCGAAGGCGTGGCTCGACATGGACAAGGCGGGCGTGAAGAAAATCCAGTCGGGGGATTTAGCGGCTTAGGCCGAAATGCCTACCTTGACAGGCTCGACGCCAGCCTTCTAACTGAGAGGCATGGGGAATGCGATCTCCCCACGAGGCGACATGCCGAAGTATCGCGTCCCGCTCATCAGCAAGGACGCGCCATGTCATCGATCAACAGCATTACCGCCGATAAGCTCGCCCGTCTTGTCGGGACGCCGAAATCTCCGACGCTCATCGACGTGCGCACGGACGAGGATTTCGCCGCTGATCCTCGCGTCGTTCCGGCATCCGTCCGCCGCTCGTTCGCGACCGTGAACGACTGGGCGACGGATACTCACGGACGATCCGCCGTCGTCATCTGCCACAAGGGCCTCAAGCTCAGCCACGGTGCGGCAGCGCTCTTGCGAGTACGCGGCGTCCCGGCCGACGTCCTCGAAGGTGGCTTCGTCGCGTGGGAACAGTCCGGCCTGCCCCTCATCCCGTCGAGGATGATTCCCCCGCGCGCGCCGAACGGCCGGACACTCTGGGTGACGCGCGAACGGCCGAAAATCGACCGTATCGCCTGCCCCTGGCTCATCCGCCGCTTCGTCGACCCGACGGCGGACTTTTTGTTCGTCGCGCCCGCGACCGTGATCGAAGTCGGCGAGAAGTTCGGCGCGACACCCTTCGACATCGAGGGCGTGTTCTGGAGCCATCGCGGCGAGTACTGCACCTTCGATGTCGATGATCGAGGAATTCGGCCTCACGACGCCGGCGCTGCTGCGCCTGGCGGCGATCGTGCGCGGCGCCGATACCTCCCGCCTCGATCTTGCGCCTGAGGCGCCAGGCCTTCTCGCGGCGTCGCTCGGCCTGTCGCGCATGTAGCCGACGATCTCGAACAGCTCGAAGCCGGCATGCTGCTCTACGACGCCTTCTACCGCTGGTGCCGCGACGCCGGAACGAGACGCACAACTGGCCGACCAACAAGCCAGGAGCCTGCGCGATGACCCGCTCGCTGGTTGTCGGGCAGCGTGATCGCGATGTCCCGGCCCATGGCGTCTCGATGGCTGACGGCTTTCCGCGTCTGGCTGCGCGTCGCTGTCTTGAGCTTCGGCGGGCCGGCCGGGCCAGATCGCCGTGATGCACCGCATCATCGTCGAGGAGAAACGCTGGGTCTCGGAGAGCCGTTTCCTGCACGCACTCAACTACTGCATGCTGCTGCCCGGCCCCGAGGCGCAGCAGCTTGCGACCTATATCGGCTGGCTGATGCATCGCACCGCGCGGCGGGCTGATGGCGGGGCGGCTGTTCATCCTGCCCGGCGTCGTCGCCATCATGGCGCTGAGCTGGATTTACGTCCTATTCGGCAACGTCGGCCTGATCGCCGCATGCTTCTTCGGCCTGAAGGCCGCCGTGCTGGCGATCGTCCTGGAGGCCGTGGTCCGCGTCGGCACGCCGCGCCCTCAGGAATAATGCGATGCGCATCCTTGCCGCGGCCGCCTTCATTGCGATCTTCGTCTTTCACGTGCCGTTCCCGCTCATCGTTTTGGCGGCCGGCGTGATCGGCTTTCTAGGTGCGCGATCCGATCTTCCGGCCTTCGACGATCTCCGGGGGTCATGCGGGCGCCAAAGACGTCGATGGAGCGAGCCTGCTCGGCGAAGAGCTCCCGGCGCATGCCCGGCCGAATGTCCGGCAAGCGCTGAAGACCTCGTCGATCTGGCTCGTGCTCTGGCTCGTCCCGGTCTTGGCGCTCGTGGCGCTGCTCGGTGTCAACAATGCGTTCAGCCAGATCGCCGTGTTCTTTTCCAAAATGGCGGTCGTGACCTTCGGCGGGGCCTATGCCGTGCTCGCATATGTCGCGCAGCAAGCGGTCGATCTTTACGGCTGGCTGCGACCCGGCGAAATGTTCGACGGGCTCGGCATGGCGGAGACGACGCCCGGGCCGCTGATTATGGTGCTGCAGTTCGTTGGCTTCATGGCTGCCTTTCGCGACCCCGGCACGCTGTCGCCGCTCGTGGCTGCCGACGCTCGGCGGCCTGCTCGCCACATGGGTCACGTTCACGCCGTGCTTTCTCTGGATATTTCTCGGCGCTCCCTTCATCGAGCTGATGCGCGGCAACAAGGCGCTGGGCGGCGCGCTCGCGGCGATTACCGCGGCTGTCGTCGGCGTCATCCTCAATCTCGCGGTCTGGTTCGCCATCCACACGATGTTTCGGGATGTCAGACCCGTGCATGGGTTCGGCGCGACGATTGACGTTCCCTTGCTTGCGAGCGTCAATCTCTGGGCTGTCATCCTATCGGCGTGCGCCGCATTCGCGATTTTTCGCCGGAAGGCCGGCATGCTCACGACGCTTGCCGCCTGCACTACGGCAGGCGGAGGACTTTATCTCATCCGCGCGTGTTATTTCCTTTAATTCCTATGCTTATAGTCCTATATCTGTCCGTCGAGGGGGCGCTCTCATGAGGCCTTTTCGGATGCGGGACAGGTTGCGGCGCCCGCGGGCGTGCCTCGCAAGCACGCACTCGGCGGGCTTCGGGACTCCGTCCGGGCACCACTATGGGTGCTCTGCGAAGAGCTCGCTGGACTGCGGACAGGCCACTTGCCGCGTCCCAGGAAGCGCGGACCCGAGAGCCGAAGAAGTCGCCGCCAAGAAGCAGGCGGGTTCGCGCAAAGCGCGCGGACTTGTCTGTGTGGAGCGCCGGGAGGCGAGCCTCCCTCGCAAGGAGGCGCCGCGCCTCGCCCGCGCGGAATCCAAGGTGCGCTTGCCGGCGCTCCACCTCCCCTCGCTTAGCCGAGGGTCACCATACGGGCCGGCCTGGGCTCGTTTCAAACAACAGGACCGGCGGAGCCATGGCTGTTTGAAACTCGAAAAACGACTCGCAATGGCGCTACCGTGCCGCCGGGGTCATCCAGCCGATGCCGGCGCCGCCGGGCTGCGTCAGGATCGCGATGCGCCCGACTTCGGGAACATCGAACAGCGGACGCATCAGCTTCGCGCCGGCGGCCGTCGCCTTCTCGACGCGCGCATCGACGTCATCGGACCGTCGATCGAGTACGCGACATGCCAGCCCGTTCCGTCCATGCTGGCAACCCAGTAGGTGCCGCCGTCCGGCATCGGCATGGCCTCGAAGGTCCAGCCGATGGTGCCGCCATAAAAGCGCTTCACCTGTTCGACATCGCGCGTCATCAGCTCGTTCCAGTGAAAATGCCCATGCGCCGTCATCCATGCCTCCTTGCTCAACGATATCGGAAATCTAGCGCGGGACGGACCACCGGTTCCACCACGTTCCGATGCGGATGCCGGGCCGCAGCCCGGACCTATTGTTGCCCAGCTTGACGAGGTGTATGCCCCGCGCTTGGGCGAAGAAACCATCGAGGTGCGGCGCGCCGCGGAGACAAGACGATGCGAATGATATCGCCCGGACCGATGGCGGCGCTCGTTGCCGGCTGCATCCTCGTCGCCATGACATCGACCGCGCCGGCAGCCGACGCAATCTTCCCGCCCACGTCGCGGATCGGGCTCGCGCCACCCGCCGGCTTCATCGTGAGCAAGGAGTTCATGGGCTTCGAGGACCGGGACAAGAAGGCAGCGATCCTGCTCGTCGAGCTCCCGCCCGAAGCCTATGCGCAGATCGAGAAAGGCACGACCGCGGACATCCTGAAGGGAAGCGGCGCGACGGTGGACAGCACCGAGCCCTTTACCCTCGGCATCGGACCGGCCGTTCTGATCGTGGGCCGCCAGTCGGCGGAAAACCTTTCGGTGCGCAAATGGGTGCTGGTCGCGGCGGCGGGCGACATCACAGCCGCCGTCACGGTCCAGGTGCCGGACGGCGAAAGCGAGACCTATCCGGATGCCGCGATACGCGCTGCGCTGTCGTCCCTGACCGTGCGCGCCGCCGTCCCGGTCGAGGAGCAACTCGCCATCCTGCCGTTTGTGCTGAAGGATCTCGCCGGCTTCCGGCCGGTCCGCGGCAGGCCGCGGAATGCCGCGTTGCTCACCGACGGCCCGCGGGACGTCATGGAGCTTTCCGAGCAGCCGTTGATCCTGATCACCGCGATGTCCGGAGTGCCCCCGGAGCCGAGCGAACGCGACCGCTTTGCGCGCACCCTGTTCGCCGCCACCCCGGCCGTGAAGGAGATTCGCCTTACGCGCGCCGAGCCGCAGCGGATCGCCGGGCAGGCCGGCTATGAGATCGTTGCGGACGCCAAGGACATGCAGACCAATACCGACGTCACGGTCGCGCAATGGCTGCGGTTCGGCAGCGGCGGCTACCTTCACATGCTGGCGATCTCGCGCAAGGACGCCTGGGCGGCGACGTATCCGCGCTTCCGCGCCGTGCGCGACGGCATCGATCCGAAATAGCAGACGAACGGCAGAAGGGAACGACATGGCCAAGGGATACTGGATCGGGCGCGTCGACGTGCAGAACGAAGAGGGCTACAAGCCCTACGCCGCCGCCAACCCGGGCATCTTCCATAAGTTCGGCGGCCGGTTCGTCGTGCGCGGCGGACCGTTCGAGTGCCCGGAAGGCGAAAGCCGGTCGCGCAACGTGGTGATCGAATTTCCCGACTACGCCGCCGCGCTCGCCTGCTACCGCTCGCCCGAATACCAGGCCAACATCAAGGTGCGATCGCCGCACTCGATTGCCGACATCGTCATCATCGAGGGCTATGACGGCCCGCAGCCGTGACGCTCAGGGAGGCAACGATGGACGCGATCGATCCGCTAATTCTTGATTTCCTGGAGTGGATTGCCGCCGGACCCAAGCCTTACGCCGAAGTGATGGACGCGTGGCGCACGTCATGCCCGCGCCTCACGGTCTGGGAAGATGCGATCGACCGCGGGCTCGTGGTCCGCATACCGGGCGAGAACGCCAGACCGTTCGTTGACTTGACGTCGTCCGGCCGGCGATTTCTGGAACGGAGCGGGCGCCCCGCCTGGATGCCCACGCCGCCGAAACGGGCTGCGATGGCTGCGGCATAGGTCAGGCGGGCTTTGCTTCAGCTTTCCATGCGGCAGCGCCGTCGCTATACCGGCGCCTTCGTGGAGAGATGATCGATGTCCGACATGCGGCTGATCGTGGCCGGCGCCGGCGGGCGCATGGGGCGAGCACTGGTCAAGGCGATCGACGAGACCGACGGCGTCTGCGTCGTCGGTGCGGCGGAGTCCGAGGGCTCGCCCTTCATCGGCCAGGACGCCGGGGTGCTTGCCGGCCTGCCGCCGACCCGCGTGCCGATCGTCAGCGACGTGCATTCGCTCCTGATGTCGGCCGACGGCATCCTCGATTTCACCACGCCGCAGGCGACGCTGGCATTCGCGGGGCTCGCGTCGGAAGCCGGCATCGTCCACGTCGTCGGCACGACCGGGCTGTCAGCCGACGACGACGCCAGGATCAGACAGGCGGCCGCCAAGGCAGTCATCGTCAAGTCCGGCAACATGAGCCTCGGCGTCAACCTCCTGGCTGCGCTGGTGAAGCGCGCCGCGAAAGCGCTCGACGAAGCCTTCGACATCGAGATCGTCGAGATGCACCACAACAGGAAGGTCGACGCGCCCTCCGGCACCGCTTTGCTGCTGGGCGAAGCGGCGGCGGCCGGCCGCGGCATCGAATTGGCCACCCGCTCCGAGCGCGGCCGCGACGGCCATACCGGTGCGCGAAAGGCCGGCGACATCGGCTTCGCCTCGCTACGCGGCGGCACCGTCGCGGGCGAGCATACCGTGATCTTCGCGGGAGCAGCCGAGCGCATCGAGCTGTCGCACAAAGCCGAGGACCGCATGATCTTCGCGCGCGGCGCGCTGAAAGCCGCGCTATGGGCGCGCGGCCGTAAGCCGGGGCTTTATTCGATGGCCGACGTGCTGGGGCTTTCCGACGGCTGAGGCGTCGGTGCCCTACGGCGCAGCGTCGCGCAGCAGAGACATGCCGGTCATCTCCGCGGGCTTCGGCAGGTCCATCATCGCCAAAAGCGTCGGTGCAAGATCGGCGAGTTGTCCATCCTTCATCGCCGGAGCGCCACTGCCCAGCACGAATATCGGCACTGGATTTGTGGTGTGCGCGGTGTGGGGCCCGCCGGTCACGGGATCACGCATCAATTCGCAGTTGCCGTGATCGGCGGTGACGAGCAACGCGCCGCCAGATTTGGCGATGGCATCCGCGATGCGACCGAGACAAACATCCACCGTCTCGACGGCGCGGATCGCGGCCGGCAGGCTGCCGGTGTGGCCAACCATGTCGGGATTGGCGAAGTTGAGCACGATGAGGTCGTAGCGACCCGATGCGATGGCCTCCACGGCCTTGTCGGCCAGTTCCGGTGCCGACATCTCCGGCTGGAGATCGTAGGTCGCGACCTTCGGCGATGGCACCATGATGCGGTCTTCGCCAGCATAGGGATGCTCCTCGCCGCCGTTGAGAAAATATGTGACGTGCGGATATTTCTCGGTCTCCGCCATGCGCAATTGGGTGCGGCCGGCCTTCGCCACCACCTCGCCCAGCACGCTGGTCAGAGGCTGTGCCGGAAACAGCGCTCCCAGCAGGACGTTGAGGTCCTCGCTGTATTCCGTCATTCCCGCTGCCGCCGCGACCTTGACGACGCGCCTGCGCGGAAAGCCCGCGAAGGCAGGATCGAGGATCGCGCCGAGAAACTCGCGCACGCGGTCAGCGCGGAAATTAAAGCACAACACACCGTCGCCGTCCGTCATGCCGCGATATTCGCCGATCGCCGCCGGCAGGACGAACTCGTCGGTCACGTCGTGCGCATAGGCATCGGCAATCACAGCCTGGGCATCGGGGAACCGCGCACCCTCGCCGCTCACGACCACATCATAGGCCTTGGTGACGCGCTCCCACCGCTTGTCGCGGTCCATCGCAAAGTAGCGGCCGGTCACGGTCGCGACCTTCACCGACGCCGGCAAAGCCGCAGTCAGCCGCGCCATGAACTCCGCGCCAGCGCGCGGCGGCGTATCGCGGCCATCGGTGAAAGCGTGCAGCATGGCCGGCACGCCGGCCGCGGCGAGAATCTTGGCCAGTGCGACGGCCTGATCCTGATGTGAATGCACGCCTCCGGTGGAAACAAGGCCCATAAGATGGCAGATGCCGCCGGTCCGGCGCAGCGTTTCGATCAGGCCGGTCAGGGCGGGTGCCCGTGCGATCTCTCCGCTCGCCACCGCGCGGTCGATGCGCGGCAGGTCCTGCATCACCACGCGGCCGGCGCCGATGTTGAGATGGCCGACCTCGGAATTGCCCATCTGCCCATCCGGCAGGCCGACGTCATGCCCCGACGTATGCAGGAACGCATGCGGACAAGTCGCCCACAGCCGATCGAACACCGGCTTGCGCGCCTGGGCGACCGCGTTATCGGCTGTTTCTTCGCGCCAGCCAAAGCCGTCCAGGATCACCAACATCACGGGACGGCGCTTTTGCATCTGAGGCCCTCGGGGATCGGGAACGACCCGTTCTGCGCGAGGCAAGCCGGAGCGTCAACGCCGCACCGCCGCGATAAGACGCGAATACGCTACGCCGTCACCCGCCCGGCTTCCCAGCCCAGGATCGCGCGCTTGCGCGTCAGGCCCCAGTGATAACCCGTGAGGTCGCCGCTCTTGCCGATGACGCGGTGGCACGGCACCACGAAGCTCACCGGGTTCTTGCCGACGGCGGCGCCGACCGCGCGCGCGGCGCTCGGCGTGCCGAGCTTGCGGGCGATGTCGCCGTAGGTGGTCGCGCGCCCCATCGGAACGCCGAGCAGCGTGTCCCACACCCGGACCTCGAAATCGGTGCCGATCAGCACCACCCGCAACGGCCGGTCGGGACGCCATAGCGTCGGATCGAAGATGCGATGCGCCAGCGGCCCGGTGCGCTCGGTGCTCTCCACATAGGTGGCTCTTTTCCAGCGGCCACGCATGTCGGCAAGCGCGGCGGCTTCCTCGCCGGAATCGGCGAAGGCGAGGCCGGCAAGGCCGCGGTCCGTCGCCATCACCAGCGCGATGCCGAACGGCGAGGGATGGAAGCCGTAATAGACCGTGAGGCCGTCGCCGCCGGACTTCCATTCGCCCGGCGACATCGCCTCATGCGTGACGAACAGGTCATGCAGCCGGCCGGGGCCCGACAGTCCGACCTCGTAGGCGACATCCAGAACGCTCGCCGAATCGCGCAGCAGAATGCGGGCCTGATCGAGCGTCAGCGCCTGGAGGAAAGCCTTCGGCGTCAGGCCCGCCCAGCGGCGGAACAGATGGTGCAAGTCGCTCGGCGTGACACCGGCGACGGCGGCGATCTCCTCGACCTCCGGCTGTTCGCGCCAATGGCCGCGGATATGCGCGATGGCGCGGCGCACGACGTCGTAATCCGCCGATGCGGCGGTGAGCGACGCGAAGTCGGGAATGCGGTCGGGCGAGAGCATGGCGGCCTCCGGAAGCAGGGGCATTCGTTGTCTCTCACCTAGGCCCGCCGTCGCCGAGGAGCCACCCGATTTCTGCGCGCGCTCAGCCGTCGCGCCGCCAATATCAGGATAGTATCGTCCGCGTCGGCCCGCGTTTCGCTTCGCCCAGCGCCAGGCCAAGCGCATCGGCGAAGCTCGCCTTCTCCTCCGGACCGAGAAAGCCGGCAACGGACAGCCTGCGCCCGCGCGAGACCAGGAACAGCCGCTCGATGCCGAATTCCTCGTGGGTCTGCCGGTCGAGCTGCGTCCATACCGGGTTGAGAATCCATTCGGCGGCCTGGCCGCGCTGGCTGACCTTGCGGACAGTGAGCGTGCTCGCCGTCACGGTGACCTGCTCATAGGCGCGGGCGGAGCGGTAGTTCGCCCGGAACGCCCACCAGATCAGAAACACGTCGAGCCCGAAAAAGCCCATCACCGGCCACGCGCCGAGAATCAGAAACACCATGCCGGCGGCGAAGCTGATAGCGGCGATCGCCACCATCAGCACCAGGAATCCGGTCGAGCCGAGCGAGCGGTGCGGCGTCAGCACGGCCGAGAAAATCTCCGGCTCGGGATCGTTGTCGGGACTCATGGCGGCCAATATACCTGAGCGATGGCCCGAAAGACGACCCGTCAAAGCCTGAAGGCTGCGAAAGCCGGCAAGGCTGCCGTTCGGAAGCCGCCGCGCAAACGGGTGGCCGCGGACGCCAAGGCGGTGGCGGGCGCCATTCCGAACATGACAGGCGGCGAGATCGAGGAGATGTTCCGCCGCTTCCACGCCGCCGAACCGGAGCCCAAGGGCGAGCTCAAGCACGTCGATCCCTACACGCTGCTGGTCGCGGTCGTGCTGTCGGCGCAGGCGACCGATGCCGGCGTCAACAAGGCGACGCCCGCGCTGTTCAGACTCGCCGATACGCCGGCCAGGATGGTGAAGCTCGGCGAGGACCGCGTGCGCGACCTCATCAAGACCATCGGGCTCTATCGTACCAAGGCCAAGAACGTGGTCGAGCTCTCGCGCATGCTGGTCGCGCAACATGCCGGCGAGGTGCCGCATGACCGTGACGCGCTGGAAGCGCTGCCCGGCGTCGGCCGCAAGACCGCGAATGTCGTGCTCAACATCGCGTTCCGCGAGGAGACGATCGCCGTCGACACCCACATCTTCCGCGTCGGCAACCGCACCGGCCTCGCCCCCGGCAAGGACCCGCTGGCGGTGGAGATCAAGCTCAACGAGCGCGTTCCGGCGAAATACCGGCTGCACGCTCATCACTGGCTGATCCTGCACGGCCGCTATGTCTGCATCGCGCGTCGGCCGCTATGCGAAAAGTGCATCGTCGCCGACCTGTGCCATTGGCCGGGCAAGACCACGAATGCTGCGGCGATTGCCGCGTCGTAGGATGGGTTGAGCGAAGCGAAACCCGTCGCCTGACAGGATGATGATGTGATGAGTTTCGCTTGCGCTCAACCCATCCTACGCGGCGGAATCAGGTCCCGCCTCGGACCTGCGATCTGCTTGTGCAGATGCACCATCAGAGCAGTCCCAAACAGCGGCGTCGCGAGGTTCACGATCGGGATCGAGACGAAAGCGGCGATCAGCAGGCCGGAGCGGAACACCGCGGCCTCATGCGCCTTGCGCAGCGCCTTGGCTTCGTCCGGCGGATGGAAGCGCATCGCTGCAAGCTCGAAATACTGCCGCCCGAGCAGGTAGGCGTTGGCGATGAAGAAGATGACGAAGCCGAGGCCGGCGACCAGCAGGAAAGGCAGCGCGCACAGGTAGACCAGCAGCGTGAGCAGCGCGATCTTGACGCCTTCCCATGCCGCCAGCGCGACCGGCATGTCGATGCCCGTCGGATCGGCCGGATAATAGGTCCGCTCGACCTCGCGGGCGATCTCGTCGCCGAACAGGCTCGCGATCAGCGCCGTCACCGTCGGCATCAGGAACACGGCGCCGAAGATCAGGCCGAGACCGGCCGCGATCGAGAGAACCCAGGCGACGATGGTCAGCGGTCCATGCGCGGCCGGACCGAGCACGCCTTCGAGCCAACCTTCGCCGGCACCGGCAAGCCAGGCCAACAGCCGCGTCAGGGCGATGACCAGCACGATGAGGGCGACGACCGCCACGGCGACGGATTTCAGCAGCACCGACCGGAACGGCGGCGACACCATCTGCGACAGGGCTTTGGCAGCGGCGGCGAACATGAGGCGGCTCCTCGTGCAGCGTTAGCGGCGTGGAGCGATGCGCACAAGCGAGCGTCGCATGCAGCCGGTTTGACTACGCGGCCTGCACGACTGTCTCAGCCGTCGCCGCTGTGGGCTGAACCGGCGGCAAATCAACCCATTGAAGCGCCCTGTAGTCGAAGCAGCCTTCCAGCGTCGGCTTCACCACCGCGAAATAGGGCGAGATATCGAAATCGCGCGGCGCATAAAGTGACGAATGGCGGATTTCCAGCATCTCCTGCCGCGCCGCCTGGCTGTCCAGCCGCGTCAGCTTCGGCAAGATCGGATAGCGCACGCGCGCGAAGGCTTGTGCGATAAGCGCCGAGCAGATGATGCGGGTCGGATGTCCGGAGCCGAGCGCGATCATGCGGCGACGCCAGCGCTGCGGCACCGGCAGGGGAAACAGATAGCGCATGAGGTCGAGGATATTCTTGACGTCGTAGTCGAACCCGATGCGCTCCGTCGCGTAGGCGCAGACGCGCGCGCAGTCGTCGGGTGTAAGGCCGACCGGCCGGCAGATGCGGGTGTGGTAGCGCTCGTATTTCGACAGCGGTGCCGAGACCACGCCCTCGCCGATATTCGCCTCCACCAGGACCAGCGGCTCGCCGTCCGCCGACATGCGGTCGCCGATCCTGCCGACATAGAGCGCGGCATGCGACCACGTCGACTGCGTCAGATATTTGATGACGCCGGCAATGTGGTTGTCGCCTTCGACCAGGAGGACGTCGCCGGGCCGCAGCGAAGCGCACAGCGCTTCGGGATCGCTCGGCGTGAAGGGCTCATAGCCCGGCGCCGGCCGTTCCAGGTAGCGGGCGACAGCATTGCCGACGCGGTCGAGCACCCAGCCCATGGCCTCGCATCCCCAGCTCTGCGCGGGTGAAGGCCCGCGTCGTATTGGGGTCTATTTGAATCGAAATTTGTTGCGGTTTCCTTCATGGCGTCATGCTGGCGCCATCGACGCGCGATGTTGGTTTGCGGGCCGTAAATGGTTCGGGCATGGTGCCTGACCTATTTGGACCGTCCCAAACAATGCCCTCCCTCACCCGCCGAAGCTTTCTCGCCGCCGCCGCATCCATGGCCGCGGCGCCCGCCCTCGGCGCAGTGCCGGCGTCGGGGCAGGTGGATGTCGTGGTGGTCGGCGCCGGCGCCGCCGGCATCGCCGCGGCCCGCATGCTGGCCGGCGCCGGACGGCGCTTCGCGCTGGTGGAAGCGAGCGACCACATCGGCGGCCGTTGCGTCACCGATACGAAGCTGTTCGGCGTGCCGTTCGACCGCGGCGCGCATTGGATCCACGCGCCGGACAGCAACCCGGTGGCGAAGCTCGCGGCGCAGGCCAAGACGGAGGTCTATCCGGCGCCGGCGGGACAGACCGTGCGCATCGGCCGGCGCAATTCCCGCGAAGGCGAGATGGAGCGGTTCCTGGCCGGGCTGGTGCGCTCGACCCGCGCGATCGGCGATGCCGGCCGCGCGAAGGTCGATGTCTCCTGCGCCCAGGTGCTGCCCAAGGAGGTCACCGAGTGGCGGCCGACGGTCGAATTCGTCCTTGGACCCTACGGCGGCACCAAGGACCTCAACGAGATATCGGCCTACGACTTCGGACGGCTTCAGGAGCGCGACATCGAGGCCTTCTGCCGCCAGGGCTACGGCGCGCTGCTCGCGAAGCTTGCCGACGGCCTGCCGGTTCAGCTTTCGACGCCGGTGAGCAATATCGACTGGGCGCGTAACCCGGTGAAGGTGCAGACCTCCCGCGGCGTGCTGAGCGCGCGCGCGGTGATCGTCACCGCGTCCACCGGCGTGCTGACCGGCGGGGCGATGAAGTTCCGGCCGGCGCTGCCGAAGCGCCAGCTCGACGCGCTGGCCAAGCTCTCCCTCGGCAGCCTCGATCACATCGCGCTGGAACTCGCCGGCAATCCGCTGGACCTGCGCCCGGACGATCTCGTGTTCGAGCAGGCGTCCGGCAACCGCACCGCGGCGCTGCTCGCCAACGTGTCGGGCACCTCGCTATGCGTCGTCGATGTCGGCGGGCGGTTCGGCAAGAGCCTCGCGGCGCAGGGCGAAGCCGCGATGGTCGCCTTCGCCACCGACTGGCTCGGCGAACTCTACGGCGCCGACATCAAGAAAGCCGTCAGGCGCAGTCATGCCACGCGCTGGAGCAGGGAGCCGTGGGTGCTCGGCGCCTCGTCGGCCGCCGCGCTCGGCGGCCAGCCCGGACGCAAGGTGCTGATGGAATCGATGAACAACCGCGTGTGGTTCGCCGGCGAAGCCGCGCATGAGACCCTGTGGGGTAGCGTCAACGGCGCCTGGGAATCCGGCGAGCGCGCCGCAACCGACGTACTCAAGCGGTTCGGGCGGCGATAGTCACGTCCGCAGAACGCCGCCGGTCTTCTTCGACACTTCGGCGACGATCCTGG
The DNA here is from genome assembly GCA_963776455.1 of uncultured Alphaproteobacteria bacterium. Lineage (GTDB taxonomy): Bacteria > Pseudomonadota > Alphaproteobacteria > Rhizobiales > Xanthobacteraceae > CAVZMU01. The sequence continues at coordinate 45,040 of CAVZMU010000001.1, forward strand.
CGGCGGCGGCCTCGATCTCTGGATCGGTCATCGTCTTGTCGCGCGGCTGCAAAGTGACGGCGATGGCAATCGACCGCTTGCCGGGTTCGATGCCCGGTCCTTCGTAGACGTCGAACACGTTCACCCCGGTGACGAGCTTGCGGTCCGCCGCCTGCGCGGCTTTGACGATGTCGCCGACCTTCACGGCGCGGTCGACGACGAAGGCGAAATCGCGCTCGACCGGATGGAACGGCGACAGCTCCAGCGCCGGCCTGGCGCGCGTTGCCTTCGCCTTGGGTTCCGGGATGCGCTCCAGGATCACCTCGAAAGCGACCAGCGGACCTTCCGCCCCGAGGGCCTGCAGGATGCGCGGGTGCAACTCGCCGAAATGGCCGAGCACGTTCTGCGGACCGATCTGGATCGTGCCCGAGCGCCCGGGATGCAGCCACGCCGGCCCGCCCGGCACGACCTGGAGTGCCTGCACCGGCGCACCGGCCGCCGCCAGCACCGCGATGGCGTCGGCCTTCACGTCGAAGACGTCCACGTCCGCCGTCTTGGCGGACCAATGGCGACCGTTGCCCGCCGCCTTGGCGAGGCCACGCCGCGCGCCCGCCGCCGCGGTGAACTGGTCCTGCGGCCGGCCCCCCCGGAACACCTGCCCGACCTCGAACAGCGCCGCATCGGAGAAACCGCGGTCGGCGTTTCGTTGCGCTGCGGCCACAAGGCCCGGCACCAGGCTCGGCCGCATGTCGGAGAGGTCGGCCGCGATTGGATTGGCGAGCGCAAGCTCCGGCTGGCCACCGCCGAACAGCTCGGCCTGCGGCTTGGCGACGAACGACCACGTCACCGCCTCGACGAGGCCTCGTGCGGCGAGCGCGCGCCTGGCCTTGCGGGTGCGCGATTGCAAAATGGTGAGCACGGGCTTGCGCGGTGCATCGCCGCGCTCGAACGGCGTCAGCGGGACGCGGTCGACGCCGAGGATGCGCACGACCTCCTCGACGATGTCGGCCTTGCCGTCGACGTCCGGCCGCCACGACGGCACGGCGACCTTCACCGCTTCGCCCTGCCCGGCGACGAAGAAACCCAGATGGGTGAGCACGCGCCGCACCTCGACGAACGGCACGTCGAGCCCCGCGAGCCGCTTGAGCTCGCTCATCGGGAAATCGATCAGGCGGTCCTTGGCATGAAAGTCGCCCGCAACAACGATCTCGGAGGCCGTGCCGCCGGCGAGATCGAGCACCATGCGGGTTGCAAGTTCGAGGCCCGGCAGCATGAAATTTGGATCGACGCCGCGCTCGAATCGGTAGCGTGCGTCGGAATTGATCCCGAGCTTGCGGCCGGTCTGGGCGATGTTGGGCGGGTTCCACAGCGCTGATTCTATCAGCACGTCGGTCGTGCCCTCGTCGCAGCCGCTCATCTCGCCACCCATGATGCCGGCAAGCGACTCGACGCCGTTGTCGTCGGCGATCACGCACATGGTCTCGTCGAGATTGTAGGTGCGGCCGTCGAGCGCCAGCACGCTCTCGCCCACGCGGGCACGGCGCACGATCAGCTTGCCATGCACCTTGGCGGCGTCGAACACATGCAGCGGCCGGCCGCGGTCGAAGGTGATGAGGTTGGTGATGTCGACCAGCGCATTGATCGGCCGCAGGCCGATCGCGCGCAGGCGCTTCTGCAGCCATTCCGGCGAAGGACCGTTCTTGACGCCGCGCACCAGGCGCAGCCCGAAAGCCGGGCACAGCGCCGGGTCCTCGATCGTCACCGAAACCGGGCACGGGAATTCCCCCTTCACGGTCTTGATAGTGGGGTCGATGAACTTGCCCATGTCGGCGGCCGCGAGGTCGCGGGCGATGCCGTGCACGCCGGTGCAGTCCGGCCGGTTGGGCGTCAGGTTGATGTCGATCACCGGATCGTCGAGCCCGGCCCATTTGGCGTAGCTCCCGCCGACCGGCGCATCCGCCGGCAGATCGATGATGCCGTCGTGGTCGTCGGAAATCTGCAGCTCGGCTTCCGAAACCAGCATGCCGCGGCTTTCGACGCCGCGGATGGTGCCGACGCCGAGCGTGATGTTCTTGCCCGGGATGAACGAGCCCGGCGGCGAGAATACCCCGACCATGCCGCCGCGCGCGTTAGGCGCGCCGCACACGACCTGCACCGGATCGCCGGAGCCGGTATCCACCATGCAGACGCGCAGGCGGTCGGCATTGGGATGCTGCTCAGCCGACATCACACGCGCGATGGTGAAGGGTGCGAGGTTCTTGGCCTTGTCGTCGACGCTCTCCACCTCGAGCCCGATCATGGTGAGCTTGTCGACGATCTTGTCGAGCGGCTCGTCGGTGTCGAGATGCTCCTTGAGCCAGGAGAGGGTGAACTTCATGGACTGGACTTCTGATCGTACCGGGTGGCCGCTATTCCGGCCGGACGCCGGTTTCATTGATGATGCGGAGATACTTCGCGCTTTCGCCCCTGACGAACGCGGTGAATTCGTCGACCGACATCACGGTGACGTCGGCGCCGGCATCGCGCAGCTTCGCCCTCACGCTCGGGCATTGTCGAGGACCTTGTTGATCTCGGTGTTGAGGCGCGCGACGATATCCTTCGGCGTAGCACGCGGCGCGAAAAAGCCGACCCACAGCGTCAGATCGAAATCCTGGATGCCGGTAAGCTCGCGTACCGTCGGCAGGTTCGGCGCGGCATCGGAACGCTTGCCCGACGACAGCGCCAGAACCTTCAGGGTGCCGGCCTGCATGTGCGGCATCACCGCCGGAAAGCCGGAGAAGTAGAAATCGACATGGCCGCCGATGAGGTCGTTGAGCGCCGGGCCGGCGCCCTTGTAGGGGACGTGCAGCATCTTGCCGCCCGCCTTCCGGCGCAGCAACTCGCCGGCGAAATGCCCCGGCGTGCCGGGGCCGGCGGAGGCGAAGGTGAGGCCGTCCTTGGAGTCGCGGGCGGCCTTGAGCAGTTCGTCGACCGTCGAATACGGCGCCTTGGCAGGCATCGACAGCGCCAGCGGCACGACGGCGGCGAGCGCGATCGGCTGCAATTCGGCGACGGGATCGTAGCCGGCGCCACCGAGCTTGTGCTGGTTGATGGCGACCTCGCCGGTCTGGCCGGCGAGCAGCACGTGGCCGTCCGGCTGCGAACGGATCACGGTCTGAGCAGCGATGGTGCCGGTGCCGCCGGCACGGTTCTCGACCACCACGGACTGGCCGAGCGCCGCCGCGAGCCGGTCGGAGATGATGCGCGCCACGACATCGCCGGTGCCGCCGGCAGCATAGCCGACGATGAGCTGCACGGTACGGGTGGGATAGGTCTGCGCCGAAGCGGGCGTGATCGCAGCGGCAAGGATCGACAGCGCAGCCCCAAATGCCTGCGGGCTTCGAAGCATCTCGGTTCCTCCCAATTCCAAATCGCGCGGCATTATTGTTTTGCAGTCACGCGCTCAACCCGCCGGCCAAGGTCGGGAAATCGAGCGGCCGGAAGCCGTAATGCGACAGCCAGCGCATGTCGGATTCGAAGAACGGCGCGCAGGTCCGGCATGCCGTATTTCAGCATCGCGATGCGATCGATCCCCATGCCCCAGGCGAAGCCCTGGTACTCGTCGGGATCGAGGCCGCAATTGCGCAGCACGTTGGGATGCACCATCCCGCAGCCGAGAATTTCCAGCCAGTCGTCGCCCTCGCCGAACCGCACCTCGCCCTTGTCGCGCCGGCACTGGATGTCGACTTCGAGCGACGGCTCGGTGAACGGGAAGAATGACGGCCGGAAGCGCATCTTGACGTCGTCGACTTCGAAGAACGCCTTGCAGAACTCCGCCAGGATCCATTTCAGGTGGCCGAGATGCGAGCCCTTGTCGATCACCAGCCCCTCGACCTGATGGAACATCGGCGTGTGGGTCTGGTCCGAGTCGCTGCGATAGGTGCGGCCCGGGAGATGACGCGGATCGGCGGCTTCTGCGCTCAGCATCGTGCGCACCTGCACCGGCGAGGTGTGGGTGCGCAGCAGCAGCCGCGAGCCGTCGGGCTTCGGATTGAAGTAGAACGTGTCGTGCATCTCGCGGGCGGGATGGCCTTCCGGGAAATTGAGCTTGGTGAAGTTGAGGTCGTCGGTCTCGATGTCCGGCCCCTCGGCGACGGCGAACCCCATGTCGGCGAAGATCGCGGTGAGCTCGTCGATCACCTGGCTGATGGGATGGATGCGGCCGGCCTCGGCCGGGCTCTCGCCGCACCGGGAGCGTGACGTCGACGGTCTCGGTGGCGAGCCGCGCGTCGAGCGACGCACCCTTCAGCTCCTCGCGCCGGGCAGCGACCGCCGCCGTCACCTTGTCCTTGAGGCCGTTGATGAGCGGACCCTTGCGCCTTGCGCTCCTCCGGCGCCATCGCGCCCAGCGTCTTGAGCAGCGCAGACATCGACCCGCTCTTGCCAAGCGCCGCGATGCGCGCGGCTTCGAGTGCCGCCTCGTCGGCCGCCGCTGCGATTGCGAACAGCACGTCCGCTTCGAGCGCGGTGAGATGGGGCGAGACAGGCGCGTCCATCACACCCGCTCCGCTTCCTTTTTGCGTTCGTTGCGCTTGCGGTCGTTGGGGTCGAGCAGCCTCTTGCGCAACCGGATGGACTTCGGCGTGACTTCGACGAGCTCGTCCTCCTCGATATAGGCGAGGGCTTTTTCCAGCGACATGCGGATCGGCGGCGTCAGCCGCACCGCCTCGTCCTTGGACGTGGTGCGGATGTTGGTGAGCTGCTTGCCCTTGAGCACGTTGATCTCGAGATCGTTGTCGCGGGTATGCTCGCCGACGATCATGCCGCGATAGACCTTGGCGCCGGGCTCGATCATCATCGGGCCGCGGTCTTCGAGTTTCCACATCGCATAGGCGACCGCATCGCCCTGCTCGTTGGAGATCAGGACGCCGTTGCGGCGGCCCGCGATTTCGCCCTTGAACGGCGCGTAGCCGTGGAACAGGCGGTTCATGATGGCGGTGCCGCGGGTATCGGTCAGCAGCTCGCCCTGGTAGCCGATGAGCCCGCGCGTCGGCGCGTGGAACACCAGCCGCACGCGGCCGCCGCCGGAGGGGCGCATCTCCATCATCTCCGCCTTGCGCTCGGACATCTTCTGCACCACGACGCCGGAATGCTCCTCGTCGACGTCGATCACCACCTCCTCGACCGGCTCCTCCACTCCGCCATCCTCGGCGCGCCGCAGCAGCACCTTGGGACGCGAAACCGAAAGCTCGAAGCCCTCGCGGCGCATGGTCTCGATCAGGATGCCGAGCTGCAACTCGCCGCGGCCGGCGACCTCCATGGAATCGCGGTCGTCGGATTCGGCGATGCGCAGCGTCACGTTGCCTTCGGCTTCGCGGAGCAGGCGGTCGCGGATCATGCGGCCGGTGACCTTGCTGCCTTCCGTCCCGGCAAGCGGCGAATCGTTGACCCGGAAGGTCATCGCCAGCGTCGGCGGGTCGATCGGCTGCGCCGGGATCGGAACCTCGACTTCAGGCGCGCAGATGGTGTGCGCGACCGTGGCCTCCGGCAGGCCGGCGATGGCGACGATGTCGCCGGCTTCCGCTCCCTCCACCGGGACGCGCTCGAGCCCGCGGAACGCGAGCACCTTGGTGACGCGGCCGGTCTCGACAAGCTTGCCGTCGTGGTCGAGCACCTTGACCTGCTGGTTCGGCGCGACCGATCCGGACGTGATGCGTCCGGTGACGATGCGCCCGAGATACGGATTGGCCTCCAGGATGGTGCCGAGCAGCCGGAACGGCCCCTCGTCAACGGTCGGCGGCGGAACATGGCGCAGAACCAGCTCGAACAGCGGCGTCATGCCGGCATCCTTCGGCCCGTCGGGCCCGTCCGCCATCCAGCCTTCCTTGGCCGAGCCGTAGAGGATGGGGAAATCGAGTTGGTCGTCGGTCGCATCGAGCGCCGCGAACAAGTCGAACACCTCGTTGACCACCTGCTGGGGCCGGGCGTCGGCGCGGTCGACCTTGTTGATGACGACGATGGGCTTGAGGCCCATCTTCAGGGCCTTGGAGACCACGAACTTGGTCTGCGGCAGCGGGCCTTCTGCGGCATCGACCAGCACCAGCGCGCCGTCCACCATATTGAGGATGCGCTCGACCTCGCCACCGAAATCGGCGTGGCCCGGGGTATCGACGATGTTGATCCGGGTGTCGTGCCACAGGATGGAGGTTGCCTTCGCCAGGATGGTGATGCCTCGCTCGCGCTCCAGGTCGTTGGAATCCATCGCGCGCTCGACTTGGCGCTGGTTGTCCCGGTAGGTGCCGGATTGCTGGAGCAGCCGGTCGACCAGGGTCGTTTTGCCATGGTCGACATGGGCGATGATGGCGACGTTGCGCAGGTTCATTGGGAAGGTCCTGAAATGCCGACCGCGGGCATGCGCGCCGTCAGGCCGGGCGGGACCGCGATGCGGCCCTACCCACTGACAGCGCTCCTGGCCCGCGGCGAAGTTGGCCGGAATATAAGGATCGATGGTCAAACGGCAACGGAAAAACGCCAGCGCTGGGCGGGCGCGGTTAACCGCCCGGTAGCCATGCCGGAATGTCGCCGGAACGGATCGAATGCGACGCACATTGTTCCGGCAGGTAACGGAGGGGACATCCCATGAGAGAAGTCGAAGTCGTGACACCCAACCTGCAGGGCACCTGCGTGACGGTCCAGAACCAAGTTCATGGGCTCTTCCGGCTGTCCAGGACGAAGCCGGCAAAGCCCGCGGAAGCGGCCTCGGCCTACGATGCCGTGGCCGCCTGGGACTTGCGGCCGGTTACCCGCGCCGTATCCGCCGCCGTTTGAAATCCTTGACGATTTCCCGCGCGGCGTTGTGGCCCGGAGCCCCAGTGACGCCACCGCCCGGGTGGGTCCCCGAGCCGCACATGTAGAGGCCCGGGATCGGGCCGCGATAGTCGGCATGTCCGAGCATCGGCCGCGCCGAAAACATCTGCCCGAGCATCGAGCGCGCCGTGGAAGATGTCGCCGCCCGTCAGGCCGAACGTGCGCTCCAGATCGAGCGGCGAGAAGATCTGCCGGCCCAGAACCGACGCCCTGAAGTTGGGCGCATAGCGCGTTGACGGTGTCGATCATCAGGTCGGCGACCGCCTCGCGATGCTCGGTCCCACGATGATCCATCGGGCAGTTCCGGCGCGACATGCTGGCAGAACAGGCTGGCCACGTGCTGCCCGGGCGGCGCCAGCGAGTCGTCGAGCGCCGAAGCGATTACCATCTCGACGATCGGCTTGCGCGACCAGCCATGGGTGCGCGCGTCGAAATAAGCCTGCTCCATATAGGCGAGGCTCGGCGCCATGATGATGCCGGCGCCGTGGTGCTCGGCCAGGTCGCGTCCCGGCAGCACGTGAAAAGTCCGGAAGCTCCGACAGCGCGACATTCATGCGGAAGGTGCCGGAGGCGCAGCGCCATTTTTCGCATGCGCGAGCGGAAGTCCGCCGGCAGCGCCGCCGGCGTCGATGAGCCTGAGATAGAGCAGCTTGGGATTGAGGTTCGATACGACGGCCCTGGCACGGATCGTGTCACCGGTCTCCGTGCACGACGCCGACGGCACGGCCGCGCTCGACGATCACCTCGCGCACCGGCGCCGAGCGCGGATCTCGACGCCATGAGCGGCGGCGGATTTCGCCATCGCCTGGGTGATGGCGCCCATGCCGCCGATCGCATGGCCCCATGCGCCTTTCTGGCCGTTCACCTCGCCGAAGCAGTGATGCAGCAGCACATAGGCCGATCCCGGCGTGTAGGGGCTCGCGTAATTGCCGACGATGCCATCGAACCCGTAGGCGGCCTTGATCGGCGCGCTCTCGAACCAGCCATCGAGATAGTCGCCCGCCGATGCGGTGAAGAGTTCCAGCAGGTCGCGCTGGCGGCTGATACCCAGCCCGCGCAGAGACCTGGCGATGCCGCCGGCCTTGACGAGTTCGGCGAGCGCCGCGAACGGATGGCCCTCGACCACGTTCGGCGGCGTCTTGAGGACGAGGTCGCGCAGCACGTCGGCGACCGCCTCCAGCCGCGCGTGATAATCATCCAGCCGCCCGGCATCGCGCGCGGAGAATTTAGCGACTTCCTGCTTGGTGCGGCCGGCGCCGACCTTGAGATAGCGGCCGTCGTCGAGCGGCAGGAAGTTCGCCAGCGGCCGCTCGACGATGCTCAGGCCATGACGGCCAAGTTCGAGGTCGCGGACAACCTTCGGGTTGAGCAGGGAGACGGTGTAGGCGGCGACCGAATTGCGGAAGCCCGGATGGAATTCCTCGGTCACCGCGGCGCCGCCGACGATGGGCCGGCTTTCCACCACAACGACCTTCAGGCCCGCCATCGCCAGGTAGGCGGCGCAGACCAGGCCGTTATGTCCCGCGCCGATGATGACGACGTCGTGCATCATTCATCCCTTCGCTCGGGACATAGCACAGGTTTTCGACTGGATTCCCCCTTCGCGGCTGGGCGATATGCTAGCCGTTGGCCGGAGTTGACGCGCGCACCAGGCCTGCAAGGCGCTGCGTGTGACGCGGGATCGGCGGAACGCCGGAGAGACGGAATGACGCGCGCAAGCCTTCGCATCTATGTCGTGACGATCATCAGCGTGCTGCTGTCGGTCATGACGATCTACGTCGTGACGAGGCTGCTTGATTACGAGTTCGTCTCGCAGACCATCAAGGACGTCATCCCGCTGATGCTCGGCGTCGTCGCGGTGGTGCTCTCCGACGGCTTGCAGCGGCGCGGGCGGTTTCTCAACTCGTTGCGCGACGAGTGGCGCAATATCGTGAGGGCCAAGAGCGCCCTGACGCTCTATTGCGAGAAGGGCCGCACCGATGTCGATTTCTATCTTGCCGCCTTCCATGTCCTGTCCGAGGCGATCGACAGCCTGCGCGTGGTCTACCGCAACGTCGACGAGACGTCGGAGACCATCGGCTACTATCCCTACGAGCCGCTGCACGACATGCGGCGCTATTTCGAGGCGATCGACCCCCGCCACCGGGAGGCGACCACCAAGGAGGAGTTCAGGACGGCGCAGGCCCAGATCGTGGAATCCTTCCTGGCTCTGCGCGAGGTCTTCCTCGACGAGATCGATGTCGCCGAGCCCAGCAGTCCCATCGTCCAGCGCGACGCCCGCCGCAGGAAGATGCCGAACCCGCCGAAGCAGTAGGCCGCTCGATCGGTCGCGACCGCCTACAGGCCGAGCTTCTTCTTCCGCTGGCCCAGCGTGCGCAACCGCAGCGCGTTGAGCCGGATGAAGCCGGCGGCGTCGCGGTGGTCGTAGGCGACGGCGCCCTCCTCGAACGTGACGAGGTCCTGGTCGTAGAGGGAATACGGGCTCTCGCGTCCGGTCAGGATGACGTTGCCTTTGTAGAGCTTGAGCGTCACGCGGCCGGCGACGAATTCCTGGGACTTGTCGATCGCCGCCTGCAGCATCTCGCGCTCCGGCGCGAACCAGAATCCGTTATAGATGAGCTCGGCGTATTTCGGCATCAGCTCGTCCTTGAGGTGCGCCGCCCCGCGGTCGAGCGTGATCTGCTCGATGCCCCGGTGGGCCACCAGCAGGATCGTGCCGCCCGGCGTCTCGTACATGCCGCGCGACTTCATGCCGACGAAGCGGTTCTCCACGAGGTCGAGCCGGCCGATGCCGTTGTCGCGGCCGAGCTCGTTGAGCCGCGTCAGCAGGGCGGCCGGCGAGAGCGCCTTGCCGTCGACTGCGATAGCGTCGCCGCGCTGGAAATCGACCGTGATGACGGTCGGCTTGTCCGGCGCCTTCTCCGGATCGATGGTGCGCGAATAGACGTAGTCGGGCACTTCCTGCGCCGGGTCTTCCAGCACTTTGCCCTCGGACGACGCGTGCAGCAGGTTGGCATCGACCGAGAACGGCGCTTCGCCGCGCTTATCCTTGGCGATCGGGATCTGGTGCGCTTCGGCGAAGGCGATGAGCTGCTCGCGCGAGCGCAGGTCCCACTCGCGCCACGGCGCAATGATCTTGATGTCGGGCTTCAGCGCGTAATAGCCGAGCTCGAACCGGACTTGGTCGTTGCCCTTGCCGGTGGCGCCATGGGAGACGGCGTCGGCCCCCACCTTCTCGGCGATCTCGATCTGCTTCTTGGCGATCAGCGGCCGGGCGATCGAGGTGCCGAGCAGATACTGCCCTTCATACACGGCGTTGGCGCGGAACATCGGGAACACGTAGTCCCGCACGAATTCCTCGCGAAGGTCCTCGATGAAGATGTTCTCATCCTTGATGCCGAGAAGCTGCGCCTTGCGCCGCGCCGGCTCCAGCTCTTCGCCCTGGCCGAGATCGGCGGTGAACGTCACCACCTCGCAGCAATAGGTCTGCTGCAGCCATTTCAAGATGATCGAGGTGTCGAGCCCGCCCGAATAGGCGAGCACGACCTTCTTCACGTCGCCCATGGCCATGAATGATTGAGCCCGCATTGGCGCCTCGCGAGGAGAGGCGCGAACGAGCGCGGACCTATAGGAGGACGGTTATGGGCGCAAGGGGCGGGCTAGATATGGCCCTGCCGCTCCATCCAGCCCCGCAGCAGCGCGATGTTCTTGCGATTGGCGCGGAAGAACACATCGGCGATGTTGCCGGCGACCGGAATGGCGGTGATCGCCGTATCGAACGCCACGTTCGCGATCATCCGCAGGAGCATGTGCTTCGGCGCGCCGAGCCGGTGCGCCTCATAGACGATGTAGGCCGAAAGAGCCGTGGTGACGGCATCGCCGATGGCCGGCACGAGGCCGATCAGCGCGTCGGCGCCGAAGCGGATGCGAGTGCCTGGAATAATGAATGCCGTATCCAGCCATCGCGCCAGCCGCTCGATCCGCGCAAACGTGTCGCGACGGCTGCCCGGCCCCTCCCAGGAGGACGGGGTGAGCGAGCCAGTTGCGGCGTCGTAGTCGAAGGTGCGCGCCATGTTATGAGGCAGTGTCATGCGGCGGTCACAGCCGCCTTGGGCCGGGCCAGCTTGCGGGCAGATTTTTTGCGCGCGGTATGCTTGACGGCGGTGGCGCGGGCCACGGTCTTGCGGCGCGGCTCATGCTGGGCGGGCGCGAGCATCGCCCCGTCGATGATGCCGGCGTCCTTGGCAGCGGTAGCGAGCGCGAGAGCGGCCGTCGCGCCCCGCAGGAACGGCTTGAACCCGAATACGCGCCCGATCACGGCAGCGCCGATGAACACCGCCGTCGGAAGGAGCAGGTCCTTGAACTCGATATTGCCGACGAAATTCTTCCAGTCGGAATTTTGCGCGGTCATGCTGGCTCCTCGGGCATCCAACCTGGCTGTCGGCAGTCAAACGCACGCGGAACCGATTCCGTTCCGGCTTTTGCTGCGGTGCGAAGGCCGCACCACAGCAGCCGAGTTGCAGGATCATAGGCGGGCTATTTTAGCGCTCCCGCCCGACCAGCAGGCCGTAGTCTTCGGACAGCGCGCCGCTGCCGGTCAAAACCGTCTCGGACATTTCATCCCGCGCGCGCTGCACCGACGCGCCGACGCAGCTTGCCGTTCCCGGCGTTACGAACTTCCGTGACGGCGCGCGTGCCAGCGGTCGATCAGGCGCGACAGCGACAACCATGGCGGCAGCGAGATGAACGCGAGCGCGAGTTCCAGTGCCTCGTCGCTGGGCCGCGTGCGCCAGCGATAGAGCAGTCCGTGCATGACCCAGATCATCAGGAAGACGAGCACGCCGGCGAACACGACGTCGGTGAAGAAGTGTCCGCCGAACGCGATGCGCAACGCGCCGACACCGGCGCCGAAGGCGAGCGCCCCGGCATATGCGAACGGACGCCATGCCGGCGGCGCCAGCGCCGCGGGCGCCAGCGTCCAGAACGCGCCGGATGCCTCTCCGGCGACGGCCGAGCAGTTCTTCGGGCATTCGCCGCGCGGGTCCCACCACGGCACGAAGCGCTCGGTGCCGCCGAACTGCGGCACGTCGATCGGACGCGACCGTGCCCAGTAGTCCTTGAGCGTGACGTTGACGAGAAGCCCGGGACCAAGGAGCAGGGTGGACAGCAGGAACGCCACCGCACGTGCGGACACGATCATTCGCCGGCGCGGCAGCACGATCCTGATCGCCAGTGCCAGCACCGCCGGCGCCACGATCCCGGCCACGATCCATTGCCCTGCATCTCGGAGGCGAGAGAGAAGCGGCACGAAGCGCAGCGGGAAGTCGGGCTTGTCGAGATCATAGAACAGCCGCGAGATCGCGAGGTCGAATTCCGGATAGAGCGCGAACACGGCGCCCACGACGGCAGCGACGGCAAGCGCGATCACGAGGCCGGTACGGTTCAACTGAAGAGCCGATCGATTGACGGCATCGGCGCGGTCTAACGGACCCGCCGCGTCATGGGAAGAGCCGCCAGGGCAGCGTTCAGCCGCCGAGCCTCGGCGGCTTGACGATCGCGCGGATAATCAGCTCGGAAATGCGCTGACGGACGCGCGGATCGTCGAACGGATCCTCGACGTTCTGGTCGCGCCAGGAGTCCAAGCCGAGGCGAGACTGCGGATCGTCGTTCCGCATGCCCTCGTTATCGAATGATTTGCGCATAGCCCACACTTACAGTCCTCGTGAGAGGGAACATGCTGCGGCGCCTAAGGTTCCAAGCCCGATACTCACTGCCGATTTCCGCCCCGGCAATTATTCGGCCCTTCGAAACTGAGCCATTCTCTTTAATTCCCCGTTAGCCGGGCGCCGCACGCTCACGGCAGGATTGAGGAAAGGATCGAGGATTGCGGTCCTGCCGTCCCGAAGCGGCACACCGTTGCATTCCCGCCACGCGCGCCCGCCATCTTAACCGTCCATTAACTAGGGGCTTGATGAAAGCCGCTGTGCTTTGCTTCAATCCCCCCATGAGCACGACCCTCATCGAGATTCGACGTGCCCGGTCCGCCGACGCGGCCGCCGTGGCGGAAACGCACGACGAAGCTTGGAGGACTGCCTATCAGGGCATCATTCCGGGGGCGGAGCTTGAGAAGCTCATCAGCCGCCGCGGCCCGGTGTGGTGGGACTCGGCGATCCGCAAGGGCAGCCGCGTCGTGCTCCTGGTGTTCGGCGACCGCGTCGCCGGCTACGCCAATTACGGCCGCAACCGCGCGCGCAGCCTGTTCTACGACGGCGAGATCTACGAGCTCTACCTGCGGCCGGAATTCCAGGGCCTTGGCTTCGGACGCCGGCTGTTCACCGCGGCTTGGAAGGACCTCGGCCAGAGCGGGCTCAAGAGCCTTGTCGTATGGGCGCTGTCGGACAACGAGCCGGCGGTGGAGTTCTATCGCGCGCTCGGCGGCAAGGCCGTGGCGCGCTCGTCGGAGAAATTCGGCGCCAAGACGCTCGACAAGGTCGCCTACGCCTGGCGGGCCTAAGGCTTCACTCCCGCGCAGCAACGATCTCCGCACGTCCCCGCAGCCGGGAACTCAAAGAGCCCCCGCACGAAAGCTGGATTCCGCATTCGCGGGAATGAGCGGAGTGCTCGGCAGCTTTCGGTGAATCACTCGAAGCCGGTGGGCGCCGCCACGCCGTTGATCATCGCCGCGGCGCGCACGGTGTTGAGTATCAGACAGGCGATGGTCATCGGCCCGACGCCGCCGGGCACCGGCGTGACGGCCCCCGCGACCTCGCCTGGCTTCGGCGAAGGCGACATCCCCCACCAGCCGCCCCTTGCCGTCCGGCGCCGCGACGCGGTTGATGCCGACATCGATTACGGTCGCGCCCGGCTTGATCCAGTCGCCGCGCACCATCTCGGGGCGGCCGACCGCCGCGAACAGGAGGTCCGCGCGGCGAGATACCGCAGGCAGGTCGCGCGTCCTGGAATGCGCGATCGTGACGGTGGCGTTCTCGTTCAGCAGCAATTGCGCGAGCGGCTTGCCGACGATGTTGGAACGGCCGATCACCACGGCCTCGAGGCCGGCGAGCGAGCCGTGCACGGCCTTCGCCAGCATGACGCAGCCCAGCGGCGTGCACGGAGTGAGCGCCGGCAGGCCGGTCGCCAGCCGTCCGGCATTGAGCGGATGGAAGCCGTCGACGTCCTTGGCCGGATCGATCGCCTCGATGACCTTGTGCGGATCGATCTGCGGCGGCAGCGGAAGCTGCACCAGGATGCCGTGCACCGCCGGGTCGCTATTGAGCCGCCGCACGACCGCAAGCACTTCGGCCTCGCTTGCGGCCTCCGGCATCTTGTGCATCACCGAATGCATCGCGGCTTCGAGCGTGTGCCTGGCCTTGCTGGCGACGTAGGCTTCGCTTGCCGGGTTGTTGCCGACCAGCACGACCGCGAGCCCAGGCGTGATGCCGTGCTGAGCGGAAAGGCGCGTCGCGGCGCTCGCGACCCTGGCGCGCAACTCGGCCGCGACCGCCTTCCCATCGATGATCCGCGCCGCCACGTCATGCCCTCTCGACGATTGCTTCAAGCGCCGCCGCCAGCGCCGCGCCGTCGCCTTCGACCTTGACCCGCTTGATGCGTGCCGTGGCGCCGGCTTCCAGGCTGACGCTGCGCGGCGCCATGCCGAGGGATTTTGCCAGAAGCCGCAGCAGCGCCGCGTTGGCTTCGCCATCGCTCGGCGCCGCGCGCACGCGGGCCTTGAGCACGGCGCGGCCGTCCGCGAGCGTCTCGATCCCGTCGATCGAATCCCGTCCACCCCGCGGCGTCAGGCGCACCGCGATGGTCACGCCGCCGGCCGAGATGCTGCAGAAGGCCGGATCGACGCCGGACACTAGGCCAGGGCCCGCAACAGGTTCGGGATGATGACGTTCTGGATGAAGATGATGATGAGGATCACGACGATCGGCGAGATATCGATGCCCCCGAGATTGGGAAGCAGGTTGCGGATCGGACGCAGCACCGGCTCGGTGACCCGATAGAGAAACTCGCCGATCATATGGACGAACTGGTTGCGCGGATTGACCACGTTGAACGCGATCAGCCAGCTCAGGACGGCGGCCGCGATGAGGATGTAGACGTAAAGCTGCAGCAAGTAATAGATGAAGGCCAATAGCTCTTGCATTCGCAGAATCCGTCCTTTTTGGCGCGTGAAACCTGTATCCTGCCCCTGCTAACGCGGCAAGTGTGACCACCGGTCCCGCCCGCCCCGGGCAAGGCCTTCTCCCTTGACCACGCCCGGGGAGCCTCCTAAAAGACGCGCCTCTCGCTCGACTGCGCAACGTTGCTTCGCACCGTTGCGGCGAATGGCGGGGGCCGTAGCTCAGCTGGGAGAGCGCCTCGTTCGCAATGAGGAGGTCAGCGGTTCGATCCCGCTCGGCTCCACCATCCGTTAAGCTTGTCCGCTAAGGTAAATTCCGGTTCATCGTTGAACATCGCCCCCGCGATGCGTCATGCCTTTGGGCACAACGTGTCCAGGGGTTTCAACAATGTCCAAGATCCTGCTCTCCGCTGCGCTCGCCGCCGCCGTCGTCGCGGGTGCGGCCCTTCCGGCCGCGGCCGGCTGTCACTCATGCGCGCCGCAGGTTTATGCGCCGCAAGTCTACGCACCGACCATCCAGTATCGTCAGGTCGTCGCGCCGCCGCGCTACGGCGTCGTCCAGCGCACCGTGATGGTGTCGCCGGCGCGCCGGGTGCTTCATCGCATCCCCGCCGAATACGGCACCGTGCAGAAGACCGTCATGATCGCGCCGCAGCGCGTCGGCTGGAAGCAGACCTGCGGCGCCTGCGGCGTCGGCTACCAGCAATACGTGATCCCGGCGCAGTACGGCACTGTTGAGCGCACCGTGATGACCGCGCCGCCGCGCGTCCAGGCTGAGATCATCCCGGCGCAGTACGCGACCGTGGCTCACACCGTGATGGTCGAGCCGGCGAAGGCCTATCTGGTCGGATATACCGGCTGCGGCGGCTGCGGCTACTGAGACCGGATCGTCAAACGCGGATCGCCCATTCGACGGGCGATCCGCTGCCATTTGTCATCGGAACAGTTGCTGACGAGATTCGCGCCAACCATACCTGCGGCGCATTATTATTAATCATCAACGACCGTGCAGTCATTGTTTGCTCCGCCGTCCGGGGTCGTTCCCGGCTCCATCTAACCCGCTGATTGCCACGGCCAATGGGAGCGCGCCGCGACGCCCGCGGCACGTTGGCACAGCGTTTGCGTTCCTTCTGGCGAGTTGCCTTGCGCGCGGCCGATGGTTGCTCCCGTCCATTATCGGCGGAAGCCAGAGGGACCCCGGCGCGCCTCGAAGGGGAACGTCATGGGGCTTGCTGCCATCGCGGCCGAACCCGAACCGATCGCGATCGATTTCGGCAAGACCGCCCTCGTCATCATCGACATGCAGCGCGACTTCCTGGAGCCCGGCGGCTTCGGCGAGACGCTCGGCAACGACGTGTCGCTGCTCGAGCCGCGATCGAGCCCCTGCCAGGCCGTGCTCGACGCGGCGCGCGACGCCGGCATGCTGGTGATCCACACCCGCGAAGGCCACCGGCCGGACCTCTCCGACGCGCCGCCCGCCAAGATCGAGCGCGGCAAGCCGTCGACGCGCATCGGCGCACCCGGCCCGATGGGCCGCATCCTGGTCCGCGGCGAGGCCGGCCACGACATCATCCCGGAGCTCTATCCGATCGCCGGCGAGTCGGTGATCGACAAGCCCGGCAAGGGCGCGTTCTACGCGACCGACCTCACGCGATCCTGCCAAGCACGGCATCGAGCACCTGCTCGTATGCGGCGTCACCACCGAGGTCTGCGTCAACACCACGGTGCGCGAGGCCAACGACCGCGGCTACCGCTGCATCGTGCTCGGCGACTGCTGCGCCTCGTACTTCCCGGAATTCCACGAAGATGGGCCTCGCGATGATCAAGGCGCAGGGCGGCATCTTCGGCTGGGTATCGGATTCGGACAGCCGTGCTGGCCGCGCTGGCATTGCCGCACGCCGGACGCGACCGCCAGCGATCGAAGGGCGAGCAGCGGAATGGAAGCGGACCACGACGATGAGACGACTTCGCTCGATATCGCCCGACGCTCTGGACGCCGGGCGACTGGAACGCCTTCTTCGGCTTCGGCACCAACATCCTGGTCAACCTGCTGGTGCTGACCGGGCTGCTGCGCTTCGTGCTCAAGATGCCGGACGCGCTCGTCTTCGGGCGCATCCTGCCGGCGCTCGGCCTGATGATGTGCCTGAGCACCTTGTACTACGCGTGGCTCGCCTATCGGCTGGCGAAGAAGACCGGCCGCGACGACGTCTGCGCGCTGCCCTCGGGCGTCAGCGTGCCGCACATGTTCATCGTCACCTTCGTCATCATGCTGCCGATCGCGCTCAAGACCGGCGATCCGGTCAAGGGCTGGGAGGCCGGCCTCGTCTGGGTGTTCTTCCAGAGCTTCGTCCTGATGATCGGCGGCTTCGTCGCGCCCTACATCCGCAAGATCACGCCGCGCGCCGCGCTGCTCGGCACGCTGGCCGGCGTCTCGATCACCTTCATCTCGATGCGCCCGGCGCTCGAGATGTTCATGACGCCGCATGATCGGCCTCGTCTGCTTCGCCATCATCCTGGTGAGCTGGTTCGGCGGCGTGAAGTATCCGACGGACATCCCGGCCGGCCTGGTCGCCATCGCCGTCGGCACGCTGATCGCCTGGGGCTCGCAACCTGTTCGGTCTCGACCTCGGCGGCATGAGCGTCGCCAAGCTGTCGCAGGCGTTCTCGAGACTTCGGCTTCTCGGTGCCGCTCCCGGCGATCGGCCACGTGTTCTCGGGCTTCGAGTTCCTCGGCGTCATCCTGGTCACCGCGATCCCGTTCGGCATCTACGATCTGGTCGAGGCGATGGACAACGTCGAGAGCGCGGAGGCCGCGGGCGACCACTATCCGACCACCCGCGTGCTGACCGCCGACGGCGTGGTCAGCCTGATCGGCTGCCTGATGGGCAACCCGTTCATCAACGCGGTCTATATCGGCCACCCCGGCTGGAAGGCGATGGGCGGCCGCATCGGCTATTCCGCGGCGACCGGCCTCATGGTGATCGTGCTGTCGTGGTTCGGCGTCATCTCGCTGATGCTCGCGCTGATCCCGGTGGTCGCGATCTCGCCGATCCTGCTCTACATCGGCATGCTGATCGGCGCGCAGGCGTTCCAGGACGACGCCGCAGCCGAGCACGCGCCGGCGATCGTGCTCGCGCTCACGCCGCACCTCGCCGCCTGGGCCAAGGTGCAGATCGACGACGCGCTCGGCGCCGCCGGCATGAGATCCGGCGGTCACGCGCCGGAATTCGTCGACAAGATGGCGCAGAACGGGCGTGCTGTATCACGGCCTCGAAGTGATGGGCGGCGGCTCGATCCTGACCGGCCTCGTGCTCGGCGCGATCGCCGTCTTCATCATCGACCGCAAGTTCGCCAAGGCCGCGGCATTCGCGGCGCGCCGGCGCGGTGCTCACCTTCTTCGGCTTCATGCACGGCGAGGCGGTCGGCATCGGCGGCGGCTTCGGCGTCACGCCGGGGGTGGCCTTCGCCTACGCGGTGGTGGCGGCCTTCCTCTATGGCTGCAGCCGCATGGCCGAGACCGCGGCCAGTCCCGCCGAGGCCTCCCCGGAGCCGATTCCGCATGGCGTTCCGGCCGAGTAAAGCGGCCCGCGATCCGTCAGTCGGCCTCCTCCCCCTCGAAGCCGGTGCACGCTGCGCCGGCTTTTTTTGTCCGGATGTCGATCCCGGCTGCTTGCGCCGCGCGAAACCTATCGACTGAACTCGCCGTTGGTGGTGTTTTAGCTGCCGACGGGTCGAGTGGGGCGGACGATGGACGAGCAGGCGGACGCGGAGCACCCGCGGCGCGGAAGGAAACCTTCTGCCTCTGGGGAGCCGGAACCGGCTGAGGCTCCGGAACCCGAAGCGTTTTCGGAGACCAGGAAATCCCAGGATTTCGAAGATGAGATGAAGGCGCTCGAGGATTCGGGCGAGGATACCGACGAACTGCGCCGCCAATACCTGCTGCGGCGGTTCTGGCAGACGGCGGCGGGCTTTTGGAGCAAGCGCGGGCAACGGATCGCCTGGGTGCTGTCGATCGCGCTGTTCGTGATCATCCTGCTCAACATCGCCGCCTCCTACGGCATGAACCTGTGGAACCGGGCAATCTTCGATGCGCTGGAGAAGAAGGACGCCAATACCGTCCTGTTCCTGTCGCTGATCTATTTCGCGATCCTGGCCGCCAGCGTCGCGGTGAGCGTCACCCAGGTCTATGCCGCATGACGCTGCAGCGGCGCTGGCGCAAGTGGCTCACCGACAACCTGGTCGACCGCTGGCTCACGTCCGGCCGCTACTACCAGCTCAACCTGGTGAGCGGCGACCACGCAGAATCCGGAATACCGCATCGCCGACGACGTGCGTATCGCGACCGAAGTCGCCGGTCGACTTCGTCACCGGGGTCACCACCGCGTTCCTTTCGGCCGCGACCTTCATCGTGGTGCTGTGGACCATCGGCGGCGCGCTCGACTTCACGATCGGCGGCGTCCACCTCTACATCCCGGGCTTCCTGGTGGTCGCGGCGGTGCTCTACGCGGTGATCGCCAGCGGCGCCATGGTGCTTATCGGCCGCCGCTTCGTCGCCGGTATCGGAGGACAAGAACCAGACCGAGGCCGAATACCGCTACGTGCTCACCCGGCTGCGCGAGAACGGCGAGAGCATCGCGCTGATCCGGGGCGAGGAGGAGGAGCGCGCCGGCGTCGACCGCTCGCTCGGCAAGGTGCTGCGCACCTGGCGTGACATCTGCGTCCAGAACATGAAGACCACGATCGTGTCGCAGACGTCGAGCTACATCGCGCCGGTGCTGCCGATCATCCTGTGCGCGCCGAAATTCCTCGACGGCTCGATGACGCTCGGCCAGGTGATGCAGGCGGCTTCCGCCTTCACCATCGTGCAGGCCGCCTTCAACTGGCTGGTCGACAACTATCCGAGGCTCGCCGACTGGACCGCATCGGCGCGCCGCGTCGCCTCGCTGATGGTGTCGCTCGATGCGCTGGAGCAGGCCGAGACCGGCGACGGCGTCGGTCGCATCGACGCGCAGCGATGACGGCGAGGGCGCGGCGCTGCGACTGCGCGATCTCTCGGTCACGCTCGACGACGGCACCGCGGTGGTCGACGACACCGACGTCGCGATCATGCCGGGCGAGCGGGTGCTGATCGCCGGCGAATCCGGCACCGGCAAGAGCACGCTGGTGCGCGCCATCGCCGGGCTATGGCCGTGGGGCGACGGCCGCATCGAGGTGCAGAAGGGCGCCAAGCTCTTGCTGTTGCCGCAGCGCCCCTACGTCCCGATCGGCACGCTGCGCCGCGCCGCGACCTATCCGGACGCCGCCGACAGCCGCAGCGTCGAGGACGTCGCGGAAGCGTTCCGCCACGTCGGGCTCGGAGCATCTCGATCGATCGCATCGACGAGGAGGCGCCCTGGGACCAGACGCTGTCGGGCGGCGAGAAGCAGCGGCTGGCGTTCGCCCGCATTTTCCTGCACAACCCCGACATCATCGTGCTCGACGAGGCGACCGCCGCGCTCGATCCGCAGAGCCAGGACAAGCTGATGGAGCTGTCTGAGCCGAGCAGCCGGAGCACACGACGCTGGTCAGCGTCGGCCATCGCCCCGAGCTGGAAGCGTTCCACAGCCGCAAGATCGTTCTGGAGCGCCGGCGCGGCGGCGCCAAGCTCGTGAGCGACATCAAGCTCGTGCGCAAGCCGGGGCGCGCCCGCCTGCTGCGCCGCTTCCTGCGCAAGCGTCCCAGCCGGTCACAATCCACGTCGCGATAGGTCGCCCATGCGCTTGATCCGCCTCTATCTTCGCGTGCTCAGCCTGCTTGGATCGCGGGCGGCGCTCGCCTGGACGCTCGGCATCGCCAACCTGACGCTCGCCGCCACGCAATTCGCGGAACCGGTGCTGTTCGGGCGGGTGGTGGACGCCTTGAGCTCCGGAGGGCACTCGGCGGAATCGTGGTCGCATCTGCTGACGCTGCTGATGTTCTGGGTCGCGTTCGGCCTTTTCAACATCCTATGCACGGCGCTGGTCGCCCTTTATGCGGACCGCCTGTCTCATTCGCAGCGCCAGGTCGTGCTGACGGATTATTACGAGCACATCCTCCAGCTCACCCTCGCCTACCACGGCGGCACCCATTCGGGCCGCCTGATGAAGGCGATGCTGCAGGGCACCGACGCGCTGTGGGGCCTGTGGCTCGGCCTGTTCCGCGACCACCTCGCGGGCTTTGTATCGCTGCTGGTGCTGCTGCCGCTGTCGCTGTTCATGAACTGGCGGCTCGCCTCGCTGCTGATCGTCCTGTGCATCGTGTTCGCGTTCCTGACGATCTACGTGATGCGCAAGACCGAGCGGCTGCAGGGCACCGTCGAGCAGCATTATTCCGAGCTCGCCGAGCGCGCCTCCGACACGCTCGGCAACGTCGCGATCGTGCACTCCTTCACGCGGATCGACACCGAGGTCACGGCGCTGCGCACCGTGACGCAGAAGCTGCTCGCGGCGCAGATTCCGGTGCTCTCCTGGTGGGCTGCGCTCTCGGTGCTGACCCGCGCCGCCACCACCATCACCATCCTGTCGATCATCCTGGTCGGCGCGCTGCTCAACTATCGCGACCTCGCGACGGTCGGCGAGATCGTGACATTCATGGCCTTCGCCACCATGCTGATCGACCGCCTGCAGCACGCGGTCGCCTTCGCCAACCGGCTGTTCATGGACGCGCCGCGCCTAGAGGAATTCTTCGAGGTGCTCGACACCGAGCCCTCCATGCTCGACCGCCCGGACGCCGTCGATCCCGGCCGCGTGCGGGGCCGCGTCGAGTTCAAGGACGTGTCGTTCTCCTATGACGACAGCCGGCCGGCGGTGCGCGACCTCAACTTCGCGCTGGAGCCGGGCGATACCGTCGCGATCGTCGGCCCGACCGGCGCCGGCAAGTCGACGGCGCTGGCGCTGCTGCACCGTGCGTTCGATCCCCAAACTGGCGTGATCGAGATCGACGGCATCGACATCCGCGCCATGAAGCTCGCCTGCCTGCGAAAGAACATCGGCGTCGTGTTCCAGGAGGGCATGCTGTTCAACCGCTCGATCGCCGAGAACCTGCTGGTCGGCAAGCCGGACGCCACGCTGGAGGAAATGCGTGCCGCCGCCGGGCGCGCCCAGGCGCTGGACTTCATCGAGCGGGAGCCGGACGGCTTCAATGCTCGCGCCGGCGAGCGCGGCCGGCTGCTGTCCGGCGGCGAGCGCCAGCGGCTGTCGATCGCGCGCGCGCTGCTCAAGGACCCGCCGGTCCTGATCCTCGACGAGGCGACCAGCGCGCTCGACGCGCGCACCGAAGCCAAGCTGCAGGTCGCGCTGGACGAGGTCATGCTCGGCCGTACCACATTTGTGATCGCCCACCGGCTGGCGACCATCCGCAAAGCAACCCGGATCCTGGTGTTCGAGGGCGGCCGGATCATCGAGTCCGGCACTTTCGATGAACTCGTCGCGCATGGCGGCCATTTCGCCGAACTGGCGCGGGCGCAGTTCATGACGTCGGAGCCGAAGGAGGCCCCGCGGTGGCCGGAGCCAATGGTCGCTACGCCGTAACAGCGCGACGTATGCCGGATTTGTCATCGCCGGGGCGACGCGATGAGGCTCGTACGCCAGGAAGATTACGCCGTCAGGGCTTCCTGCGGCGCGACGCCGACCCTGCCTCCCGGCGTACCAATCCAGCGGTCGAGGAACGCCGCCAGCCATGTGCGGATGGCATAGTCATAGGCCGGACGGTCCTGAAAATGGGCAAGCCGCGGGCGTGCGTTGGGAAGCTCCATGCGGGCATGGCCGCGCGTGGTCCAGCGGCACATCATGGCGTGGGTGACTTCCGGGTGGAACTGGATGCCGTAGGCCGCGGGTCCAGACCGGAACATCTGCACCGCGAAGGCGTCGCCCTCGGCCAGCATGGTGGCGCCGGGCGGCAGGTCGAAGCCCTCGCGGTGCCACTGGTACATGTAGGAAGGCCACGTCTCGCATAGATCGAGGCCGGCTTTGGTCGGACGCACCGGATAATAGCCGACCTCGACATGGCCGTCGGCATGGCAGAACACCGAGCCGCCGAGGTGACGCGCCAGCATCTGGGCCCCGAGGCAGATGCCAAGGAATGGTTTGCGCTCCCTGAGGGGCACCGCGAGCCAGTCGGTCTCGCGGCGGATGAACTCGTCTTCGTCGTTGGCGCTCTGCGGGCCGCCGAAGATGACCGCGCCCGCGTGGTCCGCGAGCGTCGTCGGCAACGGCTCGCCGAAGCGCGGCCGCCGGATATCGAGCGTGAAGCCGCGCCCTATCAGCGCATTGCCGACGCGTCCCGGCGTCGAGTGCTCCTGATGCAGGACGATCAGGACCGACGTCGCGCTGGGATTTGATGCGGGTCGCTGCAACATGGTGACGTTTCGAATCTATCGTGTCCGCCGAGTCTAGCAAATATGGTGCCGCGCGGGGCTGGGTTGATGAGCCGGCACGACAACACCGTCATGCGCCGCGGCGGCGCGGCCATCCGGGTTCCTCGGACGGACGCTTGCGCTTGCCGGCGACATCCGACATCGCCAGGATGAACGAGCGCGGCAGGAAGCGCAGGATGAACGGCACCGCCTTGTTGGCGAGATCCGGCAGGATCACCCGTTTACCAGCCATGAAGCCGTCATAGCCGACCTCGGCGATCTCCTCGGGCGTGCAGCCAAGCAGGGACTTGGCGCTGACGTCGCCCATGCCGGCGCGGTGCTGGAATTCGGTCGGCACCGGCCCGGGACACAGGACGCTGACCCGGATGCCGCGCGGCGCCAGCTCCCGGTGCAGCGCCTCGGTGAACGAGAGCACGTAGGCCTTGGTGGCGTAATAAACCGCCATGCCCGGCCCCGGCAGGAAGCCGGCGACCGAGCCGACATTGAGGATGCCGCCCTTGTGGCGCGCCACGCTGTCGATGAAGCGCAGCGACAGGTCGGTGAGCGCCCGGACGTTGAGGTCGACCATCTCGACCTGCGCGGCGCGGTCAAGCTCGGCGGCCGGACCCATCAGGCCGAAGCCGGCATTGTTGACGACGAATTGCGGCTCCAATCCCCGGGAATTGAGCTCATGGGTGAGCCGGATCGGAGCATCGACGCGCGTGAGGTCGATCGCGACGATGACCGGTCTTTTCGCGCCGGCGGCGGCAATTTCGTCCGCAACGGCGGCAAGATGGTCCTCGCGCCGCGCCGCCAGCACCAGGTCATGGCCCTTGGCGGCGAACTTGCGCGCAAGCGCAGCCCCGATGCCGGCGGATGCGCCGGTGATCAGCGTGACGGGATGCAGCGCCGCCATGGCGTCGGCCTCCGTTGTGTCCCCCGGCACGGATTCAATCAGTAAATGTGCAACAATCAGCTAATTGCGAGGATCAGCTGGCCTTGCTCGCCTCGGCCTGGTCATCCGCCAGAGCCGGATCGACCAAAACAGCCTGTTCGCCGGCGACGCGGCGGCGGATTTCGATGCGCTCGCGTGACGACACCCCGAGGAGGTCGGCGGCGCGCCAGATCAGATTGTCCTCGAACTCGGTCACGTGCCCGTCCGCATAGGCGACCTGCCACAGCATTTCGACGATGCGGGCGCGGCCCGGCTCGTCGAGGGAGCGGCCGATCAGGCTGGTGAAGTGGTAGAGGTCGACGGCGTCGTGCTCGGCCCGCGCACCCTCGTCGATCAGCTCCCCGGTCGCGGCGTCATCGAGCGAGAAGCGATCCTTGAGCACGGCATGGAGCTTGTCGCGCTCGACCGGCGCCATGGCGCCGTCGATGGTGGCGGCATGAACCAGCAGCGCGGCGGCGGCGACCCGGTAGTCGTTGTCGGCGAAGCGTTCCGCGTGCTTGGCGCCCCCGGTCAGTTCGGCGAAAAGGTCTTTCAGGGATTCGAGCATGTGGGATGGCTGACCGGCTGGAGGCGGGGATCACAGAGGTAAAATGGGGCGCCGGGCCGACAAATGCCAGCCCGGCAACGGATGTCCCGAACCGTCGGGCTTAGGCAGTCCGGGGCCTCCCGGTCGCGGGACCTGCCCCGTGCTCGACGTCCTCGAGCGGCCGGCGGGCCGGCTCGACCCCCCAGGCCCACACCACGGCGATCTGCACGACCACGAGCCCGATCATCAGCCAGATTACGCCGGGAAGCTGGTAATTCGCCATCAGGTAGCCGATCACGAACGGCGAGGCGACCGTCGCGCCGCGCCCGAACATGTTGCAGATGCCGTTGGCGCGCAGCCTGATCTCGGTCGGGAATAGTTCCGGCGTGTAGACGCCGTAGAGGATCGCGGTCTGCACGTAGATCGCGACGATCAGCACGAAGCCGACGGTCAGGATGATCGGTCGGGTCCGTCGCGGCATTGAAGCGCGCGTAGACATACCCCGCCACGATCGTCACGATCGACGCCCCGATGATGCTCCAGCGCCGCCCGATGAAATCGGCGGTGTAGGCGCCGACCGCGCAGCCGACCAGCGAGGCGAGCGACAACACGACCGTGTAGCCCAGCGAGTTCGTGATGGTGACGCCCTGGCGCAGGAAGAACTGCGGCAGGAAGATCACGAAACCGAAGATCAGCGTATTGATCGAGATCAGCACCCAGGCGCCGACGATCATGCGCTGGAACAGCGGCGGCCGCGTCAGTGCCATCGCGCTCGACCGGGACCGTCGTGGGCGCCGGCGCGGGCGCCGGCAGCGGACCGGCGGTCGCGGCGACCTCCGTCTCGATCGTCCGCATCAGGGCCTCGGCCTCGTCGTTGCGGCCCTTTGCACTCCAGCCAGCGCGGCGATTCCGGCAAGTTCTTGCGCAGGTACCAGACGATCAGCGATCCGATGCCGGCGATCACGAACATCGGCCGCCAGCCGAAATTCGGAATGATGAGGTAGCCGAGCAGCGACGTGACCGGGAACCCGGCCACGACGATGAAGGCCATGAACGACAGCCAGCGGCCGCGCGATTTCGGCGGCACGAACTCGGTCAGCGTCGAATAGCCGACCACGATCTCGGCTCCCAGCCCCAGTCCCTGCACGAAGCGGCACACGATGAGCTGGTTCATGTCCTGGGCGAAGGCGGCGGCGAACGAGGCCAGCCCGAAGATCAGCAGATTGACCTGATAGGTGTAGCGGCGGCCGAACCGGTCGCCGAGAAAGCCGGTGAGCAGCGAGCCGACCGTCATGCCGACGAATGTCAGCGAGATGAACTGCAGGTTTTGAGGGACGGTCGAGAATTTGCTGTTCAGCGTCGCGGCCAGCACCCCGCCGGCGACATAGAGATCGTAGCCGTCGAAGAACATGCCGGCGCCGATCAGCCAGAAGATGCGGTAATGGAACGGCGAGATCGGCAGGCGGTCGAGCCGTGCGCCGGCATTCACAATCGTCATTCGATCCTCTCCTTGAAAGGCGCACCGCCATCGGCCGGTCTCATGCCGGATTGCGGCGATGTTAGTCGAGCGGCAAGGCTGACGCTACCGCAGCGGCACCGACGAACTGCTCAACACCTTCCGTCGTAAAATATTGCGACGCCATCGCCGTTTGCTCCCGACCTCCCCTGGAGGGTGGTAGCAAGCTGGAGGACCGGCGGTTCAACGATAGCTCAGTTCGCGCTCATGTCGCTCAACGAACCGCGGAGAGATCCGGCGCAGGCGTTCGACGTCGATCCGTCCGGAGCGCATGATGTAGCTGACGGCGAACTCGGGCGGCGGAAGGCGCATGTGCTCGGCGAATCTCTCGTACCACGCGCCGCTGGCATGGGCGCCGGCGAGGATCTTGTCGACGATCGGCCGGCGCGCCGCCTCGTAAGCGTTGAGCGCCGCCGGGATGTCGTCTGGGGACGCGGCCAGGGCCTTGTCGAGCGCGATGGCGTCCTCCATGGCGAGGCGTGTCCCCGAGCCGATGGAGAAATGCGCGGTGTGCAGCGCGTCGCCGAGCAGGACGTATTTGCCGTGCGACCAGCGCGCGTTGCGCACCGTGGGAAACTGCCGCCAGATCGAGTTGTTGGAAATCAGCGGGTGACTGTCGAGCACATCCGCGAACACGGCTTCGCAGGCTGCGCGCGATTGCGCTTCGCTCATGCGCCCAAGCCCGGCGCGGGCGAACGTAGCGCCGTCGACCTCGACGATGAACGTGCTCATGTCGCCCGCGTAGCGGTAATGGTGCGCGTTGAAATGGCCGAGCTCCGTCTCGCGGAAGGTCTGGGTCAGGGTTTCAAACCGCTTCCTCGTTCCGAACCAGGCAAAGCGGTTGGTGAGGTGGGAGACGCTCGCGCCGAAGTCCTCCGCGAGGCTGCGGCGCACCAGGGAGTTCACGCCGTCCGCCCCGACCACGAGGTCGGCGTCGCCGAGGTCATCAAGGCTGGTGACCGGATGCGCGAACAGCGGCTCGATCCCCATGGAATGAGCGCGCGCCTGCAGGAGCTGGAGGAACGTCAATCGTCCGACCGCGGCCAAGCCGACACCGTCGATGATGATGCGTTGGCCGCCGTGATCGAGGGTGATGTCGTCCCAGGATTCCAGATGCGGCGCGAGCGCTGCGTAGGTTTCGAGGTCGTCGTCCTCCAGGAAGGCGAGGGCGCGATCGGAGAACACGACGCCGAAGCCGAAGGTGGCATCAGGCGGATTCTGCTCGAAAACATCGATGTGATGCTCCGGGTGACGGCGCTTCAGCAGATACGCCAAGTAAAGCCCGGCCGGCCCGGCGCCGAGGATGGCGATGCGCATCAATACGTCTCGACGTGATAGCGGCCTTCGTCGCGCATGCGCGCGCGCAATGCCGCTCCAGTCGAGTCCATGCTGCGCGCATATGTCCTGGAACGACGCCTCGACCCCCGCCTCCATGCCGCGCAGCCCGCAGACATAGACATGGGTAGTGTCGCGCCGCATCAGCGCGGCGAGATCAGCGGCACGTGTCGCGCATGCGATCCTGCACGTATTCCTTCGGCACATCGGGAAGCCGCGAGTACACCAGTTCCTGGT
The DNA here is from genome assembly GCA_963776455.1 of uncultured Alphaproteobacteria bacterium. Taxonomy (GTDB): domain Bacteria; phylum Pseudomonadota; class Alphaproteobacteria; order Rhizobiales; family Xanthobacteraceae; genus CAVZMU01. The sequence goes on from CAVZMU010000001.1 coordinate 72,933, forward strand.
CGAGCAATGTCTTCGGCACCTTCTGCAGCGGCCCGAAATACGGCAGTTCCTGCGGCGACGCGCGCGCCGAAGAACAGATAGCAGCTTGCCCGGCGCGTTCGGCATGGCGCGGCGGCGCCGCTCGGTGAAGCCGCGGAACGGCGCCGAGCCGGTGCCGGTGCAGATCATGATGATGTCGGCGGACGGATCGTCGGGCATCAGGAAGGTCGCGCCGAACGGCCCGGCGACCTGCACGGCATCGCCCGCGCTTGAGGTCGCAGACATAGTTCGACGCGATGCCGCGATGGACCGTGCCATCCGCGCGCGGCTCGACCACGCGCTTGACCGTCAGCGACGAGGTTGTTGGTGTTCGGCCGCTCGCCGTCGCGCGGGCTCGCGACCGAATAGAGCCGCATCGTGTGCGGCCGCCCGTTGGCGTCGACGCCGGGCGGCAGCGATGCCGATGCTCTGGCCTTCCAGCACCGGGAACGGGACTGGTCGCCGAAATCCAGGATGACGTGGCGGACGTCGGCGCTCGCAGCCTCGGCGGTAAGGCGAAAATTGCCGCGTCACGGTCGCGGTCGCCGGGTTGGTGCGGTTGAACAGGTTGATGCGCGGCTCGCTCGCGGATGCGCGGCGCGCGCACTCGGCCGCCCGAGCCGGCATGCGCGTCGGCCAGCAGCGCGGCGGCCTCGTCGTCGACCGCTTCAGGGCCGGCGCCGCGCTCGCCGGCGGCGGTCGCCGGCGAGTCCTCTGCGCGGCAGGTCCATCCACGAGAACTGATCGTCGAGCGAATAGCGGCTTGGCGACGAGCACGAAGTGATTGATCGAGCCGGTCGGGCAGGGGGACACGCAGTCCATGCAGAAATTACAGATCGTCGGGATCGACGACGTAGTTGTTGGCATCGTGCGTCACCGCGCCGACCGGGCACGTCGCCTCGCAGGTGTTGCAGCGGATGCACACCGCGGGATCGATCAGGTGCTGCTTGACGGGCGCGGTCATGGCCATCGCGGTGGACCGGGCGATGTTCGCCGGTGATGCGTCTGGCTCGGTTCACCTCTTCCCGGTGGGGAGAGGTCTCGCCGTAGGCGCGAGTGAGGGGGCGCTGCTCCCTCGAAGAACAAGTATCCCCTCGCCCGCCGCGCTATGCGCATCGACCTCTCCCCACCGGGGAGAGGTGGGCTGCTGCACCGTCCTGCCCTCACCACAAGTCCTCTTCGTGCGGCAATGATCACGCGATCTTCACGTACTCGAAGTCGCCCGGCTTGTTGTCGATGCCGACCTTGGGCGGGGCGATCCAGGCCGGCGAATTTGCCGGGCTCGGACACCGGCTGCATCAGGCTCTCGATGAAATCGCGGTCGGAATCCGAGGGCAGGAACTCGCCCTCGCGCGCCGCCCATTCGCTCGTCGGTCAGCACGTTGCCGTCGACGTCGGCGTTCACCTTGTCGAACTCGCCGATCTGGCGGTGGAACGCGACCGATGCGGCAGCTTGATCTGAAACGGGATGCCGAACTTCTCGATGACCCGGTTCCAGCGGCCGACGCCGCCGTTGCAGTCGACCACGTAGTCGTCGCGCAGCCGCATGTTGAGCGCCGACAGCGCCGGCACATCCTGCTGAACGATCTCGCCGTCGACCGGGCGCAGCACCGGATAGGTGCCGCTCTCGAGCTGATGGTCGTCGTCGAGCTTGTCCTCGCGGAAGCGGCCCTTGATGCCGGCATGGAAGGCGTTCGCCGCGTTGGTGGAAATTTCGTTGCCGAACAGGTCGAGCGTCAGCGAGAAGTGCAGGTTGGCCTTCTTCTGGATCGTCGGCAGGTCGATGACGCCGAGCTTGCGCACCGCGTCGATGTCGTTGGGGTCCTCGATGCCGGCCTCCTTCATCGCCTCGCAGGTGCGCTCGATGATGCGGCCGACGCCGGTCTCGCCGACGAACATGTGGTGGGCTTCCTCGGTCAGCATGAAGCGGCAGGTGCGCGAGAGCGGGTCGAAGCCGGACTGCGCCAGCGCTTCGAGCTGCATCTTGCCGTCGCGGTCGGTGAAGAAGGTGAACATGAAGAACGAGAGCCAGTCCGGCGTCTGCCTCGTTGAAGGCGCCGAGCATGCGCGGCGTGTCGGGGTCGCCGGAGCGGCGGTGCAGCAGCGCCTCGGCCTCCTCGCGGCCGTCGGTGCCGAAATATTTCTGCAGCAGGTAGACCATCGCCCACAGGTGACGGCCCTCCTCGACATTGACCTGGAACAGGTTGCGCAGGTCGTAGAGCGAGGGCGCGGTCTTGCCGAGGTGGCGCTGCTGCTCGACCGAGGCGGGCTCGGTGTCGCCCTGGATCACGATCAGGCGGCGCAGCATGGCGCGGTATTCGCCCGGCACCTCCTGCCAGGCGGGCTCGCCCTTGTGGGCGCCGAACGGGATCGTGCGGTCCTCGACCTGCGGCGCGAGCAGGATGCCCCACTTGTATTCGGGCATGCGGACATAGTCGAACTTGGCCCAGCCCTTGGGGTCGACGCTGACCGCGGTGCGCAGATAGACGAGCGCCTGCTGGAAGCCCTCCGGGCCCGATGTCGTTCCACCAGTCGATATAGCCGGGATGCCACTTCTCCAGCGCCTTCTGCACGCGGATGTCGCCGTTGAGGCCGACATTGTTGGGGATCAGCCCGTCGTAGTCGACGTTCATGATGTTCATGGCGCTGCCTTTCGGTCTCGTGTCCCGGGCGCGGCGCGGCACGACGTGATGTGCTGCAGCCAAAGGCGTAAGGCGGGCAAAGCGCAGCGTGCCCACGGTTTCTTGCAGCCTCATACCCGGCTCTGGCCCGGCGCCCCGGCGCCTCTGCCCGCCCTACGCGACTGCGTCACACGCGGCATCACACCCGCTCCTGATCGAAGGTCGGCGACACGCCCGATGCCGTAGAGCTTCAGCGCGCCCTGCGTCGCCGACCGCGTTCGGGCGCTGGAAGATCCAGTTCTGCCAGGCCGTCAGCCGGCCGAAGATTTTCGTCTCCATCGTCTCCGGCCCGGCGAAGCGCAGGTTGGCCTCCATGCCGGTCAGCGCGTCGGGCGAGAAGCTCGCGCGCTCCTCCAGCATGACGCGCAGCTCGTCGTCCCAGTCGAGGTCCTCGTAGGCATAGGTGACGAGGCCGAGCGCCTCGGCCTCCTCGGCCTCGAGCGGCGCGCCGATCTTGTCCTGGCGCGCGCGACCGATTCAGGCTCGCCGAGGAAGCGCGTCGCCAGCCGCGTCAGGCCGTTGCCCATCGGATAGAAGCCGAAATTGACCTCGCTCAGCACGATCGCGGCGGGCGGGCGGTTGTCGCCGTCGCGGGCCCCGATCAGCATCACCGCGCGGTCGGCGGCGAAGGCGAGTTCGGCCAGCGTGCCGGCAAAGCAGCGAGCCCGGCTCGATCAGCGCGATCAGGCTGCGCGCCGTCACGTCGATGCGCTTGAACACGCGCTTGAGATAGTGGCGCATCTCGCGCATCAGCCAGTCGTCGGCATGGCCCGCGAGCAGATGCGTCGTGCGCCGAGCACCGCCTCGGCGTCGCCCTCGGTGCGCAACACGAGGAGCCCGATCGCCGGCTCGTTGAAGCGCAGATGCAGGATCGCGTCGTCGAGCTCGCGCGCCATCGCGAGCGGCCAGAAGTCGGCGCCCTGGTCGTAGGCATCCTCGAGCGAGACCGCGGCACGCTCGGCGGCCCACGCACCGTGATGGTGGCGCGGCCGCGCTCGCGCTCGATCGTCGACGCCGACATGGGGGTAGGTGATGGCGTCGTCGTCGATGCGGCGGTCGAGCGGCGCGAGCACGACGCCGTCGCGCGTCGCGCGGCCGGTCGGAGCGAGCCGCAAGCTCGCTGGCGCGCACGGCCACCGCCTCGTTCCATTTCGAGTTCGGCACGACCTCGTCGACCAGCCGCCAGTCCACCGCCTTCTGGCCGCGCATGCCTTCCTCGATCGAGCAGAACACGTCGGCGAGGTCGCGGCGCACCTTGCGCTTGTCGGTGATGCGGGTGAGGCCGCCGGTGCCGGGCAGCACGCCGAGCAGCGGCGTCTCGGGCAGCGACACCGACGAGCGGCGGTCGTCGATCAGCATGATGTAGTCGGTCGCCAGCGCCAGCTCATAGCCGCCGCCGGCGCACGTGCCGTTGACCGCCGCGAGATAGATTTGCTTCGAGTGCTCGGTCGCATCCTCGATGGCAATGCGCGTCTCGTTGGTGAATTTGCAGAAGTTGACCTTGTGGCCGTGGCTTGCCTTGCCGAGCATGCGGATATTGGCGCCGGCGCAGAACACGTTGTCCTTGCCGGAGCGCATCACCACCGCGCGTACCTGCGGGTGCTCGAAGCGCAGGCGCTGGATGGCGTCGTGCAATTCGATGTCGACGGCGAGATCGTAGGAATTGAGCTTGAGCTCGCAGTCGGGAAACAGCCCGCCCGCCGGGTCGACGTCCATGATGAGCTGCGCGATTTCGCCGTCGGTCTCGATCCGCCAGTGGCGATAGCGGCTGGGCTCAGTCTGGAAATCGATGAGCACGGGCCCTCCCAAAATTAAGCTGCATTATTTTGCATACGCTAGCATGAGGCTAAGCCGGTCGCCACAAAATATGCATTTTAATGCAATGTCACTAATGACGGCGATGGAGGTATTGCGACCCGGATTGCAACCGATGGTCGATGCTGTGCTGACACCGCCGGCTTCGGCCCCGTTACCGACCATCGGCCGCTGCGCCGCCGGCTTTGGCCGAGGACTGGGCTTCGCGCAACCCTTCATGCGCGAAAAGCCGGTGAGCGAAATCCGCGATCGCCGTCAGCACCTTCTCCGGCTGATCGACCTGCGGCGAGTGCCGGCAATCGTCGAGCACCTGTACCTCGACTGGGCAATACGCCTCGTCCTGCGCCATCCTCACCTGGGCGAGCGTGCCGTACTGATCATCGACACCCTGAATGATCAGCATCGGCACGCGAACATGGGCGACCGCATCGTCGATGCGCCAATCGCGGAATTCCGTCGTGAGCCAGCCGGCGTTCCAGCCGTGGAACGCGACGTCGACGTGCTGGTGGTAGCGCGCGAGGCGCGCCCGCAGGTCCCCCGACTCGTAAGCGCGCTTGGCCTCCGCGATGCTCGCAACCGTGATGTCCTCGACAAAGAAATGCGGCGCCATCAGCACCAGACCGTGGACGCGGAAATCCTGCCGGCCGCCGGCATAGATGGTGGCGATCGAGGCGCCGTCGCTGTGGCCCACCAGGATGCAATGCTTGACGCCGGCCGCGTCGAGAACGCGCGGCAATACCTCGCAGGCCTCGTCATGCATGTAGGTGACCGGCCATGGCAGTGGGCGCGGGTCTGACGCACCGTAGCCACGGCGTGAGAAGACCAGCACGCCATAGCCTGTCGCGGCCGCGAGCCTTTCGGGGAAATCGCGCCACATCGCGACACAGCCGAGACCCTCATGCAGCAGCACCAGCGTCGGCGCTTCGGCGGGGGTCGGGCCGTGCCAAGCCGCCTCGATGCGGAGGGAACTGATGATGAGATTGAGATGCATGCGCCGTCGCTAAGATTTATGTTCGCACGTGCCATACATCAACTCACGCTTTCCTGCCGCAGCTTGAAGCGTTGGATCTTCCCCGTCGCGGTCTTCGGTAAATCACTCCGCACGTCGATCCAGCGTGGATATTTCCATGGTCCGGCGCGCTCTTTCACATGCGTCTGAAGCGCCGCGATCAGCGTTTCATCCACCGCGAAACCCTGCTTGAGCACGATGAACGCCTTGGGCTTGGTGAGGCCGTCGCCGTCCTCCAGGCCGATCACCGCGGCTTCCAGCACCGCCTCGTGCGACACCAGCGCCGCCTCGACCTCGAACGGCGACACCCAGATGCCGCTCACCTTGAACATGTCGTCGGTGCGCCCGCAGCAGCGAAAGAAGCCATCGGCGTCGCGCATGTATTTGTCGCCGGTATAGGTCCACTCGCCGGCGAAGGTGCGCTGGCTCTTGGCGCGCTGGTTGAAATAGCCCTCCGCAGCCGTCGGTCCGCGGATGATGAGTTCGCCGACCTCCTCGTCGCCGACGTCATGGCCGGCTTCGTCGATGATCCGCGCCTCATAGCCCGGCACCGGCTTGCCGGTGGTGCCGTAGCGCATGTCGCCCGGCCGGTTGGAGAGGAAGATGTGCAGCATCTCCGTCGAGCCGATGCCGTCGAGGATTTCCACACCGACCTTGTCGCGCCAGTGCTCGCTGATATGCCTGGGCAGGGCCTCGCCGGCCGAGACGCATAACCGCAAACGATCCGAGCCGGCGCCACGCGCGAGATCGGGATGCGCGAGCATCGCGGCATAGAGCGTCGGCACGCCGAAGAACAGGGTCGGGCGTTCGCGCCGCATGACCTCGAATACGGCCTCCGGCGTCGGCCGGCCCGGCAGCAGCGCGGCGCTGGCGCCGACCGCGTTTGGAAACGTCATGGCATTGCCGAGTCCGTAGGCGAAGAACAGTTTCGCCGCCGAATACACCACGTCGCCGGCATTCATGCCGAGCACGCCCTCGGCGTAAAGCCGCGCGGTCGCAATGATCGACGAATGGACGTGCTTGGTGCCCTTGGGATTGCCGGTCGAGCCGGACGAGTAGAGCCAGAACGCGACCTCGTCGGACAGCGTCGGCGCCGTGAAGATATCCTCCGTGCCGCGCTCAAGTAATTCTTGGAGCGTCATCGTTGGGCACGAGCCGAAGGCGGCCTTGTCGTCCGCGGTGCCGCCGGCGATCACGACGAGGCGCAAGTGCGGCAGTCGGTTCAACACAGGCAAGACGGTCTTCGCCAGCACCGCCGACACCACGATCACCGCGGCGCGCGAGTCCTCGAACATGTAAGCATATTGCTCGGCGGACAGCAGCGTGTTGAGCGGAATCGGCACGATGCCGCCGCGGATCGCGCCCCAGAACACGATCGGGAAATCGACGGTGTCGACCATGAGCTGCGCGATCCGGCTTTCCTGGCCGAAGCCCAGCGCGTGCATGCCACGTGCGAAGCGGCAGGTCGCAGCCTGCAGCTCGCCGTAAGTGAGGGTGCGGACGCCGTCGTTGAACGCGACTTTGGGGGCCAAGCCCCGCGCCACGTTGGCGTCCACAAAATCGGCCGCGGCGTTATAGGGCCGCCGCTCCAAGAAGGCGTCGTGCGCCATCGTTCCTCCGGTCATTTCCAGCCCTGCCGGCACGGCACTTATTGGCCGTTGTTCTTGTAGAATTCGGCATGCATTATAATGCACGAAATTCTTCGGGAGAGTCGATGGCCGAAAAGCCCAAAGTCGCCGCCGACAGCACCCTGATTTTTGAAGACTGGCATCCGCTGCTCGATACGCTCGGCGCCCGGGTGCGCACGCTGCGCAACGGCCGCGCGATGTCGCGCAAGGTGCTGGCGCGCTATGCCAAGGTGTCGGAGCGTTACCTGGCGCAGCTTGAAGCCGGCAAGGGCAACGGCTCGGTCCTTCTGCTCCGGCGCATCGCGCGCGCACTGGGCGTGCCGCTCGCCGAACTGGTGGACGATCGCGACCGTCCGGTCGAGGCGATGCTGATCGGCCAGATGCTGGAGCGCCTCTCGGCCGAGCAGCTCGGCCAGGCGCGCCAGCTTCTCCTGGCGCGCTTCGCCGCCACGCCCGGCACGACGCGCCGCAGGCGCGTCGCCTTGATCGGCCTGCGCGGCGGCGGCAAGTCCACCATCGGCCGCATCGCCGGCGCCGCCCTCGGCGCGCCGTTCATCGAGCTCGACAGCCAGATCGAGGACACCAGCGGCACGACGCTCGCCGAGATGTTCGAACTGTTCGGCCAGGAGACCTTCCGCCGTGCCGAGCGCGCCGCGCTCGACGCGGTGCTGCGGGAGCATCCCGCCTTCGTGCTGGCGACCGGCGGCAGCCTGGTCACCGAGCCCGGCACCTTCGAGCTCCTGCTCACCTCATGCCTCACGGTCTGGATCAAGGCCGCTCCGGATGCCCATATGAGCCGCGTCGTCGCGCAGGGCGACCTGCGTCCGATGGCGCAGAACGCCCGCGCCATGGACGACCTGCTGTCGATCCTCAAGAGCCGCGAGCCGCTCTATGCCCGCGCCGACATCGTGCTCGACACCGCCGGCAAGACGCCGGAGGCCTGCGCGCGGGAGCTCGTGGAGAGCGTCAGGGGCGGTTCCGCTAAGGCCGGAGACGCTGGGGCGCAATCGGCCCATCATCGCGACGCTTGACGATTCGACGTAATCCGCCGTGAACGCTTGACGACCTGGAGCAATAGACCATGACCTTCCGCCAAACGACGATTGCAGCAATAGCGTTCGCACTGGCCCTGGTGGTCGCCGATGCCGCCGCCGCGCAGTCCGGCCCGCAACCTGGGGCTCGCGGCAATCGCGGCACCCCCCAAAGCCAGAGCGGCCCCGCAGCGCCGACCTGCGTTCCCAGCGGCTTTTCCCGGCTGCGGCGGAACTGCAACGCCGACGTCGGAAGCTGTCAGCGAATGCCGGAATCCTGCTCATACGGCTGGTGCTGCCCTTAGGGAAACCGCCAAGCGCTATGCAGGTCCCTGACTAACTGTTCATGTTCAACGACTTGCATCGTTATTTCTGACTTCGAAAGGAACCCGGCGGCGCGCCCGGATGTTGCCTTATCGACGGTGGTCGCTTGGTTGCCTGCGGGGTGTGCAACAAATGCGGCTGCAAAGTGGGGCGATATCGAAACAACAGAGGACAGTACGATGAGTCTCTCCAAGGCAATCGGCATCGGGCTGGCCGCCGCGCTTTCACTCGCGGCCATGGCCCCAGCATCGGCGGCTCCCGTGTCGAACGGCGCTGCAATCAAGCAGGCGGTTCCGGATAACGGCCTGACAGATGTGCGGTGGCGCGGTCGCGGCCGCGGCGTCGGATTTGGCGTCGGTGTTGGCCTGCTGGGCGCCGGGGTCGTCGGCGGCTACCCTGGATATTATGGCGGCTACGGCCCGTACGGCTACGGGTATCCGGCCTATGCCTATTATCCCGGTCCATATTACGGCCCGCGCCGCTATCATTACGGGCCGCGCTATCGGTACCGCCACTGGCGGCACTGGTAACATATCGTCGAGTTAAGCGAGCGCCGGCCTAGGGGCCGGTGCTTTCTTTTGTGCCGGCTTTCCTGTGAGCCTGACTCCAGCATCGAGCTTGGCGCGGTGCCCGTTAACCATTTGGCAGCAGCGCCCACCCTTTCGGCAGAAGACACTGCATATTGTCGTGCATTTCAAGAAGCGCCTAGATGTTGCGAGAACGGAGTCGGAAACCGTCGCGAGTCACCGATTCGGCCGCGTTTCGTTCGGGACTCGTTCCGTTCGTTAAGACAGCATCCGAACCGTCGCAACTTGATCGGCACCTCAAGGGGCGGGAGGGGCGCCGTTGCGCTCAAGCAGTTCGATGAGCCGGCCAAGCTTCTTGTCGATCTGGCCAAGGTGAAAAGCGGCGAACTCGTCGGCATAGGCGGATCGTTCGGGCGCTCCCTGGGTCTGGTCCTGCCGGATCAGCGGCATGAAATCAGCCTTGAAAAACGCGTCATATCGTCCGCGGATGGGCTCGATGGACATCGTGTTGCTCCGTAGGGTTGTGCTTACCCTTAGGGCCCAGGTGTGAATAAAGCCGCCTAGCTATCCGGCGGTTTGTGCGGATGGCGCCGGCGAACCCCGCGGCTGCGGTTGTGAAGCCGCACGGGATTGCCCATCTTCCCGCTTGGTCATGGCGGGCAAGGTCGCCTATCAAGGCTGGCTCGCCGGCCGGCCCGGCCAAAGCCGGCGTTCAGGGATTTTCGGCGGTCTCCGTCCGCTCCATAACAGGCCTCTGGGCCGTCTCCTCCGGAAGCTGATGCCCGTTTCCTTTTCCGCGCCTCGAAACCGCGACGCCCGCGCCCGCGGCACCAGCGTCACCGCCGTGCTCGGGCCGACCAACACCGGCAAGACGCATCTCGCGATCGAACGGATGCTCGGCCACTCGTCGGGCATGATCGGCCTGCCGCTGCGGCTGCTCGCGCGCGAGGTCTACAACAAGGTGGTGAACCGGGTCGGCGCCGAATCCGTCGCGCTGGTCACCGGCGAGGAGAAGATCAAGCCGCCCAACGCGCGCTTCTGGGTCTCGACCGTGGAGGCGATGCCGCGCGACCTCGACGTCGCCTTCGTCGCCATCGACGAGATTCAGCTCGGCGCCGATCTCGAACGTGGCCACGTCTTCACCGACCGCATGCTCAATGTGCGCGGCCGCGAGGAGACGCTGGTGCTCGGCGCCGCCACCGTGCGGCCGATGGTCGAGCGCCTGCTGCCCGGCGCGCATATCCTCAGTCGACCGCGGCTGTCGCATCTCGCCTTCTCGGGCGAGAAGAAGATGACGCGGCTGCCGCGCCGCTCGGCGATCGTCGCGTTCTCGGCCGACGAGGTCTACGCCATCGCCGAGTTGATCCGCCGCCAGCGCGGCGGCGCCGCGGTCGTGCTCGGCGCGCTGTCGCCCCGCACGCGCAATGCCCAGGTCGCGCTCTATCAGTCCGGCGACGTCGACTATCTGATCGCGACCGACGCCATCGGCATGGGACTCAACCTCGACGTCGAGCACGTCGCTTTCGCGTCGGACCGCAAATATGACGGCTATCAGTTCCGCCGCCTCAACCCGGCGGAGTTCGCGCAGATCGCCGGCCGCGCCGGACGCGCGCAACGCGACGGCACGTTCGGCACCACCGGCCGCTGTCCGCCATTCGAGCCCGAGCTGGTGCAGGCGCTCGAGAGCCACGACTTCGAGCCGCTCAAGGTCCTGCAGTGGCGTAACACCGATCTCGACTTCGCGTCGGTCGGTGCGCTGCAGGCCTCGCTCGCGATGCCGCCGACCGAGCCGGGCCTCACGCGCGCGCCGACCGCCGAGGACATCCTGGTGCTCGAACATGCCTCGCGCGACGAGGACGTGCGCGCCGTAGCAACGACGCGCACAGCCGTCGAGCGGTTGTGGGAAGTCTGCCAGGTGCCGGACTATCGCCGCATCTCGCCGGCGACGCATACGGAACTTGTCATCGCCCTCTATGGTTTCCTGATGCGAGAGGGTAGTGTCCCGGCCGATTGGTTCTCCCGGCAGATCGCACAGGCGGACCACAACGACGGCGACATCGATACATTATCGACGCGCCTCGCTCACATCAGGACCTGGACCTTTGCCGCCAACCGCCCCGACTGGCTCGCCGATCCCGAACACTGGCAAGGCGTCACTCGTGCGGTCGAGGACAAGCTTTCGGATGCGATGCATGAGCGTCTCACCGAGCGCTTCGTCGACCGCCGCACCAGCGTGCTCATGCGGCGCCTCAAAGAGAATACGATGCTCGAGACCGATATAGCGAAATCCGGCGACGTCATGGTTGAGGGCCACCTGATCGGGCGGCTCGACGGCTTTCAGTTCGCCGCCGATCCGTCCGCGGGCGGACCCGAAGCCAAGACTCTCCGTGGCGCCGCACAGAAGGCGCTGGCCGGCGAGATCGACCTGCGCGCGACGCGCCTCACCGGCGGCGCCGACGATGCCTTCGTGCTCGCGTCGGACGGCGTGATCCGCTGGACCGGCTCGCCGGTCGGCAGGCTCGTCGCCGGTGACGACGTGCTGCGCCCGCGCGTGCGCATCGTCGCCGACGAGCAGCTCACCGGCGCCTCGCGCGACGCGGTGCAGGCGCGCGTCGACCTTTGGCTCAAGACCCACATCGAGAAGCTGCTGGCGCCGATCTTCACCCTTGCCGGCGCCGAGGACGTGACCGGCATCGCCCGCGGCATCGCCTTCCAGATTGCCGAGTCGCTCGGCGTGATCGAGCGCAGCCGCGTCGCCGAGGAGGTCAAGGGCCTCGACCAGGACTCGCGCGCATCGCTGCGCAAATACGGCGTGCGCTTCGGCGCCTATCACCTCTATCTGCCGGCGCTGCTGAAGCCGGCGCCGCGCGCGCTCGCGCTCCAGCTCTGGGCGCTCAAGAGCGGCGACCCCGAGCTCAAGGGCGTCGACGAGGTCCGCGCCCTTGCCGCCAGCGGGCGCACCTCCTTTGCCGCCGACAAGGAGGCGAACAAGGCGCTGTATCGCGCGGTCGGCTACCGGGTGTGCGGCGAGCGCGCGGTCCGCGTCGACATCCTCGAGCGCCTCGCCGACCTGATCCGGCCCGCGCTCGCATGGCGGCCGGCCGGCGCCGGACCGAAGCCTGCTGGCGCCTTCGATGGCCGCGGCTTCACCATCACCGGGGCCATGACGTCGCTGACCGGCTCATCGGGTGAGGACTTTGCGTCGATCCTGCGCTCGCTTGGCTACCGGATGGACAAGCGGCCGAAGCCGCCGGAGCCGCCTGCTCCGGTTCCTGTTCCGAACGTCCCTGCGGCCGAAGCTGCGCCCGAGACCGCTGCGCCTGCTGACAACGCGACTGCTGAAGCCACGAACGAGCAGAATGCCGAGCCGTTCGCCGCAGGCATCGCCCCGGTCGCCGAGACCGGCGATGCGACGGCCCCCGGCATCCAGACGGCTCCCGGCATCCAGGCAGGTCCCGGCATCCAGGACGTGACGCTCACGCCGCTTGCCGAGGGCATCGCGCCGGTCACCGACGACAGCGCGATCGAAGCACCACCGGATGCCGAAGCTGCGCCGGCCGCCGAAACCGCCTCGGTGCCGAGCGCTCCGGCCGCTGACGAAGCGGCCACCGAGCCCGCCGAAGCGACGCTCGACGACGTGGCGCGGGCGATGGCGGAAATGCAGGTGCAGATCGCGCCGGCCGCGAATGCCGCGCCGGAGCTGGCGGACGCAAGCCCATCCATCGAGGCGGCGCCGAATGCCGATACGGCGGCGGATTCTGCGGCACCCGCGGCAGACGCCGCGCCGGCGGAACCCGAGGTGGTTGAGGTCTGGCGCCCCGGGCGCCCGCCCGAGGAGCGCCGCGAACACCGGCGTCCGCCGCGAGCCGAGCAGCGCGAGCGCCGCCCGGCGCGCCAGCCTGTCGCCGCCGCGCCGGATGTCGTCGCCGCCTCCGGTGACGCTGCGGCTGCTGCACCCGCCCCGGATTCCACCGAAGCAAGACCGCCGCGCGACCGCCGGCCACGCCACGGCCGCCCCGACGCGCAGCCGGGTGAGCATCCTGCACGTCACGGCGATCGCAAGCCCGAGGAGCGCCGCGAGCCTGGCGGCCGCCCGAAGCGTCCCGAGCGGTCGGACCGGCCGGATCGCCAGAACCGGGAAGACCGCGGCCGCGGCAGCTTCGCCAAGGGGCGCAGCGACGAACCGCGCGAATGGCGCGATCCCAAGGAGCGCCGCGGGCGCGAGCCCGATCCGAACTCGCCCTTCGCCAAGCTCGCCGCGCTCAAGGAGCAGCTCGAGGCGAGCGCGAAGGAACGGCACTGAAGCGTTAGGAGCCGCCGTCCGCGTGGACCGCCAGCGCATCGACAAGTGGCTGTGGCACGCGCGGGTGGTGCGGACCCGGTCCGCGGCTGCGGCGCTCGCCCTTTCCGGCCATGTCCGCCTCAACGGCGCCCGCATCGACGCGGCAAGCCGCATCGTCAAAGCCGGCGACGTGATCACCGTCGCGCTCGACCGCGTGGTCCGGGTGCTCCAGGTCAAGGATTTTGCCGAGCGCCGCGGCGGCGCCGACGACGCCCGCCCGCTTTACGACGACCTCACCGAGCCTGCACCGCCGCGCGATAGCCCGGAAGCCATGGCGGCCTTGTCGGGCGCCCGCGATGCCGGCAGCGGCCGCCCCACCAAGCGCGAACGGCGCGTGCTCGACCGGCTGCGAGGCGACGGCGGCGAATAAAGGGCGGCAACTCCGCTCGTCCCCGCGAAAGCAGGACCCAGCCTACTGACGGAAGAAACTGGATTCCCGCTTTCGCGGGAATGAGCGGAGACGTTGGTGACCGAATAACGGTCCTCAAACCTGACTCGCCGACGCCCTCACCCGCACACACAGGTCAGGTATCGCCCCTGCGCCGAATGGGCATCGGCGATCTCGGTGAAATTCAGGGTGAACAATGCCCATAGCAGGTCATCGAGTGCCTGCGATTCATACGTGTCGCCGTATTCGATGAGGCAATTCACCGGCGGAGCGGCCGTGGCGATGAAGCGAAGCTGGCCCATCGTGACATAGTCGTTCTGAAGGAATCGCGCGCGCCGATCGGCCGTCATGACGTCGTTGGTCCGTTTGGCCTTGGACACGCGCTCGGCCGATGCCAGCATGTCGAACACCGGCAGATAGGGCAGGAACGGCACGGCGTCGTATTCATTCTGGTAGCGCACGGTGTGCGGCCACAGGCCGGCTGCCTGGTAGCAGGCGCGGAACGTGCTGTCGCAGACCAGCGGCGCCGCGAAACAGCGCGCCTGGACCAGCGTGTGCGGGTCGATCGCCTTGACCAGCGAGGCGGCCGGAAAGGCCACGGCCGCGCCTTTGCTGTGGCCAGTGACGATGACGCCGTTCTTGGTTTTCAGGTCGATCGCCGACAACGCCTTCGCGACCTGCGGCCACAGGATGAGGAGCGCTTCGGCGAAACCGGCTTCGACATTGCCATAGGGCTTGCCGCCGACCACCCACGGCACCGGCCCGGCGTCGAAATCCTGCAGCCAGTCGTCGATCCAGCGCCAGAAATCGGTCGAGAATGGCGGCAGCGTGCCGCGGAACACGAGAAAGACCCAGTTGTCCTTGGTCTCCGCGACGAAGCCGGCGTCGATCGTGTCGGTGCCGCCGATGAAGCACACCGGCGAACCAAGGAGGCCGCCCATTCCGGCATAGCCCGGCGAGGTGCTGGGAATCTGCCCGCTGCTGTCGATGTAATAAGCCGCGACGCTGGCGTTGATGAGTCGGCAGTCCAGGACAGGCGGTTGCGGCATGGTAAAAGTCCTCTCGGCGGCGCGACAACGCTGTGCCGGCAATCATCTGGTGATTTAGGCCGAGGAAACGACAACCTGCGGACGCGGTCAAGAAGCTCCGCCCCACGCGCCGGCGTGACGTGGGCGCGATGCGGCCAGGGTGCCGGCGTCCTTGCACCGCACGGGTGCGTGGAGTAGCACGCTACGCCTGCGTCCCAGCGTGCCGGAAGTGAGCGATGACCTACGTCGTCAATGAAAGCTGCATCAAGTGCAAGTTCACGGATTGCGTCGAAGTCTGTCCGGTGGACTGCTTCTACGAAGGCGAGAACATGCTCGTCATCCATCCGGACGAATGCATCGACTGCGGGGTATGCGAACCGGAATGCCCGGTCGACGCCATCAAGCCAGACACCGAGCCGGGGCTTGAGGAACTGCTGCGGCTCAACGCCGACTATGCCAAGTCGTGGCCCAACATCACCACCAAGAAAGAGCCGCCGCCCGATGCCAAGGAGTGGGAGGGCAAGCCGGACAAGCTTGCGCTTTTCTCACCAAATCCCGGCGCCGGCGACTGAGTCGGGACGGCCCGCATTAACCGGTTTCGGCCAAATGCCGCGCGCAAGCAGCGAATTGTTTGTTTGCAGCACCGTAAGGCTTTGATTTTTGCTGAAAATGTGCTATATATGCCGCGATGATAAATAATCGCCGCCCGAACCGCTCCCCGTTGGGAGCGTATTTTTTCGGGTCACTTTCAGGGAAGCGACAAACAGGGGCGTGAGACCCACGCGAACAGCAGTGGCAGCAAAATCGCGTCGTTCAAAGAAGAGTTCCGCCGGTTCGAGCCGCAAGGTCTCGAAAACCTCGAGGGGAAGCGCCCGCCGCGCCGCCCCCAAAACAAAAACGCTCGCCCGCGGCAAAGCCCGGCCGAGCGGTAAAAAGGTAATGCCCCGCATGGATTCCAAGAAGAAGACCGCGCCAGCCGTTGCGCCCAAGATCGTCAAGCCGGTGGCTATCAAGCCGGCTGTGGTCGCCAAGCCGGCAGCCACCAAGCCGCCAGCCGCCAAGGTCACTGCGGCCAAGGTGACCCCGATCAAGAAGCCGGTGGCAAGCGTGCCCAGCAACACCAACAAGAAGCCGGTCGAGGTGGTGGTGGAAGTCGCCAAGAAGGCGGCGACCCAGCGCCAGGGCTTCAAGACCAACGAGTTCATCGTCTATCCGGCCCACGGCGTCGGCCAGATCGTGTCGATCGAAGAGCAGGAAGTCGCGGGCTACAAGCTCGAGCTGTTCGTCATCAACTTCGTCAAGGACAAGATGACGCTCCGCGTCCCCACAGCCAAGATCGCGTCGGTCGGCATGCGCAAGCTCGCCGAGGGCCCGATGGTCAAGCGTGCGCTGGAGACGCTCAAGGGCCGCGCCCGGGTCAAGCGCACCATGTGGTCGCGCCGCGCCCAGGAATACGAGGCCAAGATCAACTCCGGCGACATCACGGCGATCGCCGAGGTGGTGCGCGACCTGTTCCGCTCCGACACCCAGCCCGAGCAGTCCTACTCCGAGCGCCAGCTCTACGAGGCGGCGCTCGACCGGCTCTCCCGTGAGATCGCGGCGGTGCAGCGCATCACCGAGACCGAGGCGATCAAGGAGATCGAGGGCGCGCTCGCCAAGGGCCCGCGCCGCGGACCCAAGCCGGCCGACGAGGCGGAGCCCGCCGAGGAAGCCGAGGCAGCTTGACGCTTCACGCCATCGCGGCGGCGTCACAGTAAGGCACAACGGCGCAGGCATATACGCCTGCCCAATCAGAAGGCCCAGCCTTGCGAGGCTGTGCGAAGACCGGAACGAGATCATGAGGCCGCATCGGCGACGATGCGGCCTTTTCCATGAGTTCTATTCTCCATAGGCCCATTCGAGGTTGCGCGCGTGATCCAAACGCCCTTCGGCGTGCGGTGCCCGCGACGATGCGCCAAGTTATCATCCGCGCGATCTGCCTAAACTCTCCGTGTATGGATATCTCGACGAGTACGACCGAGCCGTAAGCTGCAACGAGAGCGCCGCCGCAATCCCGAGGTGGCGTGACCGCTCCTGCTGCCCGCTCCGGACGTCCAGACGAATTGCCGACCAGGAAAGGGAAGAAACGATGTCCCGTTATCTCAAACGCGGAATGGACGCCGGCGCCATCAAGGCGGCGGATGCCAAGGTCCGCGAAACGGTCGAGACCATCCTCACCGACATCGAGGCGCGCGGCGAGGCCGCGGTGCGCGATCTCTCGAGGCAATACGACAAGTGGGAGCCGGCGAATTTCCGCCTGAGCGAACCCGAGATCGAGCACGCGGTCTCGCAGGTTGCCAAGCGCGACCTCGACGACATCAAGTTCGCCCAGGCGCAGGTGCGCAACTTCGCTCACAAGCAGCGCGATTCGATGAAGGACGTCGAGGTCGAGACGCTGCCGGGCGTCGTGCTCGGGCACAAGCACATCCCGGTGAACTCGATCGGCTGCTACGTGCCGGGCGGCCGCTATCCGATGGTCGCCTCCGCGCACATGTCGGTCGTCACCGCGCGCGTCGCCGGCGTGAAGCGCATCATCGCCTGCGCGCCGCCGTTCCATGGCGGGCCGCATCCGGCGATCGTCGCGGCGATGCATTTCGGCGGCGCGGACGAAATCTACGTGCTCGGCGGCGTGCAGGCCGTGGGCGCGATGGCGCTGGGCGCCGGCGCCATCGGACCGGTGGACATGATCGTCGGCCCCGGCAACGCCTATGTCGCCGAAGCCAAGCGCCAGCTCTTCGGCCGCGTCGGCATCGACCTGCTCGCGGGCCCGACCGAGACCCTGATCATCGCCGACGACAGCGTCGACGGCGAAATCTGCGCCACCGACCTGCTCGGCCAAGCCGAGCATGGACCGACCTCGCCCGCCGTGCTGCTGACCAATTCCGAGAAGCTCGCGCGCGACACCATGGACGAGGTACAGCGCCTGCTGAAAATCCTTCCCACCGCCGACGCTGCCGGCAAGGCGTGGGAGGATTACGGCGAGGTCATCGTCTGCGAATTCTACGAGGAGATGATCGCGGAGGCCGACCGCATCGCCTCCGAGCACGTGCAAGTCATGACGCGCGATCCCGATCTCTTCCTCGCCAGCATGAGGAACTACGGCTCGCTGTTTCTTGGGCCCCGCACCAACGTCGCCTATGGCGACAAGGTGATCGGCACCAACCACACGCTGCCGACCAAGAAAGCGGCGCGCTACACCGGCGGTCTGTGGGTCGGCAAGTTCATGAAGACCTGTACCTACCAGAAGGTGCTCACCGACGAGGCCTCGGCGATGATCGGCGAATACTGCTCACGGCTGTGCATCCTGGAGGGCTTCTCCGGACACGCCGAGCAGGCCAACGTCCGCGTGCGCCGTTATGGCGGCCGCAATATCGCCTACGCGCAGGCGGCGGAGTAGTTAGGCGGTATCCGGCTCGAAGTTCAGCGCCACGCCGTTGATGCAGTAGCGATCATGGGTCGGCGGCGGCCCATCCGGAAAGACGTGGCCGAGGTGGCTGCCGCAGCGGCTGCAATGGACCTCCGTGCGCGCCATGCCGTAGCTCCGGTCGGTCGTGGTCTCCACCGAGCCCTCGACCGGATCGTTGAAGCTCGGCCAGCCGGTGCCGCTCTCGAACTTCGTCTTGGAGACGAACAGCTCCTGGCCGCAGCCGGCGCAGGCGAACGTGCCGTGGCGCTTCTCGTAGTTCAAGGCGCAGCTTCCCGGCCGCTCGGTGCCATGCTTGCGCATGATCTGGTACTGCTCAGGCGTGAGCAACGCCCGCCATTCGGCGTCGGTGTGGGTGACAGGGTAGGTCTTGGTGTCCGTTGACATCGCGAAACACTCCGTGGGTCCTGGCCCGATATAAGCATTCCGAGCGCGCAGCGCCCGCGTTGCTCACCCGGCTTGCGCTCACGAATAGTTGCGGTCGAGCAGCTCGATGGACACGCCCTGCGGCGCGCGGATGAAGCAGATGCGCACGCCCGGCCGCACCGTGGTCGGTTCCTTGGTGAACTCCACGCCCTTGGCCTTGAGGTCGGCCGCCACCGCGTCGATGCCGCTGACCGCGAACCCAAAATGGTCGAGGCCCTGGTAGGGCGTGACCGGCGGCGCGTTGACGCCGTCGCCAGCCGCGACCGGCGCGATGAAAATGTTGGCGCCGCCAAGCTTCAGGTCGATACGCGGCTTGCCCTCCTGGGTCGAACGCTTCACCTCGGCACCCAGCATGCTCTCATACCACTGCGCGGTCGCCTCCGGGTTGGGGCTGCGGAGATGGATATGGTCGTAGGTGTAGTTCGGCATGGGCTTCTCCCGCGAATTCTCGTTCTGAAAACGAGGCGGCAACCTAGCCCGGATGCGGCGCGAGCGGAATACGGGGGCGCCACGCCTTGCGAGGCTCAAGCGCTCGCGGACACCAGCAGGGCATCCTGCGCCGCAACAGGCATGACGGCATCGGCGGCGGGCGCCTTCATCAGCAGTCGGCACAGGCGCGAGAGCGTCTCGCGGACTTGGTGGCGATGCACCACCATGTCGACCATGCCGTGATCCTTGAGATACTCCGCGCGCTGGAAGCCGTCGGGCAGCTTCTCGCGGATCGTCTGCTCGATGACGCGCGGGCCGGCGAAGCCGATCAGCGCGCCGGGCTCGGCGATATGGACGTCGCCCAGCATCGCATAGGAGGCGGTGACGCCGCCCGTGGTCGGATTGGTGAGCACCACCAGATAAGGCAGCTTCGCCTCGCGCAGGCGCGCCACCGCGACCGTGGTGCGCGGGAGCTGCATCAGCGACAGGATACCCTCCTGCATGCGCGCGCCGCCGGAGCTCGCGAACAGGATGAACGGCGCGCGACCCTCGACGGCGAGGTCGGCGCCCTTGATCACCGCTTCCGCCGCCGCCATGCCGAGCGAGCCGCCCATGAAGTCGAAATCCTGCACCGCGACGATCACCGGCATGCCGTCGAGCCGGCCGAGGCCGAGCTTGATCGCATCCGGCATGCTGGTCTTGGCGCGGGCATCCTTGAGGCGGTCGGTATAGCGGCGCTCGTCGCGGAATCGCAGCGGATCGGTAGGGACCTCGGGCAGGCGGACATCCTCGAACGTGCCGCCGTCGAACAGCGATTTCAGCCGCAGCGTCGCGCTCATGCGCATGTGGTAGTTCGAGCCCGGGATGACGAACTGGTTCGCTTCCAGGTCCTTGTAGAACACCATCTGCCCGGTCTCCGGGCACTTTACCCACAGGTTCTCCGGCACTTCGCGGCGCAGGAAGGAGCGAATCTTGGGTCGCACGACGTTGGCGATCCAATTCATCGGGGCGGTCCAGTCGGTGTCTTCAGCCATGTGCCGAATTCGACCACTGCGTTGCGGCTATTCCGCGGCAACGCGTCGGGCGCCGCGCACGCCTTGCGCCAGTTCGGCGACGAGATCGGTGACGGCGGTCACGGTGCGCGCGGTCGCCTTGCCGGCGGGATCGAGGCTGTGGCGAAGCGCATCGACCAGCGCGGAGCCCACCACCACGGCATCGGCATTCTCCGCGATGGCGCGGGCGTTGTCGGCGGTGCGCACGCCGAACCCGACCGCCACGGGCAGCTTGGTGTGGCGCTTAATGCGCGCGACCGCGACATTGACGTTGGCGGCCTGCGGCGACGCCGCGCCGGTGATGCCGGTGATCGACACGTAATAGACGAAGCCCGAGGTGTTCGCGAGCACGGCCGGCAGCCGCCTGTCGTCGGTGGTCGGCGTCGCGAGGCGGATGAAGTTAAGCCCCGCGGCGAGCGCCGGTAGGCACAGCTCCTCGTCCTCCTCCGGCGGCAGGTCGACCACGATGAGCCCGTCAACGCCGGCAGATTTCGCGTCAATGAGGAAACGGTCGACGCCGTAGATGTAGATCGGATTGTAGTAACCCATCAGCACGATCGGAGTCAGTTCGTCGCCCTTGCGGAATTCGTGCACGAGATCGAGCGTGCGCGCGAGCGTCATGCCGGCCGCGAGCGCGCGCAGCCCCGCGGCCTGGACCGCGGGGCCATCCGCCATCGGATCGGTGAACGGCATGCCGAGCTCGATCACGTCGGCCCCGGCCGCCGGCAGCGCCTTCACGACCGCGATCGCGGTATCGAAATCGGGATCGCCCGCCATCAGGAAGGTGACGAGCGCGGCACGGCCTTCATCCTTCAGCGCGGCGAAGCGGGCGTCGATGCGGGTGGTCATCAGACCGATGTCCCCAGATGATCGGCGACGGTCGCTAAATCCTTGTCACCGCGGCCGGAGAGGTTGACCACCATCAGGTGATCCTTCGGCTTAATGGGCGCGAGTTCCAGCACCTTGGCGACGGCGTGCGCGGGTTCCAGCGCCGGGATGATGCCTTCGAGCTTGGAGAGAAGCTGAAACGCGTTCAGCGCCTCGTCGTCGGTGGCGGAAAGGAATTGCACGCGGCCGACGTCGTTGAGCCAGGCATGCTCCGGGCCGATGCCGGGATAGTCGAGTCCGGCCGAGATCGAATGCGCCTCGGCGATCTGGCCGTCGGCATCCATCAACAGGTAGGTACGGTTGCCGTGCAGCACGCCGGGGCGTCCGCCCGCGACCGACGCCGCATGCAGATTGGTGAGGCCGTGACCGGCCGCTTCGACGCCGTAGATCTCGACCGACGGATCGTCGAGGAACGGATGGAACAGCCCCATCGCGTTGGAGCCGCCGCCGATGCAGGCGACGAGGGAATCCGGCAGCCGGCCTTCTGCCTCCTGCATCTGCTGGCGTGTCTCATCTCCGATGATCGACTGGAAATCGCGCACCATCATCGGATAGGGGTGCGGCCCCGCGACCGTGCCGATGCAGTAGAATGTGTCGGCGACGTTGGTGACCCAGTCGCGCAGCGCGTCGTTCATCGCGTCCTTGAGCGTCCTGGCGCCGGAGGTCACCGGGCGCACTTCGGCGCCCAGCATCTTCATGCGGAACACGTTCTGCGCCTGCCGCTCGACGTCGACCGCTCCCATGTAGACGATGCACTCCAAGCCAAAGCGCGCGCATAGCGTCGCGGTGGCGACACCGTGCATGCCGGCGCCGGTCTCGGCGATGATGCGCTTCTTCCCCATGCGGCGCGCGACCATGATCTGGCCGAGCACGTTGTTCACCTTGTGGGCGCCGGTATGGTTGAGCTCTTCGCGCTTGAGATAGATTTTCGCGCCCATAAGGCCGGAGGCCGTCGTCGTGTTTCGACAATGCTCCGTCAGCCGCTCGGCGAAATATAGCGGCGAAGGGCGGCCCACATAGTGGGTGAGGTAGCCATCCATCTCGCGTTTGAACTCGGGATCGGCCTTGGCCTCGGCATAGGCCTGCTCGAGTTCGAGGATCAGCGGCATCAGCGTCTCGGCGACGAAGCGGCCGCCATAGATGCCGAAATGCCCGCGCTCGTCCGGGCCGGTGCGGTAGGAGTTCGGTTTCGGGTGGACTGTCATGCCGGGCTTGCAACTTTCTGCGTCTCAAGGCGCGACGCCGCCTCGCGCGCAGCGCGGATGAATTCGCGGATCATGTCGGCGTCCTTGTCGCCCGGCGCGCGCTCGACGCCGGAGGATACGTCGACGGCGCCGACGCGCGTGATGCGCAGCGCCTCCGCGACGTTGCCGGCGTGGAGACCGCCTGAGAGCATGGTGGGAATGCCGGGGTCAAGACCCTCCAGCAGCCGCCACTCGAAGGTGAGGCCGAGCCCACCGGGCCGCGTCGCACCGCGCGGCGGCCGGGCGTCGAACAGCAGACGGTCGGCGACACGGGCATAGGCCGGCACAACCGCGAGATCGGCCGCGGCCCCCACGGGAATCGCCTTCATCACCGGAATCCCGAACCGCACCCGGACAGCGGCGACCCGTTCCGGACTCTCGTGGCCGTGAAGCTGGAGCATGTCGGGGCGAAGCGCCTCGATGCTCGCGGCCAGCGCCGCATCATCGGCATCGACAGACAGCGCGACCTTGAGCGCACGGCCGTTCACCCGCGCCCCAAGGACGCGCGCCTCGTCGAGGCTCACGTTGCGCGGCGAAGCCGGAAAGAACACGAAGCCAGCGGCATCGGCGCCGGCATCGATCGCGGCGTCGAGGGTTTGTGCCGTGCGCAGGCCGCATATTTTGAGGAGGAGGCTCATTCAATCTTTTCAATAAGCCGACCGATCGATCCCGCAAGGTCTTTGGTATCGTTCTGGGCGATGTTCAGGACGATCTGGCCATCGGTCAGATCGTAGCCGAGCACCAGACGGTTTCGCATTCCCTTGATTGCGCCCCAGGTTATTTCCGGAGCAAGAGCCCGGATGCCCTTGGGGACCTGGTCGAGTGCTTCACCGACCACCGACGAGGCAGAATAAAATGGCGAGCCGATCACGCCGATTTGCGACAAACTCATCGTCGTTAAGGCCAGATGCAGGCGCTCGCGCTTCGAGGGCATAATATCTGGCGTCGTTCAGCCAATCCAACGGCGAACGATCGGTCATAAAGGCTGCAGCCCCGCCAGGATTCGTTTTTCGTCGCTGCCATGAAGCTCGCTGCGCAACCCGACGCCGACCGGCCGCCCCAGACGGCCTGACAGCTCCACTTCCGCGCGGGACAGGCCGAGCAATGACAGGCCTTCTTCTTTCTCAGCCAGGAATTCGACCGCGTCGTCGCCCAAGACATGAGGCGCGCTGCCGGGCGGCAGCAACCCGACGAACCGCAGCTGGAATTTCTCCTCTGTCGCGTGGAGATGCGCGAGAAGGACGCGGCGGTCGATATGGTGGACGTTCATGACGGTATCCTCTCATGCAGACATAGCATGAACGCCGGGCGCCGTCTTCTCACGCCGCCGGCAGCCTCCGCACGAGGGCCGGGGCCGCGTGGGTCGCCGAGGCGATGTGCTCCGCCTCCGCGATCCGCTTCTTGAGCGTCTCGTTCTCGGCCCGCAAGCGGCGAGCTTCGGTCTCGCGGCGGCGGGCGGCGCGGCGCCATCGGCGCTGCCGCAGCCATGCGGCGGTACCGCCGACGAACACGCCGGCCAGCAGCGCCAGGAACAGGATTACGAACAGCGGCTGCGTCAGCGCGAGCGCCGGCTTGTCCGCCGACAGGGGATCAAGCGACAGCGTCACGGCATGGCGGTTCGCGACCGCCAGCATCACGATCACAGCCGCCAGCGGCACAAGCAGCAGTGCCGAGATGATCTTGCGCAGCATGGGCGCCTCCCCCGCCTCATATAGAGGCGCGAGGGCCAATAGGCGATCCGCGGCGGCGCGAAAAGTTCACTCCTGCAGCAGGCGCTTGAGGATCTCCACCTCCTCGGCGAGCGCCGCGTCGCTGCCGACCAGGCCCTCGATCTTGCGCACCGCATGGAGCACGGTGGTGTGGTCGCGCCCGCCGAACCGCCGCCCGATCTCCGGCAGCGAGCGCGAGCGTCAGCGTCTTGGCGAGATACATCGCGATCTGGCGCGGGCGCACCACGTTGGCGGTGCGGCGCGACGACAGCAGGTCGGAGCGGCTGACATTGTATTGGCGCGCCACAGTGCGCTGGATGTCCTCGATCTTGACGCGCTTGGGCTCCTGCGGCCGCACCAGGTCGCGCACCGCGCGCTCCGCCATCTCCATGGTCACCGCGTGGCCGGTGAGCTTGTTATGGGCAATGCAGGCGGTTGAGCGCGCCGTCGAGGTCGCGGCCGTTATGGGTGATGGTCTTGGCGATGAAGGCGAGCACCGGCGCCGGCACGTCGAAGCCGGTGTGATGGACGCGCGCCACCGCCGCCCGCGCGTTGAGGATTTCCAGCCGCAGGTCCTCGTCGAGCGAGCCGATCTCGACCGTAAGGCCGCCGGCAAGCCGCGAGCGCACGCGCTCGTCGAGGCTCTCGAGGTCGCCGGCCGGACGGTCGGCGGCGACCACCACCTGGCGGCCGGCATCGATCAGCGCATTGAGGGTGTGGCAGAACTCCGCCTGGGTCGACTTGCCCTGCAGGAACTGCAGGTCGTCGATCACCAGCACGTCGATCGAGCGCAGCGCTTCCTTGAACGCGATCGCGGTCTGGCTCTTGAGCGCCGAGACGAAGCCGTACATGAACTTCTCGGCCGTCAGGTAGAGCACCTTGCGCTCGCGGGCGGCGTTGCCGGCCCAGGCGATCGCCTGCAGCAGATGGGTTTTGCCCAAGCCGACGCCGCCATGGATATAGAGCGGGTTGAACACCACTGGCTCGCGTCGGCGCGCGGTCGCGACCTGGCTCGCCGCCGCATGGGCAAGCTTGTTGGAGCGCCCGATCGCGAAGGTCTCGAACGTCAGCCGCGGGTCGAGCGGCGAGCCGCCGAGCGCGTCATGGGCGACGGAGACGGGCGCCGCGACTCGCTCGCCGTCCTTGGCCGGCTCCCGCGCCTCGCGGCCTTCGTCCGGCACCGCCGGCTTCGTTTTCGAGACCAGCGAGCGCAGCACCGCCGAGCGCACGATAAGCTCGATGCGCTTGATGTTCGGCTCCATCGCCTGCCAGTAGCCCAGCACCCGGTCGATGTAGTGCGCCAGGACCCAGCTTTTGAGGAACAGCGTAGGAACCGACAGGCGCACCGTGTCGGCGTCCTTGGCCACGAAGTCCATGCTGGCGAACCAGCTCAGATAGATGTCTTCGCCCAGCTCGGCGCGCAGCCGCTTCTTGACCCGCGTCCAGCGCTCCTGGTCACCGCCCGCCGGATCGGCATCGTCATGCGACGACGCCGTGGAGTCCCCGCGCCGGGCCGCCGTGACATTATTGATGGCTTCTGACGATTTCTGCATCGCTTGCTCCGGAAGTTCAAGTCGCAAAGGATCGGCATGCGCCCGCAAGGCTGCGGACGAATTGCCTCAAGGATCGGGATGAAGAGGCTGGCGGGGCGCGGGGGGCGTCAGCGGCCGGGCGGCGCTTGGCCGTGCCGTGGTCCCGGAGGAGCACCGCGGAAAGGCGGCGATGCGGGCCCGATGGGCACCAAACCCGCCAGGACGATGGTGGGGTCGAACCTGCCTCGGGATTGATCGGGTCTGGATGCTAGCGGAGAAGTTGAAATCCGGCGTACAATTGTCGTCATACTTCCTCCCGTCGATCACGTACCGCCGTACGCGATGACTGCCGCTCTCAAACTTTCGGGTTCTACCGAGACGCCTCGAAACATCGTTTGTGTAGAAACGATGTAGTACAGCAGAGGATCAAGGTTTGGACCGAGACTCGGTTCAACCGTGAGCAAAACAGACCGGGAGCGAGTATACATTATACCACCCCTATCTGCGCGTCGGAGCGCGAATACTGATCGTTTCCTGAAGCCCCCGGGAGCCCGGAAGTGTTACGACCATACACTCCAAAGAGAGAGGCGCAACGGTTTGTTAAGGCCATTGTTATTGCGTCGCGTTCGCATCAAGACGGTGCCATGACAGGAATGTGAAGCATCGGCGGGCAACGGCTTGAATCGCCGCGATGAATCCCAGACCCGCTTTGTTTGTTCCCGCTGCTGCCTGGCAGCGCCCCGGCAGGAGCGGCCGGTCATTACCGCAGGCCCAGACAACCGACTCCAACCCCCTCATTTTTCATACCTCTCAAGTCTTTGGCGAAACGAGGCTTTTTTTGTTCAATTTTTCGACTAGCCTTAATCTCCCGCGCCGGTTCCGCGGCCCGCCCATTGCGGAAATTTCGTACGCAGCAATACGGAGAGGGCCTCCCTTCGCCCCATTTGTTGACACCACCAAGCACAACGATAGCGCGCCCGGCTTTCACCAAGGTCGAGCGAAAGTTGTGCAAAATCGTGATGGGTCAGCCGATAGCCGCAGCGGCGAGCCGGGCTTCGGACGCCTTACTTCGCCAGTTTGGAGATCTGGTGCGAGAGGCGCGAAACCTTGCGGCTTGCCGTCAGCCTGTGGACGACGCCCTTTTGGGCGGCCCGCATCAGCTCCGGCTCGGCGGCGCGCAGGGCGCTGGTGGCGGCGGTCTGGTCGCCGGCGGTAATCGCCTCCTCGACCTTGCGGACGAAGCCGCGCATGCGCGAGCGGCGCGCCTTGTTGACTTCGGTTCGTCGCGCGATCACGCGCGCCGCTTTCCCGGCAGACTTGGTGTTGGCCATCGTGTTCCCGTTCCGCAAGGCGCCGCGACTTGCGTCGCCGGCAGCGTCATCGATCTCTGAAAAGGCAGCGGCGGCCTAAAGCCGCCTGCGCGGGGAGGCTTATATCAGCCCGCGGGAAGGGTCAACGGCGGGCATGCGTCGTTCACGCCACGCGCTTCGCCCGCACGCCGTCGTAGCCGGCGATGGCGCTCGCACGATCCGCCACCGGAAGGGCGCGAGCGGCGGCATCACCCGCGCCCAGGCCGGCGTCGCCATGGATATGGGCGAGCGTCGATTTGACCCCGGACACGAGCGGTTTGCCGTCGAACAGCTTGCGGATCGTCACCGCTTGGTCGAGCGCGGCCGTGTCGCCGTCGCGCCAGGCGCGGGCGCACAGGTCGGCATTGAGGTTGGCGGTCGCCGAGATGCAGCCCGCGAAGGCACCGGCGCGCGCTTCGATCAGGCCGGCCTCGGTCGACGGGAACACGTCGAAGTCCGGTGACAATCGCAGCGGCCTCCCGCGCATAGGCCATGTCGCCGGAGGAATCCTTCAGGCCGACGATGCGCGATCCGAACGCCGTCGAGCAGGCGCGCGATCAGCGTGACGTGCCACGGCAGTCCGGACTGCGACGGGAAGTGATAGAGATAGATCGGGATCGGCTTGTCGGCCGTCGCCTTCACGATCGTCGTCGATATAGGCCGCAAGGCCGTCATCCGGCACGCCTTTGTAGTAGAACGGCGGCAGGATCAGCGCGCCGGCAAAGCCGAGCTCCGCGGCGTGTCGCGTCAGCGCGACCGCGTCGGCGAGTCGCGGCCGCTCCGGTGCCGACCATCAGCCGGTCCAGCGGCAGACCGGCGGTCGCGTAGGCGCGACATCACCGCCTTGCGCTGCTCGAGCGAGAACGAGGTCGCCTCGCCGGTGGTGCCGAGCACGTTGAGGCCGTCGCAGCCGGTGTCGAGCAGGAAGCGCGCGAGCTTGGTCGAGCGCGCGGCGATTCGGCGCGCCGGTCTCGTCGACCGCGGTGGCGACGGCGGCGATGACGCCGGAAAGCTGGTCGAGGCCATATGTGCTCCGGATCGGTTCTCTCTCGCCTGCCGGGGGGAATGAACAAGCAAACTCTACCCGCTCACGTTATAGGCCGCGAGCGCCGCCATGTTGACGAGGTCGGTGTCCTTCGGCCGACAGATTCACGATCTGCACCGACTTGTCGAGGCCGACCAGCATCGGCCCGATCACGGTCGCGCCGCCGAGCTCCTGCAGCATCTTGGTCGAGATCGCGGCGGAGTGGAACGCCGGCATCACCAGCACGTTGGCGGGACCCGACAGGCGGCAGAACGGATAGGCCGCCATCAGCTCGGGATTGAGCGCGACGTCCGCCGCCATCTCGCCGTCATACTCGAAATCGACGCGCTGCTGCGTCGAGGATGCGCACCGCGTCCTGCACTTTCTCGGCGCGTTCGCCGGGCGGGTGGCCGAAGGTCGAGAATGACAGCAGCGCGACGCGCGGCTCATAGCCGAGGCGGCGTGCGACACCGGCCGCTTCGATCGCGATTTCGGCGATGTCCGGCCCCGTCCGGCATCTCGGTGACGGCGGTGTCGGCCACCAGCACGGTGCGGCCGCGCGACACCACCAGCGACACGCCGATGACGCGGTGGCCGGGCTTGGGGTCGATGGCATGCGCTGATCTCCGCGAGCGCGACCGAGAAGTTGCGCGTGACGCCCGTCACCATGGCGTCGACATCGCCCAGCGCCACCATGCAGGCGGCGAAATGGTTGCGGTCCTGGTTCACCAGCCGCTGGACAGTCGCGGATCAGGTAGCCCTGGCGCTGCAGCCGTTCGTAGAGATAGGCCGCATATTCGGCGTTGCGCGTCGCCAGGCGCGCGTTGATGATCTCGATGCCGTCGCCGAGCTCGATGCCGGCAATCTTCGGCGGTCTCGCGCACGCGGTCCTCGCGCCCGACCAGGTAGCGCCGTGCCGAGGCCCTGATGGACGAAGCTCGCGGCCGCGCGGATCACCTGCTCCTCCTCGCCTTCGGCGAAGACGACGCGCTTCGGCGAGCGCCGCAGCCGCTCGAACACCCGCTGCAGCACGCCGGCGATCGGGATCGCGCCGGGTGCGCAGTGTCTGCCGGTAGGCGTCCATGTCGACGATCGGCTTGCGCGCGACGCCGGTATCCATCGCGGCCTTGGCGACCGCCGGCGGTATGAACGAGATCAGCCGCGGATCGAACGGCACCGGGATGATGTAGTCCGGCCCGAATTTCGGCCGCGCGCCGTAGGCCGCAGCGACCTCGTCCGGCACGTCCTCGCGCGCAAGCTCGGCGAGCGCGTGCGCGGCCGCGATCTTCATCTCCATGTTGATGGTGGTGGCGCGCACGTCGAGCGCGCCGCGGAAGATGTAGGGGAAGCCAAGCACGTTGTTGACCTGGTTCGGATAGTCCGAGCGGCCGGTCGCCATGATGGCGTCGTCGCGCACCTCGGCGACCTCCTCGGCCGTGATCTCGGGGTCGGGATTGGCCATCGCGAAGATGATCGGGTTCTTGGCCATCGAGGCGACCATGTCCTTGGTCACGGCGCCCTTGGCCGAGAGACCGAAGAACACGTCGGCGCCCTTGAGCGCCTCGGCCAGCGTGCGCGCATCGGTCTTGACGGCATGCGCCGACTTCCACTGGTTCATGCCCTCGGTGCGGCCCTGGTAGATGACGCCCTTGGTGTCGCAGAGGATGAGGTTCTCGTGCCGAAAGCCGATCGCTTCCAGCAGCTCGAGGCAGGCGATGCCGGCGGCGCCGGCGCCGTTGCAGACGAGCCTGGTGTCCTCGATCTTGCGGCCGGTGAGATCGAGCGCGTTGATCAGCCCGGCGGCCGAGATGATGGCGGTGCCGTGCTGGTCGTCATGGAACACCGGGATGTCGAGCAGCTCGCGCAGCCGCTGCTCGATGATGAAGCACTCCGGCGCCTTGATGTCTTCCAGGTTGATGCCGCCCCAGCCCTTGCCGAGGAACCTGACGCAGTTGATGAATTCGTCTGGATCCTCGGTGTTGACCTCCAGGTCGATGGAATCGATGTCGGCGAAGCGCTTGAACAGCACCGCCTTGCCTTCCATCACCGGCTTGGCGGCGAGCGCGCCGCGATTGCCGAGCCCGAGGATCGCGGTGCCGTTGGTGATGACGGCGACGAAGTTGCCCTTGGTCGTGTAGTCGTAGGCGCGGCTCTCATCCTCGGCGATCGCCAGCACCGGGATCGCGACGCCGGGCGAATAGGCGAGCGAGAGGTCGCGCTGCGTCGCCATCGGCTTGGTGGCGATGACCTCGAGCTTCCCGGGCCGGCCCTGGCTGTGAAACAGCAGCGCTTCCTGGTCGGTGAAGGTCGGCCGCTTGGGGCCGCCGCTCTTGGGAGCCATAACGTCTCCGAAAAAATGCAAGGCCGCTCGGCCGGGCGGGCACCATAACGACGTCACTCACCTGCCGAAAGGGGAACTCGTCAGCGGGACGCGAATTCTGCCTTGTACGCCGCGCCGCAGCATAAGGGGAACCGCGTGACGGATGCGACCTGGTGGAAGCACGGGATCATCTACCAGATTTACCCACGCTCGTTCCAGGACACGAACGGCGACGGCATCGGCGACCTCGCCGGGCATCATCGCGCCGGCTCGACTATCTGGTCCGGCTCGGCGTCGACGCAATCTGGATCTCGCCGATCTATCCCTCGCCGATGGCCGATTTCGGCTACGACATCTCGGACTACTGCGGCATCGACCCGGTATTCGGCACGCTCACCGACTTCGAGCGGCTGATCGACGAAGCGCATCACCGAGAGCATCAAGGTCATCCTCGACTTCGTGCCGAACCACACGTCCGACCAGCATCCCTGGTTCGTCGAGAGCCGCAGTCGTCGCGCGATAGCGCCAAGCGCGACTGGTACATCTGGCGCGACGCGCAGCCCGGACGGCGGGCCGCCCAACAACTGGATCAGCAATTTCGGCGGCAGCGCGTGGACCTTCGACGAGACGACCGGACAGTATTACTATCACGCGTTCCTCAGGGCGCAGCCCGACCTCAACTGGCGCAACCCGGATGTGCGCGCCGCGATGCACGACGTGCATGCGCTTCTGGCTCGACCGCGGCGTCGACGGCTTCCGCGTCGACGTGCATCTGGCACCTCATGAAGGACGAGGCGTTGCGCGACAACCCGGTCAACCCCGGCTACGCGCCGGGACAGCCCGACATCAACCGCCTGCTGCAGGTCCATTCCGCCGACCAGCCCGAGATCGCACGAGGTGGTCGCCGAAATGCGCGCGCGTCGTCGACGCATATCCGCGACCGCGTCCTGATCGGCGAGATCTATCTGCCGCTCCAGCGCCTCGTCGCCTATTACGGGCGCGACCTCGACGGGCGTCCAGCTGCCGTTCAACTTCCAGCTCCTGCAGACGCGCGTGGGACGCCGAGCGTCATCGCAGCGCTGATCGACGAATACGAAGCGCGCGCTTGCCCGCCGGCGGCTGGCCCAACTGGGTGCTCGGCAATCACGACCAGAAGCGCATCGCGACGCCGCGTCGGCGCCGCGCAGGCGCGCGTCGCCGCGATGCTGCTGCTGACGCTGCGCGGCACGCCGACACTCTATTACGGCGACGAGATCGGCATGACCGACGTGCCGATTCCCGCCGACGGCGGCGCAGGACCCCTGGGAGAAGAACGAGCCCGGCCTCGGCTTCGGCCGCGATCCGCAGCGCACGCCGATGCAGTGGGACAGCTCCGCGTACGCCGGCTTCACCGCACCGTGCGCCCTGGCTGCCGGTCGCCGCCGACTATTCTCAGCGCGCAACGTCGCCGTTGAACTGAACGATCCGGAGTCGATGCTCGCGCTGCAGCGGCGGCTGATCGCGTTGCGGCGACGAACACGCGGCGCTGACCGATGGTGCTTATCGCCGCTGGGATATTGGACCGGGGGTCCTGGCCTACGAGCGATACCGCAGGGACCAGCGGTTGCTGGTCGCTCTCAATCTTCGCCATGAGGCTCGATCGGTGACGCTGCCCGAATGGGTGCATGACGATGTCGTTCTGCTCTCGACGCATCCGGGCGGGCACGGGGCCATCGACGGACCGCTGGTCCTGGAGCCCGATGAGGGCCTCATCATCGGCGCCGCTTCGCTCCTGGCTGATTCAAGCCGGCCAGTCATCTCAGGTGATCCATGATCAACGACCTCTGGTACAAGAACGCGGTCATCTATTGCCTCTCCGTCGGCACCTACATGGACGCCAACGGCGACGGCGTCGGCGACTTCCAGGGCCTGATGCGGCGGCTCGACTATCTCCACGGCCTCGGCATCACGGCCATCTGGCTGATGCCGTTCCAGACCTCGCCGCATACGCGACGACGGCTACGACGTCGCCGACTACTACAGCGTCGACCCGCGCTACGGCACGCCTCGGCGATTTCGTCGAGTTCACCCACGCCGCCAAGCAGCGCGGCATCCGCGTGCTCATCGATCTCGTCGTCAACCACACCTCGGACCAGCATCCGTGGTTCAAGGAGGCGCGGCGCGACCCGAACTCGAAATATCGCGACTGGTACGTCTGGTCGAAGACGAAGCCGGCCAACGCCAACAAGGGCATGGTGTTTCCCGGCGTGCAGAAGTCGACCTGGACCTACGACGAGCAGGCCAAGGCCTAGTACTTCCATCGCTTCTACGACTTCCAGCCCGACCTCAACACGTCCAATCCGGAGGTGCAGGCCGAGATCCTCAAGATCATGGGCTTCTGGATCCAGCTCGGCGTCTCCGGCTTCCGCATGGACGCGGTGCCCTTCGTGATCGCCACCAAGGGCCCGAAGGTCAGCAAGCCGGAGGAGCAGTACGACATGCTGCGCGCGCTTCCGCGAGTTCCTGCAATGGCGCCAGGGCGACGCGATCATCCTCGCCGAGGCCAACGTGCTGCCCGACACCGACATGGAGTACTTCGGCGACGACGGCGACCGCATGCACATGATGTTCAACTTCCAGGTCAACCAGCACCTGTTCTACGCGCTCGCCACCGCCGACACGCGCCCGCTGGCCAAGGCGCTGAAGGCGACCCAGCCGCGGCCCGCCACCGCGCAGTGGGGCCATGTTCCTGCGCAACCACGACGAGCTCGATCTCGGGCGCCTGACCGAAGAGCAGCGCCAGACGGTGTTCGCCGCGTTCGGGCCGGACAAGGACATGCAGCTCTACGACCGCGGCATCCGCCGCCGGCTCGCGCCGATGCTCGGCGGCGACCGGCGCCGGCTCGAGCTCGCCTACAGCCTGCTGTTCACGCTGCCCGGCACGCCGGTGCATCCGCTACGGCGACGAGATCGGCATGGGCGACGACCTGTCGCTGCCGGAGCGCAACTGCGCGCGCACGCCGATGCAGTGGTCCGACGAGCCGCATGGCGGCTTCACCAAGCAGCGACAAGCCGGTTGCTGCCCGGTGATCAGCGACGGGCCGTACGGCTTCGAGCACGTCAACGTCGCGATCCAGCGGCGCGATCCGAACTCGCTGCTGAACTGGACCGAGCGCATCATCCGCATGCGCAAGGAGGTGCCGGAGATCGGCTGGGGCGACTTCACCGTGATCCCGCACGCGCAACCCCGCGATGCTGGTGATGCGCTACGACTGGCGCAACAATTCCGTGCTGTTCGTGCACAATCTCGATGCCGAGCCGCACGAGATCGCTTTCGCGGTCGGCGTCGAGGGCGAGCACGGCGACCTTCTGGTCAACCTGCTCGCCGAGGATCACAGCCGCGCCGGCGACGACGGCAAGCATCGCCTCGTCATCGAGGGTTACGGCTATCGCTGGTACCGCGTCGGCGGCCTCGACTATCTGCTCCGGCGCAGCGAGATCGATTGAGGCGCAGGGCGGTGGACAGCCGTCTTGCCCGTGCCAAGCGGGCATGAAAGCCCCGTCCTGATCTGCTAGCGTGTGCGTCTCATGGACGCCGCCAGCCCCATCACGCCGGACACCGCAGCGCCCGCGGACGCGAGTGGCCGCATTTCGCCAGTGATGGAGCAGTATATCGAGATCAAGGCCGCCAATCCGGACTGCCTGCTGTTCTACCGGATGGGCGATTTCTACGAGCTGTTCTTCGAGGACGCCGAGATCGCCTCGCGCGCGCTCGGCATCGTGCTCACCAAGCGCGGCAAGCATCTCGGGCAGGACATCCCGATGTGCGGCGTGCCGATCCACCGCTCGGACGATTATCTCCACCGGCTGATCGCGCTCGGCCACCGCGTCGCGGTGTGCGAGCAGCTCGAGGACCCGGCGGAGGCGCGCAAGCGCGGCGGAAAGAGCGTGGTGCGCCGCGACGTGGTGCGGCTCGTCACGCCCGGCACGCTGACCGAGGACACGCTGCTCGATGCGAGGCGCAACAATTATCTGTTGAGCGTCGCGCGGGCACGGGCCTCGTCCGCCGAGGAGGCCAGCCGCTTCGCGCTCGCCTGGATCGACATCTCCACCGGCGAGTTCCGCCTCACCGAATGCGAGCAGGCCGGACTCGCCGCCGAGGTCGCGCGGCTCGAGCCGGGCGAAGTCATCGTGTCGGACGCTTTCTATGGCGATAGCGAGATCGCACCGTGGCTGCGCACGCTTGCCGCGGTGACGCCGCTGACGCGCGACGTGTTCGACGGCGCCACCGCGGAACGTCGCCTCGCGTCCTATTTCGCGGTAGCGACGACAGATGCCTTCGGCGCCTTCTCGCGGCTGGAGCTCACGGCCGCAGCGGCCTGCGTGACGTATGTCGAGCGCACGCAGCTCGGCAAACGGCCGCCGCTTTCGCCGCCGGCGCGCGAAGCCTCCGGCTCGACGCTGCAGATCGACGCTGCGACGCGCACCAACCTCGAACTGATCCGCACGCTCTCCGGCGAGCGGCGCGGCTCGCTGCTCGCCGCGCTCGACCGCACCGTGACCGCGGCGGGATCCCGGTTGCTGACGCAGCGGCTTGCGGCGCCGCTCACCGATCCTGAGGCAATCACGCGCCGGCTCGATACGGTGTCGGCCTTCGTGGCCGATGCTGCCATGCGGAGCGAGGTCCGCGAGCGGCTCGCGGCGGCGCCGGATTTGGCGCGTTCGGTCGCAAGGCTCGTGGTCGGCCGCAGCGGGCCGCGCGACCTGGCCGCGATCCGCGACGGTCTTGCGGCAGCGGCTCATCTCGCAATGCGGCTCGACGCCATGGACGAAGCCTCGGCCGAGATCGCCGAGGCGCGCGACGCGTTGCGGCGGGCCGACGGGACATTGAGCGAGGAACTCGCCGCCGCGCTGGCGCGACGAGTTGCCGCTGTTCAAACGCGATGGCGGCTTCGTGCATCCCGGCTACGACCAAGCCCTCGACGAGGTGCGCCAGCTTCGCGACGAGTCGCGCCGCGTCGTCGCCTCGCTGCAGGCACGCTATGCCGACGAGATCGGCATCCGGACCTTGAAGATACGACACAACAATGTGCTAGGCTATTTCATCGAGGTCACGGCGCAGCACGCCGAGAAGCTGACCGCGCCACCCGCCAATGCGACCTTCATCCATCGCCAGACGCTGGCCGGCCAGGTGCGCTTCACCACCACCGAGCTGGCCGGGCTGGAATCCAAGATCGCCAACGCCGCCGACCGCGCGCTGTCGATCGAACTCGATATCTTCGATCGCCTCACCGCGAGCGTCACCGCGGAGAGCGACGCCATCAAGGCGGCGGCCAATGCGCTCGGCATGCTCGACGTCGCCGCCGCGCTGGCGGCGCTCGCCATCGAGCACGACTATGTGCGGCCAGAGGTCGGGCCCACGCTCGACTTCTTCGTCGAGGGCGGGCGCCATCCGGTGGTCGAGCAGGCGCTGGCGCGCGATGGCGGGCCCGTTCGTCGCCAACGACTGCGACCTGGCGCCGCCGGGCGGCGGCGACGCCGGCCGCATCTGGCTCATCACCGGCCCCAACATGGGCGGCAAGTCCACCTTCCTGCGCCAGAACGCGCTGATCGCGGTGCTGGCGCAGATGGGAAGCTTCGTGCCGGCGAAGCGCGCGCGCATCGGCATCGTCGACCGCCTGTTCTCGCGCGTCGGCGCCGCCGACGATCTCGCGCGCGGCCGCTCCACCTTCATGGTCGAGATGGTGGAGACCGCCGCGATCCTGAACCAGGCGGGGCCGCGCTCGCTCGTCATCCTCGACGAGATCGGCCGCGGCACCGCGACCTTCGACGGGCTGTCGATCGCCTGGGCGGCGATCGAGCACCTGCATGAGACCAACCGCTGCCGTGCACTGTTCGCGACCCATTTCCATGAGCTCACCGCGCTGTCGGCCAAGCTGCCGCGGCTCCACAACGCGACCCTGCGCGTCAAGGAATGGCATGGCGAGGTGATCTTCCTGCACGAGGTGATGGCGGGCGCCGCCGACCGCTCCTACGGCATCCAGGTGGCGAAGCTCGCCGGTCTTCCGGCGAACGTGATCGAGCGGGCCAAGCTGGTGCTGGCGCAGCTTGAGTCGAATGACCGCGCGTCGTCGGCGCGCCGCCTGATCGACGACCTGCCGCTGTTCGCGGCGGCTGCGCGTACACCAGCGCCGCCGTCACCCGACGATAGCGCGACATCCGCGCTCATGGCGTCGCTTGCCGCGCTGAACCCCGATGAGATGTCGCCCCGTCAAGCGATGGACGCGCTCTATGCGCTCAAGCAAAAGGCGATGAAGCGGGATGGCTGATCATATTCCCGCTCGGCGCCGAGCGAATGAGCGGAGAATAGATCAGCGGCGGTGGATCAAATCCTGCGCGGCGGCCGTGGCGGGATTCCGCGCCGCCGGATGATCCAGGTCACCAGGTTCCACATCACCGCCACGGCGAGACCCAGGCTCAGCGCCGCCGGCGCGCCGAGCGGCACGACGGTCAGGTGCAGCGCCAGCAATGCCGCGCCGAAGCCGAGAAGCCCCCATAGGCCGTTGGCGATGACCGCAGCGGTGGCGGGGCCGCCGATGCGCGGATGTAGGATCAGCACCAGGCTGGTCAGCACGATCGGGAACGTCGCGATCATGCCGCTGATGGTCGCGCCGACGCGGCTGCTGACGGTGACGACGATCGCCACCAGGGTTGCCACCATCGCGGCGCGCAGCGGGATGTCGTACCAGCGCCGCGTCACGACCGGCATCGCGGCATGGCGGAAGCGCGCCACCAGTGGAATGCAGACCGCATAGACGACCACGTTGGCAATCACCGCCTGCGTGATCGTGAGATCGAGCCCGCGCATGCCGATCGCCAACAGGACCCATACGCCGAGGCCCGCCGGGAGGCTGACGAGCAGCGGCGCGCGCTGCGCCAGCGCGACGTAGATGAGCATGTAGACGCCCGTCGCGGCATTGATGGCGAGACTTGCGGTCGCGGCTTGCGCGAGGAACGCCGTGTCATGGTCGAGCGACAGGAATACATAGCCCGGTCCTGCCGACACCGGCAGCGTCGAGATCAACGCACCGATCACCGGCCCGGCGCGCTCCGTGACGACGGATGAAACCACCACGAAGCCCGCAGTGATGGCCATCTTGACGACGAGCAGAACCAGGACGGTGAGATCAGCGGACACTGCGAGTCGTCATCGGGCGGATCACACCCGCTGCATCTTGATGTCGACCGGCGGGCCCTTTGCGATCGTCTGATAGACGACGCAATAACGCTCCGTGAGCTTGAGCAACTGGTCGAGCTTGTCCTGCGGCGCGTCGGTGTCGACGTCGAAGGTCAGCCGGATCTGGGCGAAGCCGACGGGCGCATCCTTGGCGACGCCGAGCGTGCCGCGGAAGTCGAGGTCGCCTTCCGCCGACACGGTACCGGATTTCAGCGGCACGTCGATCGCGGTCGCGACCGCTTTGAGCGTGACGCCGGCGCAGGCGACCAGCGCCTCCAGCAGCATGTCGCCGGAGCACAGCTCCATTCCCGAACCGCCGGTCGCCGGATGCAGGCCGGCCACCGCGAGCGAGCGCCCGGTCTCAACCTTGCAGGCGATGCTCTGGTCGTCGAGCGTGCCCTTGGCTTTCAGCGTGATGAACGCAGCTTTCGCGTCATCCTTGTAGCGCTCCTTGATCGGAGCCTGCATTGCGCGCAGCGCGGCGGCGTCCATTGTGATCTCCTAAACAGAAAGGGAACGTGTCACGGGCAACTGTTGTCCGCCATGCAATAGTGCATGAACCCGGCGGCCAGCACGGGAAAGATAGCCGCGACGGGGCCTGTTGCCACAATCCAGCGTGCATTCCAACGATGAGCGAGCACACTGATCACCGAATATCAGCCAGATCAGCGCGACAATGGCCCAGCCCAGACGATGTCCGTAAAGCCATGCCGGATTGGCGATCAACGCGATCGCAAAGGCGACCGCGAACAATTTCCGCGGAGGGACGTCGTAGAAATGGTCGACGAGGTTCATGCCTCAAGCCGGCATCACCACCACGCGGCCGACCACCTTGCCGGCGCGCAGGTCGTTGAGCGCGTCGTTGACCTCAGACAGCGGGCCGCTTGGCGATCGGCACCGGCGGCATGCCGGTGCGGCTGACCAGGTCGAGCAGCTCGGCCATCTCGGTCAGGCTGCCGACGTACGAGCCCTGCATCGTCATCGCGCGCATCGGCAAAGAACGGCGTCGGCACCGTGATCGTCGCCGCCGAACAGGCCGACGACGATCAGCCGTGCCGCCCTTGACGAGCACGTCGCTGCCGAGCTTCGCCGGTCGCCGACGAGCCGACGAAGTCGATCACCGCCCAGACGCCGCCACCGGCGGCCGCCTGGATCTGCTTCGACCGCGTCGGGCGCCGCGCCGTCGATCGCCGCGGTCGCACCGGCCGTCTTGGCGGCCTCGCGCTTGCCGGCGTCGATGTCGACCATGATGATGCCCTTGGCGCCCATCGCCTTGCGCCAGCGTCACGCCCATCAGGCCGACGCCGCCGGCGCCGATGATCACGATCGGCTCCTCGCGCAACACGGTCTCGCCAACCTTCTTCAGCGCGCGATAGGCCGTGACGCCCGAGCAGGCGAGCGGCGCCGCCTTCTCCGGCGACAGCCGGCCGATGTCGAACAGGTGGCGCGGATGCGGCACCATCAGGTGGGTGGCATAGCCGCCGTTGCGCGAAGACGCCGAGATTGCGCGGCTTGAGGCACAGGTTCTCGTCGCCGCGCCGGCACACCTTGCACTCGCCGCAGCCCATCCAGGGATGGACGAGCCGCACGTCGCCGACCTTGACGCCCTTGGCGTCGGGGCCGACCGCGATGACCTCGCCGACATTCTCGTGGCCCATGGTGAGCGGCAGCTTGATGCCGCGCTCCAGGCAGCTTCAGCCTCTTGCCGCCGCCGAGCTCGTAGATAGCCGTCCCAGATGTGCAGGTCGGAATGGCAGACGCCGGCCGCGATCACCTTCAGCAGCACCTCCGTGCCCTGCGGCTCCGGCGTCGGCCGCTCGATCAGCTTGCAGCGGCGCGCCGCACTCGCAGACGTCGTAGCTCTTCATGGGCTTCCTCCACGCCGCGGTTGTCATGCCCGCGCTGTCGTTCAGTAAGCTTTCGCCTGTCCGCGTGGCAAGGCCCTGGCAGGCATGGCAGATCGGCGCAGCAACTCCCTTTCCTCTCGGAACCAGCCTCTTCCGTCCCATCACCACCAGGCGCCGGCGCCGACCTCGCTCTGCGTCTCTCCGTCGTCAGTCACCACGCTGCGATTAAGCGAGCGGTCGAGCGCGGCGAGCGCGCGGCGCTTGACGTGATCGTAGGCGGCGGACTGACGGTCGCGCGGGCGCGGCAGGTCGGCCTCGATCTCCGCGAACACGCTGGCCCGGGCGCGGACGCATCACGATGATGCGGTCGGCGAGCACCATCGCCTCGTCGACGTCATGGGTGACGACCACCAGCGTCGGCTTGGTGTCGGCCCACAGGTCGAGCAGGTGATCCTGCAGGTCGACGCGGGTGAAGGCGTCGAGCGCGGAGAACGGCTCGTCGAGCAGCAGCACCTGCGGCCGCGTCACCAGGGCGCGCGCGATGGCGACGCGCTGCGCCTGGCCGCCGGAGAGCTCGCGCGGCCACACACCGGCCTTGTCGGAGAGCGCGACGCGCTCGAGCTGCGCGGCGACGCGGCGCTGCCGCTCGGCGCGCGGACGGTGCGCGAGGCCGAAGCCGACATTGTCGGCGACGGTGAGCCAGGGCAGCAGCCGCGGCTCCTGGAACACGATGCCGATCTGCTCGTGCGGCGCCGTGATGCGGTTGCCGTCGAGCGCGACCGCGCCGTGCGTCGGCGCGTCGAGGCCGCAGACCAGCCGCAGCAGCGTGGACTTGCCGCAGCCCGAGCCGCCGACGATCGCCACGATCTCGCCGAGCGCGACGTTGAGCGACACGCCATCGAGCGCGCGCACGCCGTTGGGATAGGTCTTGCTCAGGTGATCGAGGACGAGCATGTCAGTCGCTCGCCGCGCCGAAGGCGTCTTCCCAGCGCAGGAACGGCGCGGCGGCGCTCGCCAGCATCCAGTCGGTCGTCTTGCCGATCACCGCGAAGGCGACGATCGCGGCGACGATCTGCGCCGGCTTGCCGAGCTGCTGGCCGTCGAGCAGCAGGAAGCCGAGCCCCTCGGAGGCGCCGAGCAACTCGGCCGCGACCACGAACATCCAGCCGAGCCCGAGCCCGGACCGCAGCGCCAGGACATAGGCCGGCAGCACTGCCGGCAGTAGTATCCGCCGCACCATGGCGAAACCGGACAGCCGGAACACGCGCCCGACCTCGACGATCTTGCGGTCGACCGAGAGCACCGCCCCCATGACGCCGAGATAGACCGGGAAGAACACGCCGACCGCGATCAGGGTCACCTTCGAAGTCTCGAAGATGCCCAGCCACAGGATGAACAGCGGGATCCAGGCGATCGACGGAATCGCGCGCAACGCCTGGAACGTCGGATCGAGCAGGCGGCGCGCCAGCACCGAATAGCCGGAGATCGCGCCCAGAAGCGTGCCCGCCACGACCCCGAGGCCGAAGCCCGCCGCGACCCGCGCAACGGTCGCGACGGCGTGGCGCTGCAATTCGCCGGCGCGCCACAACTCGGCAAAGGTCTCGAAGATGCGCGACGGCGGCGGCACCAGGCGTCCGCTGGACCAGCCCAGTCGAACCGCAAACTCCCACAGCACCGCGAGCACGACCGGCAGCAGCAGCCCGAGCGACGGCCGCAGGTAGCGCGCGGCGCCGGCGCGCGGTGCGCTCTCCACGATGATTGTGGGCTCGGCGGTCGCTGTCATCCCGGCAAGAGACATAAGACCCGGTGCGAATGCAATGCGTGAGGTTAGCCAGGCCGTGATTGGCTCTCGGACAAAGCGGCTAGCTCATTACCCTCTTCCTTGGGGTGAGAGTAACGGAGCAAGCAGCACGATCTCGTCGCCGTTGCCGTCAGGAAGAAATTGTAAGCGCGGTTTAGTTGCCCGCCGGCAGCGCCACGCGGTCGTCGATCAGCGCGTCGACCGCGGCTTTCACGTCGGTGCCTGCCGGGAATCACGCCGGCCTGCTGGAGCGCCAGCCCGGCCGCGAGGATCGACTCGCGCTGCGGCGCGCCGATCTTGCTGTGGGTGAGCTCGGTGCGCTCATCGAGCTGCTTGGCGACCACCGCCTCCGGCAGCTTGGTGACGGCGATGAACACGCGCTTCACCTCGGCCGGATTGGCGAGCGAGAATTTGCGCGCCTCCTCGTAGACGGCGAGCACGCGCCGCACGAGGTCGGGATGATCCTTCAGGAAATCCTCGCGCACATTGAGGATGCCCCAGGTATTGGCCTCCTTGTTGCGGTAGAACAGCTTGGCGCCGTCTTCCACCTCGGCCTGCGCCATCATCGGATCGAGGCCGGCCCAGGCATCCACGTCGCCGCGGATCAGCGCCGTCTTGCCGTCGGGATGCTGGAGCAGCACCGGCGTGATGTCCTTTTCCGTCAGGCCCGCGCTCTGCAGCGCGCGCACCAGAAAGATGTGCGGGTCGGTCCCGCGCGTGACGGCGACGCGCTTGCCCTTGAGGTCCGCGATCTTGCCAACCGCGGTGTCCTTGCGGGTGACGAGCGCCGTCCATTCGGGGCGGGAGTAGACGTAGATCGACTTGATCGGATTGCCGTTGATCTTGGCGAGCAGAGCCGCCGACCCTGCGGTCGAGCCGAGATCGATCGAGCCGGCATTGAGGAATTCCAGCGCCTTGTTGGAGCCGAGCGTCTGCACCCAGCGGATGGTGATGCCGTCCTTGGCGAACTCCTTCTCCAGCAGGCCCTTGTCCTTCAGCACCATGGAAACCGGATTGTAGGTCGCCCAGTCGATGCGGATTTCCTTCGGATTATCGGCCGCGAACAGCGTCGACGTCGGCAGCAGGCCGGCCAGAAGCACCGATGCGAAAAACGAACGGCGGGACAAGAGAGTCATCATCGGCTCCGTGCGCGGCGCGGCCCCATCGTGTGGAATTGCGGCCTGGGGCGCTATAAATATTCTTTAGATCGCGATATCAGCCCGGTCAAATAGATTGTTGTTCTATAATATTACGCTAAGACAGCGATATCGTTCTGTAATGGTCGTGGACGTGTCACGTTCGATGCCACATGACATCGCCCGGCCGCTCGGATAAGCGATACCGGCAATGCTGACGATCTCCGATCAGGCGCCGCGCGGGTTCTCGGAAGTTTTCGACGCCCGCGCCATGGCGGCCGATC
Organism: uncultured Alphaproteobacteria bacterium; assembly: GCA_963776455.1. GTDB lineage: Bacteria > Pseudomonadota > Alphaproteobacteria > Rhizobiales > Xanthobacteraceae > CAVZMU01. Next base: position 115,444 of record CAVZMU010000001.1, read on the forward strand.
TCAAGGCGCTGGCGGCGGCGCATGAGGGCCGCGAGCGCGAGCTGCGCAGCGCCGTCGCCCAGCATCTCAAAGCCGCGCTCGCCAAGGGCCGGGTCGTTGTCGAGCGCCTGCTGCTGAAGGAGCGCCACGGCCGCCGCTGCGCCGAGCGGCTGTGCCTGATGCAGGACCAGATCATCTGCGTGCTCTATGACTTCGCTGCGACGCATCTCTACCAAGCCGACAACCCCTCCGAGGCCGAGCGCATGGCGGTGGTGGCGACCGGCGGCTACGGCCGCGGGCTGCTGGCGCCGGGCTCCGACATCGACCTGCTGTTCCTCCTGCCCTACAAGCAGACCGCCTGGGGCGAGCAGATCGCCGAGACCATCCTCTATTGCCTGTGGGACATGGGGCTGAAGGTCGGCCACGCGACGCGTTCGCTGGACGAATGCATCCGTCAGGCCAAGGCGGACATGACCATCCGCACTTCGATCCTGGAGTCGCGCTTCCTGCTCGGCGAGAGGAAGCTGTTCGACGAGCTCGTCGCCCGCTTCGACAACGAGGTGGCAAAAGGCACCGGACCGGAATTCGTCACCGCGAAGCTCGCCGAGCGCGAGGAGCGTCATCGCCGCGGCGGCCAGTCGCGCTATCTGGTCGAGCCCAACGTCAAGGACGGCAAGGGCGGCCTGCGCGACCTGCACACGCTGTTCTGGATCGCCAAATACGTCTACCGCGTGAGCGAACCCGACGAGTTGATCGATCGCGGCGTGTTCGACCGCGACGAGTACCGGCTGTTCTGCCGCTGCGAGGACTTCCTGTGGTCGGTGCGCTGCCACATGCATTTCGTCACCGGCCGCGCCGAGGAGCGCCTCGCCTTCGACATCCAGCGCGATATCGCGGTGCGGCTCGGCTACACCGAGCATCCCGGCCAGAAGGATGTCGAGCGCTTCATGAAGCACTACTTCCTGACCGCCAAGAGCGTGGGCGACCTGACCGCGATCCTGTGCGCGCGGCTGGAAGACCGGCAGGACAAGCCGGTGCCGATGCTCAACCGCATGGTGGCGAAGTTCCGCGGCCACGGTCGCAAGGCGCTGCGCGAGACCGAGGACTTTGTCGTCGACAACAACCGCATCAACGTGGCGGATGCCGAGGTCTTCGCGCGCGATCCGGTGAACCTGATCCGGCTGTTTTATCTCGGGCAGAAGCACGGGCTCGCCTTCCATCCCGACGCGATGCGGCTGGCGACGCGCTCGCTCGCGCTGTTCGACAAGACGGTGCGGGAGAGCCCGGAAGCCAACCGCCTGTTCCTCGATATCCTCACCGCCAAGGACAATACGGAGACGGTTCTGCGGCGCATGAACGAGGCCGGCGTGCTCGGCCATTTCATCCCGGATTTCGGCCGCATCGTCGCGATGATGCAGTTCAACATGTACCACCACTACACGGTCGACGAGCACCTGCTGCGCTGCATCGGCGTGCTCACCGAGATCGAGCGCGGCGAACGGCCGGAATACGGCCTCGCCAACGAGCTGTTTCCCAAGATCCTGCCGCAGCATCGCCGCGTGCTCTACGTCACGCTGTTCCTCCACGACATCGCCAAGGGGCGGGTCGAGGATCATTCCATCGCCGGTGCCCGCGTGGCGCGGCGGCTCTGCCCGCGTCTCGGCTTCTCGGCGGCCGAGACCGAGATGGTGTCATGGCTGGTCGAGCATCACCTGCTGATGTCGACCATCGCGCAGTCGCGCGACCTGTCGGACCGCAGGACGATCGAGAACTTCGCCGCGGTGATGCAATCGCTGGAGCGCATGAAGCTCCTGGCGATCCTCACCACCGCCGACATCCGCGCCGTCGGTCCGGGCGTGTGGAACGGCTGGAAGGCCCAGCTTCTGCGCACGCTCTATTACGAGACCGAGCCGGCGCTCACCGGCGGCTTCTCGGAGGTCAATCGGGGACAGCGCGTGGCGATGGCCCAGGCTGAGCTGCGCGGCGAACTCACGGACTGGCCGCCGGAGCGGCTCGAAGCCTATATCCAGCGGCACTACCCGGCCTACTGGCTCAAGGTCGACCTGCCGCACAAGGTCGCGCATGCGCGCTTCCTCCGCGACGCCGAGGACGCCGGACGGACGCTCGCCATCGAATTCGGCTTCGATTCCGGCAACGTGACGGAACTCACCGTGCTGGCGCCCGACCATCCCCGGCTGCTGTCGGTGATCGCCGGCGCCTGCGCGGTCGCCGGCGCCAATATCGTCGACGCCCAGATCTACACGACGACGGACGGCCTCGCCCTCGACACCATCGCGGTGTCGCGGGAATTCGAGCACGACGAGGATGAAGGCCGCCGTGCCACGCGCATCGCCGACTCGATCGAGAAGGCGCTGCGCGGCGATCTGAGCCTGCCTGCGGTGGTGGGAACGCGCGCCCCGCCCAAGGGACGCATCAAGGCCTTCGCGGTCGAGCCCGAGGTGCTGATCAACAACCAGTGGTCCAACCGCTACACCGTCGTGGAGGTCCACGGCCTCGACCGGCAGGGTCTCCTCTACGAGCTGACCGCGACGCTGTCGCGGCTCAGCCTCAACATCACGTCCGCCCATGTGGCGACGTTCGGCGAGCGCGTCGTCGACGTGTTCTACGTCACCGACCTGCTCGGCGCGAAGATCGACTCGCTGCCGCGCCAGGCCGCGATCAAGCGCGCGCTGGTCCCGCTGCTCAAGCCGGCCGAGCCCGAGGGCCGACCCGCCAAAGCTGCAGCGGTCGCGGGCTGACCGCGAAATCGAAGGGCCCGGCCTGCGGCCGAGCCCCCAGCACGCGATGAACGCGTGACAACCGGTATGTCGCGGCGATCAGGACGCCGCCAGCATCAATACTTGGCGACGACCGGCGCCGCGCTCACCACCCAGAAGCTGTTGAACGGCAGGAAGATCAAGCCGATCCCGTTCCACACCAGCCTGCGTCCATTCTCGTTCGGGTCGGCCGGCGCCGCGGCGACCGGAGCCGAACGATGCTTCTTGGTGTGCTTCGCCAGAGCGGCAGTCGGGGCCGCCATGATTGCGAGGGCGGCGATGAAAAGCATGGTCTTACGCATGAAGAACTCCTTGTGTTGCCTCTCTTGGCCTCCGGGGCGGACCATACGGCAGAAGTCACAGCGAAAAAAGGGCATGCCAGATGAAGGCTTAATGCCCAGGAGGCGCGGCTTAACGGCCCTTTAAACCGCAAAATCTAACCTGCGGTCTGGTCCGGCCGGGATGTCCCGTCCCGGCGTTGCGAGGCATGCCGGTGGGATCGCGAAAGGCCAGGACGCGCCGCGAGCCCGTCTTCGACGCGACGCCGGTACTGGGATTCGGCCTGCGCCTCGACCCGCGCGACCGCACCGGCGGCCCGCCGCCCGAGGAGCCAGTCGCCAAGGCCATCCCGCTGGCCGCACGCCGTGCACGCCGCGCCGCCAACGACGATGAGAAGCCTTCGCACGCATCGCGCGGCGACAAGGCCGAGCCCAAATCCGCCGCAAGACGCTCCGGCCGTGGCGGTGGCGGAGGCAAGCGGCGCTCGGTGTTCGGCCGCCTCGCCTATTGGGCGATCGTCCTGGGCCTGTGGGGCGTCATCGTCGTGATCGGCGCCGTCATCTGGGTCGGCGCCCACCTGCCGCCGATCCAGTCGCTCGAAGTGCCGCCGCGTCCGCCCTCGATCGCGATCCTCGGCCTGGACGGCAAGACGCTGGCGACGCGCGGCGACATGGGCGGCGCCGCGATCCCCGTCAAGGAGATGCCGCCCTACCTGCCGCAGGCCTTCATCGCCATCGAGGACCGCCGCTTCCAGTCGCATTTCGGCTTCGACCCCGTCGGCCTTGCGCGCGCCGTGGTCGCCAACGTGCTGCATCGCGGCGTGTCGCAGGGCGGCTCGACGCTCACGCAGCAGCTCGCCAAGAACCTGTTCCTTACCCAGGAGCGCACCTACGGACGCAAGGTGCAGGAGCTCGTGCTGGCGCTGTGGCTGGAGCACAAGTTCACCAAGACGCAGATCCTCGACCTCTATCTCAACCGCGTTTATTTCGGCTCCGGCGCCTATGGCGTCGAGGCCGCCTCGCAGCGCTATTTCGGCAAGTCGGCGCGGCAAGTTACGCTGGGCGAGGCCGCGATGCTGGCCGGCCTGGTGAAGTCGCCGACGCGGCTTGCCCCGAACCGCAATCCCGATGGCGCCGAGCGCCGCGCGCAGCTCGTGCTGGGTGCCATGGTCGATGCAGGCTTCGTCACCGCCAACATGGCGAAGCTCGCATTCGCGAGCCCCGCCCATGCGGTGAAGCCTACCGGCGCCGGGTCAGCGAACTACGTCGCCGACTGGGTGATGGATGTGCTCGACGACATCATCGGCCGCGTCGACAAGGACATCATCGTCCACACCTCGATCGATCCGGTGCTTCAGGCCGCCGCCGAAAAGGCGCTGACCGACGAGCTGACGCAGAAGGGCGACAAGTTCGGCGTCGGCCAGGGCGCCATGGTGGCGATGAGCCCCGACGGCGCGGTGCGCGCGCTGGTCGGCGGACGGAATTACGCCGAGAGCCCATTCAACCGCGCGATCGCGGCGCGCCGCCAGCCGGGCTCGGCGTTCAAGCCATTCGTCTATCTCACGGCGCTGGAGCGTGGGCTGACGCCCGAGACATTGCGCGATGACCGCCCGATCACGATCAAGGGCTGGAAGCCGGAGAACTACAGCCGCGAGTATCTCGGCGCCGTGACGCTCACGCGCGCGCTGGCAAACTCGCTCAACACCGTCGCTGTGCGGCTCGCCATGGAAGTCGGACCCAAGGCGGTGGTCGCGACCGCTCATCGCCTCGGCATCGCCTCAAAGCTGGAGCCCAACGCGTCGATCGCGCTCGGCACCTCCGAGGTCTCGGCGCTGGAACTGGTTTCGGCCTTCGTGCCCTTCGCCAATGGCGGCATCGGCGTCACGCCGCACGTCGTCGAGCGCGTGCTCAGCGCCGACGGCAAGTCGCTCTACCGGCACGACGGCCGCAGCCTCGGCCGCGTCGTCGACGAGCGCTATGTCGGCATGATGAATGCGATGATGCAGGAGACGCTCACGACCGGCACCGCGCGCAAGGCCGACACCGGCGGCTTTCCGGCGGCCGGCAAGACCGGCACGTCGCAGGATTTCCGCGACGCCTGGTTCGTCGGCTACACATCCCATCTCGTGACCGGTGTCTGGCTCGGCAACGACGACAACACGCCGACCAAGAAGATCACCGGCGGCGGGCTGCCGGTGGAGGTCTGGAGCCGGTTCATGAAGACCGCGCATCAAGGCGTGCCGGTCGCCGACCTGCCCGGCCGGCGCGCCAGCCTGGTCGCCGCGGCGGTGCCGCCTGCCGGCAATGCGCCGCGGCCCCCCGGCGTGCTGCCCGACGACCCGCGGCCCCCTCCGGCCGACCGCGGCGGCGGCATCGACAACTGGCTGATCGACACGCTGTTCGGCAAGCGCTGAGCGCCGCGCCGTGCGCCGTGTTCAGGCCGGCGGCCGCGCGACGTCGCGGCTGCGGGCCTTGCGTGAGATCGCCCAGATCGCGAGCGTCGCGCATCCCATTGCCGCCATCGGCGCCGCGATCGGCCATGCCGATGTTCCCAGCAGGTGGCCAACGGCGATGCCGAGCAGCGCCGCGCCGGTCTGCTGGACGAATCCCATCAATGAGGAGGCGGCGCCCGCGCGGTCGGGAAACGGTGTCAGCGCGCCGGCCATGGCCTGAGGCAGCGTCAGTCCAATGCCGCACAGATAGATCGCGGTCGGCACCACCAGGAACGCGACCGAGGGCGCGGCGAATGCCACCGCCGCCGCCATTGCGAGGCCGCCGCACGCGAGCGCCAACGCGCCGAGCCCGATCGTGCGGTCGAGCCCGATGCGCAGGACCAGGCGCGTCGCCAGCGAGGTTCCGATCAGGAATCCGATGCAGCCCGCGGCGAAGGCGAGGCCGAATCCAAGCGGCGACACGCCATAGAGGTCCTGCAGCACGAAGGGCGAGCCTGAAATCCACGCGAACAGCCCGGCATAGCTGAGCGAGATGATGCCGAGATGCGCGAGGAAGCCGCGGTTCGCGCCAATCATGCGGTAGACGCGCAGCATCCCGATGAGCGAGATCGGCTCCGGCGCGCGCTGGCGCAGCGTTTCGGGGAGCATCCGCCACACCAGCAGCGCGGAGGCCAGCCCCACCGCAAGCGCGACGACGAAATTGGCGCGCCAACCGAATACGGTCTGGAGCACGCCGCCGAGCGGCGGCGCGACCACCGGCGCGAGCGCCATGATGGCGCCCATCAGCGACAGCTCCCGTCCGGCGCGGGCGCCGGAATACAGGTCGCGCACGATCGCGCGCGCCAGCACCACGGCGCCGGAGCCGCCAAGGGCCTGCGCGGCGCGCGCCGCGATCAGAATGTCGATGCTGGGCGCGACGGCGCAGGCGACGCAACCCGCGCAATACAGCAGGAGCGCGCCGATCAGCACCGGCTTGCGGCCATAGCGGTCCGACAGCGGCCCATACAGAATCTGGCCCGCCGCGAAGCCGATAAGGAACACCGACAGCGTAAGCTGGACCTGGGCTGGCGTCGCCGCGAGCTGCCGCCCGATATCGGGCAGCGACGACAGGTACATGTCGGTCGATACCGGCCCCATCGCGCTGAGCAGCGCAAGCAGGGCGGTCAGCGCGAAGGTGTCGGGACGCAGCAGCATGACGCGGCGGCGTTAGCCGGTCCGCCCCCGGATGTCGAGGAAGCTCTTCGACGTCGCGTCAAAGATCGAACAGATCGAGCGCCCTGCGCTGCCGCGATGCGGGCCGCGGCGGCGGCGGTGCCTTGGCCACGCCATAGCGGTGCATGTCGGTGCCGTTGGCATCGAGCCACGCCTTGGCGCGCCGCACGTTCGAGCACAACTGCTCGACCACGCGCCAGAACCGCGGCGAATGGTTCATCTCGATGAGATGGGCGACCTCGTGCGCCGCCAGGTAGTCGAGGACGAAGGGCGGCGCGAAGATGAGGCGCCACGAGAACGACAGCATGCCCGTCGTCGAGCAGGAGCCCCAGCGGCTCGACTGGTCGCGCACGGCGACACGCTTGACGGTCACGCCGAGCATCTCGGCGTAGCGCCGGCTTGCGAGCTCGAGATCGCGCCGCACCTCGCGCTTGAGGAAGTCATGGACCCGCCGCGCGACATGAGGCGCCTCGCCAGCGACGCAGATGAGGCGATTGTCCCGGCTGTCGACCTCGACCCATACGGTGCCGCGCTCGTTGGGGCGATGGACGATGCGATGCGGCACGTCGCGCATCGGCACGATCGTGCCGTGCTTGAACGGCACCGCTTCCGGCAGATGGGTAAGACGCGTTGCGATCCAGCCACCATGCTTCTCGGCGAAAGCCTGCGCTTCGCGCACGCTGCCGCGCGGCGGAATCGTCAGCACGACCTCGCGCGTCGCCGCGTGGATGCGCAAAGTGTAGCGCCGCGCGCGGCGGTGACGGCTGAGCCGCACGAGATACATGGCATTGCCGAACACGACCTGAAGCGACTGCGGCTCGGTCGGTCGGCGATAGAGCAGGGCGCGCAGGGGCATCTTCGACTTCCCGCAGGGGCGACGAGCCGGATTCTGCCATATCGGAAGGGCGATGCAGTCCATTTTTCAAAAGCCCGGTTAACCCCAAGCACACGGGGTTGAACCACCCGAAGACCACTAAATATGGCACTTAAGCTTTGAATATTAATTCACTTGTTCCCATCGCCACATTCTCTCGGCGATTTAGGAAGAGAATCAAACAGGGGCCACGGCAGATTCTCGCTGTCTCCGGGCCGCGACGTGCAGAACAAACCGCTATGCCTTGACGGCGACGGCCTTCTTGCGCGTTCCGTTGGCCCGCGCACCGTTGTTGGAGCGGATGAAGTCGGCGATGCGCGGCGCGATCTCGGAGCGGAAGCGCGAGCCGTTGAACACGCCGTAATGGCCGACCCCGAGCTGCAGGTAATGCGCCTTCTTCTTCTCCGGGATCGACGGGCACAAGCGATGCGCAGCCTCGGTCTGGCCGACACCTGAGATGTCGTCGTTCTCGCCCTCGATGGTGAGCAGCGCGACGTTGCGGATCTTGTCGGGCTCGATCGGCACACCGCGATGCATCATCTCGCCCTTGGGCAGCGCGTGGCGGACGAATACGGTCTCGACCGTCTGCAGGTAGAACGCGGCGTCGAGGTCCATCACCGCCAGGTACTCGTCGTAGAATTCGCGATGCTTCTGCGCCGAGTCGCCGTCGCCGCGCACGAGATGCCGGAAAAGGTCGTGGTGCGCGTCGAGATGGCGATCGAGATTCATCGACATGAAGCCGGTGAGCTGCAGGAAGCCCGGATAGACCTCGCGCATCATGCCGGGATTCGGGAATGGCACCTTGGTGATGACGTTGTGGCGGAACCAGTCGATGCCGCGCTCCTCGGCGAGCTTGTTGACCGCGGTCGGGTTGGAACGCGTGTCGATCGGCCCGCCCATCAGGGTCATGGAATGCGGCACGTAAGGGTCCTTGCGCGCTTCCATCAGCGCGACGGCGGCAAGCACCGGCACCGAGGGCTGGCACACCGCCACGATATGCGCGTCGCCGCCGAGGAAATGCAGGATCGAGACGACATAGTCGATGTAGTCGTCGAGATCGAAGCTGCCCGTCCGCCAGCGGCACCATGCGGGCATCGGTCCATTCGGTGATGTAGACGTCGTGATTGGGCAGGAACGCCTCGACGGTGCCGCGCAGCAGCGTCGCGTAATGGCCCGACATCGGCGCCACGATCAGAATCTTGTGGATTGCGGACGGCGCGGCTCGATCGCGCGCTCGAAATGGATGAGGCGGCAGAACGGCCGCTCCCAGACGACGCGCGGCGTCACCGCCACGCGCTCGCCGCCGACCAGGGCGGTAGGGATCTGCCATTCCGGCTTGCCGTAGCGCCGGGTCGAGCGCTCGAACAGCTCGCAGCCAGCCGCGACGGACTTGCCGAATGTGGTGTGGGTAAGCGGATTGAGCGGGTTCTGGTAGAACAGCTTGGTGGCGTCGACGGCGGCGCGGAATGGACCAAGCGCGGCATGCTGCATCTCATGCCAGTGGTAGAAGGGGAGGCTTTCCATCCCGAACGCGCTGTACGCCATAGCAACGCCTTTCGCCTACACGGGCTCCACGCCAAGAAGCGTCAGGGGGACCGCCACGCGAATGCGCGCCGTTTTCAGAGTGCCCAAAACCCCCCGGCCCGATGGTGCACCGCAGAAGATAGTAGGTGCGGCAGCCGGCTATTCAAGCAGATTTTGCTTAAGGAGCCGGAAACATGAACGTTAGTAGACACAAGTAACCCGCCGACGGGGACATCGTTCCTTGGACGCTGCTGCAGAGCGCCAGCGGCCGGGTGATGGAGTTCATTCGCCGGCCTGCAGCAGCGAACCCTGGCGGCGGGCGCTCTCGAACAGCCCGAAATAGGCCGCTGCAGCGGCTGCGAACAGTACCGCATTGAGCCCGAAGGACTGGAGCATCAGGTCGCCCCGGAACACATGGTCGATCAGCAGCGCCCGCATTCCCTCGAACACGTAGGTCGGCGGCAGCATCCAGGCCACGGTCTGGAGCCACACCGGCAGCACGGCGACCGGGTAATAGACGCAGGTCAGCGGCAGGAACAGGAACATGATGCTCCAGGCGAAGGTCTCGGCGCCGAGGCCGTTGCGCAGCACCAGCCCGGATACGAAGATCCCCACCGCCCAGCCGGTCAGCATGAGATTGAGAAAGAACGCCGCGAGCGCGAAACCGAGGCCCCAGAGATTGAAGCCGAAAAAGGCGATCGCCAGGAACGTGACGGGGATCATGCCGATGGCGAGGCGCACGATGCTCATGATCATCAGCGCGGCGACGAACTCGATCGGCCGCAGCGGGCTCATCATGAGGTTGCCGAGGTTGCGGGCGTACATTTCCTCCAGGAAAGAGACCGAAAAGCCGAGCTGGCCGCGGAACAGGATGTCCCACAGCAGCACGGCGCCGATGAACGTGCCGCCGACCTTGGCGAAGAAGCTCGCATTCTGCCCGACATAGGTCTGCAGGAAGCCCCACATCAGCATCTGCACGGCCGGCCAGTAGATCAGCTCGACCAGCCGCGACCACGACGAGCGCAGCAGGTACCAGTAGCGCAGCACCATCGCGGCGACTCGCCGCGGCGAAAAGGCCCACAATCCGCCGGTCTGCGTCCCGGCCGCCGTCGTGCTCATTGCGCGGCCTCCCGCACGGCAGTCCCTTGGGTGTCCTGCCGCCCACGGGCGACGTCGAGGAACACCTCCTCGAGATTGTCCCGGCCATAGCGGGCGAGCAGGCGCGCCGGCGTATCGTCATCCTCGATGCGGCCGAGCTTCATGATGATGACGCGGTCGCACAGCCGCTCGACTTCGCCCATGTTGTGGGAGGCGAGCAGCACCGTGGCGCCGCGCTCCTCACGGTAGCGCTGCAGGTGGCCGCGGACCCAATCCGCGGTGTCGGGATCGAGCGACGCCGTAGGCTCGTCCAGCAGCAGCACGTCGGGCCGGTTGAGCAGCGACTTGGCGAGCGACACGCGGGTCTTCTGGCCGGAGGACAGCTTTCCGGTCGGGCGGTCGAGCAAATCCGTGAGGTCGAGGTCTTCGGCGATGCGGGCGATGCGGCCGGGCAGGTCCTCCACCCCGTACAGCATGCCGAACACGGTGAGGTTCTGCCGGATCGTCAGCCGCATCGGCATCTCGACATAGGGGCTCTCGAAATTCATGCGATGGAGCACGCGGTAGCGGTGCTTCTCCATGTCGACGCCGAGCACCGATACGCGTCCGGAGGTCGGCGTGACCAGGCCCATGATGGTGGCGATGGTCGTAGTCTTGCCGGCGCCGTTGCCGCCGAGCAACGCCGTCATCGAGCCGGGCTCGAGCGCGAAGCTGATGCCGGCAACCGCGGTCCCGCTCTTGTAGGTCTTGACCAGGCGGTCGACGGCAATGGCGGGAGGGGCCTTCATGGGCCCCACACTTGGCGTCACCGCGCCGGCCGTGCAAGCCCCGGACGAGGGCTTCGGGCCTCGCGTTTCAACGCCGGCGGCGATTTGCTAGACCAGCGTCATGCCGCCGAGGCCGTCCAAACCCACCCACCCGCTGCGCACCCTGCGGGTCGACACGCTGATCCGGCTGCGCTGGCTTGCCATCGCGGGCCAGACCGCGGCCGTGCTTGTCGTCCATTTCGGCCTCGATTATGCGGTGCCGCTGGCCGCTTGCGCCACGGTGATCGCGGTTTCGGCATGGCTCAATCTCGCGCTCCGCCTGCGGTTCCGGATGACGCCGCGGCTGGAGCCGGAGCCGGCGGCGTGGCTGCTCGCGTTCGATCTCACGCAGCTCACCGTGCTGCTGTACCTCACCGGCGGCGTCGACAACCCGTTCTCATTCATGCTTCTCGCGCCGGTCGTGATCTCGGCGACGGCGCTGCCGCCGCGCATCACGATGCTGCTCGGCGTCTTCGCCGTGCTGTGCGTGACGGTGCTGATCTTCGTTCACTATCCCCTGCCCTGGGCGAGCGACGAGCAGCTTCACCTGCCGATGCTGTATACGATGGCGAACTGGGCCTCGATCGTGATCGCCATCGGCTTCATCGGCGTCTACGCGTGGCAGATATCCGAGGAGACGCGGCAGCTCGCCGACGCGCTGACCGCGACCGAGCTGGCGCTGGCGCGCGAGCAGCACCTGTCGCAGCTCGACGGCCTTGCCGCCGCCGCCGCGCATGAGCTCGCGACCCCGCTTTCCACCATCACCGTGATCGCCAAGGAGCTGGAACGCGCCCTGCCAGCCGAATTCACCCTTCGCCGATGATGTGCATGCTACTGCGCGAGCAGGCGCAGCGCTGCCGCGAGATCCTCGGCAAGCTGACCGAGCTCGATGCGTCGGGCGCGCCGTTCGACCAGATGAAGCTGTCGACGCTGATCGAGGAGGTTGTCGCACCGCATCGCAACTTCGGCATCGAGATCGATATCGTGTTGCCGGAGACGCGGAGCGACGAGCCGGTCAGCGCCCGCAACCCCGCGGTTCTCTACGGCCTCGGCAACCTGGCGGAGAACGCGGTGGACTTCGCCGAAGTCGCGGGTCGAGGTCGTGGCGCGGTGGAACGACCAGGAGGTCGTGATAACCATATCCGACGATGGCCCGGGATTCTCGCCGGAGGTCAAGGAGCACATCGGCGAGCCCTATGTGACGACCCGCGGCCGCAAATCGCCGCCCCCCGACGGCGAGCCGACCGGGCTGGGATTGGGCTTTTTCATCGCCAAAACACTGCTGGAACGCTCCGGCGCGACGCTGGCCCTCGCCAATCACGCGCTCCCCGAGACCGGCGCCGTCGTTCGCGCGAGGTGGCTGCGAGCCGATTTCGAACGCTCCCTGGGTGGCAATGCCGCGCCCTGGGCCTCTTGAGGGTTGCCGGGGCGCCCCCTACCTTGACCGGCAAGGGAGCGGTTCGCGTGTAGCGAACCGACCAGGGAGGGACGTCCATGATGGAATCCGGCACCCCGCTTCCTCGCGACCGCTCGCTGCTGATCGTCGAGGACGACAAGCCCTTCCTGGCACGCCTCGCCCGCGCCATGGAGGCGCGCGGCTTCGCGGTGACGACGGCGGAGACCGTCGCCGACGGCCTGTCACGAGGTCGAGCAGCACGCCGCCCGCCTTCGCGGTGGTGGACATGCGGCTCGGCGACGGCAGCGGGCTCGATGTGATCTCGGCGCTCAAGCGCCGGCGCGCCGACGCCCGCGGCATCGTGCTCACCGGTTACGGCAACATCGCCACTGCGGTGAACGCCGTGAAGCTTGGCGCGGTCGACTACCTCGCCAAGCCCGCCGATGCCGACGACGTGATCAACGCCCTGCTTGCCGGCGAAGGCCGCAGGGTCGAGCCGCCGGAGAATCCGATGTCGGCGGACCGGGTGCGCTGGGAGCACATCCAGCGCATCTACGAACTGTGCGGCCGCAACGTCTCGGAAACCGCACGGCGCCTCAACATGCACCGGCGCACGTTGCAGCGCATCCTCGCGAAACGCGCGCCGAAGTAACGGCCTCAGGCTAGGTAGGAGCACGAATACCGTCGGTTTTTTCGTGCGGAACCCGAACCGGGCATCGGCGTTGTTGCTGCAGTGCGAAATGGAGTTCCGGTGATGGCCCTTCCCCACGAGGATGCGATCTTCCAGCGGCTCGAGGCCACCAAGAAGCACGGACTGGTGTCGGAATACCTGCTGAGCTGGACCGGCGGGCCGCACGAGCACAAGCCGAAGGTCACGGTTTGGCCGAACGCCGCCTCCACCGAGGACGTGGTGAAGGCGTATATCGCCAAGCTCCTGCATGGCCTCGTCGCCGACCGTCGCATCATTGTGGCTCGGGACTGAGACGCCGGCGCGATCTTCAGAACTCTGCGCGATAAGGGCCGGTCGGATCGGCGAGCGACTGCAGCCGCAGCGCCGCCGAGTGCGCGAAGCGCAGCATCATCGCCTTGCGCGTCGCCGCCGGAAGTCGGTGCTCCGGCGCCTCGCATTCGATCGAGGCACCGAAGGCATCCGCCACGATGAGCCCGGTGTCCTTGGGGAAAATCCCGCACGGCACTTCGAGCGTGGTGGCGAAGAACAGCCGGTCGCAATGCAGCCGGTAATCCATCCATTTCTGGTCGGCGCGGAAGTCCGCGACCGATGACTTGATCTCCACGATCCAGACTTCGCCGTCGCCCGCGAGCGCCACGATGTCGGCGCGGCGGCCCGACGCGAGCGGCAACTCGCTCACGCATGACAACCCGAGCGAATGCAGCAGGCGGGCGGTCCCGCGCGCGACAGCGAGCGCGGTCGGAGATTGGCGGCCGTCGAGCGGGAGCAGCGAATCCAGCGCGCCGCCGGCAAGCGGCAGGGCGGGATTGGCTCGATCGACGATCGACAAGGCAAATCCCTCTACTCCGCCGCCGCCGGCTGCGCCGGCCGGCTGTCTTCGCCGGCCCGCTCCGGAAAGGCACGCGCGAGGCTCGCGCGCGTCGCCGGGATCACGCCGCGCTCGGTGATCAGCGCGGTGACGAGCCGCGCCGGCGTGACGTCGAAGCCGTAATTCGCCACCGGCGAGCCCTCCGGCACGATCCGCACCGTCTCGATGCGGCCGTCGGCGGTGCGGCCGGTCATGGCGGTCACCTCGTCGGGGCTGCGTTCCTCGATCGGGATCTCGGTGACGCCGTCCGACACCGCGAAGTCGATCGTCGGCGACGGCAGCCCGACATAGAACGGGACGCCGTTGTCCTTGGCCGCAAGCGCCTTCAGGTAGGTGCCGATCTTGTTGCAGACGTCGCCTTGCGCGGTGACGCGGTCGGTGCCGACGATCACCATATCGACCTTGCCGTGCTGCATGAGATGCCCGCCGGTATTGTCGGCGATCACGGTATGCGGAATGCCGTGATTGACGAGCTCCCACGCGGTGAGCGAGGCGCCCTGGTTGCGCGGCCGCGTCTCGTCGACCCAGACATGGAGCGGGATGCCCTGCTCGTGCGCGGTGTAGATCGGCGCCAGCGCCGTACCCCAGTCGACGGCGGCAAGCCAGCCGGCGTTGCAATGGGTCAGCACATTGACCGGCTCGCCCGGCTTCGTTCGCGGCGACCGCCTCGATCAGCGCCGCGCCGTGACGGCCGAGCGCGCGGTTATTGGCGACGTCCTCGTCGGCGATCTCGGCGGCGCGGGCATACGCGGCGGCGAGGCGTTCGCCGCGCGGCCGGTTGCGCACCGCGGCCATCATCTCGTCGAGCGCCCATTTGAGATTGATCGCGGTCGGACGCGTCGCCAGCAGCATGTCGTAGGCGTGCTCCAGCGCTTCATCCGAGGCATCGACGCGCAACGCGAGGCAGACGCCGTAGGCGGCGGCGGCGCCGATCAGCGGTGCGCCGCGCACCTGCATGGTTGCGATCGCATGCGCCACCTCATCCAGCGCCGTGAGCCGCAAGGTCTCGAAACGATGCGGCAGCAAGGTCTGGTCGATGATGCCGAGCGACCAGCCGTCCGCCTCCACCCAGATGCTGCGATAATGTTTGCCGCCGACTTTCATGATCGTTCACGTTTCGTCCCAAGGAGTCATAGCGCGATTTCCGCGGCTGAGAAAGAGCAACGGCAGCGGCAAGGCAACAGGAATTTGCTGCGGGGAAATCCGCCGCACCGCCTTGTGACGGTTGGGCGCATGGCTCATGTTCTTCCGTTGCCGGGAGAATGCGGATGCCGACCGACTACGAGGCCGAGTACAACAATCGCGCGCGGTGCCCGAGCATGCGGAAATCTTCGCCCGGTGGGCACGCGATGCCAAAGCCTATCGCGATGACGCGTCGGCCGAAGACCACGCCGAGCTCGGCCTGCGCTTCGGGCCGACGCGAGCGCCAGATTCATCGACCTGTTCTGCCCGACCGGCGGCAGCAGCGGTCCGGTCGCGCTGTTCATCCATGGCGGCTACTGGCGCTCGCTCGAGCCGCGGATGTTCAGCCACGTCGCGCGCGGCCTCAACGCGCGTGGCATCGTCGTCGCGGTGCGGGCTACGACCTCTGCCCGCAGGTCACGGTCGCGCGAGATCATCGAGCAGATCGCGGCGCGCCTGCCTCTACCTGTGGCGCCGCTTCGGCCGCGCATGATGGTCTCCGGCCATTCGGCCGGCGGCCATCTCGCCGCCTGCATGCTGGCGACCGACTGGAAGGCGGCTCGCATCCGACCTACCCTGCCGACCTCGTGCCGACGGCCTTCGCGATTTCCGGCGTGTTCGATCTCACGCCGCTCATCAAGGTCTCGATGAACGGCGACTTGCGGCTCGACCGAGGACGAGGCGCGCAAGGTGTCGCCGGTGTTCTGGCACGGCGCCTGCCGGACGCGACGCTCGAAGCGTGGTGCGGCGCGCGCGAGAGCAGCGAGTTCCTGCGCCAGAACCGCATCATCGTCGATGCCTGGTCGCGCCCCGACATCACCACGCGTCTGCGGCGAGATCGACCTGGCGCGAACCATTTCACCGTGCTCGATCCGCTCAGCGATCCCGGCAGCGACATGGTCGCGCGCGTCGCCGCGATGTGCGAGCGCACGCAAGTTCGCGGCAGCGTGACCGCGCCGATGAACGATAATCGCGCCAACTGTTCGACCTCATCCGCACGCGCTCGTTCGGCCGCGGCAAGATCAAGCTCGCGTCGGGGCGCGAGAGCGATTTCTATTTCGACCTGCGGCCGACCACGCTTCATCCGGCGGGCGCGAGCTATATCGGCGAGCTGATCGTCGATGCGCTCGCCGGGCTCGACGTGGATTTCGTCGGCGGGCTGGAGATGGGCGCGGTACCGATCGCCACCGCGGTTGCGGTTGCGAGCCATCATCGCGGCGGCAGCCTCGGAGCGTTCTTCGTGCGCAAGAAGCCGAAGGATCACGGCGCCAAGAAACTCGTCGAGGGCCTGCCGCGCGGCGAGACGCTGAGCGGCAAGAAGGTCGTCGTGGTGGAGGACGTCACGACCACCGGCGGCTCGGCGATCCAGGCCGCTCAGGCGCTGCGCGAGGAAGGCGCCAACATCGTGCTGGTGCTGACCGTCGTCGACCGCCTCGAAGGCGCGAAGGACAACTTCGACGCCGACGGACTGGAATTCCGCGCGCTCTACACGGCGGATGAGTTCTTGAAGGCGTAACTGCTGCCCATCCTTCGAGACGCGCCTGACGGCGCTCCTCAGTATGCGGGCCGGTAAGTTTCCAGCCTCACGGTAAGGAGCGTCGCAAAGCGACGCATTCTCAACCAATGATTGTGTGCCAATCTATCAGAAGAACGCCTGAATGCCCGTCTGCGCGCGGCCGAGGATCAGCGCGTGGATGTCGTGCGTGCCCTCGTAGGTGTTGACGGTCTCGAGGTTGCACAGCACGCGCATCACGTGGAACTCGTCCGAGATGCCGTTGCCGCCGTGCATGTCGCGCGCGACGCGCGCGATGTCGAGCGCCTTGCCGCAGTTGTTGCGCTTCATCAGCGAGATCGCGGGCGGCGCCGCGCTTGCCGGCCTCGATCATGCGGCCGAGCCGCAGCGCGCCGTGCAGGCCGAGCGTGATCTCGGTCTGCATGTCGGCGAGCTTCTTCTGCACCAGCTGGTTGGCGGCGAGCGGCCGGCCGAACTGCTTGCGGTCGAGCACGTATTGCCGCGCGCGGTGCCAGCAGAATTCCGCCGCGCCCATCGCGCCCCACGCGATGCCGTAGCGCGCCATGTTGAGGCAGCCGAACGGACCGGCGAGGCCCTTCACGTTCGGCAGCAGGTTTTCCTCCGGCACCACGGCGCTTTCGAGCACGATCTCGCCGGTGACCGAGGCGCGCAGCGAGAGCTTGCCCTCGATCTTCGGCGTCGAGAAGCCCTTCGTGCCGCGCTCGACGATGAAGCCGCGGATGACGCCGTCGAGCTTCGCCCACACCACCGCGATGTCGGCGATCGGCGCGTTGGTGATCCACATCTTGGCGCCGGTGAGCGAATAGCCGCCCGGCACCTTCTCGGCGCGCGTCACCATCGAGCCGGGATCGGAGCCGTGGTCGGGCTCGGTCAGGCCGAAGCAGCCGACCATCTCGCCGGTCGCGAGCTTGGGCAGGTACTTCCGCCGCTGCGCCTCGGTGCCGTAGGCATAGATCGGGTGCATCACCAGCGACGACTGCACCGACATCGCCGAGCGGTAGCCGGAATCGACGCGCTCGATCTCGCGCGCGATCAGCCCATAGGCGACGTAGCCGAGACCGGCGCCGCCGTATTCCTCCGGGATCGTCGCGCCGAGCAGCCCGAGCGCGCCCATCTCGGGCATGATCTCGCGGTCGAAGCGCTCCTCGCGATAGGCCGTGAGCACGCGCGGAAACAGCTTCTCCTGGCGCGTAGGCGCGCGCGGTGTCGCGCACCATGCGCTCCTCCTCGGTGAGCTCGCTTTCGAGGTCGAGCGGGTCCTCCCAGTTGAAGTTCGCGTCCTTCATCGAGACGGCGGGCTTTCCCTCGCGCTTCTCGGCAAGCTGGCTCATCTCGCGCTCCTTCAATCGTCGGCGTGTCGCCGATCATAGCGGAATTCCGGCAGCCATCCACCGCATTGCCTGCCGGGCCGCTCTTCGCTAACCCCATGCGGCCCCGGGAGGTTCATGCCATGGCTTATGAAACCATCATCGTCGAGATGCACGACAAAGTCGGCCTCATCCGCCTCAACCGGCCGCAGGCGCTCAACGCCCTCAATTCCGCGCTGATCGGCGAATTGTCCGCCGCCATTGCCGCCTTCGAGGCCGACGCCGGCATCGGCTGCATCGTGATCACCGGCTCCGAGAAGGCCTTCGCGGCCGGCGCCGACATCAAGGAGATGGCCGGCAAGTCCTACATGGACGCCTTCTACGGCGACTTCACCGCGACCTGGGATCGCGCCGGCGCGCGCCCGCAAGCCGGTGATCGCCGCGGTGGCCGGCTTCGCGCTCGGCGGCGGCTGCGAGCTCGCGATGATGTGCGACTTCATCATCGCGGCCGACAACGCGAAATTCGGCCAGCCGGAGATCAAGCTCGGCATCATCCCCGGCATCGGCGGCACCCAGCGGCCTGACCCGCGCGGTCGGCAAGGCCAAGGCCATGGACCTTATCCTGACCGGCCGCATGATGGACGCCGCCGAGGCCGAGCGCGCCGGCCTCGTCGCCCGGGTGGTGCCGGCGGCAAGCCTGATGGACGAGGCCATGAAGGTCGCCGACGACCATCGCGGGCATGTCGCTCCCGGTCGCCATGATCGCCAAGGAGAGCGTCAACCGCGCCTTCGAGACCAGCCTCGCCGAGGGCGTGCGGTTCGAGCGCCGGGTGTTCCACTCGCTGTTCGCCACCGCCGACCAGAAGGAAGGCATGGCGGCCTTCGTCGAGAAGCGGCCGGCAGCGTTCAAGAACGGATAACCGTTGTGTGAGGGAGTTCACACTCGGTTAGCCAATACCGAGTTAGTAAAAATACGGGTCTGCCCTCACAGGCGGCCTCACCGACACCTCCAGTCCCGCGTTCCCTCCAGGGATGCGGGACTTTTTTGCGGTCAAGCGACCATCGGCCTAGCGTCGCGCGCAGATCACGCGCAGGACGGACCGCTTCGCGGCCTCGATGCCGGCAGCGCCGGCCGTCACGGCCTCGATTTTCTGGCTGCCGAGAAACGCCCGGATCGTGTCGCCGGGCACCATCTGCGCCTGCGCGACGACCGATGGCGGACCCGCCATCTGGGCCGGCTTGAGCTGCGCGATGCCGGCCAGCCGGCCCTGCGCATCGAGCGCGGCGGCGCCGGAAAAGCCCAGCGCCGGCGCCGGCTCCAGCGCGCCATTGTCGCCGACGCGGACGCGGACGCTCGTTGGCGCACTGCCGCCGCCTTGGGCTTGCGGATCGGCGATGCCGACCAGCGTCACGTCGGTGGCCTTTGCGTCGCCAAGCGCAATCGGCACGAGATCGCGCGCGCCATAGACGCGCAGCAGCGCGAGGTCGGCAGCCTTGTCCTCCGCCACCACGTCGGCGCCGCCGCAGCCCCGGGATGGTGACGACGTAGCAGCCTTCCGTCACCTGCCGGTCCGCCAGTACGTAGCCGGCGCCGCTGACGACGACGCCGGTGCCGTAATCGACCTTGCGCTTGGGCGGCGGCCCCGCGATCGCGCCGCTCGGGAACGCCTGGTAGGCTCCGGAGATAGCGATCACGACTGGCTCATGATGCCTTCCATGGCCTGGTCGTAGAGGATGGTGACGCCGCGCACCTCGTCGCCCCGCACCTGGGCCCGCACGTAGAATTTCTTCAGGCCCTGCAGGCCGGACAGCACGAAGAAGTCGGGGCGCAGCACGCTGTAGGCGACATTGCGGTCGGCCGGCTCCTTCTTCTGCTTGTCGAACACCGCGCCAGCGTCGTGTTCGGCTCGACGATCCGGAATGTCTCGATCTGCACCTCGCCGCGCGCCGAGCTCCAGCGGGTGCCGTCCTTGCTGCCGACGGAGGTCGGCGCCAGCTTCAACGGGATGCCGACGCGGCGCCGGTCGTCGTCGGATCGTCGATGATGCGCCAGCCGACCGCGTCCTGCTTGGTCTTGGCAGAGGCGGCGAGGGCGGCGCGCTCCGGCGCGGTGAGGATGCCGGTTTCCTTGCCGCCGTTGCGCTTCTGGAACGTCTTCACGGCGGCGACCGCGCGCTCGCCGAAGTCGCGCTCGGCACGCCGTTGAAGTCGCCGGTCCAGATCAGGTCGGCCTGGATCGCGATCTGTCGGCGGCCGGCATGGCGCGCATAGATCGCGACGACCGGATTGCGTTTGGGTGCGGCCTTCTTGGCGGGTGACGCCTGCTTCTTGGCGGCATCCGCCGGCGCCTCCTGCGCGCCTGCAGCACAGGTCAGGGTCATACCGACCGACAGCGCCAGCAGGATGGTGACCAACCGCATGCATGCCCCCTCGCAAGTTCAGGCGGACCCTAGCCGATGCATCGCATCGCGCCAATGCGCGAGGCTTGACGCGCATTGTGCCCAGGCATGATGACAGTCGCGGAGGCCAGATGCTGACACCCGACGAACTCGAACGCTATGCCCGCCACATCGTGCTGCGCGAGGTCGGCGGCCCGGGACAGGCCGCGCTGAAGACGCGCGCGCGTGCTGGTGGTCGGCGCCGGCGGGCTCGGCGCGCCGGTGCTGATGTATCTCGCGGCGGCCGGCGTCGGCACGCTCGGCGTCGTCGACGACGACATGGTGTCGCTGTCCAATCTGCAGCGCCAGGTCATCCACGCGGACGCCCGACATCGGCGCGCCCGAAGGTCGAGAGCGCCGCCGCCGCGATCGCGCGGCTCAATCCGCATGTCGCGGTCGAGACGCATCCGGTGCGGCTGACGGCGGCGAATGCGCTCGATCTGATCGGCCGCTACGACCTCGTCGCCGACGGCTCGGACAATTTCGCCACCCGCTATCTGGTGTCGGATGCGTGCTATTTCGCCAGGAGGCCGCTGGTCACCGGCGGCGGTCGGCACCTTCGACGGCACGCTCACGACGATCCGCGCGCATGAGACGCGGCGCCGGACGGCCGACCGAATCCGACCTATCGCTGCCTGTTTCCCGAGCCGCCGCCCGCCGGCACCGTGCCGGCCTGCGCGGAGGCCGGCATTCTCGGCGCGCTGCACCGGCGTGGTCGGCTCGCTGATGGCGCTGGAGGTGATCCGCGAGATCGTCGGCTTCGGCGAGGGCCTGGTCGGCCGCCTGCTGATGATCGACGCGCGCGCGATGCGGTTCGAGACGCTCGGCTATGCGTGGGATCCGGCGCAATCCGCTGTCGGGCGAGCATCCGACGATCACGGATTTGTCGATGCACGTGTAGTCCTGAGTGCACATGGTGAGCCCGCTGCGTAGTGCGCCGGGACACCGCGCAATCAGCCGGCCGTCACTTCGTCCACACCGCCACGATCGTCGCGCCTTGCATCACCGACCATTTGTTGTCGTTGTCGCGTTCACGAGCGTGAAGCAGTTCGGCTTGCTGCCCTTCCAGGTGGTGCAGAAGCCGTCCTTCGACAGCTTCCAGGTGCCTTCGCCCTTGGCGCCGGCCTTGTCCGGCGGCTCGCGCGTCGACCTTGCCGTCCGGCCGTGAACATCATCTTGAATTTGATGCCCGACGGCGTCGACGGCGGTGAACGGCTGGCCGTTGAAGAACGTCGGTCTGGATTTCGTTCGGCGCCAGCTTGGTCGGCGGCGGCACCGCGCGAGCGCCTGTCAGCAGCCCAGCAGCGATTGCGACGCTCGTGACGCGATGCACGCATCGTCGATCCTCCCACCATCGAATCCGGCTGCGCATCATACGACAGATCACGGCGTCCCGCAGAACTTCGCAAAACTCGGGACTGCGGCGCGATGTCGCTGATGCGGCTTGATCAGTTCGGGCAGGGGCCGAGGCAGAACTCGACGCCGTCGCTGTTGCGGTAGCGGCTGCGGTCGACAGCCGCTCGTAGGTCGACGCAGCGCCGCTTGTCGGTCGCGATCGTGCGGCGTTGCGGCGGCAGATTTTCCCGGTCGTCGCGCTCCCACACGCCGCGCACCACAAGGCCGGCGCCGGCCAGGATCGCGGTGCCGTCCGGCAGATGCACCGTGCACAGCGCCTTGCCGGCGAGCGGCCCGGTCGTCGGCGTGCCGCACAGCGGAACGCCGACCAGCTCGCGGCGGAATTCGTCGACCGTCAGGGTCTGGCCATGCGCGGCGCTGTCACTGGGTCGAGGCGGCGACTGCGCGCCAGCGACCGACGACCGACCAGGCGAGAAGACCGGCCACGACAGCGAACCGGAACGGAAACGGGCAATTCATGAAAGACGATCCGCCTCACAGCATCGACGGCAGCACGCGGTCCGGCGGCCTGTGGCCGTCGATGAAGGTCTTGATGTTGATGATGACCTTCTCGCCCATGTCGATGCGGCCTTCGATCGTGGCCGAGCCCATATGCGGCAGCAGCACGACCTTGCCGGCGCGCGGCGAGCTTGACGCAGCTTCGGGTTGACGGCCGGCTCGTGCTCGAACACGTCGAGGCCGGCGCCGGCGATCTCGCCCGCCTCGAGCATGCGGGTCGAGCGCGTTCTCGTCGATCACCTCGCCGCGCGCGGTGTTGACGACATAGGCCTCGCGGCCGCATCAGCTTGAGGCGGCGCGCCGAGAGCAGATGATAGGTCGCCGGCGTGTGCGGGCAATTGACCGAGATGATGTCCATGCGCGCCAGCATCTGGTCGAGGCTTTCCCAATAGGTCGCCTCGAGCTCTTCCTCGATCTGCGCCGGCGACGCGGCGGCGGTTGTGATAGTGGATCTGCAGGCCGAAGGCCTGGCGCGGCGCGCCACCGCCTGGCCGATGCGGCCCATGCCGATGATGCCGAGCCGCTTGCCCCAGATGCGGTGGCCGAGCATCCAGGTCGGCGACCAGCCGCGCCCATTCGCTTGTCGCCGGTCAGCATCGACCGCGCCCTCGACGAGCCGGCGCGGCACCGCGAGGATCAGCGCCATCGTCATGTCGGCGGTGTCCTCGGTGAGCACGCCCGGCGTGTTGGTGACGGTGATGCCGCGCTGCGAGCGCGGTCGCGACGTCGATATTGTCGACGCCGTTGCCGAAATTGGCGATCAGCTTGAGCTGCTCGCCCGGCCTGGCTCGAGCACCGCGGCGTCGATCCGGTCGGTGACGGTCGGCACCAGCACGTCGGCCGTCCTTCACCGCCTCGACGAGCTCGGCCTGGCGTCATCGGCTTGTCGTCGAGATTGAGCCGCGCGTCGAACAGTTCGCGCATGCGCGTCTCGACGGCGTCCGGCAGCTTGCGCGTGACGACGACCAGCGGCTTTTTGCCTTTTGCCATTTCCTCGCCTCTCGGCGCTCCGCGGCGGTGCCGCATCCGGACGGCGTGCCGAATTCGCCGGCCGTTCAGGCCTCTTTAACCGCGCCGGCGCGAAACTCGCGAGCTTCCGGCGCGGGCGGCAACCCGGCCTCTCTCTATCAGATGGCCGGGCCAAGACAAAGCGGCGACGCGACGCGGCACGGTGCGCGGATCGCGGATCACGGCGCGCTGGCGTCGGCTCGAGTTGCGGTGCGATGTCTGGCGCGTGCGCGGCTGTGGCGGTCTCGGTGCTGGCGCTGCGCCGGCGGCCGATGCGGCCGCGAGCCGGCAGCGGACCAGCGGACTGCCGGTGCCGCGCTTCGTCAGCCTGAAGTCCGACAAGGTCAACGTGCGCGCCGGTCCGACCAAGGACCACGACGTGACCTGGGTCTATACCCGCTCCGGCCTGCCGGTCGAGATCACCGCCGAGTTCGAGAACTGGCGCCGCATCCGCGACTGGGAAGGCGCGGAGGGCTGGGTCTATCACTCGCTGCTGTCGGGCCGGCGCACCGCGCTGGTCGCCCCGAGTCGCAAGGCCAAGGACGAGCTGCTGCCGCTGCTACGACAAGCCGGACGACCAGAGCGGCGTCGTCGCGCAAGCTGCAGCCCGGCGTGCTCGGCGCGGTGAAGCGCTGCACCGGAACGCTGGTGCCGCATCACCGGCGACGGCTTCGACGGCTGGATCGAGCAGGAGCGCCTGTGGGGCGTCTATCCGGACGAGAAGGTGGAGTGAGGGCATCAGCCGCGAAAGACGCGGCGAGCGCCGGAACGCTCAATCCTTCTTCTTGCAGCCGCACGACCACGTCGACGCGGGCGATCTCGTAGCCCTCGGGCGGCGATCGGCATCTTGCCGACGATCACCTCGGCGCCCGGAATGTCGACGAGCGCGTTCTCGCCCTCGACGAAGAAGTGATGATGCTCGCGACACATTGGTGTCGAAATAGGTCTTCGAGCCGTCGACCGCGACCTGCCGCAGCAGCCCGACCTCGGTGAACTGGTGCAGCGTGTTGTAGACGGTCGCGAGCGACACCGGCACCTTGGCCGGGTCGCCTCCTCGTAGAGCATCTCGGCGGTGAGGTGGCGGTCGCCCTTGGCGAACAGGATCCAGCCGAGCGCCATGCGCTGGCGCGTCGGCCGCAGGCCCACGTCGCGCAGCATCGCCTTGACGTCGTGCCAGGGGCAGCCGGTCAGCGCGGCACGTGAAACATGGTCCCGCCGAAGGTCGATCGGCGGCTCGATCGATGCTCGAAATCACTACGGCGCGCGTCTGGGTCATATCCTCGGCCATGCTTTCCTGACCATCTGGGTCAAGATCGGATCGTTGCAGGCGGGATCATATCCGAGGTGACCCCGGTGATGCAACTGCTTCGCAACAAACCGGGTCAGAACACGCCGCCGACCGGCGCTTTGCCCTCCCGATCGCCTATGTTAGGAGATATCCGTCCAATGCAGGCCGATTCCGAGGAGTGACGATGCAAGAGCGGCGCCCGAGCTTCGATTACGAGGACCTGCTCGCCTGCGGCCGCGGCGAACTGTTCGGCGACGGCAATGCCCAGCTGCCGCTGCCGCCGATGCTGATGTTCGACCGCATTCCCGAGATCGCCGAGGCCGGCGGCGAATACGGCAAGGGGCTGGTGCGGGCGGACCTCGATCTCAAGCCGGACCTCTGGTTTTTCCCCTGCCATTTCAAGGGCGACCCGGTGATGCCGGGCTGCCTCGGGCTCGACGCGCTGTGGCAGCTGCTGGGCTTCTTCCTCGGCTGGCTCGGCGCGCCCGGCAAGGGCCGCGCGCTCGGCGTCGGCGAGGTCAAGTTCTCCGGCCAGGTCCTGCCGACCGTGAAGAAGGTCGTCTACGGCATCGACATCAAGCGCGTGATGCGCTCCAAGCTGGTGCTCGGCATCGCCGACGGCTGGCTCTCGGCCGACGGCAAGGTCATCTATCAGGCCAAGGACCTGAAGGTCGGCCTGTTCCGGCAGGACGCCGCCCTGCAGACCAGCGGCGCCTGACGCGACCCCGATATTTCGATCGAGCGCGGCCGTTCCAGCAACAGACCGCGCCGGCTGCGGCGCCAACGATGCGGACGAGGATAAAACATGAGACGGGTCGTCGTCACCGGGATGGGCATCGTCTCGTCCATCGGCAACAACACCCAGGAAGTGCTGGCGAGCCTGCACGAGGCCAAGTCCGGCATCGTGCGCGCCGACAAATACGCCGAGCTCGGCTTCCGCTGCCAGGTGCACGGCGCGCCGACGCTCGATCCCTCGGAGACGGTCGATCGCCGCGCGATGCGCTTCCTCGGCGACGGCGCGGCCTGGAACCACGTCGCCATGGAGCAGGCGATCCGCGACTCCGGCCTCGAGACAGGGCGAAGTCTCGCAACGAGCGCACCGGCATCATCATGGGCTCGGGCGGCCCGTCGACCCGCACCATCGTGGAGGCCGCCGACACCACGCGCAGCAAAGGGCCCAAGCGCGTCGGCCCGTTCGCGGTGCCGAAGGCGATGTCGTCGACCGCCTCGGCGACGCTCGCCACCTGGTTCAAGATCAAGGGCGTCAACTATTCGATCTCGTCGGCCTGCGCGACCTCCAACCATTGCATCGGCAATGCCGCCGAGATCGATCCAGCTGGGGCAAGCAGGACATGATCTTCGCCGGCGGCTGCGAGGAACTCGACTGGACGCTGTCGGTGCTGTTCGACGCCATGGGGGCGATGTCGTCGAAATACAACGAGACCCCGGACAAGGCCTCGCGCGCCTATGACGCGAACCGCGACGGCTTCGTCATCGCCGGCGGCGCCGGCGTGCTGGTGCTGGAAGAGCTCGAACACGCCAAGGCGCGCGGCGCGCGGATCTACGCCGAGGTCGCCGGCTATGGCGCGACCTCGGACGGCTACGACATGGTGGCGCCGTCGGGCGAGGGCGCGGTGCGCTGCATGAAGATGGCGCTGGCGACCGTCAAGGCCCCGATCGACTACATCAATCCGCACGCGACCTCGACGCCGGTCGGCGACCTCAAGGAGATCGAGGCGATCCGCGAGGTGTTCGGCGACAAGTGCCCGCCGATCTCGGCGACCAAGTCGCTGACCGGCCATTCGCTCGGCGCCGCCGGCGTGCAGGAGGCGATCTATTCGCTGCTGATGATGAACAACGGCTTCATCTGCGAGAGCGCCAACATCGAGACCATCGATCCGGCTGTTCGCCGACATGCCGATCGTGCGCGAGCGCCGCGACAACGTCGACGTCGACTGCGTGCTGTCCAATTCCTTCGGCTTTGGCGGCACCAACGCGTCGGTCGTGTTCAAGCAGCTGGACGCGTGATGGCAGGTTTGATGGAGGGCAAGCGCGGCCTCATCATGGGGGTCGCCAACGACCATTCGATCGCCTGGGGCATCGCCAAGACGCTCGCGGCCCACGGCGCGAAGCTCGCCTTCACCTATCAGGGCGAGGCGCTCGGCAAGCGCGTGAAGCCGCTCGCGCAATCGGTCGGCTCGACCATGGTGCTGCCCTGCGACGTCGAGGACATCGCGTCGGTCGACGCGGTGTTCGGCGAGATCGGGAAGCAATGGGGCACGCTCGATTTCCTCGTTCACGCCATCGCGTTCTCCGACAAGAACGAGCTCAAGGGCCGCTACGCCGACACCACGCGCGAGAATTTCACGCGCACCATGGTGATCTCCTGCTTCTCCTTCACCGAGGTCGCCAAGCGCGCGGCCGCACTGATGCCGAACGGCGGCGCGATGGTGACGCTGACCTATAATGGCGGCGAGCGCGCGATGCCGAACTACAACGTCATGGGCGTGGCCAAGGCGGCGCTGGAAGCCTCGGTGCGCTATCTGGCGGTCGATTTCGGCTCCGCGGCGCATCCGCGTCAACGCGATCTCGGCCGGTCCGATCCGCACGCTCGCCGGCGCCGGCATCGGCGATGCGCGGCTACATGTTCGCGTTCCAGCAGCGTCACTCGCCGCTCGGCCGCGGCGTCACGCTCGAGGAGCTCGGCGGCGCCGGGCTCTATCTGGTGTCGGATCTGTCGACCGGCGTGACCGGCGAAATCCATTTCGTCGATTCCGGCTACAACATCATCACCATGCCGCATCCGGATGCGCTTCGCGTCGACGGTGAAGCCAGAAACCCCGCGCCGTGAGCCTCTACGCGCCGGTTTAAGCGCCCGCGCGCGCCGAGCGGGTCTGGGCGGCCAAATGCCCGGCCGCCGCGAGGCTCAAAACGTAGGTTTTCCAATTCCAAAACGAAAAGGGCGGCCAGCCGGCCGCCCCTCACACGTCAATCAAAAACCTTACGGCCGGATCACTCGCCCGCCGCGACTTCCTGCGCCGGGGCCTGGCCTTCTGCTTGGCCTCGAGGTCCTCGCCGGTCTCCTGGTCGACGACCTTCATCGACAGGCGCATCTTGCCGCGATCGTCGAAGCCGAGCAGCTTGACCTTGACCTTGTCGCCTTCCTTGACGACGTCGGTGATCTTCTGCACGCGGCGCGACGCGAGCTGGCTGATGTGGACGAGGCCGTCCTTGGCGCCGAAGAAGTTCACGAACGCGCCGAAGTCCATCACCTTGACGACGGTGCCTTCGTAGATCGTGCCGACTTCCGGATCGGAGGCGATCGACTTGATCCAGTTGATCGCCGCCTTGATCGACTCGCCGTTGGCGGACGCGACCTTCACCGTGCCGTCGTCCTCGATGTTGATCTTGGCGCCGGTCTTCTCGACGATCTCGCGGATCACCTTGCCGCCGGTGCCGATCACTTCGCGGATCTTGTCGGTCGGGATCTTGAACATCTCGATGCGCGGCGCGTGCTCGCCGAGCTCGGCGCGCGCCGAGGTCAGCGCCTTCGCCATCTCGCCGAGGATGTGCATGCGGCCGTCCTTGGCCTGGCCGAGCGCGACCTTCATGATCTCCTCGGTGATGCCGGCGATCTTGATGTCCATCTGCAGCGAGGTGATGCCCTGGTCGGTGCCGGCAACCTTGAAGTCCATGTCGCCGAGGTGATCCTCGTCGCCGAGGATGTCGGAGAGCACCGCGAAGCGCTTGTCCTCGAGGATGAGGCCCATCGCGATGCCGGCGGTCGGCCGCTTGAGCGGCACGCCGGCATCCATCAGCGCGAGCGAGGCGCCGCACACGGTCGCCATCGACGACGAGCCGTTCGACTCGGTGATCTCCGAGACGACGCGGATCGTGTAGGGGAAGTCGTGCTTCGCCGGCAGCACCGGATGGATCGCGCGCCAGGCGAGCTTGCCGTGGCCGATCTCGCGCCGCTTGGTGCCGCCCATGCGGCCGGTCTCGCCGACCGAGTAGGGCGGGAAGTTGTAGTGCAGCAGGAAGGATTCCTTGTAGGTGCCCTGCAGCGCGTCGATCCACTGCTCGTCCTCGCCGGTGCCGAGCGTGGTGACGACCAGCGCCTGGGTCTCGCCGCGGGTGAACAGCGCCGAGCCGTGCGCGCGCGGCAGGATGCCGACCTCGCGCCACGATCGGGCGCACGGTCTTGAGGTCGCGGCCGTCGATGCGCTTGCCGGTGTCGAGGATGTTCCAGCGGACGATCTTGGCTTCGAGCTCCTTGAACACGCCGGCGACGCGCAGCTTGTCGTAGGCCGGCTCCTGTGCCCTCGGGGAAATACTGCGCCATCACCTTGGCCTTGGCGGCGGCGACGGCGTTCTGGCGCTCCATCTTGCGCGGAATGGCGTAGGCCGCGCGCAGCTCCTCCTCGACGAGGCCGAGCATTTCCTTTTCCAGCGCCGCATTGTCGACGCTGCTGAGGTCGCGCGGCTCCTTGGCGGCCTTCTCGGCAAGCTCGATGATCGCCTGGATCACCGGCTGGAAGTGCCGGTGGCCGAACATCACGGCGCCGAGCATCACGTCCTCGGTCAGCTCCTTGGCCTCCGACTCGACCATCAGCACGGCGTCGGCGGTGCCGGCGACGACGAGGTCGAGCTGCGCTTCCGCGGCATCTCGTCGAGCGTCGGGTTGAGGACGTATTCGTTGTTGACGAAGCCGACGCGCGCCGCGCCGATCGGTCCCATGAAGGGCGCGCCCGACAGGCGTCAGCGCCGCCGACGACGCGACCAGCGCGAGGATGTCGGGATCGTTCTCGAGGTCGTGCGACAGCGTCGTCACGATGACCTGCGTCTCGTTGCGCCAGCCGTCGGCGAACAGCGGACGGATCGGGCGGTCGATGAGGCGGGAGACCAGCGTCTCCTTCTCGGTCGGACGGCCCTCGCGCTTGAAGTAGCCGCCCGGGATGCGGCCGGCGGCGTAGTATTTCTCCTGGTAGTCGACGGTGAGCGGCAGGAAGTCGACGCCCTCGCGCGGCTGCTTCGCCGCGACGACGGTCGCGAGCACGGTGGTCTCGCCGTAGGTGGCGAGGACGGCGCCGTCGGCCTGGCGGGCTATCTTGCCGGTTTCGAGGACGAGCTCACGGCCGCCCCAATCGAGCTCAACACGATGGATATCGAACATATTGGTCTTCTTTCATGGTTTTCGCGAACGGGCGAAAGCCATGAGCAAGACGGCGAGAGGCCGCCGCGCGCCTGGGGCGCTGCGAAGGCAGCATCCGGCGATCCTGCCATGGCTTTCGAACCTTTCGTCGGTTCGCCCGGACGCGTCGCCCGGGATGTGGCCGGCGGCCTGGGACCGCCGGACTCAAAACGCGAACGCAAAGCGCGCTCGCTCCGCTACACGCGCGGGAAGTTCCCGCGCGAACAAACTTACCGGCGGATACCAAGCCGCTCGATCAGGGTCTTGTAACGCCCCTCGTCGGAGCGCTTCACGTAATCGAGCAACTGCCGGCGCTTCGACACCATCTTCAGGAGTCCGCGCCGGGAATGGTTGTCCTTCACATGCGCCTTTGAAATGCTCGGTGAGGTTGGTGATGCGTTCCGACAGGATCGCCACCTGCACCTCCGGCGACCCGGTATCGCCGGACTTGGTTCCGTATTCCTTGATAAGCTCTGCCTTGCGGCTGGTCGTGACCGACATCGGGTTATCCTTGATTTGGGGGTTGGGCGGCGGGGCTGGCCCGAATGGCCATTCCCTGTCCGCGTTTCGGCCGTGCCGGGATGTCGTCCAGCACGGTCGTTTGAACAACGCAGGCGTGGAGCCATCCCGCGTCGGCGCTGCCTCATAGCAAAACCCGCAAAATAAGGCCAGCTTATTTGCGAGACATATGGCCGGTCCGGATTTCGGTTCCCGTCTCTCCTTGAACCAGCGACCGCAGAACACGACTAATGTTCGCACCACACGGAAGGAAATGCCAATGAGAACCCGAATCGCCGCGCCTGCTGCCTTGGCAGCCGCCGCCGTGTTGCTGACGTCGGCAGCCGGCCGGGCGCAGGAGCAAGAGAAATATTACACGTTCCGTTCCGTACTGCCGGCCGCCAATGGCCCCGGCTGGTGCGTCGACGTGCCCGGCCCCCGCTACGAGGTCGGGATCAGGATGCACCTCTGGGACTGCGTCAAGCAGAGCAACCAGTCCTTCGGCCGCGGCAACGAGAGCAACATCACGTCCGGAGGGCTCTGCGTCGACAGCCTGGGCGAGGACGGCCGCAAGGCGGGCGAGGCCGGAAATCCGATCGGGCTCGCCGAATGCGACGGCAGCGGCCATCAGGTATGGGAGATGCAGCCGCTGCCTGACGGCAACACCTTCTCGATCGTCAGCGGTGGCCAATGCGTCACCGTCGATGCTCCCGAAGGCGGGCGGCGGGCGCCGCTCGTGCTGAAGGATTGCGACCAGTCCCCCCAGCAGGCCTTCACGACCGGCAATACCGAGCGGCCCGTCTATGTCGCCAACAGCCCCGGTTCCTTCGCCGCCGTCAGCAGCCCGGTCACCGAGAACGATGAATTCTACGTCTATGGCGGCCGGAGATATTGCTGGTACGATGGCGGCTGGCACGGCAACGGCTGGTACCAGTGCGGCAATCACCAGACCCAGGGCGTCGGCTGGGGCGGCCCGATCGGCTGGCACTTCTGGCACCATCACGGCCATCCCGTGAAGAAACACCCGATCATCCTTGGCAAGATGCCGGGCGGACATGGACCAGGCCACGGGCCCGGCACTAGCCACGGGCCGAAGGGCCCCGGTAGCAAGACCTCCTCCGGCCCCGGCAAGCACCCCGTGGTTCAGAAGTTCCCCGTGGTGCAAAAGCAGGTGGTCAACAAGAGAGCTCCGATCGCCCGACGGGCGCCGGTCGTGAAGCGCGCTCCCGTCGTCAGGCGGCCGCCGCCGGTCGTCGGGCGGGCTCCAGTGGTGAGACGGGCGCCGGTTGCCAACAGGGCCCCCGTTGTCAGAAGGGCGCCGGTCGTCAACCGGGCACCGGTCCGCAAGAAGCGCTGACGGCGGCGGCATCCGGCGGCGAACCATATGGCTCGCCGCCGAGATGATCGCGACAAGCTCCGGCCGGCGATCCTTCGCGGACGCCGACCGTTTTACTTCGCGAGGTTGAACACGCGCCGGGGAAGCAGTTCGCCGTGCTCGGCCTCGGCCAGCGCGATCAGCGAGCCCCCCACCGTCACCGCGATCCAGCCCTCGATGATCGGGGCATCGCGGCCGCGCAGCAGCACCGACTGGCCGCGTGCGAGCCGCGCCGCGTCGGAGCGGCTGACCGCGACCGCCGGCAGGTCGCCGACCCCGGTCTCGACCGGACGCAGCAGCGCCGCCGGCCCCGGGCCGCCTTCTGCCTCGGCGGCTTCATGCAAGGCATCGAGGCTCACGGCGCTTTCGGCACGGAACGGGCCGACCATGCTGCGCCGGAGCGCCGTGACATGCCCGCAGACGCCGAGCGCACGGCCGAAATCGCGCGCCAGCGCCCGCACATAGGTGCCCTTGCCGCATTCGGCTTCGAACTCCGCATGATCGGCGTCGACGATGCCGACAAGATCGAGCCGGTCGATCTGCACCGGCCGTTCTTCGAGCACGACCTCCTGGCCCTCCCGCGCAAGGTCATAGGCGCGCTCGCCGGCGATCTTGATGGCGGAGTATTTCGGCGGCGTCTGCATGATGGCGCCGGTGAAGCGCGGCAGCAGGGCGCGGATCGCCGCTTCACTGGGACGCGCATCCGAGGTCGCGGCGGCGCGGCCCTCGGCATCGTCGGTATCGGTCTCGATGCCCCAGCGCACGGTGAAGCGATAGGCCTTGCGGCCGTCCATCACGAAGGACACCGTCTTGGTCGCCTCGCCGAGCGCGATCGGCAGCACGCCCGAGGCGAGCGGATCGAGCGTGCCGGCGTGCCCGGCCTTCTTGGCGGAGAACACGCGCTTGATGATCGCGACGGCATGCGTCGACGTCATGCCGACCGGCTTGTCGAGGATGAGCCAGCCGTTGACCTCGCGCTTCTCGCGCCGGAACTGACCGCGCGGCTTGGTGTCCGCGGCAGGGGTCATGGCGTCGGCGTCGGCAGGCGGCGCCGCGACGTCACTATCGTTCATCATCATCGCCGCCACTTTCGAGGTCGCGCTTCACCGCGGGTGTTGCCAGAAGTTTCGCGATCCGTTCCGCCTCGTCGAATCGATCGTCGATGCGGAACCGGATGTCAGGTGCGAATTTCAGGTTAACACGCTTGGCGATCTCGCCGCGCAGGTAGCGCTTGTTGCGGTCGAGCGCGGCAACGACCTCAGCGGCATCGCGGCCACCGAGCGGCATGATGTAGACCGTGGCCAGCCGCAGGTCCGGCGCCATGCGTACTTCCGGCACGGTGATGAGGTGGCCTTCGAGCACCGGGTCATGCACCTCGCCGCGCGACAGGATGGCGGCAAGCTCGTGACGCACGAGCTCGCCGACTCGGAGCTGGCGCTGCGAGGCCCCCATGGGATCGTCGGATTTCTTCTGGCGGCGCGGCATCAACGAAATCCTATGGCGAGGCGGCGGACGACGATGCGTCGGCGAACCGGGCGAAGCAGCCCATCTCATCGGCGTCGGCAAAGGCGCGAAGCGGTGCGATGATCACGCGGCGGCTCGCCGTCTGCACGAAGACATGGGCGCGCCCGAGGTGCACCCAGGGCACCTCGGACCACGGATATCGCTGTAATCCCGCGCCTTCGTCATAGCCAATTCCATCATCGGCTGCCGTCAGCAGCACGTCATCATCCGGCAGCGGAAACCGCCGGACGCGCCTGTGGCGCGCAATCGAAAGTCCCAGCGTGACCGCCGCGAACCATAGGGCGATCACAGCGCCGATCACCGCGCCTTCCTTCAATACGCTCCAGGATCCCGTGTCCCAGCCGAACGATGAGGCCAGCCATCCTCCGCTCGCACCCAGGATGACAAGCGGCAGGAGCATCGCGGCCTTTGCGCGGGCGCTGAATTCACCCCGCAGGTCTTCGTAAGCCGCGGCATCGTCCCGCGTCAGCCGATAAGCCAGCGCGAAACGAGGCCCTTCCCCATTCGCGTCCGCCATCGCGGCCAGATGCCCGAGAGCCGATGGCGACGATCACAGCGTCCGCTGGATCGTCTCCACGCGGTAGCATTCGATGACGTCGCCCTGCTGCATGTCCTGGATAGTTCGCGAAGGCCATGCCGCATTCCTGGCCGGCGTGACCTCCTTCGCGTCATCCTTGAAGCGCTTGAGCGTGCGACAGCTTGCCTTCGTGGATCACGACATTGTCGCGGATCAGGCGCACCTTGGCGCCGCGTCGCACGACGCCTTCGGTGACGCGGCAGCCCGCGACCTTGCCGACCTTGGAGATGTTGAAGACTTCCAGGATCGCGGCATTGCCGAGGAACTTCTCGCGGATCGTCGGCGTCAGCATGCCCGACATCGCCGCCTTCACGTCGTCGACGAGATTGTAGATGATGTTGTAGTAGCGGATCTCGACGCCGTCGCGCTCGGCGCGCGTCGCGCGCCTGCTTGTGGGCGCGCACATTGAAGCCGATGATCGGCACGCCCGATGCCGCCGCCAGGATGACGTCGCATTCGGTGATGCCGCCGACGCCGGAATGCAGCACTGCGCGCCCGACCTCGTCGGTGCCGAGCTTGTCCAGCGCGCCGAGGATCGCTTCGACCGAGCCCTGCACGTCGGCCTTGAGACGAGCGGAAACTCTTTTTCGCCGGCGGTCTTGAGCTGGCTCATCATCTGTTCGAGCGAGCCGCGCATGCCGGTCATGTGGGCGGCGTCTTCGCGGCGCTTGCCGCGCGCGGTAATCGGCGACTTCGCGCGCGCGGCCTTCGGTATCGACCACGACGAATCGTCGCCGGCTTCCGGCGCGCCCGAGAAGCCGAGCACCTCGACCGGCAGTCGACGGCCCGGCGATTTCCAGCGACTGCGCCGCGTATCGTTGACAAGCGCGCGCACGCGGCCCCATTCCGCGCCGGCCACGACGATGTCGCCGACCTTCAGCGTGCCGCGCTGGACCAGCACGGTCGCGACCGGACCGCGGCCCTGGTCGAGCTTGGCCTCGATCACGGCGCCTTCGGCTGGCGGTCCGGATTGGCCTTGAGGTCGAGCAGTTCGGCCTGCAGGCGGATGGCATCTCCGCAGCTTGTCGAGATTGGTGTTCTTGGTCGCCGAAACTTCGACATCCTGCACTTCGCCGCCCAGGTCTTCGACCTGGATTTCGTGCTGCAGCAATTCGGTGCGCACGCGGTCGGGCGTCGCTTCCGGCTTGTCGATCTTGTTGATGGCGACGATGATCGGCACCTTCGCCGCCTTGGCGTGATGGATCGCTTCGACCGTCTGCGGCATGACGCCGTCGTCGGCGGCCACCACCAGCACCACGATGTCGGTGACCTTGGCGCCGCGGGCGCGCATCGCCGTGAAGGCGGCATGGCCGGGCGTATCGAGGAACGTGATCTTGGCCCCGAAGGCGATGCCACCTGATAGGCGCCGATATGCTGGGTGATGCCGCCGGCCTCGCCCGCACCACGTCGGTCGAGCGGATGGCGTCGAGCAGCGACGTCTTGCCGTGATCGACGTGGCCCATGATGGTGACGACGGGCGCGCGCGGCAGCAGGTCCTCCGGATCGTCCGGGACGTCGAACAGGCCTTCCTCGACGTCGGCTTCGGCAACGCGGCGCACCGAATGGCCCATCTCCTCGGCGATGAGCTGTGCGGTGTCGGCGTCGATGACGTCGGTGACCACCGCCATGTGGCCCTGCTTCATCATCAGCCGGATGACGTCCACAGCGCGCTCCGCCATGCGGTTGGCGAGCTCCTGGATCGTGATGGTTTCCGGAATGGTGACTTCGCGGACGAGCTTTTCCTTGGGCTCGTTGGCGGCATGGCCCTTGAGCCGCTGAATGCGCCGGCGGAACGAAGCATCGGAGCGCTCGCGCACCTCGTCGGCGCGGTGCGCCGTCACCAGCGTGAGGCGGCCGCGCTGTTTCTCGGCGGGCGCCCGCGGGGCGGGCCGCGGGGCGACAACCGGACGGGCGGCACCACCGGGGCCGCGCCGCACCGTGCGCGGCGGCTCGTCCTCTTCGGCTTCGAGCGCGGGCCGTGCTGCCGCCGCTGCGGGCCGCGGCTTGGCTTCCTCGCCGCCGAAACGCTTCTTGGCGACCTCGTCGGCCTTGCGCTTGGTTTCCTCGTCGTGCTTGCGGCGATCTTCTTCCTCGTGCTTGCGCGCTTCGGCGGCGACACGCTCCTTCTGCTCGCGCTCCTCGCGTTCGCCGCGCCGGCGCGCTTCCTCCTCGGCGATCTTGCGCTCCTCAGCCTCGCGCACCCGCGAATCCGTCAGCGCATGGGCCCGCGCCTTGCGCTCCTCCTCGGTCAATGTACGCAGCACGACGCCCGACGGCTTCGGCGCCGGTGCGGGGGGAGCTTTGGGCGCCGCGACCGGCGGCACGCTTGGAACGGCACGCCGCGCGGCCGCAGCCGGCTCGGCATGGACCGGTTCCGGCCTTGCGCCTTCGCCGCCGATGCGCCGCTTCACCTTCTCGACCACCACCGCCTTGCTGCGGCCATGGCTGAAGCTCTGCCGGACCACGCCCGTTTCGGTGCGCGGCTTGATCGTCAGGGTCTTCGTCGAGGCGACTTTCAGCGTCTTCTCGGCCGGGGTCTTGGTATCGGTTTCGCTCATTACAGATCCAGTTCTACGCGCCGTCTCGGGCAGGCAAGTTCACGTACAACCCCTTAGAGGGGCTATGAATTCCGTTCAGTCGCCGGCACCTTGGGGACGCGCGCGACGCGCGCGAGCGCGCCCGGGTCTTCGCTCCGGAAGCGCTCGAGGCCGCGACAGCGCGCAAGAAAACCATCGCTCGCAGGGCCGGCGAGCACGGCAGCATGTACCACATTTGACCGGCCCAATGCCAAATCCAATTGTTCCGACGTCAGACACGTGATCTGGGGGGGACGGACTCGCCGTCGCCGAACCGGCGGACCAGCACGGCGGCGAGCTTGCGCACGCCGTCATCGCTCGCGTCGGAGGCATGGATCATCGCCGCGACCGGTTCCGACTGGGCCGCCGCCTCGACCTTCGAGAAGCCGTGCACCACGCGTCCCGACTTGTGCAGGATCGCCAGCGCATCGAGCGCTGAGCGCTCCAGCAGCCGCTCCACCAGCGCCGTGAAGTCCGGCGGCGTCGTCACCTCGCGCTTGAACGCGCGGCCGAACGCCTTGCGCTGAACCGCGGCCGCCAAGGCATCGCGGCTGGCCGTGATCCAGACGCCGCGGCCGGGCAGCTTACGCTTGAGGTCCGGAACGACCGATCCGTCGGGACCGACCACGAAACGGATCATTTCGGCCGTCGGTTTCACCGCCCGCGTGACGATGCACAGCCGTTCGGTTCCGGGCGCGCTCGACCGCGGCCCGGCATCCGTCTCGATGTTGTCCTCGGCAGCCAGCATGAGCTCCAAACATCTCTCCGGTCTGGCGAGGCGTCACGCCTCGGCCTCGGCTTCGGCCGGGGCTTCCGCCTCGGGCTTCACCAAGTCGGCTTCGGTGATCCAGCCCACCATGACGCGGGCCTGCATGATGATCGCCTCGGCTTCCTCGCGCGTGATCTCGAAACCGTCGAGGAAGCCCGGCGTGCGCACCGCCTCGCCGTCCTTGCGCTCGGTCCAGCCGGCAAGGTCGTCGGTGGCGCAGCCCGCGAGGTCCTCGACGGTCTTGATGTCGTTCTCGCCGAACGCCACCAGCATCCGCGTGGTCACGCCGGGCACGTCCCTCACCGCATCCTCGACGCCCAGTTCGCGGCGCTTGTCGTCGAACTCGCCTTCGATGCGGGACAGGTAGTCGTTGGCCCGCGCCTGCAGCTCCTTCGCGGTGTCCTCGTCAAAACCTTCGATCGAGGAAATCTCCCGCTCCTCGACCATCGCCAGGTCTTCGACGGACGTGAAGCCTTCCGAGGCGAGCAATTGCCCAACCACCTCGTCGACGTCGAGCGCCTCCATGAACACGCGCGTGCGGTTCTCGAACTCGGCCTGGCGGCGCTCGGACTCTTCCTGCTCGGTAAGGATGTCGATGTCCCAGCCGGTAAGCTGCGAGGCGAGCCGCACGTTCTGGCCGCGGCGGCCGATCGCGAGCGAAAGCTGCTGGTCCGGCACCACGACCTCGATGCGCTCGCGGTCCTCGTCGAGCACGACCTTGGAGACTTCCGCCGGCGCCAGCGCGTTGACCACGAAGGTCGCGATATCGGGCGACCACTGGATGATGTCGATCTTCTCGCCCTGCAGCTCGTTGACGACGGCTTGAACGCGGGAGCCGCGCATGCCGACGCAGGCGCCGACCGGATCGACCCCGGAATCCCGCGAGATCACGGCGATCTTGGCGCGCGAGCCGGGGTCACGCGCCACCGCCTTCACCTCGACGATGCCCTCGTAGATTTCCGGCACCTCCTGGGCGAACAGCTTGGACATGAACTGCGGATGGGTGCGCGACAGGAAGATCTGCGGCCCGCGCGGCTCGCGGCGCACGTCGTAGATATAGGCGCGCACGCGGTCGCCGTTGCGGAACGTCTCGCGCGGCAGCAATTCGTCGCGCCGCACGATCGCCTCGCCGCGGCCGAGATCGACCACCACGTTGCCGTACTCGACGCGCTTGACGATGCCGTTGACGATGTCGTGGATGCGCTCCTTGTATTCGTCATACTGGCGGTCGCGCTCGGCCTCGCGCACCTTCTGCACGATCACCTGCTTGGCGGACTGCGCCGCGATGCGCCCGTATTCCAGCGGCGGCAGCGTGTCGGCGATGGTGTCGCCGATCTGCGCGGCCGGATTGCGCTTGCGCGCGTCCTCCAGGCTGATGTGGCTCGACGAGTTCTCGACGACCTCCATCACCAGCATGTGCCGGGAGAGCCGCAATTCGCCGGTCTTGGCGTTGATCTCGGCATGGACGTCGGTCTCGGCGCCGTAGCGCGAGCGCGCCGCCTTGGCGATCGCATCCTCCATCGCCGTGATGACGATGTTGCGGTCGATCGACTTCTCGCGGGCGACCGCGTCGGCGATCTGCAACAGTTCGAGCCGGTTGGCGCTTACGGCTGCCATGTCATTCTCCGTGTTTCGCTGCGCGCTTCTTGCCCGCGCGCGTGAGGGATGAATCGTCGGGGACGGCCGAGCCTGTCCCGTTCTCGCTGTGGCCGACATCGCTGTGGCCGGCTTCGCCGCGTCCCGACGCCTTGCCGCGCCGAAGCAACTCGGCGACCAACGCGTCGGTGATGACCAGCTTCGCATCCGCCATGTCGGCGATCGGAAGCAGCACCTCGGCTGGTTCGTCCGGGCCGACATCGTCGCGGCGGAACCGCGCGGCATCGCCTTCCGTGCCGAGCAGCACGCCGCGGAACCGCTTGCGTCCCGCGACCGGAACGGTCATCTCGATCTTGGCGACGTGACCGGCGTTGCGGTCGAAATCCGAGCGCCGCACCAGCGGCCGGTCGATCCCGGGCGAGGAAACCTCAAGCTGATACGCGGTGCTGATCGGGTCTTCGACGTCGAGCAGGGGCGACACCGCCCGCGACACCGCTTCGCAGTCTTCGATCACCATCGTGCCGTCCGGCTTCTCCGCCATGATCTGGACGGTGCAGCCGGAATTGCTGGAAATCCTGACGCGCACCAGCCGATAGCCGAGGCCCGCGATCACCGGCTCGGCAATCGCGGCAACGCGCGCGGCCGCGCCCTGCTCGACGATGAGCCGGCGATCCTCCGTCACGATATCGATCGTATCCGTCATTCGCTTCCGCGGCCCGGCCTGTCGACGTGACAAACCCGCTCCAGGTGACAGGGCCGGTTGAGGTAACAAAAAAGAGCGGGTCCCGGGCGGGGCCCACTCTCCTAACGTCCGATTGAGCGTTATGAGATGTCCAATTTGGACGAGGCTGATATAGCGGCAATCGCCTTCCGCTTCAAGGGCGAAAGCTCATCGCCGCCGGAAGGCCAGGTAGCAGGGCGCGCGGCCTTCCCGCTTTGCCTTGGCTTCGTAGCGCGTGCCGTGGAAGCCCGGCCACGGCAATCGCCAGTCATCGGCGCATTCCGCCGTCCATTCGAATTGCGGCGTCCGCAGCAAGCGCTCCAGTCCCCATTCGGCGTAACCGGCCCAGTCGGTGGCGAAGCGGAACACGCCGCCGGGTCGCAGGACACGGGCAAGCCGCGCGATGTTGTCGCCCTGAACGAAGCGCCGCTTCCAGTGCCGTCGCTTGGGCCACGGATCGGGATAGAGCAGGTCCACCTGGGCGAGCGAGGCCGGCGGCAGCCATTCGAGCAGCGGCAGGGCGTCGCCGTGATGCAGGCGGATGTTGGCGAGCCCGTTGGCCTCGATCGCCGCGAGCGCCTTGGCCATGCCGTTGACGAACGGCTCACAGCCGATGAAACCGATATGCGGATGCGCCGATGCTTCGGCGATCAGGTGCTCGGCGCCGCCGAACCCGATCTCCAGCCGCACGTGGGCGGCGACAGGAAACAGCGCGCCAAGATCGCTTGTGGATGCGGTGCTGAGATCGACCGCGAGTCGCGGCAGCAAGCTCGCGAACAATGCGGCCTGATGCGAGCGCAGCGCATGGCCTTTGCGGCGGCCGAAAAATCCGCGGTCGTCTTGAGACTTGGCGTCGCTCATTCTTGCTGCGTCATGAACGGGCTCTCGCGGCCTCATGGTGAGAGGGCGCGGAACGCGCCGTTTCGAACCATGGCCGCTCTCGTCCTTCGAGACGCGCCTTTTCAGGCGCTCCTCAGGATGAGGGCGAGAGTGTCACGCGCGCCGCAGAAATACGCCCCTTGGATCACTTCATCGCGCTGCGGATCGACTCCACCAGGTCGGTGCGCTCCCACGAGAAGCCGCCGTCGCTGTCGGGGGCGCGGCCGAAATGGCCATAGGCCGCGGTGCGGCGGTAGATCGGCTTGTTGAGCTGGAGCTTGCGGCGGATGTTGGTCGGCCGCAGCGGGAAGATCTCGGCGAGCGCCTTTTCCAGCTTTGCTTCGTCGACGTCAGCGCCGTGGGTATCGACCAGGAGCGACATCGGGTCGGCGACGCCGATCGCGTAGGCGATCTGGATGGTGCAGCTTTCGGCGACGCCTGCCGCCACCACATTCTTGGCGAGATAGCGCGCCGCATAGGCGGCCGAACGGTCGACCTTGGTCGGGTCCTTGCCGGAGAATGCACCGCCACCATGGGGCGCATAGCCGCCATAGGTGTCGACGATGATCTTGCGGCCGGTGAGGCCGCAGTCGCCGTCCGGACCGCCGACCACGAAATTGCCGGTCGGGTTGACCAGGAAGTCGTCCGTGTTCTTCGGCATCCAGCCTTCCGGCAGGGCCGAGGCGACCGCGTCGGCGATCAACTCCTTGACCATGGCCGGGGTGTATTCCTGGCCGTTGCGGGTCGCGGCGTTGTGCTGCGTCGAGACCACGACCTTGGTGCAGCCGACCGGCTTGCCGTTGGCATATTCCACCGTGACCTGGCTCTTGGCGTCGGGCTGCAGGTCGAACAGCTTGTTGGCGCGGCGCTGCTCGGAGAGCACCTTGAGGATCTTGTGCGCGAAGTAGATCGGGGCGGGCATGTAGGAGCCCTTTTCATAGACCTCGCTCTGCGTGCAGGCGAAGCCGAACATCATGCCCTGGTCGCCGGCGCCTTCCTGCTCGCCGCCTGCCGCCGCCTTTGCGTCGACGCCCATGGCGATGTCCGGCGACTGGCCGTGCAGCAACACCTCGACGTCGGCGCCATAATAGGAAAAGCCGTCCTGGTCGTAGCCGATGTCCTTCACGACGCCGCGCGCGATGTCCGCGATCATCTCGCGGTTCACCACCGTCTTGTCGCCGTGCTTCTTGAAGAACGGCGCCTGTCCGCGGCCCTCGCCGGCGATGACGATCTTGTTGGTCGTGGTCAGCGTCTCGCAGCCGAGCCGGGTGTTCGCCTTGCTGTCATCGGCGATGCCGAGCTTGATGTCGTTTTCCAGGAACGCATCGAGAATGGCGTCGGAAATCTGGTCGCAGACCTTGTCCGGATGACCTTCGGACACCAACTCGCTGGTGAAAAGACGACTTGACCGCGCCACCGCAGGAACTCCCTCTGGGATAAATGCCGCGTGCGCGGCCTTCGGATTTGCGCCGTTCTTGCAGCGTCCGGAACTGCGGTCAAGACGTGGGCAGGGATGGGCAGGAGGGCTGGCGCCGTTCGTGCAACCGCAGTCAGTCCTGGGATTCACCCGCCACGGCTTCCACCAGATCGACGATGCGGCGCCGCACGTTGGGATGCTTGATGCGCATGAAGGCCTTCGTCAGGGCCAGCCCGTCCGAGCTCGACAGGAAATCCGCCACATAGGCGGGCGACGGCGCCTCCCCCATGCCGCCCATGTTCTCAGGCGTGGGCGCGCCCTCGAAGAAGAAGGCGACCGGCACCTGGAGGATGTGGGAAATCTGCTGCAGGCGGCTGGCGCCGATGCGGTTGGTGCCTTTTTCGTATTTCTGTACCTGCTGAAAGGTCAGATGAAGAGCGTCCCCGAGCTTCTCCTGGCTCATGCTGAGCATCATGCGGCGCATGCGCACCCGGCTCCCCACGTGCTTGTCGATCGGGTTCGGGACCTTCTTCGGCAACATAACGATCTCCTATGGGACCATCTCAAATCATAATATTCACGGTCGGAGACCAGGGCGCAATGCATCTACGCCCCGTTCCGTAACATGTTTGGCGCAATACACTGCCGTTTTGTGGTTCCCCCGACGTTTCCGGACAGAATAACCCAACGTCACTTTCGTCAAGGATACAGTCCTTATCATACCGCGCCCCTCTCATAAAGAACGCCGGAACCGGCGCCGGATGACGATCATGGCGGCCCCCGCGACCAGCAAGCCGGCGAGGCCGTCGCCGGTGCGGACATAGAGGGTCGGGGCGGTCGGCTGCGGCAGGGCCGAGTCGAGCACGCCTTCGGTCCCCAGCGGCAGCTCCTTGACGATGCGGCCCACCGGATCGATGACGGCCGAGATGCCGGTATTGGCGGCGCGCACCAGCGGCAGGCCCTCCTCGATGGCGCGCACACGCGCCTGTTGGAAATGCTGGTGCGGGCCGGTGCTGTTGCCGAACCAGCCGTCGTTGGTGAGGTTGACGAGCCAGCCCGGCCGGACGGTGTCGCGGGGCACCGCCGCGCCGGGGAAGATCACCTCGTAGCAGACCAGCGGCAGCATGG
Organism: uncultured Alphaproteobacteria bacterium; assembly: GCA_963776455.1. Lineage (GTDB taxonomy): Bacteria > Pseudomonadota > Alphaproteobacteria > Rhizobiales > Xanthobacteraceae > CAVZMU01. The sequence goes on from CAVZMU010000001.1 coordinate 158,322, forward strand.
CGGGCGCGCGCGGCACCGCCAGGGGCCGGCGGCGGTCTCCCGCCAGGAACCCTCCGGGCATCTTCACGAGCTGGGACAGGCCGATCCCTTCGAGGAGCTGCTGCAACGGCAGGTACTCGCCGAACGGCACCAGATGGACCTTGTCGTAGAGGGCGAGCAGCGAGCCCTCGTGGTCGATCACATAGACCGAGTTGAAGGCACGCATCCCTCCGGTCCTGGACGCCCCCTCCTCCGGCCGCGCCGCGCCGGTGATCAGCACGGTGCCGGGCGGCAGCAGCGCCTTGATCTGGGCGAGCGCGTCCGGCTCGCGCGACAGGAAGAACGGGAACGCCGATTCCGGCCAGATCAGGTGGGTGACGTCCTTCACGCCGGTGCGCTCCGGGCCGGTGGCGCGGTCCGACAGCGCAAGATAGCGGCCCATCACCTCCTGCCTCGCCGCGTACGAGAATTTATCGTCCTGCGGCAGGTTGGGCTGCACGATGCGCAGCCGCACGCCGTCCACGAAACGCGTCGGCGCTCGGCTGAGCCGCACGGCGCCATAGCCGGCAAGCCCTGCGAGGACCGCGAGGCCGCATAGCAGCGGAATCCACGGCCGCCGCGTGTCGGCGTGGTCGTCGGCCAGCACTGCCGGCGTCGCGAATACCGCAACCGCCACGAATGTCAGGCCCCAAAGACCGACCAGGGCGGCGCCCTGCGCGAGCGCGAGCGGCTGTGTCAGGGCATAGCCGATGGCGTTCCACGGAAAGCCGGACAGCACGTGGCCGCGCAGCCATTCTGCGGCGGTGAGCGCGACCGCCAGCGCCAGCACGCGGGCCGGCCCGCGCGTCCACAGGTAACGCGCGAGACCGGCGCCCGCGGCGATAAAGACCGCAAGGCCGGCAGGAAGGCCGGCGACCGCGAACGGCATCAGCCATCCGAAGGTCTGCGCATCGACCAGGAACGCGATCCCGATCCAGTACAGTCCGGCGAGGAAATAGCCGAAGCCGAACCACCAGCCTGCCGCTGCCGCGGCCACGATCCCGCCGAAACGCTCGTCGGCCGAGCCGTCGATCAGCCAGACCAGCACCGGAACCGTGGCGAACAGGACCGGCCATGCGCCGAAGGGCGCCAGCGCCAGCACCGACAATGCGCCGGCCGCGAACGCGATCGCGGCCCGCCGCCAGCCCGAGGCGAGCATGATCCGGTGGGCAAGGCGCGTGAGCGTCACGATGATGCGGGTCAGGAGGTCGAGCCGGAAGGGGGACGCGGCGGTTCGGACTGCGGCGTGGTCGGCTCGCCGGCCGCGTCGGGACCGGATCCGGCCCCCTGCGGCACGTCGGCCTTGGACTTGGCGGCGCGTTTTTTCTGACGGTCGGCTTCGGCGGCGCGGCTCTTGCGGCTGTAGATGCGGACCTTCTTCACCCGCCGCGGGTCGGCGTCGATGACCTCGATCTCGAAGTCGTCCGGCCCGGGAACCAGCTCGCCGCGAACTGGGACGCGGCCCACCTTGGTCGACCAGATAGCCGCCCAACGTGTCGACCTCGTCGGCCGCGTCGCCGACGTCGAACGACTCGCCGAGGGTCGCGACCACCTCTTCGAGGCTGGTGCGCGCATCGGCCAGGAACGAGCCGTCGCGCTGGCGGATGACGGTGGGCAGGACCTCCTCGTCATGCTCGTCCTCGATCTCGCCGACGACCTGCTCGACGATGTCCTCGATCGAGACCAACCCTTCGGTGCCGCCGTATTCGTCGATGACGAGGGAGAGATGGATGCGCGTCGCCTGCATCTTGGCGAACAGGTCGATCACCGGCATCGACGGCGGCACGAACAGGATCTCGCGGACGATCCTGGTGGCGGACAGCGCGACGCCGAGGTTGACGGTTTTGAAATCGAGGCCGGCGGGATGCGGCTTCCTGCGCTTGGCATTGACCTCCGGCTTCACCGCCGCCTGGGTCGCCATATAGGCGACGAAGTCGCGGATATGCACCATGCCGACCGGGTCATCGAGGGTGTCGTTGTAGACCGCGACCCGCGAATGCGCGGCGCTCTCGAACACCTTGATGAGTTCGCCAAGCGGGATGTCCTGCTGCACCGCGATGATGTCGGCGCGCGGCACCATCACGTCCTCGACGCGCCGCCCGCGCAGGCCGAGCACGTTCTTGAGCATGGTGCGCTCGGCCGGCGAGAACCCGGTGTCGGTCAGCGTCGCGGCGTCGAGCACGACCTCCAGGTCCTGGCGGATCGACCCGGCCTTCCAGCCGAACAGCAGGCGCGCCATGCGGCCGAGCCAGCTTTCGCCGGCGTCGGGGGCCTCCGGCTCGGGGCGCGGCACCGGCACGGGAAGGTTCGGGCGCTCGGTGACGACCAGCTCGTTGCGGCTGGGAGTGGTTGTGTCAGGCATGGTGGCCGGAAGCGATGTCGCGCGTGGCATGGGGATCAGGCACGTCGAGCGTGGCCAGGATCCTCGTCTCAAGACCTTCCATGTCCGTCGCGGCCGCGTCGGATTCGTGGTCGTAGCCCAGCAGGTGCAGGAAGCCATGCACCACGAGGTGGGCAAGGTGACCGGACAACGGCTTGCCTTCGGCTTCGGCCTCGCGCGCAGTGGTCTCGTAGGCGATGACGATATCGCCGAGCAGCGCCGGCGCGCCGCCTTGGTCCGCCGCGTCGTCCCGGCCGACCCTGGGCGCCGGGAAGGACAGGACGTTGGTCGGCTTGTCGAGCTTGCGCCAGTCGCGGTTGAGGATGCGGATCGCGGCATCGCCGGTGAGCACGACGGAGACTTCACCGCCGGCATCCGGTGTCGCCGCGCAGGCGGCGCGCAACGCACGGCGCACGATGGTCTCCGCATCGGGCTCGGCCGACCACAGCGGCGACTCGACGGCAATCTCGACGAGGACGCGCGCATCGCCGCCGCCCGGCTGCACGCCAGGCCGGCCCTTCGGCGAACGTATGGCTGTTGCTCCCACCGTCATTCGGAAGCCTCGCGCTTGCGAACCTTCGCCTCGGCAGCGCCTTCATAGGCCCGGACGATTCGCGCCACCAGATCGTGACGGACGACATCCGCATGAGTGAACGCGACGTGGCCGATGCCCTCGACCGCGTCAAGCAGCTTCACCGCTTCGTTGAGACCGGAGGTCTGGCCCGGCGGCAGGTCGATCTGGCTCGGGTCGCCGTTGACCACCATGCGGCTGTTCTCGCCGAGACGGGTGAGGAACATCTTCATCTGCATCGACGTCGTGTTCTGCGCCTCGTCGAGGATGATGGCCGCGTTCGTCAGCGTGCGCCCGCGCATGAAGGCGAGCGGCGCGATCTCGATCTCGCCGGTCTGCATGGCGCGCTCGACGATGCGCTGGTCCATCAGGTCGAATAGCGCGTCGTAGACCGGCCGCAGGTAGGGATCGACTTTCTCGCGCATGTCGCCTGGCAGGAAGCCGAGCCGTTCGCCCGCTTCCACCGCCGGTCGCGACAGGATGATGCGGTCGACCTCCTTGCGCTCGAACAGCGCGACGGCATGCGCCACGGCCAGCCAGGTCTTGCCGGTGCCGGCCGGCCCAGTGCCGAACACCAGCGGGTGGCGCTTGAGCGCGCGGATATAGGCATCCTGCCCGGCGGTGCGGGCCTTCACCGGCCGCTTGCGTAGGTTGATCTCCTCGAACCCGGGCTTCCCCGCCCGGTCGAAGTCGAACAGCGAGCCCTGCGAGATCGCGTGTCGCACCGCGCCCTCGACATCGCCGGCCGCCAGCTCGGTGCCGCGCTTCACCTGCTGGTAGAGGCCTTCGAGCACGTGCCGCGCCTGCTCCACCGCTTCGCGCGGCCCTTCGATGGTGACGTGATTGCCGCGGGAATCGGCGGCGACGCCGAGGCGCCGCTCGATCACCGCGAGGTTCTGCCCGTATTGGCCGAACAGCACCGAGGCCAGGCGATTGTCGTCGAAGGCGACCACGATCTGCGTGGCGGTGCCGGGCTCGGTGACGGGTGCGATGGCCTGATTGGGTCTCGGCGTGGGCAATCAGGCCTCCATCGCGGCGAATGCCGAATGTGCGGATTCGCGCGCAGCGGACGCGCCGTGCATGGCCCGGGCGTCGAGCGTGCCGAACAGGCTGTAGCCATGGACGTCCGTCACCGCGACGGACGCGATTTCGCCGATCAGCGATGTCGGCGCCATGACATGGACCGGCTGCAGCCAGGGTGAGCGGCCGACAAGCTGCCCCGGCCGCTTGCCGGGCTTCTCGAACAGCACGTCGCAGGTCATGCCGTTGCAGTCCGCATTGAAGCGCGCCTGGTGGCGGTCGATCGCCTCCTGCAGGCGGTAAAGCCGCTCCGCCTTGACGGGTTCTGGGACCTGCCCGTCCATCGCCGCCGCCGGCGTGCCGGGACGCGGCGAATATTTGAAGAAGAACGATGCGGCGAAAGCGACTTCCTCGATGACGTCGAGGGTGTCGCGGAAATCCGCTTCGGTCTCACCGGGAAAGCCGAGGATGAAATCCGACGAGAAGGCGAGGTCGCCGCGCGCCGCGCGCAGGCGGTCGACCAGCCGCAGGTAATCCGCCCGGGTGTGGCGGCGGTTCATCGCGGCGAGGATACGGTCGGAGCCCGACTGCAACGGCAAATGCAGGAACGGCATCACGGCCGGCAGGTCGCGATGCGCCGCGATCAGGTCGTCATCCATGTCGCGCGGGTGGCTGGTGGTGTAGCGCAGGCGCGCGATCCCGGACACGTCGGCGATGCGGCCGAGCAGCCGCGCCAGGGACCACGCACGACCGTCCGGTCCTTCGCCATGATAGGCGTTGACGTTCTGTCCCAGCAGCGTGACCTCGCGGACACCGGCGTCCGCGAGGCGCTCGACCTCGGCGATGATCCGGCCCACCGGCCGCGAAAACTCCGCGCCTCGCGTGTAGGGCACGACGCAGAAGGTGCAGAACTTGTCGCAGCCTTCCTGCACGGTGACGAAGGCCGAGACGCCGCGTGCGCGCGTCGCGTCCCGACGGGGCGCGGCAAGGAAGCCGAACTTGTCCGCGACCGGGAACTCGGTGTCGACGATGGCGCGGCCATTGCCGGCGCGCGCGACAAGGTCCGGCAGCCGGTGATAGCTCTGCGGCCCAACCACGATATCGACCGCCGGCGCCCGGCGGACGATCTCCTCGCCTTCCGCCTGGGCGACGCAGCCGGCGACCGCGATGACGACCTTGCGGCCCTGCCGCGCAGCCTCGTCCTTGACGCGGCGGATGCGGCCGAGCTCGGAATAAACCTTCTCCGCCGCCTTCTCGCGGATGTTGCAGGTGTTGAGGATGACGAGGTCGGCGTCCTCGGGCGTCGCGGTCTCGACATAACCTTCGGGCGCCAGCGTGTCCGCCATACGATGGGAATCGTAGACGTTCATCTGGCAGCCGTAGGAATGGATATAGGCCTTGCGCTGCTGCATCATGTCCAAGTGGCGGCCGGTGGCCGGAGCATACACACTTAAGGAACGCCGCGGCGGGATTTCAAGGCAGGGACCCGTTCAAGGCACGGCCGGTTCAAGGCAACGAGCCCGCGGCCGGAAGGCCGTACCGTCATTCATCCTCCGGCGGCTGCCGCTTGGTTTCCGTGCCGAGCGGCACGGCATAGAGCTCGAGGCGGTGGTCCACCAGCTTGTAGCCAAGCCGCCGCGCGATCTCTGCCTGCAGGCTCTCGATCTCCTCGGAGCGGAACTCGATCACTTCGCCGGTGCGCAGGTTGATGAGGTGATCATGATGGGTATCGGGAATCGTCTCGTATCGCGCGCGTCCCTCGCGGAAATCGTGGCGCTCGATGATGCCGGCATCCTCGAACAGCTTGACGGTGCGGTAGACGGTGGAGATCGAGATGCGGTCGTCGACTTCGGCGCAGCGCCGGTAGAGCTCCTCGACATCGGGATGATCGTCGGAGCCTGCCAGCACGCGCGCGATGACGCGCCGCTGCTCGGTCATGCGCATGCCCTTGGCGGCGCACAAGGCCTCGATATTGGCCGATTTGGCAAAACTGACATTCATGGGTCTGGTCCGAAGGCCCGCATCATAGGACCACCGAGCGAAGCGGTCCACCGAAGCGCGTTCCTATGCGAGATCGCGACGCAGCACGAGGGCCGACGCGGCGGCGCCCGATTCGCGCGGATAATAACCTTGCCGGCGGCCCACTTCGCGGAAGCCGGCGCGATCGTAAAGCCGGCGCGCCGATGCGTTATTCTCCTCGACCTCCAGGAACAGCGCGCCCACGCCGAGGCCGGCGAGGCGGCGCATATGGAGATCGAGCAGCCGGCGCGCCAGACCGCGGCCACGCCGCCGCCGGCTGACCGCGACCGACAGGATTTCGGCTTCGCCGGCAGCATGGCGCGACAGGATGAATCCGGCCAGCGCGCGCCCCGCCATGGCGCGATGGCCGAGGACATGATGGTCGACCAGCAGACGTTCCACTTCGTCTTCGCTCCAGCCGCGCCTGAACGACTCGCCATGCAGCGCCGCGATGTTTGCGGCGTCACGCGAGCTTGTCTCGCTCAAGGCGATCGCTTCGCCGGCGAACAGGCGTTTCAGGAACCCGATCATTGCCGCGGCAGCCGGGCGGCGTCCTGTGGCTTGGCGTCCGGCGTCTGCAAGTAGAGAGGCTTCGGCGGGACGCCCGTTTCTCGCGCCGCAGCGCCGAGGCGGGCGATCCATTCGATGTCGGGCGCCGATTCTTGTTTGACGAGGAGCGGCGGCGGTTCCCCCGCCGGCCATTCAGCGAGAATTGCCTCAGCCGCCGAGCCGACCACGATCGCCGGCCCCGCCATGGCGGCTTCCACGGCATCGCGGATGGGGGCGCGGCGCGGCGCCACCAGCGTGCGCCCACCCGCGCCGAAGACCTGGAGATAGACGTGACCGTGCCGAGCATCGATCGCGGCGATCACCGCCGCCGGCTGGTCGGCCGCGACATGCGGCGCGGCGAAAGCGGACAGGGTCGAGAGACCGATCGCCGGCTTGCCGGACGCCAGCGCGATCCCGCGCGCAGCCGAAATCCCGACGCGCAACCCGGTAAAACTGCCAGGTCCGACCGTCACGGCGATGCGGCTCGAGCCCGGCGAACTCGAGCCCGGCCTGGTCCATGACGCGCGCGATCATGCGGCATCAGCGCTTCGGCATGGCCGCGCGCCATCTCCACGCTTTCGCGGGCCAGCATCACACCCCGTTCCGCATCGAACACGGCGACGGCGCAGGCTTCGAGCGCGGTGTCGATGGCGAGAAGGCGCATTCACATGGATCGCGGCGCCGTCATGTCGCGGCGCGCCGGATCAGATCGGCCGGACCTCGGCGACGTCCGGCACGAAATGCTTCAGCAGATTCTGGATGCCGTGGCGCAGCGTCGCGGTCGAGGACGGGCAGCCCGAGCACGCGCCCTTCATGGCGAGATAGACGATGCCGTCCTTGAAGCCGCGGAAGGTGATGTCGCCGCCGTCATTGGCGACTGCGGGACGCACGCGGGTCTCGATCAGGTCCTTGATGGTGGCGACGGTGTCGGCGTCGGCGGCATCGAAGAACTCCTCCTCTTCGGCCGGCGCCGCGCCGCCTTCGGCCTCCGAACGCACCAGCGGCGCGCCGGACATGAAATGCTCCATGATGGCGCCGAGGATCGCCGGCTTGAGCTGCTGCCATTCGCCGTCGCTCTTGCTCACCGTGATGAAGTCGGAGCCGAAGAACACGCCGTCGACGCCGTCGATCTGGAACAGGCGCTCCGCCAGCGGCGAGCGCGCGGCTTCCGCGGCGCCGCGCATGTCGAGCGTGCCGTCGGCCAGCACCGTCCGTCCGGGCAGGAATTTGAGCGTGGCCGGATTGGGCGTCGCTTCGGTCTGGATGAACATGGGGCTGGCTCCGTGGCTGCCGGGCGGTTCGGCGCAGCCGGCATCGTTATACTAGGTGGTGGTCCGCGCCGGAAGGTCAACGCGCCGCGGGAACGTCACGACATCGCGTCGAGCTCGTCGTCGTCGAGGTGCCCGGGCACGATGGCGACCGGGATCGGGAAACTGCCGGCGGTCTTGCCGATATGGGCCACCAGCGGCCCCGGCCCTTCCTTGCCGGTGCCGGCGGCGAGCACCAGGATGCCGATGTCCTCGTCCTCGTCGATCAGCTTGAGGATCTCCTCGGCGACGCTGCCTTCGCGGATCGCCCGTTCCGGCGTGATGCCGGCGATGCCGTTGGCGCGGCCCGCCGCCTTGTCGAGCGCGGCGTTGGCCTCCTCATGCGCTTCCGCCCGCATGATGTCGGCGACGCCGAGCCATTGCTGGTTATGGTCCTCGGTTTCGATCACCCGCAGCATGATCACGGTGGCGCCGGTGCGCGTGCGCGCGCTGGCTGGCCCACGAAACCGCGCGGTCGCATTCCGGCGTGTCGTCGACGATGACGAGGTATTTGCGCTTGTGTCCGGCCTCGGAACTTCGGCGCTTACGGCTCATTGGCGCTCCCTGAGGTCCCGCCGACCTCGCTCGTGAAACGTCGCATGAGGGCCGGATGGTGGCATGGCGGACCGCCCGGCGACAAGCAGCCGCCCTGCCCGAATCGACGGCAGGCGGCCAAAGCACGGTGGACGGCCGGTTCAGCGCCGCACGAATCCGACGATGTCCTTGACCGCCTTCATGGTTTCGACCGCGATGGCGCGGGCGCGGTCGGCGCCGTCGGCAAGCACCGAATCGATATAGGCGGGGTCCTGGACCAGGCGCTTGGTCTCGGCGCCGATGGGGCCGAGCTTCGCCACCGAGAGATCGGCCAGCGCGGTCTTGAAGGCGGAGAACTGCCCGCCGCCGAACTGCCTGAGCACCTCGGCCTTGGTCGTGTCGGCAAGCGCCGCGTAGATGCCTACCAGGTTGTCGGCCTCGGGCCGCGCGTCGAGGTCCTTCTCCTCTTCCGGAAGCGGATGCGGGTCGGTTTTGGCGCGGCGGACTTTCAGCGCGATGGCGTCGGCGTCGTCGGTGAGATTGATGCGCGACTGGTCGGAGGGGTCGGACTTCGACATCTTCTTGGTGCCGTCGCGCAGCGACATCACCCGCGTCGCCGGACCCTGGATCAGCGGCTCGGTGAGCGGGAAGAACACGTCGCCATGGCCGTGGCCGCGGATCGAGTTCGCCGAAGTCGTTGTTGAACTTCTGCGCCGATGTCGCGGGTGAGCTCCAGGTGCTGCTTCTGGTCCTCGCCGACCGGGACATGGGTGGCGCGGTAGAGCAGGATGTCGGCCGCCATGAGGGTCGGATAGGCAAAGAGGCCGACCGACGCGTTCTCGCGGTCCTTGCCGGCCTTCTCCTTGAACTGCGTCATGCGGTTGAGCCAGCCCAGCCGCGCCACGCAGTTGAACACCCAGGCGAGCTCGGCATGCTGGCCGACCTGGCTCTGGTTGAACACGATGTGTTTCTTCGGATCGATGCCCGCTGCGAGGAAGGCCGCCGTCACCTCGCGCGTGGTTTTCGACCAATTCGACCGGGTCCTGCCACACCGTGATCGCGTGCATGTCGACGACGCAGTAGATGCAGTCATACTTGTCCTGCAGCGCCACGAACTTGGTGATCGCACCGAGATAGTTGCCGAGGTGCAGGTTGCCGGTCGGCTGCACCCCCGAAAACACGCGCTCCTTGAAGGCCATGACGTCCTCGAATGCCGCGCCGCCTCAGCGGCAGCGGTGCATGCCACGGCGGCGCGCCGCGGCGCAAGGGTGCCTGCCCAAAGCACTATCCGGCGGTAAAGACTTGCATCGGACGCCGCCGCGGGCTCGACCTCTGCCGATGGGAGAGGCGGGTGCCACGGCATGGATCGCGTCAGAACCCAAACAGCGCTGCATGTTGCCGCGAACGGGCGCCGCGCTATAAGGGCGCGCCCGCCTTTATCCAACTCCCCCATCGCCGGAGCCTTCATGACCGCGCCCCGCTACGACGTTCTCGGCATCGGCAATGCGATCGTCGATGTGCTCGCGCGCACCGGACGACGATTTCCTGGCGCGCCAGGGCATGCACAAGGGCGCGATGCGCTGATCGACGAGCCGCCGCGCCGAAGCGACTCTATGCGGCGATGGGTCCGGCGATCGAGGCATCCGGCGGCTCGGCGCGGCAATACCATCGCGGCGTCGCCTCGCTCGGCGGCCGCGCGCCTTCATCGGCAAGGTCACCGACGACGTGCTCGGCAAGGTCTTCGCCCACGACATCCGCGCCGTCGGCGTCACGTTCGACGAACGCCGCTGCAGCGGACGGGCCATCCGACCGCGCGCTGCTACGATCCTGGTGACGCCGGACGGCGAGCGCACGATGAACACCTATCTCGGCGCCGCCAGAACGCTCGCCGCCGGACGACATCGACGAAGCCGTCGGTCGCGACAGCGACGATCACCTATCTCGAAGGCTACCTGTGGGACCCGCCGGAGGCGAAGGACGCCTTCGCAAGCGCGCCGCCGAGATCGCCCACGACGCCGGGCGGCGCGTCGCGCTGACGCTGTCGGACGCCTTCTGCGTCGATCGCTACCGCGACGAGTTCCTCGGCCTGCATCCGCGACGGCACGGTCGACATCGTCTTCGCCAACGAGGCGGAGATGCGCAGCCTCTACCAGACCGTCGACTTCGACGCGGCCATCGCGACGCTGCGCACCGAGGCGAAGCTCGCCGTGGTGACGCGCAGCGAGAAGGGCTGCGTCGTGGTGACCCGCGACGGCACCGAAGCGCGTGCCGGCATTCGCCGGTCGAGAAGGTGGTCGACACGACCGGCGCCGGCGATCTCTTCGCCGCCGGGTTCCTCTGCGGCCTCGCCCGCGGCGCCGACCACACGACCGCGCGCCGGCTCGGCGCGCTCGCCGCCGGCGAGGTGATCCAGCATCTCGGCGCGCGGCCCGAAGTCTCGCTCAAGGCGCTGGCTGCCGAGAATGGCCTGACGATCTGATTGGCCGGCGGCGTGAGGCGCACGCAGGCCGGTATCACAAGTCGGTAGACAGGGCGGCCACCGCTGGCCGAAACTCCCGGCGCCGGCGGCCGGTCAACGATGCCGCCGGCCGAGGGGAGGATCGCGCATGCGGGCACTCTTTCGCCTGGTGGCGGCGTGCGGATTGTTTTGCGCGACGGGTGCGTGGGCCGAAGTCAACGAGGTCCGTATCCCGAAGGGCGCCGGCGGCGTCGGCTTCCTGCCGCTCCTGGTGATGGAGGAACGAAGCTGGTCGAGCAGAAGGCCCGCGAAGATGGGCCTCACGAGCTCGGCGCCGAATGGATCAAGCTTCGGCGGGCCAGCGGTGGTCAACGACATGCTGCTGTCGGGCGAGGCGCGACTTCGCGCCGGCCGGCCCGCCGGCCTTCATCACCATGTGGGACCGCACGCAGCGAGCAACATGAAGGTCAAGGGCGTCGCCGCGATGACCTCGATCCCGATGTATCTCAACACCAATCGCCGCACTCTGAAATCGCTCCACGACCTCGACGCCGAACGACAAGATCGCGGTGACCGCGGTGAAGGTCTCGATCCCGGCGATCATCCTGCAGATGGCGGCGATCAAGGAATTCGGCAAGGCCGACTACGCGCACTACGACCGCTACACGGTGTCGCTGACGCATCCGGACGGCGTCGTCGCGCTGCTCTCGGGCGCACCGAGATCACCGCGCATTTCACCTCGCCGCCGTTCCACCAGCGCGAGCGCAAGGACCCGACAATCCGCACCATCATGACGTCGAACGAGGTGATGGGCGGCGCCCAGCACCTTCACGATGCTGTATTCGACCAGCCGAAATTCCACGACGAGAACCCGAAGGCTCTATGCGGCGGTGCTCAAGGCGCTGCAGGCATCGATCGACTTCATCAACACCGACAAGAGCGCCGCGGCCGAGGTGTTTCTCAAGTCCGAGCGAGGGCAAGGGCTGGAAGCTCGACGACCTGCTGGAGGTCCTCAACGATCCCGACGTCCGCTTCACGACCTCGCCGGAAAGCGTGATGACATACGCGAACTTCATGGCCGATGTCGGCTCGATCAGGAACCGGCCGAAGACCTGGCAGGACATGTTCTTCCCGGAGATCCATGACGGTGCCGGGCAACTGACGCCTGTTCCGGCCTCATCCGAGGCGGCGTCGGGTCCGAAGGACGAGACGCCAAAGCGGACCGGCGAGACGATGCAACGCGCTCCTCACAGAGGCGGGTAGGATGCGCGACAACAAATAGAGGGAGATGACCACATGATCCGGACATTGCTGGCCTTGCCGCTTGCTCTTGCCTCGGCACGCGCCCGGCCATGCGCAGCCGACCGAGGTGAAGGTCGGCCTGATCGCGCCGATGTCGGGGCCCTGGGCGCGCCAGGGCGACCTCATGCTCAAGGGCGCGAACCTCGCGATCGAGCACATCAACGCGGCCGGCGGCATCAAGGCGCTCGGCGGCGCCAAGATGAAGCTGCTGACATTCGATGCCGGCGACAGCGTCGAGAAGGCGAAGAACGCCGCGCAGCGCATGGTCGCGCAGGAGCCCGACCTCGTCGGCGTCACCGGCGCGTGGCTGTCGAGCTTCACGCTCAGCGTCACGGAAGTGACCGAGCGCGCCGAGCTGCCGGTGCTCACGCTGTCCTATTCGGACCTGCTCACCTCGCGCGGCTTCAAATACGTCTTCCAGACCTCGCTCGGCGGCGCCGCGCAGGCGAACAGCGCGGTGCCGGCGCTGATGAAGCTCGCCGAGGCCGCGACCGGGAAGAAGCCGAAGACCGTCGGCATCGTCATGGACAATACCGCTTCGTCGGTCGCGTTCGCCAAGCCGATGCGCGAGGGCGGGCTGGCGAAGCTCGGCCTCAAGCTCGTGGTCGACGAGACCTTCACGCCGCCGCTCGTCGGACTGCACGCCGCTGATCCAGAAGGTGCGCTCGGCGCGGCCGGACATCCTGCTGCTGCTGCCGACCGCGATTTCCGACGACAAGATGTGCGTCGAGAAGATGAGCGAGTTCGGGCCTCGGCCGCGGCACGCATTCCGATGATCTCCAACGGCGCGCATATCGGCGGCCCCGACATGCTGCAAGAATTCGAGCAAGGAGATCCTCGAAGGCCTGATGACGGTGGTCGGCAACTGGACCGCGCAAGGGCCAGGAGCAGATCGACGAAGGACTTCGTCAAGAAGACCGGCGAGCCGTGGATCACGCAGGATTCGCTGTCGACCTATGGCGACATGTGGATCCTCAAGGAGGCGCTGGAAAAGGCCGGCGTCGCCGACCGCAAGCAAGGTCGCCGACGCGATCCGCGCGATGGACACCCGCGAAGGCTCGGCGAAATTCTTCCCCGGCGGCCGCATGAAGTTCGACGAAGCGGGCCGCCGCGTCGATGCCGACCTCGTCATCGTGCAGTGGCAGAACGGCGTGCCGGTCACGGTCTATCCGGCCTCGTCGGCGCAAGCGGAGCCGATCTGGCCGAAGCGGTAGGAGCCAGAACACTCGAACCCCTCCTGGTTGCGGCTTCAGCGGCAAAGCGGCGCAGTGCGTTACGGTCCTGCGCGGCAAGGAATGGCTTGGCCACCGCCGTAGTGTCTGATGCCGGGAGGAATATCAGTCAGCCGCCACGACGCGGAGGGACGATGGCCTTTTTTTGGAACCGTTCGCCGCCGGCGCCGACGGTGATCCACGCGGACGCAGAACGCTCTTCGCGGATCGACCACCATATCGCGGGCCTGATCCGTGACGGCGATCCGGGGCTCGTGCTCGCCGTCGTCAAGGCAGGGGCCATCGTCCACGCGGCGGGTTACGGATTGGCCGACCTGGACCGGAATTCTCCGCCCGGGGGAGACACGATCTATCACTTGGCGAGTTGCGGAAAGCAGTTTACCGCGCTCGGAATCCTGATGCTCGCCGAAGAGCGGAAGCTCGGCCTCGACGACCCTTTGAACAGGCATCTTCAAGGGCTCGCCGGCTTCGGCCCCAAGGTGACGCTTCGCCATTTGCTGCATCACACGTCGGGCATTCGCGACCTCTATGATGACGACGGCATGGAGGAGGTGCTTGATCGCTGCGAGCGGCCGACCAATGCCGACATCATTCGCGTCTACGCCGATCTCGGATGCCCGATGGCCGGCAAGCGCGTCGAACCGGGCGACCGATTCAGCTACAGCAATTCCGGCTACGACATGCTCGGCGCGGTGATCGAGCGCATTTCGGGTCAATCCTATCACGACTTCTTCCAAAGCCGCGTGTTTGACCGACTGGACATGAAGGACACGTTTTCGATTCCCGACCGCAGGGTGGGCGACCGGAGGCGCGCGACCGGTTATCTCGTCGACGAGCAAGAGGGCTTGGTCGAGGACCAAGGCTCCGAGTTCAACGACCTGGTGGGTTCGGGATCGTTCTATACGACCGCGCTCGATCTGTGCCGCTACGACCAGGCCTTGGCGGCGAACAGCCTCGTCAGCGAGGCCAGCATGCGCGAAGCTTTGACCAGCGGCCGGACCAACGACGGCAAGCTCACGGATTATGGCTTCGGCTGGTACCTTGGGACCTACAGGGGCATGTCCTTTGCCGACCACGATGGCGAGTGGATCGGATTCTACTCATACATCTGCCGCTATCGCGATGCGCCGCTGAGCATCTTCCTGTTGTCGAATAACCCCGACCTTGACCTTGCCGAGATCGTGCGGGCGGCGACCGACGTCTTCCGCTGATCGCAACTCATCCCTGGTCCAAAGTCACAAATCTCCTCCGATCACCTCGGCGATATGATCGTCTTGAAGGGGAAATATAGGCACGCGGCATCGCCGGCCCAGGCGGTCGTGCATCGCATATCACCCCGCGACGTGATCGAGCGCCTGCAACAGATATGGCCGGAAGTCCGGGTAATTCTCGATCATCGGGAAATGCCCCATGCCTTTCATGATGGTGAGGCGTGAGCCGGGGATCGCGGCCGCGACCGCCTCGCTCATCTCCGGCGTGCAGGAATAGTCGTATTCGCCGGTGAGCAGCGACACCTTGCAGCGGTTGGTGTCGATGCGCCTGACGTCCTCGCGCGCGTCCCAGTCGAGGCTGTAGAAATGCACGTCGCCCTGGTACACGCCGGGACCGGACTGGCTGTAGTACCACCAGTTCTCGCGGCGGCTCTCTTCCGGGCTCGACGGCGCATTGAGGCCATAGGTGTAGCTCGCCGCCAAGTTCGCCGCCGTGGATCGCCGGATGGTGCAGCAGCTCGTTGTAGCGCCCTGGCGCATAGGCGGAGCTTTCCAGCCCGACGATGCCGGTGAGCTCCTCCTGGAATTCGGCCGCGACCTTGAGCACGATCGCGCCGCCCATCGAGCAGCCCAGCACTACAGGACGTTCGAGCCCGAGGGTGAGCCACACCGCGCGGATGATCGCCAGATAGGACTTGCGTGGTGAGGCGATATTTGCTGAGCCACCATTCGCCCGCCGGCGTCGAGCGGCCGTGAAACGGCATGTCGAATGCGATCACCCGGAAGCGGTCCGTGACATCCGGATCGTTGAGCATGTGGCGGTACTGCCGGCTGTCGGCGCCCGCGGTGTGCAGGCACAGCAGCGGCACGCCCTGCCCGGCCTCCTCGACGAAGATGCGATGCGATGCGCCGTCGATCTCGACGGAACAATAGCGGCCGGTGATCGGCTCGAAGTCAGGCATCCGGCTCCCCCGTCTCGCGCATGATGTTCATCATCCGGTGCAGCGCGCGCGCGTTCTGCATGGCGACCAGGCTGTCGCCTTCCAGCACGAAGTCCGGCACCCGCATCATCATGGCGAAGAAGTCATGGAACAGCGGCGGCGGATCGGGGCTGAGGAACTTGCGCCACACCGCGATGGGAGCGCGGAAGCCGAACGGCACGCGCACGTCGATGCGCGGCGAGGCGATGATGTCGGAGATGCGGCCCTTCTCGACCGTCACGGCGAAGCGCCGTTCGCCGAACGTCAACCCGAGATTGGTGGTGAACCAGCCGCCGGTCACGGCAAGCTCGCGGTCGGCGTTCACGCGCTCGCGATAGCGCGCGAGCCAGGCCGAGCCCGGATAGTCCTGCATGGCGTTTCCCCGTTCGTTGCCGCCATGATAGCAAGAGCCGATAGAAGACGACTACCAACTTAGGGAGGAGACCTCATGGACCAGAAGACATTCGACAAGGGGCTTGCGATCCGCACCGAAGTCGCAGGCAAGGAGTATGTCGAACGCTCGATGAAATCCGCCGACGAGTTCAACCGGCCGTTCCAGGAACTCGTCACCGAATATTGCTGGGGGGCGGTGTGGGGACGCGACGGCCTGTCGCGCAAGACCCGCAGCATGCTCAACATCGCCATGATCACCATCCTCAACCGGCCGCACGAGCTGCGCCTTCACATCGCCGGCGCGCTGCGCAACGGCGTCACCAAGGACGAGATCCGCGAAGTGTTCATGCAGGTCGCGATCTATGCCGGAGTGCCGGCCGGCGTCGATGCATTCCGCGCCGCGCGCGAGGTCTTTGCCGAGCAGGACAAGGCCCAGGCCTGAGCAAGGTTCATCGGGGATCAATGCACTTCGGTTGAAGCAATCTCCGCTCATTCCCGCGCAAGCGGGAGCCCATGCCCTCTCCCGACGGATTCATTGCCTCTGGGTCCCCGCTTTCGCGGCGACGAGCGGAGTGTTGAACGACCGGCTATAAGCCACGCCAAGAATAAATTTCGGAGGAATACCCATGGATATCGGTTTCATCGGTCTCGGGCAACATGGGCTTCCCGATGGCCCGCCGCCTGGTCGAGGCGGGGCACAAGCTCGTCGTCTACGACACGTCGGGACAGATGATGTCGCGCATCACCTCGCTCGGCGCGGTCGCGGCGAAGTCGGCGCGCGACGTCGCCGACCAGGTCGAGACCGTGATGGCCAGCCTGCCGACGCCCGACATCGTGCTCGCCGTCGCCACCGGCAAGGACGGCGTGATCGAGGGCAAGGCGGTCAAGCGCTTCCTCGACCTCTCGACCACCGGCGCGCGCATGGCGGTGCGGGTCGCCGATGCATTGAAGGCGAAGAGCATCACCGGCATCGACCTGCCGGTGAGCGGCGGCGTCGGCGGCGCCGAGAAGGGCACGCTCGCGGTGATGTATGCGGGACCACGCGACGGCTTCGACGAGCTGAAGCCGGTGCTGTCGGTGATCGGCAAGCCATTCTTCGTCGGCGAGAAGCCCGGCATGGGCCAGACCATGAAGCTCTGCAACAACTTGCTGTCGGCGACCGCGATGGCGGCAAGCTGCGAAGCGATGGTGATGGGCGTCAAGGCCGGGCTCGACCCCAGCGTGATGGTGGACGTCATCAACGCGGGCTCCGGCGCAAACACTGCGATCCGTGACAAGTTCCCAAAATCGATCATGACCGGCGGCTTCGACTACGGCTTCGCCACCGGCCTCATGTACAAGGATGTGCGCATCTGCCTCGAAGAAGGCGAGGCGCTCGGCGTGCCGATGCCGGTATCGAGCGCCGTGCACCAGATGTGGCTGACGGCCAACGCGGCGAACGGCCCGGATTCGGATTTCACCAGGATCGTGACGATCATCGAAGGCTGGGCCGGCGTCGAAGTGCGCGCCAAGTCCGGCAACCGGACGTGATGCCAAGGGGGCCGCGATGAGCGACGACACGCACGAGGTCTATGCGGTCAAATACGGCAGCCACGACCGCAAGGCGGCCGACAACTACATCGGCGGCGACCCGCACGATATCCTGCAGCCGCTCGATTATTTCGTGTGGGCGATCACCGGCCCGCACGGCGTCTTCGTGGTCGATACCGGTTTCGACGCAGGCGATGGCGGCGAAGCGCGAGCGCATCATCACCAAGCCGATCGCCGAGGGGCTGAAGGCGATCGACATCGATCCGGGCGCGGTGGAGAACGTGATCGTCAGTCACCTGCATTACGACCACACCGGCAACTACGACCTGTTCCCGCGGGCGCGCTATCACCTCCAGGACATGGAGATGGGCTACGCCACCGGCCGCGACATGTGCCACGCCCACATGCGCCTGCCGTTCGAAGAAGAGGACGTCGTCGCGATGGTGCGCAAGGTGTTCGCCGGCCGCGTCACCTTCCATGACGGCGCCGATGAGATCGCGCCCGGCATCACGCTCCAGAAGGTCGGCGGCCATTCTAAGGGCTTGCAGTTCGTGCGCGTCGAAGACTCGGCGCGGCTACGTCGTGCTCGCCTCCGACGCCACCCATCTCTACAGCCACATCGAAGAGGGCCGCGTGTTCCCCATCACCTTCCACATCGGCGAGGTGTTGGAGGGCTACGACACGATCAGGCGGCTCGCAAGCTCGCCCCGTCATATCGTCCCCGGCCACGATCCCGCAGGTGCTGATGCGCTATCCGGCGGCACGGCCCGGTCTCGAAGGCTGGATTGCGCGGCTCGACGCCGACCCTACGGCGTAGGCATCAGCGGCCGAACCCGGCGCGCGCTCGCGCGTCCTGGGTCTCCTCGCCCGTCAACAGCGCAGCGAAGGCCCGCGCAAGCTCGGGCTGTACTGACTCGGTGCAGATGCCGATTGTATAGGTCGTCGCGAGCTCGTGCGCCTTCGGCAGCGCGTCCACCAGCGTGACGCCCGGCGTGCCGAGGATTTCGGTCATCTGGGTGCAGCCGATCGGGCGTGCCGCCGTGTCAACCGCGAGCGCGCGCATCGCGGTGTTGCCGTTGGCATGGATGCGCAGGCGGGGCGCGACCTCGTCGGCGATGCCGAGCGCCGTCAGCACCTTGGCGAAATGGATGCCGGCGGTGGCGCGCTTGGTGTCGGCGGTGTGGATCGCATCGGCCGCGAGCAGCGCTTCGCGCAACGCCGCGCTGTCGCCCACCTGAGGCGCCGGATCGCCGTCGCGAACGGCGATCCCGGTCCGCACCACCCCAAGGCTCTGCGCCGAGCCGGCCACGACATGGCCGTCGCGCTCGAGGTCGGCGATGATCGCTCCGGTGAGGATGAGAAGGTCCGCCGGCGCGCCAGCCAGGAACTGCTCCTTCTTGACGCCGACGGCGCCGAAATCACCGGCCATGTCGCAGCCGGTCGCAGCCTTGAACCCCGCCGCCAACGCATTCACCAGCGCTTCCGCCGCGCCGCCGGACAGGATGTTCAGGTGCGTGGACGCAGTCGTCGGGACGTTCACGGCGTGGCCCTTCCATGTTTGGCGACCGGCATATCCTTTGTCGCGGCGCTTGCGCCAATCCTTTTCAACCCTGGACATCCTTGACGGCCCGAGCGCTTCAAACGTAACGTCGGGGAAAGTGTCGACACAATGCGCGGACGCTTCCGAACCGTTCGCGCCAAGCTCGGCCATGTCATGGGAAGAATACGCGCTGGAGACATGCCGCCGCTCCCCCTTCGCCTGACACAAACCCGATATCGGGCGGTCATCCGCCCGGCATGACGCATTCGCGCGGCAGCGCTTCCGGTCGGCAATGCAGCGCCGCCGCGACGTCCAGCAAAGGCCCGTTCCGTGGAAGAATGGAAGTGGTTCTTCATCGACTTCTTCCAGGCCTTCGCCGCGGGCCTGCTGATCGGCGGCATCTATGGGCTGATGTGCGTCGGCCTCGGCATCATCTTCGGCGTGATGCGCGTCGTGAATTTCGCCCAGGGCGACTTCATGATGCTCGGGATGTACATCGCCTATTATTTGTTCACCGGCTTCGGCGTGCTGGCTTTCATGGGGCCTTATGCCGGCCCGGTCGTGGGCGCGCTGCTCGCCGGGCCGATCGTGTTCGCGCTTGGCTGGCTGCTGCATAAGTACCTGATCGCGCGCGTCACCGGCGCGCGGGTCGTGTCGGCGGAGGCCGAAGGGCACTATACCCAGATCATCCTCACGCTCGGCATCGCCCTCATCCTCTCGAACGGCGGGCTCATCCTGTTCGGCTCGCGGCCGATCGCGGTGCAGACGCCGCTGTCGCGCGAATCCTGGGAGCTGTTCGGGCTGATCTTCCTCAACCAGGCGCGGGTCGTCGGCTTCGTTCTGTCCATCATCTGCGCGATCGGGCTCTACCTGTTCCTGTCGCGGGCGCGGCTCGGCAAGGCGATCCGCGCCGCCGCCGACAACCCGATCGCGGCGGCGTATGTCGGCGTCGACGTCGACCGCTCGCACCGACTCGCCTTCGGCATCGGCGTCGGCATCACGGCGGTGGCGGGCGGGCTGATCGCGACGTCGCAGTCGTTCCAGCCCTATATCGGTTTCGACTTCGTGATCGTGATGTATGCCGGCGTCGTGCTCGGCGGCATGGGCTCGATCCTCGGCGCCTTCTGGGGCGGCCTCACCATCGGGCTGGTGCAGCAGATGTCGACCGCTGATTCTGCCGTACCAGCTCCAGAACACCGCGATCTTCGTGGTCTTCCTGCTCATCATCTTCTTCCGGCCCCAGGGCATGTTCGGCCGCGTCTGGGAGCGCACGTGATGCGCCGCGGCAGCCTCGCGCAGGCAGTATCTCGCGATCGCGCTCGTTGCCGCCGCGATCCTGCTGTTCGGGCTGACGATCCGCAATTCCTACTATCAACTCATCATGACCCTGGTGCGTGCTGTGGGCGGTGATGGGCCTCTCGTGGAACATGCTGAGCGGCTACTCCGGCATGATCTCGTTCGGCCATGCGGCATTCTTCGGCCTCGGCGGCTACACCATGACCATCGCCTTCGTGAAGTTCGGCATCACGCCGTGGATCGGCATTCCGCTGGGCGTGGTGTCGGCGTGATCGCCGGCGTCCTCATCGGGCTGCCCACGTTCCGGCTGCGCGGCCATTACTTCGCGCTGTCGATGCTCGCCTATCCGCTGGCCATGCTCTACGTCTTCGAGTGGCTGGGCTATCAGGAGGTCTCGCTGCCGATGATGCGCGAGCATCCGGCGCGCTACCTGCAGTTCGACGACGGCCGCGCCTACATGGCGATCGGCGCTCGCCCTCATGGTCGTCTGCATGATCGTGTCGCTGCATGTCGAGCGCTCGCGCTTCGGCATGTCGCTTGCTCGCCATCAAGCAGAACGAGCCGGCCGCGGAGGCTGCCGGCATCAACGCGCTGAAGCTGGAAGATGCTCGCCATGATGCTGAGCGCCGCGATGGCGGCAGCGGCCGGCGGGCTCTATGCAGTGGTGCTGCTGGTGGTGACGCCGCCGACGATGTTCGGCATGCTGGTCTCGGCGCAGGCGCTGATCGTGTCGCTGTTCGGCGGCGTCGGCACCTTTTGGGGACCGGTGATCGGCGCGGCCGTCCTGGTGCCGCTCGCCGAGATCCTGCATGCCGAGCTCGGCGCACATCCTGCCCGGCATCCAGGGCGTGGTGTATGGCCTCGCCATCATCGTCATCATCCTGCTGGCGCCGGAAGGCGTCTACTGGAAGGTGCGCGACAAGCTCGGCAGCCGCCGCGCCGCGCTGCGCATCGATGCGGTGGCAGGTCCGCCGGCGAACGTCGTGCCGATGACCTCGGTTGCCGATGCGCCGAGCGTTGCGGCAGGGATCGACCGCGTCCAATATCCGGCCGGCCAATCCTGCATCTCGATAATGTCGCGCGCTCGTTCGGCGGCTTGCGTGCCGTGGACGACGTGAGCCTCACGGTCGCGGAAGGCTCGATCCACGGCATCATCGGCCCGAACGGCGCCGGCAAGACGACGTTGTTCAACGTCATCAACGGCTTCATCGCCGCCGATGCCGGCGGCATCCGCTTCGCCGGCACCGAGCTTACGGGCCTCAAGCCGCACCAGATCTGCGCTCACGGCGTCGGCCGCACCTTCCAGGTGGTTCGCGCCTTTCCGCGCATGACGGTGCTGCGAGAACGTCATCGTCGGCGCCTACATCGGGGCCGCGACGGACGTCGAAGCCGAACGCTTGGCGCGCGCGGCGCTGGAGCGGGTCGGGCTGGCAGGCGCGCAGGCCGAGCTCATCGCCAGCGGCCTCACCACCAAGCAGCTCCGCCTGATGGAGCTTGCCCGCGCGCTCGCGCCCAAGCCGAAGCTGCTGCTGCTCGACGAGACGCTGGCCGGCCTCGGCCACGACGAACTCGAGGACATCCTCGCCATCATCCGGCGGGTTGCGCCGCGAGGGCGTCACCATCGTCATCATCGAGCACACCATGCAGGCGATGGTGAAGCTCGTCGACCAGTTCATCGTGCTCGACCACGGCACGCTCATCGCCACCGGCACGCCCGCCGAGGTGGTGAAGAATCCGCAAGGTCATCGAGGCCTATCTCGGCAAGAAATGGATGGATCGTGCTCACGATACGGTCGCTTGACGTCGCCTATGGCGGCCTGAAGGCGCTGAGCGAGGTCTCGCTCGAGGTCGAGCGCGGCCAGTTCGTCGCCGTCGTCGGACCCAACGGCGCCGGCAAGACCACGCTGTTCAAGACCATCTCCGGCATCGTCGCGCCCGATCGGGCGGCGAGATCACGTATCAACGGCCGGGATCTGCTCGCCGTGCCGGCCGCCGAGCGCGCCCATCTCGGCATCGCCCACGTGCCCGAGGGCCGCCAGGTCTTCGCCTCCATGACCGTGCATGGAGAACCTGGAGATGGGCGCCTATACGCGCAACGGCCGCGCGCCGCTGGACGCGAGCTTCTGCCGACGCATCCTGGCGCTGTTCCCGGTGCTCCAGGAACGCCGCGACCAGCTCGCCGGCACGCTCTCCGGCGGCGAGCAGCAGATGCTGGCGATCGGCCGCGGCCTCGCGTCGGCGCCGCGAACTGCTGATGCTCGACGAGCCGTCGATGGGGCTCGCGCCGACCGTGGTCGACGCGATCTTCGAGCGCATCCATCGCGATCCACCGGGACCACGGGCTCACCATCCTGCTGGTCGAGCAGCGCGTCGCCGAGGCGCTGGAGTCCTGCGACCGCGGCTATGTGCTGGAGACCGGGCGCGTCGTGCTGCAGGGCACGCACGACGACCTGATGTCCGACGCCCGCGTGCGCAAAGCCTATCTGGGGATGTGACCATGGAGACATTCGCACCAACATATCGTGAGGCGGTTGTTCCCGAGGTGATGCGCCTTGCTCCCATTTCTCCCATGGGGAGAGGTCGACCGCACGAAGTGCGGGCGGATGAGGGGTACGGCGTATCGAAAGAAAAATGCCCCCTCCCGACCTCAGAACTTAACCCACGCTGCACGCACATAACAAACAAATGGAGGAACGACCCATGACCACCAGACGCACCATCATCAAGCAGGGCGCGACGCTCGCTGCAGGCCTTGCCGCGACCTCGTCGCTGCCGCGGTTCGCATTCGACGCAGGCCAAGCCCGTCAAGGTGGCGGTGATCGCGCCGCTGTCGGGGCCGTGGGCGCGCACCGGGCAGCTCATCAAGCTTGGTGCCGAGATGGCGGTCGACGAGATCAACCAGAAGGGCGGCATCAAGTCGATGGGCGGCGCCAGGCTGGAACTGGTCTCGGCGGATGCCGGCGATTCCACCGAGAAGGCGAAGAACGCCGCACAGCGCCTGATCGCGCAGGAGCCGGACGTCATCGGCGGCACCGGCGCGTGGCTTTCGTCCTTCACGCTCGCGGTGACGGAGGTGACCGAGCGCGCCCAGGTGCCGTGGCTCACGCTGTCCTATGCCGACAGCATCACCGACCGCGGCTTCAAATACGTGTTCCAGACCTCGCCGACCGGCGACCAGGCAATCGACGGCGGCGCTGCCGACCATCATGGAGCTCGCCAAGAACGCCACCGGCAAGGCGCCGACGACCGCCGGCATCATCGGCGACAACACCGCGTCGCCGGTGAGCTTCCTGAAGCCGATGCGCGAAGGGCGGGCTCGCAGAAGGCCGGCCTGAAGGTCGTGGTCGACGAGACCTACACGCCGCCGCTGTCCGACGCGACGCCGCTGATCCAGAAGAAGCAATTGGC
>CAVZMU010000002.1:0-205939 GCA_963776455.1 uncultured Alphaproteobacteria bacterium
GGCCAAGCCGACCCCCGGCGCGACAGGGCGCGGCGGGCCAACAGCGAGAGCTCGCGGTCTACCAGCGGCGCGATCGGCAGGTACCGTCGCAGCGGCGGACGCCGTCGAGGCTGACGTTCGCGACGAAACGGCCAGGGTACTGGCGAACGGCGGACGATGCTCACCGAAGGCCTGCTGCTCAAGCTCGCGCCGGACGGCATCGATCCGAAGCTGTGACCGACTCGAAGGGCATGGCGAGCCTGTTCACGACGGCCTCGCCAATGGCCGTGGCCTTCGAGCTGCTGTTGTGGTGCAGGGTCCATGGGATGATCCGGTGATGCTGCTGGACGCCGAAATCCTGATCGGTGCTCGCGCGCGCCGCGCCTACCTGCTGATGCGTATCAAGGATCGCAAGGCGCGCGACGCCTGCCCGGTCTGTTGATCAATCGCGGGGAGAGCAGATCGCCTTCGGCCGCCACGTCCGGCGGGCTGGAGGGCATGCGCCAGACCCCCGACCGCCGCCTCACCTGCCGCGGCCTCCCCCGTCCCCACCGCGCGGCAGCGTGTGCGGCTCATGCTGGAGCGTGATCAGCCTGCGCCTGCAGACGCCGCTATCGCGCGGCCGGCGCCGGTCACCGTCGGGATCGGCCGCAGAGCTTGCGCGGCTCCGGGCCGATAGGTACCGCTGAGCCGGACCATGGGACGCGGATCAGCAGCTACCGCCTGACCCCGAGGAGCGCTCGGCCGGACACCGGCCGCCAGGTACCGTTGCATGTGGCGGCGTGGTCGACGATGTGCTAGTGCTGCCCATGTGAGCATGACGATCCACATGTTCCGCACCGGGAACACGCCCGGCCAGCGGCACCAGACGCACGGACTTGGGCGCCGTCGTACAAACGGCATCTCCCAGCTGAGCAGCACGATGTCAGGCGCGAGCATGCGGATGGCGTCAAGCCCGGTGATGCCGTCCGGCGCCTCGTTGACGATCCGACCGACATTGACCAGGAGGTTGTGCAGCACCTTGCGCATGTAAATCGATTGTCGTCGATCATGAGCACCTGGATCGACGAGATCAAACTCCGATGATGTGAAGATCGTCAGGATCGCGCCGCGCCCCTTCGACTGATCGGCTTCTCAGGGTAGCTGAGCCTCAATCGCGGGATCGAGTTGCCGGTCAGGCTTGCCTTCGTCGTCCAGCGTTTCGCGCGCCGTAGACGTTGCGCCACTTCGATTTTGCGGAAATCTTCGTTCATCTATCGCGGACGCGAGGCGTCGATGATGGGATCCGTGCCACGTTGCCAATTGCGCCGTTGGGATCGATTTCGGCGTGAAATTGCGTCGAGGCGCGACGTTGCCGCGAAGCCGGAGGTCCGGCACAGACCAGCCCGCGAGCCAGGCGGCGCCCAGCGGCGGCTCGTCATCGTCGGCCGGTCGACCGGCGCGTCGAGGATGTCGGCGAGGAACTGCATCGTCCAGTCCGAGCGCCACCATGCCGCCGTCGACGCGCAGCACCGTGTCGCGCGCGCCCTTCCAGTCCTTGCGCATCGCGTCGAGCAGGTCGTGCGTCTGGTAGCCGACCGACTTCGAGCGCCGCGCGCGCGAGCTCCGCCGCGCCGGTGTTGCGGGTCAGCCCGATAGATCGCGCCGCGCGCCTCGGCGTCCCACCACGGCGCGCCGAGGCCGACAAAGGCCGGCACCAGATAGACCTCGCGATGCGGGATCGGCCTGCGCCGCCAGCGCGCCCGGTCTCGGACGGATCGCTTGATACAGCCGCAGCTTGTCGCGCAGCCACTGCACCGAGGCGCCGGCGATGAAGATCGCGCCCTCGAGCGCGTAGGTCGTCTTGCCGTCGAGCCGATAGGCGATCGTGGTCAGCAGCCGGTTCTTCGAGCGCACCATGTCGGCGCCGGTGTTGAGCAGCGCGAAGCAGCCGGTGCCGTAGGTCGATTTCATCATGCCCGGCTCGAAGCAGGCCTGGCCGATCAGTCGCCGCCTGCTGGTCGCCGGCGACGCCGCGGATCGGCGATCGCGGCGCCGAGCAGGTCTGGCCGTCGGTCGTGCCGAAATCGTCGGCATTGTCCTTGACCTCGGGCAGCATCGCGCGCGGCACGCCGGAACAGCGCCAGCAGCTCGTCGTCCCACTCGCCGGTCTCGATGTTGTAGAGCAGCGTGCGCGAGGCATTGGTGGCGTCGGTGGCGTGCGACTGCCCGCCGGTCAGCCGCCAGATCAGGAAGCTGTCGACGGTGCCGAAGGCCAGTTCGCCGCGCTCGGCGCGCTGCCGCGCGCCCGGCGACGTTGTCGAGCATCCAGCGCGATCTTGGTGCCGGAGAAATAGGGATCGAGCAGCAGCCCGGTGCTGCGCGTCGACCAGCTGCTCGCGCCCGCCGCGCTTCAGCTCGCTCGCAGATCGCGGCGGTGCGCCGGTCCTGCCAGACGATGGCGTTGTGGATCGGCTTGCCGGTCGCGCGGTCCCAGACGATCGTCGTCTCGCGCTGGTTGGTGATGCCGATGGCGGCGATGTCGCCGGCCGTGACGCCGGCCTTGCCTGCAGCGCCGTCTTGCAGCGACCACAGGCAGCGTCGCCCAGATCTCCTCGGGGACGTGCTCGACCCAGCCCGGCTGCGGAAAGATGCTGGGTGAATTCCATCTTGCCGCATGCCGACGATCTGCTGGCGCGTCCGTCGAACACGATGGCCGCGGCTCGACGTCGTGCCCTGGTCGATGGCGAGGACATGAGCCGCTCATGTTCGTCCTCGCTCCGTCGCCTCGAGCCGCTCGCTCCATGATAGGCGTCGAGCCGGCGCTTGTCGTCCGCGCTCGACCCGCAGGCCGAGCTTGGTGCGCCGCCACAGGACGTCGTCGGCCGTCCGCGCCCATTCGCGTCGCACAGATAGTCGACCTCGCGCGCGGTCAGAGTCGGCGCCGAAATCGCGCCCAGATCGTCGAGCCGCCTCGCGCTCGCCGAGCAACGTCCGGCGCCGCGTGCCGTAGGCGCGGACGAGCCGGCGCAGCAGCTTGCGCCAGGTCGAGCCACGGCTGGCTGCGCGCAAGTCGTCTCGACCTGCGCGTCGAAGCCGTCGCGGGAAAGTCGCCGCCGGGCAGCTTGCGCGCTCTCGGTCCAGCGGCCTGCCCTTGGCGCCGAGCAGCTCGGCTCGATCCGCTCCAGCACCTTCTTCGGCGAGCCGGCGATGGGTCGTGAGCTTGCCGCCGAAGACGTTGAGCAGCGGCGCCGCTCGGCGTCGCCGTCGAGCTTCGAGCACATAGTCGCGCGTCGCCTCCTGCGCCGCGCTGGCGCCGTCGTCGAACAGCGGCCGCACGCCGGAATAGGTCCAGACGACGTCGCTCCGGCGTGACCGGCTTGGCGAAATACTCGCTCGCCGCGGCGCAGCAGATAGTCGATCTCGTCCTCGCGAGATCGTCGACACCGCGCCGGGATCGCCGTGATAGTCGAGGTCGGTGGTGCCGATCAGCGTGAAGTCGCGCTCGTAGGGGATGGCGAAGATGATGCGCCCGTCGGCGTTCTGGAAGATATAGCAGCGGTCGTGGTCGAAGAGCTTCGCGCACGACGATGTGGCTGCCCTTGACCAGCCGGACATGGCGCGCGTCGTTGCTGCCCGAGCGCCTCGCGAGCACCTCGTCGACCCACGGGCCGGCGGCATTGACCAGCAGCTCGCGCCGATCACCGTCGCCGCGCTCGCTGTCGCGATCCTGCAGCTCGATCGTCCACAGGCCGTCTTCGCCGCGCGCGCCGACAGCACCTTGGTGCGCGTCGCGATGATGGCGCCGCGGTCGGCGGCGTCGCGCGCGTTGAGCACCACCAGCCGCGCATCGTCGACCCAGCAGTCGGAATATTCGAAGCCGTGCGTGTAGCCGCGGCTTCAGCGGCTGGCCGGCGGCGTCGCGTGCGTCAGGTCGAGCGTCGCGGTCGGCGGCAGCAGCTTGCGCGCCGCCGAGATGGTCGTAGAGGAACAGGCCGAGCCGCAGCAGCCAGGCCGGCCGCAGGCCCTTGTGGTGCGGCAGCACGAAGCGCAGCGGCCAGATGATGTGCGGCGCGATCGCCCACAGCACCTCGCGCTCGGCCAGCGCCTCGCGCACCAGCCGGAACTCGTAATATTCGAGATAGCGCAGGCCGCCATGGATCAGCTTGGTCGCCGCCGACGACGTGCCCGAGGCGAGGTCGCCCATCTCGCACAGGAACACCGAAAGCCGCGTCCGGCCGCGTCGCGGGCGATGCCGCAGCCGTTGACGCCACCGCCGATGATGGCGATGTCGAATCGCGCACGCGGCGTCCGCCGACTTCGAGGCGGTCAGCATGGCGCGCTGATCGGTCCGGTCTCAAGAGGCGCTCGGGCGTGTTCGGACCCGATTGGAACGGATCAGCCGAAATCCACATCAGAGGATCGAACCACTGTGCCGACCGTGCCGGTGGACGGGTGATCGGCGCCGGCATTCTGCGCTCGCCGCAACAGGGTGGACGTCGTACATTGATCGGCGGCGTGAAATTTATGTTGCTGCGTTCGTCATCGAAGGCAATACCGCGGAAAGCCGCGCCGGCAGGCGGCGGTCGGTGAAGTCATGGCCAGCGAGGAGGATGCTGCCGGCGCGACTCTGCCCCCCGCGCCGTCGTCGACGTGGCCCTTCCGGTGAACCGCTGCCAGTTCCGATCCGCGGCTCCGAAGGCTACGACGGGATCGCGATCACGGCTCGGGCGTGGACACCACCAGGCGGTGCGAAGTGACGCGCCAGATCGAGTTGGCCGCGCGGCGCTCGGCAAGCGGGACGCCGCGTGTTCCCCAAGCTGCTCGGCAATCAGCTCGACGGTCAGCGGCGGCAGGAAGGCCAGTTGCAAACAACGTGTGCGAGATCGGATCCGCTGTTCTTCGATCCGTACTCGACGGTGGCGAGATCGATGTATACCTGGGTATCTGTACAGCTCCAGGCGATGACTGTCCACCTCGACGAGGTCGAGACGCTCGCCGGCATGATGGTGCTGGTGCTCAACGCGATGGCGGGCGTCGAGGCCGCCGAAATGCGCGTCAATGGACCGTCGCCTGGGGCGTGCAGACGATGGAGATCCGCCAGCTCTCCGCGATCATGCGCGCACGGCCGGCCGTGGGAGAAGGATTTCAAGGACGAGAACGAGTGGCTCGGCTACGCCAGCGAGACGACGACGTCGACCGCGATCCGGCGAACAAGCCGCTCGCCTGGCGGCATGATCGACGGCGGCGCCGACAAGGGCCTGCGCGCCAAGGTGCTCGAGAACCTGCAATTCAAGCAGCAGGCCACGCCGACCTGCGCCAAGCGCGGACGCGGTGATCGCCTTCGTCGCCACAAACGGGCGGACGCGCGGCACGCTACAGTACGAGCGCTCTGATCGAGCGGATGCCGGCGATCAATCGACGCCGGCCGGACGCAGTCACGCAGGTGGCTGTGGACGAGTCCACGCTGTTCGACGCGACGATGGTGCGAGTCTCCGCATAGGCCTCGTGGTCCCTCGACATCCTCGAGGTCGTACAGGGTTCACCATCAGGCGCGAGATCGCTCATGCCTTTCGTCGAGGCGTCGCGCAGCAGGTTGATCCGCTCGAAGCCGGGCGCCGTCGCCGACATGGAATTGCGCGACTGGATCATCGGCGTGCCGCGCCGCTGCGCGCCTGGAGGAAGTAGCCTGCTCGGCGTGGCAGTACCACCCAGGGACACCGCCTCGCGCAGATGCGCCATCTGCGACCAGCCTGGGCGTCGAGATGGACGAAAGCGGCGCGGCTGCGCGGTGAGCATGGTCGAGTCGCTGCTGGCGTCACGCGCCACCGAGGTGGCGATCCGGGGGCAGGCCAGGGTGACGAAGATCGAGATGTCGGCTTCGTCAGTTTCCGCCACCGTCATCAGGAAGTGGTCGAACGACACACCGAAGGCTGCGCTGCACCAGATCGAAGAACACCGCGGTCGCTGTCAAACCGACCGCCTCGCTCGTCCGGCGCGATCGATGTATGGAAAGACGAAATTTCGCGTGGAACGCGTACTTCGAGGAAGATCATGATCGTCCATCAGCGCCGGGATGGAGGTGTAGCAGCGGCGGTCGCGTGGATCGATGCGGCGGCGCAGGTCGTCCAGCTGGTTGCGGCGGACGGCCTCGTAGCGGATGTAGATCTTTCCAGCACGATCGCCGGCGTCGACCAGTCGATACGCCGGGACACCAGGATTCACGGTTGAACGATGATCGAGAACAGTGGACGAACTCGTCGTCCACCACGTTGAGGTCGTCGCGATGCACGATGGCGTCGAGAAGCGGCCTCGCGATGGTGACGAACTGGCGGCGCCCGCCGCGAAGATCGAGGCGCCGTAGCAGTCCCACCGACGCGCGATGTCCGCGGCCTCGCGCAAGGCCGCGACCGTCTCGTCGGCACGGTTCCTGGCGCCAGCGCTTGACCGTGGCTTCGAGCCGCTGCGGTTGGTCCCGGTCCCGGTGTTCGCTTAGTGCTCTCGAAGAAAGGCAACGCGCGGTCGGTGGTCAGTTCGTCATAGCAGGCCAGGATGTCGCGCGCGGCGCGACGCCGTCGCCTGCCGCGTGTGACAGGCAGGTCTTGCACAGCTCGACCAGCGATTGGAGCGCGCGGTACCGTGATCCGGCGCTCGCGGCGGCGCCACGAACGAGTGCCTGTGCTCCGAGATCGACTGGAGGAAGCTGCGAAAGAACGACGTGTTCATTTCCCGGTCCGATGACCAGATGGAGACGCCGTCGCAATTCCGGGGACGAGACAGAGCACCACGACCGCGACGATCATCAGGCCGACGAACGTAACGTACCCCCATCACGTCACGCAACGGGACGTCCGGCGGATGTTCCTGATCACGAACAGGTCGAGACCGACCGGCGGAACGAACGAGCCCCATCTCTCGATGACGATTGTCATGACCACGCCGAACCAGATGAGATCGAAGATCTCCGCCCCGCAAGGGGCAGGACGATCGGTGCCGCCATAAGGATGATCGAGACCGGGCAGGAAGAAGTCAAGGACTACTACTATCAGCAAAAATCGACCGCCAGCAGGACCCAGTGGGAGAGGTGCAGCGACACGATCCACTGCGCCGCCGACTGGCTGATGTGCAGGTAGCTCATGACGTAGGAATACAACAGCGACATGCCGATGATGAACATCAGCATGGTGGATTTGCGCAACGTGGATACCAGGATGGGCTCAAGGTCCTTCGGCGTCCACACGCTGCACGATCGTGATCAGCGCCAGCGCCAGCACGGCGCCGAGCCCCGCTCGTCCCACGTGGCGAGCCGCCACAGCCAACATGACGCCGGCGAGGAACATGATGAACGGCAGCACGCGCGGCAGCAGCGCGAAGCGGTCGCGCAGGGCCGAGCGTGTCGGGCCGCAGCAGTTCGGATTCGGTGCCGAAACGTTCGTAAGCGGTCTAGCCGCGCTGTACGCGGCGGGAATTTCCACCATCGCGTAGCCGGCGAACAGCACGACGAGCAAGATGGCGGGACCGATCGCCGCCAGGCAGAGTGCCCTCGGCCGCGACCGCGTAGAGGATCATGGTGATCGACGGCGGCAGCAGGATGCCCAGCGTGCCGCCGGCTGCGACGACGCCGCTGGCCGGCGCCGAATAGCGGCGCTTGCGCATCTCCGGGATGCCGGCGGAGCCGATCGCCGACAGGTTGTGGATCCCGCCATCGCGGCGAACAGCGCGCATGCGAACACGTTGGCGATGCCGAGGCCGCCTGGAATTCGCCGACGTATCAGGCATGCAGCGCGCCATAGAAATCGCGGCCCGGCCGTGATGGCCGATCGCCGCGCCCTTCAGGATGAACAGCGGAATTCGACAGGAGGGTGATGGATGCCATTTCCTCGTAGACATTCTGGGTGATGGTATCGACCGACCCACCGTGATGAACGCGATCATGACAAGTGTCTCGACCGCACCGAGAAGCAAAAGCAATCGGCATGCCAGCGAACATCACGATGAGGGTGGCCGCTCCGTAGAGCAGCCCGATCGACAATGTCGTCATGAATGAAGGTCTCGGCGTGCGCGCCGGCGCGAACACCTGCAGCAGCAATTGAAGCGTCAAAAGCGTCATGCCGCGTCATGAGGAACAGCAGGGCACCCAGAGCGGAGGCTGAACCGGAATGGTAGTTTGACCCACGCTTCATGCAGCAGCGTCCCTTCCAGGTGAAATGCAGAATAGCATGCGACGTCGACCAGGACCTGGCGGACGTGGTTCACGCGCGGCGACAGCAACCCGATCACAGCTCGTACCGCCGACATGGTGCGGTGTGCCTACCGCCGCCGCCGACATGAACACGGCGGCGATCATCAGGAACCACCGTCCTGCCCGACGGGTCGACAGCTCGAGGAGCGCGTGATCACGCTGTAGGTGAGCACGAATGACGTAAAACGAGCGCCAGCGATGCCATGATGACGACCGACGTAGTTGACGCCGGCAAGCGCGCGAGCCGCAGGGCTGCGGCGTCCACGGGACACCGCCTCTGCCGCAGTCTCGACGCGGGCCAGGTGGTGCGTCATTTGAGAAGCGGCTTGCGGCTTGATCCGACAACGCGCGAACGCACTCCGCTCATGCCCGCGCTAGCGGGAAGCCACAGCAGCACGTGAACCTCCGGGTCCCCGCGTTCGCGGGGAACGAGCGGCGCCTGGGGCGAGTTCGAAGAATTCCAGTTGCTGACTTGAGCGGCGAGCTTCATCAGCTCGGCCGATGTCGGCGTCTATCCCGTATAGTCTTTCCAAGTCGTCTCGCGGGCGATGGCACGCCACTTGTCGACGATCGCGTCGTCGAGGTCGGCGACCTTGGCGCCCTTCTCGGCATAGACGTCGGCGACCTTCTGGTCATCCCGGATGACCAGAAGGTCGCCGACGTCTATGCCAAGAAGGGCGCCAAGGTCGCCGACCTCGACGACGCGATCGTCGACAAGTGGCGTGCCATCGCCCGCGAGACGGCTTGGAAAGACTATGCGGATAAGACGCCGACATCGGCCGAGCTGATGAAGCTCGCCGCTCAAGTCAGCGTCTCCTGAAGCGGAATCCGAATTGTTCGAACTCGCCCCAGGCGCCGCTCGTTCCCGCGAACGCGGGGACCCGGAGGTTCACGTGCTGCTGTGGCTTCCCGCTAGCGCGGGCATGAGCGGAGTGCGTTCGCGCGTTGTCGGATCAAGCCGCAAGCCGCTTCTCAAATGACGCACGGCCTCGACCACGTCGAGACTGCAGCAGAGGCGGTGTCCCCCGTGGACACCGCCGGCCCTGCGGCTCGCGCGCTTGCCGGCGTCAACTACGTCGTCGTCATCATGGCATCGCTGGCGCTCGTTTTCTGCGTCATTCGTGCTCACCTACAGCGTGATCACGCGCTATTTCCTCAAGCTGTCGACCGACTGGCAGGACGAGACGTCGGTGTTCCTGATCATCGGCGCGGTGTTCATGTCGGCGGCGGCGGTGCAGGCGCGCCGCGGCCATGTCGGCATCGAGGCTGTGATCGGGTTGCTGTCGCCGCGCGTGAACCACGTCCGCCAGGTCCTGGTCGACATCGCGAGCATGCTATTCTGCGGTTATTTCGCCTGGAAGTCCTGGACGCTGCTGCATGAAGCGTGGGTCGAGAACTACCATTCCGGTTCGACCTGGGCCCCTCCGCTCTGGGTGCCCTATTCCCTCATGACGGCGGGCATGACGCTTTTCGACGCTTCAATTGCTGCTGCAGGTGTTCGCGCCGGCGCCGCGCCGAGACCTTCATTCATGACGACATTGTCGATCGGGCTGCTCTACGGAGCGGCCACCCTCATCGTGATGTTCGCTGGCATGCCGATTGCTTTTGCTCTCGGTGCGGTCGCGACGCTGTTCATGATCGCGTTCATGCCGGGTGGGTCGGTCGATACCATCACCCAGAATGTCTACGAGGAAATGGCATCCATCACCCTCCTGTCGATTCCGCTGTTCATCCTGAAGGGCGCGGCGATCGGCAAGTCACGGGCCGGGCAGGATCTCTATGGCGCGCTGCATGCCTGGATGCATCGCATTCCGGGCGGCCTCGGCATCGCCAACGTGTTCGCATGCGCGCTGTTCGCCGCGATGGCGGGATCGTCACCCGCGACCTGCTCGGCGATCGGCTCCGCCGGCATCCCGGAGATGCGCAAGCGCGGCTATTCGGGCGGCTTCGCCGCCGGCATCATCGCAGCCGGCGGCACGCTGGGCATCCTGCTGCCGCCGTCGATCACCATGATCCTCTACGCGGTCGCGGCCGAGCAGTCGCTGGGGCGGCTGTTCCTGGCGGCGATCGGTCCCGCCATCTTGCTCGTCGTGCTGTTCGCCGGCTACGCGATGTGGAAATTCCGCAGCGAGTACAGCGCGGCTAAGACCGCTTACGAACGTTTCGGCACCGAATCCGAATTGCTGCGGCCCGACACGCTCACCATGCGCGACCGCTTCGCGCTGCTGCCGCGCGTGCTGCCGTTCATCATCCTTCTCACCGGCGTCATGTTCGCGCTGTATGGCGGCTACGCCACGCCGTCGGAGACAGCGGGCGCTCGGCGCCGTGCTGGCGCTGGCGCTGATCGCGATCATCTACAGCGTGTGGACGCCGAAGGACCTTGAGCCCATCCTGGTATCCACGTTGCGCGAATCCACCATGCTGATGTTCATCATCGGCATGTCGCTGTTGTATTCCTACGTCATGAGCTACCTGCACATCAGCCAGTCGGCGGCGCAGTGGATCGTGTCGCTGCACCTCTCCCGCTGGGTCCTGCTGGCGGCGATTTTGCTGATGGTGGTGGTCCTTGGCTTCTTCCTGCCGCCGGTCTCGATCATCCTGATGACGGCGCCGATCATCCTGCCCCCCTTGCGGGCGGAGAATTTCGATCTCATCTGGTTCGGCGTGGTCATGACAATCGTCATGGAGATGGGGCTCATTCATCCGCCGGTCGGACTCGAACCTGTTCGTGATCAGGAACATCGCGCCGGACATCCCGTTGCGTGACGTGATGTGGGGCACGTTGCCGTTCGTCGGCCTGATGATCGTCGCGGTCGTGGTGCTCTGTCTCGTCCCCGGAATTGCGACCGGCGTCTCCGATCTGGTCATGGGACCGGGAAAATGAACACGTCGTTCTTTGGCGAGCTCCTGCAGTCGATCTCGGAGCGCGGGCGCTCGTTCATCGAGCGCGCCAGCAAGCGCCGGATCACGGGTGCCGCGCGCTCCGAATCGCTGGTGGAGCTGTGCGAGGACCTCCTGTCGCGGCGCGGCGAGGCGTCGGGCGTCGCGCTCGCGCGCGACATCCTGGCCCGCTATGACGAACTGACCACCGGCCCGCGCGTTGCCTTCTTCGAGGCGCTGGCGACCCGGTTCGGGACCGACCGCAAGCGGCTCGAAGCCGCGGTCGAGCGCTGGCGCCAGGAACCGTCCGACGAGACGGTCGCGGCCTTGCGCGAGGCCGCAGAACCGCGCCGTCAGGAATTGCTGCGGCGCCTCAATCTTGCGCCGGGCGGCACCGCCGAGTTGGTCGCCATGCGCGAGCAGCTTCTCGACGCCATGGTGCATCGCGACGACCTCAACGTGGTGGACGACGATTTCGTCCACCTGTTCTCGTCGTGGTTCAACCGTGGCTTCCTGGTGCTCCGGCGTATCGACTGGTCGACGCCGGCGATCGTGCTGGAAAAGATCATCCGCTACGAGGCCGTGCACCGCATCCGGGGCTGGGACGACCTGCGCCGCCGCATCGATCCGCGCGACCGCCGCTGCTACGCCTTTTTCCATCCGGCGCTGGTGGACGATCCGTTGATCTTCGTCGAAGTCGCGTTCACGCGCGAAATTCCGTCTTCCATCTCGTCGATCCTCACCGGACAGCGAGAGGCGATCGACCCCGACAAGGCGACCACCGCGGTGTTCTATTCGATCTCGAATTGCCAGCGCGGCCTTTCGGGTGTGTCGTTCGGCCACTTCCTGATCAAGCAGGTGGCGGAAGAGATTTCGCGCGAGAGCCCCAACATCTCGACCTTCGTCACCCTCTCGCCTGCCCCCGGATTCGCCGCCTGGGTGACGCGTGAACGCCAGCAGACGGATTCGACCATGCTCACCGCGCAGGACCGCGCGGCTTTGGTCCATCTCGACACCCAGGGCTGGTGGCAGATGACGCATCTGCGCGAGGCGGTGCAGCAGTCGCTGTGCCACGCCGCAGCCAGCTACTTCCTCCAGGCGCGCAGCAAGCGCGGCACGCCGATCGATCCGGTCGCGCGATTCCATCTCGGCAACGGCGCCCGGCTCGAGCAGATCAACCTGCTCGGCGACACCTCGACGAAAGGCATGAGCCAGTCTCACGGCCTGATGGTGAACTACCTCTACGACCTCAAGAATATAGAGAGGAACCACGAGGCCTATGCGGAGAACCGCACCATCGTGGCGTCGAACGGCGTGAAGAAGCTCGTCCGCGGCCGCCTGCGTGAACTGGTGCCGGCCGGCGTGGATTGATCGCCCGCGTGCCGCTCGGTCAGGAGCGCTCGTACTATTGACCACGGTGCCGCGCGTCACCCGTTTTGTCCGGCGAGCGGAAAGGCGATCACCCGCGTCCGCGCTTGGCGCGGGTCGGCATCACCTGCTGCTTGATCCAGTTCTCGACTTCCTTGACGCGCAGGCCCTTGTCGAGCACCGCGCCGTCGATACCGTGCCGCCAGGCGAGCGGCTTGTTCGCCGGATCGCGGTCGAGCGTCATCATCTCGCTCGCGTAGCCGAGCAGCTCGTTCTCGTCCTTGAAGAATCCTTCCTCCACGAGCCGCAGGCCGGTGCGCCGCATGATCGCGGAGAGCTCGCGCAGCGGATATTCCGGGTGGTACTGCACGCCCCAGGCGACGGTGCCGTTGACGCGCATTTCGGCGGCCTGGACGCCCGCCATCGCGTTGAGCGCCAGCACCGTGGTGCCGGGCGCCAGCGTCTCGACCTCGTCGAGGTGCACGGTCGACGGCGTCGAAGCTGTCCGATTTGCCGGTATACATCGGATGCTTGCGCCCCGCCGGGGTGAGACGGATGGAACGGCCGAATCCGATCTCGCGGCCTTTTGGATTTCGCCGTACGCTGCCGCCGGCTGCAACCATCAGGAGCTGAAGCCCCCAGCAGCTTCCGAACGCGGGCGTCCCGCTTGCCAGCACCGCGCGAGCCAACTCGATCTGGCGCGTCACTTCGGGCGCCGCCTCGTAGATGTGCAGCGCCGAGCCCGTGATCGCGATGCCGTCATAGCCTTCAAGCCCGCACGAATCGGGAAGATTGGCGGCGGGATCCGCCGGAAAGGCCACGTCGACGACGGCGCCGGGAGCAAGGTCGCGCAACAGGTTTGCGTAGCCCTCGCTGGCCATGACTCCGCCGACCGCCACCTGCCGGGCGCGGCTTTCGGCGGTATTGCCTTCGATGACGAGAAAACGCGGCGACATTGAATTTCCGGCGCCCGATCGATGTCCGGACGTCCAGCCCTGTTTGCGGCGAGCGCAGAATGCCGGCGCCCGAGGTAAGCCCGTCCGCCGGCACGGTCGGGCACGATCGTTCAATCCTCTGCAAATATGACGATTTGTCGGCTGATCCGTTCCCAATCGGGTCCGGACGCGCAAGACGCCTCTTGAGACCGGACCGATCGGCGCGCCATGCTGACCGGGCCTCGGGAATCAGCGAACGCGCATGGCCGAATTCGACATCGCCATCATCGGCGGCGGCATCAACGGCGCCGGCATCGCGCGCGACGCGGCCGGCCGCGGCCTGCGCGTGCTGCTCGTGCGAGCAGAACGACCTCGCCTCGGGCACGTCGTCGGCCTCGACCAAGCTGATCCACGGCGGGCTGCGCTATCTCGAGCACTACGAGTTCCGGCTGGTGCGCGAGGCGCTGGCCGAGCGCGAGGTGCTGCTGCGGCATGGCGCCGCACATCATCCGGCCGATGCGCTTCGTGCTGCCGCACCACCCGCGCCTGCGCCCGGCCTGGATGCTCCGGCTCGGCCTGTTCCTCTACGACCACCTCGGGCGGCCGCGACATCCTGCCGGCGACCGAGACGCGTCGACCTGACGTCGGCACCCGGTCGGGCAGCCGCTGAAGCGGCCGTTCCGCGCGCGGCTTCGACTATTCCGATTGCTGGGTCGACGACGCGCGGCTCGTCGTGCTCAACGCGCATCGACGCCGCGCGAGCGCGGCGCGACGATCCGCACGCGCACGCGCTGCTCGCGCGACGCGCGAGCGTGGCGAGGATTGGCGGCTGATCCTCGATGCGCGCGGCCGGCGCGAGGCAACGTCACGCGCGCGCGCGCTCGTCAACGCCGCCGGCCCTGGGTCGGGCAGGTGCTGCGACGACGCGTCATCCGCCGGCCGGCCAAGGCGCCGGTGCGGCTGGTCAAGGGCAGCCACATCGTCGTGCCGCAAGCTGTTCGAGCACGACCGCGCCTACATCTTCCAGAACGCCGACCGCCGCATCGTCTTCGCCATCCCCTACGAGCGCGACTTCACGCTGATCGGCACCACCGACCGGGACTTCACCGGCGACCTCGCGGCGCCGCATCGCGAGCCGCAGGAGATCGACCTATCTGTGCGCGCGCGGCCAGCCGCCTATTTCCGCAACGAGCGTGACGCCGGACCGACGTCGTGTGGAGCCTATCGCCGGCGTGCGCCCGCTGCTCATGACGACGGCTCGCGCAAGGCCGAGGAGCGTCACCCGCGACTACGTGCTCGAGCTCGACGGCGACCCGCGCGGCGCCGCTGCTCGACGGTCTACGGCGGCAAGATCACGACCTACCGGCGGCTCGCCGAGGCGGCGCTCGACCGCCTCGCGACCGTGCCTCAGGCTGCGGGCGGCGCGCCTGGACCGCCGACGGCGCCGCTGCCCGGCGGCGATTTCCCCGGCGCGGCGTCGACGCGCTGGTCGCGCCGGCGTCGCGCGGCCTATGGCCGTTCCTCGCCGACCGGTCATGCTGCGCCGCGCTGCGCCCGCGCCTACGGCACGCGGCATCGACCGGCTGCTCGGCAGCGCGCAGGGCGCTCGCCGACCTCGGCGCCGAGGTTCGGCGCCGAGCTGCACGCCGCGCGAGGTCGACTATCTGATGCGCGAGGAATGGGCCGCAGACCGCCGACGACATTCTCTGGCGCCGCTCCAAGCTCGGCCTCGCATCGCGCGCGACAGCGGACGCCGGCGCGGACTCGAGGCGTGGCTCGCCGGCACGAGCGCTCGGCCGAACGCGCCGGAGGCGACGCATGCCGGCTACATCCTCGCCATCGACCAGGGCACGACGTCGACCCGCGCCATCGTCTTCGATGCGCCGGCTCGCGCCGGTCGGCGTCGCGCAGCAGGAGTTCCCGCAGCATCTTCCCGCGCCCCGGCTGGGTCGAGCACGACGCCGGAGGAGATCTGGCAGCACCACGGTCGCGACCGTGCGCGCGGCGCTGCGCGAAGGCCGGCCGTGCCGCCGCGGACATCGCCGGCGATCGGCATCACCAACCAGCGCGAGACGACGGTCCTCTGGGACCGCGCGACCGGCAAGCCGGTCCACAACGCCATCGTCTGGCAGGACCGGCGCACCGCCGACGTCTGCGCGCGCGCTGCGCGGCGCCGGGCACGAGCCGGCGGTCGCGCAGCAGACCGGCCTGCTGCTCGATCCCTATTTCTCCGCCACCAAGATCGCCTGGCTGCTCGACAACGTGCCCGGCGCGCGCGACGCGCGCCGAGCGCGGCGAGCTCGCCTTCGGCACGATCGACAGCTTCCTGCTCTGGCGGCTGACCGGCGGCACGCGTGCACGCGACCGACGCCACCAACGCGTCGCGCACGCTGCTGCTCGACATCCAGACGCGGCGACTGGGACGACGAGCTGCTCGACGCTGTTCCGCGTGCCGCGCGTCGCTGCTGCCGGAGGTGCGCGACAGCGCCGGCGACTTCGGCACCACCGATCCGGACGCTGTTCGGCGCGCCGATCCCGATCCTCGGCATCGCCGGCGACCAGCAGGCGGCGACGGTCGGCCAGGCCTGCTTCGCGCCGGGCATGATGAAATCGACCTACGGCACCGGCTGCTTCGCGCTGCTCAACACCGGCGACGCGCCGGTGCGTCGCGCAACCGCCTGCTGACCACCATCGCCTATCAGCTCGACGGCAAGCGCACCTATGCGCTCGAGGGCGCGATCTTCGTCGCCGGCGCCGCGGTGCAATGGCTGCGCGACGGGCTGAAGCTCGATCGCGCGCGCCGCCGAGACGCGGATCGCCTGGCGCGCGCAGGCCGACCCGGCACCGCAGGTCTACCTCGTGCCGGCCTTCGTCGGCCTCGGCGCGCCGTATTGGGATCCCGAGGCGCGCGGCGCGATCTTCGGCCTGACGCGCGGACATCGGCGCCGCCGAGACTCGCGCGCGCGGCGCTCGAAGCGGTCGGCTACCAGACCCGCGATCTGCTCGAGGCGATGCGCGCGGACTGGCCGGCGCGGCTGCGGACACCGTTCTGCGCGTCGACGGCGGCATGGCGGCGAACGACTGGACGATGCAGTTCCTCGCCGACATCCTCGCCGCGCCGGTCGATCGGCCCACGGTGATGGAGACCACGGCGCTGGGCGCGGCCTATCTGGCGGGGCGCGCGGCTGGTCTGTGCCCGGACCTTGCGGGCTTCGCGGCAACGTGGCGCCTCGAGCGCCGATTCACGCCCGGAATGGATGCCCCAACACGAGCGCGCAAATTGGCGGGGTGGCAGGATGCCGTGCGTCGGACGCTCACGTCCGCGCGATAAGATGAACGAAAGATTTCCGGCAAAATTCGAAGTGGCGCAACGCGTCTTACGGCGCGGAAACGCTGAGCAACGAAGGCCGACTGCTTTAACCGCCGCTTCAATCCGCATCGGTTAGCTACCCTACAAGGCCCGATAAGGGTCAAGGGGCAGGCGCGATGCTGACGATACTTCCGCGTAAGGTCGAGACGTTGATCTCGTCGATCCAGGTGCTCGTGATCGACGACAATCCGTACATGCGCAAGGTGCTGCGCAACCTCCTGGTCAATGTCGGGGTCAAATACGTCAACGAGGCGCCGGACGGCATCGCCGGGCTTGACGCCATCCGCATGCTGGCGCCTGACATCGTGCTGCTCGATTGGGAAATGCCGTTGCTCAACGGCGCCGAGTTGGTGCGTATCGTGCGCTCGCCGGGCGTGTTCCCGGTGCCGGACGTGCCGATCATCATGCTGACCGGGCATGGGCAGCGCTGGCGCATCGTCGAGGCCGCGCGCCTCGGGGTGAACGAGTTTCTGAAGAAACCGGTATCCGGCAAAGCGCTCCTCGAGAGGATCGCGGCGATCCTGCTCAATCCGCGTCCCATGGTCCGGCTCGGCGATTACTATGGCCCGGAGCCGCGCAAGCTTTTCTGCGAGCCGATCCAACAGGATGCGACCGGCACCGGCGGCGCAATAGCGGCGTCTGCGAGCGCAGGCTGATGTTCAGGCGCTTCCCGGCATGAGAGCCCGCGCGCGCTACCGCGCGGTGGGGACGGGGGAGGCCGCGGCAGGTGAGGCGGCGGTGGGGGTTGTCGGCACCGATGCCTCCGAGCCGCCGGACGTGGCGGCCGAAGGCGATGTGCTTCCCCGCAATTGATCGACGACGGACCGGACGGCGTCGCGCGCCTTGCGATCCTTGATCGCATCGAGCAGCGGCGCGGTCGCGCGCGAGCGCCGGATCAGGATTTCGGCATCCGGCAGCATCACCGGATCATCCCATGGACCCTGCACCACGAACGGCAGCTCGAAAGCAGCCGAGCCATTGGCGGAGGCCGTCGTGAACAGGCTCGCCGTGCCCTTCAAGTCGAGGTCGCGGCTCGGGATCGATGCCGATCCCCCGAGCGCAAGCTTGACGGCGGGGCCTTCGAGATAAACGTCGTCCACCGTCGCCGTGCCCTGCGCGATCTTGATCGCGACATTGAGCCTCTCGAACGGCGTCCGCCCGCTGCGGAATTCGGTGCCTCCCGATAGCGGCCGCTGGTCGAGCCGGCGCAAGAGCTGCTCGATATTGAGCCCCGCCACCGCGCCCTGTCGCGCCGAGAGATGGGCTTGGCCGTTAAGAGTGCGGGTGAGCGCCAGCACGCTGCCGCCTGCGCCTTCGATGTTGAAGGCAAGGTCGCCTTTGCCTTCGAGGCGGCGGATGCCGAACAGTTCGCTCAGGCAGGCGTCGAGATCGACATCGGTGAATTGAAGCTGGGCTTTGAGGTCCGCGCCCGTTTCGAGCTTGGCGAGAGCAATCGTGCCCTTGAGCATGCCGCCGAAGGCCTGCGATTCCCCGAT
Organism: uncultured Alphaproteobacteria bacterium; assembly: GCA_963776455.1. Classification (GTDB taxonomy): domain Bacteria; phylum Pseudomonadota; class Alphaproteobacteria; order Rhizobiales; family Xanthobacteraceae; genus CAVZMU01. The sequence continues at coordinate 18,250 of CAVZMU010000002.1, forward strand.
GGTGACGGTCATGCGGCCGTTGCGCAGGTTGGCCGCGATCGCCGTCCGGGCGAGCTTTGCGCCGTTCAGGGTGATTCGCGCCGCCGACATTCTCAGATCGAGATCGAAGCCACCCAGCCCGTCGAGCATGATCGGGCCGCGGTTCCAGTCGCGCTCATCCTGCCGCAGCAGCCGGATCGTGGAGACATAGGGCGAAAGGTCGAGGTCGTCGGCCGCGAGCGTTCCCTGGAGGGTCGGGCGGCCATTGGTGGCGAATGTCAGGACGCCTTCGGCAGCGTTGCCGTCGAGTTCGGCGTTGACGTTCCACAAGGCAACGGTAGAGCCGACCACGCTGGTTTGTGCCTTGAGGGCAAAGCGGCCGAAGCCGCCACCCGGCAGCGGCGTGCGGCCGGCCCAGCGCAGCGTCTCGCGCAGCGAGGTGCCGTCGGCCGCCAGCGTGCCTTCGACCTTCAGCGCAGGCTGGCGCACCACGTGGCCGTCGAAGGCGAGTTTCGCCGGTGCGCTCGCCAACCGCACCTTGAGCCCGGATCGCTCGCCGCTCAGCGCCGCGAACAGGTCGTTGAGGCTGATGCTGGCGTCGACCGGCTCGCCGCGCCAAACAAAGCGGCCCGCCGTGCCGAAGCTTTTCGAGATCGACGGCCAGGCCAGCGAGAAGTCGGCTTCGGTGAGGGTTTCAGCCAAGCCGCGCGTGTCGTCGCGAATCGTGACGGTGCCGCCGGCGACCCGGATTTCGGAAAACGACAGCAGCCGGTCCGTGCGCTTGGCGTCGGGCTTGAGCGTGCGCGACAAGGTATCGATCAGCGCCGACCAGTTCGAACGCCCGTCCGGCTCGAACGTCACTGCGATGTGTGGCCGCACCAGCGACACATCGGCAATCTCGATGCGGCCGATCAGCAGCGGCAGCAGCCTGAGCTTCGCGGTCAACTTTTCCGCCGCGAGCGCCGGCGGGCCGCTCCGGTCGTCGCCCAGGACGACATCGGCGAAACTGATGGTGGCGGAGGGAAACAACGATACCGCGACCTCGCCCCGCGCCTGCGGGTCGAGGCCGGTCACGATCCGGATCTCGGCCTTGACGACGTCGCGGACGTGCTCGGCGGGAATGAAGATCGGCACCAGCGCCAACGCGCCGATACCGGCGGCAATGACGGCAGCGACGCCGATTCCGACGCGCTTGAAACTTCTGGCCGCGATCACAGGACGTGGGTTCCGATACTGCGACAAGTGTTGAGCCGCGCCGAGGCCGCGGCAGGCAATGGAGATACCCTGTTCGTTGTCTGTGTCGGATTCGTGGCCGCTTGTTGCGCCGTTTCGGCGCGCTCGATCGGGAAAAACACCGACGCGCGCAGGTGCGGGACTTACGAGGTATCCTCGGTTTCCGAAGCGATCCAGCGCAGATAGGAGGGATCGCCTCCCTCGACGGGCAGGATGAGGATCGCCGGCGTCGTGTAGGAATTCAGCTCCTGCACCGCGAGCCGCACCGCATCGGCGAGCGCGGCGCGCGTCTTGACGATCATCACGGCCTCCTCGCCGCGTTCGATCGCGCCCTGCCACCAGTAATGCGAAATCATGCCCGGCAGGATGTTGACGCATGCGGCGAGCCGCCGCTCGACGATGGCGCGTCCTGCCGTCTCCGCCTCGACAACGGACGGCCAGGTCGTATAGACGATCACCGCGCGGTCCATGATCCCAGCCGTTCTCCGTTCAGTGCGCCGGGGTGCGTGCCGAACGCCACGCTGCCGAGCAGACCCCATGAATTCCGCCACCCGTCTCGACCGCATCGCCCTGCTCGCGAGCCCGAGTCCGGAAGCGCAGGTAGCTTTCGAGCGGCTCAGGCAGACCTACGGCAGCGTGTCTCCCGCGGAGAGCGACGTGATCGTCGCGCTGGGCGGCGACGGTTTCATGCTGCAAACTCTCCACGACTTCATGACCGCGGGCAAACCGATCTACGGCATGCATCGCGGCACCGTCGGCTTCCTGATGAACGAGTTCGCCGAGGAGGGCCTGAAGGAACGGCTCGCCGCCGCCAAGACCACCGTCATCCATCCCCTGGTGATGCGGGCGCGCGATAGTCACGGCCGTGTCCACGAGCATCGCGCCATCAACGAGGTGTCGCTGTTCCGGCAATCCGCCCAGGCTGCCCGGTTGCGCATCCTGATCGACGGGCAGGAGCGCCTGCCGGAGCTGGTCGCCGACGGCGTCATGGTGGCGACCCCGGCCGGGTCGACCGCCTATAACCTGTCGGCGCAAGGGCCGATCATCCCGATCAACGCGCCGCTGCTCGCGCTGACGCCGATCAGCCCGTTCCGGCCGCGCCGCTGGCATGGTGCGCTGCTCCCCGACACTGCGCATGTGACTATCGAGGCAAAGGAGCCCGACAAACGGCCGGTCGCTGCCGTCGCGGACCATGACGAGGTGCGCGACGTGATCAGCGTCGATGTCAGCATGGACCACAAGATCGACATGCGGCTGCTGTTCGACCCCGGCCACAGCCTGGACGACCGCATCCTGCGCGAGCAGTTCGGGTACTGACGCGACCTTCTGAAGTCGCGTCGTTCTGCAGGCTTGCGGCGCATCCTGCCGGATGCGCAAGCCTGACCGTTGTCTATTGCTTCACGCAGGCCGCGACGACCTGCTCGGCGCCGCAATCGGCGCTCCATTTGCCGCCTTCGCTGGTGACCACGGGGCCGCCCGCGGACTTGTTGACGCACACCGCAGAGACGACGATCTCGCCGTCACCGCACTGCGCCTTGCCGTTGCCTTGCACCACGCGGAGCGCGGCACCGCCTCCGCCGGAGGCAGGCGCTCCCGCCTCTCCCTTTGGACCGGGCGGACCCGCCGGGCCGGGCGGACCCGCTTCGCCTTTCGGCCCCACGGGTCCGGCTTCGCCCTGAGGTCCGCGTTCGCCGGCCTTGCCCGGCTCGCCGGCAGGACCTTGCGCGCCGGTAGGCCCCTGCGCACCGGACGGTCCCGGAGGACCTCCCGCGCCCTGCGGCCCGGCCGGTCCGACCGCACCGGGCGGTCCAACGGGGCCGATCGCTCCGGGCGGACCCGCCACGCCCTGCGGGCCCTGCGCGCCTGCCGGACCCGCGGGTCCTTGTGCGCCCTGCTTGGGCTCCCCGCAACTCGCGAGCGCAAGCGCGCCCGCCATCATCGCAATCCCCAGCGCCTTCTGCATCATCGGCCTCCGATTTTACCTGTCGGCAGGTTGCGCCCGGGGCCCTGGACGGTCAAGGACGGATCGGCCGACTTAAGGCGTTGTTAAGGACGATTCCCTAGCTTCGGCATCCGCATGTCGGGCCGTTCCAGGTCCGGCTAATGGCCGCGCAATGGTCCGCATCGACTTCAACGGCTTGCGTTTCCTCGTCATCGACGACAACGCACATATGCGGCGCATCCTGCGCACGCTGCTGCATGGTTTCGGCACCCGCGAGGTCTACGAGGCGGAGGATGGTGCCGCGGGTCTCGAAGCCTTCACGTATTACATGCCGAATATCGTCATCACAGACTGGGCGATGCCCATCTTCGACGGGCTCGAACTCACGCAGATGATCCGTCAGCCGGGCGCCAACGCGAATCCCTACGTGCCGATCATCATGCTGACCGGTCATTCCGAAAAGAAGCGCGTCGTCTCGGCGCGCGACGCCGGCGTCACCGAATTCCTGGCGAAGCCGATCTCGGCAAAGGGGCTGTATCAGCGCATCCTCAACGTCGTCGCCCATCCCCGGAACTTCATCCGCACGAAAAGCTATTTCGGTCCCGACCGGCGCCGCAACATGAATACCGGCTACCAGGGTCCCGAACGGCGCAACGGCGGAAAGGCGGATGTCATCAAGCAGCACTCGCTGCTCGAAAAGGCCAGGGCGCAATTCTAACGAGGACGGTTCGCACCATGGGCACATCGCGGGACGAAGCGCCGGCAATCACGACCTATCCCGACTACGAGGTCATCGTGCCGCCCAACAGGCTCAGGAAGGCGATGACGCTTACGCGTCCCGGCATCCCGGACGACGATCCGGTCGCGCGCGCCGAGGCGGCGCTTGCCGGGCTGTCGCACGAATTCTCGGCCTGGATGGACGCCGAATGCGACCGCCTCGACCGGGCGCGCCGCGCGATCATGAAAGCCGGCGTCACCGGGATGACGCGCGACGAATTGTTCCGCGCGGCGCACGATATCAAGGGCGAGGCCGAGACTTTCGGTTTCCCGCAGGCGGGGCACGCTGCCGACAGCCTGTGCCGCCTGATCGAGCACACGCCGGACCCGCAGCGGATTCCGCTGGCGCTGGTGACGCAGCACGTCGACGCGATCCGCGCCATCATCCGCGAGACCAAGGCTGGAGCGGCAGGCGAGGTGGCCGTGACGCTCACGGAGCGGCTGCGCCAAGTGACCGACGATTTCATCGCGCACGAGAATCGCGACCGGCCCGGCGCGCTGGACGGCATCGTGTCGCCGCCGCTTGCTCCGGGCGCATGACCTCGGACCGGCAACCGGCCCTGGACGAGATCATCCTCAAACGATCACGCTCTACGTCGGAGGGTTGGCGGCGGCCGGCACGACTTGGCGGAATCCGTCGGGGATGCCGCGCTTGGCGAGCATGATCTGCCACATCTGGTAGGTGCGCGACGCGAACGCGCCGGCACAGCTCAGCAGATAGAACACCCACATCCGATAAAATCGTTCGCCATATTGCGCGACGACCCAGTCGCGGTGGCGCCGCGAGGTTGGCGTGCCAGGCTCGCAAGGTCGGCGCGTAGTCGGCGCCGAAATTGTGCCAGTCCTCGACGACGAAGCGGTCCCTCGATCGCCGCGGCGATTTCCGTGATCGAGGGAAACATCGAGGTCGGAGCGACGAAGATGTATTTCTGGAACCACGGATTGCATTCGGACTTCGAGACGTTGTCGCCGATCGTCTCCAGCAGGAACAGTCCATCCTCGGTCAGGCAGTCATGGGCGACGCCCATATAGGCGTCGAAGTTCTGCCGCCCGACATGCTCGAACATGCCGAAAGACGTCGACGCGGTCGAACCGCCCGGTCGATCTGCGCGATAGTCCTGCAGCCGGATCTCGACCGGCAGGCCGCGGCACCGCTCGATCGCAAGCGCGCGCTGCTGCTCGCTGATGGTGACGCCGACCACCGAGACGTCGATATTGTTCGGCGGCGTATTTCGCAAACCCGCCCCAGCCGCAGCCGATGTCGAGCACGCGCATGCCCGGCGCGAGCTCGAGCTTGCGGCACGACATGTCGAGCTTGGCGTCCTGCGCCTCGTCGAGCGTCGGTCGCGCGCGTCCCAATAGGCGCAGCTATAGATCATGCGTGGATCGAGCAGCTTGCGGTAGAAGTCGTTGCCGACCTCGTAGTGCGGCTCGGCGGCAGCCATGATGGAGCGGAAGCGCGACAGGAACGGCCGTAGTCCCGCGACCACGTAGGGCAGGTTCGGCAGGTGCTCGGCGACGCATCGATCGAGCATCGAAGGCGTGAGCTTGATCTTGCCGCGCAGGTCGGCGCCAAGCATCCTCGCGATCGCCTCGTCGAGCGCCGCGCAATCCCACCAGCCGTCCATGAAGGACTCGCCCGAGCCCGATGCGCCGCCGGCGATCGCGCGTTTGTAGAAGCGCGGATCGCGCACGGTGATGTCCCACGACCGTTGGCCGTCGATGCGGATATCGGCGTGCGCGAGGAGATCGGCGACCAGCGTCGCGTAACGGTCCGGCACCGGCAAGGCCCTTACGCCGGCTCCAGCGCCGGGCTTCTGGCCGGCTGCGGTGCCGCGGCCTCGATCGCAGGGTCGTGATGGTGCCGCATCAGCGGGGCGTTGTTGTCGAAGCCGTGCGAGAGCAGGACCTGATACACCAGCGTGCCGGCGCCGTGCGCGAAGTCGGCCAGCCCGCCGTTGAGATAGAGGCGGAAGGTGCGCACCACCGCCTCGCCCCACTGCGCGCGGATCTTGTCGGCGTTGCGCTCGAAGCGTTCCAGCCAATGCGTGAGCGTGAGCGCGTAGTGATAGCGCATGTTCTCGACGTCGACGAGATGGAGCTGCCGGTGCTCGCGCTTCCAGCGGCTTGATGATCTCGCCGAGCGACGGATTGTAGTAGCCGGGAAACACGTATTTCTCGAGCCACGGATTGGAGATCGGCGACGGGATTGGCGCGGCTGATGAACTGCAGCATCGCAAGACCCTGCTTGCGCAGCACCTTCGACGACCAGTTGATGGAAGGCGGCGTAGCTTTCACGTCCGACATGCTCGAGCATGCAGATCGACGCGAACTTGTCGCATGACGTCACGTAGTTCGGGATGTTGCGATAGTCGTCGTGCACGTACTCGATACGGTCGCTGCCGATGCCCAGTCGCTGCGGCGCGCTCGCGCGCGAACGCGATCTGCTCCTGCGAGATGTTGAACGACTTGACGCGGACGCCGTAGTTGCGCGCCATGTGCAGCGCGAGGCCGCCCCAGCCGCATCCCGCCTCGACCACGAGCTCGCCGGGCTGCAGGCGCAGCTTGCGGCAGACCAGATCCATCTTCCGGCGCTGCGCATCCTCCAGCGTATCGGTCGGCCGGTCGAAATAGGCGCAGGTATATTGCATCTCGGCGTCGAGCCAGAGCTGATAGAAATTGTTGGCGAGGTCGTAATGCGCGGCGATGTTCTTCTTCGAGCCGGTGAGCGTGTTGCGCCGCGCGAAGAAGCCGAGCACATAGCGCGCTCGCTCCCACAGTGAGCCTTTCAGCGGGCGCTTCCTGAAGCTCGTAGCTCAGCAAGCGCCACGTCCTGCAGGTCACCCTCGATATCGATCTCGCCCCGCGTATAGGCCTCGCCGAATCCGAGCGAGGACTTCGTCGACGACGTCGCGTGCGGCGCGGGAGGTCTTGATGTGGATGGTGAAGGCGGGCGTGTCCTGCCCGTGCGAGGCGACGCTGCCGTCCGGAAGAACCACCCGGAACGATTTCTCGAATTCCAAAGCGTCGAAGATGGCCTGAAGCCGGTCTCGATACACACTGGACACAGTGGGCCCCCATTGGCACAAGCGTTCAGCACAACAAAGAATGTATCAAAGGATTGCGCGACTGCCTATCGGCCGACGTTTAATCCTTTCAGCGCACAACAATTTTTAGTAGAAAAATCTCGCGGGGGTCAAGCTCCGGGTGTTTGTTGTCGGTCCTGGTGGTCGGAGACCCGACATTGTTTGTTCACTTGGTCTCGAACTGCAGCTTGGCGAGGCGGGCGTAGAGTCCGCCCTGGGCGATCAGGCCGTCATGGGTGCCTTCCTCGACGATCCGTCCCTCGTCCATCACCAGGATGCGGTCGCATGACAGAACGGTCGCCAGGCGGTGGGCGATGACCAGCGTCGTGCGGCCTTCCATCAGGTGCTCGAGCGCCGCCTGGACCAGGCGCTCGCTCTCGGCGTCCAGCGACGACGTCGCTTCGTCGAGCAGGAGCAATGGCGCGTCGCGCAGGATCGCCCGCGCGATCGCGATGCGCTGGCGCTGGCCGCCTGAGAGCGTGACGCCGCGCTCGCCGATCGGAGACGCATAGCCCTGCGGCAGGCGGCGGATGAACTCGTCGGCGAGCGCGAGCGCGGCGGCACGTTCGACATCCGCATCGGTCGCCTCGGGCTCGCCGAAGCGGATGTTGTCGGCGGCGGTGGCGGCAAAGACCGCGGCCTCCTGCGGCACCAGCGCGATGCGCCGGCGCAGGTCGGCAGGATCGGCCTCGGTCAGGCGGACGCCGTCGAAGGCGACGGCGCCGCCCGTCGGATCGTAAAAACGCAGCAGCAGGTGGAAGATGGTGCTCTTGCCGGCGCCTGACGGGCCCACGATCGCGACCTTCTCGCCTGCGCGGACATGAAACGACACGCCGTCGAGGACCAGGGTGTCGGGGCGCGTCGGATAGGCGAAGCGCACCGCCTCGAAGGCGACCTCGCCTCGCGCCGGCGCGGGCAGGGCGCTCGGCAGTGCAGGCGCCTTGATCGCCGGCTCGATGGCGAGGATTTCCGCCAGCCGCTCCGCCGCCCCGGCGGCCTGCGAGATTTCGCCCCAGGTTTCGCTCAGCTGACCGAGCCCGCTCGCCGCGAACACGGCGTACAGCACGAACTGGCCGAGCGTTCCGGGCGTCATGCGCCCGGCGATGACGTCCTGCGCGCCGACCCAGAGGATTCCGACCACGCTCGAAAAAACCAGGAAGATCGCAATCGCGGTCAGCATCCCGCGCGATTTCGTGGCGTCGCGCGCCGCCGCGAAGGCCCGCTCGACCGCTTCGGCGAACCGCGCCTGCGCGAGCCGCTCGCTGGTGAAGGCCTGCAGGATGCGGATCGCGCCGAGGAGCTCCGACGCATAGGCGGAGGCGTCCGCCAGCGTGTCCTGCGCGAGGCGCGAGCGCCGCCGCACCGCGCGCCCGGAGGCGAACAGCGGCAACACGATGACAGGGATCACGGCCAGCACGAAGCCGGAGAGCCGCGGGCTGGTCCAAACCATCATGCCGGCAGAGCCGAAGAACAGCACCAGGTTGCGCAGCGCGACCGAAACCGACGAGCCCACGGCGGCCTTGATCTGCGTGGTGTCGGCGGTCAGGCGTGAGATCACCTCGCCGGTGCGGGCGTTGTCGAAGAACACCTGCGACAGCGCGGTGAGGTGGCTGAACACGGCTTCCCTCAGGTCCGCGACCACCCGCTCCCCCAGGGTCGTGACCAGATAGAACCGCAGCGCGCTGGCGACCGCGAGCATCGCCGCGACCGCGATCATCACGGCGAAATAGCGGTTGATCAGGCCAAGCCGCTCCGCCGAGAAGCCGAAATCGATCATGCGGCGCACGGCGATCGGTACGATCAGCGTCGTCATGGCGGCGGCGACCAGGGCCGCGAGCGCCGCCAGCGCCCGTGCACGATAGCGATAGACGAAGGGCCACAGCACGAGCAGCGGCCGGACCTTGACGCTCCGCGCGGCCTCCGGCGCCGCGATGGGCAGGGCCGGCCCGGACACAGCAGGACTGCCGCTGCCGGCGACGTCGTTCATCAGATTACTGAACTCACGAGAACTCGTCCTTCCGCACGTGGCTTTCTGCTATAATGGACATATCCAGCGCCGACAGGAAACACATGGCTTCCACCAACCTCACCGTGCGAGTCGACCCGACGATCAAGCAGCGATTGGAAAAGCTTGCTCGGAGCACGGGCCGTAGCCGGTCCGTTCTCGCGGCCGAGGCGATCCATGAATATCTGAACGTCAGTGAGTGGCAAGTTGCCGGCATCCACCGCGCGATAGCCTCGCTCGACCGCGGCGAAGGGATTGCTCACGGGCAGGTTAAAGAGTGGCTCGCTTCCTGGGGCACGGACGATGAAGCGGTCCAGCCTAAACGTCCGGAATGACGCCGGTCTGGTCGCCCGAGGCGATCGAGGATCTTAGCTCGCTTCGCACCTATATCGAACAGGATGACCCGAAGGCCGCGCGCCGGGTGGCCCTTCGCATTGTCCAAAACGTTGAATTGCTTCTCGCCGAAAATCCGGAAATGGGGCGGCTGGGCCGCGTTCCTGGAACGCGCGAACTCGTCATCCCGAGAACACCGTTCATCGTGCCGTACCGGATCGTGATGAATACCGTCCAGATCCTGCGCGTTTACCACGGAGCGCGGCGCTGGCCCGCACGGTTCTGACGCGGGAGCGATCGCGAATCAGGCCCGGTCCGGCTTGTTTCGCAGATCGACCTGGGCTATACGGCGGCAACTTTTCCTGAAGCCTCAACGCTTGAAGCGCGCCCTTTTCGCGCCATGGGGCAATCGCCGCGCCGGAGCATGCCATGAAGTCCGACATCCATCCCGACTATCACACCGTGAAGGTGGTGATGACCGACGGGACCGAGTTCACCACCCGCACCACCTGGGGAAACCAGGGTGACGTGCTGCATCTCGACATCGATCCGAAGTCGCATCCGGCCTGGACCGGCGGCCAGCAGCACCTGCTCGACCGCGGCGGCCGCGTGTCGCGCTTCCAGAAGCGGTTTGCCGGCCTGGGCATGAAGACCTGAGCGGGCTCACATAGCGGGCCGAAGGCTCCGCGCAAGCCGGTCTTTTGTTATCGACGGGGGCGCTTCGTTACTGAAGCGTCACGACTATCGCCGTCAGATGCTTTCCCGCTCGAAGGCGGCGCGTAGCAGGTTGACCTGCCGCTCCACGGGATTGGGTTCCGCCTCGGCAATAGCCGGCGAGTGGATGGTCGTGTCGAGCCGGCGCACCCGATCCTGAAGGCGCACGGAGCGGGCGATCAGCTCCCGCAGCCGCTCGGGGAGCAGCAGCACCATGTCGCCGTCGCCGCTTTCGCCGGTCGCCAGCTTGACCTTGGCCTTTTCCTTGTTGGCCTGCGAGAGCGACATCTCGCCCTCATTGACGGCCCGATGCAGCAGCAGCCATGAGGCGAGCTGCATCAGCCGCGTCGTCAGCCGCATGCTTTCGGTGGCGTAGGCGAGCGCCGCGGAGCGTTCGCAGTATCTTGGAATCCCGGCGTCCGTCGCCGTCGAGGTAGCCGGCGGTTTCCTCCACCAGCGACATTCCGTCGCGAAACAGCGCGGAAAACGCCTGCGAGCCGGCGAGCCTCGCCCCGAAGGAAACCGGCTCGACCTCGTTGAGCGACTTATCGGACATGGGTTACGCCTCACACCGCCGCAGCATCGCCGATCCCGCCCGGGTCTGTAAAGCGCCGGTTATCGCGAACTTCGCTGAAGTGGTCGTCGCAAGCCCCGCGCCGCGCGATGTGATCCAAAATGGCACAAAAAAAGAGCCGCCATGACGGCGGCTCAAAAGTTTATAACAGGGAGGCGTCAAACAGAGTGGACAGGAGCCACTCACGTCCAGAAGTTGGACGAGCCAGTAATGATCGAGAAAGCTTAATAATGAATTAATAACGGATGATTTTCGGAAAAAGCCTCGCGACCAGCTCAGCGCTTGAAGAACTGATCGGCGGCATTGCGGACGGCCTGCTTCTTCGCGATGTCGGCCTCGATCCGCGCGATCTCCTCGTTGAGGAGGGCGATCCGCTCGCGCAGTTCCTCGACCGATATCAGCGCGAGTTCCTGCCCGATCTCGTGGGCGATCTTTTTCTTCGGCCGGTCGTCGTCATCGATCGCAGGCATGGTCTTCCCGTTCCCTGGCTCACGAAAGATAGCGTCGGTACGCATGCTTGTCACACAGGGTCGTGCCGCATAGACAGGCGCCATCGTTCGTAGATCGAGGTCGCCGCCATGCCCGAGCTGCCGTCCCGCATGACCGTCATTGCCATCCGCGAGCCCGGCGGACCGGAGGTCCTGGTGCCGGAGGAACGGCCCATGACGCCGCCGGTGCGGGCGAGGTGCTGGTCAAGGTCGCGGCCGCAGGCGTGAACCGGCCCGACGTGATGCAGCGCAAGGGCATCTATCCGCCGCCGCCAGGGCGCCTCGGACATTCCCGGCCTCGAGATCGCCGGCGAGGTCGTGGCGGTCGGCGACCGGCGTCAAGCGCTGGAAGGTCGGCGACAAGGTCATGCGCGCTGGTCGCCGGCGGCGGCTATGCCGAATACTGCCCTCGTGCACGAGACCAACGCGCTGCCGGTGATCCCGCGGGCCTCTCGATGGTCGAGGCCGGCGGCGATCCCGGAGACCTTCTTCACCGTCTGGCACAACGTGTTCGAGCGCGGCGCGCCTGAAGGCCGGCGAGACGCATGCTGGTCCATGGCGGCTCGTCCGGCATCGGCACCACCGCGATCATGCTGGCGAAATGCCTTCGGCGCGCGCGTGATCGTCGACGGTCGGCTCGGCGGAGAAAGGCGACGCCTGCCGCAAGCTCGGCGCCGACGTCGCGATCAATTACAAGCACGCAGGACTTCGTCGCCGAGACCAAGGAGGCGACCGGCGGCAAGGGCGCCGAACGTCATCCTCGACATGGTCGGCGGCGACTACATCCAGACGCAACTACGAGGCCGCCGCGATGGACGGCCGCATCGTGCAGATCGCGTTCCAGGGACCGCCGAAGGCGATGGTCGACTTCCGCCGCTCATGCTGAAGCGCCTGACGCACACCGGCTCGACGCTGCGCCCGCGCCCGGTCGCCGAGAAGGCCGCCATCGCGCGCGCGCTCGAAGACGAAAGTCTGGCCGCTGATCGCGGCCGGCAAGGTGAAGCCGGTGATCTACACGCACCTTCCCGCTTGCGCGAGGCCGCCGCCGCCCACGCGCTGATGGAGACGAGCGAGCACATCGGCAAGATCGTGCTCACTGTTTGAAGGCTCGTCGTCGCGCGATAATGCAGATTTGCGGCCGCGGTGACCGCGGGCCTGGCGGTATGGTCGTTCCGCGTAAAACCTTGCTCTTGCCGCATCGCCCCATTACTCATCGGCGTCAGCGCACGGGGGCCGCCGAACCGAGGGGTTACTGTTTGCGGATTTTTCGCGCCGTCATTCCGGTGGCGATTTTTGTCCTGGGCCTGTTCGCCGTCTCCGGCGCGCGCGCCGTCGAGGCCGTGAATGTGCGCCTCGACGTGCCGGCAATCGACCTCACGGAAGCCGTTGAGCGCCAGCGCACCGACAATCCGCGCGTGCAGGTTTCCACCGCGCCCGGCGCCGACGGCATCGTGCGGCGCATCGAGGTCCCGGCGCGCGAGGGCGAGCACGAACTGGGCGGTCATCGCGCTCGCCAACAACAGCGACGAGCAGATCGACCGGCTGCTGGTAGCGCCGCATTACCGCCTGGTCGGTTCCGACCTGCTATGGCCGGACCTCGGACAGTCGCGCATCGTGACGGTGACGCCGAGCTCGGGCGACCGGCCCGACCGCATCGAGAACCCCGACCGCCGATATCTACCGCATCACGCTCGATCCCGGCAGCGTGGTGACCTACGTGGTCGAGCTGCGCACCGACCGGCTGCCGCAGCTCTATCTGTGGGAGCCCGACTCCTACAAGGACAAGATCAACTCCTTCACGCTCTACCACGGCATCGTCATCGGCATCGCCGGGCTGCTCGCGCTTGTTCCTCACCATCCTGTTCGTGGTGAAGGGCTCCGTGATGTTTCCCGCCGCCGCCGCGCTCGGCTGGGCGGTGCTCGCCTATATCAGCATCGACTTCGGATTCTGGGGCAAGGTGTTCGACGTCTCGGCGGGCGCCGAGCGCATCTGGCGCGCGTCGGGCGAGGCGATCCTCGCGGCGACGCTGCTGGTGTTCCTGTTCGCCTATCTCAATCTCAATCGCTGGCACGTGCGCTACGTCCACATCACCGCCGGCTGGCTGATCTTCCTCGGCGCGCTGATCGCGCTCGCGGTGTTCGATCCCGCCGTCGCCTCCGGCGTCGCGCGCATCTCGCTCGCGTTGGTCGCGGTCGCCGGCTTTGCGCTGGTCGTCTATCTCGCGACCCATTCGGTTCGACCGCGCGGTGCTGCTGATCCCGACATGGTTCCTGCTGGTCGTCTGGGTGTTCGCGGCGGGTCTCGCCGTCACGGGAGTCATCACCAACGACATCGCCGGCCCCGCGCTGCTCGGCGGCCTCGTGCTGATCGTGATGCTGATCGGCTTCACCGTGATGCAGCACGCCTTCGCCGGCGGCATCACCACGTCCATCGTCTCGGACGTCGAGCGGCGCGCGCTGGCGCTGACGGGCGCAGGCGACATGATCTGGGACTGGGACGTGAGCGTCGACAAGGTCTTCACCAGCCCCGAGACCGAGCAGATGCTCGGCCTCAAGCGCGGCGCGCTGGAAGGCTCAGCGGCGGGCTGGCTCGAGGTGCTCCATCCGCTCGACCGCGATCGCTTCCGCGCCGCGCTCGACAGCGTGCTGGAGCAGCGCCGCGGCCGGCTGGCACAGGATTTCCGTCTGCGCACGCCGGACGGCCATTATCTCTGGTTCACCCTCAAGGCGCGGCCGGTGGTCGGCTCCGATGGCGAAGTGGTGCGCCTGGTCGGCACGCTGACCGACGTCACCGAGTTCAAGACCGCCGAGGAGCGCCTGCTGCACGACGCGGTGCACGACAACCTCACCGGGCTGCCCAACCGCGAGCTGTTCCTCGACCGGCTGGACGCGCGCTGGCCTTCGCCAAGTCGGACACCGGCATCCGGCCGACCGTGATGGTGATCGACATCGACCGCTTCAAGCAGGTCAACGACTTCGGTCGGCATCGCGGTCGGCGACTTCGATCCTGCTGACGCTCGCGCGCCGCCTTGGCCGCCTGCTCAAGCCGCAGGATACGCTCGCGCGCCTCACCGGCGACCAGTTCGGCCTGCTGCTTCTGTCGGAGCGCGAGCCGCGAGCGCATCACCGCCTTCGCCGACACCATGCGCAAGACGTTGCGCGCGCCGATCACCTTCAACGACCGGGAGATCCTGCTCACCGCCTCGATCGGCCTTGCGCTTGCCGACAACCAGCCGCAGCGCAAGGAGGACGTCCTCAAGGATGCCGAGCTCGCGATGTACTATGCCAAGCGCATCGGCGGCGACCGCATCGAGGTGTTCAAGCCGGCGATGCGGGCGCGCAAGAGCGACCGGCTGACGATGGAGACGACCTGCGCCGCGCCCTGGAGCGCGGCGAGATCACGATCCTGTATCAGCCGATCGTGCGGCTGGACGACCGCTCCTGTCGCGGGATTCGAGGCGCTGATGCGCTGGGACCATCCCAAGATGGGCCGCATGCCGCCGTCGGATTTCATCGCGATCGCCGAGGACATCGGCCTCATCGTCGATCTCGGCCTGTTCGCGCTGGAGCAGACGGCGCGCCAGCTCGCGGCCTGGCAGCGCGCGCGCGCGCTCGCGCGAGCCGGTCTTCGTCAGCGTCAACGTCTCGTCGCGCCAGCTGCTGCGCCACGACCTGATCCAGGACTTGCGCACGGTGCTGTCGCGCACCGCGCTCGCGCGCGGGCACGCTCAAGCTGGAGCTGACCGAATCGCATCGTGATGGAGAACCCGGAATATGCCGCGCAGATGCTGACCCGCATGCGCGAGCTCGGCGTCGGGCTGGCGCTCGACGATTTCGGCACCGGACATTCGTCGCTCGCCTATCTGCAGCGCTTCCCGTTCGACACCATCAAGATCGACCAGTCCTTCGTGCGCCCGGACAGCAAGGGCAAGCGGCCGGTGCTCCTGCGCTCGATCGTCGCGCATGGCGCATGATCTCGGCATGGACGTGGTCGCCGAGGGCGCCGAGACGGATGCCGATGCCATCGAGCTCTACCAGCTCGGCTGCGAATACGCGCAGGGCTACGTATTCGGAAAGCCCATGACTGCCGAAGATGCCTACGACCTGCTGGCCGAGGAACTCGAGCCGGCGCGGTAGCCGTCAGCGTGGGCGGCTTGGGTCAGGCGTGGCCGGCCTGGCTCGACAGCATGCCGAGATCGATGCCGAGCTTCTTGAGCGCCTTGTCATACTTGGCGTCGGTGTCGGTGCCGAAGATCAGCTCCCGGTCGGCCGAGCAGTGCAGCCATCCGTTCTCGGTGATCTCCGATTCGAGCTGGCCCGGCGCCCATCCGGCATAGCCCAGCGCCAGCAGCGCGCTCGCCGGGCCGCCGCCCTTCGCGATCGCCTTGAGGATGTCGAGCGTCGCGGTGAGGCAGATGCCTTCGTCGATCGGCAGGGTGGAGTTCTCGATGAAGAAATCCGCCGAGTGGAGCACAAACCCGCGGCCGGTCTCCACCGGTCCGCCCTTGAGCACCTTCACTTCGCCGGTGCGCGGCGGGAGTTGGATCAGGTCGGCCGCCGGGATCACCTCAAGCTGCACGAGGAGGTCGGGAAAATTGATATTGGACGCCACCTGGTTGACGACGATGCCCATCGCGCCTTCCGAGGAATGCGCGCACACGTAGATCAGGCTGCGCATGAAACGCTCGTCGCGCATCGTCGGCATGGCGATGAGCATCTGGCCGTCGAGGTAGCCGCGGCCCGTGTTTTTTGAGCCTTTCCGCGTAATTTTCATGACATCAGGTTATCCTGGCGAGGGTCGTTTTGGAAACGGAGTTTTCCGCGCATGGGCCTCATCACAACGAATTCAGTGGTGCGTATTCGGCTTGCGCCGTAAGCCAACGGCGATGTTTCAGACCGCTCCCGCCAGTTTTCGCTTTCATGGCGCCGAAAAAGTGGCGGCCGGTCTGCTCATTTTCCAGGCCGCGCTGCCTGCCTGCGCGGCGGACGCCTCCAAGTGGGATACCAGCCCGCGCTCTGCCGTCCGCCTGATCGCAGCGCAGACGCCGGCCCGGGGCGATGCCTCGGCGTTGCGCGCGGGCGTCGAGGTCAAGCTCGCGCCCGGCTGGAAGACCTATTGGCGCTATCCGGGCGATTCCGGGGTGCCGCCGCGGTTCGGTTTCACCCGCTCGGAGAACGTGAAGGACGTCGTTGTGAAGTGGCCGGCGCCGCACCGTTTCGCCGAGGATGGCGAGGTGACGATCGGCTACAAGGGCGATATCACCTTCCCGCTGGTCGTCGTGCCGCAGAACCCGCGCAAGCCGGCATTGCTGCGTCTCGATCTCGACTATGCCATCTGCGAGAAGCTATGCGTCCCGGCGAGCGCCAAGGCCGAGCTTGCGCTTCCCCTTGACCGTGCCGGAGATCCTGCCGGCGACGATGGCGGGCTGGTCGCGGCCGAGGCGCGCGTTCCGAAGCCGGCCGTTGCCGGCGATCCAGCCGCGTTCGCAGTCCGGAGCATCCGGCGCGAAACTGGCGGTGCGGAGCCGCGCATCGTCGTCGATGTCGCGGTTCCAGACGGCACGGCCGACGTCGATCTGTTCGCCGAAGGGCCGACGTCCGACTGGGCGCTGCCGGTTCCGCTTCCGATAGCCGGCGCGCCTGCGGGGATGAAGCGGTTCGCTTTCGATCTCGTCGGCCAGCCGGACGGCGCGAGCATCGCCAATCCCGCGCTGAAGCTCACGGCGGTCGCCGGCGAGCGCGCGATCGAGGTCCTCTTCCGTCTGGATTGAGCGCCGAATAAGGAGTAGCGAATTGCGGGACGCCATGCCGCTGCAATATTATCTGTTTGCTGCTCCTCAATTGCCTTCAAGGCTTCAAACACCCCAAGAGGAAATGCCATGATCAAAGTCGGCGATCGCCTTCCCGAGACCGAATTCCGCGTCATGACGTCGGATGGCCCGAAGCCCATGAAGACCGACGACGTCTTCAAGGGCAAGAAGGTCGCGCTGTTTGCCGTCCCTGGCGCCTATACCGGGACCTGCCACAAGATGCATATGCCGACGGTCGTGCAGAACGCTGCTGCGATCAAGGCAAAGGGCGTCGACACCATCGCGGTCACTGGCGTGAATGACGTGTTTGTCATGAACGCGTGGAAGAAGGATACCGCGCCCGATAGCGACATCGTTTTCCTTGCTGACGGCAACGGCCAGTTCGCCAAGGCGCTCGACTTGACCTTCGATGGCTCCGGCAACGGTCTTGGCATCCGCTCCAAGCGGTATTCGATGCTGGTGGACGACGGAGTCGTGAAGCAGCTCAACGTCGAGGAATTGCCGGGCAAGGTCGACGTTTCGGGCGGCGACGCGCTGCTCCAGAGGCTCTGAGCCTGGCACGCCGCGCGTTGCCGCCGGTTGTCAGCTTTTCGGCACGCTCGACAGCGCCCCGACCGCACCGGCCCGTATGGCGATGATCGCCTCGCGCGCGAGACGGTCGGCGCGTTCATTGAGATCGTGGCCGGCGTGGCCCTTCACCCAGTGCCATCGCACGGTGTGATGGCGGAGCGCTTCGTCGAGGCGCATCCATAGGTCGACATTCTTCACCGGCTTCTTGTCGGCGGTGCGCCAGCCGTTGCGCTTCCAGCCATGAATCCACGACATGATGCCGTTGCGCAGGTACTGGCTGTCGGTGTGGACGTCAGCGACCGCCGGACGCTTGAGCGTTTCGAGCGCGCTGATTGCCGCCATCAGCTCCATGCGGTTGTTGGTGGTGAGCGTCTCGCCGCCCTTGATCTCCTTCTCATGGTGGCCCGAGATCAGGATCGCACCCCATCCGCCGGGGCCGGGATTTCCCGAGCACGCGCCGTCCGTATAGATGGTGACTTGCAGTTCGCTCACCGTATCCTCACGCCTCGATGCCATAGTCGCGCGCGCTTCCGACCGTCTGGTGGAAGCGCAGCTTGCGGAAATATTCCAGCGGATCCTTCGGCTTGACCAGCGCGCCAGCCGGCACGTCGAGCCAGTCCACCAGCCGCGTCAGAAGGAACCGCAGCGCGGCGCCTCGCGCCAGCAACGGCAGCGCGTCGCGCTCGACGTCGGACAGAGGCCTAACCTTGCTGTAGGCCTGCAGCAGGGCGCGCCCCTTGGTGACGTTATAGGAATGGTCCGCTTCGAAGCACCACGCGTTGAGACAGATCGCGACGTCGTAGGCGAGGGTATCGGTGCAGGCGAAATAGAAGTCGATCAGCCCGGACAGCTTGTCGCCGAGGAAGAACACGTTGTCGGGAAACAGGTCGGCGTGGATCACACCTTGCGGCAGCGCGCGCGGCCATTTCTTTTCGAGGCGGTCGAGCTCGCCGCGGATGATCTCGCGCAGGCCCGGCTGCAGGCCGTCCGCGCGGTCCTTGGCGCTTTCATAGAGCGGGCGCCAGCCCTCGACCGAGAGAACGTTCCTTCGCGTGAGCGGGAAATCCGCGCCGGCCACATGCAGGTGGGCCAGCGCATCCCCGAGTGCCGCGCAATGTGCGGCGGCCGGCCGCCGGATCCACAATCCATTGAGGAACGTGACGATCGCCGCGGGACGCCCGGCAAGCATCCCCAGCGCCGTGCCGGCGCGGTTCTTGACCGGCTGCGGACAGGTGAGCCCGCGCGCCGCCAGGTGCTCCATGAGGCCGAGGAAGAACGGAAGGTCGCCCGCCGCCACCCGCTTCTCATAGAGCGTGAGGATGAAATAGCCGCCGCTCGTGTGAAGCAGGAAGTTGGAATTCTCGACGCCTTCGGCGATGCCCTTGTAGGACAGGATTTCCCCGAGGCCATAACTCGCGAGGAAGGCGGTCAGATCCTCCGCCGTAACGTCGGTATAGACGGCCATCGTAAATTCTATTCCGCCGCCTCGGAACTCCGAAGCGGGCGCGGCAGGGGAAAGAACACGTCCTCGTAGGCGGCCGACACCGTCTCGATGCTGATCGCATAGCGTTCGGCGACGGCGTCGAGAATTTCCTCCACCAGCACTTCCGGAGCGGAGGCGCCCGCTGTCATGCCCAAGGTCGCGATCGGGCCGATCTTCTCCCAATCCAGGTCCTCGGCGCGCTGCATCAGGAAGGCGCGAGGACAGCCTGAACGTTCGGCGACCTCCTTGAGGCGCTGCGAGTTCGAGGAATTGGGCGAGCCCACCACGATCATGGCATCGACCCGTGGCGCCACCAGCTTCACCGCCTCCTGGCGGTTCGTGGTCGCATAGCAGATGTCCTCCTTGTGCGGGCCGACGATTGCGGGAAACCGCGCCTTGAGAGCGGCAACGATCTCCGCGGTGTCGTCCACCGAGAGCGTGGTCTGCGTCACATAGGCGAGGTTCCCTTCGTCCCGGGGCACGAACATCTCGACCTCGGCCAGCGTCCCGATCAGGCTTACTGCGCCTCGGGGAAGCTGGCCCAGCGTTCCGACCACCTCGGGATGTCCGGCGTGGCCGATCAGGACGATCTCGCGTCCGCGGCGGAAATGAATCTCGGCCTCGCGATGGACCTTGGTGACCAGGGGACACGTCGCGTCGAGCGTGAGCATGTTGCGTGCCCGGGCGGATTCCGGCACCGCCTTCGCCACGCCATGGGCCGAGAAGATCACCGGCGCATTCGTGTCGGGGACTTCATCGAGTTCCTCGACGAAGATGGCGCCCTTGGCACGCAGGCTGTCGACCACGTAGCGGTTATGCACGATCTCGTGGCGCACATAGACCGGCGCGCCGTAGATCGCGAGCGCACGCTCGACGGAGTTGATCGCCCGCACCACGCCGGCACAGAAGCCGCGCGGCGAGCACAGCAGCACCTTCAATGGCGGCTTGCCGTCGGGCGATGGCATCGGCGCAGCGATCATGCGCTCGACATGGGGCGCGTGCCGTCAGCCTGTCAAGCGCACGAGTCGGTGATATCAGTTGCCGCTCGGCGCTTGCAGGAATGCGATGATCTTGGCGCGTTCCTCGGGTGAGGGAAGCCCGCCATAAGGCTTCATGGCGTTGCCCGAAACGACCGCGTCCGGGTTCGCGATGAAGCGGTCGAGGGTCGCGGGATCCCACACGAGATCAGCCTTTTCCATCGAGGCGGAATAGCCGTATTTCGGCAGCGATCCCGCTTTGCGCCCCACGATCCGATAGAGACTGGGCCCGAGGCGGTTGTCGCCTTCCTTGGTGGTGTGGCAGGTCCGGCAGGCGTTGTTGAACAGCACCTGCCCTTCGGACAGGGCCTCCTTGGCGCCGCCCTCCCTGGCGCCGCCGTCCTGGGCGAGTGCGGGGCTCATCGACAACGCCACGACTGCGACACATCGCCCGAAACCCAGCCATGTCGTCGCCATGTCGCTTTGCTTTCCGTGGCCGCAGGGAATGGTCGTTGCATCCTTTGAACGCGCCATCGCAAAGCCCGTTCCGTTTGGTTGCGCCGGAGGATGCGTTACCCGTAATCACGCCTGATTCATTGGACAGGCGCACCTCCCCTACCTATATTCCGGCCATTCCCGTCATCGTTGATGACACGCGGCTTCGCTCCCGAGGGGCGGGCGAAGCATAGAGGAGATTTATCATGTCCGACCAGCCGCTGATGCCGAAGGCGACCGCCGTCTGGCTCGTGGAGAACACCGCCCTCTCGTTCGACCAGATTGCGGATTTCTGCAAATTGCATCCCCTCGAAGTAAAGGCGATCGCGGACGGCGACGCCGCGCAGGGCATCAAGGGCCTCGACCCGATTCTCACCAGCCAGCTCACCCGCGAGCAGATCACCGCCGCCGAGGCCGACGCGGACCTCCGTCTTCAGCTTTCAAACCCGAAGGTGCGGCTGCCCGAGGCCAAGAAGAAGAAAGGCCCGCGCTATACGCCGGTGTCGCGCCGCCAGGACCGCCCGAACGCCATCCTGTGGCTGCTCCGCAATCACCCGGAGCTCAAGGATGCCTCGATCATGCGGCTCGTCGGCACCACCAAGACGACGATCCAGGCGATCCGCGAGCGCAGCCACTGGAACGCCACCAACCTCGCCCCGATGGACCCGGTGACGCTCGGCCTGTGCTCGCAGATCGATCTCGACTTCGAGGTCCAGCGCGCCGCCAAGGAAAAGCCCGTCGAGGCCGACGACCGCGGCGCCACCTTGCTGCCCGCGTCGGTCACCACCGCCGCCGCGGCCGCCAAGGAGGCCGAAGCGAAGAAGCCCAGCGAAGACCTCGACGTCGAGACCGTATTCGCCAAGCTCAAGCAGCTCGGCGGCAAGGCCGAGAGCGAGACCGAGTAGGGGCCGACGGGTTCGGCGGCGCGTCGCGGCAGCAGGGCTTATCGGCGCGCCAGGACCGGCGAAGGATTGCGCATCACGGCGCAGCTCGCGCCCGCCGCCTTGAGCTGGCCGCAGACCTGGTCGGCATTCGCCCGCGTCATCTCCGCGAGCCGTACGAGATGGCGATAGGCGGTTCCGCGCCCCGGCAGCCGCGCCTTCACGACGATCGGTGACCGGTCGCGCAGCACGGCGACGAACCGCCGGCGCAGCCGCGTGTATTCGGCGAGCGCCTTGGTCTCCGATACGTTGGCCGCAAGCTGCACGCCCCACGGCGCCCACTTCGCCTCGGCGGTCTCGACGCGCGCCCGGGTGCGCTCCTGCTTGAGCAGGTCGAGCGCGCGCAGGCGGGCATCCACCAGTACCTTGGCGATCTGCGGGCAGGGTACCGCCGGCACCCGTGTCGCGGCCAGGTCCTGCGGCTGCGGCAGCAGCCAATCCTCCGCGTCGCGGCCGGTGATGATGCGGACATAGGCCTGCGTCTCGCGCGGCAGCGATCCCTTCTTGGCGAGCCAGTCCTGCACGCGCCGCGGGCCGCCGTTATAGGCCGCCGCCGCGAGGCCAAGATTGCCGAACTGAGTGCGCAGCTCACGCAGGAACCCGGCGGATTCGCGCAGCGCCTCCAGCGGATCGAACGGATCGGCAAGGCCGCGCCATGCCGCCGTGGACGGCATGAACTGCGCGATGCCCTGCGCGCCGGCGCGGCTCACCGCCTGCGGATCGAAGCGGCTTTCCTGCCAGATCAGCCGGGTGAAGAAATCGACCGGAAGGTCGTTGGCGATGGCGGCGGCCTGGACGGTCGCGCAGATGGCGTCGACCGACACCGCCTTGGGCTTGATCTCGCCGCCGGGATCATCCACGGCCTGGTCGCGCGCATCGGCGGAGGGTGCCGGCGCGCGATGCCGTCCCGCGAGCTTCACGCGGGCGCGCGCCGCCATGATGCCGTCGCGGGAAAAAACATGTGCTCCGTCTGCCCGGACGGAAGGCTGGAAAGCTCCGGTGAAGGTCAAGCCGCCGATCAGGGAAGCCAATGCAATGAGTTGCCGCACCCTTGGAGGACCCCGCCCTGTTTTGATTCGTGTCCAGCCTCAGCCGTCGACGTTCGAACCGTTTGCAGAAGCGATGCGACCAAAATGCGGCATCACCGCGCGCGACGGCGCCGCATCCGGATGACTGCGTAGTCAGCCGCGCGAGCGCCGCCACAGGGCATCGATGCTGAAGCGTCCGGCGCCGGTCACGAACAGCCACAGGAAGCCGCCGACGATGGCGACGTTCTTGTAGAAATTGATCTCCTGGCCGCGGCGCGCCGCGGCATCGGCGACGTCCCAATAGCGGTGGCCGATGAAGCTCGCCACGATGGTGAAGATCAGCACGAAGACCGCCGCCCAGCGCGTCATGAATCCGAGCACCAGCGCGAGGCCGCCGAAGAATTCCACGCAGGCGCCCACGACCGCCATGAGCTCGGGAGCCGGCACGCCCTGCTTCTGCAGGGCCACCACGAACGCCGAGCCGAAACCGCTCGTCATCAGGCCCATCAGCTTGCCGAAGCCGCTCACGACAAAGAGCTGCCCGACCATGACGCGCCCGACCAGGATCAGCAGGTCGCCGGTGCTGCCGGGCAGCGGCTGATGATAGGTCGGCGGCCCGTCGGCGAGCGGCATGGGACGGGGCGCGGTGTCCGTGGGGCGGTCGAGCATCAAGGCCTCCTCCTGGTCGTCAACGGCGCGTGAGCCTAGCGGTTGTGGATGCGGCGATCATATCACGAATGGGCGAGGGGATTGCGCGCTGCGCTTCGCCGCATGCTTCCGGCGCGAGACTGAATCAGGCCCGCATCGTCTTGAGCGCCTGCGCCCACTTGTGGAGCTCGTCGAGCATCTGCTTGGCCGACAGCGTGATGAGGTCATTGGGCTTGAACGTCTTGGCCTCGTCGAGCATGGTCGCCACCATCGGCACCGCGACGCCCTCCACCATGGGCATCATCTTGAGCGTGGTGACGAGCTGCTTCTCGAGCTGCACGGCGCGCAGGCCGCCGGAGACGCCGCCATAGCTGACGAAGCCGCACGCCTTGTAGTTCCACTCCTTGTACACATAGTTGAGCGCGTTCACGAAAGGCGGCGGCGGGCCGTAATTATATTCCGGTGTGACGAACGCATAGGCGTCGGCCGACGCGACGCTCGCGCTCCACGCCTTGGTGTGGTCGTGCTGGTACTTCTGCATCGCCGGATGTACCGGCTCGTCATAGACCGGCAGGTTGAAGTCGGCGATGTCGACGATGGTCACGTCGAACTTGCCGTGCTCCTTGGCGAAATCGTTGAACCATGCCGCGACCGACGGCCCGACGCGGCCCGGCCGCGTGCTGCATATGATGGTGTGAAGCTTGAGCGCCATGATCGTGTCTCCGTCGCCGCGTTGATCCGTGTATGTGGCGCCCCGATGCCGCAGTGCAAGCACAAGTGGCTTGCAGCAATGCGGATCACCGTCGGCAAAATTGCGTCATGCGTATCGAAGGCGTCGCTGGAGTCTGCCCTGGCTGAAGCTGAAGTATCGCCCCTTGCTCGGTGCGCTCCATCTCCCCAGTGGGGAGAGGGGGTGAGAGGACCCTTCGTGTCTCACGCAGGCTTTTCCCTCACCCGCGCCTGCGGTGCGGCCTCTTCCTATGGGAGAGGTGGGAGCGAGAGGCGCGGGCGTTCCGTCCCTCGCGATTTGAATTCGCCGCAAGGTTTCCGCCATCCGTCGCTCCTGAGCCAACGCTGCGCCGCCCGGATGACATGAGGCGCCGGGCGTCGCCTGTCGCAGCCCTGCCTCCCCGTTCGGGATGCGCGGGACGCCGGGGACCGGAAGGCGTTGCCGCCCGGACCCACGGACCTCGGCGCCTCGCGGCACCGAGGCTTGCCGAAGTGGAAGAAGCCGCAAGTCCGCCGGTCTCCCGGCGTCCCGCGCGCGGTGTTTATAGGCTTGCTCCGCACGGCCCCCGGTGGACTCTCCGTTTCTATCCACCGCTGGATGGGCTCTCGCGGCACCTGCCGGCCAGCAAGCCGGGTTACGGCGCCGCTGCTGGAAGCCCCGACGTGACGCGCGGCAGGCGCGCCGGGACCGTGCAGCTTGGGCCGCCGATCGCTTTGGGCGTGCGTCTTGGCGCCCCTGCGACCGGCCACCGCCTCCCGCCCCGCGCCATGCGACGCAGCTGACGCCCCGAAGTGTGGGGCGGGATGACAGGACTATATTCACAGGAATTTGGTCATGTCAAGCACTTGGCGCGACGAGCCGCGGCGACGAGATCGAGCTCAGACCTTCGCGGTTCATCGTCCGTTCGTGGAGAACGAATCGAGCGAGCGATTCGAGCCAGGAGCCGACGCTTAACGAACCGTTTCAGGCCGGCTTCGAGGATTCTTCCTCTTCCATCGTCACGGCGACGCTGGCATTTGCCGACAGGCGGACCTTATCCCCCTCGACCTCGGCCACGAGGCTCAGGTCGATGAAGTGGTGATGGCCCTTGTGCTTGCCTTCCCCGCTGTCCTTCTTCGTCAACTTGATGCGCTTGCCCTCGACCTTATCGACGGTTCCGACGTGAATCCCATCGGCGCCGATGATTTCCATATGCTCTTTGATTTTGCTCGCGTCGGCCATGTCAAACCCTCTGGTGATGAACCCGCGTAAACGTGCGGGCCTGAAATCCGTTCCCTTCTGTAACCTTGCGCGGCAAGCCGTCACCCGTCTTGGCGTCGGCTCGGTGTTGTCCTACCCTCCGCCCATGACGGCACTGTTCGACAACGCGCCCGCGTCGACGGCATTCGGCGCCGCGCTCTCGACGACATGCTCGACGCCTGCACGATGTGCGGGGCCTGCTTCGTCGCGTGCCCGATCACGGAAGCGGCCGGCGCCGGCGGTGCCGATCCGGCGGCGACCATCGCCGGCGTGCTCGACATCGTGCGCTTCGGCGACGGGCCGGAGGCGTCGCGCCAATGGGCGAGCGGCTGCATCATGAGCGGCGAATGCATCAAAGCCTGCGACTACGGCGTCAATCCGCGCTTCTTGCTGTCGGTTGCCCGCCTCTCGATGGCAGGAGCCAAGGCGGAAGCGCCGGACCGGCGCCGCGCCGGCGTCGACTATTTCCGCAAGCTCAACCAGGATGTCACGATCCTGTCGCGTCTCCAGCTCAGCGACGCGGCGCTGGAGCGGCTGGGGCAGAAGCCGACCACGCCCAGCGCGCAGCCGGCACGCGAGGCGGCCCCGGACATCGTATTCTACACCGGCTGCAATGTGCTCAAGACGCCGCACATCCCGCTGCTCTGCCTCGACATCATGGATGCGCTCGGCGTCACCTATCGCGTCATGGGCGGGCCGACGCATTGCTGCGGCGTCATGCAGTTGCGCGCCGGTGACGTGGAAACGTCGGGGCGCTTCGCCGGCAACACCATGGACAAGCTCGCCACCAGCCGTACCGGCGAGGTGGTGTCGTGGTGCCCGAGCTGCTTCGTGCAGTTCACCGAGGTCATGCTGCCGACCTTCGAACGCGCCGGGCAGGCCAAGCCATTCGACATGACGCCCTTCATGCGGTTCCTGCGCCGGCATCTCGACCGCCTCACGCCGATGCTGCGCACGCCGGTCCCGATGCGCATCGCCCTGCACAAGCATCCCGGCGTCGCCGGCGTGGTCGAGGCCGCGGAGGACATCCTGCGCGCCGTGCCCCGGCGTCGAGCTGGTCGACCTGAGGCAGCCCGCGGTCGGCCTGCAGAGCAACAACCTCGGCATGCTGCCGGCCCTGAAGCGCGAGCTCCAGCTCAAGGAGCTGCAGGCCGCGCGCGACGCCGGCATCGATGCGTTGGCGACGATGTATCACTCCGACCAGCGCGAGCTCTGCGCCCACGAGCGCGACTGGCCGTTCCGCATCGTCAACATCCTCGAGATCGTCGGTGCCGGCATGGGCTTCGCGCACGCGGACCATTACAAGCACTTGAAGATCACGCAGGACGCCGACGCGATCATGATGGAATGCGGCGACCTCATCGCCGCCCACCGTCTCGATCCTAGTACCGCGCGCCAGGTGGTGATTGCCGGGATGATCGGCGACCAGCCGCTGGCTCTGGTTGGTCGTGATAGAGCGCAAAGCGCCTCATAGCTCACGGGCACGGCCGTCGCGAAAATCGGCGAGGGCTTCCTCGGCCAGACGATCCAAACCGGGCTGCGCATCGCTCGCGATCTTGTCCCCGTCGCCCTTCAAAGCCTCGCTCACCTCATCGAGCACCTTGGGGTCCTCGATCGTCGCCGGCATCGTCCACGGCTCGCCGTCGGCGATCTTCTTCATCGTGCCGCGCAGGATTTTTCCCGAGCGGGTCTTGGGCAGGCGCGCGACCGTCACCGCGCGCTTGAATGCAGCGACCGGGCCGATCTTGTCGCGCACCAGCGCCACGATCTCGCGCTCGATCTCGTCGGCGCCGCGCGTCACGCCCGCCTTCATCACCACGAAGCCGCACGGCACCTCGCCCTTGAGGTCGTCGGCGATGCCGATCACCGCGCATTCGGCAACGTCAGGATGGGAAGCCAGCACCTCCTCCATGCCGCCGGTGGAGAGGCGATGGCCGGCGACGTTGATGATGTCGTCGGTGCGCCCCATGATGAACAGGTAGCCGTCGTCGTCCTTGAAGCCGGCATCTGCTGTCTTGTAGTAGCCCGGGAACTCGTGGAGGTAGCTCTCGCGGAAGCGCTCGTCGTTGTTCCACAGCGTCGGCAGGCACGCAGGCGGCATCGGCAGCTTGATGACGATCGAGCCCATCTTGCCGGCGGGCACCTCGTGCCCGGCCTCGTCGACGATATGCACGTCATAGCCCGGCATTGGCACCGTCGGCGAGCCGTGCTTCACCGGCAGCGCGCCGAGCCCCATCGGATTGCCGGCGATGCCCCAGCCGGTCTCGGTCTGCCACCAGTGATCGATCACCGGCACCCCGAGCTGCGCCTCCGCCCACTGCACGGTCGGCGGGTCGGCGCGCTCACCGGCGAGGAACAGCGCGCGGAAATCCGGCATCGCCGCGCGGTCGATGAGCTTGCCGTCGGGGTCTTCCTTCTTGATGGCGCGGAACGCGGTCGGCGCGGTGAACAGCGCCACCGCCTTGTGCTCGGCGATGACGCGCCAGAACGCGCCGGCGTCCGGCGTTCCCACGGGCTTGCCCTCGTAGAGGATGGACGTCGCGCCATGGAACAGCGGCGCGTAGACGATGTAGCTGTGCCCCACCACCCAGCCGATGTCCGAGGCGCACCAGAACGTCTCGCCGGGGTCGATGCCGTAGAGGCCCTTCATCGACCATGCGAGCGCGACCATGTGGCCGCCATTGTCGCGCACCACTCCCTTGGGGATGCCGGTCGTGCCCGAAGTGTAGAGGATGTAAAGCGGATCGGTCGCCAGCACCGGCACGCAGGACACGCGGCGGCTGGCGGCGAGTGCTTTGTCGCGCAGCGTCGTCCAGTCGTGGTCGCGGCCTTGCGTCAGCGCGGCGTCGCATTGCGGCCGCTGCAGGATCAGGCAGGCTTCCGGCTTGGCGCTCGCGAGGCGGATCGCCTCGTCGAGCAGCGGCTTGTAGGGCACGACGCGATGGGTCTCGATGCCGCAGCTCGCGGAGAGGATCACCTTGGGCTTGGCGTCGTCGATGCGGGTCGCGAGCTCCTTCGCGGCGAAGCCGCCGAACACCACGGAATGGATCGCGCCGATGCGCGCGCAAGCATACATCGCGAAAAGCGCCTCCGGCACCATAGGCATGTAGAGGATGACGCGGTCGCCTTTGGCGACGCCGAAGTCCTGCAATACCGCGGCGAGCGCCTCGACCTCGCGCAGCAGCTCCGCATAGGTGATGGCGCGCTTGGTGTTGGTGACAGGCGAGTCGTAGATGATCGCCGCCTGCTGGGCGCGGCCCTTCGCGACGTGACGGTCGATGGCATTGTGGCAGGTATTGCACACCCCGTCGGTGAACCACCGGCCGTACACGCCGGCTTGTGGATCGAAGATCTTGCGCGGCGCCTCGATCCAGTCGATCGCCTGCGCCGCCTCGCCCCAGAAGCCGTCCGGATCGCTGAGCGAGCGCGCATAGGCTTCGTGATACCGACTGGTGCGGGCGCCCATCGCGTTCTCCCTCGGTGTCTATTCCTCATCCTGAGGAAGCGCGAAGCGCTGCCTCGAAGGATGAAGGCCCCGACCCTCGCCCTTCGAGACGCCCGCCTCCGCGGGCTCCTCAGGGTGAGGGAACAGGCGCCCCGATTGTGGGCCGGTGTTGACCATTTGCAAGCCGCCCGACCGCGGCACGTCGCGCATGCCGAAATAACTCTGGCCTCGCGCGCGCCCATCGGCTTTGATCCCGCGAATCCCGCCACCGCATCATCCCCGTGACATTCGATCCTCTATTCCTCCTCGCCGTGTTCGTCGCGGTGACCTCGCTCGGCCTGTCCAAGGGCGGCTTCGCCGGAGTCGGGCAGATCGCGACGCCGCTGCTCGCGCTGTTCATGCCGCCGCTGGAGGCCGCCGCGATCCTGCTGCCGATCATGATGCTGCAGGACGCGATGGCGGTGTGGGTCTATCGCAAGGACTGGGACGCCGGAAACATCAAGGTGATGCTGCCGGGCGCGATCCTCGGCATCTGCATCGCGTGGTGGCTCGCGGCCTATCTGTCCGAGCCGATGGTGCGCATCGCGGTCGGCGTGATCTCGATCGCCTTCATCCTTTACGGCTGGCTCGCCAAGCCCAAGGCCGGCACCGACCTCACGCCGCCGAGCACGCCCTTCGGCGTGTTCTGGGGCGCGCTGTCGGGCTTCACCTCGACCTTGTGCCAGGCTGGCGGCCCGCCGTTCCAGATTCTACGTGCTGCCGCAGCGCCTGCCGAAGATGACCTTCGTCGGTACCACGGCGATCTTCTTCGGCATCGTCAACGCGCTGAAGGTGATCCCGTATTTCGCGCTCGGGCAGTTCTCGACCGCCGGATTGTGGATGTCGTTCGCGCTGGTGCCGCTCGCGATTGCGGCGAACTTTCTCGGCTTCTGGGTGGTGCGCCGCGTGCCGACGGAAGTATTCTACCGCATCGCCTATGTGCTGATCTTCCTGATCTCGCTGGAACTGATCCGCGGCGGCATCGTGGCGCTGCTGCATGGATGAAATGCAACCAATGAGCGAGTTATCAGGATTTTCGGCGCTGCAGCGGGTTCCTACCCTCCCCCTTGCGGGGAGGGTCGCCGCGCAGCGGCGGGGTGGCGGTAACGATCTCGCTCCAAACCTGCTTCGTCACCCCACCCAGGCGAGTTCGCTCGCCGACCCTCCCCGTCAAGGGGAGGGTCGGAGCAAGCGGCATGGCCGCGTCGCATCTCACGAGCCGGTGTCGCTGCGGGTAGGAGGGTGGTCGAGCGGACGCGGCCGTGCTGCACCGCACTTGGAAATCCGGCGGCGTGGTTTACCTAAGGGCTGCCGGCCGTTACCAAGCGCAAAGATTTCAGCGCGACCACCCTGCGGAACCCCCTCATGGCCTACGACCTCATCGTCATCGGCACCGGCCCCGGGGGCTATGTGTGCGCGATCCGCGCCGCACAACTCGGGCTCAAGACCGCCGTCGTGGAGAAGAACGCGACCTTCGGCGGCACCTGCCTCAACATCGGCTGCATCCCGTCCAAGGCGCTGCTGCATGCCTCGGAGATGTTCGAGGAGGCTGGGCATTCCTTCGCCCGCATGGGCATCGGCGTCGGCACGCCGACCCTCGATCTGCCGACGATGATGAAGCTCAAGGACGACGGCGTCGCCGGCAACGTCAACGGCGTCGCCTTCCTGCTCAAGAAGAACAAGGTCGACACCGTCCGCGGCATCGGCCGCATCGCGGCGCCCGGCAAGGTCGAGGTCAAGGCCGATGACGGCAAGACGCAGACGCTGGAGACCAAGAGCATCGTCATCGCCACCGGTTCCGACGTCGCGCCGCTGCGCGGCGTCACCATCGATGAGAAGCAGATCGTCTCATCGACCGGCGCACTGACGCTCGACACGGTGCCGGGCAAGCTGCTGGTGGTCGGCGCCGGCGTGATCGGCCTGGAGCTCGGCTCGGTGTGGCGCCGGCTCGGCGCGGAGGTAACGGTGGTGGAATTCCTCGACCGCATCATGCCCGGCATCGACCTGGACATCGCCAAGGCGTTCCAGCGCCTGCTGGCCAAGCAGGGCATCGCGTTCAAGCTTTCGTCGAAGGTCACCGGCGTGGCGAAATCCGGCAAGGGGCTCACCGCCACCATCGAGCCGTCATCGGGCGGCGCTGCCGAAGACGATCGAGGCCGACATGGTGCTGGTGGCCATCGGCCGCATCCCGTTCACGGAAGGTCTCGGCCTCGACGAGGTCGGCGTCACCAAGGACAAGCGCGGCCGCGTCGTCGTCGGCCCGCATTACCAGACCAACGTGCCGGGCATCTACGCCATCGGCGACGTGATCGCCGGGCCGATGCTCGCCCACAAGGCCGAGGACGAGGGCGTGGCGGCGGCCGAGATCATCGCCGGCAAGGCCGGCCATGTGAATTACGACGTGATCCCCACCGTCATCTACACCTACCCGGAGGTCGCCACGGTCGGCAAGACCGAGGAGGAGCTCAAGGAGGCCGGCGTCGCCTACAAGGTCGGCAAGTTTCCGTTCACCGCCAACGGCCGCGCCAAGGTCAATCACACCACCGACGGCTTCGTGAAAATCCTCGCCGACGCCAAGACCGACCGGGTGCTCGGCGTGCACATGCTCGGCGCCGACGCCGGCAACCTGATCGCCGAAGCTGGCGATGGCGATGGAGTTCGGCGCCTCCTCGGAGGACATCGCCCGCACCTGCCATGCCCACCCGACGCTGCCCGAGGCCGTCAAGGAAGCCGCGATGGCGGTGGAGAAGCGCGCCATCCATATGTGAGGGGCGCCATTTCTTGCTCCGCCTCATGGTGAGGAGCATCGCGAAGCGAGCCTCTCGACCATGTCCGGCGCGAGCCCGGTTGCCCTCCTTCCGGACGCGGCTTTCGGCCGCTCTCAGAACGAGGGTGGAATTCGGCGTCAATAGGCTATAGTCCCATGATGACCGCGCGCCGCGTACTCCGCCCGCTGCTTGTCACGCTGGCGCTGATCTTTCTCGCCGAAGCGTGGCTATGGGACCGGCTGCAGCCGCTCGTCGGCGCGATCGTCAATGTCGTGCCATGGGGCCGCGTCAAGGTCTGGCTCCGCCGGCTTATCGAGAAGCTTCCGCCCTGGGCGACGCTGGTCGTGTTCGTGGTGCCGGTCATCGTGCTGTTCCCGGTCAAGCTGCTCGGCCTGTGGATGCTGGCGCACGGCTATTGGGCCGGCGCGATCGCGACGCTGGTCCTGGCCAAGCTCGTCGGCGTCGGCGTCGCGGCGTTTGTGTTCGACGTCACGCGCGAGAAGCTCCTGCAGATGGACTGGTTCCGCTGGGGCTACGAGAAGGTGATGGGACTGCGCGACTGGGCTCACGCGTTGGTCGACCCGGTCAAGGCACGCATCAAGCAGATATTCCGCATGTTCGCTCCGCAGCGCGCCGGCCGCACGCTGCGACTGCTGCGTCTCATCCGGCGGCGGATGCAGTTCACCAAGGCGGCGTAGCGACAATTGTTGGTTGGATTTCAGGGGCGCGGCCAATGCCGCTCATTCCCGCGAAAGCGGGAATCCAGCGCAGCACATATCTGGGTCCCGCTTTAGCGGGGACGAGCGAACTCCGCTTGAAATTATGGATTTCGTTCGGGCTCAATGCCCGCCGGCCTTGTCCGCGCCGCCGGCCTCGAAGAAATGCTGCACCCAGTGCAGCAGGTCATGCGGCACCTCCGGCGCGAACAGCCCGAGACCGGTGAAGGCGAGCCCGAGGATCGCCAGACCGACCGCGCCGTAAACCAGCGCGATCATGCCGGTGATGACGGCGGCGGAGCACAGCACGATGGCGATCTGGAACGCCGCCGAGCCGAACTCGTAATTGTGGTATTTCGCCATCGCGATGTCGCGCTGCTTTTCGAACGCCTCGGCCTGCTGGCGCAGCTCCTTGCGCCCGTCCTTCTCCTTGGGGTCGGTCTCGTAGCGCGTCACCGTCGCCTTCCAGGCGTCGATCTGCTTCTGCATCGCCGTCTTGGCTTCCGCATTGTCGAGCTCGGGAAGCTGGACCGTCCCGGATTCGGCCGCCGCGCGCAGCACCGTCTGCCGGATGGTCTTGGCCTGGAAGAAATTCCAGGTGTCGGACGCCTTGATGTTGAGCTCGATGCCGCCGGTCTGCGCGCTCTTGCCGAGCGTTTCCGAAAACGCAAGAAACAGCGCGATCACCGAGATGATGAGCGCGATCCGCTTGTTCCGCGAATCGTGGCTCGCGGCATGGCCATCGCCACCGTGCCCCTCGTGCTCAAGCCGGTGCTCGACCTCATGCTGGACCGCGTGCACGCCGTGACTCATCGTCCGTCCCCCTCCAACTGCGCGGTGAGCTTGTAGCCATCGGCGACCGCGAAGCAAGCAGCTTGGCACGCCGCGATGTCGGGCATATGGCGATCGCTGTGATTGTGCGACACCGGATTGAACCGTAGCGCGGCGGTGCGCGTACTGTAAGGATGTCCCGCTTCCGTACCATGGCCATCAGCATCATCGTCATCCTCGTGCTCGCCGGCGCGCTGCTCGCCGCCGGCACCGCGATCGGAACCGCCGCGATCGAGCGCGCCAACCCGCCGGCCGGCAAGTTCGTTTCGGTGACCGGCGGCCGGATGCACGTCGTCGACCTCGCACCGCAGAACGACCGCAACGGCCAGCTTCCGGTTCTGCTGCTGCATGGCGCAACGGGAAACCTGCAGGATATGCGCCTTGCCGTCGGCGACAAGCTCGCGGCGACGCGGCGCGTCATCCTGGTCGACCGGCCGGGCCATGGCTGGAGTGACCGGCCCGGCGGCGACGCCGATGCCGAGCCGGCGCGGCAGGCGGCGCTGGTGCGCGAGGCCCTCGACGCGATGGGCGTCGGCCGCGTCATCGTGGTCGGCTATTCGTGGTCGGGGTCACTCGCCACCGCCTTCACGCTCGCCAACCCGGAGCGTGTCGCCGGGCTGGTCCTGGTCGCGCCGGTGACGCATCCCTGGCCGACCGGCGTCGCCTGGCATTACCGGCTTGGTGCGACGCGCATCCTGGGGCCGCTATTCGCCCACACGCTGGGCTTACCCCTCGGCAAGCTGCTCACGCCGGCAGCGGTCATCGCCGTGTTCGCGCCGCAGGCGCCGCCGGAGGACTATGTCAGGCGCACCGAGGCGAACCTCGTGCTCCGTCCGCGCGAGTTCATCGCCAATGCCGTCGATGTCGCGCGGCTTCGTGACTACCTCGTCACGCAGTCCAGGCGCTATGGCGAGATTCGCGCGCCGACCGTCATTGTCATCGGCGACCGTGACGACGTGGTGTCGCGCGAGATCCACGCCGAGGCGATGGCGCGCACCGTTCCCGGCGCCGAACTGATCGTGGTGCCCGGCGTCGGCCACATGGTGCATCACCTGCGCTCGGACGTCGTGCTCGGCGCGATCGAGACAGTGGCGAAGCGCGCCGCGTCCGCGTCAGGCGGCGTGTCTGCGAACGGGCATGTCGATTGACGGAGTTGAGACGCCTCAACCGACGCATACTCCGCTCATTCCCGCGAACGCAGGAATCCGGTTTCTGATTGTCGCTTTCGGCCGCAATGAGCGGCATCTCGGCGTGACCGAGTCTCACACGTCCGTCGTCGCATCGCTGCCGACGAAGGCGATGCGCACCATGTTGGTCGCGCCGGGCGTCCCGAGCGGCACCCCCGCGACGACGATGATGCGGCCGCCAGCCTTGGCGAAGCCGTCGCGGAAGGCAATGCGCGAGGCACGCTCCACCATGTCGTCCTGGTCGTGCGCGTCTTCCGCCACCACGCAATGCACGCCCCACACCAGCGACAGCCGGCGCCCGGTCGACAGGTTCGGCGAGATCGCCACCACCGGCGACATCGGCCGCTCGCGCGCGACGCGCAACGCGGTCGAGCCGGAGAAGGTCCAGCACACGACGGCGGAGAGGTCGAGCGTCTGGGCGATCTGCCGCGCCGCGGCCGCGATCGCATCGGCGCCGGTCTGCTCGGGCGCCGAGCGTTGGGCCTCGATGATGCCGCGATAGGTCGGGTCCTTTTCCACCTCCTCGATGATGCGGTTCATCATCGAGACGGCTTCGACCGGATATTTGCCGGCCGCCGATTCCGCCGACAGCATGACCGCGTCGGCGCCCTCGTAGACCGCGGACGCGACGTCCGAGACCTCCGCGCGCGTCGGCACCGGGCTCGCGATCATCGACTCCAGCATCTGGGTCGCGACCACCACCGGCTTGCCGGCGCGCCGCGCACCGCGCGTGAGCTGCTTCTGCACCGCCGGGACCTTCTCCAGCGGCATCTCCACGCCGAGGTCGCCGCGCGCCACCATGATGGAGTCGGTGAAGTCCATGATGTCGTCGATGCGCGCCACCGCCTGCGGCTTCTCGATCTTCGAGAGCACGCCGGCGCGGCCGCGCGTCACCTTCTTGGCTTCGGCGATGTCTTCCGGCCGCTGTACGAAGGAGAGCCCGACCCAGTCGATGCCGGCGTCGAGCGCGGCGTCGAGGTCGGAGCGGTCCTTGGCCGTCATCGCCGAGGAGGGGATTGTAGTGTCGGGCAGGCTCACGCCTTTGCGGGCGCTCAGGCGGCCGCCGACCTCGACGCGGGTGAGCGCGCGGGTCGGCGTGGTCTCGATGGTCGTGAGCCGCACCTTGCCGTCGTCGAGCAGCAGCGTGTGCCCCGGCTCCAGCGCGCTCAGGATTTCCGGATGCGGCAGGTGCACGCGGGCGGTGTCGCCGGGCGTTGGGTCGGAGTCGAGCACGAAGGTGTCGCCGGCCGCCAGCATCACGGCGTCCTCGGTGAAGGCGCCGATGCGCAGCTTCGGCCCCTGGAGATCGACCAGCACGCCGATCGGCCGGCCGTGCTCCGTCTCCACCGCGCGCACGGCCGCGAGCAGCTCGCGCATCTTGTCGTGCGAGGTGTGGCTCATGTTGATGCGGAAGACATCGGCGCCGGCGCGGAACAGCTTGTCGATGACCGCCTGGTCCGAGGAGGCCGGACCGAGCGTCGCAACGATCTTGGTCCGGCGCTGGCGTCTCATGGCCGGCCTCGAAGCCGCGGGGCGCCAATGGCCGCGGCGCGGCTCATCGCAACGCCGCGGGTGGCGCCGCGGGCTGGCGCGCGGCACCGCCCGGCGTGTTCGGGAGCAGGGGAGTATTGGGCGTCAGCGGCCGTGACGGCGCCTGCTCGGTGGAATCGGTGAGCTGCACCGTCCACGAGCGCTGCTCGCCGGTATCGACCTCGAAGAACCCGGCGCGCTCCAGCCCGCGCGCTAGGCAGTCGTCGATCTTCTTGATCGTGAATTCCTTCTCGCGCGTGCACATGAAGGCCTTGCCGGCCCATTCGCCGCCGCGGTCGTAGTCGACTGCGTAGATGTAATAGAAGCGCGCCACCAGGGCGCCGCGGAGCAGGGTCTCGCAGGAGCGCGGCGCGAGGTTCCACCAGCCTTCCGTCGCCCATTCCTCGCCGTCCTTGTAGCCGACCGAGACGCCGACCCGGCTGCCCGTGTTGTTGCAGAGACGGAAGTCGGCAGCCGCCGGAAATGCAAGCGCAACGAACACGGCCAACGCCAGCAGCCACGCCCTGGGATTCTGTAAAGCCTGACCAAGACATTGGTGCGATACTATTCGTCCTCAAGGCGCGGGATTTCGCCCCATGCCGTCACGTCCTGTCAACGACGATAGCCCGGAAGTCGTTGACATTCGTGAAAGTCGGGCCCGGCACCAGAAGGTCCCCGAGGCGGGAAAAGAACCCGGTCGAATCGTTGTTGGCGAGAAAGGCGGCAGGATCGAGGCCGAGAGATTTGGCGCGCGCGATAGTCGACGGGTCGATGATGGCGCCCGCCGGATCGTCCGCCTCTCCGGTGCCGCCGTCGGTGCCGTCGGTGTCGCCGGCCAGCGCCGCGATTCCGGGCTGCCCGCCGAGCGCGAGGGCAAGCGCGAGCGCATATTCCTGGTTGGGGCCGCCCTTGCCGTTGCCGCGCAGGGTGACCGTGAGCTCGCCGCCCGACAGGATCACGGCGCGGCGGTCTTGACCCTGCAACTCGCGCGCGAGCGTCGCATGCTCAGCGGCGACTTCGCGCGCCTCGCCCTCGACACGGTCGCCGAGGAAGACGCACTCGTAGCCCGCCGCGCGCACTGCCTGCTCGGCGGCGCGAAACGAACTCGCCGGCCGGGCGACGAGGTGGAACGTGGTGCCGGCGAAGGCGGGATCGCCCGGCTTGGGCGACTCGTTCGCCGGATCGGCAAGCGCATGGGTCACGGCGTCCGGCAGGTCGAGCCGGTAACGCGCCGCGATCGCGCGGGCGTCCGCCAGCGTCGTTGGGTCGGGCACGGTCGGGCCGGAGCCGATCACGTCGGCGTCGTCGCCCGGCACGTCGGAGATCGCGAGCGTGACGATGCGCGCCGGATGGGCGAGCGCCGCGAGCCGGCCGCCCTTGATGCGCGACAGGTGCTTGCGCAAGGTGTTGATCTCGCCGATGCCGGCGCCCGAGCGCAGCAGCGCCCGCGTCACCGCCTGTTTCTCGGCGAGCGCAAGACCGCCCGCCGGCGCGATCCAGTTCGCCGAGGCGCCGCCTGACATCAGCACCAGCACGAGGTCGTCGGCGGTCGCCGACGCCGCAAGCGCCAGCGTCTTTTCGGTCGCGTCGAGGCCCGCCTGATCGGGCATCGGGTGACCGGCCTCGATCACCGGAATCGCGCGCGTCGGGCGGCTATAGCCGTGGCGCGTGACGGCGAGGCCGGCGAGCCGCGCCGGTGGAAATCCCGCGTCGAGATAATGGTGCTCCGCGACCTCGGCCATCGAACCGGCCGCCTTGCCGGCGGCAAGGACGATCAGACGTCCGCCCGAAGGCGGTTGCGGCAGATAGGCGGACAGGCACGTCGCGGGATGCGCGGCGGCAACCGCGACGCCGAAAAGGTCTTGAAGGAGCGCCCTGGCGGACTTCGAATCAGGCAACACGGCCTCGCGTCATCACTCGCGGACGCTGCTTATCATGGATCGCGTGCCTATATTCAGGACTGACGTGACCGGCGCCGAGCGCGCCGCCAGGACGAGGCGATCATGGCCATGGACGACACGACGCGCACCGAGCTTGAAGCCGCGGTGTTCCGGCGGCTGGTGGGGCACCTGCGCTCGCGCACCGACGTGCAGAACATCGACCTGATGAACCTCGCGGGGTTCTGCCGCAACTGCCTGTCCAACTGGATGAAGGATGCGGCGGAGGCGACTGGCATACCGCTCACCAGGGAGGAAAGCCGCGAGATCGTCTACGGCATGCCCTACGAGGAGTGGAAGGCGAAGCACCAGAGCGAAGCTTCGCCGGAACAGCGCGCTGCCTTGGCCAAGGCCGCGCCGGGCCATTGAGCCACCCGAATACGCGGCATCCCGGCATAACGCGCGAGGCAGCTCGTTCGCGGCGTCGCGCGTCACGCATACCGCTCCACCGCGTGCAGGATCGCCCGTCACCCACAACCGGCGTGCGAATTTTGCCGATTTGAGTGATCCGGTGGACGTCTGGAAATCGGCAACGTGTCGTTGCATGTGACAATCATTCCGAACATTTATGTTGCATTTGATAATCATTCCGAAATAGAGTGTTTATGGGCGAGGGGAATGGCGGACAGGTCGATGCGACATCGACGCGGGACTCACAGCTTCAGAGCGGGACGGTTGGTTCGCGGGCTTCGCCCGTCGATCGAATCATCAAGGATGCAGACCGGTTCGCCTTTCGCCACGCCGCCAGGAGAATGTTTTTTGGATCACCGGCCAGGGGCCTGCGCCAGCCGTCCACATCGTCCGATTGTGTGAAGGCTGCGCTGAGGGCTTAACGGTTTTTTCGTCTCCCACCCCCCACCCCCCGCGGAGACGGGCGACCGAGCCGGTGCTGAAGCCCCGCCGTGGCTCTTGCCGCGGCGGGGCTTTTCCATTTCGGGGGCTGCACCGCTAGTTCGGCTGCCGGGTACCGAGGCCAAGACCTCGACGTCAGTCCTCGACGTCAGGTACCCGATGCCAGTGTCAGGTGCCGCGGCCGTGATGGCGAAACGTCCCTGCGCGCTCGTTCACCCTATTTTCGCCCCATGTGTAACGGAGATTCCGCACCGCGTCCTGGGCGCGGCTGTTAGGCAGCCGCGGCGATCGAATGGTTAATGCTCTCTTAGGAAACTGGTGCGTAACTCACCGACCATGAGGTTTTCCGCGCGACAACGCCACGTTGCGGCTGGCCGCATGCTGGCGGCGGCGCTGGCTATCGGCGCATCGGGCGGCGCCACCGACCTGGCCCGGGCCGAGCCGCAATCCCGTTCCCCTATACCGGCCGCCACCGCCGATATCGAAAGTCCGGCGACGGTCGAGGCGCGAAAAGCCCAGCGCCAGCAGGACCTCGACATCGGTCCTGGCGGACCAGAGGCGGGCCGCCGAGGCCGAGGCCAAGCTCAAGGCCGAGATCGCGGCGATCGGCGAGGACCGCCGGCAACTTAATCAATCCCTGATCGAGACCGCGTCGCGCATCCGCGAGGTCGAGGGCCGCATGTCGGCGGGAGAAGCGCGCCGCACCGTCCTCGACGACCAGGAACGCACTATCCGCCAGTCCCTCAACGAGCGCCGGGCCGTCATCGCCGAGGTGCTGGCGGCGCTGCAGCGCATCGGCCACCGGCCGCCGCCCGCGCTGATGGTGCGGCCCGAGGATGCGCTCCAGTCGGTGCGCACCGCGATGCTGCTCGGCGCGGTGCTGCCGGAAATGCGGGCGGAGGCGCAGACGCTGACCGCCGACCTCGGCGAGCTCATTCGTGTCCGTGCCGAAATCGCGGCGGAGCGTGAACGCGCCGCGCGCGATATCGAAACCCTGGCCAATGACCGCAGGCGCATGGCACTGCTGATCGGCGAGCGGCAGAAGCGCCAGGCCGAGGCGGAGGCCGCGCTCGATGGCGAGCGCGAACGCCTGGCGGCACTCGCCCGCCAGGCCGACAGCCTGAAGGATCTCATCGCCAAGCTCGACGCTGACATCGGCTCGCGTCCCAAGGATGGATCGGGACCTGCCGGCCGCACCGGCATAGCCGTCTTCAAGGATCCGGGCCGGCTCGCTCCGGCGGTCGCGTTCGCGTCCGCCAAGGGCGCGCTGCCGATGCCGGTCAACGGCGTCAGGCTGCGCGATTTCGGCGCGGCCGACGGCCTCGGCGGCGTCGAAAAGGGCCTCTCGATCGCGACCCGCCCCGCGGCGCAGGTCACGGCGCCGTGCGACGGCTGGGTGGTCTATGCCGGACCGTTCCGCTCCTACGGCCAACTCTTGATCCTGAACGCCGGCGGCGGCTATCATGTCCTGCTCGCGGGGATGGAGCGGATTTCTGTCGATCTCGGCCAGTTCGTGCTGACCGGGGAACCCGTGGCAGTCATGGGCGGCGCCCCTCAGGCCGCCTCCCTCGTGGCCGTCGGCTCCGAGCCAGCCGGTTCTGTATGTCGAGTTCCGTAAGGACGGCAGTCCCGTCGATCCCGGCCCGTGGTGGGCGATCAACGACAGCGAGAAGGTTCGCGGATGATGCGCAAGACTTTCCTGGTTCTCCTCGGTGCGGTGGCGGGCAGCGGCGCTGACGCTGACCGTTTCGCAACCCCGCTTCCTGTTCCCCGGCGTGAGCGCAAAGGCCGCGGGCGCCGCCGACACCTATCGGCAGCTCAACCTGTTCGGCGACGTGTTCGAGCGGGTGCGCGCCGACTATGTCGAGAAGCCCGACGACGCCAAGCTCATCGAATCGGCGATCAACGGCATGCTCGTCCGGCCTCGATCCGCATTCGAGCTACATGGACGCCAAGAGCTTCCGCGACATGCAGGTCCA
Organism: uncultured Alphaproteobacteria bacterium; assembly: GCA_963776455.1. Taxonomy (GTDB): domain Bacteria; phylum Pseudomonadota; class Alphaproteobacteria; order Rhizobiales; family Xanthobacteraceae; genus CAVZMU01. Next base: position 58,586 of record CAVZMU010000002.1, read on the forward strand.
GACCCGCGGCGAGTTCGGCGGGCTCGGCATCGAGGTCACGATGGAGGACGGCCTCGTCAAGGTCGTCGCCCCGATCGACGACACGCCCGCCGCCAAGGCCGGCATCCTGGCCAACGACATCATCACCCATCTCGACGACGAAGCCGGTGCAGGGCCTGACCCTCAACCAGGCGGTCGAGAAGATGCGCGGGCCGGTCAACACCAAGATCAAGCTCAAGATCATGCGCAAGGGCCAGGACAAGCCGATCGAGGTCACGATCATGCGCGACATCATCCGGGTGCGCTCGGTGCGCTCGCGGACCGAGGGCGACGATGTCGGCTATATCCGCATCACGCCAGTTCAACGAGCAGACCACCGAGGGCCTCAAGAAGGCGCTCGACGAGATCACCGACGCAGCTCCAGGCCGACAAGCTCAAGGGCTACGTCCTCGACCTGCGCAACAATCCGGGCGGCCTGCTCGACCAGGCGATCTCGGTCTCCGACGCCTTCCTGGAGAAGGGCGAGATCGTCTCGACCCGCGGCCGCAACGCCGAGGAGACCCAGCGCTTCAACGCCCGCGCCGGCGACCTCACCAAGGGCAAGCCGATCATCGTGCTGATCAACGGCGGCTCGGCCTCGGCCTCCGAGATCGTCGCCGGCGCGCTGCAGGACCACAAGCGCGCGACCATCGTCGGCACGCGCTCGTTCGGCAAGGGCTCGGTGCAGACCATCATCCCGCTCGGCGCCGGCAACGGCGCGCTGCGGCTGACCACGGCGCGCTACTACACGCCGTCGGGCCGCTCGATCCAGGCCAAGGGCATCGTCGCCGGACATCGAGGTGCTGCAGGACGTGCCGGACGACCTCAAGGCGCGGACCGAGACCAAGGGCGAGGCATCGCTGCGCGGCCATCTCAAGGCCGAGGGCGACGAGGAGACCGGCTCGCAGTCCTACATCCCGCCGGATCCGAAGAACGACAAGGCGCTGCAGTCGGCGCTCGACCTGCTGCGCGGCACCACGACCAACGCGGCGTTCCCGCCCAACCCGAAGAACGCCGTGCCGAATTAACCGCCTCTTACCATAGCGATGCGACCAATCGGGGTGGCTCAGCGCCACCCCGATTTTCGTTTGGGGCCGATGAGGCGACATCCGCCCTCGCTCGAGGCGCGCCGCTAGGCATGTCGCAGGACGAGTGCAGCCGACGAGGGTCTGCGGCCGTGGCGGCGGACGAACTGGACACCCCTCTCGGCCGGAACGCGAAGGCGAAGCGCCGGCTTCGCCGCTGCCCTTCGACCGTTCCGCGGCGCTCGCCGGCGGGCTGGGCCTTGCGCTCGCCGGCTTCGTGCTGTGGACGCGCGCTCGTCGACGATCCGTTCGGCGGCGAGCCGATCGCGGTCGTCGCGCCGATCGTCCGCGCGCCGGCCGCAGCCGCCAGAACGCCCGACCGACCGGACGCCGAACGGCCCGCAACCAGCACCGGCCGAGCCCGCCGGCAGCCGGCGCAGCGCCGCCCGCCGAGCGCAACGCCGCCCGGCGCGCAGACCGTCACCATCATCGACGGCATGAGCGGCAAGCGCGCAGGCAGGTCACGATCCGCCGGCACCGGCGACGGCTCAGCACCGGCGCTCGACGTCGCGCATCTGCTCGAGACGACGCGCCATGGCGCCATCCCGAAGATCGGCGCCGACGGCGCGCGGCCGGCCGACGTCTATGCCCGGCCGCCGCCGCCGGCCGCCAGGGCCGACGGCCCGCGCATCGCCTCGTGGTCGAGGGCCTCGGCATCGGCGCCGCACGGCACCACCGAGGCGCTCGCCAAGCTGCCCGGACCGGTGACGCTTCGCCTTCGCGCCCTACGGCACCGACCTCGGCGCGCTGGGTCGCGCCGCGCGCGCGAGCGAAGGCCACGAGGTGCTGCTGCAGGTGCCGATGGAGCCGTTCGACTATCCCGACAACGATCCCGGCCCGCAGACCCTGCTGACCACGCTGCCGCCGGCGCAGAACATCGACCGGCTGCACTGGTTCATGAGCCGCTTCCAGGGCTATGTCGGCATCGCCAACTACATGGGCGCGCGCTTCACCGCGAACGAGCCAGGCGCTGCGCCCGATGCTGCGCGAGATCGCCAAGCGCGGCTTGATCTATTTCGACGACGGCGCCTCGCCGCGCAGCCTCGCGCGGCCAGATCGCCGGCGCCAACGACCGTGCCCTTCGCCAAGGCCGACATCGTGCTCGACGCCGTGCCGACGGCCGCCGAGCATCGACGCGCGCGCTGGCCCGGCTCGAGGCGATCGCGCGCGAGCGCGGCATCGCGGTCGGCGTCGCCAGCGCGTTGCCGGTCTCGATCGAGCGGATCGCGCAATGGGCGAAGGCCGCTCGAGAGCACGCGGCATCCTGCTGGTGCCGATCAGCGCCGTCGCCGGCGAAGCCGAAGTCGAGCTGACAGCCTTGGCCGATCTGACTCGAGGACGCTCATGCCGCGCTTCGACGATCTGCCCTATCGCCCCTGCGTCGGCGTCGATGCGTGCTCAACCGCGACGGGCTGCGTCTTCGTCGGCCGGCGCAACGAGCGGCCCCGAACATGTCGACGACGACCCATGTCTGGCAGATGCCGCAGGGCGGCATCGACCCGGGCGAGGACACCTATGCCTGCGGCGCTGCGCGAACTGTACGAGGAGACCAACATCCGCTCGGTGGAGCACGCTCGGCCGAGTCGCCGACTGGCTGACCTACGACCTGCCGCGCGATATCGTCGGGCAGGCCTGGAAGGGCCGCTATCGCGGCCAGACGCAGAAATGGTTCGCGCTGCGCTTCACCGGCGACGAGAGCGAGATCGACATCCGGCAGCCGGCGAAGGGCGCGCACAAGCCGGAATTCATCGCCTGGCGCTGGGAGCCGATGGAGAATCTCCCCGGCCTGGTCATGCCGTTCAAGCGGCCGGTCTACGAGCGGGTGGTGGCGGAGTTTGCGGGCTTCGCGCGTAGTATGGGTTGAGCGTGAAGCGAAACCCGCCGCGACGACGTTGGGGATGATGGGTTTCGCTTAGCGCTCGACCCATTCTACCGCTACTGCCCGAGCGCCGCCTGCACGGCGCGAAGCTGATCGAGCTTGAGCTGAAGCCGGTCGCGCGCAGCGTCGCTCGGCGCGTCGGCGGCGTCTTCCTCGGCGTCCTTGATCTCGCCGGCGAGTACCGCGGGATCAAGCTCATCGACCGGCACCGCGCGGTCGGCCAGCACAGTGAGGCCGTCCGGGTTCACCTCGGCGAAGCCGCCCACCACCATGATGCGCTGCTCGTTGGCGCCGAGGATGCGAAGGATGCCCGGCTTGAGCATGGCGATCAGCGGCGCGTGGTTGGCCAGCACGCCGAACTCGCCCTCGGTGCCGGGCACCACGACATGCTCGACCTCGCCGGAGAAGACGAGGTTTTCGGGCGAGACGAGGTCGAAGTGGAAAGTGGCCATGTTTCAAACCGTTCTGCTTAAGCCGCGAGCGGCGGCTTCAATCCCGTCATCCTGAGGTGGCCGCGTTGCGGCCCTCGAAGGATGCGCGGCCCGGGCCGTCGCCCTTCGAGGCTCGCTGCGCCCGCACCACAGGGTGACGGAGGCAACGAGCGGTGATGAGGCTAGGCCGCTTCCGCCGCGAGCTTGCGGCCCTTGTCGACCGCCTCCTCGATGGTGCCGACCATGTAGAACGCCGCCTCCGGCAGGTGGTCATACTTGCCTTCCACCAGGCCCTTGAAGCCCTTGATGGTGTCGGCGAGGTCGACGAGCTTGCCCGGCGAGCCGGTGAACACCTCGGCAACGTGGAACGGCTGCGACAGGAAGCGTTCGATCTTGCGCGCGCGAGACACCGCGGTCTTGTCCTCTTCGGAGAGTTCGTCCATCCCCAGGATGGCGATGATGTCCTGCAGCGCCTTGTAGCGCTGGAGCACCTGCTGCACTTGGCGCGCGACGTTGTAATGCTCCTCGCCGACGACCAGCGGCGACAGCATGCGCGAGGTGGAGTTCGAGCGGGTCCACCGCCGGATAGATGCCCTTGGCGGCGATGTCGCGCGACAGCACGGTCGTCGCATCCAGATGCGCGAACGAGGTCGCGGGCGCCGGATCGGTCAAGTCGTCGGCCGGCACGTAGATCGCCTGCACCGAGGTGATCGAGCCCTTGGTGGTGGTGGTGATGCGCTCCTGCAGCGCGCCCATGTCGGTGGCGAGCGTCGGCTGATAGCCCACCGCCGACGGGATGCGGCCGAGCAGCGCCGACACTTCCGAGCCGGCCTGGGTGAAGCGGAAGATGTTGTCGACGAAGAACAGCACGTCCTGGCCCTGGTCGCGGAAGTATTCCGACAGCGTCAGGCCGGTAAGGCCGACGCGGGCGCGGGCGCCCGGCGGCTCGTTCATCTGGCCGAACACCAGCGCGCATTTCGACTTCACGCTCGGGTCGGGATTGTGCGGATCGGCGTTGACCTTGGACTCGATGAACTCGTGATAGAGGTCGTTGCCCTCGCGCGTACGCTCGCCGACGCCGGCGAACACCGAATAGCCGCCATGGGCCTTGGCGACGTTGTTGATCAGTTCCTGGATCAGCACCGTCTTGCCGACGCCGGCGCCGCCGAACAGGCCGATCTTGCCGCCCTTGGCGTAAGGCGCGAGCAGGTCCACCACCTTGATGCCGGTGACCAGGATCTCGGCTTCGGTCGACTGTTCGGTATAGGACGGCGCGTCCGCATGGATCGGCCGCATGGCCTCGAACTCCACCGGACCCGCCTCGTCGATCGGCGCGCCGATGACGTTGATGATGCGGCCCAGAAGCTGCGGCCCGACCGGCACCGTGATCGGCAGGCCGGTATCGGAGACCTCCTGGCCGCGCACCAGACCTTCGGTCACGTCCATCGCGATGGTGCGCACCGTCGACTTGCCGAGATGCTGGGCGACTTCCAGGACCAGACGGTTGCCGCCGTTCTTGGTTTCCAGCGCGTTCAGGATGGCCGGCAGGTCGCCCTCGAACTGGACGTCGACGACGGCGCCGATGACCTGGGTGATGCGTCCGGTCTGGTTCTGCGGGATAGCCATTGTGTCTTACCTCATTCGGAGTTGTTCACGGCGTACTGGCGCCACTGATTTCATTTCTCGGAATTCATCGAGCTATCAGGCATGCGTCAGATCGAGATGGTGCTCGATGCGATCAAGCCGCTGCTCGACGCGGTCGAAGCGAGCATTCTGCATCGCCACCTGGGCCTGAAAATGCGCGAACTGGGACTGCAAATGGGCCAAGTTCATTTCCAAACCCGACATGCGGACCTTGAGATCGAGACGTCGCGACGCATGTCGTCCACCGAGGACTGCACCCCTTCCTGTCCACGGCGCAACTCATCCTGCCCGCGCCGCAGGATGTGCAATTGCTCCATGATCAGGTTGGTCGCTTCGTCGGCCATGCCGTCAATCTAGATCAATTTGGCTGGTCAAGGGCATCTTTCTACAGCGCTTCGGCGCCGGAGATGATCTCGATCAGCTCCTTGGTGATCATCGCCTGGCGGGTGCGGTTGTAGCGCAGGGTCTGCTTGCGGATCATCTCGCCGGCATTGCGGGTGGCGTTGTCCATCGCGCTCATCTGGGCGCCGTAGAACGACGCCGAGTTCTCCAGCAGCGCGCGGAACACCTGCGTCGCGATGTAGCGCGGCATCAGCTCGGTGAGGATGTCGGCCTCGTCCGGCTCGTATTCGTAAAAGGTGCGCTGCGTGCCCTCGGGCTGCGGCGGAACCACGGCCGGAATGATCTGGACGGCGGTCGGGATCTGCGAGATGACCGACTTGAAGCTCGAATAGAACAGCGTGCAGACGTCGAACGCGCCATCCTCGAACATCGCGAGGATCTTGTCGGCGATGCGCTGCGCGTCGCCGAAGCCGATGGACCGCACGCCGCGCAGGTCCATCGCGTCAACGATATGGCGCTGGTAGGCGCGGCGGAGCTGGTCGTTGCCCTTGCGCCCGACCGTGAGGATCTTGACCTCCTTGCCCTGCGCCAGGAGGGAATTGGCGCGTTCGCGCGCGAGCCGCACGATCGCGGAATTGAAAGCGCCGGCGAGGCCGCGCTCGCCGGTGGCGACCACGAGGAGATGGACCTGATCGCGACCGGTGCCGCCCAGCAGGCGCGGCGCAGAGTTGTTGCCGGCGACAGCGCCCGCGATGTTGCCGAGCACAGCCTCCATGCGCTCGGCGTAGGGGCGCGCGACCTCGGCCGCGGCCTGCGCGCGGCGCAGCTTGGAGGCCGCGACCATCTGCATGGCCTTGGTGATCTTCTGCGTCGCCTTGGTGGAGGCGATGCGGTTGCGCAGGTCTTTTAAGGAAGGCATGATCGACTATGCTACCGTTGTACGAGTTAATCGCACAAAATTTGTATAACCGCCGTTTGACCATTGGAGGCGTATTGTTGCGTCAAACTCCTCTTCTTGTTGAGTAAGACGATGATAGGTAGCTACGTGCTTCGACTTCATTGGAATAGAAAACCGCTCTCCCGAGATTTCGATCTGATCAATCGTTCCAAAATATGCACTGAATAATTGCCTCTCTGGAATGACTGAGATGGCAACCCAAGCAGGCTCGGCTTGATATTTATCAGCGATTTGCTTCACGTCGGCCAGCCGCTTTCGAACATTGTACGACGGGTTTAGAGGACCGCGCTCTTGATATTTGTTGCGGGTTTTCACGCCAATAGTGTAGGCGACTCCGTCGCGCTCAGCGTAGATGTCTGCAAAGGGATGATGCATCTTGTCAGCATTCATATCCCTTACGTGAAGGAAGCCAGCATCCCGAAGCAACACAAATGCTTTGTGCTCTCCCCAAAGGCCAAGTTGCCGCGTGCGTTCACGATTTGTAAGCAAAGCAATTTGCTCCGGCATCTATATCATGCGAACGATTTTGCGAAATCGTCGACAACGGCCTTCAGCTTCTTGGCGGTGGCGTCGTCGAGATCGTTGCTCGTGCGGACGTCGTCCAGGATGTCGGTGTTCTTGGTCCGCACGAGGCTCAGCAACCCGTCCTCAAAGGCGCGCACGCGGTTCACCGGGATAGCGTCGAGATAGCCGTTGACGCCGGCGTAGATGACGACGACCTGCTCTTCCATCTTGAGCGGCGAGAATTGCGGCTGCTTGAGCAGCTCGGTGAGGCGCGCGCCGCGCGCCAGCAGGCGCTGCGTGGTGGCGTCGAGATCGGAGCCGAACTGCGCGAAGGCCGCCATCTCGCGATACTGCGCGAGCTCGCCCTTGATCGTGCCGGCGACCTTCTTCATCGCCTTGGTCTGCGCCGCCGAGCCGACGCGCGACACCGAGATGCCGACGTTCACCGCCGGGCGGATGCCCTGGTAGAACAGGTCGGTCTCCAGGAAGATCTGGCCGTCGGTGATCGAGATCACGTTGGTCGGGATATAGGCCGAGACGTCGTTGGCCTGCGTCTCGATGATCGGCAGCGCGGTCAGCGAGCCGGAGCCGCAGCGCGTCGTTCATCTTCGCGGCGCGCTCGAGCAGGCGGGAGTGCAGATAGAACACGTCGCCCGGATAGGCTTCGCGGCCCGGCGGGCGGCGCAGCAGCAGCGACATCTGGCGATAGGCGACGGCCTGCTTGGACAGATCGTCATAGATGATGACGGCGTGCATGCCGTTGTCGCGGAAATACTCGCCCATGGTGCAGCCGGAGAACGGCGCCAGGAACTGCATCGGCGCCGGATCGGAGGCGGTGGCGGCGACGACGATCGAGTATTCCAGCGCGCCCTGCTCTTCGAGCATCTTCACGAACTGCGCGACGGTCGAGCGCTTCTGCCCGATCGCGACATAGACGCAGTAGAGCTTGATCTTCTCGTCGGTCGACTGGTTGAGCGGCTTCTGGTTGAGGATGGTGTCGAGCGCGATCGCGGTCTTGCCGGTCTGGCGGTCGCCGATGATCAGCTCGCGCTGGCCGCGGCCGATCGGGATCAGCGCGTCGATCGCCTTGAGGCCGGTCGCCATCGGCTCGTGCACCGACTTGCGCGGAATGATGCCCGGCGCCTTGACGTCGACGCGCTTGCGCTCGGTCGCTCTGGATCGGGCCCTTGCCGTCGATCGGGTTGCCGAGCGCGTCGACGACGCGGCCGAGCAGGCCCTTGCCGACCGGCACGTCGACGATGGCGCGGGTGCGCTTGACGGTCTCGCCTTCCTTGATGTCGCGGTCGTTGCCGAAGATCACGATGCCGACATTGTCGGTTTCGAGGTTGAGCGCCATGCCGCGCACGCCGTTCTCGAACTCGACCATCTCGCCGGCCTGCACGTTGTCGAGGCCGTAGACGCGGGCGATGCCGTCGCCGACCGACAGCACCTGGCCGACTTCCGAGACTTCGGCGTCCTGGCCGAAATTCTGGATCTGCTCCTTGAGGATTGCCGAAATTTCTGCGGCGCGGATGTCCATCAGCGGGCCTCTTTCATCGCGTACTTGATCGAATTGAGCTTGGTGCGCAGCGAGGAATCGACCATGCGGCTGCCGACCTTGACGACGAGGCCGCCGATGATCGCGGGATCGACCTTGATGTCGAGGTCGACCTCCTTGCCGCCGGTGATCGATTTCAGCGCATCTTTCAGCGCCTCGAGATGCTTGCCGGCGAGCGGCTCGGCGACCGTGATCTCGGCGCGGACCTCGCCGCGATGGCGGGCGACCATTGCCTTGAAGCCGCGGATCATCAGCCGCACCGAGAACAGGCGGCGCTTCTGCGCGACGAACTTCAGGAAGTTCGCAGCCAGGCCGCCGATGCCGGCCTTGTCGAGCAAGGCTTTCAGGGAATTTTCCTGCTCGGCGGCGGTAAAGACCGGGCTCGATACCATGCGGGCAAGGTCGGGATTGCCGTCGAGCAGCGCCTCGAAGGTTTCGAGATCGGCCTTGACGGCGTCGAGGGCGCGCTGCTCCAGCGCGAGGTCGAACAAGGCGGTCGCGTAGCGGCCTGCCATGCCGGATGTGATGGGATCTTTGCCTGCCACGTCGCCTGCCTGATCTCGGGCATTCCGCAAGCCCGGCGCCGCCCCAGGCGGGGCTACCCAAGCCCTTGGATTTGAAGGGACTTTTTTCGCGAGGCTATCGTCGCCGCCCCAGCGCCCGCGAAATCGAGGATTTGCTAACACAGCACGGAATGCGGTGCAACATGACGCAGAGCGACAAACCGCCTTGCTCGATCATCGCCGATGCCTAGCTAATACGGGCCGGAATCAACGCGAGGTCGGGATCATGAACATCAGCATCATCGGCGCAGGCAATGTCGGGCGCGCGCTGGCCGGCGCGTGGCGCAAGGCGGGACATGACATCACGGTTGGCGTGCGCGACCCGGGCGACGCCAAGGTCGCGGACCTCAAGCAGGAAGGGCTCAAGCTCACGGATGTCGGGACCGCGGCGCGCGGCGCCGACGTCATCGTGCTGGCGGTGCCATGGGGCGCCGTCGAGGCGACCGTCGCGGCGCTCGGCAATCTCGACGGCAAGATCGTGGTCGATGCCACCAATCCGCTGACGCAAAGCCTCGACCTCGCGCTCGGCTTCGGCGACTCCGCCGGCGAGACAGTGGGCCGCCTCGCCAAGGGGGCGCGTGTCGTCAAGGCGTTCAACACCACCGGCGCCGGCAACATGGCGAACACCCAATATCGCGGTGGCAAGGTCATGATGGCGGTCGCCGGCGATGATGCCGGTGCCAAGAAGACCGTGATGACGCTCGCAAGCGATATCGGCTTCGATCCGGTCGATGCCGGGCCGCTCACGATGAGCCGGCAGCTCGAAGCCGCGGCGGTGCTGTGGATCAAGCTCGCCTATGCGCAGGGGCAGGGAACGGATTTCGGGTTCGCGATTTTGCGGCGCTGAGCCGTCGACTCGGAGCCACGGTCCATTGCGGGGTCGTCGATTGCTACGGTACGCTTCGACAAACCACGGGGAGGACCGGGCATGCCCGAGCGCTTCGGATCGATCACGCGCCGCGCGCTTCTTCGGGCGCCGCCGCGAGCGCCGCGCTGGGCATTGTGCCGGCATGGGCGCAGACCAGCGGCAACTGGCCCGATCATCCGGTGCGGCTCATCGTTCCCTATCCGGCGGGCGGCTCGACCGACGTCCTGGCGCGCATCCTCGCCGAGCAGCTCAAGGACAAGCTCGGCCAGACTTTCGTGATCGAGAACCGCCCCGGCGCCGGCGGCAATATCGGCATCGACGCGCGTCGCCAAGAGCCCGCCCGATGGCTACACGCTGGGCGCCGCGACCGTCGGCCACTTCTCCATCAACCAGTTCCTCTACGCCAAGATGCCGTTCGACGCCGAACGCGACATCGTGGCGGCAACGCTGACCTGGGACCTGCCCAACGTCGCGGTGGTGGCGACCCAGCATTGTCCCGCCAAAACGATGGCGGAGTTCATCGCCTGGGCGAAGGAGAAGCCGAACGGCATCACCTACGGCACGCCGGGCGTCGGCACCACGCCGCATCTTTCGGGGGCGCTCTTCGGCAAGCGCACCGGGATCCAGGTTACGCACGTGCCGTTCCGCGGCGCTGCGCAGACGATCCCCGCCATGCTGTCGGGCGACGTGAACTTCGCGCTCGACAACCTCGCCTCCTATACGTCGATCATCGAGTCCGGGCAGATGCGGGCGCTCGCCGTCACCTCGCCCGAGCGCTGGCCGACGCTCAAGGACGTCCCCACCATGGCGGAAGCCGGCGTGCCGGATTTCGTCGTGACGTCCTGGGCCGGCTTCGTGTTCCCGGCCGGCACGCCGCGTCCGATCATCGACCGGGTGTCCGCCGCGATGCGCGCCATCGCCGCCGACGCGGCGCTGCAGTCGCGGTTCCAGATCGCGGGCGCGCGCTGCCATCGCCTCGACTCCGGAGGAGGCCGCCGCCTTCGCCGCCAAGGAGCGCGTGCTGTTCAAGGAGATGGTGCAGGTCTCCGGCGCCCGGGTGGATTGACGGCGGCGCCGGCGTCTGGCCTTTGACGGATGCGCGTTCGCGCCGCCAACTCGATCCGAGGATGCCGGGATGCCGTGGGTTTATCTGGCTCTGGCCGGGTTGTTCGAAGTCGTCATGATCTACGGCATACGAACGCTGGAGGGATTTTCCCGCCTGTCCGTCGTGGCCGTTCTGCACCGTGCTGGGCGGCAGCCTGAGCCTGCTGTTCGTGACGCTGGCCGCGAAGACGCTGTCGATCAGCGTCGCCTATGTCGTGTGGACAGGCATCGGAGCCGCGGGCGCGGTGTTCCTTGGCATTTTCCTCTTTGGTGAACAGCCCACAATATTCCGGCTGGCCTGCGTAGCCCTGATCGTGGCCGGAATGGTTGCCCTGCAATGGACGCAGGCGTCGACCGGCTGATGTTGGATCGTAGGCTTCGATTGATGTGACGGTTCGCCAACGCCGAAGGGCGCCTTGCGGCCTCGCGCATTGTGCCGCGAGCGCGGCATGGCCACAGTCCGGCGAATGGATGGCTCGTTTCCGTTTATCCTGATCGCGCTGACGTTCCTGGCGGCAGGCTTCGTCAAGGGCGTCATCGGGCTCGGCCTGCCGACGGTGGCGATCGGCCTGCTCGGCCTGGTGATGGCGCCGGCGCAGGCCGCCGCGATCCTCATCGTGCCGTCGATGGTCACCAATGTGTGGCAGCTCGCGCTGGGGCCGAACGTCACGGCGCTGGCGCGCCGCCTGTGGCCGATGATGCTCGGGATCTGTCTCGGCACCTTCGCCGGCATGGGCCTGCTGGTCGGCTCCGGCGGTGCGCAGGCCAAGGTCGCCCTTGGCGTGACGCTCATCGCCTATGCAGTGATCGGCCTGACGCCGCTGCGCTTTTCGGTGCCGCCGCGCTGGGAGCCGTGGCTGTCGCCGGTGGTGGGTGCCGTGACCGGCCTCGTCACCGCGGCGACCGGCGTGTTCGTGGTGCCCGGCGTGCCCTATATCGGCGCGCTCGGCCTCGATCGCGAGGACCTGATCCAGGCGCTCGGCTTGTCGTTTACGGTATCGACGCTGGCGCTTGCCGCGATCCTCTGGATCGGCGGCGCGCTGCAAACGTCGATCGCCGGCGTGTCATTGCTCGCGCTCTTTCCGGCGCTCGCCGGGATGTATATTGGGCAATGGCTGCGCCACCCCATCCGCCCCGAGGTGTTCCGCCGCTGTTTCTTCCTCGGCCTGCTGGCGCTCGGCGCGCATCTCGCCTTCTTCGGCCACTGAGCGACGAGCAGCCTGCTGCACGCGCGTCACAGAAAGCTCTGCGGGTCGACATCGACCTCCAGCGTGATGTTGCCCTTACGCTTCGGTGCATTCGCCATCCAGGCGCGCAGCCACGCCGAGAGATCGAAGGCGCGCGTCGATTTCGCCAGCAGCCGGTAGCGGTAGCGGCCGCGCACCAGCGCCAGCGGCGCCTCGGCGGGGCCAAGCAGGCGCACGTCGTCGTGGCGCGGCGCAAGGCCGCTGAGCGCGCGCGCGAAGCCTTCCGCCGCGTGGCGGTCCGGCCCCGACACGATGACGCTGGCGAGCCTTCCGAACGGCGGGTAGCCGAAGCGCTCGCGGTCCTCGATTTCCTTGGAATAGAACTCCTCGCGGTTGCCCGACAGCAGCGCGCGCACCACCGGATGATCCGGCTGATGGGTTTGCAGGAAGGCGAGGCCGCGGCCCTTGTCGCGTCCGGCGCGGCCCGCGACCTGATGCAGGAGCTGGAACGTGCGCTCGGCGGCGCGCGGGTCGCCGTTGCTGAGGCCGAGATCGGCATCGACCACGCCGACGAGATTGAGCTTGGGGAAGTTGTGGCCCTTGGCGACGAGCTGCGTGCCGATGACGATGTCGACGAGGCCGTTCGCAACCTCGGCGAGTTCCTCACGCATGCGGTCCATGGAGACCACGAGGTCGCTCGACAGCACGCGTCGTCGCGCGTCCGGAAACAGCGCCATCACTTCCTCCTCCAGCCGCTCGATGCCGGGGCCGACCGCGGCGAGGAGTCCGTCGCATGGCATTGCGGGCATGCGGCGGGCGGCGGCATCGAGAAGCCGCAGTGATGGCAGACCAGCCGGCGCCGGAAGCGATGGTCGACCAGCCACGCGTCGCAATTCGGGCATGAGAGACGAAATCCGCAGGCGCGGCAGAGCGTCAGCGGCGCGTAGCCGCGGCGGTTGAGGAACAGGAGCGCCTGCTCGCCGCGCTCCAGCGCCGCGTTCACCGCCTCGACGAGGCGCGGCGCGATGAAGCGTCCGCGCGGCGGGCCGTCGTGCTTGCAGGTCGATAGCCTCGACATGCGGCAGGTGCGCGCCGCCGAACCGCTCGGGCAGCGCGAGGCGGCGATAGCGCCCGCGCCGGGCGTTGACCTCGGTTTCGACCGACGGCGTCGCCGAGGCGAGCACGATCGGGATCTGCGCGGACCGCGCCCGCACGACCGCCATGTCGCGCGCGTGGTAGTGCACGCCGTCTTCCTGTTTGTAGACCGCGTCGTGTTCCTCATCGACGATGATGAGGCCGAGATCGGCGTAAGGCAGAAACAGCGCCGAGCGCGCGCCGACGATCACGCGGACCGAGCCCTCCGCGACGCCGCGCCCAGGTGCGGGCGCGCTTGCGCGGGGCCACCTGCGAATGCCATTCCGCCGGACGCACGCCGAAGCGCAGCGCGAAGCGGTCGAGGAACTGGCCGGTAAGCGAAATCTCCGGCATCAGGATCAGGGTCTGCCGGCCGGCGCGGACGGTTTCGGCGATGGCCTCGAAATAGACCTCGGTCTTGCCGGAGCCGGTGACGCCGTCGATCAGCGTGACGGAGAAACCGCCCTCGCGGATCGTGGCGCGCAGGCTCTGCGCGGCGTCATCCTGGGCGGGCGAGAAGTCTGGCGGACGGAAATCGGGATCGGGCGGCAGCGCGACCGCGTCGGGCGGCAGCACAAGCGTTTCCAGCGTGCCCTCGTCGATCAGGCCATCGACGACGCCGACCGAGACGCCGGCAGCCTCGGCGGTCTCGCTTTTTCCCCGTGCCTGCCCGTCGGCGAGCAATTCCAGCACGCGGGCGCGAGCCGGGGTGATCCGCTTCGGCGGCGGCCCGGCGAGCCGCACGCCGATGCGCAGGCGCTCCGGGCCGAGATGCTCGCCCATGCGCAGCGCCATCCGCAGCACCATGCCGCGCGGCGACAGCGTGTAGGCCGACACCCAGTCGACGAAGCGGCGCAGCTCCGCCTTGAGCGGCGGCACGTCGAGCTTGTGGGTGACTTCCTTGAGGCGGTTGTCGAGGCCCGGCCGTGCGGTGCCTTCGCCCCACACCACGGCGGTGACTTCGCGGGGGCCGAGCGGCACGCACACGACATCGCCGGGCGCAAGGTCGAGCTCCGGCGGCACGCGATAGGTATAGGCGTTATCCAGCCCCACCGGCACCTGCACGTCGACGGTTTTGTGAGGCATGGGCGCGAGCTGCGGGTTCAGGAATGTGCAAGACCTGAGGATTATACGGAGGGTGTCAAGGCAAGCGGCGGCATATCGCGGCCTCCGTTCCATCCTCATCCCGAGGAGCCTGCGAAGCAGCCATCTCGAAGGACGAGGCCGGCCACGGAAAGTGCCGCTTCGAACGGGCTTGGTCGCCGCCCTTCGAGACGCGCCCTGCGGGCGCTCCTCAGGGTGAGGCGACCAGAACCGGTGGGTATCGATGCGCCAAGTGCAGCAAACCGATTTGCTGACCTCCATCTCGCCGGATGTCGCGACCGAAATCGCGCAGTGGCTCACCCATCTCGGTGCCGAGCGCCGGCTGTCGCCGAAGACGCTGGAAGCCTACCGCCGCGATGCCGGGCAATTCCTCGCGTTCATGGCCGGGCATCTCGGCCAATCGGCATCGCTCGGCGATCTCGCCGCGCTCAAGCCGGCCGACGTTCGCGCCTTCATGGCGTCGCGCCGCGCCGACGGCGTCGGCAGCCGTTCGCTGATGCGGATGCTCGCGGGCGTGCGCTCGTTCGGGCGCTTCCTGGAGCGCAACGGCAAGGGCAAGGTCGCGGCGCTGAGCGCCGTGCGCGCGCCGAAGATTCCCAGGACATTGCCCAAGCCGCTGCCGATCGCGTCCGCAAAGCGCATGGTCGATGTCGACCTGCGCGCCGGCGAGGAGCGCGAGCCGTGGATATTCGCCCGCGACGCCGCCGTCATCGGCCTGCTCTACGGCTCGGGCCTGCGCATCTCCGAAGCGCTGGGTCTCAAGCGGCGGGACATGCCGGCGCCTGGAGCCGAGGGCGTGATCGCAGTCCTCGGCAAGGGCAACAAGAGCCGCATGGTGCCGGTGCTCCAGCCGGTGCTCAAGCTGATCGCCGAATACGTGGCGCTCTGTCCCTACGACCTGCCCGACACGGGGCCGCTGTTCGTGGGCGCCAAGGGCGGGCCCCTCTCGCCCCGCATCATCCAGCTCGCGATGGCGGGCTTGCGCGGCGCCATGGGCCTGCCCGACACGGCGACCCCGCACGCATTGCGGCACTCCTTTGCCACCCATCTGCTGACGCGGGGCGGCGACCTGCGCGCGATCCAGGAACTGCTTGGCCACGCCTCGCTGTCGACGACGCAGATTTATACCGGGGTCGACACGGAACGGCTGATGGAGGTCTATCGCAGCGCCCATCCCCGGGCGTGAGCGGCGGCGCCGGCGATCAGATATCGCGGCCGTCGACCTTCTCGGCGAGCTGCTTCACCAGTTCGGGCACGCGCTCCAGGAACGGGTTGACGGCGAGCGCCTTGCGGAACACCTCCAGCGCGCGCTTTTCGTCGCCGATCTCCTGCAGGATCAGGCCGAGGCCGGTGAGCGCGCCGAAGTGCCGGGGTTCGCGCGCGAGGACCTGGCGGATGTCGGAGAGCGCGCGGCCATAATCCTTCTGCTCGAAATAGATGGTGGCCCGCCGGTTCCAGGCTTCGACGTATTCGGGCCGGAAGGCGATGATGGATTCCAGCAGCTTGAGCCCGAGCTCGGTGTCCTTGCCGTCGACCGCCGTCCGCGCGCGGCTCATGAGCAGGTCGGCGGTGTCGCTGCCGGAGTGGAACCACAGCGCCCAGATGCGCTCCTCGACGCCCTTGGCGGTCTGGGCATCGGGCGCGACCTTCAGCGCCTCGAACAGGAAATCGAGATTCTTGATGCGGTCGCCCTTCTGCACTTTCGGCAGCTTGGCGGGCGGCTCGACCGGCTGGACCTTCGGCGCATCGGGAGCGGGACCGGGGATTTGCGCCGCCGCCCGATGCGGGAACGCTCCCCAGGCCAAAGCCGCGCCGAGGATGGCTGCGGCGGCAAGCGGAAACCCGTGGAATTGCCACCTCATGGCGACCATAGTAACGCGCATGCCGGCCGCCGCAAAGGCGGATGCAGGGTCAAAGGCTCGTGAGTTGGGAGTGTTGCCCGTCGGCGGGCGCCAGGGGCCGGCCGTCAGCCCTGGCGGGCCTTGAACCGCTTCTGGGTCTTGTTGATGACATAGACCCGCCCCTTGCGGCGTACGAGACGGTTGTCGCGATGGCGGCCGCGCAGGGATTTCAACGAGTTGCGGACTTTCATGGGGCTCGACCTTGGCATCCCCCACAAGCCTGCGGGAGCGAATTCGAATTCGGGGCCGATCCTTAAGGAGCGGCGGCGCGCGGGTCAACCTTTTCGACCGTGTTTGGGCGTCTCGCCAAGCGCGGACGCCGGCCTGGAGCCCAAAATTCATTGTGCCGGACGAATCGACCTCCTAGGCTTGGGGCGCGGAAGGGACCGGCGATTCCCAGGGAGCCCGACATGCGTAGGCGAGACGGCCATGGCCGATAGTTCCAAGGAAGCACGCGACCAGGCCGAGGCGAGGGTCAAGCGGCAGCGCATGGCGGCTCAGGACGGCGAGAAGGCGATGGCGGAGCACCACGCCAAGACCCAGGCCATCCTGGACAAGACGTCCCGGCTGCGGTTGCTGCGCCTCGCCAAGGAAGCGGCCGATGAGGTCGCCGCGGGCCATGCCGCCGAGATCAAGGCCCGCGAGATCAAGGCGCGCGGAGCCAAGGCACCTCCGGCTAAAGCGCCCGGCGGCAAAACACTTGCGGGCAAATCACTTGCGGGCAAAACACCTGCGGGCAAATCACTCGATGGCAAGTCGCCCGCGGCCAAACCCGCCGGCAAGCCGCCAGCGGGTAGGTCACCGGCAGCCAAGTCGCCAGTGGCCAAATCACCTGCGGTTAAGCCGCCGGCCGGCAAGGCCAAGCCTGCCGCCAGGAAGGCGCAGCCGGCCTGAGATTGCCGGACTGTCAGGTATGCCGGAGAGACCCGGGTATTAGGCCGCGGCCTGCGCCGTGGCGGCCGGGAGGCCTGCCTGCTGCGGCTCGCCGGATGCCGGGATATTGTGCTCGCTCAGCACGACGCGATTGCGGCCGAGCGCCTTGGCGCGATACAGCGCGCCATCGGCCTCGGTAAGAAGCGTCGCGATGGTCTCGCGCGGATCCTGGATGATCGAGACGCCGAAGCTCGCGGTCGCCTTGACGGGGATATCGTCGACCATGCTGCCGGCAGCCGCGAAGGCGCGCCGCAGCCGTTCAGCCACCCGGAACGCGTTGTCGCGGCATGCGTCGGCAATGACGACGGCGAATTCCTCACCCCCGAGGCGGCCGATGAGATCGGATGAACGCAGGTTCGTCCCCACCGTGTCGGCGAACAGCCGCAGCACGCGGTCGCCGAGGGCATGGCCGAACCGGTCGTTGATGTCCTTGAAGCCGTCGAGATCGATCATGAAGACGGCCACCGGCCGGTCGCGCTTAACCTGTAGGAGGGCGAGGTTTTCGGCCTCCTGGAGAAAGGCGCCGCGATTGAGGAGCCCGGTAAGCGGGTCCTTCATGGCGGCGGTCCTGTAGCCGAGCTCCATGCGCTCCTTGGCCAGGGCCACGAACACGAAAGCCATCGAGATTGCGGCGAGCAGCGCCTCGCTCGAGAGCACCGTGAGCCAGGCGCTCGCGAGGACGTCGTGCTTCGACGACCACGACGGCAGCAGCATGGTGAGCGGCGTCCGCACCAGGAACACGATGCCGTAGGTGAACAGGATCAGGATCGCCGGCCAGCGCGAGATCAGCGGCTCGTCGCGGCACTTCCAGAACTCATAGGCGGTGAGCCAGATGAACGTCGCGATGACCAGAGCGCAGAGCAGCGCCTGCAGGTCCGGCGCCTGGCCGAAGCCGGGAATGAGGCAGGCCAGCGCCCACAGCGTGGCCCCCGCGAACAGCGATCCGAGCAGGGGCTTGCGTCGCTCGAACACGCGGGCGCCGTTCCAGGTCAGGGCATAGGAGGTGAATAGAAGCGCATTCGCGAGATCGATGGAAATCAGGTCGGGGATCGAGCCGTAGAAGCCATAGAGGACGATCGAGCCGGCCCGAACCAGATGGGCGGATCCCCACCATGCCACCGCGCGGACGCCGAAATTCTGCACCCACGCGAACAGCAGAAGGAGGCCGAGCATGGCCTCGATATCAACGGTCAGCAGGAACAGTGTCGCGACGTTGACGGACATGGCTCACTGACGCAACGCGTACGGACATGTACGCAGGGATCGAAATGCGATTGCGCTTGATAGGATATCGCGCTGCAAAAATTATTGAAATCCGCTGCGGCCGCGACCGTATTGTCCAGCATGGTTGCGAGTGTGTTTCCGTCACGGAATATCCGCGCCGGACGCGAAAACCGATTGATAAACCATGCCGCGGATTGACGCTTGCATACGGTCAGGGATGACGGTCCGTCAGCTTCCAGCGACGGAGCGGGCCGGCGTCCGGGACGTGGTGCCACGACTCTCGCCCTGGCGACGGCCGGCGACTCCGGCCAGCGCGGATTCGACGACGCGCCTCAAGCGCTCTTTGGTTTTTTCGCAGAGTGGACGGGGCGAGCGGCAGCTTTCGACGTGTTCAGCGCCACGGCGGCGCGAATGAGCGCCTTCAGCGCCTTTTCATCGATCGCGTCGCCTTCGCGAATATCGATCGCGCGCCGCACGTTGCCTTCGAGGCTGGAGTTGAACAGGCCTGACGGGTCCTCCAGCGCGGCGCCGTGGGCGAAGGTCAACTTCACGACAGCCTTGTAGGTCTCGCCGGTGCAGATGATGCCGGCGTGCTCCCACACCGGAACGCCGCGCATCGAGTTCGACGGCTTTTTCCATTTCACGTCCTCGACCACGTCGGCGTCGGCCTCTCTGATGAGGCTTCGGACCCGCGCGAGCGTCTCGCCCCGCCAATCACCCAGCTCCGTGATGCGCGCATCGATGAGATGAGAGGGGGAGTCTGCTCCTTTTGCCTCCTTCGAGCCGCTCGCGGTCTTCCTCATGGCGTTGTCGCTTTCTTCATGGCCAGCGTCGCTCGCCCGTCACTGAGGATCGCTCGTCAGCACTCGGGACCATCGCATTTGCATCGCCCGTAGCCCGGATTGAAGCGAAGCGAAATCCGGGGCTGTATTGTTTGGCGCGAGAACCCGGATTTCGCGTCGCTCCATCCGGGCTACAAACGTCCCGCTCACATTCGTTCGCCCGGAACATGGGCTGGCTTGCTGCCCAAGCGGCGAGTTGCGCTTCGTCGAGTTCCGGAATCCCATCGAGGAGATAACAGTTTCTTGGCCACAGCGACGTGGAGGGCACTCGGAAGATCGTCGCTCGGAAGGTCTACCCCCGATTCTCAGCCGGCGTATTCAACCCCGCCGCTCGTGTACTCGACCATGATGATCGGGGTTCGACGAACCAAGGGCGCTACGCAAATCGTAGCTGACCCCTTGATCGAATGGTGGGCGCGACAGGGATTGAACCTGTGACCCCTACGATGTCAACGTAGTGCTCTCCCGCTGAGCTACGCGCCCGCCTAAGCGGCCGTTCCCTATAATCGGCTGCGGCGCAGCCGAGGCAAGCTCGCCGTCCGGCGACGCTGCCGCGGCTGACGGATCAGGCCGCTTTCAGCATCTTCTGCACCTCGTTGACGAGGTCGCGCAGGTGGAAGGGCTTGGACAGCACCTTGGCGTCCTTCGGCGTCTGCGAATCGGGATTGAGGGCGACGGCCGCGAAGCCGGTGATGAACATGATCTTGATGTCGGGATCGAGCTCGGAGGCGCGGCGCGCCAGCTCGATGCCGTCCATCTCGGGCATCACGATGTCGGTCAGCAGCAGCTCGAACGGCTCCTCGCGCAGCCGCTTATAGGCGGACATGCCGTTGTCGTAGGAGATGACGTCGTAGCCGGCGTTCTGCAGCGCCTTGACGAGGAACCGGCGCATGTCGTTGTCGTCTTCGGCAAGCAGGATCTTGGTCATCATCGGCCCGCAACGTCACCCCGGCGAAGCAATACGTCCATAAAGACCGCCCCGGGTAAATATGCAGTGAACCCCGCTTCCGATCTTGGCAGCGGCCCTGCCACCATGGACAATGCCCGGATGGAACCGCAGTCCATCGGACGTCGTTTCGGAACGCAGGCGGCGTTCGGCCCCGCCATGACGGCGGGAAAAGGACCATGCGGACGATGAGTGACCCCAGCCGCGCCGAGTTCGATCCGCCGTTCGAGATCCTGGAGCCGGCGGAGTGCACGGCGCCGGTCGTCTTCAACTCGCCGCATAGCGGGCGGGTCTATCCCGACGCCTTCCTGCGGGCCGCGCGCCTCGACCTGACGACGCTGCGCCGGTCGGAGGACAGTTTCGTCGACGAGCTGGTCGCCGGCGTGGTTCCGGCCGGGGTGCCGCTGATGCGGGCGCATTTCCCGCGCTGCTTCGTCGACGTCAACCGCGAGCCCTACGAGCTCGACCCGCGCATGTTCGACGGGCGGCTGCCGTCTTTCGCCAATACCCGCTCGATGCGGGTCGCGGGCGGCCTCGGCACGGTCGCCCGCGTGGTCGGCGACGCCCAGGAGATCTATGACCGCCGCCTGCCGGTGGACGATGCGCTGCGCCGCATCGAGAGCCTCTACAAGCCCTATCACCGCGCGTTGCGGCGGCTGGTCACCCGCGTGCACGGCGATTTCGGCGCCGTCGATCCTGGTCGATTGCCATTCCATGCCGTCGAGCGCGAGCGCCAAGGACGAGCGCCCCCGCGCCGACATCGTGATCGGCGACCGCTACGGCACGAGCTGCGTGCCGGCCGTGACCGAGACGATCGAGGCGAGCCTGCGCGATCTCGGCTACGCGGTCAGCCGCAACAAGCCCTATGCCGGAGGCTTCATCACCGAGCATTACGGCAACCCCGGCGCCGGCTTCCATACCATCCAGCTCGAGGTCAACCGGGCGCTCTACATGGACGAGCGCCGGTTCCAGCGTATCGCGTCCTTCGACCGCCTCGCGGCCGACCTCGTGGCGCTGGCGGACGCGCTCGCCGCGCTGCCGATCGAGGAGCTGCGCCCCTACCGGGCGGCCGCCGAATGATCCGCCGGCGCAATTCACTGCCGCGTTGCAACATTATCGCGGCCTGACGTTTGCGGCGATTCGGCGCCGGCCTACCGCGGGTTGCTGGCAAAAACCGATGGCCACCCGGTCACGTTGTGCCGGCTGTGTATTTCAGGGCATATGGCAAAGAAAAAGGCCGCTCGCGGGTGCAAGCGGCCCAAGTCTAGGGAGGAAACGCCCAAGGAGGGCGGCGGGAACGCGAACCAAATCGCATTGCCGCGCTGCAGTAAGATACACCGCAGCGCACAAAAGGCAAGAGGCCTGACTTAATTTTTCACGATCTTTACGGACCCTTCAGAACTGCCTTGTCCAGGTCCCGAGATTCGGTTTCTACCCACCAGCCCGGGGACCGGCTTTGCCGGCGAGTTGCGGCCGATCCGGCCGGTCCATACACACGGCCCGCAGGCCGATCCATCTGATTCCTCGTCCACGAAAGGCGTGCCATGACCGCCGTCGACTTCGCCGCCTTCGTCGACCAGCTCGCGACCGTGTCCGGCGAAGCGATCCTGCCGTTCTTCCGGACCTCGCTCGGTCGAGGACAAGAGCCGCGACGGCGCGCTTCGATCCGGTGACCGCAGGCCGACCGCGCCGCCGAGGCGGCGATGCGCAGCCTGATCAAGCGTACCTTTCCCGAACACGGCATCGTCGGCGAGGAATTCGGCAACGAACGCGCCGACGCCGAATATGTCTGGGTGCTCGACCCGATCGACGGGACCAAGTCGTTCATCTCCGGCATGCCGGCCTGGGGCACGCTGATCGCGCTCACGCGCGATGGGCGAGCCGGTCTTCGGCATGATGCACCAGCCGTTCATCGGCGAGCGGTTCACCGGCGACGGCGGCGCGGCGCACTATCGCGGCCCGGCCGGCGCGCGCGACCTCCATGTGCGAGCCTGCGCCGCGCTCGGCGACGCGATGCTCTTCACCACGAGCCCGCTGCTGATGAACGAGAGCGACCGCGAGGCTTTCCGGCGCGTCGAGCGGGCGTGCGCCTGTCGCGCTATGGCGGCGACTGCTACGCCTATTGCATGCTGGCGGCCGGCCATATCGATCTCGTCATCGAGACCGGGCTCAAGCCGTACGACATGCTCGCGCTCATCCCGATCATCGCCGGCGCCGGCGGCGTCATCACCACCTGGGAGGGCGGCCCGCCAGAGGCCGGCGGCCGCATCGTCGCCGCCGGCGACACGCGCGTGCACGCGGCGGCGATGAAGCTGCTCGCGCCCTGATTGGCCATACACCTTGCCGTGCCTACGTGATCCGTAGAGCCCTGCCGGTCACGCAAACAGCGGCGAGCCGGGCACGAAGGCGTCGAACGCCGCCCAGAACTGCCCGCGATAGCGGTCCTGCTCCATCAGCAGTTCGTGGCGCGCGCCGGCGATCACCAGATGCGACCCGGCGCGCAGCCGCACGCGCGAACTGCTCGATCGCCGGCGTCGAGACGACCTCGTCCTGTCCGGCCGCGACGATCAGCAGCGGCTGGCGCATCTTTGCCGGGTAGGCCGGATCGGCGAACTCGTCGCATCGCCCGGAACGACGGCGCTGACCCATCCAACCGTCGGCGAGCCGAGGCCGAGCGCGGGCTCGGCGTCGATGATGGCAGCCGTGCGCGCGTAGCGGACCGGATCCGACGTGAGCACGTTGCCGGGGAACGGCAGCGAGTTCGATCGCCGTCGCGCCGCCGCCCGGCAGGTAGAGCGCCCGACATGCCGGCGAGCCCCATGAGCCGCACCGGTCGCGCGGGCGACACGCGGCGAGCCCGGAACGCGGACCTCCAGCATCGGCGAAGCCAGCACGATCCGGTCGAACCAGCGCCGGCCCGGCCGAGGGCGCGGATCAGGATCGCGCCGCCCATCGAATGCGCGAGCGCGAAGAACGGCGGCGGGCAGTCCGGCAGCACGACCTCCTTCATGAAGGCGTCGAGATCGGAATCGTATTCGGAAAAGCGCTTCACATGACCCTTGCGCGGATCGGCGAGCGCGCGCTCCGACAGCCCCTGGCCGCGCCAGTCGAGCGTCGCCACCGCGAAGCCGCGGGCGCTGCAGGTCGCGTGACGACCTCGAAATATTTCTCGATGAATTCGGTGCGGCCCTGGAACACGCAGACCGTGCCCTTGCGGCCGGCCGGCGGCGGAAAGCGCGCGAAGCGCAATTCGCGGCCGTCGGAGGTCTTGATGGTCCCGTCACGGCCCCCTCGGGCACCGGATTGGCGGGGATGGAAACGAGGGTCATGGGGGGCTTCGCGCAGGGGAGGGCGGCGGAGGCCGCCTTATAGCAGGCGTCATGCCGGCTCAATGATCCAAGGGTTCGCCGACCCTCTTGACGCCGCAAAGGCCCCTTCCCAAATTTTTGTCAGCGCAGGCCCAGATCGGGATGCGCATCACGTCGGGTCCGGCCCAGTCGGGAGGACCCTGCATGTCGCTTCACAGGAGGATATGTCATGCGAACTTTCGATCTTGCTCCCCTCTATCGTTCCACCGTCGGTTTCGACCGGCTGTTTTCCCTGCTCGACCAGGTCGGCGGCTTCGACGGCGCGCCCAGACCTATCCGCCCTACAACATCGAGCGGACCGGCGAGAACGCCTACCGCATCACGGTCGCGGTCGCCGGCTTCACCGAGAGCGACCTGTCGCTCGAGGCCAAGGAGAACACGCTGACGATCCGCGGCGACAAGCAGGCCAGACGCGACGAGAAGACCGGCGAGGTGCTCTACCAGGGCATCGCGGCGCCGCGCGTTCGAGCGCCGCTTCCAGCTTGCCGACCACGTCGAGGTTACGCGGCGCGAGCCTTGAGAACGGGCTCCTGCATGTCGACCTGGTCCGCGAAATCCCCGAGGCCATGAAGCCGCGCCAGATTCCGATCGGCACGGCGGCTCGGCCAAGGTGATCGACGCCAAGATTGGCGAAGCCAAGATCAGCAAGGCCGCCTGATCCGGCCTTTGGGTGGAAAACGGAGCGCCCCGGTTCACACCGGGGCGCTTTCTTTTGCGGCCCTCGCCGTGACCGTCAATCCAGAGGCGCGGGCGGTGGGAACGGCGCTTCACCGGCCGGGCCGGCCTTGGGCGCTGGCGCGGGCGCTGTCTCGGCCTGCGGCGCGGCAGGAGGCGCAGCCGCGGGCGCGCTCGGCGCCTCCGGCGCCGGCTTCACCGCCGCGGCGGGAGACGGGGCATAGGCCGGCCGCGGCCGCGGCATCGGCGGATGCACCGGCGTGGCGGCGGCGGTACGGTTGGTCGATCCGGGCGCCTTCGCGTTGGGCACCGGCCGCGGCGGCTCGGGCACCATCTCATCGTCGCCGTAGTTCGGGGCGTTGCCGTCGATCCGCGGTTCCGGGGTCATGCGCGCCGAAGGCGGCGCCATGTCCACCGCGGCGATGTTGAGGATCCTGCCGCGATGCGCGTCGATCAGCACCCGCACGGTCTGGCCGCGCGCGTTGACCGCCTGGACGGCGAAGTTCGCGCCCGCGCGCCACGGCCGCGACACCGGCTGCAGGTTGGCCGACCGCACGATCGCCATGATCTCGTAGCGCGAGATGCCGGCATCGTCGCGATGGGGCCCGTAGTATGGCCGCGCGTCGTCATAGGGCCGGTCATAGGACCGCGGAGCGTCGTAGCCCCCGGGGCCGTAATCGCTCCGCCACCCATATTGGGCCATCGCCGGCGTCGCCATGGCGGCAATGACGGCGGCGAGCGCAGTAGCTTTCAGTGTCACGGCAGGTCTCCCCTCGGCAGTCGAGCCCCCCGGCTCGTTTGCTTAACCATAGCGCCGATTGGGGCGCCGCTGGGGCGGGTCGGGAAGTGTTTTCCGCGGGCAGCCTGGCGCTATCGGCCGCGCACGATATCCGCGAAGGCGTCGACATCGGCGCCCGTGGTGATGAAGGACGTCACCAGCCGGATCAGCACTGCGTCATCGGCGACGAAAATACCCTTCGGCAGCGAACGGAATTCCCACGGGTAATAGCGCGCTCCGCCGCCTTCAGCCGCTCGTCCGCGGCGCGAGGCAGGATGACGAAGACCTCGTTGGCCTCGACCGGCCAGACCGGCTCGGCGCCCGCCATGGCGAGGCGCGTGGCCAGCGCGTCCGCCATGCGGTTGGCGTGGCGCGCGAGCGTGAGCCACAGATCGTCGGCCAGGTAGGCGTCGAGCTGCGCCGCGATGAAGCGATGCTTGGATATCAGGTGCGCCGCCGCGCTTGCGGCGCTGCTGCATCTCGTCGGCACGCGCGGGATCGAAGAAGATCACCGCCTCGGCGCCCATCGCGCCGCCCTTGGTGGCGCCGAACGACAGCACGTCGATCGCCGGCCTTCCACGTCGCCTCGGCGGGGCGACACTGGAGCCGCACCATCGCGTTGGCGAGCCGCGCGCCATCCATGTGCACGGCAAGGCCGCGCTCGTGTGCGAGTGTCGGCGAGCTCCGCGATCTCGTCCGGACGCGATAGATCGTGCCGCCTTCGGTCGCCTGCGGTCAGCGACAGCACGGACGGGCGTCACGTGATGCGGGCCGCCCCAGCCCTTGCCGGCGAGCGCCTGCCTGCGAATGTCGCGGCGTGATCTTGCCGCCCTCGCCGGGCAGCCCGACCAGCTTGAGGCCGCCGCCGAAGAATTCCGGCGCGCCGCATTCGTCGGTCGCGATATGGGATTCCTCGTGGCACAGCACCGCGCCCCAGGGCGGCGTCAGGTGCGCGAGCGCGAGCGAATTGGCGACCGTGCCGGTCGGCACCAGGAAGACCGCGACGTCGCGCTCGAAGATCTCGGCGACGCGCTGGTCGACCCGTGCCGTCCAGTCGTCGTTGCCGTAGCCGAGCGCATGGCCGTCGTTGGCGCTGCCGATCGCTTCGAGGATCGCCGGCGCGATGCCGGCTGTGTTGTCGCTTGCGAAGTTCATGCGATCTCCGGTCATTGATAATTCGCGCCGTTTGCACGGCGCCTGGCAACACTGCAATTCTGCAATTGCATTGCGTATCGACCGTGTTCCTCTTGTTACGTGCAACGGAGTTCGCCAGGGCAACAATCAGCAGGAGACGGCATGAATTTGCATGTGGACGCACTTGTGTAGGTGGCAAGAATTTGGGCATCTATGGAATAGGACAGCATTGCTGTCCCAGTTTGGCGATCGCCGTCCGTGGCGGATGTTGCGGCGCCGGTAGCATCGGCGGCGCCGCGTGGCTTGCTAGCTCGAAAAAGCGGCGATGCACGGCGCCGCCTCTCACGTGAGGCTCGTCCGGGCGACAGGTGCCCGGCGCCAGGCACGGCGGGTGCGCCGAAAAGCCTCCGCTGACGCAGCGGCGGCAACCAAGGGGGACGGCGATGAGCACGCAACGATTCGACGACGTGAAGGAGCGCCGCGACGTGGCTCCCCGCGTCGTCAGGGACCCGCGCAGCGAGCCCGCATTTCGATCCCGGCTGTCCCGCCGGCCCAGGGCCTCTACGATCCCGCGCCACGAGAAGGATTCCTGCGGCGTCGGCTTCATCGCCGACATCAAGAACCGCAAGTCGCACCAGATCGTCGAGGACGCGCTTGCAGATCCTGCTGCAACCTCGAGCATCGCGGCGCGGTCGGCGCCGACCCGCGCGCCGGCGACGGCGCCGGCATGCTGGTGCAGATCCCGCACCGCTTCTTCGCCGAGAAGGCGGCCGAAGCTCGGCATCGCGCTGCCCGAGCCCGGCCATTACGCGGTCGGCTCCCTGTTCATGCCGCGCGACCCGGAATGGCGGAAGGTCATGCTCGACGATCATCGCCGAGAAGGTCGTCGCCGCGAGGGCCAGACGCTGCTCGGCTGGCGCGACGTGCCGGTCGACAATTCCTCGCTCGGCGAGATCGTGAAGCCGACCGAGCCGTTCCACATGCAGGTCTTCATCGGCCGCGGCCGCGAGCATCGCGACCGAGGACGAGTTCGAGCGCCGGCTCTTCATCCTGCGCAAGGTGATCTCCAACGCCGTCTACAACAAGCGCGAGCGCGCGGCTCGCCGGCTACTACTCCGGTGTCGCTGTCGTGCCGCACCATCGTCTACAAGGGCATGTTCCTCGCCGACCAGCTCGGCGACTATTATCCAGGACCTGCACGACCCGCGCTTCGAGATCCGCGCTCGCGCTGGTGCACCAGCGCTTCTCGACCAACACCTTCCCGACCTGGCCGCTCGCGCATCCCTACCGCATGGTCGCCACAACGGCGAGATCAACACGCTGCGCGGCAACGTCAACTGGATGGCGGCGCGCCAGGCCTCGGTCGACCTCGGAGCTGTTCGGCGACGACATCTCGAAGCTCTGGCCGATCTCCTATGAGGGCCAGTCCGACACCGCCTGCTTCGACAACGCGCTCGAATTCCTGGTGCAGGGCGGCTATTCGCTGGCGCACGCCATGATGATGCTGATCCCGGAGGCCTGGGCCGGCAATCCGCTGATGGACGAGGAGCGGCGCGCCTTCTACGAATATCACGCCGCGCTGATGGAGCCGTGGGACGGCCCGGCCGCGATCGCCTTCACCGACGGCCGCCAGATCGGCGCGACGCTCGACCGCAACGGCCTGCGCCCGGCGCGCTACCTCGTCACCGACGACGACCTCGTCGTGATGGCCTCGGAAGTCGGCGTGCTGCCGATCCCCGAGGAGCAAGATCGTCCAGCAAGTGGCGCCTGCAGCCGGGCAAGATGCTGCTCATCGACCTCGAGCAGGGCCGCATCATCTCCGACGACGAGATCAAGGCGCAGCTCGCCGCGCAGCATCCCTACACGAAGTGGCTGAAGCGCACCCAGATCGTGCTCGAGGACCTGCCGCCGGTGCGAGCCGCGCGCGCCGCGCACCGACGTGTCGCTGCTCGATCGCCAGCAGGCCTTCGGCTACACGCAGGAGGACCTGCAGCATCCTGATGGCGCCGATGGCGACGACCGGCCAGGAAGCGGTCGGCTCGATGGGCACCGACACGCCGATCTCGGCGCTCTCCGACAAGTCGAAGCTGCTCTACACCTATTTCAAGCAGAACTTCGCGCAGGTCACCAACCCGCCGATCGATCCGATCCGCGAGGAGCTGGTGATGTCGCCTCGTCTCCTTCATCGGGCCGCGGCCGAACCTGTTCGACCTCGAGGGCACCTCGCGCAACGCAAGCGGCTCGAAGTGCGCCAGCCGATCCTCACCAACGAGGATCTCGAGAAGATCCGCTCGCATCGGCCATGTCGAGGAGCAGCTTCGACACCAAGACGCTCGACATCACCTATCCGGCCGAGCACGGCGCCGACGGCATGACGCGACGCGCTCGACCGGCTGTGCGAGCGCGCCGAGGCGGCGGTGCACGGCGGCTACAACATCATCATCCTGTCCGACCGCCAGGTCGGGCCCGACCGCATCCCGATCCCGGCGCTGCTCGCGACCGCGGCCGTGCATCATCACCTGATCCGCAAGGGCCTGCGCACCTCGGTCGGCCTCGTCGTCGAGACCGGCGAGCCGCGCGAGGTGCATCATTTCTGCTGCCTCGCCGGCTACGGCGCCGAGGCGATCAACCCCTATCTCGCCTTCGAGACGCTGATCGCGCATGACGGCCGAGTTCCCGGAGGAGGTCGACGACAAGGAGATCGTCAAGCGCTACATCAAGTCGATCGACAAGGGCATCCTCAAGGTGATGTCCAAGATGGGCATCTCGACCTACCAGTCCTATTGCGGCGCGCAGATCTTCGACGCGGTCGGCCTGCACAGGCGATTTCGTCGACGAGTATCTTCATCGGCACCGCGACGCAGATCGAGGGCGTCGGCCTCGCCGAGATCGCCGAGGAGACGGTCGACGCGCCATCGCGACGCCTTCGGCGACGCGCCGGTCTACCGCAACGCGCTCGACGTCGGCGGCGAATATGCCTTCCGCATGCGCGGCGAGGCGCATGTCTGGTCGCCGGAGACGGTGGCGACGCTGCAGCACGCGGTGCGCGGCAACTCGCAGGACAAGTACCGCGCCTACGCCAAGCATGCATCAACGAGCAGGACGGCAAGCTGCTAGACCATCCGCGGCCTGTTCCGCATCAAGACCGCCGAGGAGGACGGCCGCACGCCGGTGCCGCTCGACGAGGTCGAGCCGGCGAAGGACATCGTCAAGCGCTTCTCCACCGGCGCCATGTCCTTCGGCTCGATCTCGCGCGAGGCGCACACGACGCTCGCCATCGCCATGAACCGCATCGGCGGCAAGTCGAACACCGGCGAGGGCGGCGAGGAGTCGGACCGCTTCAAGCCGCTGCCGAACGGCGATTCCATGCGCTCGGCGATCAAGCAGGTCGCCTCCGGCCGCTTCGGCGTCACGACGGAATATCTCGTCAATTCCGACATGATGCAGATCAAGATGGCGCAGGGCGCCAAGCCCGGCGAAGGCGGACAGTTGCCCGGCCACAAGGTCGACGCCGTCATCGCCAAGGTGCGCCATTCGACGCCGGGCGTCGGCCTGATCTCGCCGCCGCCGCATCACGACATCTATTCGATCGAGGATCTGGCGCAGCTCATCTTCGACCTGAAGAACGTCAACCCGGCCGCCGACGTCTCGGTGAAGCTCGTCTCGGAGGTCGGCGTCGGCACGGTCGCCGCCGGCGTCTCCAAGGCGCGCGCCGACCACGTGACGATCTCCGGCTACGAGGGCGGCACCGGCGCCTCGCCGCTGACCTCGATCAAGCATGCCGGCTCGCCCGTGGGAGATCGGCCTCGCCGAGACCCAGCAGACGCTGGTCGCCAACCGCCTGCGCGGCCGCATCGCGGTGCAGGTCGACGGCGGCATCCGCACCGGGCGCGACGTCGTCATCGGCGCGCTGCTCGGCGCCGACGAGTTCGGCTTCGCGACCGCGCCGCTGATCGCGGCCGGCTGCATCATGATGCGCAAGTGCCATCTCAACACCTGCCCGGTCGGCGTCGCGACGCAGGACCCGGTGCTGCGCAAGCGCTTCAAGGGCCAGCCCGAGCACGTCATCAACTTCTTCTTCTTCGTCGCCGAGGAAGTGCGCGAGCTGATGGCCGAGATGGGCTATCGCACGCTCGACGAGATGATCGGGCAGATGCAGATGCTCGACAAGCGCAAGGTGATCGAGCACTGGAAGGCCAAGGGCCTCGACTTCTCGCGGCTGTTCCACAAGCCGGACGCGCCCGAGGGCGTGCAGCATCTACCACGCCGAGCGCCAGGACCATCGACCTCGACAAGGTGCTCGACCGCAAGCTGATCGCCGAGGCGAGCGCGGCGCTCGAATCGCGGCACGCCGGTGCGCGATCGCAGTCGGCGATCACCAACGCCAACCGCACCACCGGCGCCATGCTGTCCGGCGAGGTCGCGCAAGCGCTACGGCCATGAGCGGCCTGCCGGACGACACCATCACACGTGAAGCTCAACGGCACCGCCGGCCAGAGCTTCGGCGCCTGGCTCGCCGCGCGGCGTGACGCTCGAGCTGGACGGCGAAGGCCAACGACTATGTCGGCAAGGGCCTGTCGGGCGGCCGCATCATCATCTATCCGCCGCAGGAGGCCGAGCAGCTCGTGCCGGAAGAGTCGATCATCGTCGGCAACACGGTGCTCTACGGCGCGATCGCGGGCGAGTGCTATTTCCGCGGCGTCGCCGGCGAGCGCTTCGCGGTGCGCAACTCCGGCGCCATCGCGGTGGTCGAGGGCGCCGGCGATCATGGCTGCGAATACATGACCGGCGGCGTCGTCGTGGTGCTCGGCCAGACCGGCCGCAACTTCGCGGCCGGCATGTCGGGCGGCATCGCCTATGTGCTCGACGAGGACGGCAGCTTCGCCACGCGCTGCAACCTGTCCATGGTCGAGCTCGAAGCCGTGCTCGAGGAGGAGGAGGCGATCGCGCGGCACCATCACCAGGGCGGCGATCTCGACACCCACGGCCGCGTCGACGTGATGGGCGACATGACCCGCCTCGACGCCGAGCGCCTGCATCAGCTGATCGCCAACCACGCGCGCTATACCGGTCTCGGGCGCGCCAAGGCGATCCTCGCGAACTGGACCGACTACCTGCCGAAGTTCCTCAAGGTGATGCCGGTCGAATATCGCCGCGCGCTGGCGGAGCTCAATCAGTCGCGTTCGATGCAGGCGGCGGAATGACAACACGCGAGCGGATCGACGCCGCCTTGAAGAATTAGGCCATGGGCAAAGTCACGGGCTTCCTCGAGATCGACCGGCAGGACCGGCGCTACGCGCCGGCCGCCGACCGCATCCGCCATTGCCACGAGTTCGTCATTCCGCTGTCGGAAGAGGCGACGCGCGACCAGGCGCGCGCTGCATGAATTGCGGCATTCCGTATTGTCACACCGGCTGCCCGGTCAACAACCAGATCCCGGACTGGAACGACCTCGTCTATCGCGGCGACTGGCAGGAGGCGCTCGCTCAACCTGCACTCGACCAACAATTTCCCGGAATTCACCGGCCGCGTCTGCCCGGCGCCGTGCGAGGCCTCCTGCACGCTGAACCTCTTCGACACGCCGGTCACCATCAAGACGATCGAATGCGCCATCGTCGACAAGGCCTGGGACGAACGGCTGGGTCGCTGCCGGAGCCGCCGTCGCGCAAGACCGGCAAGAAGCGTGGCGGTCATCGGCTCCGGCCCGGCGGGCCTCGCCTGCGCGCAGCAGCTCGCGCGCGCCGGCCACGACGTGCATGTCTTCGAGAAGAACGCCAAGGCCGGCGGCCTGCTGCGCTACGGCATTCCCGACTTCAAGATGGAGAAGCACCTCATCGACCGGCGCGTCGCGCAGATGGAAGCCGAGGGCGTCACCTTCCATTACGGCGCTCATGTCGGCGTCGACGTGCCGGTCGAGCGAGCTGCTGGACGGCCACGACGCGGTGGTGCTGGCCGGCGGCGCGGAGAAGGCCGCGCGACCTGCCGATCCCGGGCCGCGAGCTCGCCGGCGTCCATTTCGCCATGGATTTCCTGCCGCAGCAGAACCGCCGCGTCGGCCGCGAGCCGCTGGGCGACGTGCAGCCGATCCTCGCCGCCGGCAAGCATGTCGTGGTGATCGGCGGCGGCGATACCGGCTCGGACTGCATCGGCACCTCGATCCGCCAGGGCGCGCTGTCGGTGACGCAACTTCGAGATCATGCCGAAGCCGCCCGAGAAGGAGAACAAGCTGCTCACCTGGCCGAACTGGCCGCTGAAGCTGCGCACCTCGTCGAGCCACGAGGAAGGCGCCGAGCGCGATTTCGCGGTGGCGACGCAGGAGTTCATCGGCGAGCCAGCGGTCGCGTGAAGACGCTGCATCTGCATGCGGGTCGACGACAAGCTCAAGCCGATCGCCGGCACCGAGTTCGAGCTCCGGGCCGACCTCGTCCTGCTCGCCATGGGCTTCGTCCACCCGGTGCACGAGGGCATGATCGAGACGCTCGGCGTGGCGCTCGATCCGCGCGGCAACGTGAAGGCCGACACCCACGGCTACGCGACATCGCTGCCGAAGGTGTTCGCCTGCGGCGACATGCGGCGCGGCCAGTCGCTGGTGGTGTGGGCGATCCGCGAGGGCCGCCAGGCCGCGCACGCGGTCGACAAATTCCTGATGGGAACGACCAACCTGCCGCGGTGACGCCTCCGGCGGTGACTGCCGCCGCGTGCGGATATCAGCCGTCGGGCCGCCGGTTTTCGCGCTCGCGCCCCGGAGGCGCTGAGGCGGCCTGTCCCGGCCGCCTGGGCGCGGGAGGTGTCGCTTTCCTGGCCGCGGGCGCTGCGGGCCGGGCCGCCGGCGGAGCCGCCTGGATCACCGGGATCACGTCGTCCGCCGCGGCTTTGTCCGGGCGCGGCCAGACGAAATCGTCGGCGCGGCCGGGTGCGGCATTGATCGTTTCGCCTTTCACCAGCACGCGCGCGGCGGCCTGATCGGATGCCGGCGTGCGAGCGCCTGAGCCCACCAGCCCTTCCGACTCGTTCGGCAGCCCGGTCAACGGCACGACCGGCCCGACGTCGGGCCGCTGCGCCGGTCCGCCGGGCTTGATCGGTGCCTGCTGCTCGGGCGCGGGCAGCGTTGCGACCGGGGCATTGCGCGTCTGCATCAGGCGCTGGAGATCGCGCTCCACGAGATGCCCGAGCTTGAGCGCGCCGGCCTTGGTGAAGTTCACCCCGTCGGCGCTTCGCAGGCGCCGGACCTGCCCGTCATAGTCCGGACCGTATTGGGCATAGTCGCCGTTCTCGTCGGCGAAGCCGTCCCAGACGTCGACATAGGTGATGCCGGCCTTCTCGGCCCGGCTCTTGTAGAGGTCGTTGAGATAGACGACGTCGGCCTTGGCGCGCGCGCCGCGGATCACCGGCAGGCCGACCCACAGGACCGGGACGCCCTTGCTCTTGAGCACCGCGATCATGTCGTCGATGCGCTTGGTATAGAGCTCGGCCCACTTCTCCGACCGGAACTCGTACGAGGTGGCGGCGCCTGCCGGCTCCGCGATAATCGGTGGCGGCGCGGGAATTCGCCCGGACCCGGCGGCGGGGCCGGCGGCGTCCTGGCCGGGCGCTCGCGGATCGGCTGGCGGTCGACAACCCCCATCATGATGACGACGAAGGCCGCCTTCTCGCCGGCGAGGATGTCCTTGGTGGCCGCCACGGCGTCATAGCCTTCAGTCCGCGACTCGTGGCGGATCAGGCTCGCATTCGGCCGGATCTTCCGTACGATGCCGACCTCGCTATTGTCCGAATAGGCATCGTCCAAGCCATAGGCGAGCCACTCCGCCATCGAATCGCCGAGCACCACCACGCTGGTGGTCGGCGTGCCGTCCTTGGCGCGGGCCGTCGGCGGGCGGTTGGATTCGACCGGTGCCCGCTCTCTGTCGACGGAGCGGCGACGCGTCGGCGCGCGTTCGCGGTGATAGGTGTCGGGCGGCGCCGGCTCGAACAATCCCCCGAAAGGATTGAACTGCTGCTGGCGCTGGGGTGGCGGCGCGGCGCGGCGGCGCGGCTGGTCGCCCCAGTCGAAAAACGGGAATTGGGCGTGCGCCGGGGTTGAGATCAGCAGCGGTGCAGTGACCGCCAAGATACCGAACGCCGCGAGCGCGACAGATAAAATCCGGTTGAAAAACGTCGCCCTGGTCTTCATCCGACAACCCGCCAGGAGCCCTACGGACTCGAACATGGACATTGTTCCGGACCTGTAGTGGCAGGATACCGGATACCTCATCGGCCACTAGAACTCCGATCGTGTCAACTTGAAGATGGCGGTTGTGGAATACCTGCGACGCGTCACGGCGTCCTGGCATCACGGCGTCCGCAGCCGCGCCAGCACCTCGGTCGAGGCGTAGCCGTCGGCGACGAGGCCATGCCGAACCTGGAATGCCCGCACGGCGTCCCGCGTCTTGCCGCCGAGGCGGCCATCCGGCTCGCCGACCTCGAAGCCGCGGCTCGCCAGGAGCTGTTGCAGCTCCAGCCTCTCGGTGCGGCTGAGCGCCCGCTCCGCGCGCGGCCACGGCTGCTCGATCGGGCCGCCGCCGCGCAACCGGTCGGCGAGATGGCCGATCGCCAGCGCGTAGGCCTCGGCCGGATTGTACCGCATGATGACGCGGAAGTTCTTGAGCATCAGGAAGCCCGGCCCCCGCGCGCCGACCGGCGCCAGCAGGAAGGCTTTCTCGCCCGTCCGGGGAAACGGCTTGCCGCCCGGCCGCCGGAGGCCGACGCCCTCCCACTGGTGGATCGTGTGCTCGCGGCCGGAATCCGCCATGCGGTAATCAAAGCCCTGCGGCACCGTGACCTCGTAGCCCCAGGTCTGGCCGGAGACCCAGCCCAGG
The DNA here is from genome assembly GCA_963776455.1 of uncultured Alphaproteobacteria bacterium. Classification (GTDB taxonomy): domain Bacteria; phylum Pseudomonadota; class Alphaproteobacteria; order Rhizobiales; family Xanthobacteraceae; genus CAVZMU01. The sequence continues at coordinate 93,621 of CAVZMU010000002.1, forward strand.
CGCTTGAGCATGTTGGCAGTCGAGGCGACGAGATCAGGCACCGAATCGATCGTGTCGCGGCGGTTGTCGCCGTCGAAATCGACCGCGTAGCGCCTGAACGCGCTCGGCATGAACTGCGTCGCGCCGAACGCGCCGGCCCACGAGCCGACGAAGTGCTCCGGCTTGACGTCGCCGCGCGCCGCGATGTCGAGCGCGGCCAGGAACTCGTCGCGGAAAAACGCCTGGCGGCGTCCGATGCAGGCGAGCGTCGCGGTCGACCGCAGCACCGGCCGCTCGCCCGCGAGCGCGCCATAGCGGGTCTCGACGCCCCAGATCGCGACGATGACGTGGCGGTCGATGCCGTAGGTGCGCTCCACCGCGTCGAAGGTGGCGCGGTGCTGCGCCAGCATCTCGCGGCCCTTCGCGATGCGCTCGTCGGTGACGAGAAGGTCGAGATACTCCCAGAACGTCTTGGTGAATTCCGGCTGCGAATCGACCAGGTCCATGATCTTCAGGTCGGGCGTCAGGCCCGCCGTGTGCTGCTCGAACGCGGCGCGTGCGATGCCGCGGCGCGACGCCTCAGGCCACAGCGCATCGATGCATCCGCGGAAATTGGCGGCCGCCGCGAGGATGGCCTCCCGCGTCATGTAGGGATGTCCCGAAGCACCGGATTCGCCGCTCCACTCCCCCGGCCCGGACGGGGGCACGCTGCCTGTCGTTCCGCCGCCGAACAGGCGGCCGAAAAAGCTGTTCTGTGCCGCTGCCATGCCGGGGGCGCCGGCAAGGAGGGCCACAATCAGACCAAAGCTGAAAAGCCGAAATCTCGACATGCCGCATCGAACCTTGCGCATTGCGAGCAGGACGCCACCGCGCTCAAGCCTGCCGCGCTCAAGCCATGCCGCGTTCAGTCCTGGCCCGTTCAAGTCCTGCCCCGTTCAAGTCCTGCAGTGAGCCCCAATATTGTTTCCACGTACTTAATCGTTGCTCGATATGGCAACGCTGTGCTCCCGTCCGACCGGTTCGTCATGGACGACGCCCAGTTTCACAATTAGTCCTCAGTTGGGGCAAAAAAATGGGCGCGCCCGCGCCTGCCGGCGTTTCCCGCCAAGAACGAGGTGCCATGAAGCCCATACGCAAGGCCATCTTCCCCGTCGCCGGCCTCGGCACCCGGTTTCTTCCGGCCACCAAGGCGATGCCCAAGGAGATGCTCCCCGTCGTCGACCGGCCGCTGATCCAGCACGTGGTCGACGAAGCGCGCGAAGCGGGAATCGAACATCTGATCTTCGTCACCGGCCGCAACAAGAACATCATCGAGGACCACTTCGACCGGCAGTTCGAGCTTGAAGTCACGCTGAAGGAGCGCCGCAAGCACACCGACCTCAAGCTGCTCCAGCGCGACCTGCCGGGGCCGGGCACCACGAGCTTCACCCGTCAGCAGGAGCCGCTCGGTCTTGGCCACGCGGTGTGGTGCGCGCGCGAGCTGGTCGGCAACGAGCCCTTCGCGCTGCTGCTGCCCGACGTCCTGGTCCAGCATAATCCGAGTTGCATGGCGCAGATGATCGCCGCCTATCGCAGCCTGAACGAACGGGCCAACGTCGTCGCGGTCGAGGAGGTGCCCTACGAACGCATCCACATGTACGGCGCGGTCGGCGTCGGCAAGACGAAGGGCAACGCGTTCGCGATCACTAAGATGGTGGAGAAGCCGCCGCGCGCGGAGGCGCCGTCGAACCTGTCGATCACCGGCCGCTACATTCTGCAGCCGGAAATCTTCGACATCCTGGCGACGCAGGAGGGCGGCACCGGCGGCGAGATCCAGCTTACCGATGCGATGATCCGCCTGGCGCAGACGCAACCCTTCTACGGCCTGAAATTCAAGGGACGCAGCTTCGACTGCGGCTCCAAGATCGGGTTCCTCTCCGCGAACGTGGCCTATGCGCTGGCGCGCGAGGATATCGCGCCGGACTTCCGCGCAGAGTTGAAGGGGCTGATGGGCGACACCTGAGCCGGAATGCGGTTCAATGGCCGTACCTGATACCGGAGACAGACAAGGCGCTCCGGACCGGTCTGTTCCTTCGCCTTGCGGACGGTCGCCGTATCCGCGACACGAGCGCGGACCGCGTTGACATTAATTGAGCTTGTTTGGTGGAGTGATGACGATGGCCGGGGAATTCGCCGACAAGGTGGTGGTGATCAGCGGCGGCAGCCGCGGCATCGGCCGCGCCATCGCCGAGAGCTTCGGACGCGAAGGCGCGAACACCGTGCTGGCGGCGTCGTCGGCGGAGAACCTCGTCAAGGCCGCCGAGGCGATCGCGAAGATCGGCCCTGCGCCGCTCACGGTCGCCGGCGACCTGCGGACGCCCGACGCCTGCCAGAAAGTGTTCGACGCGGTGCGCGAGCGTCACGGACGCTGCGATATCCTGGTCAACAATGCGGGCGCGACGCGCGCCGGCAACTTCACGGACCTCGACGACGCGGCCTGGACCGACGGGTTCGCGCTGAAGTTCTTTGCCTGCGTGCGGCTCTCCCGGCTGCTCTGGCCGATGGTGAAGGCCTCGCAAGGCCATGTGCTCAACATCATCGGCGGCGCGGCGCGCACGCCGAGCGCGGAGTTCCTCGTCGGCGGTTCGGTCAACGGCGCGATGGCGAACTTCAGCAAGGGCCTGTCGACGCTCGGCAAGCGCGATGGCGTCAACGTCAACGTCATCCATCCCGGCATGACTGAGACCGACCGCATCACCCAGCTCTGGCGCCAGACCGCCGCCGCGACCGGCAAGTCCTACGACGAGGTGCGCGAGGATACCGTGTCCAAGAGCGGCCCGCGCGGCATCGCGCAACCCGCCGACATCGCGGCGCTGGCCCTGTTCCTGTGCTCGGAACGGGCGAGGCAAATCCAGGGTGTCGCCGTTGCGGTCGACGGCGGCAGCACGCCGGGTTTGTATTGATCGGACCTATGCGGCCATCTTTCTACGGCTTCATGGTGAGGAGCACGGGTAGCGCGCGTCCCGAACCATGGGCAACACAAGCCCGCCCGTCCTTCGAGGCGGCGCGCTGTGCCTTCGGCATGAGGCGGACAACGACTTGCGGCCAGGCCTCAGGATGAGGATCGAAGCACGCTTCACATCGGCGGGTCGATGCCGCGGCCGACGTTGATGCGCGCGGCTTCCAGGCTGCCGTCGGGTTGCCTCGTGGCGGCGGCGACGAAGACCTTGGCGCCGGCTTTGAGCTCACCCTTGTCGCCCGGCACGTAGGTGACGATCACGGTGTCGGGCGCGATGTTGAATGTCTTCTCGCCTTCCTTGAACTTGAGCGTCAGGGTGTGGCCGTCGACCTTCGAGACGATGTCGTTGACCGTGGCGTTGGTCATCGTCGATTGGGGCATCAGGTCCCAGGGACGGTCGCCCTCGTTATTGCCGCGCATCGTCTCCGGGAAGATGTGGACCTCGATCGCGTGCCAGACGCCTTCGCCATGCGGCATCGCGGTGACGCCGACGAACGATCCCGCCTTGATGTCCGACAGCGATGCCTTGACGATCGCGACGATAGCGGCGTTGGGCGTGAGCTTCACGCTCACGTCCTGGCCGTCACGCGACTTGATCGCAATCGTCTGGCCGTCGACCTTTTCGATCGTGCCGCGCACGCGCGCCGGCGCCTGAGCCATAGTCACGGCGGCCATGAGCGCCAGCGCGAGACCGGCGGCACCAGCAGCCATGAGCCTTGTTGTGAGCATCATCATCCCTCCCTGCAGTGCCGCGGCTTGCGCCGCCTCGTTCAAAGACGATCGTCCATCGTAAAGCTCGACGTTACCGGATGGGCGGCGCGGGCCGACACCCGGCAGAAATCACATCGGCGGATCGATGCCGCGCCCGACCGCGATTCGCGCCGCTTCCAGGCTGCCGTCCGCCTGCTTGGTGGCAGCCGCGATAAACACCTTGGCGCCGGGCTTGAGCTCGCTTTTTTCTCCGGGGGCGAACGCGACGATCGGCGTATCGGCGGAAACGGTAAAGGTCTTCTCGCCTTCCTTGAACTTGAGCGTCAGGGTGTGGCCGTCCGCCTTGACGACGGTCTCGGACACGGTGGCATTGGTCATCGTGCTTTCCGGCAGGAGGTCCCAGGGGCGGTCGCCCTCGCCCGTTCCGCGCATCGCTTCGGGGAAGACGAGCACTTCGAGCGCGCGCCAGCCGCCTTTGCCGTCCGACATCGCGGCGATGCCGACGAAGGTGCCGGCCTTGATGTCCGACAGCTTCGCCGGAACGACCGCGGAAACCGGCGCGTTGGCGGCGAGCTTGACCGTGAGCGTGTCGCCCTCGCGCGACTTGATCGACAGCGTCTGCCCGTCGACCTTCTCGATCGTCCCGCGCACGCGGGCGGGTGCCTGGGCTTGCGCCAGGGTCGAGCCGGCGAGCACAAGCGCCAGCGCCGTGGCGCACGCCGCCCGTCGTGTAATCCCGATCATGAAAAACCTCCCCGTGTTCGCGTATCGGATGCCGCCTTGTCCTCCCACAACACTGCGGCGCACGATTTATTCCCTGGAGGCGGGCGTTCGATCACGGTGGCGACCCGCCGGCAGCGCCGCAGGCTGTCCCGCTCGATGTCGTCCAAGGACGCGGATCGCCGCGCCCGTCTTGCTCAGGTCTCGGCGACGACCGTGTTGCGCAAGGTGCCGATTTCCGGAACCTCGACCTCGACGACGTCGCCGGGCACGAGCCAGCGCGGCGGATCGAACCGCGCGCCGGCGCCGGTCGGCGTGCCGGTGATGATCATGTCGCCGGGCTTCAGCGTGGTGAAGGTCGAGATGTAGGCGATGCAGGTCGGCGAAGGAGAAGATCATGTTCGCGGTGGTGTCGTCCTGTCGCGTCTCGCCGTTGACGCGCGTCGTCAGGTGCAGCGGCTGCCGACAGGTCGATCTCGTCGGCGCGTCACCATCCACGGCCCGATGCTGCCGCGATCGCGTCGAAGTTCTTGCCCTGCGTGACGTTGAACTTGGCGTGGCGCACCCAGTCGCGGATCGTGCCCTCGTTGCACAAGCGTGTAGCCGGCGACGTGCGACAGCGCGCGCTCGCGCGCGATGTGCTGACCCTCCCGGCCGATCACCAGCGCGATCTCGCCCTCGTAGTCGAGTTGCGGCGGACACTTTCGGACGCACGATCGACTGGCTCGTGGCCGACGAGCGAGCCCGGGTAGCGCAAGAACAGGCTGGGATATTTCGGCTGCTCGGAGCCGTCTTTGTACTCGGCGTTGCGGTTGGCGTAGTTCACGCCGATGCAGAGGATTTTCTCCGGCGCCACCACCGGCGGCAGCAGCTCGGCCTCGCTCAACGGAAAATCGGCGCGCACGCCTGCCGCCGTCGCCGCGACCTCGTCGAGCGCATCGGCGCGCAGCACGTCGAGCAGCGTGGTGAAGCGCGGCGCCAGCCGCGAGCGCACGTCGACGATGCCGTCGCCCACCACGGCGCCGAAGCCGGTCCTGCCGCGCACGTTATAGCTCGCGAGTTGCATCTGATGTCCTGACCGCAGGTGGCGGACCGGCCGCTTCCGAATCGACGCCACCCGACTATGTGCTTCGGTCCGGTGCCGACAAGTGGTCGCCGCCTTGACGCTGGAAGCGCCCTTCATCACGATGGTAGGTCAAGTCGGGAGCACCTTAAAGCTCCGGCGGCCGGGAGGACGCACATGCCCCACGTCATCGTCGAATATTCGTCCAACCTCGAGCCCGACGCTCGACGCGCAGGCGCTGGTCGATGCGCTGCATCAGGCTGTCACCGGGCAGCGCGTCGCCGATGTCGCCGCGATCCGCACCCGCGCCGAGCGCCGCGAGACCTTTCGGGTCGCCGACCGCAATCCGGAGAACGGCTTCGTCCACATCGTCGTGCGCGGCTGCGCGACGGACGGCCGGAAGAGATGCGTACAGAAGGTCGGCGAGGTGCTGCTGGCGGCGGCCGAGACGCGCGCTTGCGAGCCGCATTCAAGGCGCACCCGATCGCCGCTGACCGTCGAGATTCACGAGATCGACCCAACTGACGCTTGCGCAGGAACACCATCCGCGAAAGGCCGAGCAGGCGGCATGAGCACCGCGCTCGACAAGGCGCTCGCACGGGCGGATGGCTATCTCGCGCGCTTCCGCGCCGGCGACGGTCGCGCATCTGATCGACGGCAAGGCGGACACCGGCAGCGGCGAGACGTTCGAGACGCCTCGCCGGTCGACAATGCCGTCATCGCCAAGGTCGCGCGCGGCGGTGCGGCCGAGATCGACCGCGCCGCCAAGGCGGCGATGAAGGCGTTCCGCACCGGCTGGGGCCACACCTCCGGCGAGAAGCGGCGCGCGCATCCTGCACAAGATCGCCGACGCCATCGAGGCGCGCGCCGACGAGATCGCGCTGGTCGAATGCATGGATACCGGCCAGCCGATCCGCTACATGTCGAAGGCGGCGTTGCGCGGCGCGGAGAACTTCCGCTTCTTCGCCGACCGCGCGCCGGACGCCGCCGACGGCCTGTCGCTGCCGACCGACGACGCATCTCAACTACACGATGCGCCAGCCGATCGGCCCGGTCGGCGTCATCACGCCGTGGAACACGCCGTTCATGCTGTCGACCTGGAAGATCGCGCCGGCGCTCGCGGCCGGCTGCACGGTCGTGCACAAGCCGGCCGAATGGAGCCCGCTCACCGCGACGCTGCTCGCCGAGATCTGTCTCGAAGCAGGCCTGCCGCCGGGCGTGCTCAACGTCGTGCATGGCTTCGGCGAGGACGCCGGCAAGGCGCTGACCGAGCATCCCGACATCAAGGCGATCGGCTTCGTCGGCGAAAGCGCGACCGGCTCGCGCCATCATGGCGCAGGGCGCGCCGACGCTGAAGCGCGTGCATTTCGAGCTCGGCGGCAAGAATCCGGTGATCGTGTTCGCCGATGCCGATCTCGACCGCGCGCTCGATGCCGTGTCTGTTCATGATCTACTCGCTCAACGGCGAGCGCTGCACGTCGTCGAGCCGCGCGCTGGTCGAGGCCTCGATCTACGACGAATTCGCCAGGCGCGCCGCCGAGCGCGTCAAGACGCATCAAGGTCGGCCATCCGCTCGATCCGGCTACCGAGATCGGCCCGCTGATCCATCCGCGCCACGTCGAGAAGGTGCTGACCTATGTCGACGCGCGCGCGAGCGCGACGGCGCGACGGTGGCGGTCGGCGGCGGGCGCGCCGATGGCGGGCGGCAACTTCGTCGAGCCGACGCTCTACACCGAGTGCGCGCAACGACATGACGATCGCGCAGGAGGAAATCTTCGGGCCGGTGCTGACCATGATCCCGTTCGCCGACGAGAGCCGATGCGCTGCGCATCGCCAACGACGTGCGCTACGGTCTCACCGCGCTACTGTGGACCCGCGACGTCGGCCGCGCGCACCGCGTCGCGCAAGGCGCTCGAGGCCGGCATGATCTGGGTCAACTCGGAGAACGTGCGCCACCTGCCGACGCCGTTCGGCGGCATGAAGTCCTCCGGCATCGGCCGCGACGGCGGCGACTATTCGTTCGACTTCTACATGGAGACGAAGAACATCGCGATCGCGCTCGACAATCACAAGATACCGAAGATCGGAGCTTAACGCCGATACCGATGCGTCATCCGGGCGCGAGCGCCGGATCCAGATCACGCAAGAACGAGAAGCTGGATCCGGCGCGACCGCTCGCGCGGATGACCGGAGGAACCCATGCCCATCCGCAACCCGTCTTCAATCCGCCGTTCAACATCGTGCGCGCGAGCCATGTCGAGTTCGGCGTGCGCGACCTCGCCGCCTCGCGCGCGTTCTATGTCGATTGCCTCGGCTACCTCGTCACCGACGAGGACGCGCGACGCGCTCTATCTGCGCGCGGTCGAGGAGCGCAATCATCATTCCATCGTGCTGCGCAAGCCGAAGGACGTCGCGGTCGCGCGGCGCTCGGCTTCAAGGTCGCGAGCGAGGAGGACCTCGACCGCGCCGCCTTCTGGTTCGCGCCACAAGGACTGCCGGCTGTCCTGGCCCGAAGTGCCGTTCCAGGGCCGCACGCTGCGCACCGTCGATCCGCTCGGCATGCCGCTCGAATTCTATTTCAAGATGGATCAGGCGCGAGTCGCATGCTCCAGCAGATACGCCGATCTACCACGGCGCGCGCATCCAGCGCATCGACCACATCAACTGCTTCACGCCGGACGTGCAGGCGTCCTACGATTTCTACAACGAGCTCGGCTTCCGCCTCACCGAATACACCGAGACCGACGGCGACCGATCCAAAGCTCTGGGCGGTGTGGATGCACCGCAAGGGCAACGTCCACGACCTCGCCTTCACCAATGGCGCGGGGCCGCGGCTGCATCACATCGGCGTGTGGACGTCGAGCTCGCTCGACATCCTCCACATCTGCGACGTGATGGCGACTCGTCCGGCTACCTCGCCAACATGGAGCGCGGCCCCGGGCCGGCACGGCATCTCGAACGCGTTCTTCCTTTATGTGCGCGATCCGGACGGCCACCGCGTCGAGCTGTTCACGTCGGATTATCTCACCGTCGATCCCGATCTCGAGCCGATCCGCTGGACGCTGCGCGATCCGCAGCGCCAGACGCTGTGGGGCCAGCCGGCGCCGAAATCCTGGTTCGAGGAGGGCACGCGTTTCGCCGATGTCCCGATCCGGGAACCGGTGCTCGCCGCCCAGCCGATCGTGGCGCGCTGAACCGGGTCATGCGCCCAGCGCAGCGCGCCCCGGCGGAGCCATGAAACTTTCCCGTCGGCCCGCCGTTGACGGTCGGCGCGAACAGGGGAAGTGTCATGGCCGAAGTCTCATCGCATCACATCGCGGCGCACGGCGCCTCGCTCCTGCCCAATGTCGAGGTCGACGACTACAATCTTGAGATCAAGGATGACGAGGGCTTCATCGGTGACCGCGCCAGCAAGGGCGCGTTCCGCGACCTGATCGAGAACTGGCGCAAGCCGCTGCGCAAGGGCGGCCTTGATCCCTTCGGCGATACGCCGAGCGACAAGGTCAGCAAGAAGGAGCTCGACCAGCTTCTGTCCAAAGGCGACCCGGAGGCCGCCGCCGTCGTGCATAGCGCGATTGAGGATTTCTCCCAGGCGCTGGCCTTCGTCATCGAACGCTTCCTCAAGGCCAAGGCGTGGAAGGACACCGAGCGGCTCGTCATCGGCGGCGGCTTTCGCGGCAGCCGCGTCGGCGAACTCGCCATCGGCCGGACCGCGATGATCCTGAAGGCAGACAAGATCAACGTCGATCTCGTGCCGATCCGCAACGAGCCTGACGAAGCAGGGCTTATCGGCTCGACCCAGCTCGTCCCGTCCTGGATGTTCGAGGCCCATGACGCGATCCTGGCCGTCGATATCGGCGGCACCAACATCCGGGCGGGGATCGTCCATCTCAACCTCAAGAAGGCCAAGAACCTCGCCAAGGCAAGCGTCTGGAAGTTCGAGCTGTGGCGGCATGGCGACGAGAAGGTAAGCCGCGATGACGCTGTCAGCCTGTTGTCGGACATGCTCAAGCGGCTGATCGCGCGGGCCAACAAGGACGGCATCCGCCTCGCGCCGTTCATCGGCATCGGCTGCCCGGGCAAGATCGAGCAGGACGGCTCGATCGACCGCGGCGCGCAGAACCTTCCCGGCAACTGGGAGAGCAGCAAGTTCAACCTGCCGTCGCGTCTGCGCGACGCCATTCCCGTCATCGGCGACCACGAGACTTCGGTCGTGATGCACAACGACGCCGTGGTCCAGGGCTTGAGCGAAGTCCCGTTCATGACCGACGTTGACCGGTGGGGCGTGCTCACGATCGGCACCGGCCTCGGCAACGCGCGCTTCACCAATCGGCAGAAGGCGGGTTAGCGGGTCACGGCGGCGTTGTCGTGCCGCTGAGCGTCCTAAGCGAACACCCAGAGGTATAGGTGCCACGCGGACTCTCGCGTGCGTTGGAAATGAAGGAATTCACGGCCGCGACGGAAATCTCATTCCAGCGCATTCACGAAGCGGCGGCCGTCACGTTAAACTGGCGGCATGACATCCATCTTCATCGATTGCAACGATCAGCTTGCGCCCATCTTCACTCATGTTCACCGGCCGGACGATCCCCCCATCGTCCTGAACCTCACGGCGTCCGCGCGTCATGACCTGCCGCGGCTGCTCGACGGCTACGACGTTTGCCTTGACGATCACTCCTATATGCCCATCGAGCAGGTCGCGCAGTGTGGCGCGCTCAGGCACATCGTGTTCCTCGGCACCGGCGCGGCAAGCTACATGGACGTCGCGGCGATTGAGGCGCGCGGCATCACGGTCCATACCATCAAGGGCTACGGCGATCGCGCGGTGGCCGAGCATACCATCGCCCTGATCTGGGCGGCCGCCCGCGGCGTCGCCCGCATGGACCGCGCGATCCGCGCCGGCACCTGGCTGCCGCTGGAAGGTCCGCAACTTCTCCGCAAGACGCTCGGCGTGATCGGACTCGGCGGCATCGGCAGCGAGGTCGCCCGCGTCGGGCGCGGCATGGGCATGGAGGTGATCGGCTGGAACCGCACGCCGCGTGCGGAATCTCCGGTGCCGAGCGTGGACATCGACGAGCTGCTGGCGCGGTCCGACGTGATCTCGGTCAACCTCGTGCTCAACGACGAAACGCGTGGCTTCCTGAACGCGGCACGGTTCAAGCAGATCAAGCCGGGCGCGATCCTCGTCAACACCGCGCGCGGCGCGCTGGTCGACGAGGCGGCGCTTCTCGCGGCCTTGGCTGACGGCACCATCCGCCATGCCGGGCTTGACGTGTTCCACGACGAGCCGCTCAAGGAGGATCATCCGCTGGCGGCGATGGACAACGTCACGCTCACCGCGCATGCGGCCTTCCGCACGCCGGAAGCCTCGATGACGCTGCTGCGCCGCGCGATCGACATCGTGAAGGGGATTGTGAAGTAGAAGGGGACCTAGCGCCGTCTCACACCTGCAGATACTTCTGCCGCACCGCCGGATCGGCAATCAATTCCGCCGAGGAGCCCATCCATACCACGTGGCCCTTCTCGATCACCACGTGCCGATCGGCGATGCGCGTCAGCGCCTCGATATGCTTGTCGACCAGCAGGATGGCCTGACCCTCGCGTTTCAGCAGCGCCAGGCGTTCCCAGATTTCCGTGCGCACCAGCGGCGCCAGTCCCTCCGTCGCCTCGTCGAGAATGAGGAGCTTGGGGTTGGTCATCAGTGCGCGGCCGATCGCGAGCATCTGCTGCTCGCCGCCGGAAAGCTGGTTGCCCATGTGGTTTCGCCGCTCAGCGAGGCGAGGGAAGAATTCGTAGACTTTACCCAGCGTCCAGCGCGGCGCACCGAAACGCGACGCGGCGGTGGCGACGAGGTTTTCTTCCACGCTCAGCGTCGGAAACACCTGCCGGCCTTCCGGCACGAGGCCAAGCCCTGCCTGTGCGATGCGGTAGGAGCGGAAGGCCGACCAGCGATACGCCGTCGAACTGCGCCGTGCCGCCGGCCGCCGCCATCATTCCCATGATGGTGCGGATCGTCGTCGTCTTGCCCATGCCGTTGCGGCCAAGCAGCGTCACGACCTCGCCGGCACTGACGGTGAAGCTGACGCCGAACAGCACCTGTGCCGGGCCATAGGCCGCCTGAAGATTGTCGACCGTCAGCATGGGTGCACGACAATCATTCCATCTCGTCCCCGAGATACGCCGCATGCACCTGCGGATCGGCGCGCACCGCGTCGGGCGTGCCGCTCGCGATGACGCGGCCATAGATCAGCACCGAGATGCGGTCGGCGAGCGCGAACACAGCGGTCATGTCATGCTCGACCAGCACCATGGGGAAGCGGCCCTTCAGCTTGCGCAGCAAGGCGACGATGCGGTCGCCCTCCTCGCGTCCCGTTCCGGCCATCGGCTCGTCGAGCAGCAAAAGCTTCGGCTCCATGGCGAGCGCGATCGCGAGCTCCAGCGCGCGCTTCTCGCCATGGGAGAGATGCGCGGCCGGCACGTCGGCGCGTCCTGCAAGCCCGACTTCCGCGAGCGCGGCCAAGGCAGGCACATTGAGCGCGGATTCCTCGGCGGCGGCGCGGAAGAACCGGAAGCTCGACCCGGACTGCGCCTGCACCGCGAGCGCGACATTCTCCAACGCCGAGAAGCCCGGCACGATGGAGGTGATCTGGAACGAGCGCGCGAGCCCCAGCGCGGCGCGCCCCGGCGCCGTCATCTCCGTGACCTCGCGCCCGGCGAACATGATGTTGCCGGCATCGGGCGCAAGCAGACCGGAGATGAGGTTGATCAGCGTGGTCTTGCCGGCGCCGTTGGGCCCGATCACGGCGTGCAGCTCGCCCGGGCATCACATCGAGTGCCAGGTCGTCGGTGACGAGGAGCCCGCCGAAGCTCTTGCGCAAGCCTTGCAGGCGCAGCACCGGCTCAGCCATGGCGGCGCCTCCAGGCGAGCGCGCCCAGCCCGATGAGGCCGCCGCGCGCGAACACCACGATCAGCACCAGCGCTGGGCCGAAGATCACCTTCCAGTGCTCGGTATAGCCGGCGAGCCATTCCTCTGTCGAGCAGGTAGGCGGCCGTGCCGATGATGGCGCCGTGCAGCGTGCCGACGCCGCCAAGGATCACCATCACGATGAGTTCGCCGGAGCGCTGCCACGACATGTAGGCGGGGCTGACGAACTCCGTGGAATTGGCGAGGAAGAAACCGGAGATGCCGGCGAGCACGCCGGCCAGCACATAGGCGGCAAGCTGGTAGCGGTAGGTGTCGAAGCCGAGCGTCGCCATGCGCGTCGGATTCTCGCGCGTGCCGCGCAGCACGCGGCCGAAACGCGATGCGACGACCGCGCGGCACAGTGCATAGGTGCCGAGCAGCGCCACGAGAACGACGACATAGAAGGCGCGCTCGTTGTCGAACAGCTTCAGGCCAAAGATCGTGTTGCGGTTCGCGACGGTGAGGCCGTCGTCGCCGCCATAGGGCGCGAGCGAGCTCGCAGTGAAAAACGCCATCTGCCCGAAGGCTAGCGTGATCATGATGAAATAGACGCCCTTGGTGCGCAGGCAGATCGCCCCGGTCACGGCGGCAAACAGTGCCGAGACTGCGATCGCCGCCGTGAGCGCGATCAGGCCGTCGCCGATGCCGTGCGACGCCAGGATGCCGACCGCGTAAGCGCCGAGCCCGATGAAGGCGGCATGGCCGAACGACACCAGCGCGCCGAAGCCGACGATGAGATCGAGCGCCACGGCCGCGATGGCGAAGATCATCACCCGCGTCGCGAGCTTGACGAGATAGCCGTCGTTGGTGAGCGCCGCAAAGATGGGGATCGCCGCCAGTACGGCGAAGATCGCAATCGGCAGCCACAGGCCCGCGCACAGGCCGCCGGCGCGCGGGCATCACCGGGGTGGCCGAAGCGAGCGCCATCATCGCCCCTTGGCGGGAAACAGGCCCGCGGGACGGAAGAAGAGCACCAGCGCCATCAGCACGTAGATCAGCATGGAGGCGATGGCAGGCCCGACGGTGCGCGCGGGCGAGGGGCCCATGACGAGGCGCAGGAGGTCGACGGAGAACGAGCGCCCCAGCGTGTCGACGAGCCCGATCAGCAGCGCCGCCACGAAGGCGCCGCGGATCGAGCCGATGCCGCCGATCACGATCACCACGAAGGCGAGGATGAGGATGGTGTCGCCCATGCCGGGCTCCACCGACAGGATGGGCGCGATCATGATGCCGGCGAAGCCCGCCAGCATCGCGCCGAAGCCGAACACGATCATGAACAGGCGGCGGATGTCGACGCCGAGCGCCGACACCATCGCCGCATTGGTGGCGCCGGCGCGCACCAGCATGCCGATGCGTGTGTGGCTCACCAGCACGTAAAGCAGGCCGGCGACGGCGAGGCCGGACGTGATGATCACGATCCGCCACACCGGATAGAGCAGTCCCGGCATCAGCACGACGGAGCCGGAGAACATGTCCGGGATCGGCAGCGACAGCGGCGCCGCGCCCCATAGCAGCTTCACGCCGCTGTTGAGGAACAGGATGATGCCGAACGTCGCGATGACGTGGTCGAGGTGGTCGCGCTCATAGAGGTGGCGGAACACGACGAATTCAAGCAGCAGCCCGAATGCGAGCGCGACCAGCAGCGCCAGCACCAGTGCGACGAGGAAGTTTCCGGTGAGGCCGTAGAACATTACCGCGAGATAGGCGCCGAGCATGTACTGGACGCCGTGCGCGAGGTTGATGAAGTCCATGACGCCGAAGACGAGCGTCAGTCCCGCCGCGATCAGGAACAGCAGCACGCCGAGCTGCAGCCCGTTGAGGATTTGGACGAAGAGCAGCGCGGTGGACATGGAATGGCTTACGGCGCGGCGGTCGGGCTGGGTTCACCCTCCCCCTTGCGGGGAGGTTCGCTGGCCGAGCATAGCGAGGGCGGCGGGGTGGGGGTTTCTTTTGGTCTCATTTCGATGACCCTCACCCGGCCCACCGCTGCGCGGTTCGCCACCCTCCCCGCAAGGGGGAGAAAAGCGAAGCCTCACTTCATTGGGCAATCCTTGACGTGTGGGTCGGCATAATCGCTGAACACCTTCTGCACGATCTCGGTCTGGAATTTGCCGTCGGCGCGCTTTGCCACCTTCACCAGGTAGAAATCCTGGATCGGATAGTGGTTGGTGTTGAACTTGAAACTGCCGCGCAGCGACTGGAAATCGGCCTTCATCATCGCGGCCCGCAGCGCATCCTTGTCGGACGTATTCCCCTTGGTGATCTTCAGCGCGCTGTCGATCAGCAGTGCTGCGTCGTAGGCCTGGAACGCATAGCTCGCCGGCACCGCGCCGTATTCCTTTTCGTATGCGGCGACGAAGGCCTTGTTCTGCGGGTTGTCGAGGTTGGGCGCCCAGTTGGCGCCGCCGAAGAAGCCGAGCGCCGCATCCTGCTGCGCCGGCAGCGTCGGATTCGTCGACGGTGAAGGCGGAGAGGAACTTCATCTTGTCGGCAAGCCCGGCCTGGCGGAACTGCTTGACGAAGTTCACGCCCATGCCGCCCGGCAGGAACACGAAGACCGCGTCGGGCGCCGCCGCCGCGATCTTGGAGAGCTCGGCCGAATAGTCGAGCTGGTTGAGCGGTACATAGACCTCGTCGAGCACCTCGCCCTTGAAGTAGCGCTTGAAGCCGGCGAGCGAGTCCTTGCCCGCCTGGTAGTTCGGCGCCATGATGAACGCCTTCTTGATTCCGTTGTCCTGGGCGTATTTGCCGAGCACCTCGTGGACCTGGTCGTTCTGGTAGGAGGTGACGAAGAAGTTCGGGTTGCACTCCTTGCCGGCGAAGTTCGAGGTGCCGGCGTTGGGGCTGATGAGGATCGCGCCGCCTTCGGTCGCCGGCTTCATGATCGCCTGGGCGATGTTGGAAAACACCGGCCCGACCACGAACTCGACCTTGTCGCGCTCGACCAGCGCCTTGACCTTGGTCACCGCAACGTCGGGCTTGAGCTCGTCGTCGGCGACGATGACCTCGGCCTCGCGCCCGCCGAGCTTGCCGCCGAGCGTCTTTACCGCGAGCTGGAAGCCGTTGCGGAGCTGCTGGCCGAGCACGGCCGGCGGCCCCGACAGCGTCGCGACGAAGCCGATCTTGAGCTTCTCCTGCGCAGCGGCCCCGCCTGCCGACAGCGCGAGCGCCGCAGCCGCTGCGGCCAGCGTGCTGATTCTTTTCATTCCGTCTCTCCTCTGGATGTCCTGCATTTGCCCAAGGCTAGCACGCGGCCGTGCCGTCGCCGTCACCTGGAAGATAGTTTAAGTTTAAAATATCGGCCAAGGGAAGCCTCGCCTTTCGGCAGCGCTGCCCGCCGTTTACGCTGTTGCGGATCACCCGGGACAGCCGCCAGCCCAATGTTCCAGGGGCGGCGGTTTCATGCTTCAATGCGTCGCGGCGAGCGAACGAGGGCAACACGATGCAGCAGATGACGGCGGGCCTGACCAAGGCCGGCACCGGGATCGACGGGATCTCCTGGAATATCCTCGGCCAGATCTATGTGCCCAAGCACGTCAACGAGGCCTCGTTCTCGTGGCACGCCACGTTGCCGCCCGGCACCTTCGTGCCGCCGCATATCCATCCGACCCAGGATGAGTTCGTCTACATGTTCGAGGGGCGCATGGACGCGCTGATCGACGGCAAGGATTTCGTCGCCACCGCCGGCGACCTCATCCGCCTGCCGATGGGCATCGCGCACGGCCTGTTCAACAAGTCCGACCAGCCGGTGAAGTGCCTGTTCTGGGTCGCGCCGACGCGCAAGCTGTACGACCTGTTCTGGGCGATCCATTCCATGAAGGAGCAGAACCCGCCGGACGTGGTCGCGCTGTCCGCCAAGCATGAGGTCGTGTTCCTGCCGCCGCCGTCGGAATAGTTAGAATCGCTGGTGAACTGCACCATTACATCTCGGTTAAAGCCATGACGAAGCTGTTGCAGCAAGCGCTCGAAGCCGTGCGACTCCTCCCGTCTGAAGGTCAGGACGAGATTGCTCGCGCGATGTTGCTCCTCGCCACGAGCGATGGTGAGCCCGAAGACATCGAATTCGTCGCACTTGCCCGCAATCTTGGAAGGATTGGCGCAGGCTCACCGCCGTGAGTTTGCGTCCGAGGTCGAAGTCGAGGCTGCGCTCCGTCGCTTTGATCCATGAAGCTGCGGCTCACCGCCCGCGCTAACAACGACCTTGCCGATATTGCTGATTACATTCGGACTCTATTTGCGCTTCCCTTCAGCCCCCGAACACGCGCCACGCCGATCGCCATCAGTGCGATGCCCAGCCAGCCGCGCGGACGGATGCGAACGGACGAATCCCCGTCAGGACCGTAGGTCCTCGAAATTGGGAAAGCGGCGCAGGGTCTTGTCGTACCGCGTCGGCTCGAGCCAGGGCAGCACCCACTTCAGGACGACATTGACGATGGACGAGGTGTGGCGCGTGTAGATGTCCAGCGGCTCGAGCCGGCAATGCAGCTCCCGCTTGGGCTGATAGTTGAGGCCGTTGCTGACATACCAGCGGTAGCTGTTCGCGATCGCCCAATTCATGACGTCGCGGAAGGTGTAGAAATAGAGATGCAGGTCGAGCGCGACCGAATAGTCGAGGCCGATATATTCGTCGTGCAGGGTGTCATCGTGCACCATGCAGAGATTGAAGGCGACGACCTTGCCCTGCTGGCGCCAGACAAAGAAGCGCGCCTTGTCGGGCATGCGCCGGCCGATCTCGCACAGATAGTCCGGCGTCAGCTTCTCGAATCGGTGAACCGATCGTTCGTAGACTTGCAGGTAGAGCGGATAGACCTCGTCGATGAACGGCGTGATGTCGTGGTGCACGCTCATCTCGATCGCGGGCGCGGCGGCGGCGTCCTTGAACTTTCGTCGCAGTCCCTTGCGCGTGACCCGCGACAGCGTCCGCGCCATGTAATCGTCGAAGCTGCGATAGGCGAGCTCGAGCCGGGTCATCGGCAGGCTCGGCACCCGCGTGAAGCCGTGTTGCAGGTAGGCCTCGAGAGGTGTGCGATAGCTCGCCGGAAATTCCTTCAGCACGATCAGCTTTGCGCCCAGCGTCCGGGCCTGGTCGACGATGCTGGAGGCGAGGAGCCGCGCATGAGCCCGGTGCCAGCCGGCATGGCCGTCGAGATGGCCCTCGCCGGCCGAACAGCCGACCATCAGCGTGCGCATGGTGAGGAAGCGGGGCCACACGTCGCGAACACGCTGCGCCCATCGCATGATGGTCGCATTCGTGCCGGCCAGGAGATCCTGGTCGAGAAGGAAGAATGGCTGGATCGCGCGGACTTGGCCCATCGCGTCGTGGAGCACGAAGTAGCGATAGTCGAAGCCGGGCAGGGTGGCTTCGAGCAGTTCGTAGTACCGGCGATCCTTGCGGATGCGCGTCAGGACTCCCTGCCATATCGGGTGGCGCACGACATCCTGCGGCGAACAGACGGCCACCTCGCCGAGGTGCTCCGTTGCGCCCGCCAATGTCGGATTGACGACGATCTTGCTCATATCCCCCCGGTACAAACCGATGATTTTTTTTAGGATATGACGATCAATGGCACGGAGCGCAATCGCGAAGGACGGGCTCCTCGCGTTAGTATGAATCGCTACGCCGCCTTGTTCACCTGCGCCTGAGCGTATCCGGCCGTCGAAGCATAGCCGCGCACGATCGCCTTGCGCTGCTCGTAGGGCAGTAGCTCGTCGATGCTGGTGAAACCGTTGGGTGCAAGCCCTTCGACGACATCGATCACGCCTTCCGGACCGCCCTTGCGGTTCATTCGCACAATCTGCGCCGTTATCGGCAGGCGTTCCTGCTCGTAGGCCCACAGCGCGGCAAGCGGATGCTCGGCGTCGCGCAGGCGGTCGGCGAGGCAGCGGGCGTCGAGGATCGCCTGCGAGGCGCCGTTGGATCCCACCGGATACATCGGGTGCGCGGCGTCCCCCAGCAGGGTGACGCGGCCGTGCGACCAGCGCGGCAATGGGTCGCGGTCGCACATCGGGTATTCCCAGAATTCCGGCGTCGCCTCGATCAGCCGCAGCGCGTCGACGTAGGGGATCAAGAAGCGCTGCACGTGCGGGATCAGGTCCTCGAAGCGGCCGGGCCTGGACCAGTCATCCTTGGGCGGCGGGGCGGCGGCATCGCCGACCTTGGCGACGACGGCCCAGTTGGTCAGCCGCTTGTCGGGCCGCGAGCCCTCGCCGATCGGGTAGACGACGAACTTCGCATCGAGCCCGCCGGCGACGATCATCGACGAGCCGGTGAGGAATGCGGTCCAGTCGGTCGCGCCGCGCCACAGCATCAGGCCGTTCCAGCGCGGCGGGCCTTCCTTCGGGAACAGCGTCTCGCGCACCAGCGAATGGATGCCGTCGGCGCCGATCAGCACGTCGCCGCGCGCGGTCGCGCGGTGGCTGCCGTCGCGGCCGAAGAAATACGCCGTCACGCCGCTCTCGTCCTGCGAATAGCCGCCGAGGCGATGGCCGGTATGGATGCGGGATTCCCCAAGCCGCGCGCGGACCGCCTGATGGATCACGCCCTGCAGGCGGCCGCGGTGGATCGACAATTGCGGCACGTCGTAGCCGGCGTCGATGCCGCGCGGCTCGCGCCAGATCTCCTGGCCGAAGCGATTGGTGTAGAACAGCTCGTAGGTGCGGATGCCGACCTGGTCGAGGCGATCGAGCAGGCCAAGTTCGGCGAGCTCCTTGATGGCGTGCGGCAGGGTGTTGATGCCGACGCCGAGCTCCTTCACGGTCTCCGCCTGCTCGTAGACCTCGCAATCGATTCCGCGCGCATGGAGCATCAGCGCGGTGGTCAAGCCTCCGATTCCCCCGCCGACGATGATCGCCTTCATGACCGACGCTACCCTGTCCTCGCACACATCGCCGCGGGCGAATTGTGCGCGGGGATGATGGTGCGATGCAACGCCTTATGCGGCGGAGGGTTAAGCCGCGTCGACCCGGCGGAAGACATTCTTCAGCGCGGTCGGCGCGCCCGACAGCAGCACCCGCAGATAGCGCAGCCGCTGGAACTCGCCGTTGAGCGAGATCCGCGGCAGCGCCGTGAGGTGCTCGCGGTGCTCCGGGAACAGCACGCCAGGCCGCGTGGTCACCGCGGTCTTGAAGCCGAGGCTTGCCGCGATCTGGAATTCGCGGGGGCCCGCCGACGTCGGGTCGCCCACCGGATACGAGAAGTGATGGGGACGCACGCCAAGCGCCGCCTCGATCGCTGCCGCGCTCATGCGCAGCTCGGCGCTGACGATGCTGTCCGGCGCCTTGCGGAGCATGATGTGGTTGACGGTGTGCGCGCCGATCGTGACCAGCGGATCGGCGGCGAGCCGCGCGAGCTCGTCCCAGGTCATGCAGAGGTCGTCGCAGAAGGCCTCCGCCTTGACGCCATAGCGCGCGGCGAGTTCGCGCACGATCCGGCGCATGTCGGTTTCGCTGTCGAGGCGCCGCAGGCGCCAATAGATCGTGCTAAAGGCCGCGCGTTTCTCGTCGGCGTCCCGGGCGTCGTAGGCCAGCCGTTCGCCTGCGATCGCGACCTCGATTCGATCGTTGCCGGCGATGACGGCTTCGAGCGTGAGCCACCACAGCTCGCCGAGCCGCTCCGGAAAGCTGGTCGGAACGTAGATCGCGAACGGCGCCCGATGCCGCTTCAGGATTGGATAGGCGAAGCGCAGGTTGTCGCGATAGCCGTCATCGAACGTGAGGCAGACGAACCGCCGGCCGAAGTCGCGCGCGACGAGGCGCCGGTGCATCTCCTCGAGGCTGACGATGTCGATGCCCGCGTGGCGCAGCCAGAGCACGACGTCTTCCAGGAATTCCGGCGTCACCTCAAGGAGGCGATTCGGCTGGAACGCGTCGGTCCGTGCCGGTCGCACGTGATGCAGGGTGAGGATCGCGCCGATGCCCGCCAAGGGCCGGCCCAGCGCGACATGCGCGCCGGTGAAATACAGGGCGTCGAGCGTGGCTCGGATGATCGCGTGTCTCATGTCGCCCAGCGGTGCGTCGATACGGCGCCACGCACTCTGCCAACCGTTTATTGAGAATTCCCTGCAAAGGTCGCAACCGAAAGCAGGGCGCATCAATGACCGTGATCATCCAGGACGCTCCCGCCGATCCCAGGCGGGCGGAAACAGGCGTCCGTTCCGCGCCATCGCCAGCGCCGGATATCCGGCTGACGATCCATCAGGATTTGGCGGCGGTCGAAGCCACGTGGCGGCGCTTCGAGGCCCATGCGGATTGCACCGTCTTCCAGACATTTGACTGGCTCGCGGGCTGGCATCGCCATATCGGCCTGCGCGCCAATGTCGCGCCTGCCGTCGTGGCGGGACGAGACGCGGCCGGTGACCTCTTGTTCCTCATGCCGCTTGCCGTGCATCCGGGCATCGTGCGGCGGCTCAAGTGGCTTGGCTACGACCTGTGCGACTACAATGCGCCGCTGCTGGCGCCGGATTTCTCGCAACGGACGACGCCGGGCCAGTTTCTCGTCCTGTGGGCCGACATCCGCGACCGGCTCCAGCGCGAACCGGCGCTGCGGCATGACATCATTGAATTCACGAAGATGCCGGAGACGGTCGGCGCCCAGCCCAACCCGTTCCTCCATCTCGCGGTCGGACTCAATCCGAGCGGCGCCCACCTGATGCATCTCGCCGGCGACTGGGACGAGTTCTATACCGCGCGGCGCTCGTCGGCGACGCGGCGGCGCGACCGCACCAAGCGCAAGCGGCTCGGCGAGATGGGCGAGGTCGTCTTCGTCAATCCGCAGACGGCAACCGACATCGCGTCGACGCTGGAAACACTGGTGGCGCAGAAGACGCAGGCCTTTGCCCATATGGGCGTGGCGAACCTGTTCGCCCGTCCCGGCTGCCGCGACTTTTTCTTCGACGTCGCGACCGCGACGGCGACGCGCGATCTCGTCCATGTCAGCCGTCTCGATGTCGGCGACATCGTCGCGGCGGCGAATCTCGGGCTGCAGTTCCGCGGCTGCTATTATCACATCCTGGCGAGCTATGACGGCGGCGAGGTCTCGCGTTTCGGTCCGGGCGCCGCCCACCTGCGCGACCTGATGCAGCGCGCGGCCGAGCGCGGCTGCGACCGCTTCGATTTCACCATCGGCGACGAGCGCTACAAGCTCGAATGGTCCGATACGCTGGTGAAGCTCTACGATCATGCCGTGGCTGCGAGCCCGCGCGGCTGGCCATTGGTGTTCGCGTCACAGACGGCGCGCCGCGCCAAGCGCGGCATCAAGCAGAACCCGGTCCTGTGGCAGGCCTTCAGCCGCGCGCGAGCAGCGCTCGGATGGCTGAAGGGGCGGGGCAAGACCACGCCGGAATCCGCTCCCGCGCATGTCGAAAGCTCGCCGTCGATCACGCCGGACTAAACGAAGGCTGCCCCGCACGAGGGCACGACATGGTACAGCTGGGTGGGCTCGAACCACCGACCTCCGGTTCCACAGACCGGCGCTCTAACCAACTGAGCTACAGCTGCACAGGGCCGCGCGTGCGAGCGGGGCGGAACCTAGGAGCAGCGGCTCCTTTTTGCAAGCGAAGTGCGCCGGGCGGCCTTGTCGTTGCAGCAAAAAGCCCGGACGACAGTCCGGGCTCCTGCAACAGTTTCAAGTCAAATGCCGGACGGCGGCTGCCGTCGCGGTAAGTGCCGTCAGGCTGCGAAACGGAAGGCCTTGCTGGCGCCGGCCTTGATCGGCTCCGAAGTCTCCGCCGCGACCTTCTGCGCGAGAGCCGAAAGCTCCTTGGCCTGCGCCGTGATCGTCTCGGCCTGCTTGCGCGTGTGGGTGCTGGTGAGCTCCACGTAATCCGAGAGCGACCGGACCGTGAGCAACGAGGTCATGTAGTCGAACGCCGCATTGGTGTTGACCCGCGCGGCCTCGATCATCTTGAGATTATAGTCGGTGCAGCCCTTGGTGGCGGTCGTGTAGGTGTCCTCGAGGACGCCGGTCGCCTCTTCGGCGGCGCTCTTCATCTTCTCGTAGCCGTCCTTGGCCTGGGCGACGCCCTTCTCTGCCCACTCGCGCAGAGCAGCCGGGACTTCCATCTTGGGCATGTCGAACTTCGGAATTTCGAACTTCGGCATGTCGAATTTCGGGGTATCGAAAACCGGCTGTGCGGCGGTCTTCGCCTTCAACTTGGTCGTGGCCTCTGACATCACATTTTCCTCATCGAGGGCGGCTCCGGATACCGCCTGAACCTCCCGCCCTCGGTCGGCTCAGCGCTTTGTGAAATCCGCGGCTGGAACGCCGGTTACGATTTGGCCAGCCGCAACTCTAAACGGAATATAGCGAACCGCATGTTGCAATGCAATAGAAGATACCGCATTGCACAAAAATGCCTAAAACGTGGAGGCTTTGCGGCCTCCGCATGCCGGTGAGGCCGACAGCATGCCGTTGGCCCGCGCCGACCAAATGGGGTCTACAGCACAGAACAGTGGTATGCGGGCTCGCTCAGCCCTTCGGCTTGGCCGCGTTCATTGCGGCCGTCGCCGTCTGGCCGAGTTCCTGTGCCTGCTGGGTCAGCACCTGCATCTGCGATTTCACGAATTCGGACTGCAGGCGCATGAACTCTTCCGGGCTCGAGGCGCGGACCAGCTTCTGGGCGAAATCGAATGAGCTCGCGACGTTCTTCTCGGCCAATGCCAGGGTCCGCTCACGCAGGTCCTTGGCTCCGGACTGAGCCGCGGCGGCTTGGCCGTCCATGGTGGTCGCCGCCTTCTGGCTGGCGGAAATGAAGCCGTCGAATGCCCGCCTTGCCTGCTCGACGCTCTGCTCCGCGAAAGTGCGTACGTCGGTGGGAATTTCGAAATTACCCATCCCCATCGGATCCTTGGCCATTTGCAAACCTCCTCCGCGATGAACCCTGGGACGAAACGCCGAGACCTCTCGTTTCGAACGGATCGCCGCGATTGTCGGCCGCGCGGTTGCCTCGCGCAAGCGGAAACGTGAAGCGCTGCCAGGCAGTCCGCCGATTAACGCTATTCCATCAAGGCCCGCCAAAAACCCGCTGCTTTCGTGGACTTGGATGCCGCCGCCGGATTATTAAGGCTTTGTTTACACTGCCGCTGTGGCCCGGGCCGTTCATGCCGATGACAGCACTCGACAAGCTTGCGTTTCTGCGTGACCCGCGCCTCGCGGCGCATGCGACGGCTGCTTTTCCGGCATGGCTCTGGAATGACGACGGGACGGAAATTCTGTGGGCCAATCCCCCCGGCGCGGCCGTGTTCGGTGCCGATGCGCCCGCCGCGATCGCCGGGCGGCAGTTTGAAGCCGGTCAGCCCGCGGCGCAGCAGATCGTCCGGCTCGCCGGCTCGCTGCCGCAGGGTGGGCCGCCGCGCCTGGAACGGTTGCGCGGTTTCGGTGCCGGCTTCGGCCGGATGCTGCTGTGCGCCTGCTCGCGCATCGCGCTGCCGGATGCCCGGGCGGGAATCCTGGTGACCGCAGTGGAAGCCGCCGGACCGAATCTCAGTCTCGCCGAGCGAATTCGGCGCCTGTTTGCCACGATCGGCGAGCCGCTCGCCGCGTTCTCGCCCGACGGCGCCCTGCTGCATGCGAGCGACGACGCAGGTCATCGCCTTGGCGCCGCGGCCACGCTTGCGGCCGCCGGCGCCGGCGCGCTTACCGCCGAGGCCCTGTCAAACGGCCATGCCTCCGGCGACACGCCATCGGGCCCGATGTCGCTCGCCCGGATCGGGACCGGCAATGCCGTCGTCCTGATCGCGACGCTGGAGCCGATATCCGCTCCGCCATCGACTAC
Source organism: uncultured Alphaproteobacteria bacterium (assembly GCA_963776455.1). Lineage (GTDB taxonomy): Bacteria > Pseudomonadota > Alphaproteobacteria > Rhizobiales > Xanthobacteraceae > CAVZMU01. Next base: position 117,828 of record CAVZMU010000002.1, read on the forward strand.
GACCGCTACAGACATTCCGTTAGGGGAGGAGGCCACTCCCATTTTCTTTGAGACGCCTGCGGCGGGAGCGTCAGCCACGGAGGGTGGGGCTTTGCACGCGACGCATTCGGGCGATGATCGGTCATCGGAGATCGAAGCGGCGCCTCCGCGGTCGCATGCGCTCAACGAAGCTCCGGCTGCGCCGCAGTCTCCGTCGGGGCGGCGTCATCCCCTCCGCTTCGTCTGGCAGACGGATGCCGAGGGACGCTTCACTGTCGGCTCGGACGAGTTCGTTGCGCTGCTTGGTGCCGGCGTTGCGGCCGTCCTCGGGCGGCCATGGACCGAGCTCGCCGCAACGCTCGCTCTTGATCCGGACCAACGCGTCGCTCGCGCGCTTGCGTCCCGCGACACCTGGAGCGGCATCGCCGTCGCGTGGCCAGTGGAAGGAACTGCCGAGCGGATGGCGGCCGAACTGTCCGGTCTGCCCATGTTCGATCGTGAGCGCGCGTTCCGCGGCTATCGCGGCTTCGGCGTCTGCCGCGATGTGGCACGCCTCAACGCCATCGCCTCGGCGCGCCGCGCTCCGTTCGCCGTGCCGGCATCGACCGCGCCGCCTGCCGAGGAGCACGCGCCGCCGAGTCCGGATGAGTCCGCGCCTGCGGCAACCGAACATGATGCGGGTTCCGCGCCGGACGCGCCAACAGCGTTGGATCAGCCACAGCATATGCCCGAGCCGTCCGCACCACCGCCGACCGTGATCGACAGCGAACGGCCTGAATCCGATCTAGCGCCGTCCGAGGCGGCGTCGTCCGAAACCGTTTCGCCCGAACCGCCGGAGTCCGAAATCAGCGAGCTTCCGCCGGAGCCGCGGCCGCAGCCCACGCTCGTGCCCGCTGCCAAGAACGTCGTGCCGTTTCGCGGCAGTTCAGTGCCTGCGGCGGAAAAGCGTCCAACCCTCACTCCGGTCGAGCGGACGGCGTTCCAGGAAATCGCCAAGGCGCTCGGCGCCCGCATGGAAGGCGAGGAGCGGGAGCCCGATGCCGAGCCGGAGCCTTTGGGCGAACCGGTGGAACATGCGGCGCTTGTTGCTCCGATACGGCCGGCCGTTTCCCCGCTCGCGGACGCCGCCACCGCCAAACCGGAACCTGTCGCCGAGCCGGCTCTCCCGCGGCAAGCGATCCCGAGCGCCTATGGCACCGGCAGCGAAATTCCTGCCACGGCCGCGACGGCGGCGGGTCGTGGCGAACGGGCCGTGCTCGACCGGGTGCCCGCGGCGGTCCTGGTCTATCGCGGCGGGCGCCTGCTTTATGCCAACCAGGCCCTGCTCGACTGGACCGGCTACGAGAATGTCGACGCGATCACGGCAGCAGGCGGGCTTGAGCGCCTGTTCGCCGAACCCGGGGTGACGATGCTCGGCGAGCCGGGCGACTCCGACAAGGCGCTGGCCATCACCACGCGGCGCGGCGAGTCGCTTCCCGTCGAAGGGCGGCTGTTCTCGATCTCCTGGGCGGGCGAGTCCGCGCTCCTGACCGTGCTCGAAAACGGCGCCGCCGCGGAGCGCATTCGCGACGCCGAACGCGCCCTGGAAACGACGAAGGCGCGTATCGCCGCATCGGAGCAGGCCGTGCGCGACATCCAGGAGCGTATCGCCGCGGCCGAGAAGGCGCTGCGCATCGCCGACGACCGCCTGAAGATATCCGAGCTCGGCCTGCGCGCGGCGGAATCCGCCACCCACGAGCTCGAATCCGTCCTCGACACCGCGACCGACGGCGTCGTGGTGGTCGAACCGCGACGGCGCGATCGCTCGGCCTCCAACCGCAGCGCCGAGGCGCTGTTCGGCTACGACTCGCGCGACCTCGCCGGCCAGCCGCTTCGTCGATCTGTTCGCCCCCGAGAGCCACCGTGCGCGCTCCGACTATCTCGACGGCCTTCGCCGCGCACGGCGTCGCCAGCGTGCTCAACGACGGCCGCGAGGTGATCGGCCGCGTCGCGCCAGGGCGGGCTCGATTCCGCTGTTCATGACCATCGGGCGGCATCGGCGACGGCACCGACAAGTTCTGCGCCGTGTTCCGCGACATCACGCAGTGGAAGCGCGCCGAGGAGGACCTGACCAACGCCAAGCGCGAGGCGGAGAAGGCGTCATCGGCGAAGTCCGACTTCCTCGCCAAGGTCAGCCACGAGATCCGCACGCCGCTCAACGCCATCATCGGCTTTTCCGAAGTGATGATGGAGGAGCGCTTCGGCCCGATCGGCAACGACCGCTACAAGCAATACCTCAAGGACATCCACGTCTCCGGCGAGCACGTGATCTCGCTGGTCAACGACCTGCTCGACCTGTCGAAGATCGAGGCCGGCAAGCTGGAGCTCAACTTCGCCCGCGTCGACCTCAACGAGGTCGTGCAGCAATGCGTCGCCATCATGCAGCCGCAGGCGAACCGCGAGCGCATCATCATCCGCACCTCGCTGTCGCCGACCCTGCCGCCGGTGGTCGCCGACGAGCGCTCGGTGCGCCAGATCGTGCTCAACCTGCTGTCGAACTCGATCAAGTTCACCGGTGCCGGCGGCCAGGTGATCGTCTCGACCGCGCTCACCGATCACGGCGAGGAGATGCTGCGGGTGCGCGACACCGGCGTCGGCATGAGCGAGAAGGAACTGGCGACCGCGCTCGAGCCGTTCCGGCAGGTCTCGACGGCCGGGCGCGACCGGTCCCGGCACCGGGCTCGGGCTGCCGCTCACCAAGGCGCTGGCCGAAGCCAATCGCGCGAGCTTCACCATCAAGAGCGCGGCCGATGCCGGCACGCTGGTCGAGATCGCGTTTCCGGCGCGATCCCGCGATTGGCGGAATAAACCGGCCGCCGCGCTCCGTCCTGCGCCGAGAAGCGCCGCCGCCGCGGGGCAGGCCGCGGCGGCCGTCCGACGGCATCGCGATCCTGGGAGATTGGGCGCGATGCGCGTCGAAGCATTGCAGGCGCAGCAGCTGGTGAGAAAATCGGCTAGGGTCGAACCATCGAGCCGCCGTATCGTTGCCGGAGGACGAGCGAAGCGCGGTTAGGATGTCGCTTGGTCGCCTTGCGGGGTACCGGAATGGAGCGGGCGATTCAGGGATTTGGTCTCACTGGCGGTGATGATCCTGGCGGATTGACGGCCGCCTCAGGCGCCGAGAACGTCGACCTCCTGCTCGTGCTTGCGTCGACGTCTCGCGCAGCGTCGACGAGCCGAAGTTCCAGCTTCAGCGGTACGGATACGCGACGGCGATCACCAATCCGCGCGTGCTCGAGGCGATCCGCTCCGGCGCCACCGGGCGCATCGGCGTGATGCTTCGTCGAATGGTCCGGCGTGCTGTCGCAGAAGGTCGTGATCGACTGGACCGTGATCAGCGACGAAGCTTCGGCCCGGCGTTCGGCGACCGCATCGTCGAGGCGCCGCGCTCGTTCGCCGACCGCACCTCGATCAGCGCCGGCATCGACTTCGCGATGACGCAGCTCGGCCGCGCGCCGTTCGAGTCGCTCGCGCCGCACCATCGACGTCTCCGGCGACGGCACCAACAATGCCGGCCGCGACGTCACGGCGGCGCGCGACGAGGCGCTGGCCAAGGGGGTGACGATCAACGGCCTCGTCATCCTCACCGATACGCCAGTCGCCTGGAACCCCGATCATACCAATCCCGACCGGCGGGCTCGCGGCATACTACCGCAACAACGTCGTCGGCGGACCCGGCGCGTTCGTCATGGTGGCGGAGAATTTCGAGTCCTTCGGCAACGCGCTCATCAACAAGCTGATCGCCGAGATCGCCGAGACGAACCATCCGCGGCATGCCCGCTTGCGTTGAGCGAAACGCCGGGTGGATGAAACTTTGTGGCGGCCGTGGTTCTCATGCTGCCAGCATGCTAGGAACACGTCAGCAGTCAAACAAAACAGAACGCACAGGGAGAAAACGATGGTCAATCGGCGAACCGTTCTCAAGACGGCCGGCATCGGTGCGGCATACGTGCTCGCGATGCCTTATCTCGCACGCGAGGGCTTCGCCCAGACGCCCACCCATGTGATGAAGCTGACATTCGCCGATACGCGCAACCATCCGCTCTATCAGGTGCTGTTGCGCTTCGCCGAGAACGTCAAGACCAAGACCGATGGCGCCATCGAGGTGCAGGTGTTCACGACCGGCGAGCTCGGCAGCCAAGCCAACATCCTGACCGGCCTGCAGACCGGCATCATCGACCTGTGCGCGCACACGTCGGGCTATCTCGACACGCTGTTCCCGCAGTTCCAGGTGATCGACCTGCCGTTTCTGTTCCCCGATCTCGCGACCGCCGAGAAGGTGCTCGACGGCGCGGTCGGCCGGAAGCTTGCCGACCTGATGCCGTCGAAGGGCATCTACGGCCTGTCTTACGGCCACTGGGGCTGGCGCGTGACCTCGACCATCGACCGCAAGTACCCAAGCCCGACGACATGAAAGGCCTGAAGATCCGGGTGCAGCCGGGGCCGATCTTCGCCGGCATGTTCCAGGCGCTCGGCGCCAACCCGATCGCGATCGACTTAGCGAGGTTTATCTGGCGTTGTCGCAGCGCACGATCGAGGCGATCGAGACGCCGATCATCGCGCTGCCGTCGGCCAAGCATTACGAAGTGGTCAAGACCATCAACCTCACCAACCATGTCTACAACGCCGGTGTGATGATGGTCAGCAAGCGCAAGTTCGACGCGCTGCCGGCCGACCTCAAGACCAAGCTGCAGGCGGCGGCGACCGAGCTGACCGCCGACTGGCGCAAGACCATGGTGGAGAAGACCGACGAGACCGCGACCTTCCTCAAGGAGAAGGGCCTCACCATCAACGAGGTCGACCGCGCCGCCTATCGCAAGGCGACCGACGGCGTCTACGCGGAGTTCCGCGACAAGATCGGCGGCGATCTCGTCGACGCCGTCATGAAGCAGGTCGGCAGCGCCTGACGCTGGTCCCGCCCGCGTTGAAGCATTCTCCGCTCATTCCCGCGCCTGCGGGAATCCAGAGCAGCATGGATTGCTCCTGGGTTCCTGCTTGCGCGGGGACGCGCGGAGCACAGCGAGGTCCGCATCATGACGGCCGGAATTGAAGGCGGCGCGCCGGCCGTTGCCATGGCCCCCCCTCTCGAAGTGCCTGCGCGCCTCATGGGCTGGCGCGGCGGCCGTCTTGCTTCCGGTGCCCGCGCGATCATCCAGGGCATCGATTCCGTCGGCCGCGTCGCGCTGGTGCTTGCGCTGCTCGGCGAGTTGTCCGTGGTGCTCACCGACATCACCATCCGATTCGTGGCGACCCAGTCGCTGCTATGGACCGACGAGGCTTCGAAGCTCTGCCTCACCATGCTCGCCTTCGTCGGCGGCGCGCTCGCCTACCGGGCACGCCACCACACGGCGATCCAGTTCGTCACGCGCTTCTTTCCTGAGACGGCGCGGGCGGGAGTGGCCGTCGCGGTCGACGGCTTCATCCTGAGCGGCGCACTGATCGCGCTGTACGTGTCCTTCGACCTGCTGGAGATTTCCGCGACCTCGCTGACGCCGATCCTGCAGATCAGCACCATATGGATCGTGCTGCCGTTCAGCGTCGGCATGGCGCTGGTGGCGCTGTTCGCGGTCGAACGGCTGGTATTCGCTCATCCGGCGCGCAGCGTGCTAACCGTCCTGCCGGTCGTCGTCGCCGCGATCGCCGCGGTCGTCGCATACAGCTATCTGCCGATCGCGCGCCCCAGCAATGGCGCCGCGCTCGCCGTCATGCTGGTGCTGTTCTTCGTCGCCGTGCTGCTGGGGTTGCCCGTGAGCTTCGCGATGCTGCTGGGCTCGATCTTCTTCCTGCAGATCACGGATTCGCCCCGCTGATCGCGGCCGCGCAAAACACCGTCGACGGCACCAGCCATTTCATCCTGCTGACGCTGCCGTTCTTCATCTGGGCGGGCCTGATCATGGAGAAGGGCGGCATCAGCGTGCGCCTGGTGCGCTTCGCGATGGCGCTGGTGGGCCACCTGCGCGGCGGGCTGCTCCAGGTGGTGGTGGTGACCATCTATCTGGTCTCGGGCATCTCCGGCTCGAAGGTCGCCGACGTGGTCGCAGTCGGCTCGGTGCTGCGGCGGGAACTCAAGCGCCAGGGCTACCGGCCGGAGGAGGGCGCCGCCGTGCTGGCGGCGGCGGGGGCGATGTCGGAGACCATCCCGCCAAGCATCGCGATGCTGGTGCTGGGATCGGTCGCGCCGATCTCGATCGGCACCCTGTTCATCGCCGGCCTGCTGCCCGCCGCGGTGATCGCGGCGTTCCTGATGGTCTGATCTATCTGCTGGCCTGGAAGCGCGGCACGCCGCGCGCGGCGCGCGCCACCGCCGCCGAACTGCTGGCCGCCGCCGGCGGCGCGATCATGCCACTGATCATGCCGGTGATCATGATTGTCGGCATCAAGTTCGGCTTCGCCACGCCGACCGAGGTTTCGGCGGTGGCGGTGCTCTACGGCATCGCGCTGTCGGTGCTGATCTACCGCTCGATCGGCATCCGTTCCTTCTTCACCATCGCAGTCGATTGCGGGCTGCTCGCCGGCATGGTGCTGTTCATCATCGCGGCCGCAGGCTCGTTCGCCTGGACGCTGACGGCGGCGAACCTGCCCGCCGCGCTGATCCAGACGCTGCATCTCGTCGGCGACAGTCCGTCGCTGTTTCTCGTCGGCTCGATGGTGCTGCTGATCGTGATCGGCTCGTTGCTCGAAGGGCTGCCGGCGCTGATCATCCTCGGGCCGCTGCTGATGCCGATCGCCAACCAGCTCGGCATCGACAGCATCCACTATTCCATGGTCATTCTACTGGCGATGGGCATCGGCATCTTCATCCCGCCGATCGGAATCTGTTTCTACATCTCCTGCGCCGTGGTGGAGAGCGACGTCGAGGCGGCCTCGAAGGCGATGCTTCCCTATCTCGGCGTGCTGATCCTCGGCGTGCTCGCGGTCGCCTTCGTGCCGTGGTTCACCCACGCGATCCCCAATCTGGTCGGCGCGCACTGACGCCGGCCGCAATCGTCGACGACCCGATCCAGAGGCCATCCATGACCGACCTGTGCCAGGCGCCCGATCCCGACGTCCGCGCCCCGAAGGACAAGACACCGCCGGGCGCGACCGACACGCACTTCCATCTGTTCGGGCCGGCGTCGCGCTATCCGTATGCTGAAGGCCGCGAATACACCCCGCCGGACGCAACCCCCGAGGCGGCGCGGCATGTGTTCGACACGTTGGGGATCGAGCGGGTCGTGGTGATCCAGCCGAGCGTGCATGGCACCGACAACCGCTGCCAGTTGGAGCGCGGCGCCGAGATCGGTCTGCCGATGCGCGCCATCGTGGTGGCGTCCCGCGAGACGTCCGACCGCGACCTCGCCCGCATGCAGGAGCAGGGCGCCTGCGGCATGCGGTTCATCCTGGCGCATGCCGGCGGCCTGCCGCCCGCCGATCTCGAATTCTACGCCGACCGCATGAAGGAGATCGGCTGGCACATCCAGCTCATGGTCAAGCCGCATCAGCTCGTGGAGCTCGCGCCCCGGCTGGCGAAGCTGTCATGCGTGATGGTCATCGATCACATGGGCATGGTGCGGCCGGCGGACGGCCTGCAGCAGCCGGCATTCCGTGCGCTGCTCGATCTGCTCAAGGCCGACCATTGCTGGGCAAAGATCACCGGCGCCTACCGGCTCTCCGAGCAAGGTCCTGGCTACCCCGACCTCATCCCGTTCGCCCGCGCGCTGGTCGACGCCGCGCCGGCGCGGGTCGTGTGGGGCAGCGACTGGCCGCATGCCGCGTTCAAGGGCAGGATGCCGAACACCACGGACCTGCTCGACCTGCTCGGGTCATGGATTCCCGACGCGGCAATGCGGCAGCGGATATTGTCCGATAACCCGGCCGCGCTGTACGGATTCTGAAGCGGACACTCTTGGAGTGGAAAGGGCCGCTCGCGGCCGCCTCGTAACCCTTTCCCACAAGCAGAGAGGCAACGGAGCAAACGAGGGCCCTTCGGCGACGTGCTCTCTCTATCGGCCGCTCTGTAATTCAGTGCAGCCGCAGCACGGGCGCGATGGGTAGCGCCACGAGCAGCAGGAACAGCGGCACCAGCAGCGCGCCGGCCCACATCATGTAAGCGAAGAAGCTCGGCATCTTGATGCCGCTTTCGGTCGCGATTGCGTAGACCATGAAGTTCGGCGCGTTGCCGATGTAGCTCAGGGCGCCCATGTAGACCGCGCCCATCGAGATCGCCGCGAGGGTGCCGGCAAGCGGTCCCATCAGGTGCTGCGGATCACCGCCGGCGAGTTCGAAGAACACCAGATAGGTCGGAGCATTGTCGAGCAGGGCCGACAGCAGCCCGGTGAGCCAGAAATAGGCAACGTCGTGCGGTGCCCCGTCGCCTGAGGCGACGGCGGCGACCAGCCAGCCAAACGCGCCCGCCTTGCCGGCCCCGAGCATGGCGAGCACGGGAATGATGGCGATGAAGATGCCGGCGAACAGCTTGGCGACCTCGCGGATCGGCTCCCAGGTGAAACCGTTCGCGGCCCGGTGCTCGTCCGCGGTCAGCCATAGCGATAGCAACGCGATGATGACGAGGGCAGCGTCGCGCAAGAGATTTTGCAACGCGACCTTGGTGCCGGAGATGTCGAACTCGATCCCGGGCTTCCATGCCGCGGAACCCAGGATCGCGACGATGATCGCCGCCAGCAGAAGAAAATTGATCCTTCCTCGCACGCCGGGCGGCTCGGCAGCCGGCGCCTCGCTACGCGAAGCCTCGCCGCGCGAGAACCAGAGATCGAGCGCGAAAAAAGCCGCAAGCAGCAGTCCCGCCACGATCGCGGTCTGCATCCATAGATGCTGCGCGGTCCAGAAGAAATCGATGCCGCGCAGGAAGCCGACGAACAGCGGCGGGTCGCCCAGTGGCGTCAGGGCGCCCCCCACGTTGGCGACCAGGATGATGAAGAGCACGATGACGTGGGCATTGTGCGTCCGTGTCAGGTTGGCGCGAATCAGGGGCCGGATCAGGATCATGGCGGCGCCGGTGGTGCCAACGATGCTCGCCAGGCAAGTTCCGAACGCAAGCAGCATGGTGTTCGCGGTTGGCGTGCCGCGCATCGTCCCCGTCACCAGCACGCCGCCGGCGACCGTGTAGAGCGCGAACAGCAGCACGATGAAGCTCAAATATTCCGCGAGCATCGCGTGCACGAAGGCCGCCGCCGCGGCTGGCCAGCCGTAAGCCAGCGCGAGCGGCGCAAGCGCAAGCAAGGACCAGGTGGCTGCGATCTTGCCGTAGTGGCGGTGCCAGACGTTTGGAAACAGCAGCGGTCCCGTTGCGATCGACAGCAGAATGCCGGCGAACGGCAGCGCCCATGGCCATCCCATCGCCGCGCCGTCAAGCGCGGCGGCATTCGCGGGGTGAGGCAACAGGACGGCGGCGAGGACGGCCGCAACAATGCGCAACAACATGCGCCGCCATTAGCACGCGAGTTGTCACGACTCCAAGGCGGGTCGTGCGTGCGGTCAAGCCACGCCGAGGTCAGTAGCTGATGTTGCCTTCGAGGGCTTCCTTGAGCTTGGTGTAGTCCGAGCACGAGGTATTGCCGCAGATCAGGTGGATCTTCTCAAGGTAATCCTCGGCCTTGAGCAAGTTGCCCTGCTCGAGCTGCCACATGCCGTAATACTGCCAGGTGCGGGTGTGGGTCGGGTCGGAGACCAGCGCGCGCTCGTACCAGACCTTGGCGTCCTCGTAGCGGCCGAGCTTGCGGCTGGCATAGCCGATGTAGTTGGCGACCTCGGGATGGTCGTCGTAACCGAGCGCCCGCATGCCGGCGATCCCGGCCTCATACCGGCCGTCGATGATGAGCTGGCGCGCCTGCTGGTAGGCGCGGGTCAGCTCTTCCTGGTTGTTGCTCTGGTCCTTCTTCTTCTTCTTGCTTTTCTGGCTGCCATCGCTGGGCGGTGACTGCGGGCCGCGCGAGCCGTCGGGCTCGCCGGCGCTGAACGAAGGGCCGGCCGAGACGGCGATGCCGAACATACAGGCGGCGGCGAGGATGCCCAGCCGATGGAAACGGACGTTCATGAAGACCTCCCGTTGTGACGTGATGCAGTCTATGACGAAACCGGCCGGCCGGCGCGTCGCACGTCCAAGGTCACGCGACCGTGATCCTGCGCCAGTGGGGCCCGTCTGAAAGAACAATCTTGAGGCTCCGGCATTCCCTGCCGTGAAAACACCGCGATGCCGACACGGCGCAGTCCGCAAGGTGAACGGGAGCATGCGGACGCCGTTATCGCGGCTTCATCGACATGAACATCAGGCGCGGCGCGGCTTCAGAACCGGTTCAGCGCGCCAGGCGCAAATTCCATCTCAACGATCGCCGAGGGTCGGTCGCTCCCCGAACCAACCCCCCAGAGGAATGAGCCCATGTTCAAGAAACTCGCTGCCGGCCTTGTCGCCGCCGCGCTGCTTGCCGCTCCCGTCGTCGGAAACCTTGTCTCCGCGTCGCCGGCCGATGCCGCCACCATTACCCGGACGAAGACCGTGAAGGCGACCACCGTCAAGGTGGCGCGGACCCATCGCCATCATGCCCGCAACCTTCGTCGCGTTCATGTCGTCGGCACCAACGTGCGGCATGCCCGGGTTCACCCCGGCGCGCGCATGCACCGCGTTTCCGGCTACCGGGCGGCGACCGTGAAGCGTGCGCATGTCTCTCTGCGCAAGCATCCCCGGCACGTCGTCAAGATCGTCAAGGGCAGCAAGCAGGTGAAGCAAATCAAGCAGGAGAAGACCGGCCGCGCCGGCTGAGGTCACCTGGTTGGGTAGTGCACGATCCGACAGCCACCGACTGCGCGAACCGGTGGCTGGGATCGAGGCGGGAGGCCGGCCGAAAGCCGGCCTCTTGCCTTTGCGTCGTGGGTGATCGAACGGGCCGTCAAAAGGCCTGCCACATCACCGGAACGTGATCATAGCCGGTGGCGGTCTTCATGATGTAGCCGGAGGCCGGGAAGGGGAAATGGTAGCCCTGGACCAGCATCTTATCGGCGGCGGCGCGGTCGAGCAGGCGCTTGCGGTTGTCGACCGCCATGGGGCCGTCCATGTCGAAGGCCGGCTGCCATTCGGGATGGCGCGCGAACAGCCACGGATGATTGGTGGTGTCGCTCAGCACCAGCATCGACTGGTTGGCCGAGGCGATCGAGAAGGCGACGTGCCCCGGCGTATGGCCATAGGCGGGGATCGACGCGATGCCCGACGCAAGCTCCTTGCCCGGCTCGAACTGGCGGACGTCCTTGATGTCCTTGAACACCCGGTGGGCGTTGCGGAACACGCCCTTGATGCCGTCCGGCGCCGCGCTCAGCCTTGCCTCGTCCATCCAGAAATTCCATTCCGGCGCGGAGACGTTGATCTCGGCGTTCGGGAACACCTTGCGGCCCTCCTTGTCGACGAGGCCGTTGATGTGGTCCGGGTGGAAATGCGAGATCAGGATCACGTCGACGGCCTTGGGATCGACGCCGGCCGCCGCGAGGTTGTCCATCATGGAACCGGCCGTCGCCGCCATCTGTCCGCCGGTGCCGGTGTCGATCAGCACGAGCTTCGATCCGGTATTGACGAGGAGCGTGGTGAAGGGGACGGGCAGGCGGTCGACCGGCAGGAAATTGTCGGCGAGCGCCTTCTGCACGTCGGCAAAGGCAGCGTTGTGCACGAATTTCTCGTCGATCGGGCGGGTCCAGACGCCGTCATAGAGGGCGGTCAGCTCATAGCTGCCGAGCTTGTAACGGTAGATGGCTGGATTCTGCTTGCCGGCGGCGGGCGCTGCCGCCTCGGCGGGTCCGGGCATCGGCAAACCGGCAACCGTCGCGAGCGCGGACCCGGCGAGCAGCGTGCGGCGGGTGAGTTCTGTCATCGTCGGGTCCCTCCTCCTGCTTCGGGCAAGCGAACAAGGCGGCTAACCGCAGTGTCCATTTTCGTATAGCCAACACCCCGATGATATAAAAATTCCGCGAGGCGAAGGCCCGGCGCTTCCGGTGCAACCACATGCAGGTTGCGCCGGCATGTTGTCTGTGGTCGTTGCACTCGCGACCCGGCCGGAGAGGGCCGCGCGTTGCGTCAGGACGAGGATTGAATGGCGGTGGATGAGCAGGGAGCGCACGCCCGCATGGCGGCGTCCCCGGGCCTGGTGCTGGTGATCTACGCGGCCGCGATCTTCCTGAGCGCGGCGCTGCTGTTCGCCGTGCAGCCGCTGTTCACCAAGATGGTATTGCCGCGGCTCGGCGGCGCGCCCTCGGTGTGGTCGGTCGCCATGGTCTTCTTCCAGTGCATGCTGCTCGCCGGCTACGCCTATGCGCATGCGCTGACGCGGTTCCTGCCCGGGCGCCCGTCGCTGATAGTCCATGTGGCGGTGCTGGCCTTCGCCACTTTTGCGTTGCCGCTCGCCATCGCCACCGGCTGGGGCCGGCAGCCGGACCACGGCGAAGCCTTCTGGCTGATCGGCCTGTTCGCGGCTTCGATCGGATTGCCGTTCTTCGCCTTGTCGGCGAACGGGCCGCTGCTGCAGGCCTGGTTTGCGCGCAGCGCACATCCGTCTGCGAGCCAGCCGTATTTTCTCTACGCCGTCAGCAACGTCGGCAGCCTGCTCGCGCTGCTGTCCTATCCGCTGGCGTTCGAGCCGCTGACCACGGTCGGCGAGCAGAGCCGGATGTGGTCGATCGGCTTCTACGCGCTGATCGTGCTGGTCGCGCTGTGCGGCGTTGCCGTGTGGCGACCGGCGCCCGCCCGGCCATCGACGGCGGAGGCCGCGGACGCGGAGGCCGCCCAGCCGACCTGGCGGCGCACCTTGGCCTGGGTGGTGCTGGCGGCGGTGCCGGCAGGCCTGCTGGTCGCGGTCACGGCGCACCTGTCGACCGACGTCGCGGCCGCCCCGCTGCTGTGGGTCATTCCGCTTGCCCTCTACTTGCTGACATTCGTCATTGTCTTCCAGACCCGGCCGCTGCTGCCCCACGACTGGATGGTGAAGATCCAGCCGATCTTCATCATCGCGCTGGTCCTGCTGCTTGCCTTCGAGATCCTGCACTACATTTTCCTGACCACCGCGGCCAACCTCGCCGCCTTCTTCATCACCGCGCTGGTCTGCCATGGCGAGCTTGCGAAGCGCCGTCCCCCGGCGCGGTATCTGACGGCGTTCTACATGTGGATGTCGGCTGGCGGCATGATCGGCGGCATCGCCGCCGGCCTGGTGGCGCCGCGCGTGTTCCAATGGGTCGCCGAATATCCGTTGCTGATCGTGCTCGCGGTCCTGTGCCGGCCGGGACTGTCCCTGCCGACGTCCCGAAACCGGCGGATCGCCTGGCTCGTGGTCCTGGTGGTCGCCGTCGCGGTGATGCTGTCGGGGCTCGGCTACCAATACGGTTTCGAGGACAAGCCATTCAAGGCCGCGATCGCGAGCCTGATGCTGCTGTCCGTCCTGTTCTGGCGCGATCCGCTGAAGTTCGCGACCATCATCGCGGTCGCCTTCATGGTGGCGCGGATGCACGATCCGGGCGTCGGCAGGCGCGAATTCGTGCGCAGCTTCTTCGGCGTCTACAAGATCATGGAATCCGCCGACGGCACCTTCCGCATCTTCCTGCACGGCACGACCGAGCATGGCGCGCAGCGGCTCAAGCACGATGACGGACGGCCGCTGACGGGCCGCCCCGAGCCGCTCACCTATTATCACCGGCAGTCGCCGCTGGCGCTCGCTACCGCGGCGGTGCGCGACAAGAAAGGTGCGCCGGTCCGCATCGCCGTGGTCGGGCTCGGCACCGGCACCTTCGCCTGCCTGACGAAGCCCGGCGACGAACTCAGCTTCTACGAGATCGACCGCGTTGTGGCCGGCATCGCCACCGACCCGGACCGCTTCGCCTACATCTCGCGCTGCGCGCCCGAGACGAAGATCATCCTGGGTGACGCGCGCCTGACCATGGCGGATGCCACCGACGGCCAATACGACGTGATCGTGATGGACGCCTTCTCCTCGGATGCGATCCCGATCCATCTGCTCACCCGGGAGGCGATGGCGATCTACCTGAAGAAGCTCGCGCCCGGCGGCCTGGTGCTGATGCACATCTCCAATCGTCACATGGAACTGGCTTCGGTGGTCGCCAACATCGCTGCGGCGAACGGCGCGGTCACGCGGCTCGACGACAGCGACAAGGGCGAGGACGACGACGCCTACAAGTTCTCATCGACTGTGGCGGCGGTGGCCCGCACCGACGCGGACTTCGACGCGCTTGGCGCAGGCGAGGACTGGGCGCCCGCGCCGCCGAACCCGGCATTGCGGACCTGGACAGACGATTATTCCAACATCATCGGCGCCATGATCCGGCATCTGCGGTAGCGGCGCTGCCGGGCTGGGATAGATGGTTGCGCCACGCCAGCGCTCAGAAATCCATTTCCAGGATGTACAGCCCGCCGGACTGGCGATCGACGGTGTAGACCACCTGCCGCTCGTCGACGAACACGTCGTTGATCTGGATCGTGCCGTTGGGATTTCCCTTCGGCGCCGGGGGCACGAAGGCCGCGATCTCTTTCGGCTGGTAGGCATCCGAGATGTCGTAGGCGCGCAGGCCGCCGTTGAAGAACGTGCCGAGGATGACCTGGTCGGAGTGCCAGGCGTTGGGCGAGGGCGTGTTCTCGAACAGGTTATGCGCGCCGAAACGGCCGCCGCGATGCAGATAGCTTTCGGGATTCGTCACCGGGCAGGTCGAAATCGAAATCGGGTTGGTCTCCTCCTTGGCGTTGAGGATCCAGACGAGCTTCGGCCAGTCCTTGCCGTCGTCGACGACGGATTCGTCGGTTACCACCAGAAGGTCGCGCTCGAACAGCGGCAGCACGGTGTGGGTGAAGCCGCCATACGGCGGCGAGTTGTCCCAATGGCAGATCGGCTTGGGGTTCGCCTTGTCGGCAATATCGAGGATGAACATGCCGGCATCGATATAGCCGAGATAGAGCCGGTCCGGCCGCTGCGGATAGACGTTGGTGTTGTGGGCGCGGTTGCCCATGTCCATGGCATGGCGCGCCGGTGGCGGCGTGGATTCGCCGCGCCGCGTCCCCGGCAGCCACCAGCGCCCGGCTTCGACCGGCTTCGATGGATTGCGTACGTCGAAGCAGCGGTAGAACTGGTCGTCCAGCGGATGCGAGGGGATGAAGTCCTCGGCGCCCGAGGCCATGTGGACGAATTCGCCGTCGCAGAACCAGAGTTGATGCACGCCCCGCGAGCGCGGGCCCGAGCAATCGACGAAGGCGATAGACTTCGGATTCTCAGGAACCGAGATGTCGAACAGCTCGAAGCCGGCCGGCTTCTGCGCCGGCTGCTGCGTCTGATAGGCCACCGCCAGGATGTTGCCGGTCAGCTCCAGCGAGTTCGACCGCATGTAGGGCTGCGGCAATTCGGTTTGGACCACGATCTTCGGAGCGCGCGGGTCCGACACGTCGACGCCGGTGAAGTTCTTCGGCGCGCTCTCATGCGCAAGCCAGATGATGCGGCGGCCGTCCGGCGCGACCTGCACCGCCATGCCCTCGCCCATGCCGCCGAAGCCGTTGAGGTCGGTCTGAGCCAGTAGTTTGAAGCCCCATGACTCTTGTCCATTCCGATGTCCTTCGGTCATTCACGTTCTCCATCGGTCTTAAGTCTTGCGAGAGCCGTTTCCAAAGCGGTCGTCAAGGACGGAAAGTCATCCATAAGAATTTTCCAGATGATAGCGGGATCGATGCGGTCATATTCGTGCCGCAGCACGTTGCCGATGGCACGAATGTCAGCCCAGGGCGAGTGGGAATAAGGAAATCCACCTGTCCTTCGAGCTTTCGCGCCGCCTCCGAGATTCGCAGCAGGCAGCGCTCCACGGCGTCACGGCAATATCCATCGTCGGAGAAATCGTGGAGCGAATGGTTCCGGATATATAACTCGATCCGCTCTATGTTTTCGAGGATATCTTCCAGTCGCTGCAACGGATTGTCAGAAGGCAACGATGCGCTCCTTCTCGATCTCACGCCGCAAGCGCGCCCTTTGCACAGGCTCGGCTACGACATCGACGGCTTGTCCGAGGATGGCCTCAAGCCTCCGGCTCACCCTGTCGATCTGTCCGAAATAAGCGAAGCCGCCGCGGGCGGGATCATCCGTCAACCTGATCACGACATCGACGTCGGACTCCGGCTTGTCGTCGCCACGCGCAACCGATCCGATCAACGCCAAGCTCGCCACATCCTCTGCACGCAGCTCGGCTTCGTGGTTGCGCAGCTTTGCGATGACATCGTCCCGTTTCATCACGTGCTCCCTTACGCCCCCGCCTTCGCCTTTTCCATGAATTCCGGCCTCAGCACCTTGGCCCAGTCCGGCGCGGCCGGAATCTTCTTCTCGCGGATCAGGATCTCGGCCTGTGCCTGCAGATAGGGCTTGAGGTCGGTCGGGAACCCCGGATCGACCTCGACGGTCGCCAGCGCCTTGCGGAAGGTCTCCTTGCTCAGCGTGTAGCCCTTCGAGGTGTAGAAGCCGTAGATCACGTCGGCGACCTTGTCCGGGTTCTCCTTGAAGTCGCGCGCGGCGTCGAGCCAGGCCTTGAGATAGGCGACGATCGTGTCAGGACTCTTCTGCACGAACTCCGGCGTCGCCGCCATGAACACCGGCATCTTGTCGAACGCGGAGTAATCCGCGAGCGTCACCGCGATGCCGTCGGCCTCCGCGATTGCATTGTAAGGTTCGACATTGGCCATGGCGTCCACGGTCTTGGCCGTCATCGCCGCGACCATGTCGTTGACGTTCATGCGAACTTCCTGGAAGTCGCCCTTCTTGAGACCGGCCGACGGTGCGATGGTGTCGGTGAAGATGCTTCCCGTCGAGGCTCCGACCTGGTTGGCGACCTTCTTGCCGCGAAGCTGCGCCAGCGTGGTGATGCCGGAATCCTTGCGCGCCATCACCTTGGCGGTCTTGCCGACATATTCGATCACGGCGATGCCGACCATGCCGCCCTTGTCGTGGCCGAGGATCAGCGACTGCCCGGCATAGGTGCCGAGGTCGACCTGCCGCGCTACCATCTGCTGCATGGTGAGGTTGCCGGAAGGGACGGCGAAGTCCTCGAATTTGATGCCGTGCTTTTCCAGCAGACCCGAGTGCATGAGATAATAGGTCGGCATGCCCCAGATGTTGGTCTGGTAGCCCTGCCGCACGGTATCGAGCGCGAACGCCTCGCGGGACGGCGCAAGCGCGGCCGCCATGGCGCCCGCCGCAAGGACGATAGATTCGCGGCGCGTGATCGTTTGGCTCATCGCTGATCCTCCTCGGCTATCTTTGCGTCGTCCATCACGCTGGTGCCGTCTCGTTGCCGAGATGACGCAGCAATTCCTTCTGGTGTTCCAGGAACTCCACGCTGAGCGGGTCGCGCGGCCGCGGCAGCGTGATCGCGACCTCGGTCTTCACGCGTCCGGGATGTGGGCTCATCACCACCACGCGATCGGCAAGATAGACAGCCTCGGCCACGTTATGCGTCACGTAGATCACCGTCTTGGCGGTTGCGCGCCACACCTCGGCAAGCAGGCGCTGCATGTCGTCGCGGGTCAGTGCATCGAGCGCGGCGAAAGGCTCGTCCATCAGCAGCACGGAGGGATTGTAGGCCAGCGCGCGCGCGATGGCGACCCGCTGCTGCATGCCACCCGAGAGGTGATGCGGATAGGAATCGGCGAATTTTTCGAGCTTCACCAGGCGGAGCTGCTCACGCGCCGTCGCTTCACGCTCCGCCTTCGCCACCCCCTTCATCTCCAGCCCGAAGGCGACGTTTCCAAGCGCGGTTCGCCAGGGAAAGAGCTGGGCAAAATCCTGGAACACGACGCCGCGGTCCATGCCGTGCCCGGTCACCGGCTTGCCGCCGATGCGGATCTCGCCGCCAGTCGGTTTCAGGAATCCTGCGACGATGTTGAGCAGGGTGGACTTGCCGCAGCCGCTCGGGCCGACAAGGCAGAGAAACTCGGAGGCTTCCATCGCGAAATTGGCGCCCACGACCGCCTGCACGCGTCCGGCCGGCGTGTCGTAGGCCAGCGAGACGTCGCGGACTTCGATGTGAGGCATGGACGGCTTCAGTTTCCCGGCAGGTCCGCAGCGGAGGGCAGGTAATAGTCGGTCCAGGCCTTCGGCATCGTCTTGAGGGTGCCCGTCCTGTAGAGGTGCTCGGCGAACTTCATCGTACCCTGAGGCTGGGTAAGGAAGTCCATCATATCCGGCTGGGCAAGAATCTTCATCAGTTCGTCGAGGCTCGCCTTGTCGCCGGTGATGGTCTTGTAGATCTCCAGCGACTCGCGCGGATTGGACCGGATATAGGCGATCGCCTGCTCCGTGGCGGCGCGGACCGCCTTGATCACCGCCGGATTGGCCTCCGCGAAGGCCGTCGTGGTGAAGAACTGCGCCTGCGACAGCGGGCCGCCGATGATGTCCTTGGAGCTGGCGACGAGATGCGCGCCGCTTGCCAGTTCCAGGTATTGAAATGGCGGCGCCGAGAAGTGGCTCGCCACCTCGGAATGCGGGTTGGCCAGCGCCGCCATCGCGTCGGGGTGACCAAGCTGCACCGTATTGGCGTCGAATTTTCCGACCTCGCCCTCGCCGTACATCTTGGCGCCCGCCATCTGCAGCAGGATCGCCTGCGTGGACACCTTCACGGTCGGCACCGCGATGCGGTCCTGTGGCTGGATGTCCGAGAGCGACTTGATGCGCGGATCACGGGACACCAGCAGGGTCGGTTGCGCCGAACTCGCGACGATGCCCTTCACCCGGCCCTTGGTGCGGTCCCATAAAAGCAGCAGGTTGCCGGTGCCGGTGTTGACGATATCGACGCCACCCGCGAGCAGCGCATCGGTTTGCGCGCCGCCGCCCGACAGAATTCGCCAGTTCACGATGAGATTCGGCAGGCCGGCCTTGGCGGCCTGCGCCTCGATGAGCTTGCGGCTCTCCATCACGTGGCTGGCGAGATAGAGGATGCCGGGCTGGCGCGTGATCGCAATCTCGGACTTCTGCTGGGCCTGCGCCGGCACTGCGAGGCCGAGCACGGCTGCGAGACATGCGATGACGCGTTTCACCCATAATCCTCCCGGTTGGTCGTTTTCTGCGACGATCTTACCGAGGTTCATTGGCGGATGGAAACCAGGACCATCAGGCGATGTAGCCAGAATGAGCAAAGCAATATCCGGGTCATCGATGCCGTCCCGGATTTCGCTTCGCTTCATTCGGCCGACGGCGATCAGCGCGTTATTTCCCGAGGTGCTTGTCGAAGAACCCGGCGATCTCGCCGAACACCTCCTTGGTCTCCGGCGCGGTGTCGTCGCGGATGTAATGCGCGTGAGACATGCCTTCGTAGACCTGCAGTACGGCCTCGACGCCCGCCTGGCGCAGCTTGCGATGGACCCGCACTGTGTTGCTGAGCAGCAGGTCGCGCGTGCCGCTGGTGAGGATGGTGGGCGGAAAGCCGTGCATGTCGCCATAGATCGGCGACAGCAGCGGGTCCTTGAGGTCGCGGCCCTGCGCGTAGACCTTGGCGCCAGCATCACAGAAGCCGTCGCGCGAGACCAGTACGTTGTCTACCTTCTCATTGGTGTAGAAGGTGTCACCGACCTTGGTTGTGTCCGACATCGGCGTTCCGGGGGCGATCGCGGCGGGCAGCGGCAAGCCGTCCTGCTTGGCCTTGAGAATCATCTCCAGCGTCAGGGCGCCGCCGGCCGAGGTGCCGAAGATCGCCATGTTCTTGGCATCGGTCGTCTTCAGCGCCGCCTTGTAGACCGTCATGGCATCGTCGAGGGCAGCAGGGAAATAGGCCTCCGGCGGCATGCGGTAGTCGACCGAAATCACCTTGAAGCCGCCGAACCCTGCCATGAAGATCGCTTCCGGCAGGCCGGCCTCGCCCGGATTGAGCACATAGCAGCCGCCATGGACGTGGATCAGCACGCGGTTGCGGTTCTCCGGCGGGATGACGGCGGGCGTCACGATGTAGGCGCGCACGCCATCGATCGTGGTCTTTTCGACATTGACCTTGAGCCGCTCGCGCATGCCGGGCACGAGCTTGATAAGGCCGGCGGCGCCGGCTTCCGCGACCGGCTTCCACTCCTCGCCGGTCTTGGGCTGAATGTCCCAGTTGGTGCGCAGCGGCGCCGCGATGATCTTCTGCATCTCCGGGCTCACCGTGGTCGGAACGGGAAGCGTCTTTGCCGGCACGTCGAGCGGCCCGGCCTGAGGCGCCTGCGCTATGGCCGGGGGGGCCAGCATCATCAATGCGGCGGCGACACATCCGGGCAATAGGCGAGCGGCGAAACGCGCGGTGGCGTCCATCAAAACCTCCCTGATTTTGTTTTCGGCGAGATCGGCAACCGTCAACGATGTGTGGGATTCCGCCGCGAGTGGAGCGGCCGGAGCCAAAGCATATCAACACCGCTCATGCCTGCATTCTTCCAAATCATTTGCAAATGATTCCGCCGCGGATCGATTGACGCGAGCCGTCGCCCAACCCATCCTTGCAGTAATAAAATTCAGGGGGAGGATGGGATGTCGTCACAACGATCTTGGTTCGAGTCCAAATGCCGCGCGGTTATCATCGCGGCGTCAGCGCTTGCCGTCGCGCTGCTCGCGGGTCTGCCTCGCGCGCAAGCCCAGGAGCCTAGGATCGTCAAGGCGGACACCCAAATCGACGGCCTCGATCCCGGCATCAAGATCTTCGTCCGCGAGAAGATGGCCGAGGGCAACACGCGGTTCACCGACGACAATATCGTGCTGTTCCTCCATGGCGCGACCGGGCCGTCCACCTGCGATTTCGACTTCGGCTATAAGGACTATTCGTGGGCCGACTGGATGGTGAAGCGCGGCTACGTCGTCTACATGGGCGATTACCGCAACTACGGCTATTCGAGCCGCGAGACGGCGATGGACGAGCCGGCGGCGAACAACAAGCCGGTGACGCGCTCCTATCTGGCGCTGCGCGACATCCAGGCGATGGTCGAGCACATCAAGCGCACGCGCAATGTGAAGAAGGTGACGCTGATCGGCTGGTCGTGGGGCGCCATGATGGCGGGCTATTACACCTCGCTGCACAGTGAGGACGTCAACAAGCTCGTGCTCTATGCGCCGCTCTACAGCTTCAACGACCACACCAATCTCGGGCCCGGCAGCGGCCTGCAGAACAAGCGCAAGCCGCACGAGTTCAACTTCGGCCTCGGCGCCTACCGCATCGCCTCGGAGGCGGCGAATACCGGCCGGTGGAATGGCGAGATCCCGGTCGAGAACAAGGACGAGTACCGCGAGGCCGCGCTTCCCGCCGCGTTCTGGAAGGAATGCCTGGCGACCGACCCGACCAGCGAGACGCGCAGCCCGCCGAGCCTGCGCGCGCCGAACGGCGTGCTGGAGGATTCGTTCTATCAGGCGACCGGCCGCCCGCTATGGCACGCCGCCAACATCTATGCACCGACATTGGTGATCGCCGGAGCCTACGACACGTGGTCCTTTCCGGAAGACCGTGAGGGCCTGATGCGCGATCTCGTCCATGCGCCGAAGAAGACCAGCTTAGTCGTTCCCGACGCGACGCATTTCATCTTGTTCGAGAAACAGCGGTTCACCTTCTTCGAGGCGATCCTGAAGTTCTTAAAGGACTAGCGATACTCCGTCGGTCGCACCTAACCAGCTAGAATTGTTCGAAAAAGCACACCTGACGAAATTCTTGACTCAAGTCATCATATCTTGAATGGCCGTTCGGCGCCATGCTACGCGGGATTTACGGACCGCTCGAACTGGTCCGTCACTTCTTTCCTGACGCGTGGGGCAATGCATGTTGAAGACCTTCAATTCGTCGCGGGTCGGGGTCGCGATCATCTCGATCGCCCTCCTTGGGCTGAATGTCGACGTCGCGGCGGCCCAACAGGCGACGGAACCCGCCGCCGCTCCTCCGGCGGCCGGCGCGCTGCCGCCCGTGGTCATCAGCGCGCCCACGCGGCGAGCGGTGCGGCCGGCGGCGAAGCAGTCGACCCGTTCCGCTGAATCGCGGCCGCGCCCCGCGCGCCGCGTCCTCAGGCGGGCCCCCGTTCCCCGCGCGCCGGCTCCCGCGCCGGTACCGGGTCCCGAAACCGCGCAGCGTACGGAGGACCCGCGCGGCCCGATCAACGGCTATGTCGCCAACCGCGCGTCGACGGCCACCAAGACCAACACACCTATCATGGAAACGCCGCAGGCCATTTCGGTGATCGGCCGCGACGAGATTCGCGACCAGAATCCGCGCAAGTTCGACGAAGCCTTGCGCTACGGGCCGGGCGTGCGCGCCGAGATTTTCGGCGCGGATACGCGCAATGACTGGTTCCAGGTGCGAGGCTTCCAGACCAACGACGTCGGCTATTTCCTCGACGGGCTACAGATTTTCAGCACCGCCTTCGCGACCTGGAAGCTCCAGCCCTTCGGCCTCGAGCGCATCGACATCCTGCGCGGACCGTCCGCGGTGCTCTATGGCGGCAGCGGGCCCGGCGGCATCATCAACGCCATCAGCAAGAAGCCGCCAGCCGCTCCGCTCAATTATCTCGAGGCGGGCGTCAACTCCTTCGGCAACCGCTACTTCTCCTTCGACTTCGGCGGCCCGGTTCCGGTGCCTGCCAACGACGGGAAGCTCTTCTACCGGCTACTCGGCACCGCCAAGGCCGGCGACACGCAGGTCGATTTCACGCGGGACAATTCGTATTTCGTGGCGCCATCGGTGACCTACAAGCCGGACATCGATACCACGCTGACGGTTCTCGCCTCCGCCTCCAAGGACAAGACTAACGGGCAGAACTTCCTGCCTTACGTCGGGACTGTCGTGCCGGCCCCGTTTGGCCGTATTTCCACCAGCCTGTTTACCAGCGATCCCAGCGTCGACACCTTCAAGCGGGAGCAGGCGATGATCGGCTACCAGTTCGAGCGCAACCTGACGGACAGTCTTACGTTCCGCCAAAATGCCCGCTTCGCCCATGTCGAAGTGCTGTACTCGACGCTGCTCGGCCTCGGTTACGCCACGACACCGGCAGCGGCGAACCTTGCGCGCGGCAACTTCCTGGCCCGCGACTCGGCCAACCAGAGTAGTCTCGACAACCAGCTTGAATACCGCTTCAACACCGGGGCGATCCAGCATACCGCGCTGTTCGGCGTCGACCTCAAGCGCTACGACATCGACGATTTCCAGGGTTTCGGTGCTGCGTCGTCGCTCAATCTCGTCAACCCGGTCTACGCTCCGACGGCGATGTTCACCGGCACACCTTTTGCCAATCATCAGCAGACGCAGTCGCAGGTCGGTGTCTATGCCCAGGACCAGATCAAGCTCGATCGCTGGACGCTGATGCTGAGCGGCCGAAATGATTGGGTGAACACCGAGGACAACAATCGCATCGGAGCGAGCCTGAACCGCGACGACAGCAAGTTCAGCGGCCGCGCCGGCCTGATCTACAATACCGGGTTCGGCATCGCGCCCTATGTTTCCTATGCGACGAGCTACAACCCGATCATCGGCACGAATTTTACAAACAATCAGCTATTCCTGCCGGAGACCGGGGAGCAGACCGAGGTCGGCATCAAGATCGAGCCGGCCGGCCTGAATGGACATGTCGGCGCGGCGGTGTTCGATCTCAAGCGCCAGAACGTCCTCACCGCCAATCCGCTTAACGCGCTGATATCGATCCAGAATGGCGAGGTCACCTCGCGCGGCGTCGAGCTTGAGGCGGCGGCCAATCCGCTTCCGGGCCTGAAGTTCGTGAGCACCTTCACTGCGTTCAACATTTTCGTCAGCAAGGACCTCAATCCCGCGATCGTCGGCACCGTGCCGACCAACACGCCGGACCGGGTCGGATCGGTGTGGGCCGATTACACCCTGCAGTCCGGGCCGCTGGCCGGGCTGGGATTTGGCGGCGGCGTTCGCTACGTTGGTGCGTCGTTTGCCGACACGGCGAATACGCTGGCGGTCCCGTCGCATCTCGTCGGCGACGCCGCAGTTCATTACGAGTTCAGGAACTGGCGCGTTGCGGTCAATGTCACGAACATCACCGATGAGACTTTCGTCGGAAGCTGCCAGACGACGAGCGCGTGCTTCTACGGCGACCGCCGCCGCGCCGTGGCCAGCGTCGCCTATAAATGGTGACGGGCATCGCGTGACAGGCAAGCGACCGGGGATCATCAGGCGGAGCCGACGGCGTTGACGGCGAGAACGGTCCGGCTCTGGTCGATCGTGCACAAGTGGACGAGCCTGATTTCGACCGTCTTCCTGCTGCTGCTCTGCCTGACCGGGCTGCCGCTCATTTTCCATCACGAGATCGATGAATGGCTCGGCTACGCGCCGGTGCCCGAGATCGCCGCCGCGCAACAGCGGAAATCCAGCATCGACGGCATCGCCGCCGCGGCGCTGGCGCACCAGCCGGGCAAGGTGCTGCAGTACATCGCCTGGGATAAGGACGATCCCGGCCTTGTGACCGCATTCACCAACGACGCCGTGAACGGCAAGCCCGACAACGCCGTCGTCACCGCGTTCGGCGCTTACGCGGCGAAGCCGCGCGGCGCGGTGGGCACCGGTCCCATGCTCGTGGTCCTGAAGCTGCACACCGACATGTATGCCGGTCAGGCCGGGAAGCTCTTTCTCGGCGGCATGGGACTGTTGCTGCTGGTCGCGGTGATATCCGGAACGGTGCTCTATTGGCCGTTCGCCCGGCGCCTGCGTTTCGGCGACATCAGGCGCTATGCGTCGCGGCGCGTGCTGTGGCTCGACTGGCACAACCTGATCGGAGTGACCACGCTGGTCTGGATCATCGTCGTCGGCGGTACCGGCGTGATCAACACCTGGGCCGAGCTGATGCTCGACCAGTGGAAGGCGAACGAACTGGCGGCGATGGTCGCTCCTTATGCAGGAAGGCCGCCGCCGGATCGCTTCGCGTCGCTCGACCGTGTGGCCGCCAACGCACGGCAGGCGGCGCCGCAGATGGACGTCGCCTTTATCGCCTTTCCCGGAACGCCGTTCAGCAGTTCCCATCACTTCGCGGTGTTCATGCGCGGCGACCACGCGCTGACGTCCCGTCTCCTGCGACCCATCCTGGTGGATGCCGAAACCGCCGATGTCACCGATACGCGCGAGTTGCCGGCCTACTTGAAAGCGCTGTTCGTTTCGCAGCCGCTGCATTTCGGGGATTACGGTGGGATGCCCCTGAAGATCGTATGGGCGCTGCTTGATGTCCTCGCGATCATCATGATCGGCAGCGGCCTCTATCTCTGGATCGTCAAGTCGCGGCGGATGCGGCGTGGATCTGCCCTCATCACACAAGCCGCAAGCCGGCCGGCGCAATGAGTGCCGCCACGCGTCGCGGGAACTGGCACGCGGTCTTCGGGCCTCCTATCGTCGTCGCCATCCTGTCTTTCGCCGGATTGCTCGCGGCGCTGCTGTGGGAGGAATCCGCGGCTTTCGCCTGGGCTGCGGTTGCCGTGCCGATCATGATATGTGGCTGGGCCTGTATCCGGCAGCGCCTGGCAACGTCCCGCCGGCGACGCTGACCGCGCGGATCCGACCGCGCCGATCCGACGCGCTACCTTGCTCGTTCATCGATAAGGCGCTAATCACCGGCGCCGGATATTGCACTGCCGCATCCGCCCCTTTCCGAGGAATCCCCCCATGGCGCGTAACAAGATTGCACTGATCGGCGCGGGTCAGATCGGCGGCACGCTCGCCCTTCTCTCCGGCATCAAGGAACTTGGCGACATCGTGCTGTTCGACGTCATGGAGGGCACGCCGCAGGGCAAGGCGCTGGATATCGCCGAAGCCTCGCCGGTGGAAGGCTTCGACGCCCGCGTCTCCGGAACCAACACCTACGAGGCGATCGACGGCGCCGACGTCTGCATCGTCACCGCCGGCGTGCCGCGCAAGGCCGGCATGAGCCGTGACGATCTGCTCAGCATCAATCTCAAGGTGATGGAGCAGGTCGGCGCCGGCATCAAGAAATATGCGCCCAACGCTTTCGTCATCTGCATCACCAATCCGCTCGATGCCATGGTATGGGCGCTGCAAAAGGCGTGCGGCCTGCCCAAGACCATGGTGGTCGGCATGGCCGGGGTGCTCGACAGCGCGCGGTTCCGCTATTTCCTCGCCGACGAGTTCAACGTTTCGGTCGAGGACGTGCACGCCATGACGCTCGGCGGCCATGGCGACGACATGGTGCCGCTGATCCGCTACTCGACCGTCGCCGGCATCCCGCTGCCCGATCTCGTCAAGATGAAATGGACGACGCAGGCCCGGCTCGACGCCATCGTCGAACGCACCCGCAAAGGCGGTGGCGAGATTGTCGGCCTGCTCAAGACCGGCTCGGCCTTCTACGCGCCGGCAGCCTCCGCGATTTCCATGGCCGAAAGCTATCTGAAGGACAAGAAGCGCGTGCTGCCTTGCGCGGCCCACCTCAACGGCGAGTACGGCGTCAAGGACATGTATGTCGGCGTGCCGGCGGTGATCGGCGCCAAGGGCATCGAGCGCATTGTCGAGATCGAGTTCAATTCCGCCGAGCGCGACATGTTCAAGAAGTCGGTGGATGCCGTGAAGGGGTTGGTCGAAGCGTGCCAGCAGATCGCGCCGGACCTCGGGAAGTGATCGGACGGATTTTAGCGTGCACCGCAGTCATTTCTTGTGCGGTGCGGAAACGAATCTGCAGCGCCGGCCTGGAATAATGTATACCACGGGCCGGTTCCTGGGTTAGCTTTGCAGACAATGCGGCCGTCGGCCGTGACGGCCGTATGCCGCGCACGGACAAAAGGCCCAAGCCGGGTTCTAAGGGAGGGCGCATGAACATCCACGAATATCAGGCCAAGGAGGTGCTCGCCGAGTTCGGCGTGCCCGTGCCCCGCGGCAAGCCCGCCTTCACGGTGGAGGAAGCCCGCAAGGCTGCCGAGGAACTGGGCGGCCCGGTCTGGGTGGTGAAGGCGCAGATCCATGCCGGCGGCCGCGGCAAGGGCGGCGGCGTCAAGGTGGTCAAGTCCATCGAGGACGTGAAGAAGGAAGCCGAGCGCATGCTGGGCATGACCCTGGTCACGCATCAGACCGGTCCGCAGGGCCGGGAAGTCCGCCGCTCTATATCGAGGACGGCTCGGCGATCGAGCGCGAACTCTATCTTTCGGCGCTGGTCGACCGCGACACCATCGCAGTCGCCTTCATCGTCTCCACCGAAGGCGGCATGGACATCGAGGAAGTGGCGCACAAGACGCCGGAGAAGATCAACACCTTCCAGATCGACCCGGCGACCGGGCTATGCCGCATCTCGGCCGCCGCGTCGCGCGATGCTGGCCTCAAGGGCGATCCCGCCAAGCAGGTCGAAGCCTCGTCGCCAAGCTGTACGAGGCCTTCGTCGCCAAGGACATGAGCCTGCTGGAAATCAATCCGCTGGTCGTCACCAAGGACGGCAAGATCATCTGCCTCGATGCCAAGCTGATCTTCGACGACAACTCGCTCTACCGCCACAAGGACATGCAGGCGCTGCGCGACGAGACGGAAGAAGATCCCACGGAGGTCGAAGCCAGCAAATACGACCTCTCCTACATCAAGCTGGACGGCGAGATCGGCTGCATGGTGAACGGCGCGGGCCTGGCCATGGCGACGATGGACATCATCAAGCTCTATGGCAGCGAGCCGGCCAACTTCCTGGACGTCGGCGGCGGCGCCACCAAGGAAAAGGTCACCGCGGCCTTCAAGATCATCGTCAGCGATCCCAATGTGAAGGGCATCCTGGTCAACATCTTCGGCGGCATCATGAAATGCGACATCATCGCCGAAGGCATCATCGCCGCCGCAAGGAGATGTCGCCTGACGGTGCCGCTGGTGGTGCGGCTGGAAGGCACCAATGTCGAACTGGGCAAGCAGATCCTCGCCAAATCGGGCCTCGACGTCATCTCGCGCCGACGATCTCGCCGACGCGGCCGAGAAGATCGTCAAGGCCGTGAAGGGTTCGAAGTAATGTCCATTCTCGTCGACAAGAACACCAAGGTCATCTGCCAGGGCTTCACCGGCAACCAGGGCACGTTCCATTCCGAACAGGCGATCGCCTACGGCACCAAGATGGTCGGCGGCACCACGCCGGGCAAAGGCGGCACCACGCATCTGGGCCTGCCGGTGTTCGACACCGTGCGCGAGGCCGCGGAGAAGATCGGCGCCGACGCGAGCGTGATCTATGTGCCGCCGCCCTTCGCGGCCGACGCCATCCTGGAAGCGATCGACGCGGAGGTGCCGCTGATCGTCTGCATCACCGAAGGCATTCCGGTGCTGGACATGGTCAAGGTCAAGCGCGCGCTCTCCGGTTCCAAGTCGCGGCTGATCGGTCCCAACTGCCCCGGCGTGATCACGCCCGGCGAATGCAAGATCGGCATCATGCCCGGCCACATCCTCAAGCCCGGCACCGTCGGCATCGTCTCGCGCTCCGGCACGCTGACCTATGAAGCGGTGTTGCAGACCACGCGCGAGGGCCTGGGCCAGACCACCGCGTCGGCATCGGCGGCGATCCGGTCAAGGGCACCGAGCACATCGACGTGCTGGAGATGTTCCTGGCCGATCCGGAAACCAAGTCCATCATCATGATCGGCGAAATCGGCGGCACCGCCGAGGAAGACGCGCGCGACTTCATCAAGCGACGAGTCCAAGAAGGGCGCAAGAAGCCGATGGTCGGCTTCATCGCCGGGCGTCACCGCGCCGCCGGGCCGCCGCATGGGCCATGCCGGCGCCATCATCTCGGGCGGCAAGGGCGACGCCGACAGCAAGATCGAGGCGATGAAGGCGGCGGGCATCCGCGTTTCGCCAATCCCGGCCGCGCTGGGCACGACCCTGGTCGATCTGCTGAAGGCGGTGATGCGTGCCGTCATTCTGTGGCATCGGGAGCTGGCCCTCGAAGGATGCATGGTAGCAGCGCAGTCATGCCCTGCGCCGTTATTTGGGCTTCCAATTAGCCGCATCAGCGTCATAAATAGGCTGCAGAAGATACCGCCCATCGGCAATTCAACGCCGCCACCAGGATCCTGGGCATTCCAGCACCGCCTATAAGCGCAGGACATGATGATGTCCCGCCAAGACGCGAACGCGCGCATTCGATCTTCGAGACCATCCTTTCCTCAACGGCACCAACGCCGCCTATGTCGAAGATCTATGCCCGTTACTGGCCAGACCCGCAGTCGGTCGACGGCGGCTGGCAGGACTTTCTTCGCAGAGCCTGAAGGCGATCCCGACGCCGTCACCAGCGAACGGCCGCGGCCCGTCCTGGAAGCGCGACGGCCGTCCCGGCGCCAGCGACGATCTGATCGCCGCCCTCACCGGCAGACTGGCCCGAGCTGGCAAAGCGGCGTCGGCGACAAGATCAAGGCCAAGGCGCAAGGCTCCGGCGCCGGACGATCTCGCCAGGCGCAAGTCCAGCAGGCGACGCCGCAAACTCCATCCACGCCATCCAGATGATCCGCGCCTATCGCATGATCGGCCATCTGGAAGCCGATCTCGATCCGCTGGGCATCGAGCCGGCGCACGACCGCAGCCGAGCTCGACCCGCAATCCTATCAGTTCACCGAGGCCGATCTGGACCGCCCGATCTTCGTCGACGGCATGCTGGGCCTCGAACACCGCCACGCCGCGCCAGATCCTGGACGATCCTGCGCCGCACCTATTGCGGCCGCATCGGCTATGAGTTCATGCACATCAACGATGCGGAGCAGAAGGACTGGCTGCAGCGCCGCATCGAGGGCAGGACAAGGAGATCAACTTCACGCCCGAGGGCAAGAAGGCGATCCTCAACAAGCTGATCGAGGCGGAAGGCTTCGAGAAATTCTGCGACCTCAACGTTCGTCGGCACCAAGCGCTTCGGCCTGGACGGCGGCGAGTCCACGATCCCGGCGCTGGAGCAGATCATCAAGCGCGGCGGCCAGCTGGGCGTCGAAGGAGATCGTGCTCGGCATGGCCCATCGCGGCCGCCTCAACGTGCTGGTCAATGTGATGGGCAAGCCCTATCGCCAGCTCTTCCACGAATTCCAGGGCGGCTCGTCCAAGCCCGACGACGTCGAAGGCTCGGGCGACGTGAAGTACCATCTGGGCGCTTCGTCGGACCGCGAGTTCGACGGCCACAAGGTGCATCTGTCGCTCACCGCCAATCCGTCGCATCTGGAAATCGTCAATCCGGTGGTGCTGGGCAAGGCGCGCGCCAAGCAGGAGCAGCTGCGCGACATCGACGCCCGCACCTCGGTCCTGCCGCTGCTGATCCATGGCGACGCCGCCTTCGCCGGCCAGGGCGTGGTGGCCGAATGTTTCGCCATGTCGGGCATCAAGGGCTTCCGCACCGGCGGCACCATGCATTTCGTCATCAACAACCAGATCGGCTTCACCACCGCGCCGAGCTACTCGCGCTCCTCGCCCTATTGCACCGACATCGCCTGATGGTGCAGGCGCCGATCTTCCACGTGAATGGCGACGATCCGGAAGCGGTGGTGCTTGCCGCCCGCATCGCCATCGAGTTCCGCCAGAAGTTCCAGAAGGACGTGGTGCTCGACATGATCTGCTATCGCCGGTTCGGGCACAATGAGAGCGACGAGCCGGCCTTCACCCAGCCGCAGATGTACCGGGTGATCAAGGATCACCCGACCACCCTGCAGCTCTACGCCAAGAAGCTGGTCGAGGAAGGCATCGTCACCAGGCCGAGGCCGACGCGCATGAAGGCGAGCTCGGCACGCCCGTCTGGACGAGGAATTCGACGCGCCCAAGCGCCATCTGCCCAACCGCGCCGACTGGCTGGACGGCCGCTGGGCGGGCTTGAAGGCGCCGCAAGGCGGCGACCGCCGCGGCGAGACCGGCGTCGCCGACGAGGCGCTGAAGGAGGTCGGCGCTAAGATCACGCGAGGTGCCCGCAGGGCTTCAACCTGCACAAGACCATCGCGCGTCGCTCGACAAGGCGCAAGATGTTCGAGACCGGCGAAGGCTTCGACTGGGCCACCGCCGAGGCACTGGCGTTCGGCACCTTGTGGACGAAGGCCATCGGTCCGCCTGTCCGGCCAGGACACCGAGCGCGGCACCTTCCGCCAGCGCCATGCCGCGCTGGTCGACCAGGAGACCGAGGACCGCTACTTGCCGCTCAATCATGTCGCCGAGAAGCCAGGGCACGATTCGAGGTCATCAACTCGCTGCTGTCGGAAGAGGCGGTGCTGGGCTTCGAGTATGGCTATACCATCGCCGAGCCCAAGGCGCTGGTGTTGTGGGAAGCGCAGTTCGGCGACTTCGCCAACGGCGCGCAGGTCGTGATCGACCAGTTCATCGCGTCGGGCGAACGCAAATGGCTGCGCATGTCGCGGCCTCGTGATGCTGTTGCCGCATGGCTACGAAGGCCAGGGGCCGGAGCATTCCTCGGCCCGGCTCGAGCGCTACCTGCAGCTTTGCGCCGAGGACAATATGCAGGTCGCGATTGCACGACGCCGGCCAATTATTTCCACATCCTGCGCCGCCAGATGCATCGCGACGTTCCGCAAGCCGCTGATCCTGATGACGCCGAAGACCCTGCTGCGCCACAAGCGTGCGGTTCGCGGATCGAGGACATGGGCGCGGACACGTCGTTCCACCGCGTGCTGCGCGACGAGGCGCAGATGCTGCCGGGCGAGACGATCAAGCTGGTTCCCGACGACAAGATCCGGCGCGTCGTGCTGTGCACCGGCAAGGTCTATTTCGACCTTATGGAAGAGCGCGAGAAGCGCGGCATCGACGACATCCAGATCCTGCGCATCGAGCAGCTCTATCCCTTCCCGGAGAAAGGCATTGGTGCACGAACTGAAGCGCTTCCCAAGGGCGCCGAAATGGTCTGGTGCCAGGAAGAGCCGCACAACATGGGCGCCTGGATCTTCGTCGACCCGTTCCTGGAATGGGTGCTCAACAACGTCCAGGCCAAGCACCGCATCCCGCGTTACGCCGGGCGTCCCGCGTCGGCCTCGACCGCTGTCGGCCTGATGACGAAGCACCTCGCCCAGCTTAAGGCCTTCCTCGACGAGGCGCTGAGCTGACGGCCTTCATGCGGGTTACAGAAAGAGCATCGTCATGACCGAGATCCGAGTGCCCACGCTGGGCGAGTCCGTCACCGAGGCGACCGTCGGCAAGTGGTTCAAGAAGCCCGGCGACAAGGTGTCGGTGGACGAGCCGCTGGTCGAGCTCGAGACCGACAAGGTCACGATCGAGGTGCCGTCGCCGGCCGCGGGCGTGCTCTCGGAGATTTCCGTCAAGGACGGTGAAACCGTCGCGCCCGGCACCCTGCTCGGCGAGATCAAGCACGGCGCGGGCGCGGGCGCGGGCGCGGACAAGGGCAGCGCCAGGTCCGGCGGCACGGCGTCTGCAGGTATCGCCAAGGAAACAGGTATCGCCAAGGAAACAGGTATCGCCAAGGAAAGCGCGACCGGCCGTCCCGATGTGAAGTCGGATACGGCGAAGCCCATCAATGCCGGGCCGGAGGAGCCGCGGCCGAAGCCGGAGGTCAAGTCCGAGGCGCCTGAGACGAAAGCTCCTGCGAAATCCGAGGCGCCGCCGGCGCCGTCGGTGCGGCGGCTTTCCGCCGAAAGCGGCGTCGACGCCGCCACCGTCCCGGGATCGGGCAAGGACGGCCGCGTCACCAAGGGCGACATGCTGGCGGCGATCGAGCGTGCCGCGCCGCAGCCGACGCCCATGGCTCAGCCAGCGCAGATGCGCGCGCCTTCCGCGTCCGACGAGGCCGCGCGCGAGGAGCGCGTGAAGATGACGCGGCTGCGGGCCGACCATCGCGCGGCGGCTCAAGGACGCGCAGAACACCGCCGCCATGCTCACGACCTTCAACGAGGTCGACATGAGCGCGGTGATGCACCTGCGCAACCAGTACAAGGACCTGTTCGAGAAGAAGCACGGCGTGAAGCTCGGCTTCATGGGCTTCTTCGTCGCGGCCTGCGTGCACGCGCTCAAGGAGGTACCTGCCGTCAACGCCGAGATCGACGGCGACGACATCGTCTACAAGAATTACTATGACGTCGGCGTCGCGGTCGGGACCGAGAAGGGGCTCGTCGTGCCGGTGGTGCGCGATTGCGATGCCAAGCCGCTCGCGCAGGTCGAGAAGGACATCGCCGCGTTTGGCCGCAAGGCGCGCGAGGGCAAGCTCAAGATCGAGGACCTGCAGGGCGGCACGTTCACGATCTCCAACGGCGGGGTCTACGGCTCGCTGATGTCGACGCCGATCCTCAATGCGCCGCAGTCCGGCATCCTTGGCATGCACAAGATCCAGGAGCGGCCCATCGCGGTCGCCGGCAAGATCGAGATCCGGCCAATGATGTATCTCGCGCTGTCCTATGATCACCGCGTCGTCGACGGCCGCGAGGCGGTGACCTTCCTGGTGCAGGTGAAGGAGGCGCTGGAAGACCCGGCGCGTCTGGTGCTGGATATTTGAGGCGGGGCAACCTCTCGTCCGTCATCCTGACCACCGCAGGTCGACCATTGCCGACTTGCGCGGCTGGATGCTGCCAATCTCGGATAATCCAGGATCGCTGGCCGTCGCCCTTCGACGGTCGAGATCACTGCCTCGCGCTCACGCGCCACCCATATCCACATGTCGGCGGCGGACGCGCCGCACGATCCACCAGATCAGCAGCACCGCGACCGGCACGAACACGGCGGTCGCTTTCGCGGGATCGATCTTGACCCCGGCATCGTTGGCGCCATGGACCACATAGCCGAACAGGCCCACCACGTAATAGCTGATGGCCGCGACCGAGAGACCTTCTACGGTCGCCTGGAGCTGAAGCTGGAGCTGGGTGCGGCGGTTCATCTGCTGCAGAAGCGCGCTGTTCTGCCGTTCGAGCTCGACATCGACGCGTGTGCGCAGCAGGTTGGCGGCGCGCGCAAGCTTGGTCGAGAGGTTGGCCTGGCGTTCTTCCAGCGACGTGCAGGTCCGCATCGCTGGCGCCATGCGCCGCGCCAGGAACGACGACCACGTCGTGCAGCCGGCGATCGGCCGTTCGCCGACCGTCTGCAGCCGGAGCTGGACGATGTCGTTATAGGCGCGGCTCGCGCCGAAGCGGAACAGGCTCGCCGCGGCGCCGGCTTCGAGTTCTGCGGCGAGCGCGGTGAGCTCGTCGAGCAGCCGGTGGTTGGCCTCGAAACCCTCGGTCTTGCGCATCTCCTCGGTGAAGTCGGCGAGCTTGCGCTCGATCCGCGCGACCGCGGGCGAAAGCCGCTGCGCCTCGGGGAGACCGAGCAGCGCGAGGGTGCGGTAGGTCTCGATCTCCAGCACCCGCTGCACCAGGGCGCCGGCGCGTGCGGGCGTAAGGCCGTTGTCGATGACCAGGATGCGGACGAAGCCCGCCGGATCGTATTGGAAGTCGGTCGCATAGAGCGCGGCGCCGTCGCCGGTTTCGGCCGCCGCGAGGCTCGCCGCGTCGAACAGCCGCTCCGAGAGTTTCTCGGGAGCCGCTCCGGCATGAGCCTTGGCGACGAGATGGAGGTCGACGGCCACGAGCAGCGGCCCCGGCTGCGGCAGCAGTCCCATCGGCGACGCGATGGTCACCGCCTGCGGATGGAACGGCACCGCATCCGCCGGAAAGCCGCCGGAGACCAGTTCCCAGGTATAGGTCGTGAATTCGGAATGCTGCTCCCAGCGCAGGCCGGTGCTGCCGAACACGATGTGGTGCTGCCGGTCGTGCGCCTTGGGTGGGGTCAGCCGCCGCTGGGTGCAGAATTCGATCAGCGCGGCGCGATCCGCCTCGCCGCGGTCGCCGGTGGTGTCGAAGGCGAAATGCAGCACGCGTCGCGGCGTCCTGATAGGCGTGAACGGGCGGGCATGAACCTCGCCGAGCACCGCCGCCCGCAACGGATGCGCCGCAAGCCGTGCCTCCTGACCATCACCGATCTTGACGTCCGCACTCACGCATCACCCCTCGGGTACTATGCTGGCTTCGCCCGTGCCGCCTGTCCAGGGCGTCTTTTTTCATGACGCTGCATTGATCGCTACGCCTAAATTCTAGGCGAGCGGCTCTTGGCCAATTCTTTGGCGTGGCCGTGGCAAGCCTGGAATCGCGATTTTTAAGGAGCCGCCGCGACGACGGCCCTCATGCCGATGGCACGGGCGTTGCAAATCGGCAGCGGCACGCCCGGCTCTGACGGGCGGCAACGAGGAGCGTTGCCTCATGTCCACCTTCGACAACCCTTTCGACTCCGAACGCCGCCTGGCATCCGCGGGCTGTTCATGTGGCGGCCACGGCTCGCAGGCCGAGCACGATCACGCGCAGCGGGAGGTCCGGCTCCAGGCCGCGACGGCGAGCGACGAGACGCGCTACGAGGGTATCGTCGCCTCCGCGGTGATGCGTGCCATGTTCCCCAAGGATGCCGCGCGGCGCGCCTTCCTGAAATCGCTCGGCGCCTCGACCGCGCTGGCGGCGCTATCGCAGTTCTTTCCGCTTAAAGTCGCGACCGAGGTCTTCGCGCAGGGCGGGGCGATCGAGAAGAAGGACCTCAAGGTCGGCTTCATTCCGATCACCTGTGCGACACCCATCATCATGGCGCAGCCGATGGGCTTCTATACCAAGCACGGCCTCAACGTCGATGTGATCAAGACCGCCGGTTGGGCGGTGATCCGCGACAAGACCATCAACAAGGAATACGACGCCGCCCACATGCTCTCGCCGATGCCGCTCGCAATCACGCTCGGCACCGGCTCGCAGCCGATCCCCTACACGATGCCGGCGGTGGAGAACATCAACGGCCAGGCGATCACCCTCGCCATGAAGCACAAGGACAAGCGCGATCCGAAATCCTGGAAGGGCCTGAAATTCGCCGTGCCGTTCGACTATTCGATGCACAATTATCTGCTGCGCTATTATGTCGCCGAGCACGGCATCGATCCCGACACCGACATCCAGATTCGTTCCGTGCCGCCGCCCGAGATGGTGGCGAACCTGCGCGCCGAAAACATCGACGGCTTCCTCGCACCCGATCCGGTGAACCAGCGCGCGGTCTATGACGGCGTCGGCTTCATCCACATCCTGTCCAAGGACATCTGGGACCGTCACCCATGCTGCGCCTTCGCGGCGTCCAAGGACTTCGTCACCGGCTCGCCCAATACCTACGCGGCGCTCCTCAAGGCGATCATCGACGCCACGGCGTTCGCCACCAAGGCGGAGAACCGAAAAGCAATCGCAGAGGCGATCGCGCCGGCGAACTACCTCAACCAGCCGGTCACGGTGGTGGAGCAGGTGCTCACGGGCACCTACGCGGATGGCCTCGGCAATATCCAGAAGGTGCCGGACCGCATCGATTTCGACCCTTTCCCGTGGCAGTCCTTCGCGGTGTGGATCATGACCCAGATGAAGCGCTGGGGGCAGATCAAGGGCGAGGTCGACTACAAGGGCGTGGCGGACCAGGTGTTCCTCGCGACCGACACCGCGAAGCTGATGAAAGAGGTCGGCCTGACGCCGCCGAGCACGACGTCCAAGACCTTTGTGGTGATGGGCAAGACCTTCGATCCCGACAAGCCGGAGGACTACATCAAGAGCTTCGCTATCAAGAAGGCAGCGTGAGCGGGATGCACGTGCCGCTTGCTCGGTCCTTACCTCGCCCCGCATGCAGCGAGAGGTCGGATTCCGAGCGAAGCGCAGGAATCCGGGCGAGGGGGCGTTTCGACAGTCGGGTCGTCTCGATAACCCCTTTCACCCCGACCCTCTCCCCGCAAGGGGGAAGAGGGGGACGAAAGGCCGCGCCGTGAATGCCTCCCTCACGCTTCGCGCTGCGGCCGTTTCCGTCATCATCTTCCTGACGTTCATTCTCGCCTGGCATCTCGCCACGCGCGGCATCGGCACGGTGCAGCAGATGGACCCGGAATATGCCAAGCTCATGGGCCTGACCGCGACCGCCGGGAAGTCCGCCATGCCGGGGCCGCTCGACGTCGGCGCCAAGCTGTGGGAGCACCTCAAGCGCCCGTTCTACGACAACGGTCCCAACGACAAGGGCCTCGGCATCCAGCTTGGCTGGTCGATCGCGCGCGTCGCCGCCGGCTACCTGCTGGCCGTTCTGGTCGCGATCCCGGTCGGATTCCTGATCGGCATGTCGCAACTGATGAGCCGTGCGCTCGATCCCTTCATCCAGATCCTGAAGCCGATCTCGCCGCTCGCCTGGATGCCGCTTGCGCTCTATACCATCAAAGATTCCGGCTATTCGGCGATCTTCGTGATCTTCATCTGCTCGCTCTGGCCGATGATGATCAACACCGCCTTCGGCGTCGCCGCGGTGCGCAAGGAGTGGCTCAACGTCGCGCGCACGCTGGAGGTCGGCACGCTGCGACGCGCCTTCACCATCATCCTGCCCGCCGCTGCGCCGACCATCCTGACAGGCATGCGCATCTCGATCGGCATCGCCTGGCTCGTCATCGTCGCCGCCGAGATGCTGGTCGGCGGTACCGGCATCGGCTACTTCGTGTGGAACGAGTGGAACAACCTGTCGATCACCAACGTGATCGTTGCGATCTTGGTGATCGGGCTCGTCGGCATGGTGCTCGATCAGCTCCTGGCCCGCGCCACGCGCCTCGTGACGTTCCCGGAGTGAATCTTGTCATGATGGGTAAAGCACATCCTACGCTCGTCCCCGCGAAAGCGGGGAACCAAATGAACTGGTGCATGAGGCTCGGCATCTGCATTTCCCCGCTGGCAAGGCAGGCAGACCAAGTCTCCGCTTTCGCGAGAACGAGCGGCAGAGTACGCCGCTGATGTCCGACAAATTCATCTCCATCGAGGGCATCGCCAAGACCTATCCCGCGCAGGGCGGCGGCACGACGACCGTGTTCGAGGACCTCTGGCTGGCGATGCCGCGCGGCACCTTCACCTGCGCGATCGGCCATTCCGGCTGCGGCAAGACCACGGTGCTCAACATCCTCGCCGGCCTCGACAGCCCGTCGTCCGGCGCGGTGATCGTCGACGGCGAGGCGATCGAAGGCCCGAGCCTCGACCGCGCGGTGATCTTCCAGAGCCACGCGCTACTGCCATGGCTCACCGTGTTGGGCAACGTCGCCTATGCGGTGTCATCGAAATGGCGGTTCATGAAGAAACCCGAGATGCGCGACTTCGCACAGAAATTCATCGACACGGTGGGCCTCACCGGAGCCGAGAACAAGCGGCCGGCTGAGCTCTCCGGCGGCATGAAGCAACGCGTCGGCATCGCGCGCGCGCTCTCCATCGAGCCGAAAATCATGCTGATGGACGAGCCGTTCTCGGCGCTGGACGCGCTCACCCGCGGAACGCTGCAGGACGAGGTGCGGCGGATTTGCACCCAGACCGGGCAGACCGTGTTCATGATCACCCACGACGTCGACGAGGCGATCTACCTCGCCGACCGCATCGTGCTGATGACCAACGGCCCGGGCGCGCGGCTTGCCGAGATCGTCGACAACCCGCTGCCGAAGGATCGCACCCGCGCCGACATCCACAAGCATCCGCTCTATTACGCTGTGCGCAACCACATCATCGATTTCCTGGTGAGCCGCTCGAAAGGCTTCGCCGAGGGGATCGAGGGCAAGGGCTTCGATCCGCGCCGGGTTCCCGTGGTGCGGCCGGGCGCTCCGGGTCCGGCGCTCGCCGCGGAGCCGGGGCCGCGACTGGCGCAAGGCGCGGCGCGATGAACAAAAGCAAGGGAGAGCACCGATGAAACGTTCCGATCTCACCGAGAAGAAA
Source organism: uncultured Alphaproteobacteria bacterium (assembly GCA_963776455.1). Classification (GTDB taxonomy): domain Bacteria; phylum Pseudomonadota; class Alphaproteobacteria; order Rhizobiales; family Xanthobacteraceae; genus CAVZMU01. The sequence goes on from CAVZMU010000002.1 coordinate 156,503, forward strand.
TTCTCGACATCAAGCGCGAGAAAGGCTGGACGTGGAAACACATCTGCGCCGAGATCGGCGGCTATTCCGAAGTGCTGCTGGTCGGTGCGTTGCTTGGCCAGATGAAGCTCACCAAGCCGCAGGCCGGCAACGCCACCGAATTGTTCGGCCTCAGCAAGACCGAGGAAGCGCTGCTCAACGAGGTGCCGATGCGCGGCGAGGGCACCACCATGCCGCCGACCGATCCGCTGATCTACCGCTTCTACGAGTTGGTGATGATCAACGGTCCGGCGTGGAAGGCGCTGATCGAGGAGGAGTTCGGCGACGGCATCATGTCGGCGATCGACTTCGACATGGCGATGGAGAGGCTGCCCGATCCCCGAGGCGACCGCGTGAAGATCACCATGTCCGGCAAGTTCCTGCCGTTCAAATATTATGGCAATACGGGCAACATCCCAGGATATGGCTTCAAGGAGGATTGAGGCGCTGCCGATGTGCTGCGTTATCTTCCTTGCAGAGATACAGGTGGTCCGACAGCTTCCCTGCCTGAGATGGTCGCGGAGTTGCCGAGCAGAACCTGTGACGTTTGATTTGCGAATTTGTTTTTAAATCGGCAGTCGCATTTTGTGTCATTAGCTATTGCGTTCTGCGGCGCGCCCAAGTGTCGCCACCTGTGACTAATCGCGCAGGTTGTGTGAGCAAAATTGAACACCACTAGGCGATTTGCACGTTGTACAACTTACAAACGGGTAAGCAAGCAACCGCGCCTTTGATTCTCATTTAGTATCGTAGCGGCAGCCATTTTTGGCCCCGCAACTTCGATGAAGTGAACAGCCCAAAACGCGTCTTTCGAAAAATACAACTAAAAATAGCACTGAACCGCTCACAGACATGAAAGGAAAAATCATTTTATGGTGATCAAACGATCCGGGACGCCCGGCCTGACATCGTTTCTGGCCAACGTTGAGGAGAATCGGATCCCCGGCAACTACCGCAAGAGCCAGATTCTGTTCTCGCAGGGAGACGTAGCGGACGCGATTTTCTACATTCAAAAGGGCAAGGTGAAGGTCACCGTCCTTTCCGAGCAAGGAAAGGAGGCGGTGATCGCGATCCTCGGCGTGGGCGATTTCTGCGGCGAAGGCTGCATGGGCGGACAGACCGTTCGCATGGGATCGGCGGTGACGATGACGGAGTGCGTCGCGGTTCGCATGGAGAAGCTCGACGTCATTCGCATGATCCAAGACGATCAGGAGTTTGCCGACCTTTTCACGACGCATCTGCTGGCCCGCAATATTCGCATCGAAGCGGACCTCGTGGATCAGTTGTTCAATTCGAGCGAAAAGCGCCTCGCGCGGCTTCTCCTGCTGCTGGCGAATTTCGGCAAGGACACCAGGCCGGAACTGGTGATTGCGAAAATCAGCCAGGAACTCTCGCGGAGATGATAGGAACCACCCGATCCCGCGTGAGCTTCTTCATGAACAAATTCCGGAAGCTCGGTTTCATCGACTACAACGGTCACATCGAAGTTCATAGTTCGTTGCTGAACGTGGTGCTGCACGACCAGCCCCACATCGAGATGGATGAAACGCCTGCAGATACGAGCAGGCCAGATTGAGGGCGACCGGCCGAACGGTACCGAGAGGCGGCCCCCCCCGGCGAGCTATGCGCGCCCAACGCGGCTCGTATCAAATGTTTAGTTTGAACTGCATAGGTACGATCTCTTTTCCTGATAAATTAATATTTAGCATTTGTGTTTCGTGCATTGCCCAGCCTAAGTAACCAAACCATGGCTCGCTTGTTCTTGCTTGGCGGGTTTTCGTTGCTCGGGGCGTTTAGGAGAGGAACGTGGTTGGCGGTAGCAAGGCTTCCTATCATCCGGATATCTTGTTCTCTGATGCCTCCGTCGGGGCAATCGCCATCAATTTTCGTAAAGATCAATTTCTTTTTGCCCAGGGCGACCCCGCCGACTCCGTGTTCTATGTCCGGGAGGGCAAGGTAAAGGTCACCGTTCTCTCCGAACAAGGGAAGGAGGCCGTCATCGCGTTCCTTGCGGCCGGCGAGTTCTTCGGCGAGGGTTGTTTGGGCGGACAGGTCGTGCGCATGGCGTCGGTTGTCGCGCTGACCGATGGTCTCGCCTCCCGCTTGGATAAGGCAGCCATCATTCGCAAGATCCATGATGACCCGACCTTCTCCAAGGCTTTCACTGCGCATCTGCTGGCTCGGAACATCCGCGTCGAAGCGGATCTCGTCGATCATCTCTTCAACTCAAGCGAAAAGCGCCTGGCGCGTCTTCTTCTGATCCTCGCGAATTTCGGCAAGGATGGAAGGCCGGAGCCAATCATACCGCCCATCAGTCAGGAGACGCTGGCGGAGATGATCGGCACTACGCGGTCGCGGGTCAGTTTCTTCATGAACAAATTTCGTCAGATGGGTTTCATCGACTACAACGGCCACCTTGAAATTCATAGCTCGTTGTTGAGCGTGGTCCTGCATGACGAGCAGTCCAAAGGCAACACATAGCGCCGTCGGTCCGACGCACCACGGGCCCACAAGCTCGGGCGCGATGAATAGTCGCAGTCAGCTCGTTCGAACACATCAACGACCCCGTCCGCGACCTGAAGCGGTTTTCAGCGTGCACTGGCGATGACATACTCGCGATCTCTACGCATGTGCGGCTCAGGTATCACACCTGATTGATCCCGCATGCGTTCGACAACTCAACGCGCTTATGCCGCCGGGAATGGCGCCGTCCTCCGGAGGTTGATGATATTGCCTGGCTTAAGCGCTGCGGAGAGCACGCGCGCTCGCGGTTGTATTACACCGTTTCAGGTGTGCAGGATTGAACAGACAAAGCACGCGCAGATTTATACTCAGGGAAGTCTCACCTAGGGACCGCTTCGTTTCGTTGAATGACTGCTAGGGAGCGATTACCGATTTACCGGTCGTGTGAAGTCCAGTTGAACGCCGCCGAGGGGCGCTGTTTGAGAGGCGCGCATCCTCAAACCGGCTGGAGGAACTCAGCATGACGCGCATCCTCGTCATCGACGACGACAAGTCTGTTTGCATCGCCATCGAAACGCTGCTTCGCCATCAGGGCTGTACGGCGGTGGTGGCCGAGAACGGCCATCTCGGCGTTGAGACCTTCGAGAGATCCGATTTCGATGTGGTCATGATCGACATCTTCATGCCGGAACTGGATGGGCTCGAAACCATAAAGAGCTTCCGTCGGCGCGCTCCGGCGGTTCCGATCGTCGCCATGTCGGGCTTCAGGTTCCGCAATTCCGCGACCCCGGCCCCTGATTTCCTCGGGATGGCGGCGGAACTCGGCGCCTCCTACTGTCTTCGCAAGCCGTTCGGACCGCAGCAGTTGATGGCGGCAATCCAGGCCTGCCTCGACGGACGAGATTCGCACGCTCCTGCGGAGATCGCCAATCCGCAGGGACACGGTTCGTCCCTTCGCTTGGTCGGCGCCTCGTCGTAGCGAGCAGGCGTCGCGGCAACCGGGCCGACCAGCTTCGCACGCACCTGTTCTGCTTGCCGCATGCGGTGCGACGTCGAAACTCCGCCGCGTATTCTGCACGCGCGGCCGCAAGCGAGGACTTCGTATTTGTTCGTGCAGGTCTAAGTAATTGCGTCAAATTGACGGTTTTCGATATTTCGATAATTTAATCCAGCGTCAAAGACGAGGGCACGTAGCGACGCACGTTAGTAATGTGTAAATCGGAGTGTTCAGTTATGCGTATATTGGCTGCTGTCGCTATACTATCCATTACGACGCCTGCACTTGCCCAGGAGTTTGCCACAAACTCCGGCGCATCGTCCGCCATCAACATCACCAATCCGGCCAGCACGACCTCGAAGAACCGGCTCATCACGCCGCCCACCGTGGTTGCTCCCGGGCTTGCCGCCGCCGGCATCGAGACCTGTCTCGGTTCGGCCTCCGGCGGCGTATCGGTGATGGGTGGCGGCTTGACCTTCGGCAGCACCAAGGTCGACGACGGCTGCACGATCCGTCTGCTCGCGCGCCAGCTCTTTGCCTTCGGCTATCAGAAAGCGGCCGTGGCGCTGATGTGCCAGGACGATCGCGTCGCCGTCGCGATGGACGCCGCCGGCTCGTCCTGCCCCGCGACCACGCTCGCCGGGGGCGGCGATCCGAGCCACGTCTCCTCGATTCCCTCGAGGCCGATCATGCGCAACGAGCAATCCTGGTTTGACCGTGCGTCGAACTGACCCGGCCTTAAGTCCGCGCGGGACTCGGCGTCCGGTACGGACTTCGGGACGGGCCAATTCACGGCCGTCAAACAGAGAGGGATCCCTATGAAAACACTTTGTTGCATCGTCGCGGTCGGCAGCCTGATGATCGCGGCTCCCGCTATGGCAGGAGGTCCGCAGAATTATGGCGGAGGAACATACGGCAGCGGCGGCGGCTTCACCAACACCTGGTCGAGTGCTCAGGGCACGTCCAATTCCTACGGCAATGCGAACGCGTTCGGAACCAGCGGGTCCGGCACGTCCGTCACGACCGGCGGTCAAGGCGGCTGGGCGGAACCGGGGGCGGCGGCAGCCTGTCATCCATCACGAGCTCGTTCGCCGGCACCAACTCTTCCGGCAGCGGCTATGCGCAGTCGCAGACCTCCGGCTACGCCGGCGGCGGCTTCTCGGGATCGGCGCGAGCGGCCGCACCCACTGAACAAACACGAAATCGGTTGGGCATCGGCTGGTTTGGACGAGCCGTTTCACAGGAGAGGGACCTAGGTTTCATGGCTGTCTGATGTCGCCGGCCCCACGGCCGAGCGACACCTGCCCCGCTTCGGCGGGGCTTTTTTTATCTGCCAGAGGCATCGAACGGATAAGTATAGTACCTAGATATTTAGAATGAAACTACCTACGTGTATTGCATTAACGAGCTTATATTAACTATAGAAACAATATTCAGACTCGGACGACCGAACGTATACATAGTTTATATTAAGGAATGTCTGTAATTAAAGACGTCAGTATCAGCACGACGCGGCAACGTTGAATAGCGGCGGGGCAGGCGATGGACGAGTCACAATTCGCCGAGCGCATCGCAGCGATCCGGACGCGCTTCGCCTCCAAACTCACCGACAAGATCCGTGAGACCGGCTCGGACTTGCCGCACCTGGTCGGAGCGGGGAGCGCTGCCATCGAGGGCGTCGCGGCGGCGTATCGCCGGTTTCATGATGTGTGCGGCACCGGTCCGACGATCGGCTTCGACGCCACCGGACGCGCGGCCCGGGTGCTCGACACCATCCTGGTTGGTCCGTTCCGCGATCGTCGCGGCCTGTCGAGTGACGAACTGGCCAAGCTCACCGAAGGGCTTGCCTCGCTGCGAATCGTGGCGGCAGTCGCCGAAATGCAATCGATGGATTCAGATCGGGAGTTGAGAATCGTGATAGTCTTGCCTGCACGCCTTCTGCTTGCCGCATCGCTGGCCGGTGCGCTGACATCTGCCGCGCAGGCCCAGACCGCGCAAGCCGATTTCCGTCGCCGTCGAGCCACGCGTGCACCACCCTTTCCTCCTCAGCCGCCGAGGACAGCGGCCGCCACACCGGATACGCGAATTGCCGCGCCCGATGCGCCGCTGAAGTCGCTGGTGGTCGGCGTGCTGCTTGCCGACGTCGGTATACTCCAACGGCTTCCGGCTTTCCAATCTCGGCGGCCGCCGCGAGGTCTACATGCCGGTGCCGCAGGGCATCGAGCTGAGCCTCGCCGAGCTCGTGCTCACGTTCGACGACGTCAGCGCCCACGAGGCGCGGCGCAGCCTCGAAATCCTGGTCAACGACCGGTCGCGTTGCCGCGATCGCGCTCGACGGCAAGAGCACCGGCCGCACCGTGCGCATCCCGCTCGCCAACGCGGCCGCGCGCGACGGCTTCCTCAAGCTCTCCTTCCTCTATTCCGGCGCGGCGACGCAGGACCGCTGCATCGACGTGCGCTACGTCGGCGACAGCCTGACGATGCGTCCGGAATCCGCGGTCGAATTCGAGATCGGCATCACCGGCGCGCCGAACATCACGACCACCGCGGCGCTGATGCCGCAGGACGTCGCCATCGTGCTGTCCAAGCCGCAGCGTCCGCCGGCCGACATCGCCACCGCGCTGACGCTCGCCCGCTCGCTCACGGCGACCGGCCGGCACGTCACCTTCCATCACGGCATCGAAACGCTGCCGGAGCTGGCCAAGCGCGACGACCGGCGCCGCTGGACGCGCGGCCTGATCGTGGTCGGCGCGCTCGACCGGAGTCGCCGGCCGTCATCGATGCGCCGGTCGCGACCTGGCGAGCGCCGGGCCGGCGCCGCCGATCGGCACGCTCGCGGCGGTCCGCATCGGCGGCGTGCCGGTCGCTGCTCGTCTCCGACGCCGCATCGGCGCGCGCCGGACGGCTGCTCGGCAATCCGTCGCTGCGCGGCGCTGCGCGATACGCCGGCCGCTTCGGTCGGCGAGGTCACGCCGCCGAAGGGCCCGACCGATCGCGTGAGCTTCGACGAGCTCGGCCTCGTGCCGGCGCAGGCGGAAGTGTTCGGCCGCGCCGACCTCTCGGTCGCGATCGCCACCCGCGCGCTGCCGAGCCGGCACGCAGGCCGTCGCGCCTCGTGCTCGACGTCATGGTCGCGCCCGACGGCGCCGGCGAGAAGGCGGTCGTCAGCGCGTTCGTCAACGAACGCCTGCTCGCGCAGCACGGTCGCCGCGATCGGCGAGCCGACGCGTCTCGATTTCGCGCTGCCCGACGGACTCGTCGGCACCATCGCCAACATCCGCGCCGTGGTGCAGCGCCGCAGCGCCCAGGGCGATTGCCGGTTCGAGCCGCAGGGCTATCCGGCGCAGATCCTCGGCTCGAGCGCGGTCGTGCTGTCGACCGCCGAGCCGGTGCGCGCACGATTTCTCCGATCTCGCGACGCATGTGGGCGAACGGCGTCGAGGTTCTGCTGCCGCCGGCGACCGCGCGAGCGGCCGCTGGCGGTCGCTCGGCCTGCTGGCCGACGTGCTCAACGCGCTGTCGCCGGAAACCGCGCCGATCGACCGTGAAGTTCGTCGGCGCCGGCGCGGCGCCGACGCCGAGCGCGCCGTTCATCGCCGTCAGCGACCGTGCCGCCGGCGGGCGCACGCCGCGCGTGCGCTTCGACCGCGGCCGCGTCGCGGTCACCGACCGCGCCGGCCACACGCTGCTCGATCTCGGCGGCTTCTCCACCGGCGCGGTGGCGCAGATCGTCAACGTCGGGCACGCATCCCGGCTTGTGGATCAAGCCGCTCGCGAGCGACGGATCGCTGCCGGTGCCGCCCGCAGCTCAATCTCGATCGCGGCGACGTCGCCTTCCTCGACAAGACCGGCGTCGCGCTCGCGATGTCGACCGAGCGCGACACGCTGGTGCGGATCACCTATCCGGACCAGGTGTCGTGGCTGACCGTCGCCGAGCGCTTCCGGTCCTGGATCATCGGCGGCTTGTGGGTGCTCGTCACCATCGTCTTGCTGTTCGTGCTGCAGCGCATGCTATCGCCGCCGCCGCGCCGCGCGGCGCGGCGAATAGGCTCGCCATGCAGCCGCTCTCGCCCTCCGATCGCGCGCTCGGCGATCTTCTGGTCGCCCGCCACGTCCTCACGCTGCCGCAACTCGACGAGGCCGTGCGCGCTCGCCGAGACCTGGCACGTGCGTCTCGGCGACGCGATCCTGTCGCGCAACTGGATCGAGCCCGGCGGTCTATTATCAGGCGCGTCGCCCACCACTACGATCTGCCGTTCGTCGATCTGATCGCGCGACCGCCCGACCCAGCGCTGCTGCGCGCCGCCGACGCCGACATCTACGCCCGCACGCCTGACGATGCCCTGGCGCGCGGCGCGACGGCCGCATCGTGATCGCGACCGCCGAACCCGGGCCGGAGACCGTGCTGTTCGCCCGCCAGCGCTGGGGCACCGCAGATCGATTTCGTGGTGGCGTCGAAGTTCGACATCATCTGGGCGGTGCAGACCGCCTTCGCCGACGCGCTGTCGCACCGCGCCGTCTTCGAGCTCGCCGAGCGCGATCCGGAGATGTCGGCGCAGCAGGTGTTCACGCCGGCGCAGGTCGATCTTCGGCTACGTCGCTGCTGACGGCGCTGCTGCTCGGGCTCGCGCTCGCGCCGATCGCGACGCTGATCGCGCTCAACGTCGCTGATGAGCGCTGTTCTATCTCGGCAATTTCATCTTCAAGGGCATTCTCGTCTCGGTCGGCGGCGGCCGCTCGGCCGAGACGCGACGACGCCATCGCGATCGCGGCGCGCGCGCTCACGCGACGACGAACTGCCGGTCTTCACCGTGCTGGTGCCGATGTTCCGCGAGCCCGCGATGCTGCCGGTGCTCGCGCAGGCGCTGCGCGAGCTCGACTATCCGCTCGGCAAGCTCGACATCAAGCTCGTGCTCGAGGCCGACGACCACGAGACCATCGAGGTCGCGCAGCACGCTCGGCCTCGAAGGCGTGTTCGAGGTCATCCGCGTGCCGCCGTCGCAGCCGCAGACCAAGCCGAAGGCCTGCAATTTCGCGCTGCAGTTCGCGCGCGGCGAATACCTGGTGATCTACGACGCCGAGGACCGGCCGGAGCCGGACCAGCTGCGCAAGGTGGTCGCGACCTTCCGCCGCTCGCCGCCCAACACCGCCTGCCTGCAATGCCGGCTCAACTACTACAACGCCAGCGAGAACTGGCTGACGCGCATGTTCACGCTCGACTATGCGCTGTGGTTCGACCAGGTGCTGCCGGGCCTCGAGCGGCTCAACATGCCGATCCCGCTCGGCGGCACCTCGAACCATTTCAAGATCGACGTGCTGCGCGAGCTGCACGCCTGGGATCCGTTCAACGTCACCGAGGACGCCGATCTCGGCATCCGCCTGACCCAGAAGGGCTATCGCGTCGGCATCGTCAATTCGACCACCTTCGAGGAGGCGAGCTGCCACGCCGGCAACTGGATCCGGCAGCGCTCGCGCTGGATCAAGGGCTACATGCAGACGTTCCTGGTCCACACCCGGCGGCCGCTGCATCTGCTGCGCACGACCGGGCTGCTCGGCTTCCTCGGCTTCGTCTTCTTCATCGGCGGCACCGTGCTGTCCGGCCTGCTCAATCCGATCTTCTGGCTGCTCTATCTCGTCTGGCTGGTCGCCGCGACGACCGGCTTCGATCCGGTGTTCCCGCAGATCGCTGCTGTTCCTCAGCCTGTTCAATCTGCTCGCCGGCAACGGCGCCTTCATCTTCCTCAGCATGCTGGCGCCGATCCGGCGCGGCTGGCTCGATCTCATTCCCTACAGCCTGACCGCGCTCGGCTATTGGGTGCTGATCTCGATCGCGGCCTACAAGGGCCTCTGGCAGCTGCTGCGCAATCCGTTCTACTGGGAGAAGACGCAGCACGGCGTCTCGCAGGCACGTCGTCAGCGAATTGGCCGCGGCGCAGGAGGCGACGCCGTGAACCGCGTCATCCCGATCGCGCTCGATCATGCTGGTCGACGTTCGTCGCGGTCATCTTGCGTGTCGCAGCTTGCCGCCAGCGGCCGGCCTCGTTCCCGACGACGCGGTGACGCTGTGGGCGAGCGCGATCACCGCCGGCGACGGCGAGATGCCGATCGGACGCATCGTCGCCGCCTATCCGACGATTCCCGTTCCTGGCGACGACGCTGCTGGAATTCGTCACGCCCGCCGGCACGCCGACGCCGGTCGCTGCTGACGGCCGGCGTGCTCGCGCTCCTCGCCGGCGTCTGGCTCGTCTGCGTTTCGCGCGCGCCGGCCTGCCGCTGATCGCCGCGCATCGCTGGCGACGCTTCTGATCGCGCTGCATCCGGCGCTGCTGCGCGCGGCGATCGCCGGGCCCGCCGAGATGTTCCTCGCCGCGTTCCTGCTGCCTGCTCGGCAGCAGCGCTGTTCGACCTGCGCGCGCGCAGCGCCGCGCCCGAGGTGATGGCGGTCGCGCTCGCGCTGCTCGGCCTCGCCTTCTCGCATCCGATGGGCGCGGCGATCGCCTGCGCGGCGGTGCCGCTTCTCGTCTTCGCGGTGCGCCCGACGCTGCTCGCGAGCTCCGCGCTCAACTGTCGTGATCGCGCTGCGTCTTCCCGACCGTCTTCTGCGTCGGCGCATTCACCTACGTGTCGTGGGTGTTTCCGGGCAGCGGCTGGAGCTTTCTCATGGCGCCGGCCGAAGAGCCTCGCCACCTGGGCGGCCGGCATTTCGCAGCTCTTCGGCCGCGGACTGACCGGCTCGCTCGCGCTCGACGCCGCACTCGCGGTCGTCGTCGCGCTCGTGCTCGCGGCGCCCGCTCGCGCCGGTCGCGATCACCTGGGTCCGCCGGCGCCGGCCGCTGGTCGCGCCCGCTCTGGTGATCGTCGCGATGACGGTCGCGGCAGCCTGGATCACGGTCGCGACCGGGACTGTTCGGCGATCCCGCGGCGCTTGCGGTCGTGCCGCCGATCCTCGCCGCGATCATCGTCATCCGCATGCCGGTCGTGCGCGAGCGGCTGGCGATCGTCGCTGCCGCTGCTCGCTGCTCGGCTGGCTCGGCGGCATCGTCGGGCTCGCGATCGTCGATCCGCGCGGCGCCACCAACGTGCGCGCCGCGCTCGACGGCCGCGGCGTCGACCGGGAACGCCTCGCCGCGCATCAACCTCGGCAGCGCGACGATCGGGCGCGACGGCGTGCTGGTCGACACCTTCAACGCGCCCGGCGGTCGTGCTCGGCCGCGGCCGCGCGCGCGGCCTGCTGTCGCCGTCCGACGAAGCGTTCACGCTCGGCGTGCTGTTCTCGCGCATCGACACGCCGTTCGTCGCGGTGCCCGATCCGCAGATCGGCATCGGCGCGCAGGATCGGCTGAACAAGGCGTTCCCGCTGCTCTATCGGCGCGGGCGCGCCGGGCTATCGGCTCGTCTACGACAACGCGACCTGGCGATTGTTCGCGCGAAACTGACGTGCGCGCCGGCAACGATGGCGACGCACGTCAGACCATCATAGGCAATCGAGAATCAACGGGAGCTTCACATGCGTATTCTGGTCGTCGACGACTCCGAAGACGGACGCGACATCACCGAAGCGACGCTGCTCGCCGCCGGCTACGAGCGACGTCAGCACCGCGGCGTCGGCGACCGAGGCCTATCGCTATTCTCGGCATCGGCGCGCCGGCCAACGGACGAGCCGCTCGCCGGTCGATCTCGTGCTGCTCGACATCGTGATGCCCGAGATCGACGGCATCGAAGCCTGCGCGCGCATCCGCAACGACCCGCGCTACGTCGACCTGCCGATCATCATGGTCACGTCGCTCGACGACATGGACAGCCTGGCCAATGCCTTCGTCGCCGGCGCCACCGACTACATCACCAAGCCGCTCAACCGCGTCGAGCTGCTGGCGCGCGTGCGCTCCGCGCTCAAGCTCAAGGCCGAGCTCGACCGCCGCCAGGCGCGCGAGCGCGAGCTGCTGCAGTTCATGTCGAGCTGGGGCGACCGCCGCGCCTCGCACTGGATCGACGAGGCCACCGGTCTGTTCGTCGGCGAGGTGGCCGAGGCCTATCTCATCGCCGCCGCGAATTTTCCGGCCCGAGGGTCGATGACGTCGGTCATCGCGCTCGCGATCGACCGCCTCGACGCCTATCGCACGACGCAGGGCGAAGCGGCGGCGGCGGGCATCCTGGCGCAGGTCGCGCGGCGCTGTGCAGTGCGACGGCCGCGACGGTCGGCGTCGTCGCCGCCACCTATCGCGAGCGGCGTGATCGTGCTCGTCGTCCCCGAAGCTGCAGCCCGAGCTCGGCCATGGAACTCGGCGAGGCGCTGCGCAGCTCCGTCTCGCGGCTTGCGATCGCCAATCCGGAATCGATCGCCGCCGACCACGTCACCGCGAGCGTCGCCGTCGTGACCGGGCAAGGTCAACGGCTGGATCGATCGCGTCCATCTGCTGACCCGCGCGATCTCCGCGATCCAGCAGGTCGTGGCGGCCGGCGGCGTCGGCGGCAATCGCGGTCGATCGCCGGAAGCGGGAAGCCGTTCGGAATGGATCGTGTCAAACTGTTGGCGTCGCATCCGCGCGTAACGAGTGGAGTCATGCGTCATGAGCAAGTGTGTGGGCCTGGCGTGCGTTCTCGCCGTCGGCCTGATGGCGTCCCCGACGGCGGCATTCGCCGGCGCCTGGACGCTCGACGCCGGTCAGGGCGCCGGCGATCGTGACCGGCTACGCCGAGCCAGGCCGACAAGGCCTTCGATGGAAATGGCAACCTGCAATCGATCCCGCGCTACAGCAAGGACGAGCTGCAGGCGTTGATCGAATACGGCGTCACCGACTGGTTCACCGCGATCGCTGGCGCCCTCGCTGCAGCACGTCGACATCGGCGCGCCGATCGACGCGCAGCGCACCGGCCTCGGCTACACCGATTTCGGCGGAAGGCTGCGCCTCTGCGAGGGCGAGTCATGGGTCGTGTCGGCACAGACCACCTTCCGCATACCCGGCACCTTCGACAAGTCGAATCCCGCCGCGATCGGCTACACCGATCCGAGGTCGATGTCCGCGGCCTGTTCGGCTACAGCTTCACGGTCGGCGCATGGCCGGCCTTCATCGACGCTCCAGGTCGCGCAACGCTTCCGCATCGGCGGTCCGCCCGACGAATTCCGCGCCGACTTCACGCTCGGCGTCCGCCCGGCCGAAGGTGGCTGCTTCTCGCGCAGTCGTTCAACGTGATCTCGGAAGGGGCGGGAGACTGGGGCTATCCGAGCTACGACTATTACAAGCTTCAGCTCAGCGTGGTCTATGCGCTGACCCCGGCGCTGTCGCTGCAGCTCGGCGGCTACACGACCTACGCGGGACGCAATGCGCTGCAGGAGAACGGCCTGGTCGTCGGCGCCTGGTACAAATTCTGATCACGCGCTGCCGGGCAGCCGGCCGTCCAGGCGCACGACAGCACCGCTTCGGCCGGCTTGCCCTGCACGGTGAAATCGGTGTCGTCGAGACCGCCGGCCGCCGGATCGGTGAACCATCGCCAGACCAGGACGCCGTGGATCGCCGGCCGGTCGAGGACAGCGAGCCAGTCGGCGAGCACTTCGGCCTGCAGCCGCGGATCGGCGGCGCCGCGCGCTCTTCGGCGCTCTCCCACGGCTTGGCGGCCGCGCCCTTTGCCGAGCGCAACCCGATCTCGCCGACCACCACGGGCTTGCCGATGCGGTTCGACAGCGCGATCGAGCCGATCCGCAACGGCGCGTCATCACCGGCAGCCGCCCGGCACGGTCGTCGTCGGCGCCGAGCGGCGGATAGAGCGATACGCCGATCGCGTCGAGCAGGGGCCAGAACGGCACCGCTTCGGCCTCCTCCACATTGTGCGCGACATAGAAAAGGGTGCGCGGAAAGACCGCGCGCGCCGCGCGCGATCAGTTCGATCCATTCCGGCCGCTGCGTGGTCTTGGCGAGTTCGGTGCCGATCGCGAGGCGTCGGCACCTTCCTCCGCGGCGATGCGGCCGATGCGTTCGAGTTCGCCGCGGTAGTCGCGCGAACCAGGTGCTGCCAGGCCTGCTCCGAATGCTGGCTCGACCGCGCCGGCCCAGCTCTCCGGCACCCAGACATGCGGCTTCACGATGACCGAGAAACCCAGCGCGCGGGCCTGCCGGATGGCCTGGCGCAGCGCATCGTCGGACATGTCGTCGCCGCGCCCGATGTCTGGGACTGGACGGGCTCGCCTGCCACAGGAACGGAATGATGGCGACCGCGGTCGCGCCGAGGCGCCGCGCGGCGGTCAGCGCGCGCTCGGCCGACGCGCTGCCGAACGGATGGTCCGGCGTCGCGATGACGTTGAAGCCGTCGAGGCGCTGGCCGCACGCCGGGCCCAGCACAGCAATCGACAGGCTCAGTACCAGAAGGACCTGGAGCGGCATGCCCCGGCACGGCGCGCGCCGTCCGCCGGTGTTTCTATGCATCAAGCCGGGAATGCGACAACTCCCTCTGCTGGATTCTGTTGGCCTCGACGCATGCAAGCAGGTCGCCAAGGGCACTCGATATCAGTTCGATATTGCCCGCGGCCTGAGCCAGCGATGACAGCTTCTTCGAGCGCCGACGCCGCATCGCCGATATCACGAAAGCCGAAGATGCCGCCGCTCCCCGGCCAGGCCGTGAGCGATGTCTCGCATGCCGGTCAACGTCGCCGGGCCCGCTGCGCCGTCGAGCGCCGGCAGCGATGTTCGCTCAGTGCGGCCGCGTCGTCGTCGACGCGCTGCAGGAACGCGCCCCGCAACGCGGCAAGTCCATCGTCCGGCGGCGAGATATAGCTGCGCACCGAGGGCCGCGAGCGTCATCGGGTCGAACGGCTTGGCGATCACGCCGACGGCTCCGAGCGACCGGAAGAGCTCGAGCTCGCGGCTCTGCGCCCGCGCCGTCATGAAGACGACCGGAATACTCGCCGTTCTCGGCATTGCCGCGCAGGCTTGCAAGCGTGCGTCGGTCCGTCCATCACCGGCATCATGACGTCGAGCAGGATGATGTCCGGCGGCCAGTCCCCGGCGACCGTGAGCGCTTCGCTGCCGGAGCCGCAGCCTCGCGTCACGAAGTCGGGATCGAGATCAAGCGACATCTCGACGACTTCCCGGATGTCGGGCTCGTCGTCGACATGGAGAATACGAAGAGCGGTCATGCGCCCACCCCGGATCGCCAACGGGCGGACGAGCGCGAGGCGATTGCGCACCGTCGCTGCGAGGCTCTCAAGCGAGGTATGCGGCTTCTCCAAAGCTGCCTGGATCTGTTCGCCGCATGCCAAGCCGCCGCCCCGGGCGGAGAAGACGATGACGGGGATCACGCCCCGGTCGTCGCGGAGATCCGGCAGCAGGTCGAGGCCCGAATCGGTGCCCATCGCGACATCGAGCACGGCGAGGTCGATGTGGCCCGCCGCGAGCGCGCGGCGGGCCGCATCGATGGAATTGACCGAGATCACGTCGGCCATCTCGCGGAGCGCGTGAGCCACGACCGCGAGGACATCGCGATCGTCGTCGACGTGAAGAATGCGGGGGCGTGCGCTTGGCTTCGCCGCGATCGACGCCGCAAGGACCTCCGCCAAGTGATCGAAATCGACCGGCTTGTCGAGCCAGCCCAGCACGTTGAGCCCCGGCGCCCTGGCGTCGTTGCGGCCCAGGCTGGGATCGCCCGAGATCACGATGATGGGTGTCCGTTGATATCGCGCCTGCGCGCGCAGGCGCAGGATCAGGCCGATGCCGTCGCCGTCCGGAAGCTGGAGATCGACCAGGATGGCCGCGTAAGAGCTTGAGAGCGCGCGCTCGACCGCGTCCGCCGCCGTGTGCGCAAGATCGGCGGCGAAGCCGGCTCCCCGCAGCCGTTCCCGCAGGGCCGCCGCCGTCTCGCGGTCGTCCTCACACACCAGGATGCGCGGGGCGCCCGCCGGGGCCTCAACATCGACTTCCCGGAGTGCCGCATTCTTCCAGGCCGGCAGCGCGACGTAGAAGATCGTGCCGCCGTCCGGTGCGTCCTCGAAGCCGACCTCACCGCCGAGCCGCTCCACGATCTGCTTTACGATGCTGAGGCCCAGGCCGGTGCCGCCCTTCTGCCGCGAGCTGGTGGCATCGGCTTGCGCGAATTTTTCGAAGATATGCGTGCTTGAAATCGGCCGGGACGCCGGCACCGTGGTCGCGAACCGACAGGCGGACGCGCTCGCCATCCTTCGCCACGGCGACCACCACGTCCTGGTCGGGCGGCGAGAACTTGATCGCATTCGACACGAGGTTGGTGATGACCTGCGCAAGCCGGTCGGGATCGGCGTCGACCTCGGCATCCACCGATCCGGCATCGAGCCGGACGTGAACGCCGTAGGCTTCGGCGAATCCGCGGTTCGCCTCGATCGCCTGCTCGACCAGCGGCCGTATATCGACGCGGCCGCAGGTCGAAGACGACGCTGGCCGGCTTCGATCTTCTCGATGTCCAGGATGTCGTTGATGAGGCGGACCAGCCGCTGGCAGTTCGTGTGCGCGATCGTCGAACAGACGGGCCGCCGATTCGGGCATCTTCCCGGTCGCAGCGTCCGACGAGCAGGCCGAGCGACCCGGAAATCGAGGTCAGCGGCGTGCGCAGCTCGTGGCTCACCGTGGAGACGAACTCATCCTTCAGGCGCTCGATGCGCCGTCGCTCGCTCACATCGACGATCACGCCGAGGACCAGGAGGCCCTTGCTGGCGCGGATAGGGGTCAGGCCGACCTCGATGGAGAACTCGCTTCCATCCTTGCGCAAGCCGAACAGGTCGGGACCCGTCCCGATGCGGCGCGTCTCCGGCCGGCGGCTGAACGCCTCGCGGAGGCGGGCATGCCGGCCGCGCATGCGGGTGGGAACCAGCATGTCCACGGACTGGCCGATCAACTCCTCCTGGCAATAGCCGAACTGCTGCTCGACCTCGGTATTGGCCATCACCATCTTGCCGTCGCCGTCGATCATCACCATGCCGTTCGGGCAAGCTTCCACGGCGAGACGAAATTTCTCTTCCGCGAGGTTTCGCTCCGCGACATCGACGGTGATATTGCGCCGTTCGGGCTGGCCTGCCGGAAGGATCGTTCCGGTTGCGCCGCAAGACGCCGCGGTGGCGACATCAGCCATCATGCGACTCGCCCAAGGCCATGCGAACCAGATCGGCTGCGTTCTTGGCCCCGAGCTTAGCCATGGTATGGGCGCGATGGACCTCGAACGTCCGGGTGCTGATCCCGAGCTGATGGCCGCCTTCTTTGTTGGATAGTCCCTGCGTGACGAGCGCCAGCACTTCGCGCTCGCGCGGCGTCAGGGATTGCTTGCCGGAACGGCGTGCGCCCTGCGTGCCATCGTCGGCGCTTCGGCTGTTTGTGCCGCGCGCCCACCAGTTGATCGCTTCGCGGCCGCGTGCGACGTGGCTCTCGCCGCTCGTCGGCGCTTCGACGCCGTGACCCGTCCGCTCCAGGATTTCGCAGACGCGCTCCGTCTCGCGAAGCGCCTTGTTCACCATTTCCCTCATCGAGCAAGTCGTCTCCGTCTCCGTGGCCGTGGAGCGCTCGCCCTGGTCCTTGATTTCGTGGAGATAGAGGAGCAACGCGGTCAACGGCTCGTTGAGCTGATGCGCGATCGCGGCGCCCACTTCGTCCACGGCCCACATCCGCGCTGTGGAAACGAGATCGGCCTGGAGTTGGTTGAGCTTTCGCGCCGCGTGATTGAGCGTCAGCGGGGGCGGCAGCATGGCGTGGCGCGCGTTTTGAAGCGTCATTGTGACTTCCTGTCTTCAGCGGATTTCACTCGATGGCGCCGCGATGGTCCTGGTATTTTTTGCGGGAAGGATGGATCGACCATCATGACCGGAGCGCCGTTATTACGTAAAACCATACTGCGTGTAGCGTATTAACAAGCGATGCGCTGTTCAAAATGGCTCATAATAAATATGATAGGTATTTACCGAATACTTACGTAGTTGATTGGAGGCAGATACGTACCGACGAGCTTTGTCCAGCGTCCTTTTTATAACGAAAACCTTGGCGGCCCTTATCGCGGTCGTGTATCTTGCTTAAAATCCTTTTTTGTCGTAATAAAGCATTGTATATGAGCTCAGCATTGCTCAGCGCGCCGACCAATGAGCCCTGACGGAGTTCGATTCGCACGTGGTCGATATGTGACGACGACCGGATAGAACAAGCCGGGTCATACCGGTCCGGCCGCGCGATCGCTTTATGGATGACAAGTACGAGGATTCTCAGGCATTGGCTGCCGACTCGCGGCGCTTGTTCTTTTCTCCCGGGAGGGGAACTCCCGAAGCTGAACCTCCGGCCATGCATTCCTGTTCCATGAAAGCCATCTGTGACCTCTTCGGGTCGCTGAAGCCGGCAGGACGCGCGAGGTGCGCGCCCGGGTGACGAGCGCGTGACCAGGCGCCGTGGACGGTGCCCTTGCGCGCCCTCCGTCATTTGGCCAATGTCCTCGCGCAAAGCGAGGACCGATCCATGGCCGAAGTGGCCATCCAAGACCCCTCAAGAACACCGCGCGTCGGACTGTTCGTCACATGCCTCGTCGACCTCATCCGGCCTTCGGTGGGCTTCGCCGCGGTGAAGCTGCTTGAGGAGGCGGGCTGTGTCGTCGAGGTGCCGAGCCAGACCTGCTGCGGGCAGCCGGCGTTCAACTCCGGCGACCGCGCGACGACGCGCGAGATCGCCGAACAGGTGATCGCGGCCTTCGCGCCGTACGACTACGTGGTGGCGCCGTCGGGCTCCTGCGCCGGGATGTTCAAGATGCATTATCCCGAGCTGTTCCACGACGACCCGAATTGGTTGCCGAAGGCCGAGGCCTTCGCCGACAAGACATTCGAGCTGGTGTCGTTCCTGGTCGACGTGTTGAAGGTCGAGCGCGTATCGGCGCGCTTTCCGGAAAAAATCACTTATCACGACGCATGTTCCGGCCTGCGCGAACTCGGCATCAAGGCGCAGCCGCGCAAGCTGCTCGCCAAGGTCGAAGGCTTGAACCTGGTTGAGCTGCGCGACGCCAATGTATGCTGCGGGTTCGGCGGCACCTTCTGCGTCAAGTACCCCGACATCTCCGACGCCATCGTCACCCGGAAGGCCGACAACATCGCCGCGTCGGGTGCGACTACGCTGCTGGCCGGCGACCTCGGCTGCCTGATGAACATGGCCGGCAAGCTGCAGCGCCAGGGCAGACGCGTGCGCGTGCGCCACGTTGCCGAGGTGCTTGCCGGCATGGGCGACGCGCCGGCGATCGGCGAATCGCGATGAACGCGATCCATTCTCCGCTCATTCCCGCGTCAGCGGGAATTCAGGGCCGTAATTTCCGATGAACGCGATCCTCTCGCCGCGGTTCAAGGCGAACGTGAAGGCGGCGTTGGCCGACCCGCAGCTCCAGCGTGCGCTCGGCAACACCGGCTCGGCTTCATCGAGCGTCGCCGGAACGCCGCGGACCGCCTGCCGGAATTCGATCGTCTGCGCGACTCCGCGCGCGACATCAAGAACCATATGCTCGCCCATCTCGATCTCTATCTCGAAGCCTGGGAGGCGAAGGTCATCGCGGCCGGCGGCCACGTGCATTACGCCGCGACGGCGGACGACGCCCGCAACATCGTGCTCGGGATTTGCCGCAGCGTCGGCGCCCGCACCGTGACCAAGGGCAAGACGATGATCGGCGAGGAGATCGCGATCAACGATTTCCTGGAGCAGAACGGCATCGTGCCGGTCGAGACCGACCTCGGCGAATACATCATCCAGCTTCGCGGCGAGACGCCCTCGCACATCATCGCGCCGGCGATCCACGTCAACAAGGATCAGGTCGAGGCCGATTTCCGCCGCGTGCACACCCATCTGCCGATCGACCGCAATCTCACCGAGCCGACCACGCTGCTCGCGGAGGCGCGCAGCGTGCTGCGCGAACGGTTCCTGGCGGCCGACGTCGGCATCACTGGCGCCAATTTCCTGATCGCGGAGACTGGCACCTCGATCATCGTCACCAACGAGGGCAACGGCGACCTCACCCAGACGCTGCCGAAGATCCACGTCGTGCTCGCCACCATCGAGAAGCTGGTGCCGACGCTGGAGGATGTCTCGCAGCTCCTGCGCGTGCTGGCGCGCTCGGCGACCGGGCAGGACATGTCGGTCTACACGACGCTCTCAACCGGGCCGCGCCGCCCCGGCGATGTCGACGGGCCGGAGCAGTATCACGTCGTGCTGCTCGACAACGGGCGATCGGCGATGCTGGGCGGCGCGTTCCAGGACATGCTCCGCTGCATCCGCTGCGGCGCCTGCATGAACCATTGCCCGGTCTACAACGCCGTCGGCGGCCATGCCTATGGCTGGGTCTATCCCGGGCCGATGGGCGCCGTGCTGACGCCGAGCCTGATCGGCGTCGACCTCGCCGGCCACCTGCCGAATGCCTCGACCTTCTGCGGGCGCTGCGAGGAGGTGTGCCCGGTGCGCATCCCGCTGCCGCGCATGATGCGGTCGTGGCGCGAACGCGAGTTCGAGCAGGAGCTGTCGCCGAAGACGATTCGCAGCGGCCTTGCGTTCTGGGCATGGTTCGCCAAGCGGCCGGCGATCTATCGGCTCGCGAGTGCGCTCGGCATGATCGCGTTGCGCATCGGCGGCGCATTCCGCGGGCGCTTCCATTGGCTGCCGCTGGCCTCAAGCTGGACCAGGCATCGCGACTTCCCGCGGCCCCAGGGCCTCACCTTCCAGGCGCAATGGAAGCAGGGGAGGCGGCGGTGACGTCGCAATCTCAGAGTTCGCTGACCTCATGACCCCTCGCGACACCCTCCTTGCTAACATCCGCCGCTCTCTGGGCGTCACCGGCCTCGAACACACGCGCCGTGAAGCCGTGGCGGAACGGCTCGCCGCGCATCCGCGCGGCGTCATCCCGGCGCGCGGGCAGCTTTCGGATGACGCGCGGCTCGCGCTGTTCCGCACCATGGTGGAGGCGGCGTCCGGCACGGTCGACATCGTCGCGCGCGACAAGGTGCCGGCGGCGCTTGCGGCCTTCCTGCGGTCGCAGAATCTGCCGATGCGCCTGCGCCGCGGCGCCGACGAATGCCTCGCCGCGCTGCCATGGAATACAGAGCGCACGCTGGAGATCGACGTCGGCCCTTCCGATGGCAACCAGCTTGCGGCGGTGTCGCATGCCTTTGGCGCGGTCGCGGAATCCGGCACGCTGATGATGGTATCAGGACCGGAGAACCCAACGACGCTCAACTTCCTGCCCGACACACACATCGTCGTTGTCGATGCCAGGGACGTCGCCGGCGACTACGAGACGCTGTGGATGAAACTTCGTGCACGCTACGGCGACGGCGTGATGCCGCGCACCGTCAACCTGATCACAGGCCCATCACGCTCCGCCGACATCGAGCAGACGCTGATCCTCGGCGCCCACGGCCCCCGTCGCCTGCACGTGGTGATCGTCGGGGGAGCGGAGAGCCACTAGGGCTCGTTTCCAAGCGAAAGGACATGCCATGGCAAAGAACACGATTTGCGTCTGGTACGACAAGGACGCCGAGGCCGCCGCAAGATTTTATGCCGAGATTTTTCCCGACAGCGCTGTGGGTGCCATCCACCATGCACCCGGTGACTTCCCATCCGGCAAGAAAGGCGATGTGCTGATCGTCGAATTCACAGTTGCTGGTGTCGCCTGTATCGGTCTCAACGGCGGCCCCACGTTCAAACACAACGAAGCGTTCTCGTTCCAGATCGCCACCGACGATCAAGCCGAGACCGACCGCTATTGGAACGCCATCGTCGGCAATGGCGGCCAGGAGAGTGACTGCGGCTGGTGCAAGGACAAATGGGGCGTGTCGTGGCAGATCACGCCGCGTGTGCTGACCGAGGCGCTGGCGGCCGGCGGCGCCGCCGCAAAGCGCGCGTTCGATGTCATGATGACGATGAAAAAGATCGATGTCGCCGCCATCGAGGCGGCACGCCGCGACTGAGTTCCCGCGGCAGAGTGACGGCCACGACCGGCCCTTTTCGGAATCGACGCGAAATCCGCGGTCGGCTGCAAAGCGGCCGTATAGGTTATCTCGCGGCGACTGCCGCCGCGAGGCTAACTTCGGCGTGCGCCAATGCGCGATCCGACGTCCTTTCTTGCGAGACCGCTACTTCGCCGCAAGCGCCTTGAATGGCTCGCCTGCGTGCACGGCCTTGCCGCCCACCAGCGTAAGCACCGACTTCAGGTCGTGGATCTTCTCGGCCGCGACATCGAGGTAGGGCGCATCGAGGATCGCGATGTCGGCCGTCTTGCCAGCCTCCAGCGTGCCGCGGGTGTTTTCGTCGAACGACGCCCACGCGGCGTTTGCCGTATAAAGGCGCAATGCCTCGAGCCGGGCCAGGCCGGCGCCGTCGCGCGGCTTGACCGATTTGCCGACCGGCTTGCCGGTGACGTGATACTCGATCGCGCGCCACGTATTGAACTCGCCGATGCGCGTGGAGTCGGTTCCTCCGATCACCATCAGGCCGGCGGCCTGCGCAAGCTTGATCGGCACCGTGTAGTCCGCGACGGCGAAATTATTCTCCCGCGCGAGCTGGAACGCCTCGTAATAAGGGCCCATCTGGACGCTGTAGCAGAGCCCCAGCTTCTTCATGCGCGCGAACGTCTCCGCCGTGCCGGTGCTGATATGGGCGATGCACCACCGCATGTCCTTGAAGTCGCGCTCGCGCGCTACGCGCTCGAACACGTCGAGGATCTGTTTGGCGGCGTCGTTGGTATAGGCGTGGATTTCCAACGGATACTTGCGGTGCGCCGCCAGCATCGCGACCTTGTAAAGCTCCTCCTTGCCGTCCTCGGGCGCGACGAAGCCGGGCGCTGCGCGCACGCCGTCGTTGATCTTGAAGACGACGACCTCGCCGATGCCGAGCATCTTGAGCATGCCGTCGCCGAACCGCGGCGGCACATATGCCGTGGAGTTTGCGAAGAACGCTGCTTCGTTGCCCGGCGCGAAGGCCGAGATGCGGTATGCGACCCTGAGCGATAGTTGACCGTCCTGCCACAGCGCAAAGAGCGGATCATAGAGCGCGCCCACGGAGCCGCCGCCGGCGGCGTCGATGATGCCGGTCACGCCCCGGCCGTTCAGCGTCGCGAAATAGGCCTTGAGGCTGTCCTTCCGATCCTCGTCCTTCGAAGCGCTGATCCGGTTGAAGAGGAAGGAATACGACGCGATATTGCCCGTGATCCTTCCGGTCGCCTTACCCTGGGCATTCCGCTCGATCTCGATGCCCGGGATCGATGCGCCCTCCTTGTTCAGGCCAAGCGCGTCTATCGCCTTGTCGTTCATCAGCCCGTATTCGTAGAGATACTGAACGTAGGCCGGATTGTCCGGCAGCGCGTTGTTGAGGTCGGCGACGGTGGGCGCGCGGTTCTCCGTGAACTGTTCGGGCGACCATGACCCGACCACTGCGACCCATCGACCGGGACCGCGCTTGGCGGCGACGGCCTTCAACTGATCCAGTGCTTCGGCAAGCGTCGTCGCGTCATACCAGTACGATTCGAAATTGAACGTCTGGCCGCCGCGGATGGCGTGAAGGTGGGAATCGATAAGTCCCGGGATGATCGTGCGCCCGCCGGCATCGACGATGTCGGTCGCAGGCCCGGCGAGCTTGCGGATGTCGGCGTTGGAGCCAACCGCGACGATGCGGTCGCCGCGGATCGCGAGCGCTTCGGCGGTCGTGCCGCCCGTATCCATCGTGAGAATCTTGCCGTTGACCAGCAGTCGCGTCGGCGGATCATCCGCCCTGGCGACGGCGGAGGCCAAGGCCAGTGCCGCACAGGCCATCAGGCAAGACCGCACGATCATGCGCCGCGCGCGCGAAGATGCCGCTTCCATGGTTTCCTCCCTCGCTGCCGGGTGTCTCATCGCCCCGGCGCTTGAACGCGGCATCATCTTGAATGATGACCGCGTCGTAAAGTGACCAGCCGGGACATTCCCGTGAGCGTTTCGGACAGGCAGGATCGCTGCGCGGGCGCGAATGTCGGTTGCGCAGTGCGGCAGCACGGCAAGCTGGATGAACCCGTGCCGGCCGTCTAGCATTCGACGTCCGCCGTCGCCTTTACTTCGGTTCCGAATAAGGGAATTGCAGCTTTCCCGATGCGAGGTCCGGGGGAAACAAGATCACCTGCGTCCCCGTCTTCTTGAACTGCTCGAGATCGTTGCCCTTGATATTCTGAAACTGCACCTGCAGCACGCGGGGCTGCGCCCATTCGCCGTTCGGCGCGTAGCTGATGTCCCCCACGATGGTCTTGAAGCTGTTCGAATGCAGGTATTGGCCGAGCTTCTTGTGATCGAGCGAGCCGACGCCTTCGACCGCCTGGCCCAGCACCTGGAGGTTGGCGTAGGCGAACGGCGGAATGAAGAAGCCGAGCGCGTCCATGCCGCCGCTCGTCGCCGTCGCCTGATAGCGCGTGAGGAACTCGGCGATGCCGGGGAACGGCACGGTGGGCTCCGGCACATAGAAATCGTAATTGACGATCTTGTTGAGCAACTCGCCGAGCTGGCTCTTGAGCGCCGCATATTGCGGGCCGACCATGCCGCCGCCGAACAGCTTGGTCTTGAGACCGATCTCGTTCGCGGTGCGCACGATGCCTACGGTGTCGGTCGGGTACGAGGCAACGTAGATGAAATCGGGATTCGCCGCCTGCGCGGCGCGCATCACCGGCGTGAAGTCGAGCATGTTGGGCGGATAGCTGCGCTCATAGACGATCTTGAATCCCATCTTGATCGCGTTGTCGTGGGCGCCGTCAGCCGCCTTCTTGGCGAAGTCGGTGTCGGCGCCGATGATCGCGACGGTCTTAAGGTCTTGCTGCTTGGCGATCTCGAAGAAGCCGCGCGAAAACTCATGGATCGCGTCCGGACCGGCCGGGAACATCGAGAAGTACATCGGATAGTTGAACTGTTCGTTCACCGCGAGCGCGAACAGCCCCATGAGCACCATGTTGCGCGGAATGACCACCGGCATCGAGGGTACCGAAAGATTGGTGCCGTAGCTCGTGATCACGAGGTCGATCTTGTCGATGTCGAGGAGCTTGGCGTAGATGCCGGGCACGAGAGACGGGTTGCTCTGGTCGTCGTAGAAGATGAGCTTCACCGGCCGTCCAAGAAGGCCACCCTTGGCGTTGGTGTCCTGCTCCCACATCTGGTAGGCGCTGAGGATCGCCTTGCCGCTCGAGGCGAGGCTTCCCGTGAGCGGCATGGAGAAGCCGATCTTGATAGGATCAGCGGCGTGCGCGGCGCTTACGAACACGCCCAACACAAGCGCGACCAATAAAACGGCGATGCGTGGCAGCCTGAATCTCGTCTTTGCAATCATGGACATCACTCCCTCGGCATGTATTTTCTTGTTCACTTCGGTGCGCTCATGTTTCCAGCCCGGCGCGGCGCGCCGCAACCCGGGCGATCGCCGACCAGTCCTTGTGGGCGTCGCCGTTCGCCATGGCGTCCATGAAAGTGTCGGCCAGCACGCTCGCGAATGGCAGCGGCACCTGCGCCGCCTCGCCCGCCTTGAGCGCAAGCCGCACATCCTTCATGCCGAGTACGAGATCGAAGCCCGGCGGCTCGAATTCCTGGCGCCCGACAGCGCGTCCGTAGCCCCGGTAGACCGGCACGTCGAACAGCGACTCGACGATGACATCGAGCACGTCCGGCGCCGACATCTCGTATTTGCGCAGCAGGGCCGCCGATTCCGACAGCGCTTCGATGGCGCAGGCGACCATCAGGTTGCCGGCGATCTTCGCGACATTCGCCTGGCGCGGCTCGGTGCCGACGCGGTAGGTCTTGCGCCCCATGGCATCGAACAGCGGCTGAACACGATCTATTACATCTGGGTCGCCCGCCACCATGACGCTGAGCTTGGCGGCCGCCGCCACGTCCGGCCGCCCGAATACGGTCGCTGCCACGTAAGGAATGCCGCGCGCGGCATGGAGGGCGGTCAATTCATCCACGCAGTCGAGCGACACCGTCCCCATGTTGATCGAGACGGTGGACTGCCTGCCATGCGCGAGCAGGTCACCATCGATGAAGACGTCGCGCAGCGCATCGTCGTTCGGCAGCATGGAGATGAGCGCGTCGCCGCCGAGCACGTCCTCGGCCTTGGCCGCGATTTTGGCGCCGGCGCTTGCGAGCCGCTCCACGGAGGCGGGGACCTTGTCCCACGCCGTTACCTGGTGGCCGGCCTTGAGCAGATTGCCGGCCATTGCGCTGCCCATGCGGCCGACGCCGAGAAACCCAACCTGCATCGTCACTCCCCGTATATTCTTTTACGTTCCTTCCGCGCCCGCCGAATTCAGCATGACGCAAAAAGCGCCGCGCGGCATCAGCCGGCGGAATCTTGCCGCGATCCTAGAGCGCTGGCCGCGTAAGGCACGGACAAGCTCATTCGCATTTCGGACACCGCTCTGGTTGCACGGACGCAGCCATCGGGCCTACCCGCCATCCTGCTGCGGTTGCGTGAAGCTTTGCTGCCAGGATTGCGGCGTCTCGCCGGTGCCCCGTCGGAGCATCACGGAGAACGCGCTCGGCGTGTAACCGAGTGACGAGGCTGCGACCTTCACCGGCACGCCTTGCGCGAGATGCGCGATCGCATTCGCGACCTGCACCAGCTCCCGCCATTTGCGGAAGCTCATGCCGAGCTCCCGATCGAACAGCCGCGCGATGGTCTTGGAGCAGCCGCCGACCTCTCCGGCGAGATAGTCGAGCGTAAGATGCAGCGACGGATCGGCGAGGACGCGGCGGCACAGACGCAGCAGGCGCGGGTCCCGCGGCATCGGGATCGGCGAGGCGGCGCTGCGCGCCAGGTGCAGTTCCTCGAGGATAAGCCGCGTGACGAGATCGTCGCGCCGGTCGAGCTTCCGCTCGGGATCGATCGCCTCCGCCGCGAGGATCAGCTCCCGCAGCAGCGGGCTGATGTCGATGACCTTGCAGTCGAGCCGCTTCCACGTCGCCGATGGCCGCAGATAGAGCGAGTTGAGGTGAACGTCGGTGAGCATCCATGTCTCATGCGCGCATCCAGGCGGCACCCACACGGCACGCTGCGGCGGGACCACCCAGGTTCCCTGTCCTGTCGCGACCGCCATCACGCCGGACGACGCATAGAGAAGCTGGGGGAATTCGTGCGAATGCGCGGGCGTGACGTGGCCACGCCGATAGGCGCGCACCACGGGTGACAGCGAACCTTGCGTCTTCGTCATGATCGATTGCCCGGTCTGGCCTTGTCCGTAACGCAAAAGGAATTGTCGTCGCCTGTTGAGTTTACGTCCTATATCCAGAGCACGGCAATTGGCACCGGCGGGCCGCCCAATCCAGCATGTGCGGCCCTTGTACGCGGGGAGGAGTTGACGATGAGCGATAAGAACCTGTCCGAAGAGCAGCGCATGATGCGGCAGAGCTGCCGCGACTATGTCGACGACGTCGTGCTCCCCTTCATCCGCGGCAACTGGCAGCGCGAATGGGACATGAAGCCGGGCGACCGCCTGCCGCCGTCCATCCTGGAGGCCGCCGAGAAGGTCGGCGTGCGCACGCTCGGCGTGCCGGAGGAGTTCGGCGGCGTCGAGCTCGAGCGCGGCACCGAGGTGCAGACCTTTTCAATGATCTCCGAGGAGATCGCGCGCGGGGATTCCGGCCTCGCCGACAAGCTGGTGCAGAACTGGAAGGTCGCGGTGCTGTTGCGCAACCTGGCGCCGCGCCATCTGCAGGAGAAGTGGTTCGCGCGCCTGCTGGCCGAGCCGCAGTTCCTGCTGGCGCATTGCCTGACCGAGCCGCGCGGCGCCTCGGACCGGTGGCTGCCCTACAACGTGCCGGAAGCCGCGATGAACACCAAGGCGGTGAAGGACGGCGACCATTGGGTGATCAACGGGCGCAAGCAGTTCATCTCCAACGGCTACGACGCCTCGCTTTACGTCGTCTATGCCAACACCAATCCGGCGGTCGGCATGTTGCAGGGCACGTCGAGCTTCCTGGTGCCGCGCGACACGCCGGGACTGACGGTGGCGCGCTGCAACGAGACGCTGGGCTGCCGTTTCATGAACAACGGCGAACTGGTGTTCGAGGACATGCGCGTGCCTGCGGACCATCTGCTGGTGGAGAACGACGCGCTGGGCCAGGCCGGCATCTATTTCCGCCCCGGCAAGATCATCCAGGCGGCGAAGAACCTCGGCGTCGGCGTGCGCGCCTTCGAGGTCACCGCGGAGTACGTGCAGAACTACGTGCAGGGCGGCCGCATCCTCATCAAGCATCAGGCGGTGGCGCTGCGGATCGCCGACATGGCGACGCGCATCGAAGCGGTGCGGGCGCTGCTGGCGCGCGCCTCAAAAGCCGTCGACGACAACGATGCGGATGCCGACACGCTCTGCAACATGGTCAAGGTCTATGCGTCGGAGGAGATCATGAAGGTCGGTGCAGCACGCCGTGGAGCTCCACGGCGGCAATGGCATGATGCTCGACTTCGGCGTCGAGAAGCTGTTCCGCGATGCCGCGATCTTCCTGCACATGGACGCCACGGTGGACGTCTCGAAGCTCAAGATCGTGAAGTCCATGTTCCCGCACACGGCCGGGAAGTATGCCGGCGCGGAGGCGTAGAGGCCGCGGCGTCGATCCGTTCTCCGCACGTTCCCGCGAATGAGGGAATCCATGTTTCTGATAACAGGTACGTCCCCGCCTTTCGGGACGAGCGGAACCGGAACGCTACTTGCGGCCAAACAATCGCTCGATGTCAGAGAGCTTCAGCTCGACATAGGTCGGGCGGCCGTGGTTGCACTGGCCGGAATTCGGCGTCGCCTCCATCTCGCGAAGCAGCGCGTTCATCTCTTCGGGCTTGAGGCGGCGACCGGCGCGCACCGAGCCGTGGCACGCCATGGTGGCGGCGACATGCATCAGGCGGCGCTCCAGCGGCAGCGCCTCGTCCCATTCCGCCATGTGATCGGCGAGGTCGCGCACCATGGCGCCGGCATCGATCTCGCCGAGCAGCGAGGGCGTCTCGCGCACCGCGACCGCGCCGGGGCCGAACGGTTCGAGCACGAGGCCATAGCGTGCAAGCTCGTCGCCGCGCGCGGCGAGCCGCTCGACATCGGTCTCGTCGAGCTCGACGATCTCCGGGATCAGCAGGATCTGCCGCGCGACGCCGGATTTCTCCAGCGCGGCCTTGAGGCGCTCATAGACCAGCCGTTCATGCGCGGCGTGCTGGTCGACGACGACCATGCCGTCGCGGGTCTGCGCCACGATATAGGTCTCGTGCACCTGAGCGCGGGCAGCCCCGAGCGGGCGGTCGATAAGGTCGGGCGCGGTCTCGAACTGCTGCGCGCGCGCGTCGGCCGATGGCGCGCCAACGTCGAACGCGGCCTGCGCCGCCTCGGCAAAGGCTGGCGTCATCGCGTGGGCGGTTTGCCCCGACACCGGATAGGCGGGCGAGCGCTGCCAGTCCCAGTTGGCGTTCGAAGGTCCCTGCCGCGCGCCGAGCGGGCGGAACGCGGAGACAGTGGCGCTGCCGCCGGTGGTCGCGGCGCGGCGGCCGTCGCGCGCCAGCGCCTCCTGCAGCGACCGCACGATCAGCGCACGGACCAGGCCGCCGTCGCGGAATCGCACCTCGGTCTTGGCGGGGTGCACGTTGACGTCGACCTCGCGCGGATCGAGCGTCACGAACAGCGCCAGCACCGGGTGGCGGTCGCGCGGCAGGTAGTCCGCGTAGGCGCCGCGCACCGCGCCAAGCAGAAGCTTGTCACGCACCGGGCGGTCGTTGACGAACAAGTATTGGCCGAGCGCGTTGCCGCGCGAATAGGTCGGCAGGCCGGCATAGCCTTCGATCAGCAGGCCTTCGCGGCCGCCGTTGATCTCTACGGCATTGGCGCGGAACTCCGCGCCCAGCACGTCGCCGAGCCGCGCCAGACGGCCGATCGCGCCGGGCATTGCGGCGGCCCAGGTCACCGGCGCGCGTTCCTCGCCGATCAGCGTGAACGCCACTTGCGGCCGGCTCATCGCCAGGCGCCGCACCACCTCGCGCAGGGCGTCGCCCTCGGCGCGGTCGGACTTCAGGAACTTCAGGCGCGCAGGCGTCGCATAGAACAGGTCGCGCACCTCAACGCGCGTGCCATGGCCGAGCGCGGCGGGCTTCACTTCGGATTTCGCGCCACCGTCGACGTCGATCGCCCAGGCATGCGGCTCGGCGGCGTGTCGCGTGGTGATGGTGAGGCGTGCGACCGATCCGATCGAGGGCAGCGCCTCGCCGCGGAAGCCCAACGTATTG
The DNA here is from genome assembly GCA_963776455.1 of uncultured Alphaproteobacteria bacterium. Taxonomy (GTDB): domain Bacteria; phylum Pseudomonadota; class Alphaproteobacteria; order Rhizobiales; family Xanthobacteraceae; genus CAVZMU01. The sequence continues at coordinate 186,200 of CAVZMU010000002.1, forward strand.
ATCGCCAGCAGGTCATCGTCGGCGAGCTTGGAGGTGGCGTGGCGCTCCACCGCGAGCGCGAGGTCGCCGCGTGTCATGCCATCGCCGTCGTCGGTGATGCGGATCATGCGCCGCCCGCCGCCGTCGGCGGACACCCCGATGCGCCGCGCGCCGGCATCGATGGCATTCTCGATCAATTCCTTGGCGACGCTCGCCGGTCGCTCCACCACCTCGCCCGCGGCAATGCGGTTGGCCATGGCCTCGCTAAGCTGACGGACGGGCATGGCGCGCGGTCTATCGGATTCCCAGGAAGGCTCCAAGTCTGGCCTGTGAATTTGCAGTCCACGTTCGCGGGCCATCGTTTAGCTGCCACCGCGCCGCTTGCTCCCACCCTCCCCCTTGCGGGGAGGGTCGCCGCTCGCGAAGCGATGCGGCGGGGTGGGGGTATGAACATGCTCGGCTCCACCCCACCCCGGCACCCGTCTCGCGATGCTCGGCGGGTGCCGACCCTCCCCGTCAAGGGGGAGGGCGGGAGCAAGCGGCACCATTGTCCCGTCCCTCGCGGCAGAGCGTGTTGCGACCTAAGGCACCGTCACCGGGCCGCTGGTGACGACGCGCAGCTTCCAGTCCGCCGCGGGCGTGCCGGTCAGGTCGAGCTTGCCGGCGAGAAAATAGAGCCGCTTGGTGTCGGCGCTGTTCGACGTGCAGAAGCGGTCCTGCAGGAAGATACGGCGGCGTCGCCTGATAGTAGAGCGTCGCCTGCAGCGAGGCCGGCTGCGCCGTCGAGATCGGCGAGCGGCACGCGGTAGATCGAGCGAGTCGCCGCCGCCGGCGCGGTAGTCCGGGTCGTCGCCGACCGCCGACCGGGCTCGGTGTCCTCGGCCAGGTCCGCGCCGGCGCCGAGCGCCGCGGCGATCGCGATGCGATCCTCGAGTCGGCAGGAAGCCGTGCGGCAGCAGTGCGGTTGTCCTTCACCTTGGTGCAGATCGACAGGAAGCTCGTGGTCAGCGCGCCCGCCGGGCCGCGCCCGGCGCCGCAGATCGGCGCGGCGCACATCGGGCGGCGCCGACGACCAGCTCCTCGATAGATCTGCGCCTGGTCCTGCCGGGTGATCGACCTGGATAATGCGGCTGATGGATGCGCGCGTCCGGCTCGATGCGCGCCGAGCAGTCCGGCTTCCACCACAGCTCGCCGGCGATCGGCTCGCCCTTCTCGTCGACGATGACGCCGGCGCGCGTTGGTGCGGCCCGACGACCACAGCACCTTGTCGTTGTCGTCGAGCACGCTGAACTCGATGAAGGCGCGGCGGAAGCCGACGCCGGACGGAAACTTGTGGCCGACCTTGTTGATGACGGTGACGCGCGCGCTGCAGCGTGTCGTCGTCGATCGCGCACGTCGCCGACGGTGATCGGTCGCGGTGCGCGTTGCGCCGCCTGGTCGAGCATCGCCTTCTCGGCCGTCGGGAATGGAGTCGATGCCGGCGTCGGTGCAGCATCGGATCGCTGCGTGCGGATGCCGAGCACGTCGGGGAACTGCCACGCCATCTTGAGCAGGAACACGTTGAGGCCGACCAGCGTGTGCTTGCCGAAGCCCGCGCGCACCGGCAGGTCGATGTCGTCCGGCGGCAGCGTGTGCTCGGCCTGCGGGAAAGTTGCTGTATTCCTGGATCGCCGGCGATCTTGCTGCGATAGGGCTTGCCGTCCGCGTCCTTGCTCGGCATGTGGCAGTCCTGGCAGGACTGCGCCTGCGGCCCCGGCCCGAGCGGCAGCGGCCCGTCGGGCGACGTGCCGGTGCGGTAGTCGCTGAACGCCCATTCCGGATAGGTCGTCTGCTCGTAGACGTGCCCGATCGTCTGCGCCGCGATGCAGGACCGGCAGGTGCACGGTGTGGCACGAGCCGCACAGCTCCGAGCTCGGCACGTTGGCGTTGTGCACCGGCGTCGATGCCGAGCGCATTCTTCATCGGCTTCGTGCTTGGGCTCCTGGAACGGCCCGAAGAGCTGGTCGGGCGGGCCGACGCAGGAAGCTGCCGGTGAAGGTCTTGGCGAACCCGGTGAGCCTCGGGATTGAGCGCGGCCTGGCGCTCGCTCGACGCAGCGTGTTCTGCGGCTGCGTCGCGATACTTCGCGGTATCCGTCCTTGCCGAGCACCATGCGGTGGCAGGCCGTGCAGGAGATGCCGTCGCGGGCGAGCGCGCCGTAGTTCGCGAGCGCGCGCGACCGGGTCGTTCCGGCGGATACGGAACCGCGTCGACGGTCGTGCGCGGGAACTCGCCGCACGTGCCGGTCGCTGCGTGAGCGTCGATCGCGAACTGGCGCTGGCCGCATGATGCCGTGGCAGCCGAGGCAGGTGTCCTGCACGATCGGCGACGACGGCGGGATGGAACGTCTCGGTCTCGCTCGCAAGCTGGGCGAAGAAGATCGGGTCGCGGCCCGCCAGCCCCATCGGCGAGCCGCGCCACGTGCCGTAGGGCGAGATGTTGATGAGCTTGTCCGTCGGGGCCGGGCTCGCGTCATGTCGAATTGCAGCCCGGTGCCGCCGGCGCTGTGGCAGCCGATGCACTGGTCGGACGTGACGAACTGGCTCGCCGCGGTCGGCCCGCCCGCCTTCACCCAGACATTGTCGTAGGTTTCCGACGGCATCTTCACGATCTCGACGCGCCGGCGGCGGACCGCGCCACCCGCAGACCGCGAAGATCTTGGTGAAGGCCGTCGTTGTAGCGGTCGGCGCCGGCGCTGCGCCGGCGTCCTTGGCTGTCGACCTGCAGCGACGACGGCTGTGCAGGCTTTGCCAGCGACGGATCGAGGAAGAAGTTCTGGCTGAGGAACACCAGCGGCTCGCCGGGCTCGCCCTTGATGTTCTTGAGCGCCGCAAAGGTAGAGTTGTCCTTCGCCGAGGCATGGCAGTTGGTGCAGTACTGGCCGAAGCCCATGCTCGGCATAGGGGTTGGTGGCGGCGGCCGGCCAGTCCGGCGCCCACATCCGGTCCAGCCGTACCAGCCCCAGAACCAGCCGTCGTGCGAGGCCTTGCGGTCGCGCACCATGATGGCGGCGCCGTCTTGGTCGGGCAGCAGCTTCTGCAGCGGATCGACTCGCGCGCAGGCGGCGGCCGGCGCCGAATACATCTCCTTGATGATCATCGCGCCGTCGGGGACCGGCGCCGGCGCTCGCGGGCGCAGCGGCCGGTCGCTCCGGCCGGTTGGCCTTGAGCCACTCGATACATCTCGGGCGAGTACCACACCAGCACCGGCGTGTGGGTGCCGAAATACTTGCCGGTCCATTGGCCGTTTTCGTAGGTGGCCATATAAGGGCCGGTGTCGCGGACGCGCTTGTCGATCTTCCAGCCGGACTCGAGCCGGCGGTGACAGAAATTGGTCACGAACTCGTTGAGCTTCTTCTCGTATTGATCGAGCGGGAATTTGCTCGGCTGGCGCACCTCCGGATCGAGCATCGCGCACAGCTTCGAGGCGGGCGCCGGGACCTGATTGGGCTGGTCCTGCTCTTCCGGACAGACGGCGGACGCATGCGCCGCGATCGCTGAGGCGAGAATGGCGGATGCCGCCAAGACGATGAACGGCAGGCGCGCATGCGCCGAAACGACATTCGCCATTCTATGCCCCTCGACAAAAATCTTCGGCTCCCGAAACTACGGGCTCGCCGCCGTTATAGTCAATCTTAGGTAGCGCACTGTGCGATCACGCCTCGCGTGTCGCAAGCGACTTTTCGCGGATTGCGTCGAGTGTGGTCGTGGGCGTGATCCCCTCCGGATCGATCTTGAGGTGGATGATCGCCGGCTTGCCCGATTTCATCGCGGCTTCGAAGGCCTCGGCAAAATCGGCGGTCTTCTCCACCAGCGCGCCATGGCCGCCGAAGGCGCGTGCGTAAGCCGCGAAATCTGGGTTCTTCAGCGCCGTCGCGACGGTGCGGCCGGGATATTCGCGCTCCTGGTGCATACGGATCGTGCCGTACATTCCGTTGTCGGCGATGACGATGACGATCGGCAGGTCATACTGCACCGCGGTGGCGAATTCCTGGCCGTTCATCAGGAAGTCGCCGTCGCCCGCCACGCACACGACCGCGCGCTCGGGATAGGCGCGCTTCATGCCGACTGCCGCCGGCACGCCATAGCCCATGGAGCCGGAGGTCGGCCCCATCTGGGTGGCGAAGCGGCGGAAGCGGTAGAAGCGGTGGATCCAGCCGGAGAAATTGCCGGCGCCGTTGCAGATGACGGCGTCGGCCGGCAGGCGGTCGCGCAGCCACACCATGATCTCGCCGAGGTTTACGGCCCCCGGCACCGTGGTGGGCGTCTCTGACCATTTGAGATATTCGGCGTGAAGGTCCTCGGTTGCGGCGCGCCATGGCAGGTCAGCGGGCTGCTGCACGCCTTCGAGCGACGCCGCGAAAGCGGTGGGCGTCGCGTTGATCGCGAGATGCGGATGATAGACGCGGCCGAGCTCCTCGGCGTCGGGATGAATGTGCACGAGCTTGGTCGCGATGGCCGGGATGTCGAACAGCGCATAGCCCTGGGTCGCCATCTCGCCCAGACGTGCGCCGACCGCGATGACGACGTCGGCCTCCTTGATGCGCGCCACGATCTTCGCCGTCGGGGCGATGCCGAGGTCGCCCGCATAGGACGGATTGAGCGGATCGAACAGATGGGAACGGCGGAACGTGGTCACGACCGGCAACGCGAAGCGCTCGGCGAAGCGCCCGACCGCATCGACCGCGCCCTGCGACCAGCGGCCGCCGCCGAGGATCATCATCGGCGCCTTGGCGGCCCATAGCAGCTTCTGCAGCCGCGTCATGTCGGTGAGGCCGGGCCAGGTCTCGACCGGCTCGAACGGCGGCGCATCGGCGACCGCGACGCGCTCCGTGAGCATGTCCTCGGGTAGCGCAATCACCACCGGTCCGGGACGGCCGTTGGTCGCGGTGTAAAATGCGCGCGATACGATCTCCGGGATGCGCGCCGGATCGTCGATCTCGGTCGCCCACTTGGTCATGGTGCCGAACACCGCGCGGTAATCGAGCTCCTGGAACGCCTCGCGCTCGCGCATGTCGCGCGCGACCTGGCCGACGAACACGATCAGCGGCGTGGAATCCTGCTTGGCGATATGGATGCCGGGCGAGGCATTGGTGGCGCCGGGCCCGCGCGTGACGAAGCACACGCCGGGGCGGCCGGTGGCCTTGCCGATCGCCTCCGCCATCATGGCGGCGCCGCCTTCCTGGCGGCATACCGTGAGCGCGATGGCGCGGTCGTGGAAGGCGTCGAGCGCCGCGAGGTAGCTCTCGCCCGGCACGCAGAAGACGTGGCTCACGCCGTGGATGGCGAGCTGGTCGACCAGCACCTCTCCGCCGGTGCGCATGTTGTCCTTGGCGCGCATGGCGCTAGCGCTTGATCGGCGCGAACTTGGCCGGCGTCATCAAGCTGGTCTTCTGCTCGACCAGATAGCCGGCGGCAGCGCTGAGCTTGAGATAGGCCTGCCAGTCCGGGTCAGCCATCATGGCGGCGCGCTTGCGCATCCGGTCGGCGGCATCCTCGTAGACCCAGATATGGACGACGGTGTTGAGCTCGCCGCTCTCGGCGAACATGTAGGCGAGCGGCTGGCCGAGATGCTTGGTCTGCGGCGCCATGCCGTGCTTCTCGTAGAGATCGAGATGGGCCGCCATGGCGCCCGGTTTGATCTTGTAGGTGCGATGGTCCACGAGCACGGCTGGCTTCTCCCGGAATGATCTTGCGTGCCGGACTCTTTCGGGCTGCCTGCCGCAGGTCAATAGGGCGGGCGAACGGATTGCGCGTGACGACGGTCAGGGGACTGGCGCCGGCGCCCAGGCCCGCGCGACGCGGGCCTGCCACAGGCACAGGGCTGGTGTGACGGCAAGCTCCATGACGAGGCCGAAGATCATGCCGCCGGACGGCACGCCCATGGTGACAAGGCCCAGCAGCCGGCCGATCCCGCCGACGAACACGATGACGGTCAGCAGCCGCACCTCGGTGGTCTTTGCCTCGACGGCCGGGATCGTGCTCCAGTAGGCGAGGCCGATCGCGAGCAGGAGACCGGAGAGATAACGGAAATGGCTGTCGGCGCTGATGCTGGCGGCCGTTTCCACGAATCGAGGACCAAGGATGACGCCTGCCAGCCCTGCCGAGATCGGAACCAGGGCGCCGATGGCGACGCAGACCTGAAGGGCGCGGCGCTCGCCGCTGCGCGAAACGATTGCCCCATCGTTGATGAAAGACGAATCCATTGGATCGGGAGCCTTCACAAGAGCCGGTGTTTGCGTTCCTCGCCGATCCCGCAACTCATGGCGGGCGGGAGGTGAGGCGCATCGATACCCACGCGGCGTCGGTTTTCCTTGCCGGCGACCATGCGCTGAAGGTCAAGCACGCCGTGCGCTTTCCGTTCCTCGACTATTCGACGCTGGAGAAGCGCAAGGCCGCCTGCGACGCCGAGCTTGCCGTCAACCGGCCTTACGCACCGCAGATTTATCTCGGCGTGATCCCGATCACGCGCGAGCCGGATCGAACGCTTGCGCTGGACGGAACCGGCGAGCCGGTCGAATGGGCGGTGAAAATGCGACGCTTCGACGACGGCGCGCTGCTGTCGGATGTCGCCGACGCCGGTCGGCTCGATGCGGCGCTCGCCGATGCGCTCGGCCGTGTGGTGGCGCAGAGCCATGCCGAGGCGCCCGGCGCCGATGCCGCGGCGTGGATCGCTGCGCTCGGCGATTACGTTGAGGACAACGATGCGGCGTTCGGGGCGAGCGCCGATCTGTTTCCATCGGACGCTGTCACGGCGCTCTCGCAGGCAAGTCGCGCGGCGCTTAAGCGAAACCGTCCGCTCCTGCAATCGCGCGGTCGCAACGGTCTCGTGCGGCGCGGGCATGGCGACCTCCATCTCGGCAACATCGTGTTGCTGGACGGCAAGCCGGTGCTGTTCGACGCCATCGAGTTCGACCCGGTGATCGCGTCGGGCGACGTGCTCTACGACCTCGCGTTCCTGCTGATGGATTTGCTCGAACGGGACTTCGGCCAAGCGGCGAACATCGTGTTCAACCGCTATCTCGCCGAGACGCGACGTGTTGAAGACTTGGACGCGCTTGCGGCGCTGCCGTTGTTCCTGTCGCTGCGCGCGGCGATCCGCGCCAAGGTGACGGCGGCGCGGCTCGAACATGCCGAGGCTGCGGTCAAGGCTGCTGTCGGGACATCGGCGCGGACATATTTCGACCTCGCGTGCCGGCTCATCAGGCCGCCCCAACCGATACTCGTCGCCGTCGGCGGATTGTCCGGCACCGGCAAGTCCATGCTCGCGCGCGCACTCGCGCCGAGTATCGCGCCTTCGCCCGGCCTCGTGCTGCTGCGCTCCGACGTGGAGCGCAAGGCGATGTTCGGCGTCGGCGAGACTGAGCGCCTGCCGCCGCGCGCCTATGAGAAGGACGTCACCGCCAGCGTCTATGCGACCCTCGCGAATAAGGCGCGACGCGTCATCGCGGCCGGCCATTCGGCGATCGTGGACGCGGTGTTCGCGCGCGCCGAGGAGCGAACAATTCTCGACGGGCTTGCGGCCGAGACCGGCGTGATCTTCACGGGCCTGTTCCTCACCGCCGGTCTGGCGACCCGGATCGCACGGGCCGGCGCTCGTACGGGAGATGCGTCGGATGCCGACGCCGATGTCGTGACGCTTCAGCAGCGCTACGACATCGGCCCGCTTGCATCCTGGCATGAGATCGACGCCTCCGGCACTCCGGAGGAAACGCTTGAACGTGCTAAGGAATTGCTGAGATAAGCAGACGAACTTGCGCGACGCCTCGTCCGCCCTCATCCTGAGGAAGCGGCGAAGCCGCCGTCTCGAAGGATGGGCGGCCCATGATCGATGGGGCTTTCGTTTACATCGCCCAATGTGCCGATGGCAGCTATTACACGGGCGCGGCTCGCCAGGAGCTCGAACGACGGATCACTGAACACAACAGCGGTTTCTTTGAAGACTATACGGCGAAAAGGCGTCCTGTGATTCTTGTGTTCTCAGAATGGTTCGACCGGATCACCGATGCCATTGCGGCGGAGAGAAAAATCAAGGGATGGTCGAGAGCAAAGAAGGAAGCGCTCATCGGCGGCAAATTGGATGCGCTGCCCGGCTTGTCGAGGCGCGGCGGCCCGCATCCTTCGAGACGCCCGCCTCCGGCAGGCTCTCAGGATGAGGGTGGCGGGCATTAAGCGAGCGGACTTAAGTACGACGGCCGGACATCTTCGTTGATGGCCGATGTCCGCCGCCTTGCCGTCGCGGTCGCCGGCGCCAGCGTGTTCATCAACCTGTATTCGCCGCAGGCGATCTTGCCGCTGCTGGCGCAGGAATACGGCGTGCGGGCCGCCGACGTCAGCCTCGCGATCACCGCCACCACGCTGGCGATCGCCGTCACGGCGCCGTTTACCGGCGCGATCGCCGATGTGCTCGGGCGCCGGCGCGTCATCATTGTGGCGATGATCGCGCTCCTGGTGCCAAGCGTGATGGTCGCGTTTGCGCCGAGCCTGCACGCGCTGGTGTTCTGGCGCTTCGTGCAGGGGCTGATGATGCCGCCGATCTTCGCCGTCACCATCGCCTATATCGGCGAGGAATGGCCGGCATCCGAGGCGACCAGCGTCACCGGCTTCTACACCTCGGCGACCGGCTTCGGCGGTTTCCTCGGCCGCGTGCTCACCGGCGTGCTGGCCGACGTCATCGGATGGCGCGGCGGCTTCCTCGGCAATGCCGCGATCACCTTCGTCTGCCTCGTGATCGTGATCGCGGTGCTGCCGCAGGAGCGGCGGTTCGTGCGCGCCGCGAGCTTCGGCGCCTCGACCCGCCAGATGCTGCGCCATCTTCGCAATCCCAGGCTGCTCGCGGTCTATGCGGTCGGCTTCGGCGTGCTGTTCAATTTCATCGCGTTGTTCACCTATGTCGGCTTCCTGCTCGCGGCGCCGCCATACAATCTGTCGGCGGCGTTCCTCGGGGCAGTCTTCCTCGTCTATCTGCTCGGCTCCATCGTGACGCCGTTCATCGGACGCGCCATCGCGCGCTTCGGCCGCCGGAACTTCATCGTGGTCGTGATCGCGGTCTGGATCTGCGGTGTGCTGCTGACGCTGGTGCCGTCGCTGCCGGCGATCATTGCCGGACTGGCGGTCGCAGCGGCCTGCGGCTTCCTGTGCCAGTCATCCTCCACCAGCCTGGTGGCGATCACGGCGCAGCAGGGGGCATCATCGGCGGTCGGTCTCTACGTCACGTCATTCTATCTTGGCGGCAGCCTCGGCGCGACGCTCGGCGGCATCGCCTGGACCTTCGCCGGATGGCCGGGCGTCGTCGCGAGCGTGATCGTGATGCTGTGCGTGTGCGGCGCCGTCGTGGCGGCCGGCTGGAAAGAGCCGGCGGCGGTCTGAGCGACTTATAGCCCCGCGGCGCGCGCGCCCGCCGCCGCGGCAATACCGATTGCCACCGCCAGGAACTCGTTGCGCCGCAGAATCATCGTCGCGAGCGCTGCGGCGACCGCGATCCCGGCCGGCACGCCGGCCTTGGCGATGATCGGAAGCACGGTCGCGGCTACCACTGCGCCTGGCAGGGCCTCCAGCATGCGGCGCAGCCGGATCGTCAGCGGCACGTGGCCCATCAGCCAGAAGCCGCTGATGCGCGTGAGATAGGTCGCGCCCGCCATCGCGGCGATGGCGGCGACCGCGCCGACGTCGGCCTCACTCGCGCTCATCGATGAAGCCCGCGGTGATGCTGCCGGCGAGCGCGCCGGCGACGATGAACCACCAGCCGGGCACCAGCCATGCGAAAACGAGCGCCACCGCGCCCCCAACCGCCCATCCGATGGCGCGGCGCGGTCCGCGCCACAGCGGCACGAGCATGGCGGCGAAGAAAATCGGCAGGATGAGGTCGAAGCCGAAGCGCTTGGGATCGGTGACCAGCGCGCCGAGCCAATAGCCGAGCGCGGTCGAGGCGACCCACATCGGCCACATGATGAGCCCGCTGCCGAGGAACACCGAAGCGTCGGCTCCGCTCTCGGCGCGGTAGCGCATGCCGATCAGCCATTGGGCGTCGGTAGTGAAGAACAGCGCCGGATAGGTCTGCCACGCGGGCAGCGGCCCGAGCCAGGGACGCAGCGACGCGCCCATCAGCACGCAGCGCAGGTTCACGGTCACGGTCACGAGCACGATGGTCGCCGCCGCCGCGAAGAGTCATGCGGTCCGGCCAAGCCTCCAGCGCGACGAGCTGCGAAGCGCCGGCATAGACGGCGCCGCTCATGAACACGGTCTCGAACAGGCTCAGGCCCTTCTGCGCCGCGATGGTGCCGAATGCCGCCGCGAACACGCAGGTGCCCGGAATCAGCGGCAGCGTCACGCGCACGCCCTCGGCGAGGCCGGCGCGCGACCAGTATGCCCGCCCGGTGCGGTGTTCTGGGGATGTCGTCATGGAGGTGCGCGAGGCGTAGCAAAGGCGCCCGGCTATCGCAATGAATGCGATCGCCGGCACGTGCCGGCGATCAACTCGATAAAAAAATCGGGCTCTAATATTACCCGGGTTTCTTGTCCGACTTGCTCGGCGGCGGCTGCGTCATGGACGGCGGATCGGATGCCGGGAATGAATCGTCCAGGGCGTCGTCGAGCTTGTTCTCCTCGTGCGGCTCTTCAAGTTTCTCGGTCTTCGGTTTGTCGCTCATGTCGCCCTCCTGCGGCCGGCGCCCATGCCGGCGCTGACCAAAGCAACCGCCGGGATGGCGCCCGGTTCCGTGAGCGTTTACTGGCTGTCGAGGTAGGACACCTGCTCGATCGCCGAGACGGTGCCCTCCACGTGGGATTCACCGGACTGCAGCGAGAAGCCGGCGTTGCGGGCGGCCGTGACCACCGGTGCCGGGAGCTGGACCATGAACGGGCGGGTCGGCGCCTCGTCGTGACGATAGATGTCGGGACGGAAATGCACGGTCCCGTCGCGGCTCGCCCAGCCGGTGAGGTAGATCCAGGCCACGGGAATGGCGTGGGCCACCTTCACGTCGATGCGCTGCTGGCTCGCGACGCCGGCCTCGAAGCGCGCGCGGTTCCAGCCGGCGTTGTCCTGCAGCACCCAGGTCGCGAGGTCGCGTGGATCAGACACGCGGGTGCATCCGGACGACTGGAAGCGGTAGTCGGCCGAGAACAGGTTGCGGTGGTTGGTGTCGTGCATGTAGACCGCCTCGGCATTCGGCATGTCGATGCGCACGACGCCGAGCGCGTTCCACGGGCCGGGGTCCTGGCGGAAGGTGAAGCCGAGCGTGCGGTCCGAAGTCCAGTCCACCGTGGCGGGATCGATCTCGCGGCCGGCGCCGTCGAGCAGCTTCATGTGCATGCGCGACAGGTAACTCGGGTCCTTGCGCAGCTTGGGCAGGACATCCTTCTTGGCGATCGAGAGCGGCACCGTCCAGGTCGGGTTGATGTTCACGTTGGTGATGCGCGTCGTCAGGATCGGCGACGGCCGGTCCGGCTTGCCGACCACCGCCACATAGCGGCGCTCGACCTGGCCATCGGCCACCGCCTCGATCGACGTCGCCGGCAGGTTGACCACGACGTAGCGCTGGCCGAACGGAAACGAGGTCTTGGACAGCCGGTCATAGGACGCCGCGAGCGCGCGCACGCGCTTTTCCACCGGTACCGAGAGTTCGACGGCGGTCTGCGCGCCGACGCTGCCGGTCTCCGTCAGGCCGTGACGCGCCTGATAGCGTTTCATCGCGCGGACCAGGGCCTCGTCGTAAGTGTCGCCGGCTTCCATCTCGCCGGGCAGATCGCCGGTGATCGCCAGGTGACGCCGCAGGGTGGCGACGTCCGGCCCGGTTGCGCCGGGCGCGAGCCTCAGCGTGCGCGGCAGGACCGGCCAGCCGCCCTGGGCGGCGACCTCCTGGTATCGCTGCCACGCCGACGAGATGCGGCGCAGCGTGCCTTCGTCATAGGTCGGCTCGGCGAGGGCGGAGTTTGGTGCCGGATAGACCGCCGGCCGCGCAAGGCCGGAGGTTCCGGTCTCGCTCACCGGTGCCGTTGCCGTAGCCATTGCCCTGGGACGGACGGGGACGGGCGCCGGGGACGGTGCGATCCGCAGCGGCGGCGCGGCCTGGCCGCGGAATTCGCCTCCCGGGAGGATCGGTGCGCCGAGCTGGGCAAAGGCCGGCACGCTGAAGGCCGCAAAGGCGGCCAGTACCGTCAGGCCGGCAGCCGCGGTGACGCCGAATCGATTGCCCGTGATCATGAAAACTCCCCAAAAACCATCATTGCCGCACACTCGTGGCAAGAGCACGGCAGCCGCCGACAGGCGATGCATGGCATGAGACGCCCCGCACGGCTGTCCGGCTCCATTCCCCTTGGTCGCAACAGCTTGAAAAAGGGTTCATGGCCCTGGACTGCGCATCACAAACGCTTGCCTGGCGCCGTCCCCCGGAACGGATCGCCCGCGATCTCGTTCACGCCAGCAGGATCGTCCAACCAGCGAGCATATCGTGAACACGGCAGCAAAAATCCTTACCGGCGTCGCCGCTATCGTCGTCATCGGTGCCGGCGGCCTTTTCGTCATGACGCGCGGCGACACCGCGCAACTGCCGGAGGCGGCGAGCATCGGCGCCTCGCCGACGATTCCCGATCCCACGACGCACTTTTTCCCCACGATGCATATCGCGACCGCCAAGGGCTGGCCCCAGGGCGCCAAGCCGACGGTAGCCAGCGGCCTCACCGTTACTGCGTTCGCCACCGGGCTCGACCATCCACGCTGGATCCACGTCCTGCCCAATGGCGACGTGCTGGTCGCGGAGACCAATGCGCCCCCCAAGCCCGAGGACGGCAAGGGCATCAAGGGTTGGATCCAGGGTTTGGTGCAGAAGCGCGCGGGCGCCGGGGTGCCGAGCGCCAACCGCATCACCCTGCTGCGCGACGCCGACGGTGATGGCGCCGCCGAGACCAAGTCGGTGTTCCTGAAGGATTTGAACTCGCCCTTCGGCATGGCGCTGGTGGGCGCCAATTTCTACGTCGCCAATGCCGACGCGGTGGTGCGCTTCCCCTATGCCAACGGCGTGACCACAATCGACAAGGCGGGGGTCAAGATCGTGGACCTGCCCGGCGGGCCCATCAACCATCACTGGACGAAGACCATCATCGCGAGCCGCGACGGCACCAAGCTCTATGCCACCGTCGGCTCCAACAGCAACGTCGGCGAGAACGGCCTCGACAAGGAAGAAGGCCGCGCTGCGATCCACGAGATCGATCTGGCGACCGGCAAGATGCGGCTTTTCGCGTCCGGCCTGCGCAATCCCAATGGCATGTTCTGGCAGCCGCAATCCGGCGCGCTGTGGGTCACGGTCAACGAACGAGACGAGCTCGGCAGCGACCTCGTGCCTGATTACATGACCTCGGTGAAGGACGGCGGCTTCTACGGCTGGCCGTTCAGCTATTACGGCCAGCACGTCGACACCCGGCCGCAGCCCCAGAACCCCGAGATGGTGGCGAAGGCGATCCCGCCGGACTACGCGCTCGGCAATCACACCGCGTCCCTCGGGCTTACCTATTCGGCCGGGACGAATCTGCCGGAGCAGTTCCGCAACGGCGCCTTCGTCGGGCAGCACGGTTCGTGGAACCGCAAGCCGCGCAGCGGCTACAAGGTGATCTACGTGCCGTTCGGCCCGGATGGAAAACCATCCGGCGCGCCAGTCGATATCCTCACCGGCTTCGTCAATGACGCCGGCGACGCGCTGGGCCGCCCGGTCGGCGTCGCGATGGACAAGGACGGCGCGCTGCTGGTCGCCGACGACGTCGGCAACACGATCTGGCGGGTGACGGGCATCGGGCCGAAGGCGGCGAAGGCGGATTGAGTCTCTTTGGCCCAAATCCGCAGATTGGGCGATCAGCCGCGCCGCAGGATCACGAACTCGGTGTCGACATAGCGCCGGCGTTCGACCTCGTTGAACCCGTCGGGGGCGGTGAACTTCGCATCGGTAGCCTCCTCGACCACGATCAGCGCGTTGGGCGCGAGCCAGCCGCCGTCGCGCGCCGCGATCAGCGCTTTTTCGCCGAGTCCCTTGCCGTAAGGCGGATCGGCGAACACCAGGGAGAACGGCTCGACCGGACGCGCAGAGCCGAGCTTGGTGGCGTCGCGCCGGAAGATGCGGCTGACGCCGGCGACGCCGAGCGTCTCGACATTTTCCCGCAGCAGCGCGCGCGCTTCGATCCCGTCGTCGACGAACTGCACGAAGGCCGCGCCGCGCGACAACGCCTCAAGCCCCAGCGCGCCGGTGCCGGCGAACAGGTCCAGCACGCGGGCGCCGGCGACCGGATCGCCATAGGCGTGCGCCAGGATGTTGAACAGCGATTCGCGCAGGCGGTCTGCGGTCGGACGGATCGTGGCCGACTTCGGCGGGGCGAGCGCGCGTCCTCCCATACGCCCGCCGACAATGCGCATCAGAGCACGCTTGCGCAGGGATGAGCGGAGCGCGCTTCCACGTCAGGCAACCACGGCTTAGCCATCTCGTTTGCCGTGATAGGGCCGGCCGCGGCCGCGCGGCTTGCCGTCGGGTTTAGAAACACCCTTCGGTCCCGACACCGGCGTCCGCGCGCCCGGCTTGATGCGCGGCTGCCACGGCTCGCCGCCCTTGAACGGCTGCCGTTCGCGGCGCTCGGCGGCGGAAGCGGGTTTCGCCTCGCGCGGTTCACGGCGCGGCTTGTCGGCTGGTGCGCGCCGGTCCTCCTGGTCCTCCTGGCGCGCATGGCGCGACGGCGGCTTCGTCTTGCCGCGGAAGGGGAGGGGAGCTTGCTCTCGGGGCCCGCGTTTGGGGGACTTGGTGACAGGTTCGTCCGCGCGCGAATGGCGGCCCGCGGATGCTTGCGAACGGGAGCCGTCGCCTTTCGCGGATCGCGGAGCCCGCTCTCGCGCCGGCCGGGAATCGGACGCGGGAATTCGGACTTCAGGAACACGGTGCGCCGGGCGCCGCTCTTGTCGCGGCATATCCTCGTCACGTTCTGCGATTGGCGCGGAGAAATCCGCTCTCCGCGAGCCTCGCCAGTTTGTCGCCGAGCTGGTCGCGCAGGGTGCGGGTCTTGACTTCCTCGGTCTGGCCCGCGGCTAGGTCGCCTAACTGGAACGGGCCGAACGAGGTGCGGATAAGCCGCGACACGGTCATGCCGAGCGCCTCCAGCACCTTGCGCACCTCGCGGTTCTTGCCCTCGCGGATGGCGAAGGTGAGCCACACATTGGCGCCCTGGACGCGGTCGAGCTTGGCGTCGATCTGGCCATAGCGCATGCCGTCGATGCTGATGCCCTGGCGCAGCGCATCGAGCTGGGGCTGCGTCACCTGGCCGTGGGCGCGCACGCGATAGCGCCGCAGCCAGCCGGTTGCGGGAAGCTCCAGCGCGCGGGCGAGGCCGCCGTCATTGGTGAGCAGAAGCAGCCCCTCGGTGTTGAGGTCGAGCCGGCCGACGGAGACGAGGCGCGGCAGATGCTTGGGCAGCGCGCCGTAGATGGTCGGACGCCCCTGCGGGTCGGAGCTGGTCGTCATCACGCCGCGCGGCTTGTGGAACATGAACAGCCGCGTGCGCTCGCGCGTCGGCAATGGCTTGCCGTCGACGGCGACGCGGTCCTTCTCGGTGACGTTGACGGCAGGCGAGGCGATCACCGCGCCGTTCACGGCGACGCGGCCGGCGGCAATCCACGCCTCCGCCTCGCGGCGCGACGCGAGCCCCGCGCGCGCCATCACCTTGGCGATGCGTTCGCCGTCATGCGCCGTGGTATCCTTGGTCGTCTGGGCCATCGCGCCTGTTAGCAGAGATCGCGGAGCCGTACGAGCGTGGCGGAAACCTTCATGGACATGGCGCTGGTCGAGGCGCGCGCGGCGGCAGCGGCCGGCGAGGTGCCAATCGGCTGCGTCATCGTGCGTGATGGCGCGGTCGTCGCGACAACGTCCAACCGCACGCTAGCCGATCGCGACCCCACCGCGCATGCCGAGATGCTGGCGATCCGGTCGGCGCGGCGGCGGCCGGCTCAGAACGCCTGATCGACTGCGACCTCTACGTCACGCTGGAGCCCTGCGCGATGTGCGCGGCGGCGATGTCGTTCGCGCGCATCCGGCGGCTCTATTACGGCGCTCCGGATCCGAAGGGCGGCGCGGTGGAGACACGGCGTGCGGTTCTTCGCCTCGCCGACATGCCATCATCGGCCGGAAGTCTACGGCGGCATCGGCGAGGCCGGCGCAGCGGCGTTGCTCAAAGGATTTTTCAGGGATCGGCGTTGAGAAGCGCGCCGAGCTTCTCCTTCACCACCGCCTTGATCGGCGCCGACGCGCGGAGGATCGCGCTCGCCTGGAAAAAGTCGAGCAGGCGGAACGTCCCGACATTGGGGCGTACGACGAGGTCGGGTCCGCCGTGCTTGATCTTCTCGGCGACGATCGCTTCGCCCATGATGTGGATGGTGGCGAACAAACACTCCCACGGATCGGGGATGCCGCGCGGCTCGCTCGGGCCGCCCGTGCAATCGACCGCGAGGATGACCTCAGCCACGCCGCGCAGGTGATCGAACGGCAGCGGGTTCACCGCGGCGCCATCCACCAGCACGCGGCCGTCGATCTCCATCGGCCGTATCAGGCCTGGGATGGCCATCGAGGCGGCGATGGCCGGCTTGAGCGCGCCGGCGCAGAACGTCCTCTCGCGGCGCGCATAGAAGTCCGCCGTCACCACGGCGAGCGGAATGGCCAGCGCGGCGAAGTCGTCGGGCACGTCCGGAGGAAGAAACGCCTCGCAGAACTTCGTCGCATCGATCAGCATCGGGTTTCCCAGCGGCGCCGCGAGCCATGCCGACAGCGCGGCGGCGCGCGCTCCGGCCAATCGCGACAGCGTGCCTGAGCGATCATGGGCGCGTTCGATAACGTGGCGGCGGATCGCCTTGCCGGTCATGCCGCATGCATAGGCCGCGCCGATGAGGGCGCCGAGCGAAGCGCCTGCGATCGCGACCGGCCGCACGCCCATATCGTCCAGCGCCTCGATCACCGCGATCTCGGCGAGCGCGCGGGCGCCGCCGCCGCCGAGCGCAAGCGCGAAGGTCTTCGGGTTTCCTCGTGCCCGCTCCGCTCGTCCTCGCGAAGGCGTGGACCCATCGCCTGTTGCTCTGGATTCCCGCTTGCGCGGGAGTGAGCGGAGGGGATTTATCGACCCAACTCCAACGTCCTCGCCGGAGCGACGAGGCATCACGTCGCCATCGCTCAAGCCCCCGCGTCCTGCGCGAAGCTCCACGCCTTGGCGGCGAGCGGGCGCACCATCATCGCCTTGCCCGGCGCATTCTCGCTGGTCGCGGTGCCGTCCCGCACGCGCCCGACGATGCCTTGCAGGATCGCGGCGAGGCGGAAGAAATTATAGGCGAGGTACACCGGCAGATGCGCCCGCGGGTCGAAGCCCGTTCGCCGGGCATAAGCATCGACGTAATCGTTCAGCGGCGGAATGCCGAGCGATGCAAGGTCGTGGCCGACGAGCGTCGCAGTGCCGGCGCCGGCATCGGAATGCGGCATATGCCACTGCATCAGGTGATAGGTGAAGTCGGCGAGCGGATCGCCGAGCGTCGACAGCTCCCAGTCGATGACGGCGAGGACCTCCGGCGCATCGGCCGCGAGGATCATGTTGTCGAGGCGGTAGTCACCATGCACCAGCCGCACCGGTCCGGACGGCGGCAGGTGACCGGGCAGCCATGCCATCAGTCGCTCCATCTCCTCGATCGGCTCGGTCTGCGATGCGCGATATTGCCTGGACCAGCGCTCGACCTGCCGGGCGACATAGTTCTCGCCGCGGCCGAAGTCGCCGAGCCCAATCGCGGCGGGGTCATAGCCGTGCAGTTTCGCCAGGGTCGCGTTCATCGCGTCATAGACGGCGGCGCGCCCGGCCGGATCGGATGCCGGCATGTGCGGCTCCCAGAACACCCGGCCCTCGACATGCGCCATGACGTAGAATGGCGTGCCGGTGATGCTCTCGTCCGCGCAGTAGAGAATGGGCTCAGGGACCGGGAAATCCTGCGCATAGAGCGCGCTAATGACCCGATGCTCACGGTCGACCGCGTGCGCGGAAGGCAGCAGCTTGCCCGGCGGCTTGCGGCGCAGCACGTAGTTGCGGGTCGGGGTCTCCAGGAAATAGGTCGGGTTCGACTGGCCACCCTTGAACTGTCGCACCGCCAGCGGGCCGGCAAAGCCCGGCGCGTGCTGCGCCATATAGGTCGCGAGCCGCGCGTCGTCGAACCGCAGCGCCGCAGCGACATCCTTGGTGCCGGAAAACGTCGACTGCCGGTCGGCGCCGGTTCCGCGGTCGCCGGTCACGGGCCGAAGAACTCCAGCAGGGCCGCGCTTGTGGCGTCCGGATTCTCCTCGCACAGGAAGTGGCCGGAATTGATCGGCTTGCCCTGCACGTCCGTTGCCCATTCGCGCCAGATCGCGAGCGGCCCGGATGTGTTGCTCGGAATGCCGGCGGCGCCCCAGAACGCCGCGAGCGGACAGGTGATCTTCTTTCCCGCGGCGCGGTCGGCCTCGTCATGGGTCAGGTCAAGACCCGCTCCCGCACGATAATCTTCGCAGGTGGCGTGGATGCGCAACGGGTCGGAGAAGAAGGCGCGATAATGTGCCAGCGCGCGCGGATCGAAGGCGGAGAGGTCCTTCGCTTTGGTCCAACTCGCCATCTGAGGTCGAGGAACTCAACGGGTGCCTTGGCGAGCAGCGTCTCAGGCAGCGGATAAGGCTGCGCCAGGAACGGCCAATGGAATACCTTGATGGCCATCTTGTAATCCATGCCGTGCCACATCGTGTAGGTCGGCACGATGTCGAGCACCGCGAGCCTCTGGACGCGGCCAGGATGATCAAGCGCGAGGCGATAGGACACGCGCCCGCCGCGGTCATGGCCGGCGAGGCGGAACCGGGCGTGGCCGAGCTGCTCCATCGCCTCCACCATCACCTCCGCCATCGCGCGCTTGGTGTAGGGCGTGTGCTGGTCATCGGTAATCCGGGACGACCGACCAGCCGTAGCCGGGCAAATCCGGGATCACCAGCGTGAAGCGCTCGGCGAGCGCCGGCGCCACGCGGTGCCACATTACGTTGGTCTGCGCGTAGCCGTGGATGAGCAGCAGCGGCGGCCCCTTGCCGCCCGAACGCGCGAAAACCTTGCCGATGGACGTATCGATCCAGTGCGACGCAAACCCGGGAAAGAGATCGGCGAGATCGGGCATGAGCTACGTCCATCGAGTTCAGTGTTTGATCAAGAATGCAATACCGCAGCGATGTCGGTCTTCGAAAAGTCGGCGCCCTTGAAAAGAAGAGGTTCCTTCAGGCTAGCTGCCAGAGCGTAGGAAAAACAGTCGCCCATATTTAACCGTGCGGGATGTCGGCCCTTTCCAAATCTCAAGAATGCGGAAATAGCGAGGCTCGCTTGCGCTGAATTGACCGCTACGATTTGAAGGCCTAAAATCTCTGTCAGCCCAGTAACGATCGTTAGGTCGGCTTCGGTGCGACGGGCGAAATAGAGCATTGTCGTTTCGAGCAAGGAGGCAACGGAAAATTTCGGTGTTGAAATTAGACTCAATGATGTCAACGAACAACGCTTCCTCAGGCTCTCCGAAACAGACGTGGCAATCACAGCGGACGTATCGACGACCATCAGCGCGGGACGCCGAATTCATCGTACCCGACGATCTCATCATCAGTGAGACCTTCGTTGACGCGCGTTTGGCGGCTGACTTCAGCGAGAAGCGCTGCGAGTTTGGCGCGAT
>CAVZMU010000003.1:0-65790 GCA_963776455.1 uncultured Alphaproteobacteria bacterium
AACCTATCGTCCGCTAGACGCTCCGAGACCCGCATCTCGCGCAAGTAGCTCCGAATTTCCACGAGCATCGTGCGATAAGCCTCCATCACGACTCCAGGCTTCATCGTGTGTTGGGGCGACAAAACCAGATAAGGCCGATGGATACCGACAACGGATTTGCCGATTTGCCGATCAACAGCGCCCGCCAAAATGAGAACGCAGGCACTGATGCAAACACCGTTTACACCAAGCCAAGCATTCTCTTTTCTGAGCATCCGGCCGATCGCCATAGCCGCCGCTACGCTGCCTCCCCGGCTATTGATGCCGTAGTGAGACCCCTGCGCGCTGAAATCTCCCGCAGCCGCTCTTCCGCATCTAAATGTTCCGTTGCGCACGCGGCGTTCGATGTCATGATATTCGTCGAAGATCTTGCGCACACTCGCAACTGTTTCTGCATCAATATCACCGTCGATATTGATGGAAATCCCGACGGCGGCATCGCTGCACGAAACATCGCCTGTCACTTTTGCAGATGCGGCCATGACCGGTGTGACACTCACCGCACACAATAGCCCGAATGCGATTGCTGCCAAATTCATGTGGGTGCTCACGATCCGATAGCGCCCGATCAGTTCAGTAGCAGAAAGTGTCCTGCGTCCCATCGCCGCCGTCTGTCGTGGTGCATTGAACGATTGGAGGTTCTGGCGTACGGGCAGCGTTGGGACGATTAAACACGCCTCGTCGATGCGCAGCCGAATCGCGAATGCATTGCTCGACGTCGGGGCCCTTGAACCCCGCTCTCGTACACATCTTTCGGTCGTAAGCTTCCTCCTTCATTGCCCGGCTGCGTTCTTTCTCAGCATCTGCGCGATTGCGCCGACCGTCCTCCAAGAGCTGTCTTGTCATCCCATCGAGGATCGCGGCCCTATCTGGTTCACGTGCAGCCGGAGGTCGTCCCTGAGCGGCGCAAGCGACGACGCTCAGGCTCATGAACAGTGCCAATGGGAAATTCGTCAATGATCTCAGTAAGACTGTCACCGCTACCTCCGCCGGCAGACCGCACTGGGGAACGTGAAATCCGTTCCTTGTCAGCGGATTGTATCTTAAAAGCGGTCGCCTTAAAACCGGCATTCTCCAGACTTGCTGTCCGTGAAACGGACGCACAAAGGACCACTCCGCGATGTGCTGGCGACAAATATGCGTCGGCTTCGGGCCGAACGTGGATTGAGCCAAGAGGCCCTGGCCCACGAATCCGGGATCAATCGGACCTACCTGAGCGCAGTCGAACGTGCTGAAAGAAATGTGTCGATTGATAATATTGCGAGGATCGCCGGAGGCCTAAAGGTCGAACCGTGGACCCTACTGAAAGACTAGGTGCTTTGGCGCACAGTGCCAGACATCTTGGCATACACGCGCTTTCAGGTCGGTATCGACCTTCAGGTTACTAGCCTGACGAGCTGGCGGAGCCCAAGCCATTGCTACCTATTTGCAATCTCGCTGTGTTCGGCGGCATTTATCTGGCTCATAAGATGTTGATAGCGCTGGATATTACGCTTTCTGCTCAAATTCAACCTCTCCCCTTGAGGGAGAGGGAAGAAGGCCGCTGCTCGTGCGTTCCGCTTTGCGGCACAACCATCGTTGCACGTGTGAAGGAGCAAGGCTGAACCATGCTGCTTCGCCGGAAGCGTGATCTCACCATGGCGGAGGCCGCGCGCGGCGCCGACGGCGCGCGCGTCGACCACCTGCTGGTCGCCGAGATGGTGACGCCTGGCGCGCGCGTGCTCGACGTCGGCTGCGGCGATGGCGAATTGCTGCGCCTGCTCGGCGACACCCGTGATGTCGACGGCCGCGGCATCGAGATATCGCGCGAGGGCGTGAACGAATGCGTCGCCAAGGGCCTCGCGGTGATCCAGGGCGACGCCGACACCGACCTCGCGGACTATCCCAACGACGCCTTCGACTACGTGATCCTGTCGCAGACGCTGCAGGCGACGCGCCAGCCGCGCGCGGTACTGGAACACATGCTGCGGATCGGCCGGCGCGCCGTCATCTCATTCCCGAATTTCGGCCACTGGCGCATCCGGCTCCAGCTCCTGCTCAACGGCCAGATGCCGCGCACCGACAACCTGCCGGACACCTGGTACGACACGCCGAACATCCATTTCTGCACCATCAAGGACTTCCGCGAGTTGTGCGAAGAATCGGGTGCCAAGATGGAGCGCGCGGTCGCGCTCAATGCCTATGGCTCGCCGTTGCGTTTCAACGCGCCGTGGTGGTTCTGGAACCTGTTCGGTGAGCAGGCGGTATTCCTGCTCAGCCGCAAGGGCTGATCAGCCCTCCGGGCGAGGCAGGGAGGGTGGCCCATAACGGCCGGGGCTGGCTGCGGCGATAAGAGCCTGTGTTGACCCAATTCCCTCCTCGCAAGCGGGGAGGGAACGCAGCGAGTCAAGCGGCTCCGCAGCGCCCATTTCCGAACGGCCGTTCAATCGTCGCGATAAACCCGCTCGCGGCGCTCGTGGCGCTCCTGGGCTTCCAGCGACAGTGTCGCGATCGGGCGGGCCTCGAGGCGCCGCAGCGAGATCGGCTCGCCGGTCTCTTCGCAATAGCCGTAGGTACCCTCGTCGATCCGCGAGATCGCGGCCTCGATCTTGGCGATCAGCTTGCGCTGGCGGTCGCGGGCGCGAAGCTCGATCGCCCGGTCGGTCTCGGACGACGCGCGGTCGGCGATGTCCGGGTGGTTCTGGTTCTCGTCCTGGAGATGCTGAAGGGTATCCTTGGCTTCCTTCAGGATCTCCTCCTTCCAGGCGAGCAGCCGGTCGCGGAAATATTCCCGCTGACGCTCGTTCATGAAAGGCTCTTTATCGGTGGGCCGATATGTTTTTCCGTTTTGCGCAGACATGTACGGCGATCCCGCACCAAGACTGACCGACACTGACACCATGAGGCTCCCCTGTGCGGGCGAGCTTATATCGGGGGACGAAGGCCCCGACAACATCCAAATCGGTCATAAAAGTGCAAAAGGCGACAGAGGGTTAGCGCTAACGCCTGGTAAGCAGGCCGTGCCCTATTTGGCGCCGTTCGAGCGCGCGGGAGCGCCGAATTTGGCCAATTCGACCTCGACCCGCAGTGCGATCTCGGCCAGCACGGTGTCGAGGCGGCTGTCGCCGGAGCTCTCGTCGAGGTCCGTGGTGGCGGATTTCAGCCGGGCGAGTGAACCGGTGTCGAGCCCGCCCGCGAGCAGGCCGATCTTGAGCTCGTCGAGGGCATCAAGCGCACCGCGCCCGCGCTTGACCGCGCGGCGGCGCCGTTCGGTGGCGTCCTCGACCCCCTGAAGCGCGATCAGCGCGTCGATGCCGCCAACGGTACGAAGGATGGGCGTTCCGGACGCCGGCCGCGCCGCCTGCTCGTCGTCGACGCTGAAGGCGGACCCGCCGGCACGGCGCGCCTGTGGCGCGCTTGCCAGTGCCGCTGCTCCGTTGGGTCCGTAGACGCGCATGGACGATTTGCCGAGCCTCCTGTCCCCGTAAACTCGTCCGCTATGGTTAATGCAGCCTTAACGGAGCGGCAAAAGCTGCCGGGTTGCGGCAACCGCTTCCGCCGGCGAAGCGGAACGGGACGCCGGAGAGCGCCAGAAGCACCCGTATTCCGGTCATTTCTCCAATCGCCGCGGATGGCATGGCGCTGGCATTGGGAGCTTTGCCATGCTCGACCGCACGATCTTCACGATGATGCCCAGGCTCGGCTGCGCCGCGGCCGCCGTCCTTCTTGCATTCGCATTCGGCGCCGTCCCATGCGACGCGGCCTCGCGGATCAAGGACATCGCCGACGTCGAGGGCGTGCGCGAGAACCAGCTGGTCGGCTACGGCCTCGTGGTCGGCCTCAACGGCACCGGCGACTCGCTCAACAACGCGCCCTTCACCAAGCAGTCGCTGCAGGCGATGCTGGAACGCCTCGGCGTCAACATCCGCGGCGCCAACCTGCGCACCGGCAACGTCGCCGCCGTGATGGTGACGGCCAACCTGCCGGCCTTCTCGACCCAGGGCACGCGCATCGACGTCACCGTCTCGGCGCTGGGCGACGCCAAGAGCCTGCAGGGCGGCACGCTGCTGGTCACGCCGCTGCTCGGCGCCGACGGCAACGTCTACGCGGTCGGCCAGGGCTCGGTCGCGATCGGCGGCTTCTCCGGCCGAGGGCGACGCCGCCACGATCACGCGCGGCGTGCCGACGGTCGGCCGCATCGTCGAACGGCGCGATCATCGAGCGCGAGATCGACTTCGCCCTCAACCGCCTGACCCATGTGCGGCTGGCGCTGCGCAATCCCGACTTCACCACCGCCCAGCCGCATCGCCGCGGCGATCAACGATTTCATCGGCGGCCCGACCGCCGAGCCGCTCGACCCCTCGACCGTGCAGCTCACCGTGCCGCCGCACGTATCGACGGCAACATGGTCGCGCTGCTGACCGAGATCGAGCAGCTCCAGGTCGAGCCCGATCTCGGCGGCAAGATCGTCATCGACGAGCGCTCCGGCATCATCGTCATGGGCCGCGACGTGCGCGTCTCCACCGTCGCGGTGGCGCAGGGCAACCTCACCGTCACCATCACCGAGACGCCGCAGGTGAGCCAGCCCGCGCCGTTCTCGCGACGGCCAGACCCAGGTCGTGCCGCGCACCCGCGTCGGCGTGCAGGAGGACGGCAAGAAGCTCGCGCTGGTGAAGGAAGGCGTGTCGCTGCAGCAGCTCGTCGACGGCCTCAACGCGCTCGGCATCGGCCCGCGCGACATGATCTCGATCCTGCAGGCGATCAAGGCCGCCGGCGCGATCCAGGCCGACATCGAGGTGATGTGATGGCGTCGCCGCTTCCCCATCGCGTCGGCGACCGGCGCTGCCGCCTTCAATCGATCCGATCGCGCCTGGCGCCAAGCCGCGAGAGCGTCAACGACAAGGCCCGCGCCGCGTCCCAGGATTTCGAGGCGGTGTTCCTCAACACCATGTTCCAGCAGATGTTCACCGGCATCGACGGCGAAGGCCCGTTCGGCGGCGGCGGCGGAACCGGCGTGTGGCGCTCCTTCCTCACCGACGAATATTCCAAGACCTTCGCCAAGGCCGGCGGCATCGGCATCGCCGATCACGTCTACCGCTCGCTGATAGCCACGCAGGAGAGCCAGTCGCCGTGAGTTCAGGCTTCGTCCGCCCAAATCAGGCAGCCTCTCGCCAGCGCCGCCGAGGCGGGCCGGCTCATCAGCCATTTCGCCGCCGTCATGGACGCCCTGCTCGGCCTCCTGGAGGAGGAGACGGCGCTGGTGCGCAAGGGCCGTCTGCGCGCGGCCACGGACGCCGCGTCCGGCAAGGCCGAACTGTCGCGCGCCTATTTTGCCGATGCCGAACGCCTGAAGGCGAATGCCGCGTTCCTCGCCGCTCACATGCGCCAGCCGGTCGCGCAGCTTCGCTCGCGGCACGAATCGTTTCGCGCGCGCCTGCAGATGAACCTCACCGTGCTGGCCACCGCGCATGCGGTCTCGGAAGGCCTCGTGCGCGGGGTGGCCGGCGAAGTCGCGCGCAAGTCGGCGCCGCAGACCTACGGATTGTCGGGGCGCGCCAACCCGCCCGGCCGCGGCACGGTCCAGCCGATCGTGGTGAGCCGGACGTTATAATGCGCCGCAGGGGCTTCCGCGCAGCGAAGTGCCCGGCGGCGCCGTGCCCTCGATGCCGACCCCTTATTTCTTGCAGTAATTTTACTCAAATTACGTTGAATTAACCACCTTCCTTCAGCCTGCATTAGCGCGATCTCGCGATGGTGGCGTGCCCGATCCGAAGCGACCGGGAAGCTATGGCCAAACCAGGAAGGTCCTCCCCATGTCTGATATTACTCTTTCGAAATCGGTTCGCTCGAACCTCGTCTCGCTGCAGCAGACCGCCGACCTGATCGCACAGACGCAGACGCGCCTGTCGACCGGCAAGAAGGTCAACTCGGCGCTCGACAATCCGATGAACTTCTTCACGTCGCAGTCGCTCATCGTCGCGCGCCGGCGACCTCGTCGAACCTGCTCGAACTCCGTTTCCAACGCGGTCCAGACCCTTCAGGCCGCCGACAACGGCATCACGTCGCTGACCAAGCTGGTCCAGAGCGCGCAGGCGATTGCCCAGCAGGCGCAGCAGAGCGCCGCCACGACCGCCAAGATACACCGGCACCGTCTCGGGCTTGACGGCGTCGACCGTCGTTTACCGCCACCGCGGCAAGACGATCACGGTTTCCGACGGCACCACCACCGCGACCTACACGCTTGGCGGCCACGGCAACACGGTGCAGGACTTGCTCGACGCCGTGAACAACACGGCGAGCCTGAAGGTCAAGGCCGAGCTCTCGAGCGACGGCAAGATCCAGCTCGAAGCGACCGGCACCAACTCGATCACCGTCGCCGGCACCGCGACCGCCGGCGAACCGTCGGCTCGATTGGCCTCACGCCGGGATCGCCGCGGCCGGCACGTCGAACGCTACCCGCACGTCGCTCGCCACCCAGTACGACGACCTGCGAACGCAGATCGACCAGCTCGCGGGCGATTCCGGTTACAACGGCGTCAACCTGCTCAACGGCGACAGCCTCAAGGTCGTCTTCAACGAGAAGGGCACGTCTTCGCTGTCGATCACCGGCGTCACTTTCAACTCGACCGGCCTCGGTGTCACCGCGTCGACCAACTCGTTCCAGACCGACAAGGACATCAACGACGCGCTCGACCAACCTGACGACCGCGCTCGGCACCTTGCGGTCGCAGGCGTCGACCTTCGGCTCGAACCTCTCGGTCGTGCAGACCCGTCAGGACTTCACCAAGGCGACCGATCAACACGCTGCAGACCGGCGCCGACAACCTCGTCGCTCGCCGACACCAACGAGGAAGGCGCCAACCTGCTCGCGCTGCAGACCCGCCAGTCGCTGTCGACGACGTCGCTGTCGCTCGCCGCCAGGCCGACCAGAACGTGCTCAAGCTGTTCGGCGGCTGATCGTCAGCACCGGCAAGACGACGACGGCGGGGCCTCGGCCCCGCCGTTTTCGTTTGCGCATTGGCGCACCGCGACCCACGCGGCGCCATTAACGTGCCGTTAACCGTGACGGGCCGACCATGCCCCGCACCGATCCCAGCGGAGGACGTCATGGCGCTCAAGGTCGAACTCAAGCCGGGCGAACGGATCATCATCGGCGAGTGCGTCATCACCAACAGCGACCAGCGCACGCGCTTCCTGATCGAAGGCGACGGCGCCGATCCTGCGCGAAAGGGACATCATGACGGCGCGAGCGGGCCGACACGCCGGCCAAGCGCATCTATCTCGCCGTGCAGCTCATGTACACGTCGCGCGACCCGCGCGCGCATCACGAGATCTATTTCGCGCTGGTCCGCGACATTCGACAGCGGCGCCGAGCGCGCTGGCCTTACATCGAGCGCATCAATAATCAAATCTTAACGGGCGATATGTATAAGGCATTGAAAGAAGCCGCAGAAATTGATTGTCTACGAACAGGAGCTTCTTGACCATGCAACACGCGGCGAAGGCTTACGGCACGGTAGCGAAGCAGATCGGCGAGTCCGCGTGAGCTCGAGGCCAACCTTCTGCTCAGGTCGGCATCACGCCTGCAGGCGGTGCACGATGCCTGGGACACCAACAAGGGCGACTTCGACGAGGCGCTCCTTTCAATCGCAAGCTCTGGACCATCTTCCTCACCTCGGTGACCGAGCAACGGCAATCCCCTGCCCGTCGAGATCCGGCAGAACGTCGCCAACCTCGGCCTGTTCGTCATCAAGCAGACGATGGCGCTGCATGATCAATCCCAGCCCGCAGCCGCTGGGCTCGCTGATCAACATCAACCGCAACCTCGCGGCCGGCCTGCTGGGACGGTAATGCGGTTCGGCCCGCGTGGCGGTTCGAGCCACCCGGTTGCGCAGCCGCGAAAGCTCAGTCAGGCTGATCTCCATGCTGTGCGCGCATCGACGAAAACGTCACCGGCGCAGAGGCAACCACGGAGGTGTTGATGTCATGCTTCGCAGTGCGGCAACACCGTCTGCTAATTCTTGCGCCGGCACCCTGGCCATGACGCGGTGATGGCCGGCTGCGTCCCTATATGAAATTCACCAGGCTGAGCTGAAACATGCTCGCGGTCGTCTGCATCGACGCCTGCAGGCTCGTCTGCAGCGCCAGGATTTGCGCCGCGACCTGTTCCGGCGTCACGTTCTCGACGTCGTCGAGGAGCCCCTGAAGTGTCGAGGCCGTCTGCGTGTGGCGGTCCTTCGCCGCGGTCATCGCGCTCTGGGCGGATGCGAGCTCGGCGCTGATATCCGCGACCTTCTGCGCGCCGGGCGGGCCATCGAGCGAGGCGCTGAGTCGCTGCGTCAAGGCGCTGTAACGATCCTGCGCATCCGGGTCGCTCGGCGAGAACGTCGTGGTCGCATAGACGGCGATGCTGGCGACGGTGCGAGCGCAGCGCCTCCTCGTTGGCGCGCACGCCGTAGCCGACCACGATCGACGGGTCGATGCGCGCGGCCGCAGTCGAGCGCGCCGGGTCGCTGCCCGCTTCGCCGGTGTACCAGGTCACCGTGTTGGACGACGTCCCCGCCGACGAGCGCGGTCGCGCTGTCGAATGGCGGGCCGGCGACCCGCCGCGGCGGATTGGCGGCGTCGGTGTTGAAGAAATCGTTTGACGCCGCGACCGCCGATGCCGCCGACAGCGACGTGCGCGCGAGCTTGCCGACGGATGCCGTCAGCGTCGCCTGCAGGTTGGCGGCGGTGGCGGCGGGCGTCGGCGCCGATGGCGAACTCGTCTCGGCCCCGGCGTCGCCGATGCGGTCGCCTTCAGCGTCAGGTCCTGCGGTCGTGCCGTCCGGCAGGTTGAACGTGAAGCTTGACGTATCGCCCGGCGCTCGGATTCGTGGCGCCGAGATCGACCGAGAGCTGACGGCGGCGAGCCGGTCGGGCCCGGTCACCGTCGCGCCGGCAATCGTCGAGCCGACGCTTGCAAGCTTGAACCCGAACGGCGAACCGGCGGTGTCCTCGCCGACCGATACGCGTTGTTCCAGACGCAGCGGGAATGACGAGGCGGCCGAGCCCGCTGCGTGCCGAGGTCGGCTTGGCTGCGCTCGGCGATGATCTGCTTGAAGCCCGGCCTGCGTCCCGTTCGCCGTTGAGGATGTGATCCATGGTGTCGACCGCCGGCTGGTCGACGGCGCGGCCGGAGAACAGGTAGCGATCGCCGGCCTGCGTGTTGAGCAGGCCGAGGACCTGGTCGAGCTGCGCAGCGCGCCGTTTCTGTCCCGTCGTCTGTCCGGTGGCGTCGAGCGAGAGGCTGAGTGTCGAGCGCATCGCACTCTTGACGCTCTGCCCGATGCTCGCCGATGCTGCGCCGAGCGCGGTCTGCGCGAGATCGAGCCGCACGCCGACGATTGGTGATGGTGTCGTCATAGCCGACGAGCGCCGAGAGCTGCGAGCGCAGGCCGACGGTCAGCCCGCGGTCGAGGCCGAGCCCGGCATAGGTCGTCGGACTTCTTGCCGGTGGCGAGCTGGCGCTGCAGGTCGTCGAGCCTGGCGCGCATGTCGACGAGCGACTGCACGAGCAGCGATGAACTGGAACCGACGCCGCTGATGCTCATGATCGCCTCACATCTTCAGCAGATAGGTCGAGCATGTCCTGCACCGTCGTCATCACGCGCGCGTTCGCGCCGTAGGCGGTCTGCAGGCTCAGCAGGTTCGCCATCTCCTCGTCGATATTGACGCCGGAACTGTCGTTGAACCGCTGCTGCAGCGCGTTGACCACGACGTCCTGCCCCTGCTTCAGGCTGTCCGCGGCGTCGCCGCCTCGCCCTGCTGGCTGATCACCTGGCCGCAGATAGGCCGACGAGCGAGCCGCTTGAAGGGCGCCGCGGCCGTGCCGACGCCGGCCGCGCGCGGAAAAGGTCAGCGCGTTCCGGTCAGCCGGTCGTAGATGAAGTTCGGGCCGCGTCGCATCGCCGGCTGCGGTCGATGCGACTGATAGGCGACGAGCTTGGCGGGATCGGCGAGCAGCGCGCCGTTGACGGCGATGCGCCCGGCAAAGCCGACGCTCTGCGGCCCCGACGCCGTGATCGCGCCGGTATAGGGCGTGGTCGCCGTCGGTGAAGAACGGCAAGCTCGGCGCTCGCCGCCGGTCAAGCGAGGTCGCCGTCGTGGTCGTGGACACCGAACCGATATCGGTGCGGTTGGCGGCACCGTCGTCGAGCACGCGCAGCGTCGTGCCGGCCGGATTCGAGAATTGCAGGCCGTCGCGCCGAGCGCGGCGTTGAGCTGGCCGCGACAGCGAGCCGATGCCGCCGGAGAAGTCGACGCCGATCACCTTGTCGTTCGGATCGGTCGTGGCGCTCGCGACAGCGGCAGCGCCGACGGATCGTCGACCCGCACGATCGTGATCTTGTGCTGCGTGCCGGTCAGGGTGTCGGTATAGGTCGATCTCGATGCGGTTGCCGGCAAGCAGGCCTGCCGGCATCGACGTCGAAGCCCGATTGGGCGCCGGACGTGACCGCCGCCGCCTTGGCGTGGTCTTGTCGGACAACGCGCTCGCACATCGCGGCGGCGAGCTCGTCGAGCTGCGCCTGCGCCTGCGGCAGCATCTGGTCGCGCATCTCGAGATAGGCCGCGATCTTGCCCGAGCGGATGCTGCCTTGGCGATCAGGTCGATATTGTCGCCGGTCGGCGCGACCAGGGAGATCGTGCCGACGGCGCGTTGTGCCGGATCGGCGCTCCACTGGCTGCCCGCCGTCAGGTGCCCTGCGCGTCGAACGTGAGCTGCGCCGCCTGCGTTCCGACGAGCTGGATGCCGGAATTCGGTGAACACGGAGACCTGGTTGTGGTCGCCTGCACGACGCGGATGTCCATCAGCTGGGAGAGCTGGTCGATGTAGCTGTCGCGCTGGTCGAGCAGGTCGCCGAGGTGGCATCGCCGGCGTCGCCGTGCTCGCGAGCTGCTGGTTGATGTCGGGCGATCTGCCGGCCATCGCATCGTTGGCCTGCCGCACCGCGTCGCGACAACCCGGCTCGGCCTCGCTGCGCAGCGCTGGATGTCGGCGCTGGCAGCTGTTGAGCTGCTGCGCCAGCGCCTGCGCGGCGCCGAGCACGGCCGTTGCGCGCGGCGTAGGCGTCCGGGGCTTGTCGCCAGCGCCTGCAGCGAAGCGGTGAAGTTGTTGAAGACGGTCTCGAGCGCGCTGTTCGACCCGGGCTGGCCGTAGAGCTGCTGCAGCCGCTGATAGAGCTGCGCCCGCAGGTCGGCATAGGCACCGCCCGACGTCTCCGTCCGCAGCTGGCGCTGCACGAAGGTGTCGAGCTCGCGATTGATGGCGCCGACACGCACGCCGATGCCGACGTCGCCGGCGACGGTCGTGACCTGCGCGAGCGTCTTGCGGACATAGCCCGGCGTCTCGGCGTTCGCCACGTTGGCGGCGACGAGCGCGAGGCCGGTCTGGGTCGCGTGCAGACCGGATATCGCGGCGCCGAGCGCTTGGCTGAGACTCATGTGAGCCGCCCTCACGATTGTTTGTTCCGCTCGCTCGCGCCGGCAGTGATCCAGCTCCGTGAAGCTCGATCGCTTCGCGAGCGAGCGTCACTCCGGTGGAAGCTACGTCAGCGCATCATGTTCAGGAGGTCCTGGACCATCTGGTTGCCGGTCGTGATGATGCGGGTGTTGGCCGAATAGGCCTGCTGCGTCACGATCAGCTTGGTGAACTCGTCGGCGATATCGGTGTTCGAGCCCTCGAGCGAGGACGCCGACGATCTTGCCGGAGGCGCCGAAGATCGCGGACGCCGGACTCGTCGGTGACCTCGAAGGCGCCGCCGTCGAGGCGCTTGAGGAAGTTCGGGCCGTTGAAGTTCGCCAGCGTGATCTCGGCGAGGTCGATGGTGCGGCCGTTGGAATAGGTGCCGACGACGCGGCCCTTGTCGTTGACCGAGACCGACTGCAGCGCGCCCGCCGCGAAGCCGTTCTGCTGCAGCAGGTTGACCTGCGACGTTGCCGTTCGGATCGGCGAATTGGGTGACGCCGCCGGCGCCGACGATTGATCTGCACGTTGCCGAGCGCGACGCCGTCGACCGTCACGTTGTTCAGCGTGAGGTTGGAGATCAGCGGGCTCATCTGGCCGTTGGCGCCGAAGGTGAAGTTGACCCCGACATTCTGCCAGGCCACCTGGGTGCCGGTCGCGTTGGAGTTGGTCTGATAGAACAGGTTCCAGGTGTCGGTGCCGCCGCCGAGGTCGAGCTGTCGGTCTTGGCCCAGCGCAGCTGGATGTTCACCGGCGAGCCCGACGACGTCGTAGGCGGTGATCGCGCCGCCGCCGACCGAACTCGTTGAGGAACGTGGTGAGGTCGTTGCCGATCACGTGCCTGGTTGGACGGCAGCGCCGAGGTCGTGTGCATGCCGAAGTTGAGCGGCGTCGCGGTGCCGCCGACCGTGATGGTGTCGGTCGACGTTGACGGCGTGACCGTGATATTGCCGTTGGCGGTGTTGACCGAGCGGTGCCGCCGGTCGAGCGCCGGCCAGCTCGCGCGTTGAGCTCGGCGAGGGTCGAGACCTGGCCGGCGCCGGTGCCGAAGGTGATGGTGATGGGCGGGTTGGCGCCGACCGTGATGATCATCGTCTGCCCGGCCGCGACCGCGCTCTGGGTCAGCAGGTTGGTCGGGATTGGTCGTGCCGACCGAGAGGCCGAGCTCGGTAGAGCAGCGCGCGTGCTCGAGCCGCCGACCGCGATCGCGGTATCGGCGTCGGCGCTCGTCAGCACGAGACTGGCCGCTGGCATCGAGGGCGGCGGCAGCACGCGGCCGGGACGGCGCCGCGCGTTGATTGCGCTCGACGACCTGGGCCGGCGTCATGCCGCGGTCATGGTGACGGTCGCGCCGTTGATGGTGAACGTGCCGCGCGTTGGCCGATCGGCGCCCGGCAGCACCTGCTGTCCCGGTCACGCGCTGCCGCGCGCATCGGGCAGCAGCGTCGCGCCGGTGCCGGTGATCTTCGCCGGCTGCGGCGGACCGACCAGCGGGATTGGCGGAGAAATTCGCGGGATTGAGCAGCTCCGAGCCCGGCACGGTGACGTCGTGGGATGGCGGTCAGCGGATAGCTCGCGAGGTTGGCGCGATAGTCGATCTGCGTGGTCGGCTGGGCCGGCAGGAAGTCGTTCTGGAACTGCAGGAGTTGCGGCACGCTGCCGGTGAGGTTGCCGGTGGTCGGGTCGATCGGAATGCCCATCAGGTAATAGCCGGCGCCGTTGACCAGATAGCCGTTCTTGTCGGGCTGGAAATCGCCGCGGCGCGTATAACGTGTCGATGCCGTCGAAGATCGGACGGTTGTCGGTGAAGCTCGCCGGCTTCTCCACCACGAAATAGCCGTCGCCGTTGATCGCCATGAAGGTGCCGATCGACGACGTCTGGATGTTGCCCTGGACGGTGTTGGTGGAGCGCGAGCTCGCCGTCACGTTGCCCGAGGTCTGCTGCTTGGCGCGGCTCGTCCTGGATCAGGTCCTCGAAGCTGGTGTCGGTGCGCTTGTAGGCGGTGGTCTGCGAGTTCGCGATGTTGCCGGAGATGTTCTGCAGCGCGAAGGACTGCGCCTGCATGCCGGTCACCGCGGTCGTGAGGGCGTCGAAGATACCCATTCCCGTTTTCTCCTCAGCGTGCGGGCGGCCGCCGGCACTGACGCAAAACACATGGCCGCATTCCCGAAGCGACCATCGCAAGCGCTATGCCACTAAGAATTCTCAGAACGATCAATGGGTTGAGAAACACGTGGCGGGCGGCGACACGGCAGGATGCGCCGGCCCACGGCAAAACTTGCCGCCTCGGCACAAGCTTGCTGACGCCGAATGGGCCGATTAGAACGGATAAAGCGAGGTTCGAAATCATGCTCATCATCCGCCATCGTGCCGGCCCGCTCGCCGGCAAGGAGGAGCGGCCCGAGGGCCGGCAGCCTGACCGCATCGTCTTCGGACGCGACCCGGAGGTCAGCGACGTCGTGTTTCCGCCGGATGCCACGACGGTGTCGCGCCGCCACTTTGCTCTGGTGCGCAAGCCATCGGGCGATTGGACGGTCGATTTGTTCGGCACTCCGTTTGTTGCGATCGACGGTGCGCCTGCGGATCTCGGAGCACCGATCCGCAGCGGTTCGCTCATCGAGCTCGGCCATCGCGGCGGACCGTCGTTCCAGGTCGAGGTTTCCGACGAGGCCAAGGCCGGCGGATTTGCCAAGACCTTGCCGCAGGAGGAGGTGGCGGGGTCGCATCGCGCGATTGCCCATGCCGAGCACTCGGCATCGCGGGCGCGGCAGCTTGGCCTGGCGGGACTGGCGCTTGCGGTGGTCGCCGCGGCCGTGACGGGATGGTTCTTTTACCAAAGCAGCGAGGCGGATCGGCAATTCGCCGAAAACCTTCGTCAGCTCAACGAAGCGCAGGCTCGGCTTGCCGCCGAAAGCATCCCCCGCGAATACCGCGATCGCCTTGCCCGCTCGGCCTATCTGGTGATCCGCCGCGATGCCGCCGGGCATGAAAAGAGCACGGCGACGGCATTTCCCATCGGCCCCAACATGCTCGCCACCGCCGCGCATGTCGCCGTCGAGCGCGACGATTTCATCCGCAACGGCGGCGAGATGCTGGTGCGCGCGCCCGGCAGCGGTGCCGATCGCAAGACCTGGAAGGTCGTGTGGCACAAGGTCCATCCGGCCTACGAGCCGCTGGATCAATTCATCACCAGGGACCCGCTGGTCGTGCCCTCGGTCGGCGCCGGCAAGGACCCTTCCGGCTTGCAGACGCTCACCTCCGGCAACGGCTACGATGTCGGCCTCCTGCGCGTGGAAGGTCCGCCGCTGACGGATATCCTCGAACTGGCGACGGCAGACGACATTGCGAAGCTGCGCCCCGGCGATCCGCTCGCTTATGCCGGCTATCCCCAGCAGAACGTCGCCGGCAGCGAACTCTTCGCGCTTGCCGCCACGCCGGAGGTGCGCACCGGCTCCGTGACGTCGCTCACGGACCCCTTCTCGATGCCGACCGATCAGGCCCGGGCGCGCCTCGTCCACCACAATATGGGCACGACAGTCGGGACTAGCGGCAGTCCGATCATCACCTCAAGCGGCCGTGTGGTCGCGCTGCATAACAGGAGCAGCTACGTCACCGTCAGCGAGGGGCGGCAGGTGCCTTCCGGAGCGCTTATCAATTATGCGCAGCGGATCGACCTGCTGACCGACCTGATGTCGGGCAAGGCGGACGCCTCGCTTGGCGATGAAAAGGCCTATTGGGCGACGCAAACCGCGAACCTCAAGCGCGGGTTCGAGGCGATCAGCGCAAACCTCATCGAGAAGCTCACGCCGCCGGCGGCGACGAAGCCCAATATTGCCGAGCAGGACGATTACACGCTCGAGGACGAGGACCGCACCAAGGTCCGCGACAAGGACAAGAAGGAAGTCGTCCAGCGCCGCAAGTCCCACGACATCGACGTCCGCGCCGGGGTGCGGCATGTCTTCCTCGCGTATGCCCCGGAACGGACCAATCTCGGACTGCATCTTTTCGTGAATGGCAAGCCGGTGCGGACGGTTGACCCGTCCTCATGGTTTCCAATGATCGACTACACGGCCTCGAAGGACGAGAGCGTCGAGATTTTCGTCACCGGGCCCGATGCCGATGTTGACTATACGTTCGTTGATTACGCGTGGGATTCTCCCAAATCGTGAGCAGACCTGACGCCGGATTGGGCATCCGGCCCAACCATCGTTTTTCCGTGAATCGCCGAGTCCACGGCTGATCCGCGATGGCGGGTTCCGGCCCCTCTCTTGCATGGCATCGCCCTGAAATTGGCCACAAAGCACGGCCATGACCCTTTCGAACTTCGACCGGACCCATCAAGCGTGCGCACAAATCAACGGATCGACGGTATCGATTTCTGGCGCGGGTTCGCGCTTATTTCGATCTTCATCAATCACTCGCCGGAAAACATCTTCGCCCATTTCACGCACCGCAATTTCGGATTTTCCGATGCGGCCGAGCTGTTCGTGTTTCTGTCGGGGATTTCGGTCGCGCTCGCTTATGGGCGCGGCTTCGTAGCAGGCCCACGCATGCGCGCCGTGATGGCGATGGGCCGCCGGGTGATAAAAATCTACGGCGTCCAGATCATGATCTCCCTCGCCGGCATTGCATTGCTGGTCGCAGCCGCGACGCTGCTGGATGACGACGATCTCATCGAGGATCCCGACCGCGACCTCTTCGTCACCGATCCGGTCCGCAGCATCGTCGCCCTGCTGGGGCTGGCCCATCAGCTCAGCTTTTTCAACATTCTTCCGATGTATATCGCGCTGCTGGTCATGGCCCCGGCCTTCCTCGCTTTGGCGCGGATCGACCGCCGGTGGATGCTCGCCGCTTCGGTGCTCCTTTATGTCGTGGCGCGCGCCCTGAATCTGCACTTCCCGACATGGCCGATCGAGGGACGGTGGTACTTCAATCCCTTCGCCTGGCAACTCCTGTTTGTTATCGGTCTCTATATCGGGCTGCGGCCCACGATCGAAGGTCCGCGCTATCACACAGGCATCTTCCTCGCGTGTTGTGTTGCACTCGTGGGCTCGATCGTCCTTTTGACCAATGGCTTCGGCCTTTGGCCGGATCTGTGGGAAAATGTCCGGACCCTGGTCGGCCACGACAAGAATTCGCTGGGCTGGGTCCGCCTCCTGCACTTCCTGGTGCTGGCCTATGTGATCTTCCATTCCGGCATAACGGAATGGTTCCGCAATACGCGCCTCTATGCGCCGCTCTGCCTGCTCGGCCGCTATAGCCTTCCGGTATTCGCCACCGGCGAGTTCATGACGGTCGTCGCCGAGGTGGCGCTGGACATCGACACCGAGATTCCCGAGGGCGTCCTGGATGCCGTGGCCGTCATCGTCGGGGTCGGTGTGCAATATGGCGTGGCCTTGTTCTTCGACGCTCGCGCCAAAGCCCGAAAGGCCAAGGGGGCGGCCGCGAGGGCGGCCGGGCATGACGATGCCGCGATCGCACAGCCCCGCGCCCGTGCGCACGAACCGGACGCATTGCCGGCCGTGACCTCACCGCCGAAGGCGCCGGTTCTCGTCTCGACGGCCCGCGTCTGAGACCCTAAGCATGAAGTTCGAAGGGACGAGCGGCTACGTCGCGACCGTCGATCTCAAGGTCGCGGTCAACGCCGCGATCACGCTGGAGCGCCCCCTGCTGGTCAAAGGGGAGCCCGGCACCGGCAAGACCGTGCTCGCGCTCGAAATCGCCAGGGCGATCGATGCGCCGCTCATCGAGTGGCACGTCAAGTCGACCACCAAGGCGCAGCAGGGGCTTTACGAATACGACGCGGTGTCGCGCCTGCGCGATAGCCAGCTCGGCGATGCCCGTGTCGGCGACATCCGCAACTACATCAAGCGCGGCAAGCTGTGGGACGCCTTCGTCGCCGACGAGCGTCCGGTGTTGCTGATCGACGAGATCGACAAGGCCGACATCGAGTTCCCCAACGACCTGCTGCAGGAACTCGACCGTATGGAGTTCTTCGTCTACGAAACCAGCGAAACCGTGAAGGCGCTTCGCCGTCCTGTCGTGATCATCACGTCGAACAACGAGAAGGAGCTTCCCGACGCGTTCCTGCGCCGCTGTTTCTTCCACTACATCCGCTTCCCCGATGCCGACACGATGCGGGCGATCATCAAGGTGCATTTCCCCGGCATCAAGCAACGGCTGGTGTCCGAGGCGCTGCGGATGTTCTACGACGTGCGCGATGTGCCGGGACTGAAGAAGAAGCCCTCTACATCCGAGCTGCTGGACTGGCTCAAGCTGCTGATGGTCGAGGATATCGGGCCCGATACGTTGCGCGAGCGCGACCCCAAGAAGCTGATCCCGCCGCTGCACGGCGCGCTGCTCAAGAACGAGCAGGACGTGCACCTGTTCGAGCGGTTGGCCTTCATGGCCCGGCGCGAGAGCCGCTGACCAGCAGCTACGCCTGCGGCTTGCCGCGGCGCCGCCTGGGCTTCTCGGCCGTCATCACGCCAACCTCGACGGTGGTCGGGGTCTGCTCGATCGGCACCGGTGGCGGCCCGGTATCGACGATAGCTGGCCGCGGTGGCACGCGGACGGTGCGCTTCCTGGTCCGGCGAACCGGCTTATCGCCATCGTTCCCCGGTGCTCCTGAGGACTGCGAAGCGTCGTCCTCCCCGACAGCGGACGCCGCCGGGCCTTTCTTCGTCTTTCGCGGAGAGGCGCCGCTGCTCTTGCGAGCCCGCTTCTTTCCGGCAACCTTCTCGATCGTCTCGGCCGTGATGAGGGCGGCGGTTTCCTCGGCCACCGCTTGGCGCTCCGCGTCCTTGGCGGCGATCCGCGCCGCATGCGTTTCGGCGAGACGCGCCGTCTCGTCGGCGGCCAGCCGCGCGGCATCCGCTGCGGCACGCTCGGCATCTTCCGCGGCGCGTCGGGCGGCCTCCGCATCGATCTGCCGGTCGGTTTCCACGGCCGCCAGTTCCGCCACCTGCGCCGACCGTTCCGCTTCCTCGGCGACGAGGCCAGACGGGACCTCCGCGGCCTGCTGGCCCGCCTGCTCGGCGGCGACACGCAGTTCCTCCGCGACCCGCCGCTCCGCTTCTACCGCCGCCTGCTCGGCCTCGTGGGCCTTCGCCAGCCGCTCGGCTTCTTGCGCGGCGAAGCGCGCGGCCTCGGCAGCCTGCCGCTCAGCGTCCAATGCGGCAACACGCGCTGCCTCCGCCGCCACCCGCCGCCCGGCTTCCTCCGCGACGAGGCGCGCCGCCTCGGCGTGCCGGCGCCCCACCCGTTCGGCCGCGATACGCGTCGCCTCCGCGGCAACGTTGCGCTTCGCCTCGTCGGCGACCCCGGCGGAGATCCGCTCCCATCGCATTCGCGATGCATGGCGGCGGCGTGTGATGGTCTCGTCGAGCCAGTCATGCGCTTGGCTGATCCAGAACATCGCCCGCCGCGCCGCGAGCCCGGCACGTCCACCGGCCCAAACCAGGTCGTAGGATGAGAACAGCCGCCAGCGGTCGTCGCCGTCCATGATCGCGCGGGCGACGAGATCGCCGGCCATCGCCGTGGTGTTGAGGCCATGGCCGCCGAACGCCGTCGCGACCCATAGCCCCGGCGAGACCTCGCCGATCAGCGGCATCTTGTGCATCGCGTAGCCCATGACGCCGGACCACGCGTGGCTGATCTCGACATCGCCGAGCTGCGGAAACACCCTGCGGATGTCGCGCCGCATCTCCCGGCCGATGCGATCCGGCGCGCCGCCGCGGCTGGCGACGCTGTAGCCCCACATCAACCGATCGCCGCCGA
Source organism: uncultured Alphaproteobacteria bacterium (assembly GCA_963776455.1). Classification (GTDB taxonomy): domain Bacteria; phylum Pseudomonadota; class Alphaproteobacteria; order Rhizobiales; family Xanthobacteraceae; genus CAVZMU01. Next base: position 19,305 of record CAVZMU010000003.1, read on the forward strand.
CGATGCGGAAATATCCCGGCACGCCGCGCGTATCGACGACGGCCCCGGCATAGCCGACGGCGGCGCGTAGCCGGTCGCCAAGCGGCGCGGTGACTGCAAGCGACGTCACCACCGGCATCATGGCATCCGCGACCAGCGGGAACAGCGGCGCGAGCTGCGCGCTCCCCGCCATTACGACGTGATGGGCGCGCACGCGGGCGCCGGTCGTGTCGATCCTCTTGCGCACGCCGGCCGGGTCGATCGCGAGCGCACGCGTATGCTCGAAGATGCGGGCGCCGTCCGCTTCCGCCGCCGCCGCGAGGCCGAGCGCGTAATTGAGGGGATGGATGTGGAAGGCGTCGGGAAAATGCAGCGCCTGGAAATAGCGCTCGGTCTTCAGCACATCGCGCACCTGGTCGATGTCCCAGACCTCGACTTCGGTCCCGAATGTCTCGCCGAGAAGGGCCGCGGCACGTTCGGCTCTCTCGATGCCCTCGGCCCGCTGGACATAGATGCCGCCATCGACCGGTTCGACGCCGGGCATTGCGGTGTCTTCGATCGCGTTGCGGACGTAATCGAGGCCGTCGAGCGAGAGCGCCCACAGCGTCTTGGCGCGCTCCAGTCCGACGCGCTCGATGATACGCTCCGGCTCCTCGGCAAAACCCGGCAGGACCATGCCGCCGTTGCGGCCCGACGCGCTTCCCGCGATGTGCCCGGCTTCCAGCACGGAGACCGACCAGCCGCGCCGCGCCACCTCGCGCGCGACGGTGAGACCCGCGAGGCCGGCGCCGATCACGCAGACATCGACGTCGAGGTCGTAGACCAGCGAGGAGCGGTCCGGCGCTGCCACCACGGTCTCGGCATACCAGGTCGGGCCATTGGTGAAGTCGCTTGCGCTCATCGCCCTTTCGCTTTCGTTGCAACCCATATGGCCGAAGCGGGCGGCATGCTAGACTGAGGCCGATTGGAAATCGATCACGACATGCGCCGCCTGATGTTGTTTCGTCACGCCAAGGCCGAGCCCGCCCAAGCCGGGATGCGGGATTTCGATCGTGCGCTTGCTCCCAAGGGGCGCAACGACGCGCCGCGCATCGGCGCCTACATGGTGGCCCATGACCTGATGCCCGACCTTGTGCTGTGCTCGCCGGCGCGGCGCGCGCGGGAAACCTCGGAACTCGCCGCTCAGGCTTTTCCGGTGGCCCCGAAAACGATCTACCAACCGCCAGTCTATGGGCTTACCGCCGACGGCCTGCTCGATCTGGCGCGCGCGACTGAACGCGCAGTCCGCACGCTCTTGATCGTCGGCCATAATCCGGCGCTCGAAGATCTCGCCTCGCTTCTGGTCTCGGCCGGCGACCTTGTGTTGCGCGGACGGCTCGACGAGAAATTTCCGACCGCCGCGCTCGCTGCGATCGAGATGCCCGTCGACGAGTGGGACAAGGTCGACCCGGGGTCGGGGACCCTCGCTCAATTCATCACACCGGGCCTGCTGCAGTCGGCTGGCTGAGCCGGGCGGCGCTTTTCATCCATGACGAGGCGATGCCGGGAGCCGCAACTGGCAAAGCACGGCGGCGACGCCTATGTCCCGGAAGCCCGACGTTTTCCGCCGAGTCCCATTGCCGATGCTGCCGTCCATCCGCGATATCGTCGAAGAGGCACGCGTCGCGGCGCGCTCGCTCATGGAATTCACCGGCGGTCTCGTCAACCCGACGCTGCGCCTCGGCGTCACCGGCCTCACCCGTTCCGGCAAGACGGTGTTCCTCACGGCACTGGTCCATAATCTTCTCAACGGCGGCCGGCTTCCGGTGTTCGAGGCGCTGGCGTCCGGCCGCGTTGCCCGCGCGCATCTCGAGCCGCAGCCCGACGATGCGGTGCCGCGCTTCGCCTACGAGACGCACCTCCACGCCTTGCTCGACGAGCGGCGCTGGCCGGAATCGACCAGCCGCGTGAGCGAGCTGCGGCTCGTCATCGAGTATCAGTCCGGGAAGCGGATGCGGACGCTCACCCTCGACATCGTCGACTATCCCGGGGAATGGCTGCTCGACCTGCCGCTGCTTGCCAAGACCTACGCGCAATGGTCCGCCGAGACCGTGATCCTGTCTCGCGATGGACCGCGCGTAGCCCTCGCGACCGAGTGGCATCATCATCTCGGAACGCTTCAGCCCGAAGGCGCCGAGGACGAACAGACGGCTCTCGAAGCCGCGAGACTGTTCACCGCCTATCTGAGGGCCTGCCGCGACGACCGTTTCGCCATGAGCCTGCTGCCGCCCGGCCGCTTCCTGATGCCGGGCGATCTCGCCGGATCGCCGGCGCTCACCTTCGCGCCGCTCGAACTGCCGGGCGAAGGTCCGGCGCCGCCTGGTTCGCTATGGGCGATGATGGAACGGCGCTACGAGGCCTATAAGCGCCACGTCGTGCAGCCGTTCTTCCGCGATCACTTCGCCCGGCTCGACCGCCAGATTGTGCTGGTCGATGCGCTCGCCGCCCTGAACGCGGGGCCCGCGGCACTGCGCGAATTGGAGGGCGCTCTGACCGCGATTCTCGACTGCTTCCGCACCGGAGGCCGGTCGTGGCTCGGCAGCATCTTCCGCCCGAGCATCGATCGCATCCTGTTCGCGGCGACCAAGGCCGACCATCTCCATCACACCAGCCATGACCGGCTGGAGCGCATCCTCGCCCGCCTCACCGAGCGGGCGATCGCGCGGGCCGAATTCGCCGGCGCCGACATCGATGTCGTCGCGCTCGCCGCGGTGCGCGCGACCCGCGAGGCGACCGTGCGCCGCGGCCGGCAGACGCTGCCGACCATTCTCGGCGTTCCGATCGCCGGAGAAACCGCGGGGACCGACGTGTTCGACGGCGAGACCGATGCCGCCATGTTTCCCGGCGACCTGCCTGACGATCCCACGCCGCTGTTTGCCGGCGATGGCGAAGCCTTCAGGGGGCTTGCGAGCGCGGCGGCCGCCGACGTGGATTACCGTTTCCTGCGCTTCCGGCCGCCTGTCCCCGGGGCGCCGGCATCCGGAAAGCCCGCGCTGCCGCACATCCGCCTCGACCGTGCGCTGCAATTCCTGATCGGAGATCGTCTCGAATGACCCGCTCGGACCAGCGCCGGCCGGCTGCATTCCGGCTCGATGATTCACGCGTCGTGATCGCGCCCGGCAGCAACGCGGACGATACGCCGCGCGCGCGCGCCGGCTACGCGACCGTCATGCTTGAGCCGGATTCAGCGGCTGTGCCGGCTATCGTGCCGCCTGCCAAGCGGCGGCGCGGATTTGCCTGGGGCGCGATCTTCTGGTCGGCGCTGGGCGGGCTCGTCGTGCTCGGCTTCGGCCTCGCGGTGACGCGGCTGGTCGAGGACCTGTTCGCGCGATCCGAGACGCTGGGCTATATCGCTCTCGCCTTTGCGCTCATTGCCGCCGGCGCGTTCCTCGCCGTCGCCGTCCGCGAGATCCGTGGCCTCGCCAGGCTGCACGAGGTCGAGCAGCTTCGCCTGCGCGCCGACACGGTCCTCATCGACGACGACCGCGACGAAGCCCGCGCGGTGGTCCGCGACCTCATCAGCTTCGAGCGCACTGAGCCGCGGCTCGCGCGCGCCCGCACGGCGTTGCGCGCGCATATGGGCGAGATCATCGACGGCCGCGATCTCATCCGCCTCGCCGAGCGCGAACTGATGGCGCCTCTCGATGACGAAGCCCGCAGGCTCGTCGCCGGCGCAGCGAAGCGCGTCTCGGTGGTCACCGCCGTGAGCCCGCGCGCCGCCGTCGACATGGCCTTCGTGCTGATCACGGTGCTGTCGCTGGTTCGCCGGCTGGCCGACCTTTACGGCGCGCGGCCCGGCGCGATCGGACGGATGCGGCTGATCCGGCTTGCGATCTCCCATCTCGCGGTGACCGGCAGCGTCGCCGCGAGCGACGGCCTCATCCAGCAGATGCTGGGCCATGGCGTCGCCGCCAAGCTTTCGGCGCGCCTCGGCGAGGGTGTGCTCAACGGGCTGCTCACCGCGCGGCTCGGACTTGCGGCGATCGAGGTCGCGCGGCCGCTGCCGTTCGCGGCGCTGCCGAAACCGGCGATGAGCGATCTTGCCGGCGACCTGTTCCGCCGGCGTCCCGAACTCGATGACGACGCGCTGCCGCCGGCGTGACACGCCTCATGGGCGCGGAAGTACGGTGTCCGGGATGCGGTCGGGCGCGTAGACACCTGGGCGATTGCGGCGGAAGAAATTGCCGGCCTGCCACAGGAAGGCGGCGAGGAACACGGCGACGAAGGCCGCGCCCGCCAGCGCGCCGGACTGCAGGCCCCGCACCGTTAAGGCCGCGAGTCCGAGCGCCACTATCACGAATACCGTGAGCCCCGCCCAATGGATCAGAGGCGGCGAGCCGGTCTCGAACGACGCCCGCGCGCCGACTTGCGCGATGCGGCGATGAAGCTCCTTGAGAAAGGCGACATAGGCGCCGTCCAGCCGCTCCTGTTCCACCATGCTGCGCCACGACGTGGACGCGATCCGGACCTTCGCACCCGAAGCCGGCCAGAGTTCGGCCTGGAACCGGTAGGATTGCATAGTCACCGGGCGGAACGACAATCGCACGCGGCGGATTTGATCGTAAGGAAGACGGCCGCTGCGCCTGCCGACTTGCCAAGCCAGCGCATCGTCCGTCAGGCGGAACTGATGGGCCGCCGACATGAGAGCCGGCTTGTATTCGTAGGCCGGACCATCAGTCTCGACATCGATCGCGGAGCGCGCGGCCGAGACCTCGCCGTCACTCATAGAAGTCCGGCGCGTGTTTCAGTGAATCGCTTTGCGGCTTGTCGTGGTTGATCCAGAGCTGCGCGTGGTTCTTCGCCAGGAGGCCATCGAGCTTCTGCATGGAGGCTACGGTCTGGTCCTTGTCGGCGTTGCCGGCGGGCACGCCGCGCCGGTCCCAGTTGGCCTTGAAATGCACGGCATCCCCGGAGAGTACCACAACGCCGGTCTTGGGCAGCCGAACCATCAGCGACTGATGGCCGGGCGTATGTCCGGGCGTCGCCACGATCGTCACCGAACCGTCGCCGAACACGTCGTGGTCGCCGTCGAGTTTGGTCACAGGATGCTCCGGCTTGAAGCGGCCGACGCCGAGCGGATTGGGCCAGTCATATTCGGCCTTCTGCACCAGCAGCATCGCCTGCGGGAACATCTCGACATTCCCGACATGGTCGGGATGGGTGTGGGACACCGCAAGATATTTGAGGTCGGAGGGCCTGATGCCGAGCTGGGCGAACTGGGCCGCAAGCGTCTTCGGCTTGCGCCATGCGGTGGCGCCCGGGCGCGGCGCCGGCGCGCCTTCCGGCATCGCCGCGACCGCGTCGGTGACGCCGGTATCCCAAAGCATGTAACCCGATGTGTGGTGGATGAGATAGCAGTTGTCCGCGACGTCGAAGCCGACGTTGACGTCGATCCCCGGCGACCATAGCGACCGGTCATTGGCATGGCCCTGGCCGCAATCCAGGATGTAGAGCTTGTCGACGCCTTGGGCATGGGCGGTGCTTGCCGCCGCGACCAGCAGGCTCACCATCGCCGCGATATGGACGGGCCTCATCGTAATCCTCCCCGATATCGCGGTTCATCCGCGCCGCACCAACGCCAAGCACATCCTTGGCGGCTTTTTCACGCGTGGACGAATCACAAAGACGCGAAAGCGCGCGAGCTTTTCGGCCCGCGCGCTTTTTGGTGGTCGCTAAAGGATGAGGTGGTCAGGCCGCCTTGCGGTTGATCCTGGTCTCCGCCATCTCGGTCAGCTTCTGATCCGTGGCCTTTTCCTCCTCGAGGGTCTTCTGCAGCACGCTGGCGCAATCCTCGCGGCCGAGCTGCTTCGCCCACGCGATGAGGGTGCCGTAGCGCGTCATCTCGTAGTGCTCCACCGCCTGCGCCGCGGCGATCAGCGCCGCATCGAGCACCTGCTTGTCGTCGACCTCGCCGGCCACGTCGTTGGTCTCCTCGATGATACCGTCGATCGCCGGGCAGTTGACGCCCTTGATCTCGGTGCCATGCATCCGGAACACCTGCTCCAGCCGCGCGACGTGGTTCTCGGTCTCGCCGAGGTGGGTCTTGAAGCCCTGCTTGAGCTTCGGATCCGTCGCCTTCTCGATCATGTCGGGCAGCGCCTTCACGATCTGCTTTTCGGCGTAGTAGATGTCCTGAAGCGTGTGCACGAACAGGTCGTTCAGCGTCTTGATGTCCTTCGAAAACAGGCCCATGGCTTGTCATCCTTTCTTGATGTCTATGGGGGAAGCCGCGCGTGATTATCGGAGCGCGCGCCTCGATGCGGTAGCAACGTTCGACCGCGGGGCGGGTTCCGAGCGTCGGGCTCCAGACCGAGCCAATGCGTCGGCAAAATTTGCGATGTTTCGCGAACCGGCCGCACGGCTGGCGCGCTGACCAGGGTCCATCACGGGGCTGCATTCTTTTTTGGAATATGCCGATGGCGATCGGTTCGGCTGCGGACGTCAGTTTGGAGGAACAGGGCGGCCTGGACCTTGCAGACGTGCGGCGGCGGATCAAGGCGATCTTTGTCGGTTCTGTCGGCAACCTCGTTGAGTGGTACGACTTTTACGCCTATGCGGCCTTTGCGCTCTATTTCGCGCCGTCGTTTTTCCCTCAAGGCGATCCCGTCGTCCAGCAGCTCAACGCCGCGATCCTGTTCGCCGCCGGCTTCTTGGTGCGGCCGTTCGGCGGCTGGCTGTTCGGCCATCTCGCCGATCATTACGGCCGGCGCAATGCACTGACGCTGTCCGTCGTCGTGATGTGCTTCGGCTCCCTGATGATCGCGGTGACGCCGACCTATCAGACCATCGGCTATGCGGCGCCCGCCCTCCTCGGGCTCGCCCGCGTCATCCAGGGCCTGAGCCTCGGCGGCGAGTACGGCACGAGCGCCACCTACCTCACCGAGGTCGCCGACGCCAAGCACCGCGGATTCTATTCGAGCTTCCAGTACGTCACCTTGATCGGAGGCCAGCTCACGGCCATCCTCGTTCTGCTCCTATTGCAGAAGGTGTTCCTGACGCCGGAAGAGCTGCGCGCCTGGGGCTGGCGCATCCCGTTTTTCATCGGTGCGTGCCTCGCCGTCGTGGCCGCGCTTATGCGGCGCAACCTGCACGAGACCGAAGCCTTCGAGGCTGCGAAGAAGGCAGCCAGTCTCAAGCCGCGCGAGAGTTCGCTCAAGGCGCTCGCCAAATATCCGCGCGAGGTGCTACTCGTCGTCGGTCTCACCATGGGCGGCACCGCGGCATTCTACACCTACACGACCTACATGCAGAAATTCCTCAAGCTGTCGGTCGGCCTTACCGACGACCAGACCACGCTGGTGACGGCCGGTTCGCTCATCTTCGCGATGATCTTGCAGCCGATCTACGGCATGATTTCCGACCGTATCGGACGCAAGTGGCTGCTGATCGGCTTCGGCGTCGCCGGCACACTGTTCACCATCCCGCTGCTGACAACGCTGTCACAGACCAAGAGTGCGTTCACCGCCTTCCTGCTGATCTGCGCGGCATGGCTGATTGTCGCCGGCTATACATCCATCAATGCTGTGGTGAAAGCCGAATTGTTTCCGACCAAGGTCCGCGCGACCGGCGTCGGATTGCCCTACGCGCTCACGGTCTCAATCTTCGGCGGCACGGCGGATTCGATCGCGCTGTGGTTCAAGTCGATCGGCCATGAGACGTGGTTCTATTACTATCTCACCGCCGTGATCGCGACCTCGCTCGTCGTCTATCTCCTGATGCGCGACACCAAGCAGCACTCGGCGATGCATCGGCACGAGTGAGACGGCGCGGAGCAGGGCGCCGGCTTACGCTTTGCGCTGCCAGCGCCCGTTTACGTCGGGCTGCCAATAGGTGGCATCGTGGCCGGCAGCCTTGGCGGCGGACCAGTGGCCACGTGCCTGCGCCACCGCGTCGTCATCGGTGCCGTCGAACAGCAGCACAACACGCTGATACTCCGCCACGTCAGCCGGCAATCCCACGCCGTCGACCAGGAAGCGCACGTTGGCGGCGTTCGGATTGCTGTCGTGGATGGTGAGGACCACGGGCTGCGCCGCCGCCTCGGCCTCACGATAGGTGCCGTGCGGCAAAAACGAATCGTCACGATAGGTCCATAGATGCGCGTCGAGCGCGTCGATCCGCTCGTCGGATGCGGCCTGCACTACCATGCGCCAGCCGCGCTCCAACGATTTTTCCAGGAGCGTCGGCAGCACGCGTTCGAGCGGCTGATTCTGGAGATGATAGAACAGGATCTCGGTCATGGTGGCAGCTCGGGTGCCTATTCGGGAAAAATGGCGCTGAAATCACGGCGTTGGTGGAGGATGCGAACCACTTCGACCTCTCCGTTAGGTACGCGGTAGAAAACGATGTAGGGAGGGGAAAGACTGGAACGAAGTCCCGGCATCACATCGTCACGCTGGCGTCCGGACAAAGCGGAAGATCGAAGCCGTTCGACTGTAGCTCCGATGTCGCGAAGCAATTTATCTGCAACATCCAGCGACGCGATACCGACGTAGTACCGCCATATGTCACGCAGATCCTGATTGGCTGCAGGTGCCCAAACGAACCGCCTATGCTTTTCCGGCATGCTCGTCGCGAAGCTGCCCGATTACGTCGTCGACGTTGAGTTCCCGGCCCAGGCCGGCGTCGAGTTCCCGGACGCCTTTCTGAATCTCGGACCGCAAATCAGCGAGCGCCTCAATTCTTTCAAGCAGCTCACGGCCAAGCTGCTCCTGCGCAGCTTCAGGCAACGCCGAGGCCTTCGTCATCGCCAGTTCAAGAGCTTTGACCATGAGATATTCATATCACCGAAGTCTCGATCGCGCCTAGGCCGCGGCGACGACCTTTACTTCTCGTAGTTCTCCGCCACCAGCCAATCGAGCAGGCGCACGCCCCAGCCTGAGCCCCAGCTCTTGTTGATGTCGTTCTGCGGCGAGGCAAAGCCGGTGCCGGCGATGTCGAGATGCGCCCATGGCGTTTTGCCGACGAAGCGGTGGACGAACTGCGCGCCGGTGATCGCGCCGCCATGGCGGCCGCCGGTGTTCTTCATGTCGGCGAACTTGGAGTCGATCAGCTTGTCGTATTCCGGCCCGATCGGCATGCGCCAGACCCGCTCTCCGGTCGCCTCGCCGGCTTTGGTGAGGTTCGCCGCCAGCGTCTCGTCGTTGCTGAACAGGCCGGCATATTCGGTGCCGAGCGCCACGATGATCGCGCCGGTGAGGGTCGCGAGGTCGATCATGAAGGCCGGCTTGAATCGCGTGTTGACGTAGTGCAGCACGTCGGCGAGGACGAGCCGGCCCTCGGCGTCGGTGTTGATGATCTCGATGGTCTGGCCCGACATCGACGTGACGATGTCGCCGGGGCGCTGGGCATTGCCGTCCGGCATGTTCTCGACCGCGCCAATGACGCCGATCACATTCGCCTTGGCCTTGCGCGAGGCGAGCGCGTGCATCAGGCCGACGACGCAGGCGGCGCCCGCCATGTCGCCCTTCATGTCCTCCATGCCGGCGGCGGGCTTGATCGAGATTCCGCCGGTGTCGAAGGTCACGCCCTTGCCGATGAAGGCGATCGGCGCCGCGCCCTTCTTGCCGCCGTCCCAGCGCATGACGACGACGCGGGCGCGCTGGGTCGAGCCCTGACTGACGCCAAGCAGCGCCCCCATGCCGAGCTTGCGCATGGCCTTCTCGTCGAGCACCTCGACGGTGACGCCAAGCGCCTTGACCGTCTCGGCGCGGCGGGCGAATTCCTCCGGAAACAGCACGTTGGCCGGCTCGTTGACCAGGTCGCGGGCCATGATCACGCCTTGCGACAGGCCCTCGCGGCCTGCCCAGGCCCGCTTGGCGGCGGCCGCGTCGCCGACCCCGATCTTGAGCTTCACCTTGCCGCGCTTCTCTTCGCCCTCCTTGCGCTTGGTCTTGTAGCGATCGAAGCTGTAGCCGCGGAGCGCCGCGCCAAGCGCGATATCGGCGACCTGGTCCGGCATCATCGGCCCATCGGCGAGTTCGGCCAGAACCGTCGCCTCGGTCGCGGCCTTCGGGGTTTTCCCCAGGGCGATGCCGCCAAACCGCAGGAAGTCTTGCGGCTTGATGTCGGCGGACTTGCCGGTGCCGATGATGATCAGACGGGAGACCTTGAGGCCCGGCGGCGCCACCAGGTCCAGGACCGACCCGCTCTTGCCGGTGAAATGGTCGGCGGCGGCGGCCCGGGTCATCAGGTCGCCGGCAGGGGCGAGCGCCGCCTTGGTCGCCGGCCCGACCTTGAGGTCGCCGTCCGTGAACACGACAAGAACACCGCCCGACGGCGCGACCAGCGGACCAAAGGCGAGCTTCACGGCATCGGACATTTCAGGCTTCCTGTGGCGGGTTTTCCCGAGGCGGGCGGCTCTCCATACTCCATCGCCGCTTCACTGGCGAGATCGGTGATGCAGGGAGGACACGGTTCAGCAACATTTTCAATGCATTGCCTTGGCCGAGCCATTTTGTGCGGCGAACAAGGTAGTGTTGGCCTCGCGCCGCATCGGCTGCCGCCGGGGAAGCGCGCGTCGGGAAGCCCGCGCGGGAGATGCGGCCGTCCATGCGGCCGGAGGGGACTGCCTGCGAATGACGTCGATCGACCGCTATATCTTCCGGACGACGTTCGGGGCGTTTGCGCTCATCCTGATCAGTTTGACTGCGTTTATCTGGATCACCCAGGCGCTGCGCGAGATCGACCTGATGACGAACCAGGGCCAGACCGTCCTGGTCTTCATCGCCATGACCGGCCTGCTGATTCCGGTCCTGGTCCTGATCATCGCCCCGATCGCCCTGATGATCGCCGTCACCTACGCGCTCAACAAGTTCAACGCCGATTCCGAATTCGTCATCATGAGCGCGGCCGGTATGTCGAGCTGGCGGGTTTTCGCCCCCTTCCTGGCGACTGCAATGGTGGTGTCGCTGCTGGTCGGCGTCGTCGGCGCCTATGTCGCCCCCAAGGGCTTGCGCGAGCTCCGTAACTGGGCCGCCAAGGTGCGCGCCGATCTCGTCACGACCATCGTCCAGCCGGGGCGTTTCACCACCATCGAGCGGGGGCTGACCTTCCATGTCCGCGAACGGCAGGCCAACGGCCAGCTCGTCGGCGTCTTTATCGACGACCGGCGCGATCCCAAGGAGCGCGCCACCTTCCTGGCCGAGCGCGGCGAGATTCTGGAGAACGAGCGCGGCACTTATTTGATCTTGGTTAACGGAAATGTTCAGCGCGAGGAGGCCGCTAAGGACCCCACCATGGTGGACTTCGATCGCTACGCCTTCGACCTGTCGCGCTTCAATGCGGCGACCGGCGGGGGCCGCAGCCTGACTCCGCGCGAGCGCTATCTGTGGGACCTCGCGTCGCCCGACCCCAACGACGCCCTCTTCAAGGTCCAGCCGGGGATGTTCCGCGCCGAGTTCCACGACCGGCTGACCGCGCCGCTCTATCCGCTCGCTTTCACGGTCATCGCCTTCGCGTTCCTCGGCAAGCCCTCGACGACGCGCCAAAGTCGCGCCCTGCTGCTGGCCATGACCATCGCGGCGGTCGCCGGCTTGCGCTTCATCGGTTTCGGCAGCGCCATCTTCGCCGCTCAATCGCCCGGGGCGGTGGCGCTGCTTTATGCCTCGGTCGGGGTCGCGCTGGTGTTCGGCGCGATCGCGATCTCGCGCGGGCGCGGAATCGAGCCGCCCGCATTCCTCACCAACACGATTGCCGCCTTCACGGCGCGGCTGTCCAGAACCGCAGGCGCGGCGCCACGACCATGATCGCCGGCACCCTTTCACGATACTTCGCGGCGCGCTTCTTCGGCGCGGCAATCGGCGTGTTCGTCGGCGTGTTTGTGCTCGTGGTGCTGGTGGATTACGTCGAGATGACGCGGCGCGCCGCCGACTTCGCCAATGCCTCGCCGCTGACGGTGGCGAAGATCTCGCTCTATCGCGTGCCCCAGGTGACGGAGCGCATCCTGCCCTTCTCCGTGCTGATCGGCGCCATGGTGTGCTACCTCAACCTGTCGCGCCGGCTGGAGCTCGTGGTCGCCCGCTCCGCCGGGATATCCGCCTGGCAGTTCATCGCCCCGGCACTCCTGGTGTCGCTTGCCCTCGGCGTGTTCGCCACCGCGGTCTATAATCCGGTTTCCGCCATGCTGCGCGAGCAGTCGAAACGGCTGGAGGCCGAGCTGTTCGGCGACAAGGCCATGGGGCAGCAGGCGACCGCCGGTTTCTGGGCGCGCCAGCGCAGCGCGGACGGCAATTCCATCATCCACGCCGTTTCGAGCCGTGACCAGGGCAGTTCACTCGACGCGGTGACGGTGTTCTCGTTCGACGCAAGCGGCGTGTTCCGTGAACGCATCGAGGCCAAGAACGCGACGCTCGAATCGGGCTATTGGCGGCTCCAGGATACCCGCATCTATTCCAGCGCCTCGCCGCCGCGCCAGTTCGAGACCTATCGCTTGAGCACCGCGCTGACCCCCGAACAGGTCCGCGAGAGCTTCGCCACGCCGGAGACGCTCTCGTTCTGGCAACTGCCGCAATATATCGAGCTGGCCGGGCAGGCCGGCCTGCAAGCCGCCGGCTATCGGCTGCAATACCAGGTCCTGATCGCGCGGCCGTTCTTGCTGACCGCCATGGTCCTTCTGGCGGCGTCCGTCAGCCTGCGCTTCTTCCGCATGGGCGGCGTCACCAAGATGATTTTGAGTGGCATCATCGCGGGCTTTCTGCTGTATGTCATTTCGAAGGTGACCGAAGATCTGAGCAAGGCCGAGCTCATGCACCCCGTGGCTGCCGCCTGGCTGCCTGTGCTCGCCGGCGGGCTCACCGGTTTTGTCGCATTGCTTTACCAGGAGGATGGGTGATGGCCGTTATGACCACCCCTCATCCGCCGTCGCGCCGGCCGGGAAGGGCCAGCGTCGTCGCGTTGTTCTGCATCGTCATGGCTGCCGCGGCGGCCTGGCTCGACGTGCGTGACGCCGCCGCCCAGTATCTCGGGGCGCCGGCGCGCCGGACCGCGACTTCCGGCGCATCCTCCGACCTGCTCAACAAGCGCAAGACCGACCCCAACAAGCAGATGCTCGTGAAGGCGGACGTGCTGCAATACGACTACAACAATTCGCTGGTGTCGGCGGTCGGCCACGTCCAAATCTACTACTCGGATTCCGTCCTCGAAGCCGACAAGGTGATTTACGACCAGAAGGCCAAGCGCATGCGCGCGGAGGGCAACGTCCGCCTCACCGAGAAGGACGGCAAGGTCATCTACGCGAATTCGCTCGACCTCACCGACGACTATCGCGACGGCTTCGTCGATTCGCTGCGTCTCGACTCGCCCGACAAGACCCGGATCGCCGCGACCCGCGCCGACCGCTCCGGCGGCAACGTCACGGTGTTCCAGAACGGCGTGTACACAGCTTGCGAGGCCTGCAAGGACAATCCCACGAAGCCGCCGCTGTGGCAGATCAAGGGCGCGCGCATCATCCACGACCAGGATGAGAAGATGATCTACTACGAGAGCGCACAGCTCGAGTTCTTCGGCGTGCCGCTCGCCTATCTGCCGTATTTCTCGTCGCCGGATCCCACGGTCAAGCGCAAGACCGGCTTCCTGATGCCGGGCGTCGTCTCCAACAGCAATTACGGCGTCGGCATCATCATTCCGTATTACTGGGCGCTCGCGCCCAACTACGACATCACCTTTACCCCTACCATCACTACGGTCCAGGGCCCGCTGATGCAGGTCGAGTGGCGCCACCGGCTGGCGGATGGCTTCTACGCCGTTCGGGCAGCCGGCATCTTCCAACTCGACAAGGACAAGTTCGCAGCGGAGGGCCCGGAAGGCTTCAACTCCGGATATCGCGACTTCCGCGGCAGCATCCAGACCTCCGGCCAGTTCAACATCAACGAGAAATGGGTGTGGGGCTGGGACGCGTATCTGATAACCGACAAGCCGTTCCTGCAGGACTATAGCGTCGTGAAAATCCTGCCGGAGCTTATTTCGCAGGTCTATGTCTCGGGCCGCGGCGATACCAGCTACTTCGACGCGCGGTCTATCTATTATCTCGGCCTGTCCGGCGCTGACGTCCAAAGCCAGATTCCGTTCATCCGCCCGGTCATCGATTATGCCTACACGCTCAAGAATCCGGTATTCGGCGGCGAGTTGAGTTACAAGTTCAACCTGACCAGCCTGAGCCGTGGAACCGCCGACTTCGACCCGATCAACGCCGCTGCCTTGGCGGCCGGCATCTGCGAGCCGAGCGCCGACCCGGCCCTCAAGACGCGCCTGAACTGCCTGCTGCGCGGCGTGCCCGGCGACTACACGCGGTTCTCGGGCGAGGTGAACTGGCGCCGCACCTTTACCGATTCCTTCGGCCAGCAGTTCACGCCCTTCATCAATGCCCGCGCCGACGTCGCCCAGCTGTCCGTGACCAACCAGCCGGGCGTCTCGAACTACATTCCGGCCACCGACACCAACCTCGCACGGGGGATGCCGGCCGCCGGCCTGGAATATCGCTACCCCTTCATCAGCGTGGAGTCGTGGGGGACGCAGACGATCACGCCGATCGGGCAGATTATCGTACGGCCGAACGAGACCGCAATCGGTCGTCTGCCGAACGAGGATTCGCAGTCCCTGATTTTCAGCGATGCCAACCTGTTCAGTGTCAGCAAATTCTCCGGCTATGACCGGGTGGAGGGCGGCACCCGCGCGAATTACGGCGTGGAGTACAACGCTCAATTCAACCGCGGCGGCTATGTCAACGTCATGGTCGGCCAGTCCTACCAGTTGTTCGGCAAGAACTCCTACGCGGTCGCCGACGTCAGCAATACCGGCCTCGACAGCGGTCTCGACACACGGGCATCCGACTATGTGGCGCGGCTGACCTTTCAGCCCAACAGCACGTTCAAGTTCGTCTCGCGCTTCCGCTTCGACGAGGAGACCTTCGCGGTGCGACGGATGGAACTCGAAGGTCGAGTGAATTTCGAGCGGACGTCGTTCGGCATAACCTACGGCAACTACGATGCGCAGCCAGATATCGGGCTCCTCACGCGCCGCCAGGGCATCCTCGGCGATGGATCGTTCAAGCTCTCGCAGAATTGGACCGTCAACGGCTCGGTCCTCTATGACCTCGAGCAGGAACGCATCAATTCGACTTCGGTCGGGCTGGGCTATATCGACGACTGTTTCGGTATCAATCTCGCTTATGCCACCAACTACGGCTACGCCCTGACGACCAGCCAGCCGGTGCACTCGATCATATTGCAGATCAGCCTGAGGACGCTCGGCGGCACGCGGTTCACGCAGTCGGTCGATGCCCTCACCAACGCGGCTTCCGGCACCAACAACGGCGCGACGAGCTTTTTCCACTAAGGCATGAGCCCGCGCAGGCTGACCGACTAAAGCCATATTTCGCGGCATGATGCGATGAGGAACTCAGCAGGAATGCCCGTGACGTCCAGGCCGACCCCTTTTTTCATGCTGCCTCGTCTCGCAGCCGCAATCATGCTTGCTCTGGCCGTCGCGCCGTTGTCGTGGACACCGGCGAGCGCCCAGCAGGTCGTCGCGGTCGTGAACGGCGAGCCCATCACCGCGGTCGACATCGCGCGGCGGACGCGTCTGCTCCAGCTCTCCGGCAACAAGTCGCCGTCGCAGAAGGACGTGCTCGAAGAACTGGTTGACGAGAAGCTCAAGCTCCAGGTGGCGCGGCGCTACAAGCTCGACATCACCGACACCGAGGTCAACACAACCTTCAACAGCATCGCGGCGCGCACGCGCCAGACGCCGGAAAAATTCACCGAGGCGCTTAACGCAGCCGGCGTCGGCGCCGACATGCTGAAGGCGCGCATTAAGGCCGATATTGCCTGGCAGCAGATCATCCGCGGGAAGTTCCAGGCGAACTTCCAGATCGGCGAGAAGGACGTGCTTGCGGCGCTGCCGACCGACAAGAAGGACAACTCCTCGCCGGCCATCGACTACACGCTGCGTCCGGTGCTGCTCATCGTGCAGCGTGGCTCGCCCGAGGCGACTTTCGCTGCGCGTCGCAAGGAAGCCGAGGGGTTGCGCAACCAGTTCCAGAATTGCGACGACGGCCTGAGCCTCGCGCGCGGCCTGCGCGACGTCGCCATCCGCAACCCCATCACCCGGTCCTCGGCCGATTTTCCGGCCCAGCAGCGGGAGGTGCTCTCCACGACACCGGTCGGCAAGCTGACGCCGCCCGAGGTCACCACGCAGGGCATCGAGCTGTTCGCGGTCTGCGGCAAGAAGGAAACCGCCGGCGGCGAGACGCCTGCCAAGCGCGAGGTGCGCGACCGGATCGGCCAGGAGCGCTTCGCCGCCCAGGGCAAGCGATATCTACGGGAATTGCGCAAGACCGCCATGATCGAATATCGCTGAGCGATGTCGCGGCCCGTGATGTCGCGGCCCTTGGCGCTGACGCTCGGCGAGCCGGCCGGGATCGGTCCTGACATCACGCT
Organism: uncultured Alphaproteobacteria bacterium; assembly: GCA_963776455.1. GTDB lineage: Bacteria > Pseudomonadota > Alphaproteobacteria > Rhizobiales > Xanthobacteraceae > CAVZMU01. The sequence continues at coordinate 35,756 of CAVZMU010000003.1, forward strand.
TCTCGCTTGGCGCCGCCGCACCGAACACCGCCTTCCTCCGTTCTATCTGCTCGGCGACCCCGATTTCTTGACCCGCCGCGCCGCGCGCCTTGGCCTCAACGTGCCGGTCGCCGTCGTGACTCCGGAAGCCGCCGCGACGGCATTTGCCACGGCCCTCCCGGTGGTCAGGCTCGAGACAGCGGTCACCGCCGAGGCCGGCCATCCCGACGCATCGAGCGCGCCTTCGGCTATTGAGGCGATCCGCCGCGCGGTCGCCGACGTGCTGGATGGACGGGCTGCCGCCGTCGTCACCAATCCGATCGCCAAGGCGGTGCTCTACCGCTCCGGATTCGCCGAGCCTGGCCATACCGAGTTCCTCGGCACGCTCGCGGAGGAGATCACCGGCAAAGCGGCGCATCCTGTCATGATGCTGTGGTCGCCGGAGCTCGCGGTGGTGCCGATCACTATCCATTTGCCGCTCAGCGAGGTGCCGGGCCGCCTCACCACCGAGCTCATCGTCGAGACCGGCCGCATCGTTGCGCGCGACCTCGCGCAGCGTTTCGGCATTGCGCACCCGCGGCTCGCGGTGGCCGGTCTCAATCCACATGCCGGTGAGGAAGGCGCCCTCGGCGCCGAGGATCGCACGATCATCGTACCCGCAGTCGCGCAGTTGCGCGCGGAAGGCATCGACGCACGCGGTCCGCTCCCCGCCGACACCATGTTCCACGCCCGCGCGCGGGCGGGTTACGACGTCGCGCTTTGCATGTATCACGACCAGGCGCTGATCCCGATCAAGACCCTCGCCTTCGACCATGGCGTCAACGTCACCCTCGGCCTGCCCTTCGTGCGCACGTCGCCCGATCACGGCACCGCCTTCGACATCGCCGGCAGCGGATGCGCGGATCCCACCAGTCTCGCCGAAGCGCTCAAGCTCGCCGCGCGGTTGACGACGATGCCCGCCATGTCGGGTCACGCCGTGGCCGTGCCCGCCGCAGCCGCGAGTTGATGGCCGCCGTCGACGACCTGCCGCCGTTGCGCGATGTGATCCGCCGGCACGATATCGGGGCGCGCAAGTCGCTCGGCCAGAATTTCCTGCTCGACCTCAACCTCACCGCCCGTATCGCCCGCGCCGGCGGTCCGCTCGAGGGCACGACGATATTCGAGATCGGACCAGGGCCGGGCGGCCTGACCCGCGCGCTGCTCGCCGGCGGCACAAAGCACGTGATCGCGATCGAGCGCGATCCGCGCTGCATTGCGGCGCTGGCCGAGATTGCGGAGCATTATCCTGAACGACTGACGGTGATCGAAGGTGACGCGCTGGCATTCGATCCCGCGCCGTATCTCGACGGCGGCTCGGCGCGTGTCATCGCCAACCTGCCCTATAACATCGCGACGCCGCTTCTGGTGCGGTGGCTGACGATCGAGCCATGGCCGCCCTGGTATGAGTCACTGACGCTGATGTTCCAGCGCGAGGTGGCGGAGCGCATCGTCGCGCCACCGGGATCGAAGACCTATGGCCGGCTTTCCGTGCTCGCCGGATGGCGCAGCGAGGCCCGCATCCTGTTCGACGTCGCGCCAAGCGCCTTCGTGCCGCCGCCGAAGGTCACGTCGTCCCTGGTGCGCTTGGAGCCGCGGATGACGCCATTGCGGTGCGACACCCGCCTGCTCGAACGCGTCACCGCCGCCGCCTTCGGGCAGCGCCGCAAGATGCTGCGCCAGAGCCTGAGGGCGCTCGGCGTCGATCCCATGTCGCTGCTCGAACAGGCCGGGCTTGATCCGACTGCGCGGGCCGAGGATATCCCGGTCGCGGGCTTCGTCCGGCTGGCGCAAGCGCTGGCGGCTACGGCGGCAGCAGCGTCTTGAGGTCGCCCGTCAATTTGCCGGTAAAGGCCTCGAGATCGGTGCGATGTACGCGCTTGAGCCGCTCCGCCGTGAGGATCGAACGCAGGCGGGTGAAGCTCTTGTCGAGATCGCGGTTGACCAGCACGTAGTCGTACTCGGTCCAATGCGGAATCTCGTCGGCAGCGTTGAGCAGGCGCCGCGCAATCGTCTCCCCGGAATCCTCCGCGCGCCGTTCGAGCCTCACTTTGAGCTCCTCCGCCGACGGCGGCAGCACGAACACGCTGACGACGTCATCGCGCATCTTCTCGTAGAGCTGAAGCGTGCCCTGCCAGTCGATGTCGAACAGCACATCCTTGCCTTGCGACAATGCCTTTTCCACCGGTTCGCGCGGCGTGCCGTAGAAATTGCCGTGCACCTCGGCCCATTCCAGCAGGTCGCCGGAATCGCGCATGATCTCGAAGCGGCGCGGCGTCACGAAAAAATAATGCGATCCTTCGATCTCGCTCTGGCGGCGCTCGCGCGTCGTCACGGAGATCGACAGGCTCACGCCCTCTTCCTGCTCGAGCAGGTTGCGCGTCAGCGTCGTCTTGCCGGCGCCCGACGGCGAAGACACCACGAGCATGATGCCCCGCCGGTTGATGTCGCGCGTGTCGCTCATTCGAGATTCTGCACCTGCTCGCGGAACTGCTCCACCACGCTCTTGAGTTCGAGGCCGAGATTGGTGAGGTCAACGTCGTTCGACTTGGCGCACAGCGTGTTGGCCTCGCGGTTGAGCTCCTGCGACAGGAAGTCGAGCCGCCGTCCGATCGCGCCGCCCCCGTGGATGAGCTTACGCGCCTGCGCCACATGGGCCGTGAGGCGGTCGAGCTCCTCGCGCACGTCGGCCTTGGAGGCGATCAGGATCGCTTCCTGGTGCAGGCGGTCGGCGTCGAAGCGGCCGGACGCACCGAGCAGCACCGCGACCTGCTCGGCGAGCCGCGCCTTGATCGCTTCCGGCCGGCGTCCCGGCGCGGCCTCGGCGCGCGCGGTCAGCGCTTCGATCTCATCGAGCCGCGACAGCAGCAAGCGCCCAAGCGCGTCGCCCTCGTGCTGTCGCATCTCGGCAAGCCCGGAAAGCGCCGACACAAAGCCCGCGAGCACCGCGGCTTGCGCGGCGCGCCGCTCGTCCTCGTGCTCTTCAGGATCGGAGACGTCGATGACGCCCTTCAGCGCCAGCAGGCCGTCGAGGCTCGGCGGCGAGGCGTCGATCCTCGGAGCGATATCGCGGATGGTCGCCAGCAGGGCGGACAGGACGGCGTCGTTGATGCGCACCACCGGCGTCACGCCCTGGCGTCCGACCGACAGGTTGGCATGGACGGTGCCGCGGGAAAGAGCCTCGTTCGCGCGCGTGCGGGCGGGAATCTCGACCGCGTCCCAGCCGGGCGGCACCCGCAGCCGCAGCTCCAACCCTTTGGCGTTGACCGACTTGAGTTCCCAGGCCCACGCATAGGGGCCGGCGGCGCCGTCGGCCCGCGCGAAGCCGGTCATGCTCGACAGCGCCATGACGTGAATGCCCTTACCGGAGAACGTAAAACGCGCGGACCTTAGATCGCGATCCGGCGAAGGGAAAGCGGTTCGCCGCGAGGCCGCCAGCAAACTATTGTTTGGATTTATTTTTAGTGTTCGGGCGCGGCGTGGCCGGCGGAAGCGCGGGCGCGGCGACCGGGGACGCAGCCGCCGTCGGCGCGACGGCGTCGGCGGGAGGCGGCGCGGCAACCTGCTGGCGCTGCTGCTGCTCGATCAGCCGAAGCCTGGCGACGTTGCGCTGGTGCTGGTCGAGGGATTCCGCGAAGACGTGCCCGCCGGTGCCGTCGGCGACGAAGTAGAGCTCGCGGGTGCGCGACGGATTGGCGGCGGCCTCGATCGCGGCACGGCCGGGATTGGCGATCGGCCCCGGCGGCAGGCCCTCGATCACGTAGGTGTTGTATGGCGTCGGCTGCTCGATCTCGCTGCGCATGATCGGCCGTCCCAGCGTGCCCTTGCCGCCGACCAGGCCATAGATGATCGTCGGATCGGACTGCAGCTTCATGCGCTGCTTGATGCGGTTGATGAACACGGCGGCGACGCGGGTGCGCTCGTCGGCGCGGCCGGTTTCCTTCTCGATGATCGAGGCGAGCACGACGAGCTGTTCGGGCGTCTTGACCGGCAGGTCGGAGACGCGCCGCTCCCAGGCATCCTGCAGGACCCGCTTCTGCGCCGCCTGCATGCGTTGGACGACCTGCTGGCGCGTATCGCCGCGATTGAACTTGTAGGTCTCGGGCAGCAGGCTGCCTTCCTTGGGGATGTCCCTGACCTCGCCGGTGAGGATGTCGTTCTCGCGAATCCGCGCGACGATCTGCTCGGCCGTCAGGCCTTCCGGCACCGTCATCTGGTGCTCGACGACACGACCTTCCGACAGGGTGTTGACGATATCGTGGAGGCTCGCCTGTTTCGGAAGCAGGTACTCGCCGTATTTCAGCTCGCCGTTCTTCCGCAGCGCATAGACGCCGGCGACAAACACCAGCGGCTGGTCGATGACGCCTTCCCGCCGCAAGAACTCGGCGAGGTCGCGCACGCCGCCTTTCGGCACGTTGACGACGCGGTCGCGGTCGAGCGGGCCCGGCGCCTCGAAGATGCGATTGCCGATCCCCATCGCCGCGGCGGCAACCAGTCCGATCAGCAGCAGCAAGGTGATGATGAAATTGCCGGCGATCACCAGCGGATGACGCGCGCGCTTTGAATAGCGCGCCGGCTGGGCAAGCCTCTCCGGTTCCAGCGCCGTCCGCGGGCTGCGCGGCGTGATGCGTTTTGTCTCGAGAGCGGCAGCGCGATCAGACGTTTGCGGTGGGTTGCCCGGCTGCGTCATGGAATTGGCCGCGCCGCCGGCTCGTGGGGTAACCGCGTCCACCGTGATGTTCCTTGGGTTGCGGGCCGCAGGTTACTGGAAAATATGGCGAAAGGGAGGACCTTCGGCGTGATGCCCGAAGGCGGGAACCGGATTTCGGACCGTATCACATCCAACGACAAAGAGGCCGGCGGCTTAAGCGACGCGACGGAAGACCAGCGACGCATTGGTGCCGCCGAAGCCGAACGAATTCGACAGCACCACGTCGATGTCGCGCTTGCGCGCGTGATGCGGCACGAGGTCGAACGGCGTCTCGATGGAGGGATTGTCGAGATTGATGGTGGGCGGCGCGACGCCGTCGCGGATCGCGAGCACCGAGAAGATCGCCTCCACCGCGCCCGCGGCGCCGAGCAGGTGGCCGATCGATGATTTGGTCGATGACATCGATATCCGGCCGGCGGCATTGCCGACCACCCGCGCCACGGCATTGAGTTCGATCTCGTCGCCGAGTGGCGTCGAAGTGCCGTGGGCGTTGATATAGTCGATAGAGGCGGCCGGGATGCCGGCGCGCTTGATCGCCGCGCTCATGCAGCGGAACGCGCCGTCGCCGTCCTCGGCCGGGGCCGTGATGTGGTAGGCGTCGCCCGACATACCGTAGCCGACGAGCTCGGCGTAGATCTTGGCGCCGCGGGCCTTGGCGTGCTCGTACTCTTCCAGCACGACGCAGCCCGCCCCCTCGCCCATGACGAAGCCGTCGCGGTCGCGGTCATAGGGACGCGATGCGCGCGTCGGCTCGTCGTTGAAGGCGGTCGAGAGCGCGCGGCAGGCGGCGAAGCCCGACATCGCCAGGCGGTTGACCGGCGATTCCGCGCCGCCGGCGACCATCACGTCGGCATCGCCGAGCGCTATCATCCGCCCGGCGTCACCGATTGCGTGGGCGCCGGTCGAGCAGGCGGTGACGACGGCATGATTCGGCCCCTTGAGGCCGTGCGTGATCGAGACATAGCCGGAGGCGAGGTTGATGATGCGGCCGGGAATGAAGAAGGGCGAGACGCGGCGTGGCCCCTTCTCCTTGAGGATGATGGCGGTGTCGGCGATGCCCACGATGCCGCCGATGCCGGAGCCGATAACGACGCCGGAGACGATCTGATCCTCGTGGGTGGTCGGATGCCAGCCGGCATCGTCCAGCGCCTGGCGGGCGGCGCACATGGCAAAGACGATGAATTCGTCGACCTTGCGCTGCTCCTTCGGCTCCATCCACTGGTTGGGGTCGTATGTCCCATTCGTGCCGTCGCCGCGCGGAATGACGCAAGCGACCTTGGCCGGAAGGTCCGACACCTCGAACGTATCGATCCGCTTGGCGCCGCTCTCCGCCGCGACGAGACGTTTCCAGGTCGCCTCGACACCGCATCCGAGCGGCGTGAGCATCCCCAATCCGGTGACGACCACACGTCTCATGCTTCAGGTCCGACGGGAAGGGTGAGCCGCGCGGCTGGCCGCTTGACGAGCGCCACCGTGGCCGGTCCGGCTCCGTGCGCCACGCGGCCGGTCCGACCGCCACCGGATCCAGCAACGCGGAAAAGCGTTGCGGCGTGCCGACCACGCCCGGCACCGGCGCGGGCGGGAAGGATCGTCAACTCTTGGCGTTCTTTTCCAGGAACTTGACGGCATCGCCGACGGTCAGGATCGTCTCGGCGGCATCGTCCGGGATCTCACAGCCGAACTCTTCCTCGAACGCCATGACCAGTTCGACCGTATCGAGGCTGTCGGCGCCGAGGTCATCGATGAAGGCGGCGTTGTCGGTGACTTTCTCCGGCTCGACGCCGAGATGTTCCACCACGATCTTCTTCACCCGCTCGGCAATATTCTCACTCATCGCTTGAACCTCGTGTTGCTCTCAATGGGCTCGGTTGCGCCGCTCGATTCAGAGGCTTTGTGGCGCGATTTCATCGTGGTGACAAGGGAAGTGGAAATGGCGGATGGAGACGCAGGATGTCTTAAGCCCGGCCGATCCGCTTCGCCCCAACCCGGCTGGCCCGGTTACCACACTTCCCCGGCCATGGCCAGCATGGCCGGATGGCGAAAGTTTCGTGCCGGAAGACTTTTCGCCACGCCGTCAATACATCGCCATGCCGCCATTGACGTGGAAGGTATGGCCGGTGACGTAGGAGGCTTCCGTTGAGGCCAGGAACAGCACGGCGGCGGCCACCTCCTCGGGCGTGCCCAAGCGCCGCGCCGGCACGGTAGCGAGGATGCCCTCGCGCTGCTTGTCGTTGAGGGCATCCGTCATCGGCGTCGTGATGAACCCCGGCGCGACGCAGTTCACCGTGATGTTGCGCGAGGCGACCTCCTGGGCGAGCGACTTCGTCATGCCGATCATGCCGGCCTTGGCGGCGGCATAGTTGCCCTGGCCGGCATTGCCGGCAACGCCGACGATCGAGGTGATGCCGATGATGCGGCCAAAGCGGCGGCGCATCATGCCGCGCGTCGCGGCACGGGCGAGGCGGAAGCCGGCGGTGAGGTCGACCGCAATCACCTCGTCCCAATCCTCGTCCTTGAGGCGCACGAAGATGTTGTCGCGCGTGATCGCCGCATTGTTGACCAGGATGTCGAGGCCGCCCATCGCCTCCTCGGCGCGCGGCACCAAGGTCTCGACGTCGTCCTTGTCGGCGAGGTTGCACGGCAGCACATGGATGCGTTCGCCGAGATCGGCGGCGAACTTGTCGAGTGCTTCGCGGCGCGTGCCGGAGAGCGCAACGGCCGCGCCCTGGCGGTGCAGCGTCCGGGCGATCGCGCCGCCGATGCCGCCCGTCGAGCCGGTGACGAGCGCGAACTTGCCTGTGAGGTCGAACATCCGCCTGTCTCCCCGCCGCCGATGTCAGGCGCGCGCCGCCTTGAAGGCCGCGATGTCGTCCGGCGTACCGATCGCGGCGCCGGTTGCGCCGGCGGCGATGCGCTTCATCAGGCCCGTGAGCACCTTGCCGGCGCCAACCTCATAGAACGTCGTCACACCCTGCGTCGCCATGGCGGCGACCGATTCGCGCCAGCGCACGGTGCCGGTGACCTGCGCGATCAGGCTGCTGACGATGTCGGCCGGATCGGTGATCGCGGCGGCACGGACATTGGCCACCAGCGGCACCGCCGGCGGCTTGACCATGACTTTTCCCAAGGCCTCGGCCATGGCGTCCGCCGCCGGCCGCATCAGGGCGCAATGGAACGGCGCGGATACGGTGAGCATCATGGCGCGCTTGGCGCCTTTCGCCTTGGCGATCTCCACTGCGCGCTCGACTGCAGCCTTGTCGCCCGACAGCACGACCTGGCCACCGCCGTTGTCGTTGGCGGCCTGGCAGACCTGGCCCTGCGCCGCCTCGGCGGCGACCGCGGATGCGGCCTCGAATTCCAGCCCGATCAGCGCCGCCATGGCGCCCGCTCCGACCGGCACCGCCTCCTGCATGGCGCGGCCGCGGATTTGCAGCAGCCGTGCCGTATCGGCGATGCCCAGGGAGCCGGCGGCGGCGAGGGCGGAATATTCCCCAAGCGAATGGCCGGCGACGAAGGTCGCATCGCGCTTGAGATCGAGCCCGGCCTCGGTCTCCAGCACCCGCATGGCCGCGAGCGAAATCGCCATCAGCGCCGGCTGCGCGTTCTCGGTGAGCGTCAGCCGTTCCGCCGGGCCATCCCACATGGTGGCGGTGAGCTTTTCGCCCAGCGCCTCGTCGACCTCGGCGAACACTGCGCGCGCGGCCGGAAAAGCATCGGCGAGCGTCTTGCCCATGCCGACCGCCTGGCTGCCCTGTCCCGGAAATACGAACGCTGCCGCCATCCTTTATTGACCTCCCGGAAAATTCGCGCCGAGAGACACCGCGCCCGGAGCGGTGTCAAGGCGAGCGCCGCCTTAGACGGGCCTTACGTAAACCTTGCCTGAACCATCGTCCGCTATCGTACTGCCAGCACAGCGGGTAATTTTTGAGCAATGAGCGGTTTTGTTGCAGTGACGGACGACGATATCGCGCGGGCGCGTGCCGATGTCCGGTTCAAGCAGGACCTGATGACGGCCAGCCTCGCCGGTCTGCTCTCCGAGCTCAACCGCCTCAAGCAGGCCCATCCGGAGGCGGATGCCATCATGACCCGGCAGATCCGCGAGGCCGTGACGCTGGCGGTGCAGCTCTCCGACCGCCTGCGGCGGTTCAAGTAGAAATTAGGCGTTTCAGCTTGTATTCCGGTCCAAACCCCTTATAACCCGCGCTTCTCCGCTCGATCCCGGCCGGGAGCTGAACGGACGGCCATGCCGGAAACGGCTTGGCAGGACCTCGCGGTCCGCCGTCCCGTGTTCCCGCCTTTGAGCACATTCGAGCCTTTCCGAAGGCTCGGGGGGCTTTGCGCCGGACGAGCGACACGAACAGAGGAAAGGCGTTTCCATGCCGCTTTACGAGCATGTCTATCTTGCGCGTCAGGACGTGACCGCGCAGCAGGTCGAAGAACTCACCGCCCAGTACACCGGCATCATCGAGCAGTTGGGCGGTAAGGTCGAGAAGCACGAATACTGGGGCGTCAAGTCGCTCTCCTACCGGATGCGCAAGAACCGCAAGGCGCATTTCAGCCTGTTGAACATCGACGCACCGCCGGCGGCGCTGACCGAGGTCGAGCGCCAGCAGCGCCTCAACGAGGACATCCTGCGCTACATCACGATCCGGGTCGACGAGCACGAGACCGGCCCCTCCGCGATGATGCGCAAGGTCGACCGTGACCGTGATCGCGACGACCGCCGCGGGGATCGTGGCGACCGGGGAGACCGCCCGCGCTACGACCGCGACGACCGTCCGCCCCGCCGCGACCGCGAGGACCGCGGTCCGCGTGAAGAGACCGCAGCCGCCGCGACGGAGGAGTGACCATGACATTCGCAGCAGCTCCGGCCCGCCGGCCGTTCTTCCGTCGCCGCAAGACCTGCCCGTTCTCCGGCCCCAACGCGCCGAAGATCGATTACAAGGACGTGCGGCTGCTGCAGCGCTACGTCTCGGAACGCGGCAAGATCGTGCCGAGCCGCATCACGGCGGTGTCTGCCAAGAAGCAGCGCGAACTGGCGCGCGCCATCAAGCGCGCCCGCTTCCTCGGCCTGCTGCCGTACCTGATCGGCTGACGGCCTTTGCCCGGCCCCTTTGGGACGGGCTTCCATGGTTGGGGCGGCGTCGCGCCGCCTCTAACCGCTCAGGCGACTGACGCGGGACAGCTCGAATGTTGCAGATCGTTCTCATTGGCATTGCCGCCGGCGCGGCTTCGGCGCTGCTGTTCGCCTCCGTGGCATCCGGCTCGCTCATTTCCGTATTGCTGTTCTATCTCGCGCCGCTGCCGATTCTGATTGCCGCAATCGGCTGGAGCCATGTCGCCGGGCTGGTGGCTGCGCTGGTCGCGGCCGGCGCGCTGGCCTTCGGTTTCGGCGGACTGTTCTTCCTCGCATTCCTCGTCGGCATCGGGCTGCCCGCATGGTGGCTCGGCTATCTCGCGCTGCTCGCGCGTCCCGCGATCGCGGGCGGCGACCTGGAATGGTATCCGGTCGGCAACCTCATCGTATGGGCCGCGATCCTCGGGGGCATGGTGGTCACTGCGGTGATCCTGACCTTCGGCTTCGATGTCGAGGCATTTCGCACGGGCCTGCGCCAGGTCTTCGAGCAGATGCTGCGCGCGATGTGGCAGGTTCCTCCCGACAAGCCGCTGGCGATCCCGGACGTGTCCGACCCGGACCGGCTGCTCACGTTGCTCGTGCTGATCGTTCCGCCGATGGCGGGTGCGATCACCACCGTGACCAAGATCGTCACCCTCGGCCTTGCAGCGGTGATCGCGCGCGTATCGGGGCGGCTGACGCGGCCGTGGCCCGACCTCTCCGCGATGAGGTTTCCCCCGGCCGCGCCGGTGCTGCTCGCCGCCGCGGTCGCGGCGACGTTCCTGCCCGGACTGATGGGGGTCGTCGGTGGGGTATTCGCCGCCGGCCTGCTGATGGCCTATGGCGTGCTCGGCTTCGCGGTCCTGCACAAGATCACCGGCCGGCTGACCGGCCGCAGCTTCTTGCTCGCCGGCACCTATGCCGCGGTCCTGATGCTCGGCTGGCCGATCCTGCTGATGACCGTCCTCGGCCTCGCCGACACCGCGCTCGATATCCGCAGCCGCATCGCCGCACGCGTGCCGCCGCCTAAGCCGCAAACCTGAATGTTCAAACCTGACGTCAACGATGGAGAAAGACGATGGAAGTGATCCTGCTCGAACGCGTCGGCAAGCTCGGCCAGATGGGCGAGGTCGTGCGCGTCAAGGACGGCTATGCCCGCAATTTCCTGCTGCCCAAGGGCAAGGCGTTGCGCGCCACCGACGAGAACCGCGCGCGCTTCGAGACCATGAAGGTCGATCTCGAGGCTCGTAATCTCGAGGCCAAGGGCGATGCCGCCAAGGTCGCCGAAAAGCTCGACGGCAAGAGCTTCGGCGTGCTGCGCCAGGCGGCCGAGACCGGCCAGCTCTACGGCTCGGTCTCGACCCGCGACATCGCGGAGCTGCTCGCAGAGGGCGGCTTTACGGTCAACCGCAGTCAGATCGTCCTTCACGCGCCGATCAAGATGATCGGCCTGCACAAGGTGCCGGTGGCGCTCCATCCGGAAGTCCAGGCCATGATCTCGATCAGTGTCGCCCGCAACGCGGACGAAGCCGAACGCTTGGCGCGCGGCGAGAACGTGACCGTCCGCCGCGAAGGCGGCGAGGACGACGAGGAGGACAAGCAGGCGGCCGCCGCGGCGCAGGCGGTGTTCGAAAATCCTGAAGACGAGAACGAGGCGGTCGAGGAAAACGCATGAAGCGTGATCGTTAGAATTTGAGGCGCGACCTCCGAGCTTGCTCGGTGCACCCTCTCCCCTTGCGAACCAGGGCGCAGGAGGAATAGAGGTGGACTGAGATAGATGATCGTTGATTCGGTGTCGCTTTCATCGATGTTCATGAGGACGGCGATGCCCTGACGCTTCTGCTGTTGCCCGAGGATGCTACCTATTTGAGGTCCAGGTATCATTTACAGAGGGTGACGCATGCCTCAGCTCAAGCTCACCAAGAGCGCCATCGATGCGCTGAGACCGAGCACCAAGAATACCGTCTATTGGGACGTCGGTCTGCCCAGTTTCGGTGTCAAGATCACCCCCAAGGGCCGCAAGGTCTTCATCGTGCTTTACCGGGTGGCCGGCGGTCAATCGCGGCTGCGGAAATTCACTATCGGCCCCTACGGTCGCGTCACACTCGCCATGGCGCGAGGCCAGGCACAAAAGATCTTTGCCGCCCGCGTAGAAGGTCGTGACCCCGCTGCGGAAAAGACAGAGGCGCGGCGGCGATCCGTTGTTGACCGCATCAGCGACCTGACCGAGGCCTTCATTGAGGATCGACTCAAGCATCTCAAGACCGCGAAACAGCTCGCAGCAAGCCTTCGGCGGGATGTCATTCCGATCTGGGGCGCCAAGAGCGTTCGGGACATAAAACGACGGGATATTGTCGACCTCATTACCGGTGTCGGTCAGCGCGGCAGCGCTGCTGCCCGCAAGCTGCTGAAGCTTGTCAAATCCTTCTTCCGCTGGTGTCTTGGCCGCGGCGTCATCGATACATCGCCTGCCGACGACTACCGATTATCGCAGAAGGAAAAGAGCCGAGATCGAGCTTTGGACGACTCGGAACTCGTGGCGGTCATCCTGGCTGCGCGAACGATGCGGTCTCCATTTGGCCAGATCGTGGAAATCCTGGCGCTGACGGGGCAGCGGCGCGAGGAAGTGGCTCAAATGTCCTTGGCGGAGATCGACGAAAATAATCGCTCGTGGCGCATCCCATCCGCTCGAAGCAAGAACGACAAGGCGCATATCATCCATTTGTCGTCCCGGGTGTGGGAGATCATCCAGGCAATGCCACGAACGATCCAACTCATCTTCGCAACACCAGGCGGTTACCGCTTTCAAGATTTCAGCCGGTTCAAAATCGAACTTGATCGCCTGTCAGGCGTAAGCGGTTGGCGCCTGCACGATCTTCGGAGGACCGTAGTGACTGGCATGGCGAGGCTTGGCGTCGCGCCTCACATCGCCGACAAGGTCCTCAATCACCAAAGCGGAACGATCTCGGGCGTCGCAGCCGTCTACCAACGCCACGAGTTCCTCTCAGAAAGGAAGCAGGCGTTGGAGCTATGGGCTATCCACGTTGGGAGTCTTTTAGACGCCCACCTTTGTCAGGTAACAAAGCCGCGTTCGGCGGCAGCGTGATCGAATTATGCGCTTGCGCCTCTAGTACGAAAGGTCAGCTGTTGACGCGTGAGCGGACATCAAGGGGCTGTTTCGAGACTTCGTCCATGGGTCATAAGCGGACTCTTGCAACGGCGGCGCAAAGTGTTGATGGCGTCGATACTCGTTCACCACGCGAAGCGCTACGTCCAGGTTCCGGCTTAGAATCGGCGCGGCCGAAAACTGGCCGTTGACTTTGCGCGCGGGCTCCAGTCTTTGGCAAAGGATCTCCGGGCCGATCGAGACGAGAAGCGCAGCCTGCGTGAAGGCCGGCTCGGTGATGGTGAAGCCGGCCGCAGGACCTCGCGACGGCCGTCTAGACTTAGCGCAATTAAATAATGGGATTCCAAATTCGAACCAAGATCCAGCCGATCTGTTGGCTCCCTTCTGAATGCCATGACGGGTCTAGCGTGAGCGCCCGAGGTAAAGATCGATGACTTCGGGGGAATGGCGCAGCGTCTCGCAGGGACCTTCGATCGCCATCCGACCGAGCACCATGAGGTACGCGCGCGACGCAAGCGCGAAGGCAAGCTCGGCATTCTGCTCGACGAGCACGACCGTGACGCCGTCGGCCTTGAGCCTCAGCAACGCCTGAAGCACGACCTCGACCATCATCGGCGCGAGGCCAAACGACGGCTCGTCGAGCAACAGCAGCTTGGGCTTCGCCATCAGCGCGCGCCCGATCGCGAGCATCACCTGCTCGCCGCCGCTTAGCGTTCCGCCGAGCTGCCTGGACCGCTGGCCGAGGACAGGGAAATACGAATAGACGGCATCGAGATCACGCGCGATCTCCGCCTTCTTGGCTTTGGCGAAGCGATAGGCGCCCATCCTCAGGTTCTGCAGCACCGTCATCTCGCCGAAAACCTGCCGGCCCTGCAGCACCTGCACGAGACCGAGCTGCACGATGCGGTGCGGCTCCCGGTTGGTGATGTCCTGATCGAGAAAGCGGACGCGGCCGGATGCGACTGGATGCAGTCCCGACAGAGCGCGCAGGAGGCTCGTCTTTCCAGCGCCGTTCGGCCCGACGACGGCCACGATCTCACCGGCGCAAATGTCGAACGATACGGTCTTTACGGCGCGGATCGCGCCGTATCTCACGTCGATCCCGTCGGCCTTAAGCATGAGCGGCGGACCGCGTTCCAAGATAGGCCTCAATGACGCGCGCATCGCTGCGGATGTCGGCGGGCGCGCCGTCATAGATCTTGTCGCCGTAGGCGAGCACGACGATCTTGTCCGAGATCGACGTGATGAAATGGATGTCGTGCTCGACGATTAGGATCGTGGTGCCGCGGTCGCGCAGCGTCCGGAGCATCGCCGCGAAGCCGTCGGTCTCGACAGGCGTCAGGCCGGCGGTCGGCTCGTCGAGCAGAAGCAGCTTCGGCCGCGCGGCCAGCGCGCGCGCGAACTCCAGAAGGCGCTGGCCACCGAACGCAAGCGTGGCGGCCGGCCGGTCGCGGTCTGCGCCAAGCCCGACATCGTCGAGCAGTGCGAGCGCGGCCTCCCGCGCGGCAGCTTCCTCGCGCCGCATCCACGGCAGGCGGAGGCCCGAGCCGAGAATGCCGGCGGACATGCAGCCGTGGAGACCGACGATGACGTTCTCGACCGCGGTGAGATGCTCGAAGATCCGCGGCGTCTGGAACATGCGCGCGAGACCGAGAAGCGGCCGCAGGTGCGCCGGCATGCCGCTGATCTCGGCCCCGTCGAGCAGGATGGTGCCGGAGGACTGGCGGTCGAAACCCGATATCAGGTTGAAGACCGTGGACTTGCCGGCGCCGTTCGGGCCGATGAGCGCGGTGATCGATCCGCGCTTCACCGCGAAACTCACGTCGCGCAAGGCCTGGAGCCCCGCGAACCGCTTCGATACGCGCAGAAGCTCGAGCGCCGGGACGGTCTCATCCATTCTTGGCCGCGCCCCGCCGCAGGACTCGGCCTGCTGCGTCTTCCAGAAAGGCGGCGATTCCTCCCGGCATGAACCGCAGTACCAGGATCAGGATCAGGCCGAACACCAGCATGTTATACTTCTGATAGCTGCCGAGCAGGAACGGGAAGACCGTCGTGAACAGGGCCGCCAGCACGACGCCCCAGACGGTGCGGATGCCCCCGACGGTCAGCACGACGACGAGCCAGATCGAAAGGTCGAGAGTGAACGTGCCGGGCGAGATGTAGCTCACGTAATGGGCGAAGAAGCTGCCCGCCATCGCGCCGGTAACTCCCGTCAGCACGAAGATCGCGGTGCGGAGCCCGGTGACGTCGATGCCGAGCGCCCGTGCCGCCTCGTCGCTCGATTGGATGGCCTTGAGTGCGCGGCCGATGCGCGAGTGCATCAGATTATGCGCGAACGCCATGCAGCCGATGGCGACGAGCCAGACCGCGTAGTGATAGCTGCGCGCCGTCGAGAGCTCCAGTCCGAAGACCGAGAAGCTCGGGATCGAGTAGATGCCGGTCGGGCCGCCGGTGATGCTGAAATTCTCGACCACCAGGACGTGGAAAATCTGGCAGAACGCGAGCGTCGCCATCGCAAGGTAATAGCCCTCGAGCCGCAGGATCGGGGCGCTCAGAACAAAGGCCACGATCCCGCCGAGGCAGGCGGCCGCGGCGAACGCGGCAAGCACCGGGACGTTCCATTTCGTCACCAGGATCGCCGAGGTATAGGCGCCGATGCCGTAGAACACGGCCTGCGCGAACGAGAACTGGCCGCCATAACCGAGGAACAGCGACAGGCCGACGAGCAGGATGACGTAGATGCCAGTCACGACCGACACGCTCGCGACGAACTCCCCCGTCACCAAGGGCAGGATGGTGACGATCAGGATGCCGAGGATGGCGGCGCCGTAACGTGCAGCCCCTGGCAACGCCGGACGTGTGGTCATCACCGTTTCAGCGCCTTCGCTCCCATGATGCCCGAAGGCTTCACCATCAGCACGGTGAGCAGGAGGCCAAGCGCCACGGCGTCGCGATAGCCCGACGAGATGACGCCGACGCTCATCGCCTCGAACAATCCGAGCACCAAGCCACCGACCAGTGCACCGGGCACGCTGCCGAGGCCGCCGACCACCGCGGCGGTGAAGCCCTTCAGCGTCATCAGGGGGCCCATGTCGTAAGTGGCCATCGTGATCGGCGCGACCAGGATGCCAGCCAGTCCGCCGAGCCCCGCGGCCCAGACGAACGAGGCGAGTGTCGCGCCGCGCACGTTCACACCAAGGATCGCGGCGGCATCGCGGTTCATCGCGGCCGCCAGCATGCCCTGGCCGAGCCGCGTGAAGCGGAAGAAGATCGAGAGGCCGACCATCACGGCGATGACGCTGCCGCCGATCCACAGCATCTGCGGCACGAGGGTCGCGCCGGCGAGGCGGATCGGCTTCTCGCCCGAGAAGGCCACCAGGTTCAGCGGATCGGCGCCCCAAACGAGGAGCGCGATGGCGTTGAGCACGATCGACGCGCCCATGGTCATCATGACTGGGACGAACAGCGACTTGTCGTCGCGCACCGTGTGGATCAGCACGTCGTGCATCAGCGCGCCGACCGCCGCGACGATGAGCACCGCGAGAAGAACCGCAAGCGGCAGATAAACGCCAAATCCGGACGACAGGGTGGCGGCGAGCAGCGCGCCGAGCATCACGAAGTCGCCCTGAGCGAAGTTCACGATGCCGGTGGCGTTGAAGATCATCGTGAAGCCGAGCGCCGTGAGGGCATAGATGCATCCGAGCGTCAGGCCCGAGAACGCGAACTGCATCAACTGGGCGGATGTCATGCGCGGAAACGCCTCGCCTCACGCTGTTGGCCGGAACATCACCGTCCGGCGCGGGCGGCGATGTTCCGGGCGGACGCGAACGCCCATGCACACATCACGACGGTAGACGCGTTTTCCAAGAGCGGCGGGGCCTAGTTCAGCCGCACTGCCTTTCCGTCCTTCACGGTGATCTTCACCCAGCTGTCGGACAGCGGCCAGTGATACTTGGTGAAGTCGATGACGCTGCCGGCGCCCTCGAACTTCGTGATCGCGGCGAGCTGCTGGCCCACCGCCTTCGGCGTAACCTTGTCCGGTGGGAGCTTCTCTATCGCGGCCGCGAGCAGGAACACCGCGTCGTAGACCGCGGCGTCCCACATGTCGGCGGAGATGTTGTACTTCGCGGCGTACTTGGTGACATATTCCTGCTGGCGCGGCAGCGGGTCGGCCGGCACCAGCGTCGCCGATCCGATGACGCCTTCGGCCGCCGGCCCGGCGATCTCGGGCGTGGTCGTGGCAGCAAAGATCGGATTGCCGAGGAGAGGCACATCGATGCCGATCTGGCGCGCGTTCTTGATCGCGATCGCGGCCGCTGGGACCGCCGCCCAGATGGCAACGGCGCACGGCTTCGCGGCCTTGAGGTTGGTGAGCTGCGGCGTCATGTCCTTGTCGGTATCGTTCAAAGTCTCTTCGCGCACGATCTTGATGCCGTATTTCTCCTCCATCTTCTTGTAGCCTTCGGAGGCCTGCAATCCCCACAGTCGCGTCAGCCGCAGAAGCCCGATCTCCTTGCACTTGAGCGTTTCGACCGAGTAGCGGACGAGCCCTTCGATCGCGTCGTCGTATTCCGGCACCATGAGGAAGCTGTATTTGAACGCGCGCTGCGCCGCCGTCTGGTTGACGCCGGTCGGGCTCAGCAGCGGGACTTCCTTCTTCTCGGCGAGCGCGCCGATCGCCATCGCGGTGTCGCCGCTGTTGCCGCCCACGATCGCCAGCACCTTGTCCTGATCGATGAGCTTGACGGCCTTCGTCACCGCGAGTTCCGGCTTGGTCTGATCGTCCTCGACGATGAGCTTGATCATGCGCCTGTGGATGCCGCCCTTTGCATTGATGATCTCGGCGGCAAGCTCGATCGCCTTGATCTGGCGCTGCGCCGTCGCGCCCGCCGTACCGGTCAGGCCGAGCGAGACGCCGATCGGCCAGACCTCCTGCGCGGCGGCGGCCGAAGCCGCCAGAGGCAGAAGAAAGGCGACGCGTGCGATGCGCGTCAGTGACTTCGCAACTCCAACGACGTCCATCATCCAATCTCCCCAAGGCTCAGGCGGCGCGCCTGAGCGCGTTGGCCATCCAGGCATCGGACGTCATCGAGACCGTGCCGTAGAACTGTTTCATGTAGGCGATGGCGCGGCGATGCTCGTCCTCGTCCGGGCAGGAGCAGCAGTCGTCGAGCACGATGGTGTCGTAGCCGCGGCAGAACGCGCCCGTCACCGTGTGGCGCACGCAGGCATGCGTCCAGGTGCCCGTGACAACGCAGGTCTTGATGTCGAGCTCGCGCAGGATCGAGTCGAGGCGAGTGTTGTAGAAGCCGTCATAGAGCTTCTTCGGCACGATGAAGTCGCTGCTCTCGTCGTACTCCAGCTCCTTGACGATCTTCGCGCCTTCGGTGCCCTCGATGCAGTGCGGGGTCGATAGCTTGAAGTGGCGGTCGATCGGAATCTCGGTCTTGTGGAAACTGTCGTTCACGAACACCAGCGGGATATTATTGCTTCGGGCGAAGCGGCAGACCCCCTGGTTCTTCTCCACCAGCGACGCGATATGCAGCGGCGCTGGCAGGTTGTCCTTGGCGGCGAAGAAATCCACCAGCATGTCCACGACGAGAAGGGCGGTTCGTTGCATAGAGTCTCCGTGCGGCTTGCGACAGGCGATTGGACGGAATGCTAGTCGCGGCGCACCGCCCTGTCTCAAAGCAAGGCTCCGCAAAGTTACCCTGTAGTCTGATAATCGTACCTGCGAGGCGCGTTCGGCCGTGTCGCGCGTCGCCGGGAGGGGTTCCGGTGAAAGCCGGCGATGCACGGCACCGAGTGCGGCTGTCGACGCAAGCGCTTTGCGATCATGAGTTTGGGTGCAACAAAGGACTGCCATGGTGGGGGTGGCGCCGCTCGCTACGTGGCATGCCCCTTGCTCCCTTCGATGAGGGGGGCTTGTGCCATCGGGGAAGGACCATGAGGCCGCTGATCGCCCCTTGCTCGTATGGACGTGTGGTTTTGGTCGAACTCGGAGGCTCGATCATCCAGCACGTGCATCCCTACGCCCAATCCTAACCAAGGTTGCCGGGCCGCCGCGCACGATCACGATCGCCGACGAGGCGTACGCCCTGCGTGAGGACACCGCGATCGTGCTTGCACCGTGGCAGCCGCATGGCGGCTATGCGGACAATGGCGCGCCGACGCGTGCGCTGCTCCTGCATATCGAACCACCCCAGGGTGGGCCGTCGCGCCCGTTCTATCCACCCATCGTTCAAAGCGGCAGCCACGCGCTTTCGAATGCCTTGCGCGAGGCCCTCGACCGGTTCCATACAAACCTGATGGGCGGCACCGCGACGAAGGACGAGGCGGACTCGGTCGCCGAGCTCCTGCTCAACTCCTGTTGTTCACGCGACGACAGCGTGCCGCGCGCCCGCTTCATCGATCACCGAATCCGCCGGGTGATCCGGCACATCCAGCTCGATCCGTCGCTTGGCAACAATCTGTCCGACTGCGCGCAGATCGCGGGCCTCTCGCGGCCGCACTTTTTCTATCTTTTCGGTCACAATGTCGGCGTCAGCCCGCGCCTGTTCTGCAACAGCGTGAGGCTGGAGATGGCGGTCAGCAGCCTGCTCGACGGATCGGTTCCGATCCGCTCCATCTCGTCGCGACTAGGTTTCAGCGCACCGAGTCATTTCACGCGATTCTTTCAGCGGCACATTGGCGTTCCGCCACGGCATTTTCGCGAGGGAGCACTGGCCGGTGCTTCAGCCCCTTAGCGCCATCTTTCTAATCTATCGGCTTTGCACAAGGGCGCATGCCAGCGCGGCATCTACGACAACATGAAGACGGCGGTGGCGACCATCCTGGTCGGCAAGGATCGTCTCTACAATCGCCGTTTCCCGCAGATGTGCAGCCACTACCTGGTCGACCCGGTCGCCTGCACGCCGGCCTCGGGGTGGGAGAAGGGACAAGTCGAGAACCAGGTCGGGCTTGTCCGTGAGCGCTTCTTCACGCCGCGGCTGCGGTTCAAGAACTATGACGAGCTGAACGCATGGCTGCTCGATAAATGCATTGCCTACGCCAAGGCACATCGCCACCCAGAGCTGACCGAGCAGACTGTGTGGCAGGTGTTCGAGGCGGAGCGGCCGAAGCTGGTTCCCTATGCCGGTCGGTTCGACGGATTCCACGCCGTGCCGGCATCGGTCTCGAAGACCTGCCTGGTGCGCTTCGACAACAACAAGTACTCGGTTGCCGCCAGCGCGGTCGGACGTCCAGTCGAGGTCCATGCCTATGCGGACCGCATCGTAATCCGCCAGGACGGCCGGATCGTTGCCGAGCATCCCCGCTCGTTCAGCCGCGGCGATACGCTCTTTGACCCCTGGCATTACGTGCCGGTCCTCGCCCGCAAGCCGGGCGCCTTGCGCAATGGCGCACCGTTCAAGGACTGGGTGCTGCCGGACGCGATGGAGCGGGTGCGGCGTAAGCTCGCCGGCGCCGCCGACGGCAATCGGCAGATGGTGGACATCCTCACCGCGGTGCTGACCGACGGACTGCCGGCGGTCGAGGCCGCCTGTGACGAAGCGATCGCCCACGGCGTTCATTCCGCCGATGTCGTCCTCAACATTCTCGCCCGTCAGCGCGATCCCGGCCCGCCGGTCACGATCCTCACGCCGGCCGCCCTGACCTTGAGCCACGCACCAGTCGCCGATTGCGCCCGTTACGACAGCCTCAGGAGGACCATCTGATGGAACGATCCCAGCTCTTCGACCTCATGGGCGAGCTCAAGCTCTATGGCATGAAGGCCGCCTTCGACGAGGTCATGGCGACGGCCGTCAAACGCCAGCACGAGCCTCAGCGCATCGTCGGCGACCTGCTCAGCGCCGAGATCAACGAGAAGCAGGCGCGCTCGATCCGCTATCAGCTCACCATCGCCAAGCTGCCGCTCGCCAAAGACCTCGACGGCTTCCAGTTCGACGGCACCCCGATCAACCAGACCTTGGTCAACGACCTCGCCGCCAGCGGCTTCATCGCCCAGCAGCGCAACGCCGTCCTGGTCGGCGGCACCGGCACCGGCAAAACCCATCTCGCCATCGCCATCGCCCGAAGCTGCATCCGCTCCGGAGCCCGCGGTCGGTTCTATAACGTGGTCGATCTCGTCAACCGGCTCGAGGCAGAGACTCGCAATGGGCGACAAGGCCGCATCGCCGATCATCTGACCCGCATGGACTTCATCGTGCTCGACGAGCTCGGCTATCTGCCGTTCGCCCAATCCGGCGGCCAACTCCTCTTCCATCTCGTCAGCCGGCTCTACGAGCGCACATCCATCATCGTCACCACCAATCTCGCCTTCGGCGAATGGCCCAGCGTCTTCGGCGACGCCAAGATGACCACCGCGCTGCTCGATCGCCTGACCCATCACTGCGACATCGTCGAGACCGGCAACGACAGTTGGCGCTTCAAGAACCGCGACGACGATCAAACAACCCGCGCTCGCCCCGTCTCCGCAACCCCGACCAGCTCCGACGCCGCGAGCGCTACCGTCCGGACTCGTCGCTCTAAGGGGTCAAAATTGGACGCCGATCAGGGGTCCCGATCAAATGCCGATTGACACTCCGACAACCGTAGCCGCTCCTGTCAGTGCTGCGCAACGCGCCATCAATTTTGATGCGTCGAAACCAATGACGTGTTTTGCAGCTAAAGAGTATCTTAATAGCTCCAAGAACCTGCCTGTCCCTGCTCCCAAATCGAGAGAAATCATTCAAATTGAATCTTGGCAGGAGGGCTATGGGTACAAAAAGTGCCTTCGGAAATCTACGGCAAACGCCGCGTCACAATGTCGTTTAGCCGAGTTAATGTGTGTTTCGTCGCCCTGGACACGACCGGATAGCGCCTGGATCTTAGAGAGGGTCGAGCCCCCCTAGTCTAGTCAACAGGAACTGCCCCTCCTGATCGACGAAGAGGACGCCTACGGTTTGACTTCGAGGTTCCACAGTGGTTGTCCCCAATCAACGGCCGACGATCAATCCAGTCAAAGTTTCATGCTTCGACAAGGCCAAACGGCACGTGCGCCAGACGCAGGTAGACCGGCGTTGGCCTACCGCAATTCTAGCATTCGGTGCTATTCGCACTGTAGCAGGATTTATGGCTGATCAGCAGTCGGCGGCCGGAGGACGTGTTAATCGGTTGGTCGCTGATTCCGATCCAGCCCGGGGAGCCATACCGGACGAGCCTTCAAATTTGCGGCCCTGCTAGGTTGGTTGGCGTCCCACGCCGCAAGCTGCTGGAGCGTCGTCCGGAATTCTGGTGGTGGTGCAAGGCAAAGGGTTCGAAACGTTTTGAATAACCCCAGCCCAGCATAGAAATGCCCGCCCCGATCAACGTTTATCGGTCCTCCCCGTTGAGAGCTGCATCGGCCAGCCAGCCTGTATCTGAGGGGTGGCAGAATGCCGTCAGTAATCAGCAGCGCGACCTCACGTGATGGAAGAAATCATGTGACAGTCATGTGCCATGTAGAAAAAAGGACGGAATGGTCCGCCTTAGGAAAAGTCATTGTAACTAACTGAAACTACAACGGATTAAGGTGTAATGGCTAGTAACTGGAAGCAACATAACGAAAAGTCCGCCAAGGGCGGGCCATCCGTTTGATTTGATTCAAGAAATTTGGTTGCGGGGGCAGGATTTGAACCTGCGACCTTCAGGTTATGAGCCTGACGAGCTACCGGGCTGCTCCACCCCGCGATAAACTTGAGACACGCGGCAGGGCGAACTCCCGCATGGCGTCGATTATGTAACAAGCGATATCCTCCTTGGGAAGCCCGGCGTCGCTCCTTTTTCGTGCGACCATCATCCGGCCGGCGTCGTTGGGGCGTCGCACCGCAGGCAAGATCATCCGCATGACCAGCCAGCCAGCCTTGCGTCCGGGCGCCGCGGTGGGGGAGGCCCTCCGCGCGGTCGCCCGGGATATCCAGGCGCAGGCCCGCGCCGCGCTCGACAATCCGCAAAGCACCGACGCCGTCGCGGTCCATGACTACCGCAAGGAGATGAAGCGGTGGCGCGCCCTGTTGCGCCTGCTGGAGCCGTTCCTCGGCGAGGATGGGCGGCGGCTGCGCATCGAGGCGCGCGGGTTGGCGCGCGAGCTGGCGGGGGCGCGCGACGTGCAGGCCGTCCTCGACGCGCTCCAGGACATCGAGAAGGCGCAGCCGGGGCTGTCCGCCACGTCGCTGGCGACCATGCGCCGCCGGCTCGATGGCATCCGGCGCGCCGCCGAGATCACGACGTTGACCGGAGAGACGCGCGCGCGCCTGCGGGCGGCGCTCGATCGCGCGGGCCCGGCGGCCGAAGCTTGGCCGATCGGCGATCTCAAATTCGGCGGCGTGGCGGCGCGGCTCGCCGAAGGCTACCGGCGCGCGCGCAGCACGATCCCGCCCGACTGGCCGGAAACGCCGCCCGAAGAGCTGCATGAACTGCGTCAGCGGGTCGTCGAGCACCGCTACCAGATCGAGGTGGTCGAGCCATTGTGGCCGCGTTTCGGAAAGCTGTGGGTCGGCGAGGCGCAGCGGCTGCGCGAGCGTCTCGGCACGTGCCAGGATCTGGCGCTGCTCACCGGCATGATCGCACCGCGCCAGCCGCTGGCACCGTGGCGGTCGCGCCTGACGCCGTTGATCGCCGCACGCCGGGCGGCGCACGTCTCTTCGCGCAAAAGCTGGCCGGGCGCCTGTTTGCCGAGAAGCCGAAGGCGTTCCGGCGCCGGCTGAAGGCCCTGTGGCGGAGCCGCGGCGACGACGATTAAGGGGCATCCAGCGCTTGCGCAACGCGTCGGATGACGCCGGGCCAGTCGCCGGGGCGGGTTGGCGGAACAGCCGCGCGCCTGGAGACCAGGGCGAATTGTCGCGCTCCGGCAGCCAGCGCCAGTCGGGCACGTAGGGAGCAGGATCGAGACCGGCTTGCCCATGGCCCGGCGAGACGGGCGATCGCGGTACGACGGCGATGACGCGATCGAGGGTGGCGATGACGGCCGCGGTCTCGTCGAAATCGTGAAAGCTTCGCCGAGCCGCGGGAGGCCGGGGTGCCGGAGGACGTGGCGGTCGGGCCGACTGGATCGGCTGCCAGGTCGACGTGCGGCGGCCCGCCAGCATCGGCGCCAGCACGCCGACCGGGATGGAACGGTTGGTGTCGTTGCGATGCTGGGCGCGGCCGGCCCAGACGATGCCGACGCGCCGGTCCGCCGGCCAGGCGGCTGGCCGCCACTCGCGATCCGGCCCCGGATCGGCCGCGAGGCGCCCGCGCCGGCGGGTGCAGTCGACCTCGCGGGTCCGAGCAGGCGATGGCAGGCTGACATCTGGTTGACCCAGACATCGTAGGTCGGCGAGCGCCGCTGCGGCCGACCACCGCGGACACGCCGGGGGAGCCGCAGCATCAGCTTCATGAGCGCCTTGGCGCAGGCGAGGATGACGGTGGCGCCGCGTTCGGCCAGGAGCGGGCAGGGTAGCGGGCGAACTGGATGGTGTCGCCGAGGCCCTGTTCGGCGTGCACCAGGATGGTCTTGCCGGCGAGATCCTCGCCGGCCCATTCCGGCCCGGGCAGCGGCGGCAGACCCGCCGCGTAATGGTCGTGCCGGCGGCGCCATTCATAGTCTTCCCAGCCGCGCGCGGAAATCGCCGAGGCATAGCCGAACCATCGCGCGGTTGAAGCGGGCATCGGCGAAATCGGTCCGCAGGGCGATCGCCGTGTCGTAGCTCGCCAGCGCATCCTGCGGCCGCCCGGCGGCGACCAGCGCGGTGCCGCGGTTGTTGAAGGCATCGGCGTTGCGCGAATTCGTCGCGATGACCTGGTCGTAGCTTGCCAGCGCCTCGGGGAGCCGGCCGAGGGCTTGCAGAACATCGCCGCGCACGTTGAGCGCCGCAACATGTCGGGGATCGATCGCCAAGGCATCGTCGCAGCTTGCCAGCGCGGCGTCCGGCCGCTCGAGCGCGAGCAGAGCCCGCGCACGATTGGCGAGCGTGCCGGCGTGGCGGGGGTTGAGGGCGTGCGCCTTGTCGCAGCACGCCAACGCCTCATCGTCCTGAGCCCGATCAGCGCGGCGGCCTTGCCGTTGAACGCCGGCGCATGGTCGGGCCGGATCGCGAGCAGCGGCCCAAAGCTCGCAAGCGCATCGGCAAAGCGTTCGTCTTCGACGAGCAAGCTGCCGCGGTTGTAGAGCGCGTCGACATGGCCCGGAACCAGGGAGAGCGCGCGATCGTAGCTCGCCAGCGCTTCGTCGTGGCGTCCATGCGCACGCAAGGCATTTCCGCGATTGCCGAGCGCATCGGCATGACGGGGCTGGACCGCAAGCACCCGGTCATAGCTCGGAAGCCTCGTCGTAGCGGCCGAGCACCTGCAGAAGATTGCCGCGGTTGTTGAGCACGTCGACGTCATGGGAATCGACAAGGAGCGCCTGGTCGTAGCTTGCGAGTGCCTCGTCCCGCCGCCCCAGCGCCGCGAGGATGAGACCGTGATGCCCCAGCGCGGCGGCAGAACGCGCGTTGGACCGCAGGGCCGCCGCGATCAGGCGCAATGCGTCGGCAAAGCGTTGCTGCTGATAGCGCAGCACGCCGAGCAGGCGCAGCGCGTCGAATTGATCGGGCTGCGCCTTGAGGACGGCGTTGTAGAGCTTCTCGGCCTCGACGAGGTCGCCGCGGCGATGACAGGCGACCGCCTGCCCGATTGCTTCGCTGAGCGAAAGCCTGGTTCGCGCGCGGCCGAGCTTGGACACGGCCGCGCTTATGAGTTCGTTGGCACGAAGGGTCAAGCGTCGGCAAGAATTTGATCTGGCGGGGTTTGAATTACAAACCTCTCGAAGCTCGAAATAACGCTGTCCTCGACAGACAGAACGGACTGTCCGCCGCAACGACCTGACATGACGGCCAAGCTCGTCGGACACTTACGTCCCGACAGGTCTGCCAGCTCCATGGACAAGGCTCTAATCCAGTTGCAGCTTTGCCGCGGTGATGACCTCGGCCCACTTGGCGGTTTCCTTGCGGCGGTAGTCGGAAAATTCCTGCGGGGTGCTTTGCAGCACTTCGGCGCCGGCATCGATGAGCTCTGCCGCACCACCGGATCGGCGACGGCCGCAGCGTGTGGTGCGCAGCTTCTCGATGATCTCGGGCGGGGTCTTGGCGGGCGCCACAAGGCCCTGCCAGAGCCACGCCCTCGAAGCCCGCGAGCGTCCCGCAGTCGCGGCGACCGGCGGCACGCCGGGCAATTCCTTGCGCTTCTTCCAGTGCCGCGACGCCCAGCGCCTTCAGCGTCCCGGACGCAATGTGCGAGCGCGCCGTCGCGTAGTCGACGAACATGATCGGCACGGTCGCCACCAATCAGGTCCTGCACGGCGGGCACCGCACCACGATACGGGATCTCGATTGAGCTTGATGCCGGCAGCTTGCTGGAACAGCACGGCGGCAAGATGGAATGGATTGCCGACGCCGGCATGCGCGATGTCGATCTTGCCCGGCTTCGGCCTTCGCGGCGGCGATCAGTTCGGCGACAGTGTTCACCTTGAGCTTGTTCGGATTTACCAGCAACACGCTGACGAAGCGTGCGGTCAGCGTGATCGGCGCAAAATCCTTGTCCGGGTCGAACTGGAGTTTTTTGTAGAGACTCGGGTTCGCGGCAACGTCGCGACGTCGCCAAGCAGGATCGTGTAGCCGTCCGGCTGCGCCTTCGCGACGTAGTCCGCTCCGAGATTGGTTGCGGCGCCCGGCTTGTTCTCGACCACGACCGGCTGGCCGATCAACTCCTTGCATCTTTTCTGCCCGACGAGGCGGGCGAAGAAATCGGTGCCGCCGCCTGCCGGGATACGGCACGATGGGAGGTGGATGGGCTTCGACGAATAGGTTTGCGCCTGGACGGCCTGCGCCGGGATCGCAATGAGCCCCGCCGCGACGGCGAACAGCAACCCGCGCCGAAAGATCAGCATCTCGTTCCTCCCTTTGTGACTTCTTGCGCACGACTATAAAGTCACCTGCGAGCACAGGCGAGCATCCGCCGCGAGGTCGGATGGCCGGAGCTGGGCGCCGACGCGGTGTGGCTGATGATAGCCGCTCGCGGCTCATGCTGCCTGCCCGCCGTACACGCTCAAGCTGCGACGAGTGCAGCGTCAGCCGCAATCAATTGTTTGTATGGAGTTGCGCGATCATCCCAGCGCGTCGGCGATGGCCTTGCCGGCGGCGGCGGTATCGGCCGAGCCTTTCAGATCGGGCGTGCGTCCCTCCTGCGTCAGCAGCGCCGCCTCGATCGCCGCCACAATGGCGAGGGACGCGTCGATTTCGCCGAGGTGTTCGAGCATCATTGCGGCCGACCAGATCTGCCCGATCGGATTGGCGATGCCCTTGCCGGCGATGTCCGGCGCGGAGCCGTGCACCGGCTCGAACAGCGACGGAAACTTTCGCTCGGGATTGATGTTGCGCCGACGGCGCGATGCCGATGGTGCCGGTGCAGGCTGGGCCGAGGTCGGTGAGGATGTCGCCGAACAGGTTGCAGGCCACGACCACGTCGAACGCAGTCGGGATGGCGGACGAAATGCGCCGTCAGGATGTCGATGTGGTAACTTGTCCACCTTGCACGTCGGGATAGTCCTTCGCCATCTCCGCGAAGCGCTCGTCCCAGTAGGGCATCGAGATGGAGATGCCGTTGGACTTTGTCGCCGACGTCAGTGCTTTTTCGGGCGCCGCGGGCGCCAGCTCGAACGCGAAGCGCAGAATGCGGTCGACGCCGCGCGGCGTGAAGACGGTTCCTGCATCCACGATTTCGCGCGGCGGTGCCCTGCGAACATGCCGGCCGCCGACGGCAGGGATATTCGCCCTCGGTATTTTCGCGCACGACGTAGAAGTCGATGTCGCCGGGCCTCGTCGCCAGCGGGCATGGCACGCCCGGCATCAGACGCACCGGCCGCAGGTTCACGTACTGGTCGAACTCGCGGCGGAACAGCAGCAGCGAGCCCCAGAGGGAGACGTGGTCGGGCACTTCTCCGGCCAGCCGACGGCGCCGAAGAAGATGGCGTCGTGCTGACCGATCTGTTCTTTCCAGTCGTCCGGCATCATCGGGCCGTGGCGCGCGTAGTAGTCGCAGCTCGCAAGTCGAACTCCGTCATAGCGCAGATCGAACCCGAACGGCTGCCGGCGGCGGCTCCAGCACACGGAGCCCTTCCGGGAACCACTTCGTTGCCGATGCCGTCGCCGGGGATGACGGCGATGCGATGGATTCGGTTGGTGCTCACGAAGCTCCTCCCCATTCGCTCAGCCCGCTACGGCGATTGAACGCCGGCAAACCGCGACTTCGTTTCCTGATGACCGTAGCCCGGTGGAAGCGCCGGCGAAATACGGGATGCGTGAAAATAAAACTCCGCGGGTGAGCATGTGATCTTCCATGCTTTTGTGGCGATGGGTTGCAGCATGGTGGAAGCCGAACGCGGAATTCCCTGTTTGGGGGATTGCGTTTCTAAGCTGGACCACCTACGGTCGCCGCCCTGCGGCTAGCCGCAGACATGCCGTCTTTCTCGCTATGGAGCCCGGG
Source organism: uncultured Alphaproteobacteria bacterium (assembly GCA_963776455.1). GTDB lineage: Bacteria > Pseudomonadota > Alphaproteobacteria > Rhizobiales > Xanthobacteraceae > CAVZMU01. The sequence goes on from CAVZMU010000003.1 coordinate 64,244, forward strand.
GGGCTCTGGGGAAGACGATGATCAGGGGGGTTACAGCCATGATACGTGGGTTACGTTTCTGCGTTCCGATGATGGCCATCGGGATACTCGCCGCCTTCGGCGGCGCAGCCACGCCCAGGCACAGGGCCTGGCGGCGGTAGGGCCTGACCGATCCCGGCAACGGCTTTCCGCAGTTCTACCAGGACAAGACCGGCGCGGCGCTCCAGCCGTGCCTTGCCAATCTGACCGCGGGAGATCCGTGCGGCATCGTCGGCGACACGCCTGTCCCAACGTCGCCGATCGTGTTCCCGACCAACTTCCCGGACGAATGGTTTTACTGGGGCTCTAATGCGCGCATCCTGTCGGTGGGCGTGCCCGGTGGCGGTGGCGGTGGTGGTGGCGGCGGCGGTGGTGGCGGTGGTGGTGGTGGAAGCGCGAACCGGCTTGACCTCACGATGGCGCTCGAGGGCACCTTCGGTGGAGCCGCCGGCGCCGTGGTCAGCGGCGATCAGATTGTGTTTGCCCGCTTCCGGTTGCGCGTCAAGGGCGGCCTCACGCCGCGTGTCCTACACCTTCACCTATCCGTTCGGTGTCAGGACGTTCGTGGCTTCGGCGACCGGGACCATCAACTTCACCGAGGATCAGGGCTGCGGCGCGACGCCGCCTGCCTGTAACTTCACGAACGTTCTGCCGTCGACCAATGTCGGACCGTTCCTGAAGTGGGATGCCACGGCTCCGCGCCGCCGGCCGGGTTCATCGGTGACGTCAATGTCGACCATGCGGTCACCGGCAGCCCGTTCGGCACCAACTTCGTACGGCTCGACGGACCGAATGCCGGCGGCCTCGGCGTCAACACGGTCTCGACCAACCTGTTCTCGGTGACCGGCCAGATCGACGGCAGGCTCGCCGCGCCGCTGACGATCGACCGGACCAGCTATGCCCGTTCATCGACTGCGACCGAGGTCGACCTGTTCGCGCACTCCGCCGGCAACGCTACGATCGTCGGCAGCGGCACAGGGATTCCGACCACGACGCTCACGCAAGATGCGGCCACCGGTTGCTTCGTTGCCCGGCTTTCTCTTGCTGCCGGTGCGGCGCCTCCCGCCGTCGTCCGCTACACGGTCACGGCGACCGGAAGCGACACGACCATCCGCGACACGCCGGTGACCGACGAGGTGTTGATCACCAAGGTGACCTACAGCGTGGCGTCACACGTGCTCACGGTGAACGCGACGTCCAGCGACAAGGTTGCGCCGCCGACGCTGACCGCCAGCGGAAGCGCAACCGAGCCGCTGGGTACGCTCTCGGCAGCCGGCGTCCTGACGGCAACGCTGACGGCACCGCCCTATCAGGTGCAGGTCAAGTCCTCGAAGGGTGGCGTCGACACCCTGATCGTCGACCTGCTCCCGTAAGCATCACACCACCAATCCTGTCATCGCAGCGCCTCGCGCGCGCCCGGGCCCAGGTGGCTCAGGGATAACCTGATCTAGGAGTTCAACCATGCTACGAGCATTACGAATTTCTGTTCCGGTGATAGCCATCGGACTTCATCGCCGCCTTCAGCGGCG
>CAVZMU010000004.1:0-657997 GCA_963776455.1 uncultured Alphaproteobacteria bacterium
TCCCGCTCTCGCGGGAATGAGCGGAGAGTGGTTCGACGTTCGCGGCTATTGCCGTCACTTGTCGGGCGACAGCGGCATGGGCACGCCACCCGAGACCTTCTTGGTCGGTCCGTCGGCGTTCGGCATGATGTCGAAGTCGAAGATGTCGGTCGGCAGCCACAGCGTGGCGCAGGCATTGGGAATATCGACAACGCCCGAGATATGCCCCTGCACCGGCGCGGTCCCGAGGATCGAATAGGCCTGGGCGCCCGTGTAGCCGAACTTCTTCATGTACTCGATGGCATTGAGGCAGGCCTGGCGATACGCGATGTGGACGTCGAGATAGTGCTGCTTGCCGGCCTCGTCGACTGAGATGCCCTCGAAGATGAGGTAGTCGTTGTAGTTCGGCACGATCGGCGATGGCTTGAAGATCGGGTTCTTGATGCCGTACTTGGCCATCCCGCCTTTGATGATGTCGACCTTGAGATGCAGCCAGCCGGCCATCTCGATGGCGCCGCAGAACGTGATCTCGCCGTCGCCCTGGCTGAAATGCAGGTCGCCCATCGAGAGGCCGCCGCCCTTCACGTAGACCGGGAAGTAGATCTTCGAGCCGCGCGACAGGTCCTTGATGTCGCAGTTGCCGCCGTGCTCGCGCGGCGGCACCGTGCGGGCGCCCTCGGCCGCAACCTTCGCCTTGGCGTCGCCTTTGGCGGTGCCGCAGTGGGCGGTCGCGCCGAACGGCGGCGCCGCAAGCGGCGGCACGCGCTCGGGTCGGTGGCGATGAGCGCCATCTCGCGCTTGTTCCAGGTGTCGAGCAGCTTCTGGTCCGGCAGGCAGCCGATCAGCCCGGGATGAATGAGGCCGGCGAACTTCACGCCCGGCACGTGGCGTGAATGCGTGTAGAGGCCCGAGATATCCCAGATCGATTTCTGCGCCTCGGGGAAATGGTCGGTGAGGAAGCCGCCGCCGTTCTTCTTGGAGAAGAAGCCGTTGAAACCCCACAGGCTCTCGGGCAGCGCGCCGACGTCCAGCAGGTCGACGACCAGGAGGTCGCCCGGCTCGGCGCCTTCGACGCCGATCGGCCCGGAGAGGAAATGCACGATCGTCAGATCGATGTCGCGCACGTCATCGGCGGATTCGTTGTTCTGGATGAATCCGCCGGTCCAGTCATAGGTCTCGATGAGGAAGTCATCGCCGGGCTTCACCCATTCCACGATCGGAATGTCGGGATGCCACCGGTTGTGAATCATCTCGTTCTTGTAAGGCGATTCTTTCAGATCGACTGTGACTAAGGTCTTGGGCATCAGCGTCGCTCCTTTTTCTACCTGGGTGCCTCCCTGGCACGCAAACTCAAACGGCGGGCGCGATGGATTGCGGCGCGCCGTGACCCGATCTAGACGGCGAGGAAGCGGGCGATCGCCGCCTCGTTGACGTTCGCGCGGGTATCGGAATGGACGAGGCGGCCGTTCTCCATCACCAGGATGCGGTCGGCGACGTCGAGAATGAAGCTGAGCACCTGCTCGCACACGACGATGCAGAGGTTGCGCAGGTCGCGGATCTCCTTGAGCACCTTGGCCAGGTCCTTGATGATGGAGGGCTGGATGCCTTCGGTCGGCTCGTCGAGCAGCAGGATCTTGGGGTCGCTCGCGAGCGCCCTGGCAATAGCGAGCTGCTGCTGCTGGCCGCCCGAGAGGTTGCCGCCGCGCCGCTTCTCGAACTCCTGCAGGATGGGGAACAGCGCGTAGATGTCCGCCGGCACGTCGCTCTTGCCGGTGACGATGCGCCCGGTCTCGATATTCTCGCGTACCGTCATGGTGCCGAAGATCTGGCGGCCCTGGGGCACATAGGCGATGCCGCGGGCGACCCGCGCATGGCTCGGCAGGCTGGTCACGTCGATGCCGTCGACCGTCACGTGGCCTGATTTCGTCGGCATCGTGCCGATGAGCGATTTCATCAGCGTCGACTTGCCCATGCCGTTGCGGCCGACCACGGCGACGATCTCGCCCGGCGCGACGGACAGGTCGATGCCGTGAAGCACCTCGCTCTGCCCGTAGGCGACGTGCAGATTGGTTACGTCGAGCATCGCAGTCCTCGTTCTATTGCCGTCACGCGGGGCCGCTCATTCCCACGCAAATGGGAATCCGAATGAGCGCATGCTGACGATGGGTCCCCGCTTTCGCGGCGACGAGCGGAGCAAGCTTCGATGGAGCGCCGTCGGGTCATCATCTAATGGCCGAGATAGACTTCCTTGACCTTGGGATTGGCCTGGATCGATTGCATATCGCCCTCCGCAAGCACCTTGCCCTGGTGCAGGACGGTGACGCGGTGGGCGATGCTTTCGACGAATTTCATGTCGTGCTCGATGACGATCACCGAGCGGTTCTTGATGATGGTCTTGAGCAGCTCCGCGGTCTTCTCGCGCTCGGAGACACTCATGCCGGCGACCGGCTCATCGAGCATGAGGAGCTCCGGGTCCTGGATCAGCAGCATGCCGATCTCAAGCCACTGCTTCTGGCCGTGGCTCAGCGTCTCCGCCATGCGGTCGAGGTTGTCGGAGAGGAAGATCATCTCGGCGATCTCGCGGACGCGCCCGATCACCTCGTCGCTGCGGCGCCAGAACAGCGCGCCCGCGACGTTGCGGCCGCGCGGAATGGAGAGCTCGAGATTCTCGAAGACGGTGAGATCCTCATAGATCGTCGGGGTCTGGAACTTGCGCCCGATACCCATGCGGACGATGTTCTGCTCCTTGAACCCGGTGATCTCCTGGTCCTTGAATTTGATCGAGCCTTCGCTGACGGGAGTTCGTCCGCAGATCAGGTCGAGCACCGTGGTCTTGCCGGCGCCGTTGGGGCCGATGATGACGCGCAGCTCGCCCTTGTCGATGTAAAGGTTCAGCTCGTTGACGGCCTTGAAGCCGTCGAAGGATACGCTGACGCCTTCGAGCGCGAGCAGGAAGTCGGTGCTGTTCGGCATGAGGGTCCTATTCGGCCGGCGCGGCGCTGACGCGGTAGCGGGACGTGCCTCTCAGGCGCGACAGCAACGGCATGATCTGGTCGGTAAAGAGGCCGGCAAGGCCGCGCGGGAAGGCCAGCACCACGGCCATGAACAGCCCGCCCATCGCGAACAGCCACAGCTCGGGGAAGGATTCCGAGAAGACCGTCTTGCCCCAGTTGACGAGCAGCGTGCCGATCACGGCGCCGACAATGGAATGGCGGCCGCCGACGGCGCAGAAGATCACCATCTCGATCGACGGCACGATGCCGACGAAGGACGGAGACATGAAGCCGATCTGAAGGGTGAACATCGCGCCGCCGATCGCGGCGAGCGCGGAGGCGAAGCAGAACACGAAGACCTTGAAGTTGGCGACGTCGTAGCCGGAAAAACGGACCCGATCCTCCTTGTCGCGGACCGCCACGAGGATTCGTCCGAGCTTGCTCGCCAGCACGAAGCGCGACGCCAGCATCGACGCCAGCAGGAAGCCGCAGCACACGAAATACAGAATGTATTTCGCGTGATCGGTGCGGATGTCCCAGCCCAGCAGCGTGCGCAGGTCGGTGATGCCGTTGATGCCGCCGGTATAGCCCTGCTGCCCCACGATCAGAATCGTCAGTACCGCCGCCATCGCCTGGGTGATGATGGCGAAATAAACGCCGCCGACCCGGCGTTTGAACATTGCGGCGCCGATTATGAACGCCAGCACGACAGGCACTGCGACGACGGCGAAGATCGTGAACGCCAGCGAATGAAACGGCTGCCAGAAGAAGGGCAGCTCCGTGATCTGGTTCCAGTCCATGAAGTCCGGGATGCCCGGCGTCGACTGGATCTTGGTGTTGGCGACGCTTGAAGCCTCCAGCTTCAGGAACATCGCCATGCAGTAGCCACCGAGGCCGAAGAACACCCCCTGTCCGAGGCTGAGCACGCCGGTGTAGCCCCAGCACAGCACCAGGCCGACGGCGACGAAAGCATAGGTCAGATACTTGCCGATGAGGTTCAGGCGGAAAATGTCGAGGGCGAGCGGCAGGACGACCAGGATGAGCCCAGCGATCAGGAGGAAGCCGATGAGCTCGATGGAACGGTTTGTCGTCAGCGCTTTCGACATGGTGTGGCCTTCTTGGTGAGCCGCGGGTTCACTTCCGGACCTTGAGGACGAACAGCCCCTGCGGACGGACCATCAACAGGCCGATGACGATGAGCAGCGTGAGCACCTTGGCCATCGAGCCGGTGAGGAAGAATTCCAGCGTCGACTGCGACTGCGAGATCGTGAGCGCGGAGGCGATGGTGCCGATGAGGCTCTGCGCGCCGCCGAACACGACGACCAGGAAGGTGTCGACGATGTAGAGCTGGCCGGCGGTCGGCCCTGTCGAGCCGATCATGGTGAAGGCGGAGCCGGCGATGCCGGCAATGCCACAGCCCAGCCCGAAGGTGAGGCGGTCAATGCGGCGCGTATCGATGCCGACGGCGCCGCTCATGGTGCGGTTTGAAACCACGGCGCGAACCTGCAGGCCCCAGCGCGAGCGGAACATCAGCAGCGCCACCGCGCCGGTAATGATGAGCGTGAGCCCCATCACGAACAGGCCGTTAATCTGCACCTCGATCGTCTCGGTGACATTGAGCGAGCCCATCATCCATGACGGCAGCTCGACGCCGACCTCGCGCGCACCGAAGATCGAACGGAACGCCTGCTGCATGACGAGGCTCAGGCCCCACGTGGCGAGCAGGGTGTCAAGCGGGCGCGCATAGAGATGACGGATCATCAGCCACTCGACGGCCAGCCCTACCGCCCCCGATACGATGAAGGCCACCGTCATCGCGACGAAAAAGTAAGCGCCGAAATAGGTCGGCAAATAGGTCTGAAAGAGATGCGATGTTAGGAAGGTCATGTAGGCGCCAAGGATCATGAACTCCCCGTGCGCCATGTTGATCACGCCCATCTGGCCGAAGATGATGGCGAGGCCAAGCGCCATCAGCAGGAACACCGAGAACAGGATCAGTCCCGCGAAACCCTGCATCACCAGGATGGAGCCGAGCTCGCTGAAGGTATAACCGCCGAACATCGTCCGTTCCGTCCGTTGCGTGTCGTGCGTGTTTGTTAGTATCCGCGTCTTGCAGGGTGACGTCTTGCAGGGCGATGCCTTGCAAGACGGGTGCCGCGGCGGGGATAGAACCGCGGCACCCACGCTTCCGGCTTACTGGTAGCCCTTCGGGAACGGATCGGGCTCCACCAGTTCGGCGGTTTCGTAGATCAGGTCGTATTGGCCATCGATGCGGGCGCGGCCGACGCGCGTCTTGCTCCACAGGTGATGGTTCTCGTGGATGCGGACGTAGCCTTCCGGCGCGCCCTTGAACTCCACGCCCGGCGAGGCTGCGGCGATCTTGTCGATATCGAAGGAGCCGGCCTTCTCCACCGTAAGCTTCCACAGCCAGGGCCCGAGATACGCGGCCTGCGTGACGTCGCCGATGACGGTCTTGTCGCCCCACATCTTGTGGAACGCCTTGACGAAGCCCTCGTTGTTCGGGTTCTTCAAGGACTGGAAGTACTTCATGCAGGCATAGGCACCGGCGATGTTCTCGCCGCCGATCCCGTCGATCTCGTCCTCGGTCACCGAGATCGTGAGCAGCGTCTGCTTGGAGAGGTCGATGCCCGCCGCCTTGAGCTGCTTATAGAACGCGACGTTCGAGCCGCCGACGATGATCGCGTAGATGACGTCCGGCTTCGTCAGCTTGATCTTGTTGATGACGGAGTTGAACTGGGTGTGGCCGAGCGGGAAGTATTCCTCGCCGACGACCTTGAGCTTCAATTTGTTCTCGATGTGCTTGCGCGCGATCTTGTTGGAGGTGCGCGGCCAGATGTAGTCGGAACCGAGCAGATAGAAGGTCTTGGCCTTCTTCTCCTTCTCCACCCAGTCGAGGCCGGCGATGATCTGCTGCGTTGCCTCCTGGCCGGTATAGATGACGTTCTTGGACTGCTCGAGTCCTTCGTAGAAGGTCGGGTAGTACAGCATGCCGTTATACTGCTCGAACACCGGCAGCACCGCCTTGCGCGAAGCGGAGGTCCAGCACCCCATCACGGATGCGCATTTGTCGTTGACCAGGAGCTTCTTGGCCTTCTCGGCGAAGGTCGGCCAGTCGCTCGCGCCGTCCTCCTGGATGAACTTGATCTTGCGGCCGAGCACGCCGCCGGCGGCGTTGATTTGCTCGATGGCAAGCTTCTCGGCTTCGACCGATCCGGTCTCCGAGATCGACATCGTGCCGGTGACGGAATGGAGGATTCCGACCGTCACCTCGGTGTCGGTGACGGCGAGGCCGGTGGTGTTCACCTTGGCCGTCGGGAATTCCTGGGCCCATGCCCCGAACGGAACCATGGCGCCGGCGGACATCGCCGCGGCGCCAAGGAGAAGCGTCCGGCGGGACGGTGCCTCAAAATCGAATGGTCGCTTTTCTGCTGACATCAGACGCCTCGATGGTGATGAGCGATCGCGAAATGCTCGCTATCCGATGCGCTCAGGCTGGCCGTCGATGGTGCAATGCAGCAATACGTCGATTGACGTATATGGGTAAGTCGTTTGCCCCCATAAGGTCCGATTACACCGGGTTATCCACTGGCCGCAGGAGATGGACGCACGGTTGAAACAACTGCATCATATTGCAGCGCACAGTGCCTGACATTTGGACTGCCGGAGGCAAGCGACGCGAGATAACGTTTGGCGGATGTCCTGAATGAGCGACATTTTCTCTCTGCCGCAGGGCCTGCGCGATCCGTCGCGGCACGGACTGCACGCGCGCGCCGTCATTTTCTTCCGTGCGATTGGTCGTGACACGTGCGCGAGAGCCCGTGTCATGACGGCGTCTCAGCGCATCGTCCGCGTGCGCCGGACCTACAATCAGTGGGTCGCCAACGAGACGCTTGAGGACTACGCGCTGCGCTTCACCGCCAAGAAGGCGCGCAAATGGTCGAGCCTGCGCGTCGCCAATACCGCCATCGGCGCGATCTCGTTCCTGGCGCTGGAGGCGATCGGCGGCGCGGTGACGATCAGCTACGGTTTCAACAACGCCGCTGCGGCGATCATGGTCGTCGGCGTCCTCATCCTCGCAACCAGCGTCCCGATCGCCTATTACGCCGCGACCTACGGCGTCGACATCGACCTGCTCACGCGCGGCGCCGGCTTCGGCTATATCGGGTCCACCATCACGTCGCTGATCTACGCCTCCTTCACGTTCCTGTTCTTCGCCATCGAGGCGGCGATCATGTCGCTCGCGCTCGAAATGTGCTTTGGCGTCCCGCTCGCTGCCGGCTATCTCATCAGCTCGCTTGTCGTCATCCCGCTGGTGACGCACGGCATCACGTTCATTTCCCGCTTCCAGTTGTGGACGCAGCCGATCTGGATCGTCCTGCACCTGATCCCGTTCGGCTTCATCGCCTGGTCGGACCTCGCCGCCGTGCGCGACTGGACGCATTATCCCGGGGTCACCGGGCTCGGCGGGCAATCCTTCAATCTCCTGATGTTCGGCGCGGCGTCGACCGTGGTGTTCTCGCTCGTCGCGCAGATCGGCGAGCAGGTAGATTTCCTGCGGTTCCTGCCGCCGCGCGACAAGCAAAGTCACGTCGCATGGTGGAGCGCCTATCTGTCCGCCGGGCCGGGATGGATCGTGCTCGGCACGCTGAAGCTGCTGGCAGGCTCGTTCCTGGCCGTGCTGGCGCTGCGCCATGGCATCCCCCCAGAGCACGCCGCCGAGCCGACGCAGATGTATCTCGTGGCATTCGGCTACGTGTTCTCGTCGCCGAAGCTCGCGCTCGCCTTCACGGGCGCGTTCGTCATCGTCTCGCAGATCAAGATCAACGTCACCAATGCCTATGCCGGTTCGATCGCGTGGTCGAACTTCTTCTCCCGGCTCACCCACAGCCATCCCGGCCGCGTCGTCTGGCTGGTGTTCAACGTCGCTATCGCGCTTCTGCTGATGGAACTCGGCATCTTCCACGCGCTCGAGCGCATCCTCGGTCTCTATTCGATCGTCGCCGTCGCCTGGGTCGGCGCCCTCGTCGCCGACCTCGTGATCAACAAGCCGCTGGGCCTGAGCCCGCCCCATATCGAGTTCAAGCGGGCTTATCTCTACGACCTCAATCCGGTCGGCGTCGGCGCGATGGCACTGGCAACCGCGTGCGGTATCGCGGCGTTCTCGGGCCTGGCCGGCCCGGCCCCGCAGGCGCTTGCATCCTTCATCGCGCTCGGCGTCGCGTTCTTCGCCGCCCCGGTCATCGCCTATGCCACCAAGGGCAAATATTATCTGGCGCGCGCCGCCCTGCAGCCCTGGGCCGGCCACCAGACGATCCAGTGCTGCGTCTGCGAGCACTATTTCGAGCCTGAGGACATGGCGGGCTGCCCGGCCTATATGGGGCCGATCTGCTCGCTGTGCTGCTCGCTGGAGGCGCGCTGCCATGACTGCTGCAAGCCGCAGGCGCGGTTTTCGCGGCAGATCATCGGCCTGCTGGACCGCACGCTGCCGAGCTGGGTGGTCAAGCCGCTCAACAGCGAGATCGGGCATTACATCGGCGTGCTGTCGGTCTTCAGCGTGGTGATCGGCGCTGTCCTGCTGCTGGTCTATTACCAGGTGTCGTTCGACAACCGCGGCGAACGGGACGTGATCCGCACGACACTGTGGACGGTGTTCTTCATCCTCACCATGGTGGTCGGCGTCGCCGCATGGCTGTTCGTGCTGGCGCAGGAAAGCCGCCGCGTCGCCGAGGAGGAATCGCGCCGCCAGACCGAGCTCCTGATGCAGGAGATCGACGCGCATAAGCGCACGGACGCCAAGCTGCAGAAGGCGAAGGAGGTCGCGGAGGCCGCCAGCGAGGCCAAGAGCCGCTATGTCGTGGGCCTGAGCCACGAACTGCGCACGCCGCTCAACGCGATCCTTGGCTATGCCCAGATTCTCGAGCGCGACAAGTCGATTCCGGCGCGGCGGGTCGATGCCGTCAAGGTCGTGCGCAAGAATGCCGAGCACCTGTCCGGCCTGATCGACGGCCTGCTCGACATCTCGAAGATCGAGGCCGGGCGCTTTCGGCTCAACCGCGACGAGGTGCGCATCCGCGAGCTGCTCGCCCAGGTCGCCGACATGTTCCAGATGCAGGCGGCGGCAAAGGGGATCAACTTCCGGACCTCGATCTCGCGCCGCCTGCCGGATTCGGTGCATACGGATGAAAGCCGCCTGCGCCAGATCCTCATCAACCTGCTGTCGAACGCGGTGAAGTTCACCGACTCTGGCCACGTCTCCCTGCACGTCGAATACCGTAATCAGGTCGCGACCTTCGAGATCGAGGATACCGGTCTGGGCATCGCGGCCGACGATACGGAGCGCATCTTCCGCCCGTTCGAGCGCGCCAATTCCGTTATCAGCATGGGCCGCTCCGGCACCGGGCTTGGCCTTACCATCACCAAGCTGCTGACCGAGACCATGGGCGGAGAGATTCGCCTCACCAGCGAGCTCGGCAGCGGCAGCACGTTCCGCGTCAAGCTCCTGCTGTCCGAGGTTGCCTCGCCGCGGCCCGCGCTGCCGCTGGAGCGCCGCATCACCGGCTATGCCGGACCGCGCCAGACGGTGGTCGTGGTCGACGACCACGAGGCGCACCGCGACCTCATGCGGGAGCTGCTGGCCTCTCTCGGCTTCATCGTCGTCGATTGCCGCAACGGCGTGGAGTGCCTCGCCTATGTCGAGGCGCATAAGGTCAATCTCGTACTGCTGGACGTGGCGATGCCCGGCCTCGACGGCTGGGAGGTGGCGCGGCGCATCCGCGCCTCCGAGCGCGAACGGCCGGCCATCGTGATGGTGACGGCGAATGCGTTCGACAAGGGCCGCGAGATTGCCGCGGAGCGCAGCTACGACGATTTCGTCATGAAGCCCGTCGACATCCGGCAGCTTCTCCAGAAGATCAACACGCTGCTCGCGATCGAATGGACGTACGAAAGCCCGCCCCCCGATCCGCGCTCTGGCAGCGGCACCGCCATGTCCGTCGACGTGCCGTCGCCGATCGTTATCGACGAACTGATCCGGCTCGGCGAGATCGGGCACCTGCGCGGCATCCAGTTGAAGCTCGTCGAGATCGAAGGCAATGGCCCGGAGCATCAGGCGTTCGTGGCGGAGCTTCGTGCCGTGCTCGACAACCTGAATCTCAAGCGATACGTCGCCGTGCTGGAAACGCTGCGTGGCTCCCATGCCGAGTAGCGATGCACCCGACTTGGTGATGGTGATCGACGACTCGCCCGACACCCTCAAGATGCTGACGGACGCGCTCGCCGACGCCAACATGACCGTGCTGGTCGCGCTGGAGGGCGCGCAAGCCCTGTCGATGGTCGACAAGATCATGCCGGACATCATCCTGATGGACGCGCTGATGCCGGGGATGGACGGCTTCGAGACTTGCCGGCGCATCAAGCGGAACAAGCTGCTATGGCACGTGCCGGTCATCTTCATGACCGGGCTTACCGAGACGGAAGACATCGTGAAGGCGTTCGACGCCGGCGGCGTCGACTATGTCACCAAGCCCATCGTCCCCGACGAATTGCTTGCGCGCATCCGGGTCCACCTTGCCAACGCCAGAATGGCGCAAAGCGCGCGGGCGGCGCTCGATGCCGCCGGACGGTTCCTGCTCGCCGTCAATGCGTCCGGCCGGCTGCTCTGGTCGACGCCGCAGGCGAGCAAGTATCTCAGCCTCGCGTTCAAGGCCTTCGACAGCGAGGGCTACCTGCTGCCCGCCAATGCGCAATCATGGCTCAAGCTCCGCGCCGGCGACGACAGCGGATCGCAGCCGGATTCCGTCGCCGTGGAAGGCGATCAGACGTCGATGCGGCTGTCGCTCACCTATGTAGGCCGCATCGGCTCCGGCGAGATTCTGCTCCGGCTTGTGGAAGGCGCGTTCGGGAGCGACGAGCACATCCTGGAGCGCAAGCTGTCGCTCACACGGCGCGAATCCGAGGTGCTGGTCTGGATCGCCCGCGGCAAGTCCAACCGCGACATCGGGGAAATTCTCAAGCTCAGTCCGCGGACGGTGAACAAGCACCTTGAGCAGGTCTACGCCAAGCTTGGCGTCGAGAACCGCGCGTCCGCCGCCGCGCTCGCCGTGCGCACGCTCGGGCAATAGCATGAGCCAACCGCTTGCCCTTGGTGCGCGCCACGCGTGTCAGGCGAGGCCGTGCACCCCGAGCAGCTTGCCCATGCGCGATGCGGCAAGTTCCGGATCGTGCAGCACGCGCGCCTTGTCGGCGAGCCGGAACAACTCGGCAAGATGCAGCAGCGATCGCGCGCTCTCCTGGCCGCCGATCATCAGGAAATGGTCCTGCAGCCCGTTGAGCCAAGCCAGGAAAACAACGCCGGTCTTGTAGAAGCGGGTCGGCGATTTAAAGATATGGCGCGACAGCGGGATGGTCGGTTCGAGCACGCCGTGGAAACCCTGGAGGTCGCCGTCGGCGAGCTTCGCAAGCCCGGCGGCCGCCGCCGGCGCGATGGCGTCGAAGATGCCGAGCAGCGCATCTGAATGCCCGTCTTCGTCGCCGGCGATCAGCTCCGCGTAGTTGAAATCGTCGCCGGTATACATGCGCACGCCGGCCGGAAGCCGCCGGCGCATGGCGATCTCCTTCTCCTTGGACAGCAGCGAGACCTTCACGCCGTCGATCTTGGCGGCGTGCTCGTCGATCACCGCAAGGCAGGTCTCCATCGCGGCGACGTGGTCGACATTGCCCCAATACCCCGCCAGCGCGGGGTCGAACATCTCGCCGAGCCAATGCAGGATCACCGGCTGTTTGACCTGGCGCAGGATGCGGCCATAGACCCGGGCATAATCCTCCGGACCTGTCGCCACCGCGGCGAGCGCGCGGCTCGCCATGACGATGAGCTGCCCTCCCATGGCCTCGATCGCCTCGATCTGATCCTCATAGGCGCGGATGACCTCGTCGAGGCCGACATCCGGGCCGGGCGCGAGATGATCGGTGCCGACGCCGCATGCGATTTTAACACCGGGACGGCTCTTGGCGGCTTCGAGCGCGAGGCGCATCAGTTCCCGCGCGCCATTCCAATCGAGCCCCATGCCGCGCTGTGCGGTATCCATCGCCTCCGCGACGCCGAGCCCCAGGTCCCACAGATAATGGCGGAACTTGATGGTGGTGTCCCAATCGACCGCCGCCGTGAGCCACGGATCGACGTCGGCGTAAGGGTCGGCCACCACATGGGTCGCCGCGTAGGCGACGCGATTGAAGCGCGCCGTCTGCGCCGCGGTCGGAAACGCGATCGGCTCGCCGGTGGCGTAAGGCGCGAGCTTGCGATCCGAAGTCGGAAGATTGATTGTCGCCATCTTTCCCCGCCTGGCTCTCGCGTTCCTGCGTGTCTTAACCAAACGGTTACCGCGAGAGCGCCCGCCCGGCAAGGCCCGGCTGGCTTGCGCGTTCCCGGCCGTGGCATTGTCGGCCATGGCTTCGAACGACTTGCGACATGCTGAAGGCGGCTCGCCGTTCTGGCGGTTCTCGCTCTCCTTCTATTCCCGGCCCGGCGTGGCGGAGGCCTGTCTCGATCTCCAGGATCGCTGCGGCGTCGACGTCAACCTGCTGCTGTTCCTGTTATGGATGGCTACAGCCGGGGCCGCCCTTCCTACCGGCGCGGTGAAGGAGCTCGATGACGCGGTCGGCGACTGGCGCGACGGCGTCGTGGTTCCGTTGCGGGTCCTGCGCCGGACGCTCAAGGCCGGCACGCCGCTGATCGCAGGCGATGCCGCCACGGCGTTTCGCGACCGGATCAAGGCGCTGGAGCTTGAAGCGGAACGGTTGCAGCAGGAGGCCATGCACGGACTCGCAGCATCGTTCGTGGTCGACATGGCGGACTCGGTCGCCGTCGCGGCACGCACGAGCCTCACGGCCTATCAAAGTGTTTCATCCCGGGACTTCCCGGCCGAAACCATCGCCGTTCTGCTCGATGCCCTCGCGGCGGCCGGGCGCGGGATGACGCCGCTAACTTAGGCTCCGCCGTCCGCGCGTTATCGTTAATGCGCGCCGGTCGTTCGCTTGTGCGTGTCCACGGCATGGTCATTGCAATCCCTGCGGCGGGACAGAATCATTGAACCAGCGCGAGCCGGATGCGTAGTGCCGACCCAACCGATGGACGTGCCCTGACGGCCCCGCCGATCCATGCACATGCGGCGAGCCCGCGTGACGCCTTGCCTATCCGCGGCCTTGGGTTCGACATCGACCTGTGGGGCCGCAGCGTCCTGTTCATCGCCGCACTATTGCTGGTGTGGATATCCGTCCACCCTTTCGTCAGCCTCGCCGGCCCGACCTCGTATGACGGAAACGACGCCGGCGATAGCCTGAACCAAGCCGCTTATCTGATTCTCGCGGCGAGCTTCGCCGCTTTCCTTGTCTTGCATGGCTTCCGCTCCCTGCGGCCGCTGGCGACGCCGGTCTTCCTCACCATGATGGCGTGGCTCGTGCTGACGGTCGTGCTCTCCCAGCATCCGGGATTGTCGGCGCGCCGATTCGTACTGGTGGCCATCGTGATGATGGTCGCCGCCGTAATGCCGCTGCTGCCGCGCAACCTGCGGCACTTCAGCGACCTGCTTTCAGGCTGCGCGCTCGCCGTGCTGGCGCTGTGCTATCTCGGCATGCTGTTGGCGCCCGAACTGTCGATCCACCAAGCGTCCGACGCGATCGAACCGTTCCTGGCCGGCAACTGGCGTGGCGTGTTTTCGCACAAGAACACGGCCGGCTCGATGATGGGCCTGTTCATCTTCATCGGCGTGTTTGTCGCGCGGGTGCGCAGCTACGCGGTCGGCAGCCTCATCGTGACGCTATCGGCCATATTCCTGGTGTTCTCGCAGTCGAAGACGGCGATCATGCTGGTGCCGTTCGTCCTGGTGATGGCGCCCGTCATCATGGCGATCCCGCGAACCTGGCTGCGGCTCGCGTTTGTCCTGGCGCTGTTCGTCGTCCTCAGCCTGTTCACCATCGGCAGCATCTTCTTCGATCCCATGCGCGCGGCATTGGAGGCAAGCCTTCCCGATCCCACCTTCACGGGCCGCACCTTCATCTGGGAGTTCGTCCGCGAGCATCTCTCCGGCAATCTGCTGCGCGGATACGGATTCTCCGCCTTCTGGGGATCGAGCGAGGTCGTCTATGGCGCCACCGAAGCGCCGGACTTCGTTGCCGGCCTGCCGAGCGGCCACAACTCCTATCTCGATCTCGCGCTCACGACAGGCGTGCCCAGCCTTCTGCTGGTCGTGCTGTGGGCCGTGCTCGGCCCGGTCACGGATCTCGGGCGCCGGCAAGCCGGCCGCGACGAGCGCGTGCTATCGCTGCTGTTCACGCATATCTGGCTGTTCGCTGTTGCCAGCTCGGCCTTCGAGACCATCTTCTTCCAGCGCGATGATCCGACATGGTTCATGTTCCTGGTCGCGATTTTCGGGCTGCGCTATCTGGCAGCGCGCCGGATGGTCGCATGAGCATCCTGCCCGCCGCGCGGGAGCATGTGCGGCGCTACGCCGGCAAGGTCGAGCGGCGCATCGCCCGTCATGCATTTACCAAGCCGGTGACGATGCGAAACAGCGCGCCGCTGGTGTCGTTCACCTTCGACGACGTGCCGGATACCGCCTATGCGGCGGGCGCCGCCATCCTGGAGACGCAGGGCGTGCGCGGAACCTTTTATGTATCCGGAGGCCTCGCCGGAACGGTGCAGCCGGATTGGCGCCTGATGTCGGCCGCGGACTGCCTGGACCTGCATCGCCGCGGCCACGAGATCGGCTGCCACACCTATTCGCATCACGCCGCGCAGAGCCTCGACGCGGCGCAAATGGAAGACGAGCTGGCCCGCAACAGGCTGTTCTTCAAGAGCATCGCCGACGACATGGCGCCGGAGAATTTCGCCTATCCGTATGGCAGCGTGTCGCCGGCGCGCAAACGGCAGGTGGGGCGGCACTTTCGCTCCTGCCGGGGCGTTACCGGCGGGATCAACGCGGGCTGTGCTGATCTTGCCCTGCTCAAGGCGGTCGCGTTGTCGGATGGCCGCACGGACCGCGCTGCCGTCGACGGGCTCATCGCCGACACGGTGCGGCGCCGCGGCTGGCTGATCTTCTTCACCCATGACATTGCCGCTCGGCCGACGCCGTTCGGCTGCACCCCCGAGTTGCTCGAGCACGCGCTGGCTGCTGCCCGTGGGGCGGAATGCGTGACAGTGACAATTCGTGAGGCCCTGCAACGTCTGGGATGACGCTGCGTCGTTCGCTCCGTGGCCTTGTTTCCATTCGGTACATGCGGTGCGTGCAAGCAGGCGCCTACGGCGAACAAGCCTCCATCTTCGCGCGACTACATCCCCACATCGCACTGGCACGAAACTCGCGAGTTCGTCCTCGGAACCAAAACGGCTGTCCCATCCGGGGATGGCGCGAGCGGCACCGGAGCCCGGTGCCGCTCACCTGAGGCGTGCCATGAGCAGCGTATTCGGAAACCTGAGCGGAATCGCGCTGCCATCCCGCCGCTGGGCGCAGACCGTCCGCAACGCATTCGGACCGCTGGCATTCGCCATCGACATGCTTGTCATCATCGCAGCCGCCGGCATTACGGGCGTCATCTATCACGTCATGGCGTACGGATCGTTCGACGGAACCGTCAATTCCCTGGCGGTGGGCACCGCGGCGGCCAGTCTGTTCGCCCTGCCTAATGCGCTACGCGGCGAATACGTGCTGGCACACTATTTCACCTTCCGGAATCACATCAGGCGTTCGGTCTATGTCTGGCACGTCGCATTCCTCGGGCTGCTCGCGCTTGGCTTCCTGATCAGGGTGACCGACGTCTATTCGCGCGGCGCCACCGTCCTGTTCTATGCGGCGGGCTTCCCGATGCTGATCCTCGCCCGCTATGCGCTGGTGCGTATTGTGGTCGCCGCCAACAAGGTCGGCTTTGTGACGGCGCAACGCGTGTTCCTGCTCGGCACCAGCCACGACGTCGCGGATTTTCTGAACCATTACCAGCCGTGGGATCTCGGGCTTCACATCCTCGGCTCGTCGGTCCTCACGCCACGCTCGGAGACCGTGTTCCTCGATGATCGTGAGCAGACGTTGCGTGCCGACCTCGCGCGGGCGATCGAAACGGCCCGACTGTTGCGGCCGGACTCCGTGTTCGTGATCGTGCCGTGGTCCGACAGCGCGACCATCAATCGATGCGTCAGCGAACTGATGGCGCTGCCGGCCGAAATCCATCTCGGCCCGGAGCGCGTCCTCGACCGCTTCGACAACATGCGAATTTCCAAGCTCGGGCGCATCGCCACCCTGCAGCTCACGCGTGAGCCGTTGTCGCCGCTCGAAGTGCTGATCAAGCGCGTCTTCGACCTCGTGGTCGCGGCCGGCATCCTGGTCTGCCTCGCGCCGTTCCTGGCCTGGATCGCGCTGCTGATCCGCCTCGACAGCGCCGGTCCGGTCTTCTTCGTCCAGCGCCGTTACGGCTTCAATCAGCGGCCTTTCCGCATCATCAAGTTCCGCACCATGACCACGACGGACGATGGCGACGTGATCGTCCAGGCGAGGCACAACGATACCCGCGTGACGCGCGTGGGGCGCTGGCTGCGGGCGTGGAGCATCGACGAACTTCCGCAGCTCCTGAACGTCATCAAGGGCGACATGTCCCTGGTCGGGCCTCGCCCGCACGCGCTGTCGCACAACCGCGAATATGAGCAGAAGATCTCGCTCTATGCGCGCCGCCACAACGTGAAGCCGGGCATCACCGGCTGGGCGCAGGTCAACGGCCTGCGCGGCGAGACCGATACCGACGACAAGATGCTCAAGCGCGTCGAACACGACCTGCACTACATCGATAACTGGTCGCTGTGGTTCGACGTCAAGATCCTGCTGTTGACCGCGCTGTCGCGCCGCGCACGCCGCAACGCGGTGTAGGCGTCCATGCTGAATTCAAGTCCTGCACGCGTGAGGCCGATGACAGCCCATCTTGATATATTTGATGCATCCGGGGCCGGCAGCCTGCCCCACATTGCCGGGGCGGCGGCCGGTCGAAATCCAAACCTCGCGCGACCTCGATGCGTTCAAGGACATCTGGCCGCGCAGCGACGATCTTGGCGCCACGCGCTGTCACGTCTTCCAGTGCGCGGACGTGCTGAAGGTCTGGCTGGAGACGATTGGGGCCGCGCGCGGCGTCGACGCGCATTTCGTCGTAGTATCCAATGAGCGTGGCGAGCCGTGGTTCGCCCTCCCGCTCGGCGTCGAGCGCCGGTATGGCCTGCGGGTGCTGACGTTCCTGGACGGCGGCGTGAGCGATTACAACGCGCCGGTGATCTTTGCCGACGCGCCGGCCGGGCGCTCCTTTCCAGTGCCGGCATTGATCGAGCGGCTGCGTGCCTTTCTGCCGCCCTTCGATCTCGTCATGTTCGAGAAGATGCCCGCGGAGGTGCTCGACTATTCCAATCCGCTGGTACGGCAGGGCATGGACCATCACGTTCCCTCCGGCCACGTGATGACGCTGTCTGGATCGTGGGCGGACTATGCGGCGAACGGTCTTCCGCGCCGCCAGGATAGCCGCCGCAAGCGGCGCAAGCTCGAAGCATCCGGCCGGGTTGCCTTTGTGGTCGCAGATGATGCCATGAGCCGCGAGCGGCTGCTTGCCGCGATGATCCGGCAGAAGGCCGCGCGCTACATTGAGACGCGGGGATGGGATGGCTTCGACCGCCCCGGCTATCGCGACTATTTTCGGCAGATGACGCAGCGGCTTGGAGCGGGCGCGATCCATCTCAGCGCGCTTGAACTCAACGGGGAGCCGATCGCCGCGCATTGGGGTCTGGTGGCCGGCTCGCGCTTCTATTCGTTGATGCCGAGCTTCGAGGCCGAGTGGAACAAATTTTCACCGGGCCGCCTGCTCACCGAGCACCTGATCGAGTGGAGCTACGCCCGCGGGCTCTCATGCTTCGACTTCGGCGTCGGCGACGAGACCTACAAGTTCGAGTTCCGCGATCGGGTGCTGCCGCTTTATCGCGCCGTCATCCCGGTCACCCTGGCGGGTTCGGCGGGCCTGTTCGCGGTCAATCGCAAGAACGACGTCAAGAATTCGCGCGCGTGGCAATGGCTCCGCGCAAAGCGATCCCGCCTCTCCGCCGGTGATGGCGCGAGGGCGGCGTCATGATGTTCGACGGCGCCTGGAGCGGACGGGACGAGGATGATCTTCCGAAGGAAGGGAACTACGAGCCGATGGCCGAGATCTATCTCAATTTCCACGGCCTCGGCACGCCGCCGGCGCATGTCGAGGCGGACGAGCGTCCCTATTGGCTCGCGCCGGGGCGGTTCGACTCGATCCTGCGGATGATCCGCGATAGCGACGCCTCGCGCCGTGTCCGCGTCACGTTCGACGACGGCAACCGGTCCGACGTCACGATTGCTCTGCCCCTGCTCGAAGCTTACGAGCTGCGCGGCGCATTCTTCGTCGTGACGGGTCGCATCGGGACGCCTTCCTATCTCGGCGCCGCCGACGTGGTGCGCCTGCGTGATGCCGGCATGACCATCGGTTCGCACGGCGCCGCCCATGTGTCGTGGACATCGCTCGCCGACGCCGAGCTCGCCGCGCAGGTAGCTCGCTCGCTGCGGAACCTGTCACAACTGATCGCGCAGCCGGTGACCGAGGTCGCGGTGCCGTTCGGAGACTATGATCGCCGGGTGCTTGGCGTTCTGCGCCGGCTCGGCGTGACGCGGGTCCATACCAGCGACACCGGAGTCTCACGGTCCGGCGCGTGGCTGGCGGCGCGCAACAGCATGCGCGCGGACACGCCGCTTCACGCAATCGAAGCGCTTGTTGCCGGCGGCGTTCACCCGGTGAAGCGCCTCCGCCAGTCGGCAAGCCGCCTTGCCAAGCGGCTCCGCCTGTCTGCGGCTTCCCCCAGTCCGACGCATGGATAAGGCCCTTGTCCGTGCGCAGCCTATCGGGGCCGAGCGGATGAGCGGGCAGACCCGCACCGCCGCGCTCGAGTTTGCGGTCCGGCGCAGGTTGCCGGCCGTGTTCAGCTATGTCGGCTCGACTGCGGCGATGGCGATCGGCATCGGCTCCCAGCTCGTCGCCTTCGTGTTCCTGGCACGCTATCTCGGCATCGAACAGTTCGGCCTGCTGATGACGATCACGGCCGCGACGTCACTGGCGCTGAACGTCTGCGGGCTGGGTGCCGGCGAAGCCTTCATGCGGCGCGTCGCGCGCGAACCCGCGCTGTATCCGGCGCTGCTCGGCCACAGCCTGATCCTGACCTTCGCCACCGGCATGGTGCTGAGCCTGATCGCGGCCGCCGGCCTGTATTGGCTAGTCCCGGCTTCGCCGTCGCCATGGATCAATATTTCGGTCCTATTCATCTTCGCCTTCAGCAACATTGCGCTGTTCCGCTGGACCATCGTGGTCGAGCAGATCTTCCTTGGATTGAAGAAATTCGGCCGTGCCAACGTGGTGGTGGCCGGGTTCGGCGCCGCGCGGATGCTGACGGCCATCGCAGCGACGGCGTGGTTCGGCGTCGACGACATCAGCACGTGGGCCATCTGGCATGGTGCGATCCATGTCGCCGGGGCCGTGGCCTGCGGCGCGGCGCTGTGGGGCTACGGCCGGCCGGAGTGGCGGGTGCTGCGGGAAGAGATCGTCCTCGGCACGCACTTCTGCAGCTCGTATTTCTTTTCGACGTTGCTGCAGAACGTCGACCGGCTGGTGCTGAGCGTCGTCGCGACGCCCGCGGCCGTCGGCGCGTATGGCGTCGCGTCGCGCATCGTCAATACCAGCATCGTGACGGTGAGCTCATTCATGCGGCTACGCTATCCGCGCCTCGCGGTCGCCGGCCATTCCGGCATGGTCGCGATCTGGCCGCTGGCGATGAGCTACCTGCCGGCCGTGCTCGGCCTGGGCATCGCGACCAGCGCCGGCCTGTGGCTGCTCGCGCCCTGGCTGCCGGCCATCTTTGGCAAGGACTACGGCGCGACCGTCATCTACCTGCAGGTCACCTGCTGGCTGGTTGTGATCATGGCGGCCAAGAGCATCCCCTACGACGCGCTTGGCGCCGCAGAACGACATGCGTTGCGCGCCCACATCTTCAACGTCGGCGGCATCATCAGCGCCGCGCTCCTCGCGGTTCTGACATTCGCGTTCGGCATCTCCGGAATGTTCATCGCGCTGTTCGTCTCGCAACTCGGCCTGACTGCGGCGGCCTGGGTCGCGCTTTATGTCCTTCGTTTTCAGAAAGGCAAGTCATGAAACGGATCGCGTTGGCCGACGACAGCCGGGCGGCAACAGGAGATGGCCTCTCAGTTTCGACAAAGGCCCGCGCCGCGCAGCCCCGCGTGCTGTTTATCGTCAGCGGCATGTTCCACTACCGTGTCGAGTTCCACCGTCACCTGCGGACGAAGCTCGCGGCGCGCGGCATCGCCTATGACGTTGCCTACACGGACGTCGCGCCGGAGCTCGCAGGCCGCAACGACACTCGCGTGCTGGACTTCGGCCGCAAGGTCGGCGCGCGCTGGTTCGGCCTCGGACCCGTCACGCTGTGCTGGCAGAATACGCTGCGCCAAGCGCTGGACTACGATCTCGTCATCGTGATGCAGGAGAACAAATATCTCATCAATTACGTGCTGCAGGCGCTGCGCTGGTTCGGCGGACCGAAGCTAGCCTTCTACGGCCATGGCCGCAACCTGCAGAATGACGCTACGGCTTGGCGCGAGCGCTTCAAGCGCCTGTGGGTCAAGCACGTGGATTGGTGGTTCGCCTATACGGGGCTGTCGCAAGGGCTGGTGGCGGGGTCGGGCTACAATGCGGCCCGCATCACCAACGTGGAAAATGCCTATGATACGAGGGCGCTCTCCGACGAGCTCGCGTCGGTGACGGCCGATGAGTTGCACGTTTTCCGTCGGCGGTTCGGCATCGCATCGAACAACGTCGGCATCTACATGGGCGCGCTCTACAAGGAAAAGCGCATCGGCTTCCTGATCGATTGCGCCAAGCGCATCCGCGCCGAGGTGCCGGACTTCGAGCTGCTCATCGTCGGCGGCGGGGCCGACGCGGGTCTCGCGACGGCCGCGTCTGCGGCTCATTCGTGGATCCATGCGCCGGGTCCGCTGTTCGGCCGCGACAAGGCGATGGCACTGAAGGCGTCGAAGCTGTTCCTGATTCCCGGCATCGTCGGGCTTGCGGTGCTCGACAGCTTCGCCGCCAGCATGCCGATGATCACGGCGGCCAACCGCTATCACGGCCCGGAGATCGACTACCTGCGCCATGGCGAGAACGGCTTCATGGTCGAGCCCGGCGACGATCCCGATACCTATGCGGGAACGGCGGTGTCGTTGCTGCGCGACGAGTCCAAGCGCCTGAGCGTCGCCGCCCATGCGCGCGCCGACGCCACGCGTTACACCGCCGAGAATATGGCGGAGAACTTCGCCGGCGGCATCGTGGCGGCGCTTGCGGCCAAAGGTGGATGATTATGATGATGGCGAATGCTTGCCACATTCTCCGTCGTCCCGACGAAAGCGGGGATCCATGGGTCCAGTCGATCTGGATTCCCGCTCGCGCGGGAATGAGCGGAGCAAACGGCGCTTTCAATGAGACAATCTAGAGCGGTCATGGACGTCTCGATCTGCATCTGCACCTACCGCCGCCCGTTTGTTGCGGAGACGATCGCGTCCGTGCTGGCGCAGACCGCACTGGACCGGATCGAAGCCGAGATCGTGGTGTGCGACGACGATCCGGCGCGCTCGGCACGCGCGATCGTGAACGGGATCGCGGCACCGGCGCCGATCCCGGTGCGTTATGTCATCAGCGGCGCCGGCAATGTGGCGGCGGCGCGCAACGCGTGTCTGCGGGCCGCGCGCGGAGAATGGATAGCCTTCATCGATGACGACGAAACCGCGGAGCCCGATTGGCTCGCGGGGCTGCTGGCCGCTCAGGTGAGGCATCAGGCAGACGTCGTCAAAGGCTATGTGCGCGGCGTTTATCCACCGCTCACACCGCCATGGGTCATCGCTGGCAATCCTTACACTCGCGACTATGGCGCCACCGGAAGTCTGATCAGTGTCGTCGCCTCCGGCAACGTGCTGTTCCGGCGCGAACTTGCCGTGGAGAACGGGGTGTTCTTCGACGAGCGCTATGGCCGCTCCGGTGGTGAGGATACCCACTTTTTCCATCGTTATGCGGCGCTCGGTGCACGCATGATCGCGTGCCGCGACGCGGTGGTGAACGAGATCGTCCCGTCCGACCGCGTGACTGTCGACTATTTCCGCCGGCGCTATCTGCGGCTCGGCCAGACCAACGGCCGGCAGATCACGACGACACGCGCACGGGAACGAATTGCCGAGGCAGCAAAGAACGCCGTCCTTGTCGGTCTGCTGTGGGCTTATCCGCTGACGAAGCACGTCGGCGGCTGGCTCTATTTCCGCTGTTTCACCAAGTTCTGGTACAGTCGCGGCCTGCTCCAGGGTCTGCGCGGCCTCGCGACCGAGGAGATGAGCTGATGCTCAGTTGGTCTTCAGCCCCAGCGCCTTCAGCACCGCCGGATCCAGCGGACCGTCAATGTCGCCGGTGACGATGCCCATCGTGTTGGTGAGGGCCCACGCGGACCACCGGAAGCCAGCGCGCTCGGCATTCAGGCGCGCGGCTTCCATCCAGCGCGCGCGGTCATCGGGCGCAGCACCGATCTTGTCGTAGACGTCCTTCATTGCGCCGAACTCGCCGAGCATGATGCGGTCCCGCGCGACCCGGTTCTGGTCCGCCCACTTGGCGACGCGGTCGAACTCGCGCGCCATGTAGGCCGGGCCCTGGTTCCTATCGAAGTAATCGGACAGGGCCTTACGCGCCTCCTTCAGCTGCTGCGGCCGGTCCTTGGCCGGGATGTCTGCCGCGGCGCCGATCCGCCGTTCAACCGCTCCGAGAGTGGCGTCGCGCAGCAGCGGATCCGGCGGAAAGCCGAGCGGCGGGACGTATTGCAGGTATTTGTCGCTGCCCCAGAAGCCCTGGTGCGTGAATACGAAGGGCTCGTAGGAATGAAACACGAAGATGGTGTTGCTATCGAACTGCGATGCGTCGAGCTGGGTGAGGCCTTCGATCGCAGCCCAGCAGGCGCCGGCCACCAGCAGCGTGAGCTGCGGCGCCGAGGGTCGCACGCGGCCGTAAAGCGCGTTGAGCTGACCGGGCCAGGCCGGGCGGTCGCGCCAGCGGCATGGCGGCGGCGGCTCGTTGAAGACTTCGAGCGCGACATCGCGCGGATTGTAGCGGGCGAGCATGACCGCAAGCGCCCGCGTCACCTCGGCAAGCCGCAGGAATGCCGGATGATCGGGCCCGGCGGTGAGCTTGTTGAAATTCCAGCGCGGATGATCGGTGCTTGGATGGATGTCGACAACGGCTTTCAGGCCCCGCGCGAGCGTGCGGTCGACCGCACCCGCAATCTTCTTGAGGCGAAGCTCGAGCGTCACGGCGTCCGCTTCAAGCAGCGGGCCCGGATCGACCGCAATGCGCAGAAAGTCGAAGCCAGAGTCCGCCAACTCCCTGAGCCGCGCCGGCGGCATCGCGTCATTCCAATGCGGCACATAGGGATCGCGCGAGAATCTCGTCCGGGACACGCGGGTCCGCCTCGGGAAACAGAAACGTACGCACGACACCGATGCCACGTGTTCCGGCGAAGGAGGGGCCGGCCGAGGTCTGCGCCACGGCGGCCGGCACGGTCCGGCTTGGTCGTGCGATCGCGACGAACAAAACAGGGGCAGCCACGATCGCCAGCGCGAAGCGGACCACGCTTCGCAGGCGCCATCTGGGGAGGTGCGACATCATCGGTACAGATAAATCAAGATGGTCCCGTTCTTCCGTGCACGGGCTTCGAAATAGACGAACAGGGTAAATTCGACTTCACGAATTCTCGACCGGAAGAACCTCGCAACATTAATATTAACACTTGGATTTCGACATCCATACAAACAGTTCCGGTATTGTATCGACTATTAAATCAAGTTCACCGGATGGAGATCAAAGATGCACGCCGCTCTCGTTCTTGGTGCCGGCGGATTCATCGGTGCGCACCTCGTCAGGCGCCTCAAGCAGGACGGCTTCTGGGTGCGTGGCGTCGATCTGAAGTACCCCGAATTCGGCGAAACGGCGGCCGATGACTTCGTCATCGGCGACCTGCGCGACCAGCACCTGTGCCGCGCGGTCGTCGACCGCGCGTTCGACGAGGTCTATCAGCTCGCGGCCGACATGGGCGGCGCCGGATACATCTTCACCGGCGAGCACGACGCCGACGTGATGCACAATTCGGCGACCATCAACCTCAACGTCCTCGACGCGTGCTGGAAGCGCAAGGTCCGCAACGTCTTCTATTCGTCGTCGGCCTGCATGTATCCCGAGCACAACCAGGAAGACCCGGACAATCCGAACTGCGCCGAGAAGTCCGCCTATCCGGCGACCCCCGACAGCGAGTACGGTTGGGAGAAGCTGTTCAGCGAGCGGCTCTACCTCGCCTACAACCGCAACTACGGCATGAACTGCCGCGTCGCGCGCTATCACAACATCTTCGGCCCCGAGGGCACGTGGCAGGGCGGCAAGGAAAAGGCGCCGGCCGCGATCTGCCGCAAGGTCGCGGCGACGCCGAACGGCGGCGAGATCGAGATCTGGGGCGACGGCAAGCAGACCCGCTCGTTCCTCTACATCGACGAGTGCCTGGAAGGCACGACGCGGCTGATGCGCTCGGAATTTCCCGGGCCGGTCAATATCGGCTCCGAGGAGATGGTCACGATCAACCAGCTCGCCGAAATGGTGATCGACATTTCCGGCAAGCAGCTCGACGTCGGCAACATCGCCGGCCCGACTGGCGTGCGCGGCCGCCACTCCGACAACCGCCTGATCAAGCAGGAACTCGGCTGGCGGCCGTCCGAGCGGCTGATCAAGGGCCTCGAACGCACCTATGCCTGGATCGAGCGACAGGTCCAGGCTGGCCAGATTCTACGCCAAGGGCGTGAAGCCGCTGCCTCGTCCGAAGGCCGTTCGCCGCACCAATGGGGTGGCACATGGGGAGCGCAACCATGCCGGCGCTTGAGGGTGTTCCTCGTTTTTCCTACGGCGAGCTTCAGGTTTCGGCGCTGAACCTGCCGACCGCGATCGAGACCTTCTTCCAGCTCATCGAGGAACGGCGCGGCGGCTATGTCGCCTGCACCTGCACCCACGGCGTGATCGAAGTCGCGCGCGACCCCAAGCTGCGCGTCATCATCGACGACGCGGTGCTGGCGCTGCCGGATGGCATGCCGCTGGTCTGGCTCGGCCGCATCAAGGGCGCGCCGGTGGAGCGCGTCACCGCACCGGACTTCGTCGAACGTGTGATGCGCGATCCGCGCGCGCGCACGATGCGGCACTACTTCTACGGTGGCCTGCCTGACGCCATGGACAAGATCGTGGGCCGCGTGACGGCGCAGCTCGGTCCCGATGCGGTCGCGGGCTTTCATTGTCCGCCGTTCCGGCCTGCCGGAGCGATGGAGGACGCCGCGGTGCTCGCGGAGATCAACGTCGCCAAGCCGGACGTGATCTGGGTCGGCCTCGGCCTGCCCAAGCAGGAATACTGGATGGCCAACCATCAGGCGCAGTTTCCACACACCCTGATGCTAGGCGTCGGAGCGGCGTTCGATTTCTTCGCCGGCACCCAGCCCCGCGCGCCGATGGTGCTGCAGCGGCTGGGTCTGGAATGGCTGCATCGCCTCCTGCTCAATCCCAAGCGGCTGTGGCCACGCTACCGCGACGTGGTGCCGAAGGCGCTGAACATCATGCTGGCCGAAATCGTGGCACGCATGCGAGGCATCCGACCCTCGACGCCTTGATATTGTGCAATGTCCAAAGCGCGAGGTGTCGCACCGCACTGGTTGCATCGAACTCTCTAGCCAGAACGCCACGTCTCCTGCAAAGTACCGACGCTCGTTGACGCCCCGCTTGACATCGTCGGCGCAACACGGGAATCGAACGGGTGCGCGGACCGCGGAGAAACCGCAGCCGCCGGTGAGGGGACGCATGTACTGTCTGACCGGCATCATCAGCCAGCCCGACCTGTTGACCAACGCAGTGATCGCGGGCTTGCTGCTGGGCGGGTTCTATGCCGCGGTGACCTGCGGCGTCTCGATCTCGTTCGGCATCCTCGACATCGTCAACATCGCGCATCCCGGGTTCATCATCCTGGGGTCCTACATCGCCTATATCGTCAACACGCGGCTCGGCGTCGATCCCATCATCATCAGCATCGTGATGCTGCCGCTGTTCTTCCTGCTCGGCGCCGCGATCTACGAGGTCTATTACCATTCGTTCGAGAAGCGCGGGCAGGAGTTGCTGCGCGGCCTCGCGTTCTTCTTCGGCCTCCTGTTCATCACCGAAGTCGGGCTGATCCTGGTGTTCGGCGTCGACTACCGCTACGTCGAGGCTTGGTATATCGGGCCGACTTGGCGGTTCGGCTTCGTCGACTTGCCGCTGCGGATGCTGGTGCCGTTCGTCGTATCGCTGGTGCTGATCGGCTTCCTCCAGCTTTTTCTCACGCGCACCTTCACGGGACGCGCCATCATGGCGGTGGCGCAGGACCAGGGCGCGCTGCAGCTCATGGCCGCCAACCCGATCCGCATCAAGCGAATCGCGTTCGGCATCTCGATCGCGACCGCCTCGGTCGCAGGCGCGCTGCTCATCATCATCCAGCCGATCGAGCCTTCGGTCGGCCGTGAATATATCGGCCGGATTTTTGCGATCTGCGTGCTCGGCGGTCTGGGCAGCCTTCCCGGCATGGTGATCGGCGCGATGCTGCTCGGCGTGGTCGAGAGCATCACGGCGACATGCTCCGGGCCATCCTGGGCGCCGGCCGTATCCTTCGGCTTCCTGCTTCTGACGCTGGCCTTCCGGCCCTCCGGCATTCTGGGACGGTGAACGTGCGGTCCACGACCTTCATTATGATCGCCGTCCTGGTTGCCGCCGCCGTGTTCGGGGCAGCGCTGCTGGTCGGCAACGAGTACGTGTTCTTCGCTGGCTATGTGGTGCTTCAATACGTCGTGCTGGCGACCGCCTGGAACATCCTCGGCGGCTATTGTGGCTACGTGAATTTCGGCTCGGCGGCGTTCTTCGCGCTGGGGGCCTATTCGACGGTCGCGATCCATAAGTTCATGCCGATGCCGATCCCGGTGCTGATCGTCGCCGGTGGCTTGGTGTCCGGCATCGTCGGCTTTGGCATGGGCTACCTGACGTTGCGCCTGCGCGGCTCGTTCTTTGCCATCGCGACGCTCGCGCTTGCGGTCGTGCTGCAGACGCTGGTGGTGAACTGGGACTACGTCGGCGGCTCGCGCGGCGCCTACATCATCCGGCCCAACAGCATCCCGCTGCTCGGCAGCTATGTCCAATATCTGTTCCTCATTATGCTGGGGCTGGCGGTGATCGCGATCGTCACCGCGCGCACGATCGAGCGCTCGCGACTCGGCTACGGCTTCGCCACCATCCGCGACGACGAGCTCGCGGCCGAGGCCTCCGGCGTGCCGACGCTGCGCCTGAAGCTGCTCGCCACCACGCTGTCCGGCGCGCTGATGGGCATGGCCGGCGCCCCCTTTCCCTACTACATCGGCTATCTGCAGCCGCAATCTGCGTTCGGGCTGGAATACGCCGTGAACTCAATTGCCATGCCGATGATCGGCGGCACAGGATCATGGATCGGCCCGCTGATCGGCGCGATCCTGCTCGGCACGCTGCAGCAGGTCGCCACCGTGACAATCTCGTCCGCCGTCAACGTGCTGATCGTCGGGCTGCTGCTGGTCGCCTTCGTCATCATCGCGCCCAACGGCATCGTTGGTCTGGTGCAGGAACGTCTGCGCGGGAGGAAGCCATGACGGCGCTTCTCGACGTCCAGAATGTCAGCAAGCGGTTCGGCGGCTTCGTCGCCCTCGACGGCATCAGCCTGTCGGTCGCGCCGGGCGAAAGGCTTGGACTGATCGGCCCCAACGGGTCGGGCAAGAGCACGCTGGTCAACTGCATCTGCGGCACGCTGCATAACGAGTCGGGAGACGTGCAGTTCGACGGCAAGTCCGTGAACGGCATGGCGACCCACGCGCGCACGCATCTCGGCATGGCGCGCAGCTTCCAGCTCCCGCGGCCGTTCCCGTCGATGTCGGTCGCTGAGAACCTGCGGGTGCCGCTGCTCTACACGGTGGCGGCGCGCACCGGCATCATGCGCTCCCACGTCGACCTGGAATCGCGCTGCCACGATCTCCTCGCCCTGGTGGGCCTCGAAGCCAAGGCCGGCAAGCGCCCGCGCGACCTCACCCAGGTCGAGATGCGCAAGCTGGAGCTCGCCCGCGCCATGGCGGCGGAGCCCAAGCTGCTGATCGCCGACGAGGCGATGGCCGGGCTCTCCCATTCCGAGGTCGACGACATCCTGGCGCTGCTGATCCGCATGAACGAGGCCGGCGTCACTATCGTCCTGATCGAGCACATCATGCGCGCCGTAATGGCGTTCTCGCATCGCGTCGCGGTGCTGGTGTCCGGCAAGAAGATTGCCGACGGCCTGCCGCAGGACGTCATCCGCGACCCCGAGGTGGTGAGGGCCTATCTTGGGCAATAGCATTTCCATCGAAGGAATCCACGCCGGCTACGGCGCCGTGCACGTGCTCGAGGACGTCTCGATGTCGGCGCGCGACGGCGAGACCGTGGTGCTGCTCGGCACCAACGGCAACGGTAAGAGCACGCTCATGAAATGCATCATGGGCATCGTGCGGCCGAGCGTCGGTCGCATCATCGCGGACATCGACGGGGTCAGGCACGACCTCGTCGGCAAGACCACGGAGCAGATCGTCGATCTCGGCATCGCGCTGGTGCCTGAAGGCCGGCGGTTGTTCCCCAAGCTCACGGTGGAAGAGAACCTGATGCTTGGCGCGTTCCGGCCGACGGCGCGGGCGCAGCTCAAGAAGAACCTGGATTTCTGCTACGAGGCCTTTGGCCGCCTCAGGGAACGGCGCACCCAGCTCGCCGGCTCGATGAGCGGCGGCGAACAACAGATGCTGGCGCTCGCCCGCGCCCTGATGCTGGCGCCGCGCATCCTCCTGATCGACGAGCCTTCCGTCGGCCTCGCGCCGATCCTGGTCTCCCGCACGATCGACAAGATCAAGGAGCTCAAGGACCAGTACCAGCTCACGGTGCTGATGGCCGAGCAGAACTTCACCCAGGCCGTGCGCATCGCCAACCGCGGCTACGTCATCGTCCACGGCAGGATCGAGTTCGAAGGCAAGTCCGCCGACGAGCTCAATAACAACGACCTGATCCGTAAATTTTACATGGGGATGTGACGTTGCAGGGTGGGCAGAGCGAAGCGTGCCCACCAGGTCACAAGGACATCGCGTGGGGTGCGACGCGCCTTCGCACCCTGCGAGTTCATCAACGTTGCGGCAGCAGAATCCCCGGCAGCGGCGGGGCATCGGCCTCGATGCCGAAATGCACGCCTTCCAGCGCAAGCAACTTCTCCTTGGTGAACACGCCGCCATACGCCGAAAACCCGCCGGGTTTGTTGCCGGCTGCGAGCACGCGGTGACACGGGATGATGACTGGGATCGGGTTGTGGGCCATCGCCTGCCCGACCTCGCGCGCCTCGCCGGGCGCTCCGGCCTGCTTCGCCAGCGCGCCGTATGTGGTGGTGCGGCCCCAGCCGATGGAGCGCAGCGCCTGCTGGACCTGGGCGTGAAACGGCACCCGGTCTTCGAGGTCAATGGCAACCGATGTGAAGTCGATGCGCTCGCCGGCGAAATAGCGTTGAAGACCGGCGATCACGCGGGCGATGTGCGGCGAAATGTCCGCCGCCAAGGCTGCGCCCGAGCGTATCCGCAGCCGCTCCTCCGTCACCGCGCGGTCTTTCATCGGCAACTGAAGCCGTCTCACGCCCCGGGCATTCCACGCGATCCCGCACGGGCCGAGCGCCGTGTCGAACAGATGATATTGCCGTTGCTCCATTGCGCTTGCCCATGTAGGCGACCGTGCCGCAGCGACCGGCAATATAGGGCGGAAACGGCAACGGCCACCCGATATCGGATGGCCGCGACCGAGCAACGTGGCGGGACTACGGCTTGTTACATCGCCACCTTGCGGTTCTCGCCGATATCCGGACGCGTGTTGGTCGCGGCGGCGGCCGCCATCTTGATGTAGCTCACCACCGTGCCGGGGCTATCCCAATATTCGGCGTCGTTGGGGGTGATCTTCAGGACACGGATGTTCGGGTCATCCGGGCTGTCCCACCACGCTTTGGCGGGCGTCGAAAACAGCTCCTTGATCTTGGCGCGGTCATTTGAGACCTCCGCGCGTGCCGTCACCGAGACATATTTCTGATTACTCGCATTGGCGAAGGCGAGGCACACGTTGGGGGACTTCTGGATTTCATCGTCCTTGTGGCGTCGGGCGTCGGTCAGGAAATAGACCATGTGCTCCTCGCGCCGGACATAGGCGGCCATCGGCCGCGACCTGATCTGCTCGCCGTCCCGCGTGGTCAGCATGCACATCCCGATCTTTTCCATCAGATCCCAGACGCGATCGGCATCGTTGTCCGCCATGATTCTTCTCCATTCTTGGTGAGTTGCAGGACAACGTTCCGCGACGGCTGGCGTTCCGCAGTGGGCCCGCGACAAAACAAAAGCGCCGCGCGGTTGCCCGCGCGGCGCTTCAAGGCAGGCCGATCGATAGGTTATTTCGCCTTTTCGTAAGGATAGACCACGCTGCCGGTCTTGAGGTCCGGGGGCGTGAGCACGGTCTGGGTGTCCATGCCGCGAAACTGGTCGACGCCATTGCCCTTGATGTCGTGATACTGCACCTGCAGCATGCGCGAGTTCGCCCATTCGCCTTTCGGGCCAAACGTGATCTCGCCCATGATGGTCTTGATCGGATGGCTGCGCAGGTAGTCGGCAATCTTGTCGTCGTTGATGCTCTTGGCGCCCTCGATCGCGGCGCCGAGCACCTCGGCATAGGCATAGCCCCAGGTGCCGAGATAATAGCCGAGCGGATCGACGCCCTCCTCCTTGGCGCGCGCCTGATAGTTCTTGAGGAATGCGTCGGCGGCGGGGGTCGTCATCGACGGCACCCAGGTTTCGTAGTTCACCACGCCGTTGAGCAGCGGGCCGAGCTGGGTCTTGAACACGGTCGCCTGCAGGCCGACCATCGCGCCGCCCATCATTTTCGGCTTGTAGTTGAGCTCGTTCGCCGCCTTGATGATGCCGACGGAATCGAGCGGATAGGAACATACCGAGACAACGTCGGCATTCGCTGCCTGCAGCGCGCGGATGATCGGCGTGAAGTCGGTCGTGCTCGGCGGATAGGTGCGGTCGTAGACGACCTTGAAGCCGTGCTTCCTGGCATTCTCGCGCGAGCCTTCGCAGGCGTTCTTGGAGAATTCCATGTCGGCGGCGACGATCGCCACGGTCTGCGGCTTCGGATTCTGCGCCGCCGCGACCTCATACCAGCCCTCGGTGAAGGAGGGCTTGGTGTTCTGGCCGGTCGGGATCATCGAGAAGTATTTTGGGTACTTGAATTCGGCGTTCACATCGAGGCCGAACAGCGTGACGAACACCTTGCCCTTCTGCATCACGACCGGCATCGCCGGCGCCACCATGGCGGTGGCATAGGGGCTGATCACGAGGTCGACCTTGTCGACGTCGAGCAGCTTCGTGTAGATGCCCGGCACCGTCGAAGGATTGCTCTGGTCGTCGTAATAGATGAGCTTGACGAGGCGGCCGAGCAGCCCGCCTTTCTTGTTGGTATCCTCTTCCCACAGCCGCGCGCCGAACAGCGCCTGCTTGCCGTTGGCGGCGAGCGGCCCGGTGAGCGCCATGGAGAGACCGATCTTGATCGGCTCGCCGGACGGCGTCTGCGCGTTGGCATGCGTCGCCAGCGCGACCGCCGCCACGGCGGCCGCGCCGAAGAATATACGTCGATGCATCGTCGTCTCTCCCAGGGGTTGCTTATTCATTATCCGTCCACCTCCCGAGAAGGGCGAAGGCCCGTCTCGAAGGACCCGGGCGGTCCGCGTTGGTCCGGCTTACTTCTTCGCCTTCTCGTACGGATAGATCACGTCCCCGGTCTTGATGTCGGGCGGCGAGATGACGGTCTGGGTGTTCATCTCGCGGAACTGCTCCACGCTGTTCGCGGTGATGTCGTGGAACTGCACCTGAAGCACCCGCGGCTGCGCCCATTCGCCGAATTCGCCGAACTTCACGTCGCCCAGCACGGTCTTGAATGTGCTGGTGCGGATGTGGTCGGCAAGCTTCTTGTCGTCGAGGCTCTTGGTCGCGGCGATGGCTTGGCCGAGCACGTCGAGCTGCGAATATCCCCATGGTGCCATGTAGTAGCCGAGCGGATCGACGCCCTCGGCCTGTGCGCGGCCCTGGTACTTCTTGATCAGGTCCATCGCGCCTTCGTACTGCATCGCCTTCACGGGCAGCCAGAAGTCGTAATTGACCCATCCGTTGAGCTGCGGACCGAGCTGGACCTTGAACACAGTCGCCTGCAGGCCGACCATGGCGCCGCCGATCATCTTCGGCTTGAGGCCGATCTCGTTGACCGCCCGCACCATGCCGACCGAATCGAGCGGATACGAGCACACCACGACGATATCGGCGTTGGCAGCCTGGATTGCGCGCACGATCGGCGCGAAGTCCGTGGTCGACGGCGGATAGGTTCGGTCGTAGACGATCTTCATGCCGGCGTTCTTGGCGTTCTCGCGCGCGCCGTCCGCGGCGTTATGCGAGAACTCGGCATCGGCGGCGACGATCGCGACCGTGGTCGGCTTCGGGTTCTGCGCCAGCGCGGCGTCGAAGAAGCCCTTGGTAAAGGCCGGCTTGCTCTGCGGCCCGGCCGGGATCATGGCGAAATAGTTCGGGTACTTGAATTCGTTGTTCACGGCGAGGCCGAGCAGGCTGATGAACACCTTGTTCTTCTGCATGACGATCGGCATCGCCGGCGCGACCATGTTGGTGGCATAGCCGCCGACCACGAGTTCCACCTTGTCGACGTCGATGAGCTTGGTGTAGATGCCCGGCACCGTTGAGGGATTGCTCTGGTCGTCGTAGTAGACGAGCTTCACCGGCCGGCCGAGCAGGCCGCCCTTGGCGTTGATGTCCTCCTCCCAGATCTTCTGCGCCAGCAGCGCCGATTTGCCGTTGGCGGCAAGCGGCCCTGTCAGCGACATGCTGTAGCCGATCCGGATCGGATCGCCGGCCGGCGCCTGCGCGTCCGCGGGTCCCACCAGCGGCGCGGCGAGCGCGAACAATGCGCCCACGGCAGCAGCCGCCACCCTCGACGTTGCGTGTCGAACCATTTTGCTTCCTCCCGATATGCCTTTGTTCCGCGTATCTTATGCGGATTCAAGGCCGGTGCGCCAGGGCATCGCCGGCCACAGCCCCGGCACCTTATCGCGGCGTCGCTTCTCCGCCCTCTACGACGATAGTCTCGACCTCGCCGGCGCCGGCCCGGCGGAAGGCGGCGGCCTCGTCGTATTCCGGCGACCGGAAGCAGGCGACCCCGTCCTCCAGGGTCGGGAATTCTATCACAACGAAGCGGTGGAAACTGTCCGGACCCTCCATGGTCTGGTAGCGGCCGCCGCGGGCGAGGACCTTGCCGTGATACTTCGCAATGATTGCGGGGACGCGGTCTGTATACTTCTTGTATTCAACGGGATCGGTGATCCGGGATCGAGCGATCCAGTAGGCAGCCATGGTGCCTCCTTCATTTCAAGGTATTGGCGTTCGGTTCTGCGCGAACTCTTGCAAACCAATAGCCCTGGACAGCGCTGGCGCAATCGCCAAAACTGACCCATCTCACAACGACATCGGAAAACATTTCGGGAGAGAAGCCTATGCCCCTGTCCTACATGGAGCACTTCCTGATCCAGTCGGTGGACATCGAAGCCACCAAGGACTGGTATGTCGACGTCCTCGGCATGAAGGTCGGCTACGCGCCGGACTTCAAGTTCCCGGTCTACTGGCTCTATGTCGGCGACCGCGACGTGCTCCACATCACCCAGGGCGGCGCCAATGTCAGCGAAAATCGCAAGCGCTATGTCGGCCAGGAATCCCAGGCGACGATGGGTGCGGGCGTCATCGACCATATCGGTTTCCGCACCACCGACCTCGAAGGCATGATCGCGCACCTCAAGGCCAAAGGTATCGATTTCAAGGAGCGGCAGGTCAACGACCAGGGCCTCTACCAACTCTTCCTGTTCGACCCCAACGGCGTCAAGATCGAGCTGAATTTCGACAACGCCGAGGCCAAGGGCCGCAAGGCGGAGGTGATGGCGTCGGCACTGCCGGAGACGGTACCGAATTGAGCGAGCTTTAATTGGTCGGGTGGACAAGGCGGAGCATGCCCGCCCAATTCAATCATCGGCGGGTGGGCGCGGCGCGAGCGCCTTCGCCCACCTGACGCCGCGGGTACGTCGCGAAGAATGAGGGCCCGTGATGGGTCCATGGTTCGAGACGCGCCCTTCGGCCGCCCCTCACCATGAGGCGAAATAGGTGCCACCGCGCGTCCCCGATTGAACGGCGGCCTCCCTCGCGGTACATTCGAACCAGACCAAAGAACGCGTCATTCGCGGGAGAAGCCCATGCCCTACGTTACCGAAGAGAATCTCACCGACATCGTTCGTGAACGCTGGACCGCCATTCCCGATCCGCGGCTGAAACAGGTGATGGGCGCTGCCATCAAGCACCTGCATGCCTTCGTGCGCGAGATCGAGCCCACCGGCGAGGAATGGTTCACCGCGATCCAGTTCCTGACCCGCACCGGCCAGCTCTGCAACGATAAGCGCCAAGAGTTCATCCTGATGTCCGACGTGCTGGGCGTCAGCATGCTGGTCGACGCCATCAATCATCGCCTCGATACCGGCGCGACGCCGAGCACCGTCGAGGGGCCGTTCCATATTCCGGATGCGCCCGAGGTCGCCCATGGCGGCGACATGGCGAAGGAAGCGCCCGGCATTCCGTGCTTCGTCACCGGTACCGTGAAGGGACTGCGCGGCGAGCCGGTCGCCGGAGCGGAGCTCGATCTCTGGCAGACCGATGGCGAGGGCATCTACGAGGGCCAGCGCGACAGTGACGAGCCTTGGATGCGCGGGCTCTACCATACCCAGGGCGACGGCTCCTATTCGATCCGCACGGTGGCGCCGATCAGCTACACGATCCCGATGGACGGCACGATCGGCGAACTGGTGCAGCGCACCAATATCAGCCATATGCGGCCGGCTCATATCCACTTTGCCGTCATCGCGCCGGGCTATCACACGCTGGTGACGCACCTGTTCCAGGCCGGTGACGACTTCATCGACAGCGATGTCGTCTATGGCGTGAAGGAGCCCCTGATCGTTGAGTTCAAGAAGATGCCGGCCGGCGCCAAGGCGCCCAACGGCGAGAGCGTGGACGAGCCGTTCTACATCGTGCATTACGATTTCGTGCTGCAGCCGGCGGCTGCGGTGGCGATCGCGGCGGAGTAGGCTTCATTCAACTCCCTCGGACGTAGGGAGAGAACCGAAGCTCCCGAGGGAGGATTTTCTTGAAGCCTGCGGCCTTCGCCTATGCGAAAGCGCGGTCGCTCGATCATGCGATCGCGCTGCTCGGCGAACACGAATCCGCGCGCGTGCTCGCCGGCGGCCAGAGCCTGATGGCGACCTTGAACATGCGGCTCGATGAACCGGGGCTGCTGGTCGACATCAACGGCGTCGCAGGTCTCGACCGCATTGCCTGCAGCGATGGCCATGTCGAGATCGGCGCGCTGGTGCGCCAGACCGTCGCGGAACGCTCCGCCGTCATCGCCGAGCATGCGCCGCTGATCGCGATGGCGCTGCCGCATATCGCGCATCGGGCGATCCGCAATCGCGGAACGCTTGCCGGCTCCATCGCGTTTGCCGATCCGGCGGCGGAACTGCCGGCCTGCCTGCTTGCGCTCGGTGGCGAGGTCGAGATCACGGGGCCGCAGGGCGCCCGCGTTGTTCAGGCGGACGATTTCTTCAAAGACCTGTTCGAGACCGCGCTCGAACCCAATGACGTGCTGACGGCAATCCGGCTGCCGGCGGCGGCGACGGAGATGCGTTATGGCTTCGCCGAATTCGCGCGGCGCCGCGGTGATTATGCACTCGTCGGGCTTGCCGCCGGGGCGCGCGCGGACGGTGTAGGATTGTGCGATGTACGGCTCGCCTTTTTCGGCGTCGGATCGACGCCGGTCCGCGCCCGCAAAGCCGAGGCGGCACTTTCTGTCGGCACGATCGACGACGACCGAATGGCAGCGGCGATCGCTGCGCTCGCCGGCGATCTCGATCCGCCCGACGACATCCAGTCCACCGCGGCCGTGAAGCGCCATCTCGTCGGCGTTCTCCTTCGTCGCGTTGTCGGCCAACTCGTGGACGCACGATGACCGCCCTCGACATCGCCTTGACGGTTAACGGCGAGACGATCCGGGAGAGGGTCGAGCCGCGCAAGAACCTCGTCGACTTCCTGCGCGAGGATCTCGGTCTCACCGGCAGCCACGTCGGCTGCGAGCACGGCGTATGCGGCGCCTGCACGGTGCGGGTCGACGGCCAGATCGTGCGCGGCTGTCTGATGCTCGCGGTGCAATGCGACGGCGCGCGCGTCGAGACCATCGAAGGTCTTTCGGATACCGGTGAGATCGATGACCTGCGTACCGCGTTCGAGGCGCGCAACGCGCTGCAATGCGGCTATTGCACGCCGGCGATGCTCATCACCGCGCAGGAACTGCTCGCCGAAGGCGGCGTGCCGAGCCGCGAGGCCATCCGCGATCATCTCTCGGGCAATTACTGCCGCTGCACCGGCTACCAGGCGATCGTTGACGCCGTCGAGACGGTGGCGAAGGCCCGCGCGATATCCTCGGATAAAGTCCGATGAGGGTGCAACTAGCTCTCGTCAGCATCTCTCCGCCACACGCGGATAGAGGACCTCGTGACGGTGACGCCGAGTTTCCCCGCCGGGGAGAGGTCGGAGCAAGCGGCGGGAGCGCGGCATGACGACCGGCGACCTCGCGACGGGCATCACTGCCGACGTGCCGTCCGGCCTCACCGCGCTCGACCGGCCGAATTCCTATATCGGCCGCGCCGTGCCGCGCCCCAATCTCGGGCGGCTGACCCAAGGGCGCGGGCAATATGTCAGCGACGTCGTGCTTCCGCGCATGGTGCATGTCGCTTTCGTGCGCTCGCCCTATGCCCATGCGCGAATCGTAAGCATCGAGACCGAAGCTGCGAAGGCCGCGCCGGGCGTCGTCGCGGTCGTCACCGGTCCAGAGCTTACCAAGGTGATGACGCCGTGGGTCGGCGTGCTCACCCATCTCAAGGGCCTGAAGTCGGCGCCGCAATATCCCATCGCGGTCGATCGCGCCTGCTGGCAGGGCGAAGCGGTGTGCGCGGTCGTGGCGCGCACGCGCGCCGAAGCGGAAGACGGTTGCGAGCTCATCACGGTGACATATGAGGAGCTCAAGCCCGTTACCGACATGGAGACCGCGCTCGACGCCGCGACGCCGGTGATCCATCCCGATCTCGGCGACAACCTTTGCTTCGAGCGCAAGCTCGATGTCGGCGAGGTGGACAAAGCCTTCGCGGAAGCGGACGCCGTCGTCGAGACCACGTTCCAGTTCGGCCGTCACACCGGCGTCACGCTGGAAGCGCGCGCGACTGTCGCCGATTGGAATCCCGGCGAGCAGCGCATGACGGTGTATCAGGGCACGCAGGCGCCGCACATGATGCAGGATCTGTTCGCCAAGCATCTCGGCCTCGCCGCCGACCAGGTGCGCGTGCTGACCAAGGATGTCGGCGGCTCGTTCGGCATCAAGGTCCATACCTATGCCGACGAGATGGCGACGGTGGCGCTGTCGAAGCTGCTGCGGCGGCCCGTGAAGTTCGTCGCCGACCGGCTGGAAAGCTTCGTCACCGACATTCACGCCCGCGACCATCGCGTGCACGGCAAGATCGCGGTGAAACAGGACGGCACCATCACCGCCTTCGCCATCGACGATCTCACCGGCATCGGGCCATATTCGGTCTATCCGCGCACTTCGGGCATCGAGGCGAACCAGGTCGTCAACCTCGTCGGCGGGCCCTATCGTTTCGCTAATTATCGCGCCGAGACGCGCGTGGTGTTCCAGAACAAGAACGTCATGTGCCAATACCGCGCGGTCGGCCATCCGATCGCTTGCGCTGTGACCGAAGGCTTGGTCGAATTGGCTGCGGCGAAGATCGGCATCGATCCGCTGGAGATGCGCCGGCGCAATCTCATCGCCGACGATGCCTATCCCACCGGCTCGGCCTCCGGCCTCAAATTCGAGGCGCTGTCGCATCACGCCGCGCTCGCGAAGCTCAATACTATGATGGATTACGCCGGGCTGCGCGCCGAA
The DNA here is from genome assembly GCA_963776455.1 of uncultured Alphaproteobacteria bacterium. Classification (GTDB taxonomy): domain Bacteria; phylum Pseudomonadota; class Alphaproteobacteria; order Rhizobiales; family Xanthobacteraceae; genus CAVZMU01. The sequence goes on from CAVZMU010000004.1 coordinate 38,373, forward strand.
CAGGCGCGCCTGCGCGAGCAACGCATCCATCGCGGCATTGGCTTCGCGGCATTCATCGAGGTCACCAACCCGAGCGCAGCATTTTACGGTGTCGGCGGCGCGCGCATCACGTCGCAGGACGGCGTCACCATCAAGCTCGACGCCCAGGGCGCCATCGTCTGCCACACCGGCGTCACCGAGCAGGGCCAGGGCGCCGAGGCGGTGATCGCGCAGGTCGCGGCCACTGCGTTCGGCGTATCGATGGACAAGGTGCGCATCGTCACGGGCGACACCGACAACACGCCCTATGGCGGCGGCACCTGGGCCTCGCGTGCCGCCGGCATCGGCGGCGAAGCCGCATGGCAGGCCGGCAAGGCGCTGCGCGCCAACGTGCTGGCGGTGGCAGGGGCCATGCTGCAAGCCAAGCCCGAGGATCTCGACATCGAGAACGGTAGCATTGTCGACAGGGTGAACCGCACCGAGCGGCTGACGCTCGATGAACTGGCGCGCGTCGCCTATTTCCGACCCGACACGCTGCCGCCCGGCTTCCAGGCCGAGCTGATGGCGACGCGGCATTACGTCCCGCGGGCGTGGCCGTTCGCCTTCACCAACGGCATCCAGGCGTCCTACCTCGAGGTCGACACCGACAGCGGCTTCGTGACGCTGCTCAAGCACTGGTGCGTTGAGGATTGCGGCACGGTGATCAATCCGCAGCTTGTCGACGAGCAGGTGCGCGGCGGCGTGGTGCAGGGGCTTGGCGCGGCGCTGTTCGAGCACTGCCGCTATGACGCCACGGGGCAGATGCTCAACGGCAACATGGCGGATTATCTCGTACCGATGTCCGTAGAGATGCCGGACATCGAGGTCGGGCACGTAGTCACGCCGACCGCGGATTCGGAGCTCGGCGCCAAGGGCGCGGGCGAGGCCGGCACCGCGGGCGCGCCGGCTTGCGTCATGAATGCCGTCAATGACGCGCTGCGACCGCTCGGCGCAACGATCATCACCGAGATGCCGATCACGCCGGAGGTGGTGCTGAAAGCGCTCGGAAAAATCTAGGCCTTCCAGGGGTTCACAACCGGTATGCTGAGGTCTTCGAAGTGGCGGACGTTTCGCGTTGCGAGGGTCGCGCGTTGCGCGAGCGCAATTCCGGCGATCATCGTGTCGCGCAAGTCGCACGGCCGTCCGGCGAGTTGACGCGACGCCATCAGCAAGGCTGCTTCTTCGGCTGCCGCATGATCGAACGGTACGATACGGCGCTCGAGCTTCTCCTCGACCAATCGAGCAAATGCTGTCTCGCGGGCGGTTCGCCGGCGGCCCCCCGGCATGATGGTCAACCCGAAGCGAATCTCGAAAACCGTAATGGTGGTCGTCCATACCGACGATCTCGCCTGGTCATCGAGCCATTCCACGATACCAACTTCGGCGTGCATGATCGCCGAGAGCACGTTCGTATCAAGAATGACCATCAATCCAGCTTGGGAGGCTTCATGGTGTAGCCCCGAAACTCTCTGATCGGCTCGTCAAGCTCGATGCCCTTGAACAATTCGGCAATTTCAGTCCCGAGCCCCTTTTTTGAACGTGCCTCATCTTTTAACGCATCACGGAGAATGTCGCGAGCTTCCTTCTCCATCGATTGACCGTTGCGCGCGGCGCGACGCTGAAGCTTATCCTTGACCGTATCGTCCAAGTTTCGAACAATCAGCTGAGCCATTCGCATCTTTCCGTTCTGATGCTATCATGATAGCATCATCCCCGATACGACATCAAGAGCCGACCAACCTTCGTTTGCGGTGAAACGCGACGACAACTGTGAATGAGGAAACGATAGATGGACATCAAGGTGGGACGCGAGGCGATCGCCAAGGCCTCCAAGGAACTCTCGAACTGGGGCCGGTGGGGCAAGGACGATCATAGCGGCACGCTCAATCACGTCACGCCCGAAGACATCGTCAGCGCCTCGAAGCTCATGCGCACCGGCAAAGTCTTTGCGCTCGGCATCCCGCTCGACCGTGACGGACCCCAGAACGGCCTGTTCGGCGGCCGCTTCAATCCCATTCACCAGATGCTGGCAACCGGCACCGACGCGGTTGCCGGGCAGCAGGACTGGAACAAGATCCGCTACGCCGACGATACCCTCATGCTGTGCGTCCAGGGCGCCACGCACTGGGACGCGCTCGGCCATTTGTTCTACGAGGACAAGGCCTATAACGGCCACGACGCCAAGCTCATCGATTCCAGGGGCCTGAGCGTGCTCGGCATCGAGCATTCCAAGAGCAAGATGGTCGGGCGCGGCGTGCTCCTCGACATCGCGCGTTTCCGCGGCGTGCCCTGGCTCAAGGACGGCGAGAGCATCGGCAACGACGAGCTCGACAAGTGCGCCAAGGATCAGAACGTCGAGATCCGAAAGGGCGATTTCGTCATCGTCCGTACCGGTCAGATGGAGCGCTGCCTCGCCGAAAAGGAATGGGGCGGCTATGCCGGCGGCGATGCGCCGGGCGTGAAGTTCGAGAACTGCTACTGGTGTCACAAGAAGGAGATCGCCGCGATCTGCTCCGACACCTGGGGCGTCGAGGTGCGGCCAAATGAGACCACCGAGGCCAACCAGCCGTGGCACTGGGTGGTAATCCCGTCCATGGGACTATGCATGGGTGAGATCTTCTATCTCAAGGAGCTCGCGGAAGACTGCGCGGATGACGGCATCTACGAGTTCTTCTTCTGCGGCCCGCCGCTCATCATCACCGGTGCCACGGGATCGCCGATCAATCCGCAGGCGATCAAATAGTCCTGCGCAGGAATGTGCGGTGGCGGCTGGTCTCACCAACAGGCCGTTTTCACTCCGCGACGATCTTCACCTTGTCGCCGGGCTTGAGCGCCTGTCCGTGGTCGAGGCCGTTGAGCACCAGGAAGCGCTCCAGCGGATGGTCGGGCACGATCATGCGTTGGGCGAGGTGCTCGGGCGTTTCGCCCGCAGCCACGGTGACGACCTTCAGCCGCAGCGGCTTGGCGGCTTCGGCCTCGGAGAGGCTCATGCGGCGGAAGCTCGCGACCGCCTCGCCGAAGATGCGGTCGTTCTCCGGCGAGCGTGACTTCGCTGCGAAGATGAAGCGGTAGACGTCGCTGCCGAAGCGGATGGCGTAGAGGCGGAACACCCACTGGTCGCCGGTGGCGACCGCGGATGCCGCGGGCAGCCCGTTGATGGTCGTCTCCGCCACCGAGCCGGCGTCGACATTCTCGATCCAGCCCGAGGCGAGGTAATCCTTGAGGCCCTGCTCGACCGGCACGCGGACGACGTCGAGCCGCAGCGCCTGGTTGCCGCCTTCCTTGACGCCGAGCACCGCCTGCGCGGTGTTGTCGAGGGTGAAGCCGTCCGGTGCCGTGAAGGTGAAGCCAAGCTTGGGATGCAGGAAACGGCGGCCGCGCACGAAGCCGTCGCTCGGGTCCTCTCCATAGGCGAGACCGTCGACGGCCGCGAGATACGCTGCCTTGTCGCGCTCGCCGGGGCCGGGCGCCACGAACTGCCGGGCATTGGCCTGCGCGTTCTTCACGCGCTCCGGCGTCGAGGGATGCGACGACAGGAAGTCCAGCATGCGCGGGTCGATGCCGCGGCCGCCGCTCTGGCGCAGGGCCGCGTTGCGGCCCATGGCGGTGAGGAAACGCACGGCGCCGTAAGGGTCGAACCCGGCTCGCGCGGAGATGCCGACGCCGATGCCATCGGCCTCGAATTCCTGCGAACGCGAGAAGCCGGCGAGCGTGAGCTTCGACTTGGCGACGGTGAGCGCGCTCATCTGCGGGTCGTTGAACACTTCGGTCGCGACCCTGCTCTTGAGCGCGGCGAGCTTGATCTGATCCTCGCGTGCCTGCGCGTGATTGGCGATCACATGCGCCATCTCGTGGGACAGCACGGAGGCGAGCTCGGAATTGTCGTTGGCGAGCGCGACGAGGCCGCGGGTGATGTAGAGCTGGCCGTTCGGCAGCGCGAAGGCGTTGATCGCCGGGGAATTCAGGATCGTCACCTTGTAGTGGACGTCGGGCCGCTCGGAGGCGGCGACGAGCCGGTCGACGACCTTGGTCAGCACCGCTTCGAGCCTGGGATTTTCGTAGGCGCCGCCATAGGTCGCGAGGATGCGCTGGTGCTCGCGCTGCGCGGGCGTTGCGGCGTCGGTCTGCTTGGGGATGTCCGGGAGCGAGACCGCCCGTTCCTGGCTCGGCAACGCCGTGCAGCCGGCGAGCATCCACGCGGCGAGCACCACGGCCGCGGCAGGCTTACATGCCGGCCAAAAGCCGCGGATCATGGTGCTGCGAGCATAGGCATCGCGCTTGAGGGCAGTCCGCGTCACTTCGCGTCGGTCTCCACGACCTCGATCTGTTCCGGCCGCCGGGCGTCGATCCACGGTCCGCCGCGCTCCTCGACCCATCCGCGGATGCGGATGACGCGGCCCTGCAGTGTATTCGGCTCCAGTCCCGCTGCGGCAAACGCGCGGACGTTGCGCTTGGCGATGGTGACGGTGAAGTCCTCGGACCAGCGCCGGCCGAAGTTCACGTAGATGGTGGCGCCACTTTCGCGCACCGACAGCACCTTGCCCTCGACGAGAGTGAAACGGCCCCGTTCCGCCGCGACCGCCGCGTGACCCTCGGCGCGCGGAATCACATAATATGGTTCTTCCCAAAGGCCAAGCTTGGCATTGCGCGCCGCGCGCTCACGCCGCAGCAATTCTGCCATGCACGACGCGGTGCCGCTCCGCGCCGAAGCCAGTGCGTGACCGGAGGCGATCATGCCGGCCTGCACCCATTCGCCGCCCGGCGCGACGAAGACCGCGGCCACAGCTCGGCCATAACGGTCCGTGGCAGGATTTGCCGGCCTTAGCGCGACCTCCCGGCCTCCGATCAGCGCCTCCAGCGCGGCCCTGGCGCGATCGCCGGCATCGGTGTCGGCGTCGTCATCCGAAGCACGGGGGATTTCCAACCCTGAGAGGCGCACCTCGCGGCCGTCCGCCAGCACGAATGTGCGGCCGTCAACGACGCGAGCGACCGCGACCGGGGTGGATTGCTCGCCGGGGCACGGCTGGGCGGCAACTTCGGCCAAGGCCGGACAATCGCTCAGCATCAGCGCGGCGAACAGGACGTCGATGCTCCATCGGAACGGCCCGAAGCTGGGCAGGGGCGCGCGGATGGACATGGTGCCAGGGAACCGGCCGATTACGGCGCCACTGCGGCGCTCATGGCGCCGGCCGCAATCGTCGCAGCCGCGCGCGCGGATCGCCAATGAGCTATTTCGCCAGATTCACGGTCAGCGCCTGTGCCCGGCGCCGTTCCTCGTCCTTGAGGCCAGGGCGCACGGGTGTTGTTCGAGCCGCTCGCCGCGACTAAGAGAACGCGGCAAGGGCCGGATGAGTACCCAAACGTATCCGCCAACTCGGAAAGCCCCGTGGTCCCGTAGCTCAGCAGGATAGAGCAGCGGTTTCTAATGTCCTTGCCTGCTAGGTCTTTTCGACCCTTTATCCGCCGGCGATCATCTTGAAAGCGATCAGCAGAAGCGCAAAGGCGAGGCCGCTCAAGCCAGCGATTCCGAGCCGGATGATTCGGCCATGGAGCAGCCGCCTGCTTTCTTGGTCTTCGATCAGCTCTCGCACCGATCCGCCCGATCCGGCCATCGGTGTGACGGGCGCAGAGGCCGCCTTCCGGCCTTCAAGACACCACCCTCACTGCGCGGACGTTCATGACGGCAACGCATCCCTCGCATCAACGGCGAGACAATAAAAAGCGCGCCCTCCATTGACTGAAGGGCGCGCTGATGGAGTTCGGAACGAGAGCCGGCGCTATCCTATTTCGCCAGCGGGTCGGGCCGGAGCTGGAAGTGCGCGGCGAGCGGCCGTGTGCCCTTGCCGCCTTCGATCATCCACGGCGTGCGGTCACCATTGGCAGCCCACAGGCCACGGCCCTTCCAGCCCGCGTTCGGATCGTCGATGCGGCCGTCGAATCCCTTGGCATAGAAGCCGAGCGGATAGGGGACGCGGATCGACACCATCTTGCCGTCCTTGTTCAGCGCGACGAAGCCGTCCATCAGGTTGGCGGTCGACATCGGGATGTCGTCGCCGAGACCGAAGGTGTTGTGCTGGTCGACCCAGGAATAATAGCTCGCCTCGGCGCTGTTCTCGCCGATGCCCTGGAAGCCCGGGCCGGGGTATTGATAGAACGACCACCCCTCCGGACAATGGTTGCCGGTCGCCTTCGGGCCATTGAGCGGCGCCTTGCACTTGCGGCGGTCGAACATCCCCATGTGGCCGCTCGCCAGGGAGGCCCAGACGCGGCCCTGCTTGTCGATATCGGCGCCGCGGATGCCGAAACCCGGCATCGGGACGTTGTACATCTCCGCCAAGGCCCGGTGCGGGTTCTTGCCGGGGTCGATCCGCACGATGGCGCCGGGGCTGCCGCGCAGCGTCCCCCAGACGGAGCCGTCAGCCGGGCTGACCATCACGGCGTAGAATGTCGGCCCGATGCGCATGTCCTTGTTCGGATCCTGCGGCTGGCCCGGCTCGGTGTATTCGTCGCGGACGCCGTTGCCGTTGGTGTCGAGCACGATCGCCGTCCAGCCCTGCGACTTTTCGATGTCGCCGGTCTCGTCCCACATCTTGGTGTTGATCCAGCCGACATTGCCGCCGCCGCCGCCGGTGCTCGCCCACACCGTCTCGTTGGCATCGTAGCCGAACGCCAGATGGTGCGAGCCGAAGCAGGTCTGGAAGGCCGTGTATTTGCCGGTCTTGGGATCGTACATCGTGATCCGGCGATTGGTGCTGTTGAGCGGAAACTCCACCGCGGATGGATGCGTCGAGCCCTTCTTGCAGAACGCCGGATTATCCGGCTTGTGACCCGTCGCGGCGAGCCAGACGCGACCCTTGCTGTCGAACGACGAGTTGTGATTGTTGGCCCTGCTGGTCCAGATGTCCTCGTCGCCCCAATACGCCGAAGGTTGCAGGATGTGCACCGAACCGGCGTTGCCGGGTCCGAGCGCCAACGGCATATCGGCCGTGGTCGGAAGTACGAAGTTGGTCGCAATGTTCTTGACCGGATCGAGGATCGGCATGTCGTTGCAGGCGTGCTCGCATGATCCGTAAAGCGGCCCATTCGCATTGACCGTCGGATTTCGGCGGTCGGTCGAGACGAGGTCGTGGAGATATTGCTTGGGGTTGTGCCAGTCGCGCAGCGTGACGACGATGTTGCGCTCGACCCCCTGGGGACGTACCGGCTTGGCAAAGGGCAACTCGCCCTTTTCGACCCGTTCGGTCCAGTCGGCGAAGTATTTGAACGGCACGCCGCCCAGCTCGCCCGCCGCGAGGTTGATCATGTTCTCGCCGGCCTGACCCGACTGGATGCGGCGCATCCAGGCATCCTCGTGGGTCTTGCCCTGATCCATGTGGAACTTCGGGATCGTGCGGGTCGCGAGCTGGCCGAGCTGGTGGCAGCCGACGCAGCCATTGTTCTTCAGGACGTTGAGGTAATCGCTCTGCTTGAGCTTGTCGGGAATGCCGTTCTCGTTGTTCGGGCCGAACATGTCGGCGCTCGGGATCTTCAGCATCGAATACCAGTAGATCGCCGGATAGTACTGCGCGGCGGCCTTGTCGTCGGGCGCGAGCACGGCGGTGAGATTGAGCTGCTTGCCGGGCTCCGACTTGACCTTCTGGCTGTCGACCAGCCCATAGCCGCGGACCCAGACGTCGTAATTCGCCTTCGGCAGATCGGGAATGACGTAGCGGCCCTGATCGTCGGTGACGACGATCTTGATGTAGCGCACGGGGAGATCGTGCGTTTCGGCGATGACCCAGACGCCGGCCTCGGGGCCGTTCGGACCGGAAACAACGCCACCGATGTCATCGTTGTCGATCGCGACCACAGGCGCGGTCGTTTGCTGCGCGCGTGCCGGCGGGGTCGCGATGGCGACCAACGCCGCGACCGCGGCGGACGTGAGCAAATGCTTGCCGAATCTCAGATCCATGATGCGTCGCTCCCTGCGCCCCGGCAATCATTGGCTGCTGCACGTGAGGGCAAACGCAGACTAGCGCTGCTTTAGAACTATTCGCAATGGAAAAGGCGGCTGGATTCGCTCGGAGAACAAGATTCAGGTTTGCCTCAACTCCTAATGGCGAAGAGAATCAGTTCCGAGCCGGCAGGTTCAATGCACCAAGTTAACTCTTGTTCTTCTCAAGCAGGCATTCGATCTCGACCGGAGAAAATTTCGCGTTCGACAGCCGGCGATGCATGACCTCCACGGTGCGATAGCCATTCTTCTCGCAGGTGAATTCGACGTTGTCGGCGTTGACGTCGGGGCCAAGTCCGTTGCGCCGGAAGCGGCCCTCGTCATCGGTCTGCACGATGACGAACCGAAACGTGCCCTTGACCTGAACTTTGATCCGCACGTCTGCGACCGGGCCAAAGCTCTTGATGTCCTTCGCCTCTCCGAAGAAGGGATTGCCGTGCTCGTGAATATCGGCGGGCTCGAAGTCGGCCTCGCCGGCAAGGGCCGGCATCGCCGCAAGCAGCAGCGCCAGCAATGCTCAAAGCAGGAAATCGGCGTCGCGGATTTCGTGACATCGGTGTTGCTCTGCCGAACCAGGGGCGCTCGCAGCATATGCTCAACGCAGGAAGAAGCTGCGCAGCAGATACACGAAAAGCGACCATGACGGCGAGCGGGATAGCCCAGCCGATCCAGACCGGCGGCTGCCAGCGGCGCGTCAGCGGCAGGGCGAGCAGGCTCACGGCCGATGCCGCCAGGATCGTCGTGCCGATCCAGCCGAACCAGTACATCGCCGGACCCGATGGCTTGGCGGGCCTAGTCAGCCACTCCCACTCGCCGATGCGCGGATGGTAGGTCACGAGCGCCCAGTTGGCCTCGACGCAGATCACGTAGATGATCGCGAAGGCCGCGGCGAAGATCGGGAAAGACGCGCGTGTAGCTCATCGCCCGAAAACGCCCCTGATGTTGTTCAGATGTGCCCGACCAGGAAGCTGTACCAGACGATGAAGCACAGGATGCGCGGTGATCGAGGCGCGCGCGAAGGCGAGCTTGCGTCGAGCGGCGTACGCCAGACCAGCCAGTAGAGCGGCAGCATCCCGAGCCCGATCGCGACGAACTGCTCCTTGACCTCGAAGGAGCCGTTGACCGCCCAGAGTTGCGCGCTTTCCAGGTACGGCCGCACGCCCAGCCGATAGGTCGGGTAGAGGATGGCGCCGAGCAGCGCCGGCCGTGACGTAGAGCACGATGTTGGCCGTCGTGTAGCGTACCCCGGCGACGCCACGGAACGAGGAGATGAACGAGCCTCCGCTTCGGCCCGGCCAGCAAAGCCGCCGCGGCCTGATGCGTGATCCCGCCGAGCAGCGCCACGGCGATCAACCCATGGATGATCAGCAGCGTCGTGACCACGGTCCCCCCTCTCCGACACGCGTTGTTCTTTGGCAGGATGGTGGCCGATTGATCCCGGGCTTGCAAGCTGGGTCGGGCCGTGAGGGTGAGGCTAAATGTCTACTTGGTCCAATCCGGGCCCAAGCCTGCGAACGGTTCCGCGGCATGAACGATCCTGCCGCCCACCATCGTGAGCAAGGCGGCCAGCGTGCCCATCTCTTCAATCGGTACGGTCAGATAGTCCTTGTCCAGGACCGCCAAGTCGGCAAGACGGCCGGGCTCCAGCGTGCCGCGCCTGGTTTCGTCGAAGCTGAACCAAGCGCTGCCTTTCGTGTAGATGCGCAGCGCCTCCTCGCGCGAGATCAACTCCGATGGGCCGCGCGTTGGCATGCCGTCGACCGTTCGTCCGTCGACCATCCACTTCAGCGACACGAACGGATTGTAGCTCATCACCCGGTTGGCATCCGTGCCGCCGCCGATGTTGAGACCGAGCCGCAGTCCGGTCTTGATGGCGGGCGCGGTATTGATCGCGGCGCCGCGCGAGCCGAGGAAGCTCGCGGTGGCGAAGTACAAGCCGTTCTGCATCAGCCAGCCGACGCCGAGCGCCTTCATCCGCGTCAGTGATGGTTCCGAGGCATCGTGCAGATGCGCCACCGACCAGCGCAGTCCGCGGAGCGGGATGTCGCGGTCGACGCGCTCCAGCACGTCGAGCAGATGATGTGCCGACCGGTCGTTGTTCCAGTGCACCGTCAGCGCCATGCCGCGTTCGGCCGTCCATCGGGCGACCCGATAGAACTCCTCCTTCTGCGCGTCGGATGGTGTGTCGTTATTGTAGATGCCCCAGGTCACGCGCTCGCCGATGCCGTTGAAGCGGAGCATGTCGTCGCCGACGCCCATCGGCAGGAAGCGGGTGAGGAGCTGGAGATCGGCAAGCTCGCTGCCCGGTCGCGGCGCGCAGATGCTGTAGGTGACGCGAACGGTCAGGTCGCCGGCGCGCCACATCCGGAACAGCGTTTCGTACTCCTCCGGGGCGAGGTTATGGCCGCCGGGGTCGAAGACGCCCGTGATCCCGAACCGATTGAGCTCGTGCGAAAAAGCGGCGGGTCCCTTCCATGCTCTCGCCAGGCGCGGCGGAGGGAAGCTTGGCATAAAGTCCGGTGATCGCGGCGCTGTCGCCGATGATCCAGCCATTGAGTTGACCGTCGTCGCCGCGATCGAATTTCGCGTTGGCCGGCAGATCGGTTTCGCCATCGAAACCGAGCGCCTTCAACCCGAGCGGCGTCAGCAGGGCCGCGCGATAAAACAACTGGACATAGACGGGACGGTCTGGCGCCGCCGCGATAAGCTCGGCCTGCGTCGGCTGGCGCCCTTCGCTGAACTGGCTCGGCGTCCAGCCGCCACCTACGACGATCCAGCTACCCGGGGCCGCGTAGATCGCCGCAACCCGAAGGCGCTCCATCGCCTCGGCGATCGACGTCGCCCCGATCCAACTCACCTCGACCGAGAACTTGAGACCGGCGCGGATCGCGTGGATGTGGGAGTCGATCAGGCCGGGAATGACAGTCCGGCCACCGAGGTCGACGACGCGCGTGCCAGCACCGGCCCGTTTGAGGACATCGGCCGATGAACCGGTTGCAATGACCAGGCGATGGCGAATGGCCACCGCCTCGACGACGGATGAATGGTCGTCCAGCGTCACGATCTTGCCGCGGACGAGGATCGTGTCGGCGTCTTGCGATTGCGCCGACGAGGGCGAGAGGAAAAGGGCGGTTGTGACGACAGCCGCCAGGAGCGCAAGAATGCTGGCGTTAAGCCGGGATCGCGGCGCGCCCTTTCGCCACCAATTGTTTGCCACGGCTGGCGCGCCTGCCTGTTGGAGCGTGGGCTCAGAAAGAGGATAGCTCAGGCCCGATGCCAGAGCGAGGCTGCAAAAGCCGCTGCGGCCCGCCGGCGATGAGGTCGGCCGCGCCCGCTTCCTCCGCCATGTAGAGCGGGTTCTCGTAGCGCATGTCGATCGCAGCTGTGCCGGTCTCAATCCGCTTGGTGCGCGCGCGCAGACAGCCGCGAGCGGCGGGAACGGCAAGGCGAGCTGTCGGGCGAAGTGATGCACCCTGAAATAGACCCCATCCGCGCCGAGTTCTTCGGCCGCGACGGCTAGATCAATCGATTGCAGCGGCGCATCCGACGCCGTCCGCACCTGCGACTGCGGCGACGGTGTCCAATGGCCGAAGGAGAGGAAGCCGATGTGTTTCATGACCGTATGACGGGGCGCGAGAGTTTGGGCTTACACTATCTAAACTCGATTTTGTCCCAAACCAGTTGGCATGCGACGGCACCATCGCTCGTGCGCCGCCTGGTCGAGGAGACGACGCGGACCTATGGCGAGATCGCGGCGCGCATCGGCGTCGGCCGCGCCAGCATCTGCCGCTGGCCAAGCAAGGCGCCCACGATGGCCGTTCTCGCTGCGGCTAAAGCGGTGAATTTGCACCCGGTCGCACTTGTCCCTCCAGGAGGGAGAGCAACCGGGATCCAACATTCTCTCGCAGGAATGCGATGAACTTCACTCGGGTGTTTGCCTGAGGTGTGAGGCGCAAGGACCGACCACGATCCAATCGCCCCATATTATCGGACGGGGCGTTTCGCTATGAGGGCGACTGGTCCGCCACCGTCAGGACCTTGATGCTCCGCGCCGCCCGACACGTAAATCTCCGCGTGCCCCACGAGGCCGGCGAGCGCGCCGCAAACGAAAGCGCGGGCGTGACGTGTCGACGAGATATCGGAGTCGTCAAGCATGGTGTGCCGATGGCCGCGCAGGCGGCCATCGTGGCTCGCCTCGGCTTTGCTCAACAGGGCCACCAGACGATCGCGCTCGCTGGGCGGCAACTGGCCGGCGGCGGCGAAGCCGAGGCGCACCAGGGCGGCACGCACCGGCTCGATGTCGATCGCATCCGCCATCACGGCATGGTCGACGGCGAGCGGTCCCGACCACGCCGCCGACATCCCGAGCACGACGATCTCATGGTTCACCAGCTCGATACCGGCCGATGCACTGGCCCGGCCGGACCACAGAATCCCATTTGTTTGCGATATCGGCATCTGCGATGCGCTCGCGTTTGACCTCGCCGAGCGCCACGGCGGCGCCGAGCGCGCTCGCGGCGCGTGATAGCCCCATCGATTTCAGCGTATCCCGCGCCGCGACCGCGGCGCGTCGGGCGTCGGCCTCGTTGATGCGCTGGAGTGTGAGCAGCGGGCACTTGATCTGCACGAAATGCACGTCGTCGGCATTGGTGATGCCGGCATCCGCCATCGCGGCGTGCACGCCCTCCGCGACCTGATCGACCTCCGCCATGCGGCCGAGGGCCTCGAACGGCAGCGGCGGCGTATGGGCGCGGCCGACTGCCAGCGCCGGACCGGGAATGCCGTTGCCCTCGGCACGCTCGAACACCACCCAATGCGGCGCCATGCCGCCCTCGGTGCCGCCCGACATGACGAGGCAGATCTTGTTAGCGTCCTCGCGCGGCAGGTGGCTGCGGAACAGCAGATTCAGCGCGAGGCTGGCATAGCCTCGGCTGAAATCGTTGACGAGGCCGTTGCCCTCGGTCTTGCCAAGCACAGCGACGACGCCCTTCGGGTCGATGGCGCCCGTCGCGATGGCGGCTTCTATGCCGGAGACGTCGTCCGGCGCGGTCGCGGAGATGCGGTGGACCTTGGCGATCGGCATGGCGCTGAGGCTGCGCGTCAGTTCGATAGGGTCGTTATCGTTCGCTCCACTTTGGGCGGCAAGAATGCGCGGCTGAATACCTCGCTTGCCGGCGGCTTGCGCGACAGCTCAAAGGATGTCGCGATTGTGTCGATGGCGTCCGTCAAGCGAGCATATTTCACATCACGGATGCCAAGCTCGGCGGCTTCCGGTGTCGCGATCAGTGTTTTATAGACATAGACGAGCCGCCGCTTCTCGATGTCCTTGTTGATGAGAGGCTCGCGCTGCGCCAGCAGCTCGATCGCGGCATCGGGGTTGGCCATCACGTCGTGCATCGCCTTGGCGATGGCGCGTACCAGACCCTTCACCGCTTCGGGTCTTTCTTTGGCAAGCTTCCGCGACACCATCACGCCGTTGGAATAAAGGTCAAGGCCGGAATCCGCGTAATAGATCAAGCGGAAATCCTTGTCCGGGTCCAGTCTGAGCGACACCAAATTCATGTAGCTGGGTCGCGGTGAAGATCGCGATGACGTCGACCTGCCCCTGCAGCAGCATCTGCTCCTGCAGGTTCGGCGCGACGTTGAGAATATCGATCTTGGCATAGTCGACTCCGTTCTTCTTCGCGAGCAGTGGCAGCAGTTTGAATGAGGCGCCGCCCGGCGGGGTGCCGAGCTTTGTACCGGCAAGGTCCTTCGCAGTCTTCACCGGGCTCGACGCCTTGGCAAGCAACGCGAATGGCGCCTGGAATAGATCATCTGCATCATCACCGGCGCCTCGCCGGGCTTCTGCGCAGCCGCCTGGACGATGGCGTTCATGTCGCCGAAGCCGGCGTCGTAGGCGCCCGACATGATGCGGGTGACGGTGGCAGCCGATCCTTCGCCCTGGTCGATGGTGACGTCGAGCTTTTCAGCGGCAAAATAGCCCTTCTCCTTGGCCCAGACGTACCAGGCATGTATGCCCTGCAGCTTCCAATCCAACGTGAATCGGATCTTGGTCACGTCCTGGGCGGCGGTGGCGCCGCACAGCAACAGGGTCAGGCCAAAGGCGAGGGCAAGGCGGCGCAACAGCATCACAAAATCCTTTGCGGAGCGGGTTGAATCAGATCATCGCAAAGTCGTCGGTGCGGGTTGCCACAGCGCATTGTGGTGATGATGGCACCCGATCATCCGCCCGCGAGCTGTCCGGCGATCCGGTTGCGCGACTGCGCCCGCCATCCCGTTGCGCTGCCTGACGCAGCATCGGCGGGCGGCAGCTCCTCGATCAGGTGACGGCGCGGACGGGGTTGAGCTTCAACATTGTCGCGGAATCCAATTCGTTCGAGCTGCTGCGCGGGCTCGTCCTGAACGCCGGGGTGAGTTCGTTCCAGATTCGCATCGGAACGCCGCCAGAGGACAGCATGCTCGGCTTGATCGTCCGGGACATCGATGACTGGGATGTGCCGCGTGCCGATTTGGTGCTCGGCCAGCTCCGGGAGCGAAACCTCCCTGCTGCCACGGCGGTGTTTGCGGAGCAACTCGCACGCGCGATGGAAGTCATCAGGCAAAATCGAGAGCCGTAGGCTATGCTCGCCTCAATAAACGACCCTCGACCTGAATCAGGAGTTTCGCGGCGCGAACTTCGCCAATACGCCGGCATAGGCCTTGGCGGCCGGAAACGCATAGGCGCCGGCTTTCGAGGTCACGAGCCCAAGCCCGGCGACCGCCTCCGCCAGACGCACCGCGGCCGCGACGCCGTCGATCACGGGAATGCCGGCGGCGCGGGAGAGGTCGCTAGCGAGGTCCGCCATCCCGGCGCAGCCGAGCACGACCGCGTCGGCGCCGTCGTCTTCCTTGGCGCGCATAATTTCCTGCTCGATCCTGCGGCGTGCGTCGCTTGCCGGATTATCGAGATCCAGCACCGGTACGTCCGACGCGCGGACGCGCGCGCATCTGCGGTCGAGCCCATATTTGAGCAAATTGATTTCGATCGTCGCGATCGAGCGCGACAGCGTCGTCACCACCGAGAAATGATGGGCGACGAGCGTGGCGACATGAAATGCCGCCTCGCCGATCCCGATCACGGGAGCGCGCGCGAGCGATCGCGCCGCCTCAAGCCCGGTGTCGTCGAAACACGCGATGACAAAGGCGTCGAAACCCGCCGTCTCGCCCTTGGCGATTTCGGCCAGCAGCCCCGGTACCGATAATGCCCCGTCATAGGGGCCCTCGATGGAGGCTGGCCCCATCTCCGGGTTAACCGTCTCGACCGTGGTACCGGTCGAAGCGGCCGCCGTCGCGGCAACGCCGATGCGCGCCGTCATTGAGGCCGTAGTGTTTGGATTGACGACGAGCAGGCGCACGAGAGTCCGGTCTCCCTACGTCGAAACATTCTCCGCTCATTCCCGCGCAAGCGGGAATCTAGATTAGCAGCATAACAAAGTTGGTCCCCGCCTTCGCGGGGACGAGCGAAGATCGGGGCTGCATCCCCTCGCGCTACACGCCTTTGCCGGCGTCGGAGCCGTGCCGCGCTTGGCGAGCCTGCAGCAACGCGATGACCAGCAGAGCGACCGCGATGACCATGAAGGAGACGCCGGTCGTCACGGTGCCCAGGGCATAGATTTCCGGCGTCGTCACCGTGGTGGTGAGCGCCTGCAGTTCGAGCGGCAGCGTATTGACCTCGCCGATCGCCTGCGAAGATCGCGCGATCTCGTCCCATGACAGCGTGAAGCCGAACAGCCCGATCCCGACCAGCGACGGCAGGATGATCGGCGCGACCACGTAGCGGAACGTCTGCCACGGCGTCGCGCCGAGATCACGCGCCGCTTCCTCCAGGCGAGTATCGAACCGGTTGAAGATCGCGAACATGATGAGCAGGCCGAACGGCAGCGTCCATGTGAGATGCGCGCCGAGGCCAGACGTGAACAGGCCCATCCCGGTGGTGTAGGTATCGGCGATCCACGATGGCCCGCGGGTCTTTATCAGGTCGTCGAACAGCCGGAATTCGAGCGCGATGCCAAGCGACGTCACGATCGACGGCACGATCAGGCTCGCGATCGCCACATAGAATAACGCGGCTTGCCCGATGAAGCGCTTGCGGAACGCCAGCCCGGCCAACACCGAGATCAGCATGGTGAGGGCCATCACCGTAAGCCCGAGCCGAAGCGAACGGCGAAAGGCCGCACCGATATCGACAATGCCGCCGCCCGACCACAGCTTGGCAAACCAGTGCAACGACAGGCCGTTGAGCGGAAATGTCAGCCCGCCCTCCGGTCCCTGGAACGACAGCACGAAGATCGCGATCATCGGCCCGTAGAGGAACAGCACATAGGTCGCGAAAAACGCCGCCAGCCAGTAGAACACCGCGGGACGGCCCTCACGCATGGTTACGACTTATTCGCTGCGGGTGGCATGGCCCCCCGGCTCGTCCCCGCGAAGGCGGGGATCCAGAGGCAATTGCGAGCTGTAGTTGATGAAGCCGGGTTCCCGCTTGCGCGGGAATGAGCGGAGGTGCTTCGCTGGCAAACGATCACGCTCAAAGCTCCTTGCGAATATCGACCAGCTTCATCAGCGTCGTGATGATGAGCAGCGTGATCGCAAGCATGATAACCGCGTTCGCGGCGGCCGGCGGAAACTGCAGCGCATTGAGGCGGGTCTCGATGACCTTGCCGGCCGAGGCAATCTGCTGGCCGCCCATCACACCGACGGTGATGAAATCGCCCATCACGATGGTGATGACGAAGATCGAACCGATCACGATGCCCGGCTTCGCAAGCGGGATCACGACATTCCACAGCGTCTGCCAGCCGGTGGCGCCGGCGTCGTAGGCCGCCTCGATCAGCCGCTTGTCGATTCGGATCATCGAATTGAAGATCGGCACTACCATGAAGAACGTGAACAGGTGGATGAATGCCAGCACGACGGAGAATTGTGAAAACAGCAGCCATTCGACCGGCTGGTTGACGATGTTAAGGTTTATCAACGTGGCGTTGACCAGCCCGTTGCGCCCCAGCAGCGGTATCCACGAAATCATGCGGATGACGTTGGAGGTCCAGAACGGGATCGTGCAGACCAGCGCCAGCGTGACCTGCCATTTCAGCGAGCGGACGTGGAAGGCGAGGAAATACGCGACCGTGAACCCGATCGCGAGCGTCGCCGCCCACACGATCAGGCAGAATTTCACCGTGGAAACATAGGTCCTGAGGATGGTGCAGAGGTCCGGCAGTTGCGCGAGGCAACCCTCGAAGGTCTCGCTGTAGCTCCGGGTCGTCAGCGACGGGACGATCTCATAATCGTTGTAGTCCCAGAAGCTGACCAGCACGACCAAAGCCAGCGGTACGATGAAGAACACCGCGAACACCAGCGCGAGCGGCGTCGCCTGAGCCCACGCCGGTAAACCGCGCGATGTTGTCGGACCGTCAGCGACCATCCATTTTCATTCCAGTAGCGCCCATCGAAAGGCCCTCGCACCTTGCTCCGTTACACTCTCCCCCTGAGGAGCCCTGAGGGAGAGGGTAACGGAGTCAGCCGAGCGATCGGATTACATCACGCCGCGATGAACTCGTTCCATTTGCGGACCATGTAGTCGTTCTCGTCCATCACGGCGTTCCAGCACACGACCGCGCCCATGCGTTCGTCGTAAGTTCCGCCGTCGCGCACCGCGCCGGCCTTCTCGAGCAATGAGCCGTCCGGCGCCTTGAGGTCCTTCTCGGCCGGCTTGCCTTCCATCCAATAGGCCCACTCATAGGGCTCCATGTTGGCCTTGGCGGTGGAGAGCACGGCGGAATAATAGCCCTGGCGATTGAGATAGGCGCCGGCCCAGCCGGATAGGAACCAGTTGACGAATTCGTAGGCCCATTCCTGCTTCTTGCCGGTGACGCCTTTCGACAGGCAGAAGCCGGTCGCCCAGGAGCGGTATCCCTCCTTGAGCGGCTGGAACACGCACGGGATGCCCTTCGAGCGCACCGCGGTGACGGCGGGCGACCACATCGACTGGATCACGGTCTCGCCCGAGGCCATCAGGTTGACGCTCTCGTTGAAGTCCTTCCAGAAGGCGCGGAACTGGCCGGCCTTCTTGGCTTCGGTCAGCACCTTCATGGTGAGGTCGATCTCGGCGCGCGTCATGTTGCCCTTGTCGGCATATTTGTGCTGGCCGGTCGCCTCCACGACCAGCGCCGCATCCATGATGCCGATCGACGGGATGTTGAGGATCGACGCCTTGCCCTTGAATTCCGGATTGAGCAGCTCGGCCCAGCTACCGATCGGGCGCTTGATGAGGTCCGGCCGGATACCGAGCGTATCGGCGTTGTAGGTGGTCGGGATCAGCGTGACCCATTCGGTCGGCGATTTGGCGAACACCTTGGAGTGCTCGCCTTCCAGGAACATCACCTTCTTGGGCGCGGTGCCCTGGTCGCCGATCTTCTTGCCGTTAGGCAACTCGCCCTTAGTGAAGACCGGCGTGATATTATTGAACTCCTTGATCTTCTTGGCGCTCATGCCGAGGATATTGCCTGACGGCACCAGCTTCTTGAGGCTGAAATATTCGGTATCGAGGATGTCGAACGAGTTTGGCTGCGTGACCACGCGCTTGGTGACGTCGTCGGTCGTTGCGGAGATGTATTCCAGCGTGATGCCGGTGTCGGCCTTCACCTTCTTGGTGATGTCGTCGGCTTGGTTCACGGCGGTGCCGAGATAACGCAGGACCTTCGCCTCCTGGGCATGCACGGCCGGCGCCGAAAACAGCGAGCGTTTGGCCGGGTCGAACGTCATGCCGGCACCGGCGCCTGCGAGAGCACTCGCGCCCTTGAGCACGGTACGGCGGGAGAACCGCTTGTCGTCGATCGTCATGTCACGACTCCTTTTGGTTGCCGGCGCGTCATTGGACCGGCGAAAGACGGTGAACTTGACTCTCGGCCCAGTTGACGCTCACCGCGTCACCGGGCCCGAAGGGATCGGCGTCGTAGGCCGCATCGGTGAGCAGCGCGGCCAGATCCGGCGCGGCATCGGAATCCAGCGCGACTTCCACATGGGTGCCGCGATACTCCACGGCGCGCACAATGGCCCTGAGCCTTGCGTTGGTGGCGCCGTTCCCGCGCGACAGGCTCATGCGGTCGGCCCGCACCGCCACGTTGCCGTGGTCGGTCGGGATCACGTTGTGGCCGCCGATGAAGCGGGCGACGAACTCCGTAGCCGGCGCATTGAAGACCTCGCGCGGCGAACCCTTCTGCTCTATCCGTCCGGCATTCATCACCACGACGAGGTCGGCGAGCGCCATCGCCTCGTCCTGCCCATGGGTGACATGGACGAAGACGATACCGAGCTGTTCCTGCAGCCGCCGCAGCTCTGTCCGCATCCGTATCCGCAAGAAGGGATCGAGCGCCGACAGCGGCTCGTCGAGCAGCAGCACCTGCGGTTCGGTGATCAGCGCGCGGGCGAGCGCGATGCGCTGCTGCTGCCCGCCGGAAAGTTGCGCCGGAAGCCGCTCGGCGTATTGCTCCATCGCCACCCGCCGCAGCAGTTCGATCGCCTTGGCCCGCCGCTCGGCCTTGCCGACGCCCTTCATCTTGAGCGAGAACGCAACATTGTCGACGCAGCTCAGGTGCGGGAACAGCGCATAGCTCTGGAACATCATCGCGGTGCCGCGCCGCGCCGGCGGCAGCAGGGTGACGTTGGTCGCGCCGATGATGAGATCGCCGGAGGTCACGGGTTCGTGCCCGGCGATCATCCGCAGCGTCGAGGTTTTGCCGCATCCGGACGGGCCGACCAGACAGCAATAGGTGCCCGCCTCGATCCGCAGGTCGATCGCGTCCACCGCGACAGCCGAGCCGTAGCGTTTGGTCACGTGGACGAGTTCCAGATCGCTGGTGGTCATGCAATCCGTGTCCGGCGGCTGGGCGTAAGTTCTTTGCGGCGCACGCGGCATGCAGGACCCGCGACCAGGAGCGCGGGACCTGCAAAACCGCCGAATTTCGAGGCAAGAACCGGGCCAGCGCGTGTTCGCTATCCCCCTAGATACGCCCTCTGCACGTGGCTATCCGCCGCGAGCGCCTGGCCGGACCCGGAGAGCGTCACGCGGCCCGCCTCGAGCAGATAAGCGTGGTCGCACAGTTCCAGCGCCGCGAAGGCGTTCTGCTCCACGAGCAATACCGTCGTACCGCTGTCGCGGATGGTGCGGATGATCGTGAGCGTCTGCTCGACGATGTTGGGTGCGAGCCCAAGCGACGGCTCGTCGAACAGCACAAGCTTGGGGCGCGACATCAGGGCGCGGCCGATCGCGAGCATCTGTTGCTCGCCCCCCGAAAGCGTGCCGGCGGCCTGCGAACGCCGTTCCTTCAGGCGCGGGAATTCGCCATAGATGCGCTCCTCGTCTTCCGCCACGGCGCGCGCGTCCGCGCGCAGATAAGCGCCCATCCACAAATTCTCCGCCACGGTCATGTGCGGAAAGACGCGGCGGCCCTCCGGGCAATGCGCGATGCCGAGCGACAGCACGCGCCGCGGGTCCGCGCCGGTGATGTCATGACCGTCGAACCGCAGGCTCCCCGATCGCGGCGGCACCAGCCCGGAAATGGCGCGTAGAGTTGTCGATTTACCCGCGCCATTCGCGCCGATCAGCGCGACAAGCTGGCCCTTGCCGACATCGAGCGAGATGCCCTTGAGGGCCTGGACCTGTCCATAGGCGCAGACGACGTCGCGCAACTCAAGCATCGACCGCCGCCCGTCCGGCCTCGCGCGCCGCGGTGCCTTTTCCGAGATAGGCTTCGATCACCGTTGGGTCGGTCCGGATCGCGTCCGGCGGACCTTCCGCGATGAGCCGTCCGTAGTTCAGTACCACGATGCGGTCTGATACCTCCATCACCATCCGCATGTCGTGCTCGACCAGCAGGACGGTGATGCCCCGCTCGCGGATGCGGCGCAGCAGACTGACGAAGGTCTGTGTCTCCGATGCGTTCATGCCGGAAACCGGCTCGTCGAGCAGCAGCATCGTCGGCTCGGTCGCGAGCGCGAGCGCCACGCCGACGAGACGCTGCTCGCCATAGGCCAGAGTTCCGGCCTTGTCCTGCGCGCGCGGCGCCAGACCGACCAAGTCGAGGATGGCGGCAGCCGGTTCCTGCGACGTGCGCTCCGGTCCGGATTGCCGATGCAGCCCGATCAGCACGTTGTCGAGCACGGTGTCGTCCGGAAACACGCTGGTGCGCTGAAAGGTGCGGGCAAGTCCAAGCCGCGTGATCTGATGCGGCTTGAGGCCGGTGAGCGCCGTGCCGCGAAACGTCACCCGGCCTTGGGTCGGCTTGAGAAACCCCGTGACGACATTGAAGGCCGTTGTCTTGCCGGCGCCGTTGGGGCCGATCAAGCTGACAATCTCGCCCTCGTTGACGTCGAAGTGCAAGTCGGCGATCGCCACCAGACCGCCGAACCGCACGCCGACATGCTCGACCGACAGCAGAAGGGCGGTCATGGATGCCCCGGCGCCTGAATTGCGGCGGTCTTCGGCGCCGTGCGCCGACCCTCGAACAGATCCCGCAAGGCAGGGATAATCCCGCGCGGCATCACGAACAGGATCATGATCAGCACGACGCCGTACACGATCCACTGAGCTTCGGGCGCCAGCACCGGCCGTAGCGCGACCGGCAGCAATCCGAAGATCAGCCCGCCGATGATGGGGCCGACGAGCGTGCCCTTGCCGCCACTTACCACCATGATGACCATCGTGACGGTGTATGAGAACAGGAACACGTCGGGATCGATGATGCGGAGATAGTGCGCATAGAGGCTTCCCGCGGCGCCGGCGATCGCCGCCGAGATCGTCGCCGCGATGGTGAGGGTTCGGGTGGCGTTGATGCCGACCGAGAGGGCGAGCGCCTCGTTCTCCTTGAGGCCCCGCATGGTGCGGCCGAAGCGCGAATGCACCAGCGCGGAAATGACTACATAGGCGAGCGTCGCCACTGCAAGCACGAGGTAATAGCTCTGCATCTTGGTGCGCAACGCGACCACGCCGAGTCCAGGAAGCCACACCGAGAGCGCCGGAATGTTGGTGAGTGCCAACGGGCCCTGCGTCAGCTCCACCCAGTTCAGCGCAACCAGCCGCACGACTTCGGCGAACGAAATCGTCACGATGACGAAATAGGCGCCACGCACGCGGAACGACAGTCGCCCCACGATATAGCCACAGGCGCCCGCGATCAGCATCGCCAGCAGGAAGCCGACAGCCGGTGGCCATGCCTCATGCACGATATGGACGCCGCTCAGCAGTTCGACATCGAAGCCAAGCGATGTCAGCGCACTGACATAAGCGCCGATGCCGAAGAACGCGACATGCCCCAAGCTGAGCTGTCCGGTGAAGCCGAGCAGCAAATTGAGGCTCATCGCCCCGATCGTGAAGATGCCGGTGGTGATCAGCGCGTTCAGCAGATACGGGTCCTTGAGGACCGCGGGAATCGCCGCCAGCACCGCGAGCAGGACCCAGGGCGCATAACGGATCACCCGATCCGCTCCGCGCGCGCGAACAGCCCGGTCGGCTTGACCAGCAGGATCGCGATGATGATGACGAAGCCCATCGCGTCGCGATAGCCGGACGAGACATAGCCGGCGCCGAACTCCTCGGCCAGCGCGAGGACGAAGCCCCCGATGGTGGCGCCCGTGATGTTGCCGAGGCCGCCCAGGATGACGATGGCGAAGGCCTTGACGGCCGCGAGGTCGCCCATCTGCGGAAACACCACATACACCGGCCCGAGCAGCGCGCCGGCCGCCGCCGCCAGCGCCGAGCCGGTCGCGAAGGTGGCGGTGTAGATCAGGCGGACGTTGACGCCCATCAGCGCGGCGGTGTCGTGGTCCTGGAACGTCGCCCGCATCGCGCGCCCGAGCTTGGTGCGGTCGATAAGGAGGTAAGAGCCCACGATCAGGACCAGCGCGGCGCCGAGCACGAACAGCCGCAGCCACGACAGCGACACCGGACCCAGCACGAGCGGCGCATCCGGAAACGGCGCCGGGATCGCCTTGGCCACCCCGCCGAAGCCCCACAGGATTCCCGACTGCAGCGCGATGCCGGCGCCGATCATGACCAGCATCGTGGTGTCGATGTCGGAGCCGCGCAGCGGCCGCAGCAAGGTCCATTCGATCAGCGCGCCCAGCACGAGCCCAGCCACGATCGCCACCGGGAAGGCCACGAAGAAGTTGAGGCCGAGACGAACTGCCGCGATGTACATCGCATACGCGCCGACGGTGTAGAGTGCGCCGTGCGTGAAATTCACCACGTTCATGATGCCGAAGATCAGCGTCAGCCCGATGCCGAGAAGGGCGTAGGTCCCTCCCAGGATCAGACTGTTGACAAGATGCTGCGCGAGTTGGTCCACGACGGTCCTGCAAACGAGTGGTGGCTCAAGCACGAGTGTTTCACGTTGAAGCCCACTCCGCTCAGTCCCGTGAAAGCGGGAATCCAGAAGCACGATTTCAAACTTTCGTTTGTTGCTCTGGATCCCCGCTTTCGCGGGGACGAGCGAGATTGGGGCCAACGCGATCCCAAGCGAACGTGCTTAGCGGCGCGCCGCCACCAATAACCTTGCGCTGACGTCAGCTTTGTGGGACGAGCGTGACCTTGCCGCCTGAAATCTGGATCATATAGACGTTGGGCTTGCTCTGGCCGCTTTCCTTGCCGGCCGGGCCGGACTTGGTGAACTTGATCGGCCCGTTGAGACCCATGAAGTTCACGGCCCACAGCGCTTCCTTGATTTTCTTGGGATCGTCCGATCCGGCGATCTTGATCGCCGCAGCGATCGTACGGATGCCGTCATAGCCGCGGAAGCTCTCCGTCACGCCTGCGAACTCGAAGCCGCGCTTCTTCCATTCGGCGATGAAGTATTTGGTCGCCGACGGATTCGGCGTCATATCCGGTTCCCATGGCAGGAACGTCGTGAGATGCATGGTGCCGTCCGCGGCCGCGCCGGCCTGGGCGATGATCTGGTCGGGGTTCTGCGACCCGCCCGTCGTGATGACGCGCTTCTTGAGGCCGATCGCCGCCATCTGCTTGAAGATAAGCGTGAGCTGATCGACCGCGGTGGTGATCATCAGGGTATCGGCATCAGACGCTTTGAACTTCGCGAGCTGCGCGCTCATGTCCTGCGCCGACTGATCCATGGTCTCGACGAGACCGACGGTGACGCCGTTCTCCTTGAACGCCTTGCCGAAATCCTCAGCCGAGCCGCGTCCCCAGTCGTTGTTGATGACC
Organism: uncultured Alphaproteobacteria bacterium; assembly: GCA_963776455.1. Taxonomy (GTDB): domain Bacteria; phylum Pseudomonadota; class Alphaproteobacteria; order Rhizobiales; family Xanthobacteraceae; genus CAVZMU01. The sequence goes on from CAVZMU010000004.1 coordinate 62,639, forward strand.
AGGAAATCGACCTTCTTGATTCCGATCGACTTGATGCGCGGCGCGAAGGCTTCGGCCTCGACGGCGGAGGGCGGCGAAATGCGGAACACATAAGGGTTGCCCGACGTCGTGATCTTGCCGGAGGAAGAGGTTTCCACCACCATGGCAGTTTCGTAATCGACGAGCTTGGGCATCACGGCGAGCGTGAGGCTCGATCCCCAGGCGCCCATCATGATCGGCGTCTTGTCGCTGGTGATGAGCTTCTCGGCGACGGCGGCGGCTTCGGTCGGGTTGCTTTTGTTGTCCTCAATGACGAGCTCGACCTTGCGGCCCAGGATGCCGCCATTGGTGTTGATCTCGTCAGCGGCGATCTTGGCGCCGTTCACCACATAAGTGCCGGACGCCGCGAACGCGCCGGTGAGCGGCTCGTTGACGCCGATCTTGATCGGCGCCTGCGCCACCGCGGGCGATCCCAGCAGCAACGCCGCCAGCGCGGCCGTGGATAAAAGTCCGCGTCTCGTCATGTCATTGTTCCTTCGGGTTGGGGGGTAGAGGACTTCGACCGAACCACGCCGTGATCCGGCTTCGCAGGAGACCGATGAGCAGTGAGATCGGGTTGAGGCCGTGCGCAGAGACGACGGGCGCCTTGCCGCCGAGCTTGGCTTCGAGGTTGGCGGAAAATGCCGCGACGATGCGCGCCGCGAGGTCGCGCACCAGACCGGGCCTGCTGAATTGCGCGAGCGGGCCTTTCAGGGTGTAGCCGACCTGAAGCTCGACTTGCGCCGTGCCGGCGGATGCTCCGTTGAGCACGCGATACCGGATCACGCCTTGCGTGCTGGAGCGGCCGCCAGCGTCGGCGCCAGCGCCGATGATGCGTCCGCTGCGGGTTGTCTCGTCGCGCTCGATCCGCGCATTGCCGCGAAACGCCGCTGTGATCGGCCCGATATTGACCCGGATGGCGCCTTCGACGCTGTCCGGCGTGGGCCGCGCGGTGATCGAGGCCCCAGGCAGGCAGCTCGCGACATCCTCGACGCGGCCGAACAACGCGAAGACTTTGTCCGGCGGATATGACACGGTGAAGTCCTGCTCGAAGCTGTTGGCCGGCGTGAAGTCGGACGCCACTACGGTTGCGATGGAGGGCGCCGAGGCGGCAGCGCGGGCCCGCGGCTCGATCGGCAGAACTATGCCTTGCGCGGAGCGGGCCGCGGCGCCGACCGGACCGATACTTCTGTCGCCTCCATTGAGCCGTGGTGCGATCCCGCGCGCGCGCCGTTCGGCAATGACGGCGCGAAGCGCTCGGACGATGCCGACATAGCCCGTGCAGCGGCACAGATTGCCCGCCAGCCCGAGACGGATGCGACGCTCGTCGGCGTCCGGCAGGCGGATCACCAGATCGCGCGCCGTGATCAGCATGCCCGGCGTGCAGTATCCGCATTGGAGCGCATGCTCGCGCGTGAAGGCGGCGCGAAGTTCGGTCGTGATCTCGTCGGTGTCGAGGCCTTCGATGGTTTCGACCGCGCTGCCGTCGCAGCCGACCGCGAAGGTCAGGCATGACCGTGCCGGCTCGCCGTCCAGGAGAATGGTACAGGCGCCGCACACACCATGCTCGCAGCCGAGATGGGTCCCGGTAAGGTCCAGGGTTTCGCGCAGGAAATCCGCCAGATGCGTTCGCGGCTCGGCCCGCGCCCTCACGGGACGGCCATTCACCGTCAGGGCAAGCGGCAATGGTTGCGCGTCGTCCGCGAACTGCAGGGCGGCGCTCATGCGGCGACACTCGCCGTCACGGTTGCCAACCCGCCGGCTTGCATGACGGCGCGGCGCAGCACGGTGACGTGGACGTGGCGGTCGACGGCGCCCGTCATGCCGGCATCGATCAGCGCGGCATCGGCAACCGTGGCATCGAAATGCGACATGAATTCCGTTCCGATCCGACCGCCAAACAGTTTGCGCGCATCCGTGATGGCCACCGGGGGCGCCTCGACGGCACCCATGACGGCGCGTCCCTGGCCAGCCACGGGATCCAGCAGGACGCAGCCGATGGCGTGGGCGAACTCGCCGACCTTCCGGCAATGCTTCACATAGCCCCAGCGTGAATCCTTCGGGACGGCCGGTATCCTGACCGCGACAAGCAGTTCCCCGGGACGGAGCGCGACGTCGAGCGCGCCGATCAGGAAATCGGCGAGCGACAAACGGCGGCGCCCATCGCGTGAGGCAAGCTCAACCTCGGCGCCAAGCGCCGAGAGCGCCGTCACCCAATCCGCAGCCGGATCGGCATGAACCAAGCTGCCGCCGATGGTGCCCCGGTTGCGCACGGCGCGATAGGCGATCGCGGAAGCCACCTGCGCCATTGCGCCGTTGGTGACGTCGGGTACGCGGCCGTCCTCGATGTCGGCGTGTGTCACGCAAGCGCCGAGCACGAGGGTATCATCATCCATCGTGGCTTGGCGCAAATCCGCAATGCCGGCGATGTCCACTACAAGATCAGGCTCGACAAGGCGCAGGTTCAGCATCGGCCCGATCGACTGGCCGCCGGCGATGACTTTGATCGCGCCATGGTCGCCGGCAAGGAGATCGAGCGCCGCCGCGAGGTCGCGAGGCCGGGCATAGGCGAAGCGGGCGGGCTTCATGCCGCCACCGCCACGGCCGGTTGTTGCGCGCGGGCCGCCAGCACGGCTTCGACGATGCGGCGCGGCGTCACCGGGGAATGCGAAAGCTCCGCGCCCAATGGACGCAGCGCGTCGTTGATGGCGTTGGTGATCGCCGCAGGCGGCGCGATGGCGCCACCCTCGCCGATGCCCTTGACGCCGAACTGCGTATAAGGCGAAGCCGTCTCCATGTGATCCACGCGCGGCGCCGGGACTTCCGCCGCGCCCGGCATAAGGTAATCGGCGAAGGTGGACGCCAGCGGCTGGCCGGCCTCATCGAACGGCATCTCTTCCAGCAGCGCCGTACCGATGCCTTGCGCCAGCCCGCCATAAATCTGGCCGTCGACCACCATCGGGTTTACCAGCACCCCGCCGTCCTCGACGATGATGTAATCGAGGATCTCGACCTCGCCGAGTTCCGGGTCGACCGCGACGACGACCGCATGCGCCGCATAACTGAAGGTGCCGCTGTCGCGTACCGGCTTGTAGCCGGCCGTCACTTCGAGCCCGCCGGGATTGACGTTGGCGGGAAGGTTCTGCGGCGCGAGGTACCAGGTCCGCGCGACCTCGGCGAGATCGACATCGCCCGCGGGTCCGACCACGTGGCCGCGATCGAGAAGCACGTGTTCGGGTTCGGTTTGCAAGAGGCAAGCTCCGATCCGCATCGCGCGGTCGGCCAGTTCCCGACACGCCATGGTGACGGCGCCGCCCGCCATCACGATGCAGCGCGAGCCCCAGGTGCCGGTGGAATAGGGCGTGGTCGCGGTGTCGCCATGCAGCACGCGGATGCGATCCACCGGCACGCCCAGGATCTCGTGGGCGATCTGCGCCAGCGTGGTTTCCAGGCCTTGCCCGTGCGAATGAACACCGACCCGCAGTTCGAGGCCGCCATCGGGCGTGAACCGCGCGCTCGCCTGCTCGTGGCCCGGCACCATCGGGATGCCCCAGCCGGAATAAACCGAGGTGCCGTGCGCAGCCTGCTCGCAATAGATCGAGAGGCCAAGGCCGATGCGCCGGCCGTCCGGCTCGCCGGCCTTTTGCCGCGCCCGCACAGCTTCCACATCGATCGCGGCCAATGCGCGCGACATCGCCTCCGGATAGTCGCCGCTGTCGAAGTGTTTGTTGGTGATGTTGTTGAACGGCATCTGCTCCGGCCGCACCAAGTTTTTGAGGCGCACCAGGGAGGGCTCAAGCCCCGCTTTCGCGGCGACCGCGTCGAGGATGAGCTCCAACGCAAAGCACACGCCGGTGCGGGCGACGCCGCGATACGGCAGGATCGGACATTTGTTGGTGGCGACCGACCACGTCCGGCAGCGATAGGCGGGGAAATCATACGGCCCCGGCAGGATGCTGGCGACCTGCGCGGCCTCCAGGCAGGCCGAGAACGGATAGGCCGAGTATGCGCCGGAATCGACAGTCGCCTCGCAGTCGATGCCGCGCAGCGTGCCGTCACGATCCGCGTAGGCCGTGATTTGATAATGGTGCTCGCGGCAATTTGCGCCGGCGGTGAGATGTTCTCGTCGGTCCTCGAGCCAGCGCACCGGGTGGCCGCAGCGCATCGCCAGCCAGCCCAGGCAGACTTCCTCCGCCAGCAGGATCGCCTTGTAGCCGAACCCTCCGCCGACATCCGGCGACACGATGCGGATGCGCTCCTGCGGCATGCCGAGGCATTCAGCGAGACCGGTGCGCACAATATGCGGCATCTGGCTGGCGGTATGCACGACAAGCTGGTCCATGCGATGGTCGAAGGCTGCGACCACGCCCCGCCCTTCGATTGGCGCCATGCATTGGCGCCCGGTCGAGATCGTCCGGCTCACCTTGATCGGCGCGTCGAACGCAGCCTCGATGCCGATGTCGACCGTGGTTTCCAGGAAGACGTTGTCGCCCCAATGCTCGTGCACCAGCGCCGAGCGCGGCTCCCGTGCCAGCAGCATGTCATGCACCGCCGGAAGCTCTTCGAGGTCCGGCACCACGGAAGCCGCGATGTCCTCGGCCTCGGCGCGGGTTGGCGCCACGCACATCGCAATGAGCTCGCCCACTTGCCGGACCTTGTCGGTCGCGAGTGACGGCTGGACCGAGACTTTGAAGCCGGGTAGGCCGGACACTGCCCTGATCGGCAGCACGCCTTCGAGATCACTCGCGATGAACACGCGGTCACGATACTCCGGCGGGATGGAGACGCCACGAATGATCGCATGCGCGAGCGGGCTGCGAACGAACGCCACGTCCTGCATGCCGGGCAACCGGATGTCGCCGACGAACTGGCCGCGCCCGCGCATCAGACGGTCGTCCTCCTTGCGCGGCAGGCTGGCGCCGACGCCTTGCGCGAGGCCGGTGCCTCCGGAGCGCAACGGCGTGCGGGCCTCGGTCACGACCGATGTCCGACAAGATGCCTCGCCGCCTTCAGCAGGATACCGTCCTTACGGCGCAGTTCATCCAGAATAGTGAAATGGTTGGCGCCCGGGACCGGGAGCAACTCCCCAGACGCATGCGCGGCGGCCCGGCGCGCATGAAGATTGCGGCCATCCTGGATCAGCGCCGGAAGCTCCTGAGTGCCATACGCGATTGTGAGCGGCGTATCGACCACCGGCAGACGCAGCGGCGATAGGGTTTCGATCTCCTCGTCGGAAATTTGCAGCGCCTGGTTCAGGTGGGTGTCGCGGATCGGCGCGAGATCGTAGACGCCCGAGATCGCGAGCCCCGCCGTAACGGCTGGATGCGACAGCGTCATCGCGACAAGATGAGCGCCGGCGGACCAGCCCGAGAGCACGATAGGTCCGGCGATGCCGAACGACGGGCCGGTGTCCGCCAGCCAGTCCATCGCGAGAACTCATCTCGCCGGCGATCTGCGTCACCGTGGCGGCCGGAGCAAGCGTATAGCCCGGCATCGCCACTGACCATCCGTCCGCCAATGCGCCTTCCGCCAGCAGGGCGAAGGCTTCGCGCGAGTTGCGCTGCCAATAGCCGCCGTGGATGAAAACGAGGCAGGGTGCCGCCTTGTCGACGGCCGGATAGAGGTCGAAACGGGTCCGTTCGCCCTCAGCATAAGGCACATCCAGCGCGCTGGGGCGCGACGCCCGGAAGGCCGCGGACGCCGTGTTACGCGCCTCGATCAGCGCGGCACTGTCGGCGACAGCAAGATTGTTGTCGTAGCACGCATTGCGTGCCGCCTGATCGAGTTTGCCCCAGGCCCGTCGGGGGTCGCTTGGAATTTCCGCCGGGACAAGGTCGAATGCGGTCAACACGCTCTCCGATCGGGCTGCTTCCGCGACGCAAGCATGGAAGCCAAACGCGGGCCCAGAGTCAAATGCGGTGTATGCTTCGTATTCCATCGAACCGGCCGAGCAATCGGTGTGCCAGTCTCCGGATGTTCCGTTTTCCCTCGCGCTGTCCTATGTCAGCCGCATGGCGCCTCACCATCCTGCCTTAGATCACGCTCCGTGGCCGTTGTCCGAACGGCCCGGCTTTCTGCTGAGGCGGCTTCATCAGATTCACGTTGCCTTGTTTGCAGGCAAGTGTGCCCGATTTGATGTCACGCCAGTGCAATACAGCCTGATGTCGGCGCTTTCGCTCCGCGCCGTCGCGGATCAGACCACGCTGGCCAATGACGTGGCGCTCGATCGGACCACGGTGACCGGCGCACTCAAGCGCCTCCAGAAACGGGGCTTGGTCAAGCGCGCGGCGTCACGAACGGATCGCCGCGCCCAGGAATGCCGGTTGACGGCCGCCGGCGCCCGTATGCTTGCCGCTATGGAACTGCCGGCGCGCGAGGCACATTACGAAACAATCGCCGCGCTTGGCGCGAACGAACGGGCGACGCTGATCGTCCTTATGGGGCGCCTCGTCGGTGCGCATGACGAACCCGAGAACGGCACGACGGTCACTTAGCTTGCGCGCGAGCGCGCGGCGACAGCAGCATGGCATCCGTCTTGCTGTAGAACAAACTGCGACGCATACTGCGCATTAGAAATGCCGGCGGCTCGCATGTCCCATAGCGGACGCGGCCGTCGACCTCGAATCTGATCGGAGACTGACATGGACAGCGGGCCCCAATTCGACGTGCTGCTCCGTGGCGGCCGGGTGATCTGCCCGGCCTCGCAAATCGATGGCGTGATGGACGTCGCCATCAAGGATGGGGTCGTGGCGGCGGTGCAGCCCTCGATCCTGCCGACTTCAGCCAAGGAGGTGATCGACGCTGCCGGCCAGATCGTTCTGCCGGGCCTGATCGATACCCATGGCCACGTTTATCAGTACGTTACCGGGCGCTTCGGCATGGACCCCGACATGGTCGGCGTCCAGTCCGGCGTGACCACGCTCGTCGATCAGGGCGGACCTTCCTGCATGACGCTACCGGGCTTCCGCCACTTCATCGCGGAGCGGGCGGATTCTCGCGTGCTGGCATTCCTGTCTGCTTATCTCGTTGGCGGCCTCGAAGGGCACTATTATCCGAATCTCTACAGCCCCGAATGCGTCGACATCGACGCCACCGTGAAGGCCGCCGTCGCCAATCGCGACCTTGTGCGCGGCATCAAGGCGCATGCCGAGATCGGCGGTTTCGCCCGCTGGGGCATCCGGGTGATCGAGATGGCGGCGGAGATCGGACGGCAGGCTGACCTGCCGGTCTATGTCCATTTCGGCCAGCTCTGGGGTCTGCCGGAGAGCGGCAACAACGGCGAGGACGTCGACACGATCCTGGAGCGCGTGATCCCGCTGCTGCGCAAGGGCGATATCCTGGCGCATCCGTTCACGCGGCATCCCGGCGGCTTCGTCAATCAGGAGGGCGAGGTGCACACCGTGATCCAGGCGGCGCTCGATCGCGGGCTGCGCGTCGACGTCGGCCATGGCAGCCACTTCTCGTATCGGCTTGCTCGCAAGGCGCTCGATGCCGGCATCATGCCGACGACGCTCGGCGCGGACATCCACGGCTATAACACGCATGTTCCGGCGCCGGCCGGCACGCCGGCCGAGCACGCCGACGATGAGAACCATCCGTTTGCCGGACAGGCGCGCTTCTCGCTCGTCCAGGCGATGAGTTCGATGATGGCGCTTGGCCTCACGCTGGAGCAGGTCGTGCCGATGGTGACGTCGCATCCGGCCGAAATGCTCGGGCTGTCGAACCAGATCGGCGCGCTGCGGCCCGGCATGGAGGCGGACGTCACCGTGCTCAGCGAGCAGCGCGGGCGTTTCATCCTGCGCGACAACGAGCACAACGAGGTCATCGCCGAGCGCCTGCTCCAGCCGGCATTCTGCCTCAAGGCCGGTAAACGGCACGCCGCTGTCGCCTCCATCTTGCCGCAGGCGATTGCCGCCTGAGGCAGATGCCGTGGCCAATCCGGCCACCGAGAGCGAGATCGTGGTCTGCAGCGTCCAGGCCACCATCGACACGCCGATCCTTCCAGTCCAGGCCGGCGGCCAACAACTCCTCATCGTCAGGGACGGCGATCGCATCGTGGCGTGCGAGCGCGCCTGTCCGCACGAGCAGGCCGACCTTGCGCTTGGGCGATGCTTGGACGGCAAGCTGTTCTGTCCGCGGCATTTCGCGTGGTTCGATCTCGGCAGCGGTCAGGCTTCGCCCGGCTGGAGCATTCGCGCGCTCCGCATCTACCCGGTTTCGATCCGCGACGGCGAGGTCCGGGTGGACATACCCCCACGATTGCCGCAGAGGTAAATTAACCGCGCGCTGGTGCTCCCGAAAGTCCAGAACGCAGTGGTTTGCTTGCGGTCGCCAGCAAGCTGAGGAACTATTGATACTCGGGATCCGCCAGACAGGTGAGACGCTGGTCTGCGCTCGTGCCGACGGTGATCCGTTGCAGCCGCAACGTCTCACACACCAATTCACTCGACTGATAGGCCGCGTGAAGGATTTACCGCGCGTCCGTTTCCATGACCTGCGGCATAGCCATGCGACCCAACTCTTGCTCGCGCGCGTCCACCCGAAGATCGCTCAGGAGCGGTTGGGGCAGGCGACGATGACCACCACTCTCGACTTGTACTCTCATGTTACCAAGACGATGCAGAGCGACGCGGCCGAGAGGCTCGACGCTCTGTTCCAAGCTGTTATAAATCGCTCCGCAAGCGCAAAATGAGCCGCTTCGGTAGCAACACGGATAGCATTCGGCTTCCAAGCTATCGTGGACGATGGTGATAGGTGCTTAATAACAATGGCTTGGTCCCGTAGCTCAGCAGGATAGAGCAGCGGTTTCCTAAACCGAAGGTCGGAAGTTCGAGTCTTCCGGGACCGCCATGAATGCCAGCGACTGCGTCACCGGTCTGTTGTCGCGGCGCGTTGTTGCGGCTCCGTTCCGGGAGAACGAATCGAGCCAGCCGAATCGCCGCCGTCCGCCGCGTTAACAAACCGTGTCGGCCGTCTTGTGCGCGGCGCGCTCTGCGCTATATCGACGAGCCGATACCAACCTTTGGGCGAGCCGCATGACCACCGATCCCGTTGCCGAGACCCCCACCCAGAGCCACCCGTTCCAGGCCGAGGTGGCGCAGCTTCTCCACCTCATGGTGCATTCGGTCTATTCGGAGACCGATACGTTCCTGCGCGAACTGATCTCCAATGCCTCCGACGCCTGCGACAAGCTGCGCTACGAGGCGATCGCCAAGCCGGACCTGCTTGACGACACGCCGCTTGCGATTCGCATCACGCCCGACGCCACGTCCGGCACCCTGACAGTTGCCGACAACGGCATCGGCATGGACCGCCAGGAGCTGATCGAGAATCTCGGCACCGTGGCGCGGTCGGGCACGCGCGCCTTCGTCAACCGACTCGCCGAATCCAAGGACAGTGCCAGCCTGATCGGCCAGTTCGGCGTCGGCTTCTATGCGGCCTTCATGGTGGCGGACCGCATCGAGGTCGTGAGCCGCCGCGCCGGGACGCGCGAGGTCTGGGTGTGGACCTCGTCGGGCAGCACGGGCTTCGACGTCGCCGCGGCCACCGACGAGCGGGCGGCCAGCGTCGCGCGCGGCACCAGGGTCGTGCTGCACCTGAAGGAAGACGCCAAGCGCTACCTTGAGGCCCACGAGATCGAGCGGATCGTGGCGAAGTATTCGGACGCCATCCTGTTCCCGATCGAACTCGCCGACGACAAGGGCGAGGTCCGCCAGATCAATGCCGCGAGCGCGATCTGGCAGAAGCCGAAATCCAAGCTGACGCCGGAGGACTACACCAAGGCTTACCGATCCATCGCCGGGGCCTTCGACGAGCCGGCGATGACGCTGCACTACCGGGCCGAGGGCCGGCAGTCCTATGCGGCGCTGCTGTTCGCGCCGTCGACGCGCCCGTTCGACCTGTTCGATCCTGGCCGCAAGGGCCGCGTGAAGCTCTACGTGCGCCGCGTCCACATCACCGACGACGCCGACCTGCTGCCGTCCTACCTGCGGTTCGTGCGCGGCGTGGTCGACAGCGAGGACCTGCCGCTCAATATCTCGCGCGAGATGCTGCAGAACAGTCAGCAGGTGGCGCAGATCCGCAAGGCGCTCACCACCCGCGTCATCTCCGAGCTGGAGACGCTGGCCGCCAAGGACGAAGAGACGTTCGCCAAGATCTGGGACGCGTTCGGCACGGTCCTCAAGGAGGGCATCTACGAGGACTACGAACGCCGAGATCAGTTGCTGGCGCTGTCGCGCTTCACCACCACGGCGGAAGGCGGCCTGCGGTCGCTCAAGCAGTATGTGGCGGATCTCAAGCCGAACCAGACCGACATTTACTATTTGGCCGGCGACAGCGTGGCGCGGCTGAAATCGAACCCGAAGCTCGAATCCGCCAAGGCGCGCGGCATCGAGGTGCTGCTGCTGACCGACCCGGTGGACTCGTTCTGGACTTCGGCGGGCCTCGGCTTCGAGGGCAAGCCGATGAAGTCGTTGAGCCAGGGCGACGTCGATTTCAGCCTGGTGCCGCTGCTCGACCACGATGCGGACAAGAAGCCGGACGAGCCCAAGGACGCGGACGACGACGCGGCGGTGATCGCCGCCGTCAAGGGCTCGCTCGGCGAGCAGGTGTCGGACGTGCGCGCGTCGCAGCGATTGACCGACAGCGCGGCATGCCTGGTGGCGTCCGGGTTCGGTCCGGACCGCGAGCTGGAGCGCCTGCTGGCGCGGCAGAGCCGAGGCGCCGGCACCAAGCCGATCCTCGAAATCAACATGGGCCATCCGCTCATCAAGGCGCTGTCCTCCGCCAGGAAGGGCGTGCACGAGGATGATGTTGCGGACCTCTCCGCGCTGCTGTTCGAGCAGGCGCAGATCCTCGACGGCGAGGTGCCCGACGATCCCGCCGCGTTCGCCAGGCGGCTCAACCGCCTCGTCGTGCGGGGACTTGCCGGCGCGGCGTGATGCCGGTCAAATCCGCCGCAGGGGGATCGACAGCGCCAGCAGGAATCCGAGGCCGGTGAAGGTCGCAATGGTGAGGAACGCGGCGCGGAACGCGCCCGCGATCTCGATCTCGACCATCGCCCTGCGGGCGGGCGTCAGGGTCGCCATCACCCCCGTGCCCCGCTCCACCATGCTGCCGAAGAGGCGCGCCGTTTCCGGGTCGCGGGCGGCGAGGACAGAGAACAGCACCGCGGCGACCAAAGCAGTGCCGAAGGCCGCGCCCACCGAACGCGAGAACTGCACCGAGGCCGCGGCGGCGCCGAGCGTCTGCGGTCCCGCCACGCTCTGGACGGTGACCTGCACCACGCCCATGACGGTGCCCATGAACAGCCCGTTCCAGCCAAGCGCGATGGGTAGCTCGGTCAGGCTGAGGTTTTGCGCCCACCACGCCAGAAACAGCAGGTTCGCCGTCACCAGAATCAGCCCATAGGTCGGGAAGATCGTCGTGCGGCCGGTGATCGAGACGATCCGGCCGGTGATCATGGAGCCCAGACCGATTCCGACCGTAAGCGGCAGGAACAGCAGGCCGGTTTCGGCCGGTGTCGTGCCCCGTACCACCTGGAGATAGATGGGCAGAAAGGTGATCAGCGAGACCAGCGCTGCGCCGTGGCAGGCGGCGAGCGCGTCGCTGCGCCAGATCGCCGGGTGCCGCAGCAGCGAGATCGGCAGCAGCGGCGACGTCGCGCGCTTCTCGCGCCAGATCAGAAGGCCGACCGAGATGAGGCCGAGCGCCATGAATGCGCCGACGGCCGGCAGCGAGTTGGGATCGAGCCGCTGGGCCTGCTGCAGCGCCAGCAGGATCGGCGCCACGAACAGGATGAACAGCAGGAGCCCCGGTGTGTCGAACTTCCAGGCGCCGGGCGGACGCGGCTGCACCTTGAGCCGGAACGTCAGGAGAAAGGCCACGACTCCGACCGGCAGGTTGATGAGGAAAATCAACTCCCAACCGAAATGCTGCGTCAGGTACCCACCGGCCAGCGGACCGAGCCCGTTCGATGTGACGGCGACGGTGGCGATATAGCCCTGGTAGCGCGCCCGCTCGCGCGGCGGTATGGTCTCGCCGATCAGGGCCTGGGAGAGGGTCATCAGACCACCGCCGCCGAGGCCTTGCAGGATGCGGCCCGCGATTAGGATATCGATGCTGGTGGCCAGAGCGCAGAGCACCGACGCCGTCATGAAAATCGCCAGCGCCACGAACATGAGGCGCCGGCGGCCGAAGATATCGCCGAGCTGGCCGTAGACCGGCGCGGCGATCGTGGTCGCCACCAGGTATGCGACAACGACCCAGGAGATGCGCTCGACATTGCCGAGCGACGCCGCGATGGCGGGAAGCGCCGTCGCCACGATGGTCTGGTCCATGACGGCCAGGAACATCGGCAGCATGATCGAGGGAAAGACAGTCAGGAACACGGGCGGCCTGGACGATCGGTGTGCTTCGCGGGATGGGGCTGGTTCCGGGAGAATGCGACGGCGGGTTTGCTTTCGCCGTTCGCTCGGCGATAGTCACAGCTTCCGGGCTCGGGAGCCAGGGGTCTGGCTCCGGCCTCGACAGGCTTCCGATATAATCTGCCGGTGCAGGTCGTGCCCCGACGATCCGGATCATGGATGGGAGAGAGCCATGAAGACCTTGCTGGTGCCGACCGAGCAGCACGACGTGATGGCTGCGACGCTCGAGACTGCGCTCCTGCTTGCACGGCAGTTCGACAGCTACATCGAGGGCTTCGCGCTGCGCTACGACGTCGAGAATTTCATCACCATGGACCCGGTCAGCGGCGTCGCCATGGATAGCGTGCGGCAGAACGAGGAGGAGGCGGCGCGGCAGGCGCGCGACCTCTTCCACGCCTTCGTGCGCGAGCGGATCGTGCCGATGCCGGGCGGTCCGGCGGCCACGCTGTCGTATGGGTGGTCGGAGCAGTCCGGCGGCGACAACGTCATCGGCGGCTACGGCCGGGTGTTCGACGCGGTCGTGCTCGGGCGCCCGGGCGGCGATCCGCGCGGGCCGCGCATGAACACGCTGGAAGCCGGATTGTTCGAAAGCGGCCGGCCGATCCTCATCGCGCCGCCGGTGGCGCCGCGGACGATCGGCGAGAATGTGCTGATCGCCTGGAATGGCAGCACCGAGCAGGCGCGGACCACCGCGCTGGCGATGCCGATCCTGCAGCGAGCGGGCCGGATCACGGTATTGACCGTGCAGGGCTCCACCGTGCCTGGGCCCACCGGCGAGCAGCTCATCGCCTATCTGGCGCGCCACGGCATCGCGGCCACCGGCAAGACGTTGATGTCACGCGGCGGCGCCCATGGTGGCGAGGTGATCCTGGCCGAGGCCGCGGCGCAGGGCTGCGACCTCCTCATCAAGGGCGCCTATACCCAGAGCCGGCTGCGGCAGATGATCTTCGGCGGTGCCACGCGGCACATCCTGGCGAACGCCATGATTCCGGTTTTCACCGCGCATTGATCCAATGACGCCGTAGGTGCGATGCTGAACGCAGGGTCAAGTCGCGTAACCCGCAGGGTCCATCAGCTCTTGATGCGGTTGCCGGTCTTGAAAATCCACGCGATGACCGCGAGGCAGATCGCGAGGAACAGCAGCGTCATGGCGAGGCTGATGCCGACGCTGACGTCCGCGGTTTCGAAAAAGCTCCAGCGGAAGCCGCTCACCAGATAGACGATCGGATTGAACAGCGCGACCTTCTGCCAGAACGGCGGCAATACGCTGATCGAATAGAACGTGCCGCCGAGGAACGTCAGCGGCGTGATGAGGAGCAGCGGCACGACCTGGAGCTTCTCGAAGCCGTCCGCCCAGATGCCGATGATGAAGCCGAACAGGCTGAAGGTCACCGCCGTCAGGACGAGGAACGTCACCATCCAGACCGGGTGGGCGATCCGCAGCGGCACGAACAGGCCGGCAGTGGCGAGGATGATGAGGCCGAGGATGATCGATTTCGTCGCCGCCGCGCCGACATAGCCGACCACGATCTCGAAATAGGAGATCGGCGCCGACAGCAGCTCGTAGATGGTGCCGACAAACCGCGGGAAATAGATGCCGAAGGACGCGTTGGCCGTGCTTTGCGTCAGCAGCATCAGCATGATCAGCCCCGGCACGATGAAGGAGCCATAGCTGATGCCCTCGATCTCGGTGATGCGCGAGCCGATTGCGGCGCCGAACACCACGAAATACAACGACGTCGAGATCACCGGCGACACGATGCTCTGAAGCAGCGTGCGGCCGGTGCGCGCCATCTCGAAGACGTAGATGGCGCGGACCGCCTGGAGGTTCATCGGTTCAGCCTTACCAGATCGACGAAGATGTCTTCGAGCGAGCTCTGCGTCGTTACCAGGTCCCTGAACCGGATTTCGGCGCGGCTGAGCTCCTGGAGCAGCGCGGTGATGCCGGTCCGCTCGCCCTGCGTGTCGTAGGTATAAGTCAGCTCCGTGCCGTCGCCGGACAGCGCCAGATGATAGGCGGCAAGGTCCGCCGGGATGGCGTCGAGCCGCTTCTGGAGCTGAAGCGTCAGTTGCTTCTTGCCGAGCTTGTGCATCAGCTCTGTTTTATTCTCGACCAGGATGATCTCGCCGTTGTTGATGACCCCGATGCGGTCGGCCATCTCCTCGGCCTCCTCGATGTAATGCGTCGTCAGGATGATGGTGACGCCGGAGGCCCGCAGCTCGCGTACCACGTTCCACATATCCTTGCGCAACTCGACGTCGACGCCGGCGGTCGGCTCATCGAGGAACAGGATCTGCGGCTCGTGCGACAGCGCCTTGGCGATCATCACCCGCCGCTTCATTCCGCCCGACAGCGTCATGATCTTGCTGTCCTTGCGATCCCACAGCGACAGATCCTTGAGCACCTTGGTGACATGGGCCGGATTGTCCGGCTTGCCGAACAGCCGGCGGCTGAAGCTCACTGTCGCCCAGACCGTCTCGAATGCGTCGGTGGTCAGCTCCTGCGGCACGAGGCCGATCAGCGAGCGCGCCGCGCGGTAGTCGTCGATGAAATGATGGCCGCCGACGAGCACGGCGCCCGATGTCGGATTGACGATACCGCAGATGATGTTGATGAGCGTTGTCTTGCCGGCGCCGTTGGGCCCCAGCAGCGCGAATATCTCGCCGCGCCGGATGTCCAGGTCGATACCCTTGAGGGCCTGGAAGCCGGACGCGTAGGTCTTGACGAGATTGGAGACGGAAATGACCGATTGCATGGGGCGGGGTTTAGCACAGCCCGGATGGCTGAAAATGGGGGACGGAAGCCACTGGGCCTGCTTGACGCGCAGGCAGAGCCAAATCCTCGACGATGCTGCCCCATCGGATCTCGCTATCCAGCGAGTAGCGCGTCCGACGACGGTTCGGGCGGCGGTGGCTCGTGCTTGGATTCCTTGACCCGGAACCATGCGACATACAGCGCCGGCAGGAATACCAGCGTCAGCGCGGTCGCCGCCAGGATGCCGCCGATCATCGCATAGGCCATCGGGCCCCAGAACACCTCACGCGCGATCGGGATCATGCCGAGGCTGGCCGCTGCCGCGGTGAGCAGGATCGGCCGCATGCGGTGGCGCGTCGCTTCGACCACAGCGCCCCATTGCTCGCGCCCATGTTCCAGTTCCTCGTCGATCTGCGCCATGAGGATCACCGAATTGCGGATGATGATGCCGATCAGTGCCAGGATGCCCAGGATCGCGACGAAGCCCATCGGCATGCGGAACGGCAGCAGCGCCGCGACCACGCCGATCAGCCCAAGCGGGGCGACGCTTATCACGAGGAACAGCTTCTGCACGCTCTGGAGCTGAATCATCAGCAGCACCGCCATCGTCAGCAGCATCAGCGGCACGACGGCGGCGATCGGTCCCTGCGACTTGGCGCTGTCCTCGACCGTGCCCCCGACCGTGACGCGGTATTCCTCGGGCAAGGTCTTGCGGAACTCGTCAATGCTCGGCGCGAGCTGGGCCACCACGGTCGGCGGCTGGGTGTCGTCGACCACGACCGAACGCACCGTCACCGTCGGCTCGCGGTCGCGGCGCCAGATGATCGGCTGTTCGAGGTCGTAGCTGATGCGGGCGAACGACAGCAGCGGAACGGTGGTGCCGCTGCTGGTTGGGATCTGCAGGCTCTCCAGCGTCTCCAGCGAATTGCGCTCGCTCGCCTCGGCGCGCGCCGTGACGCTGACCAGATAGATGCTGTCGCGGACCTGGGTGATGGTGATGCCCCCGACCACGCTGTTGAGAAGGCCGGCGATGCTCTCATTGGTGACGCCGAGCTGGCGCGCGCGATCCTGCGCGATCTCGACACGCAGCACCTTGCCGGGCTCATTCCAGTCGAACGTGGGATTGCCGACATGGGGGTTGCCGGCGACAACGACGGCGAGCTTCAGCGCCTGCTCGCGCACGCCCTGGATGCTCGGGCCGCTGACGCGGTACTGGATCGGTCGTCCAACCGGCGGTCCCAGTTCCAGCGGATGAAGCAGGACGTCGATGCCGACGAACTGATCGCCGACGAGCTTTCTGAGCTTCGTGTTGAGCCGCTCGCGCGCTTCCAGCGAGGTCGTGACCACGACGATCTGGCCGAAGAACGGATTGCCGAGCTGCTGGTCGAGCGGCAGATAGAAGCGCACCGCGCCCTGGCCGACGTAGGACGACCACCGCGTGATGTCGGGGTCGCCTTGCAGCGCCGCCTCCATGCGGTCCATCTGGGTCCTGGTCTCGGCGATCGTTGCGTTCTGCGGCAGCGTCATGTCGATCAGCAGCTCCGGCCGGTCCGAACTCGGAAAGAACTGCTGCTGCACGAAGCGCAGGCTGAAGATCGATAGCGCCAGCAGGGCGATACAGATGCCGATGGTGATCCAGTGATGCCGCATCGCCAGCAGCAGCAGCCGCGTAAAGCCGCGGAGCAGGCGGCTCGGCTTTTTGTCCGTGTGCTTCATCGTGCTCGGCAGCATGGTGACGCCGATCAATGGCGCGAACACCACGGCGACGATCCACGACACGAGAAGCGCGCAGGCGATCACGGCGAACAGCGTGAAGGTGTATTCGCCGGCGGACGACGAGTTGAGGCCGATGGGGATGAAGCCCGCGACCGTGACCAGCGTCCCGGTGAGCATCGGGAACGCGGTCGACGTATAGGCGAATGTCGCGGCCTTGGGCAGGGTGTCGCCGCGCTCCAGCCGGCTCACCATCATCTCGACCGTGATCATGGCGTCGTCGACGAGGAGCCCGAGCGCGATGATCAAGGCGCCGAGCGAGATGCGCTGCAGCGAGATGCCGCTGTACTCCATGAATACGAACACGATGGCGAGCACGAGCGGGATCGAGGTCGCGACCACCAGGCCGGCGCGCAGGCCGAGGCTGACGAAGCTCACCACCAGGACGATGATCACCGCTTCGGCCAAGGCCTTGGTGAAGCCGCCGACCGCCTCCTCGACGACCTGCGGCTGGTCTGACACCAGATGCACGCCGACGCCGATCGGCAGCGTCGCCTCGATCGCCGTCATCCGGGACTTCAGGGCCTCGCCGAAGCGCAGCAGGTTACCGCTCGCCGTCATGGCGATGCCGAGGCCGATCGCCGGCTCGCCATTGAAGCGGAACAGCATGGCCGGCGGGTCCTGGTAGCCACGCGTAATCTCCGCAACGTCGGTCAGGCGGAAGAAGCGGTTGTTGACGCGCAGGTTGATGGCGCGAAGGCTGTCCTCGGATACGAACTGGCCGCCGACGCGGATGCTCACGCGCTCCGGCCCAGCCTGCACCACGCCGGACGGCACGATCGCGTTCTGTGACTGCAGCGTCGCGATCACACCCTGGGTGTCGATCCCGAGGCCGGCCAGCTTGCGGGTCGAGAAGTCGAGATAGATCACCTCGTCCTGCGCGCCGATCACCTGGATCTTGCCGATGCTCGGGACCGTGAGGATTTCGGAGCGGACCTTTTCCACGTAGTCGTGGAGCTGTCGCGGCGAGATGCCGTCCGCCGTGAAGGCGTAGATGTTGCCGAAGACGTCGCCGAATTCGTCGTTGAAGAACGGGCCGCGGATGCCGGATGGGAACTGATTCTGGATGTCCTGGATGTGCTTGCGCACCTGATAGAAGATGCCGGGGATGTCCTTGCCCTTGGTGGTGTCCTTGAGCTGGACGAACACGGTGGACTGCCCCGGCGTCGTGTAGCTCCTGGTGAAATCGACCGCGTCGATCTGCTTGAGCTCTTTCTCGATGCGGTCGGTGACCTGGTCGATGGTGTCGCCGACGGTTGCGCCGGGCCAGGCCGCCTGGATCACCATCGTCTTGATGGCGAACTTGGGGTCTTCCTCCCGCCCGAGATTGCGATAGGACATAACGCCGGCGATCAGCGCGATCGCCATGAGGAACCAGACGAAGGACTTATGCGTCAGCGCCCATTGTGAGAGGTTGAAGCCATTCACGGCGCGGTCTCAAGCTTGACGTCCTGGCCATCGCGCAGGCTGTGCACACCCGCGACGACGACCGGCTGGCCGGCGCCCAGGCTCGCGTCGACGGTGATTTGTGTGGAATTCCGGGCAAGGACCCGCACGCCGGTGCGCTTGGCCTTGCGCGTGCTCGTGTCGATCACCCACACAGAGGTCCCGCCGTCCTGTTCCAGCAGCGCGGTGGACGGCAGCACGATCCGCGGCGCAACCTGCTTGGGAATCGAGACGTTCACCGTGGTGCCGAGCCGGAATGCCTGCGGCGTAGTGTCGAGCGACAGCCGGATGCGGCGGGTGCGGGTCGCGGCATCCGCCTGCGGTGCGACTTCGCGGACGCGGCCGACGGCCGTCACCGTGTCGTCGATCTGCAGCCAGACATGGAATGCGGCATCACGCGGGATTTCGCCGATCAGGGCGTCCGGCACATCGAACACGGCCTCGCGCACGTCGGGACGCGCCAGCGTGACGACGGTCTGTCCGGCGGACACCACCTGCCCGACCTCGGCGCTCCACGCCGTGACGACGCCGTCGAAGTCGGCCTTGATCTCGCTGTAGCCGAGCTGGTCCTGCGCCTTCTTCAGCGCCGCCTGCGCCTGGGCCAGCCGCGCCGCGGCGGTGTCCCTCGCGGCGACGGCGTTGTCGAGCTGCGCCTGCGTGGTGGCTCCGGTCTGCATCAGCGCGCGCTGGCGGGTTTCGGTCGCGCTCGCATTGGCGAGCTGAGCCTGCGCGTTCGCGACATCGGCGTCCGCGGACGTAACCTGAAACTGCAGCACGGTGGTGTCGAGCGCGGTGAGGCGCGTGCCCTTCTTGACGAGATCGCCGACCGTGAAATCCCGCGCCACCATGCGGCCAGGAAGCTGGAAGCCGAGCGCGGTCTGGTAGCGCGGCTCGATGGTGCCGGCGAAGGGGCCGAAGGTCTCCATCGTCTGGATAGTGGTCTTGGTCGTCAGCACCGGCCGCACCAGCGGCGCGGCGGCATCATGGCGATCGCAGGCGCCGAGCAGGATCGCCGCGGCAGCGAGCACGAAGCATCGCAACAACGGAACGGCGCGCGGCGCGGTCATGGCGCATCCTTCCGCGCGATCGACACCTTCTGTCCCGGCCGCAGCAACTGGATGCCCGCCGAGACCACCCAATCGCCGGCCGCGACGCCGTCGGACAGGATGACCGATCCGCTCGCATATTGCAGGACGGCAACCGGCTTGATCGAGACCGTCTCGTTCTGCGGATCGACGATCCAGACGGCCGGTCCGGCCTGCCAGCGATACAGCGTGCTCCAGGGCAGTGTCACGGCGCGCACCGCCGCGAACTGGGCCGAGCCGATGACCGACGCACCGAGAGTCATCTCGGGGGGTGTCCGGTCGAGGCCGATCTTCACTTTCACCGTGCCGGAATCCGGGTTTACCGTGGGAGAGAGCTCGCGCACCGTGCCGGTCGTTTTTACGTTGGGATCCGCCAGCAGGATCACGGCGACGCGGCGGGACGGCGGACGATGCGCGAGCATCGACTCGTGGATGTTGAAGACGGCGTCGCGCGGACCATCTTCAGCGATCGTGAACACCGTCTGGCCGGCCTGCACCACCTGGCCGGCCTCGGCGCTGCGGTCGACGATGATGCCGTTCACGCCGGCCCGCAGCTCGGTATATGTCAACTGCTCGCTGGATTGTCCCCGCGCCGCTTCGGCCGCATCGACCTGGGCCTGCGCGCTCCGCAACGCTTCCTGCGACTGCTCGAATGCCGCCCGCGTCGTGAACCCGCCTTTCATCAGCTCCTGCTGCCGCTGGAAATTCGCCTGAGCCTGGCGAAGCTGCGCCTGCGCGGCCGCGAGCGTGGCCTCGGCATTGGCGGATGCCACCTCCTGGTCGCGCGGGTCGAGCCGCGCCAGGAGGTGGCCCGCGGCGACATGCTGGCCGACCTCGGCCTCACGCGAAATGATCTTGCCGTTGATGCGGAAGGAGACGCTGGTCTGGACCTGCGCCTGGATTTCGCCGGTCAGGGGGAGTTCGGGCGAGAACTCGGACGTCCGCGCGATCACGACATCGACGCGCACCAAAGGCCGCTGCTGAGCGATCGCACCGCCCGCGCCGAACGCGAGGAAAGCCGCGAACGATGCCAAAGGCCTGAGAGGCGACATGGGCCCAATCCGAGAATGCCGGGAGTTGAAAAAACACCTAGCACAATGCTGCAGCACGGAAAACGGCGCCGGCGACATCGGCCGATGCGCATTTGGGGATCATGCACTACCGTACCGGTGTCACGGCCTGGATCTTTTGCCTCAGGTCATCGAGGGCTGCCCGCCAGCCATTTCGCTTCGGATATTTCGCGACGAGCGGTTCCAGGACCACGAGGCCCGCTTGATATTGCTGCATGGCTTCGGAGACCTGGTTCCGGGCCGCAAAAATGTAGCCAATTCCGATGCGGGCGACGCTGATATCGCGCTGCCGGTCCGGATTGTCGGGACTTTGCTGCGCGAACTGCTCGGCGATCTGCAGGCCCAGCCGGTACTCTTGCAAGGCGCCCTCCGGATCGGACGGCGCCAGAACGGCCGCGATCCTGTTGTGCACATAGGCGACGCTGATCTGCCAGCGCGCGGCGCCGATATTCCGCGTCAGCAACGGTTCGGCCCCGGCGAGCGCCTTGCGGTATTGAGCGAGCGCATCGGTGTGGTTGTCCGTTATGGCGTACGCGTCTCCCAGCTTGGCGCGGGCGATGAAGAGGTCGCGTTGCCGGCTTACGTTTTCCGGGCTCTGCCCGGCAAGCTGATCGAGCGTATCGATTGCGGCCGTGAAATTGAGGATGGCGCCGCCGAGGTTCGACTGTTCGACCTGCATGCTCGCGATTCTGATCCGGGTGGCGGCAAGGTTGTTCTGCCATCCGCTGTTGCTGGGATCGCGCACCGCCAAGCGCCGCCTGATCTCCAGAGCCTCGTTGTATTCCGCGATCGCCTCCTTTCGCATCTGCTGCACTTCATCGTATGGCCCGGTGGCCTGCCGCAGCTCGGCTTTTTGTGCTTTCACGTCGCCGATGTAGAGGTGAGCGAATGCCAGAATGCTTTGCCACTGGGCATTGGCGGGATCGCGGTTGGCCAAGTCCTGCCGGATGTCGAGCACCTCGGCGTACCGGGCGAGCGCGCCGTCTAGATCGCCTTTCGCCGCGACGAGGTCGCCGATACGGGATAGTGTCGTCGAAAGATTGCTTTTCAGACCCAGGTCCTTGGGGTTTCTGGCAACCGAGATCCTTTCTGATCTCCACGGCGCTGCCGTACGGGGCAAGCGCTTCGTCCCATTTGAGCTGCGCCGCGATCGCATCGCCAATGCGCGTCAGGGCGGTCGCCCGCTCGCGCTTGATCTCATCACTGGTATTCGTCACCGCGAGTCCATCGACGATGGACAAGCCGGCGTTGTACTCGGAGAGCGCCGACCTGATCTCGCCGCGAATCTTGTAAATATCGCCCACCTTGTTGTGAATGAAGGCGACGTAGAGTTTCCACTGGTTGTTGGCCGGCTCCTTGGGAGCAGCCTGCTCGGCGATCTTCAAGGCCGTGCGGTACTCGTCGACGGCCCCGGAGAAATTGCTGCGCTGCGCCAGCAGGTCTCCGATGCGGAAAGCACTGCCATAAAGATGGCGTTGCCACGCGAGGTTGTCCGGCTCCTTCGTAGCAAATTGCGCGGCGATCGTGCGTGCGCTCCGCGCCCGTTTAAGCGCCTCGTCGAGCTCGCCGAGATTGAAAAGCGCGTCGGAAAAGAACAGGAATAATTCGATTTGATGCTTGGCGATCTCAGGCGTCAGCGTCTGGTTTCCGAGCAGATCCGAGAGGCTTCCTTCCGCTCCCTTCAGCATGTCCTTGGCGACGACGGTGGACAGGTTCCCGGTGCTCAGGCCGTCCTTCACCTGCCCGACCAGGGTGGTGATCGAACCTACCGCGATGGCCGAGACCTGCTCCGAGCGCGACGCGCTCTGGTCGGCCATCAGCGCGTTGTGTTCAGCCGACTTGCGCTGTTGCCACGCCCAGGCGGCGATGCCGATAGCGATGACGAGCAGGATCGATACCGCGATGGCGGCGGCGCGTGTACGGGACGCCAGTCGCTGCGCCGCCGCTTCGCCAAGCTGCGCTGCCCTCGCCTCTTGCTCCTGGCGGGACGCATGTTCGCGGGTGACCTCCACTTCCGCGAGCTGCCGGGCGGTTTCCGCTTCCGCGAGTCGCCGCGCCGCTTCGGCGACCGCCGCCTGGTGCTCAAGCCGTTCGCGTTCGATCCGCTGCTGTTGCTCGGTGCGCGTTTCCTCGGCGCGTTTGATCGCCGCCTGCCGTTCCCGGTCAGCCTTCAGGTCGGCAAGGCTGTCGAGAAACAGCCGATGGACCTGGTCGAGGCCGCCGCCGTGGCGCTCGGCCCAGGCGTCGGTGCGCGGGCGTGATTTCCACCAGCGCCACCGCTCCTCGACCTGCTGAAGAGGAATCCGGCCCAATCCTTCCGCATCGATCGTGGACAACAGAACCCGGTATTGCTGGCCGTCGGATTCTTCCGCGCGCAGCCATCCGGGGTCCGCGCCGGCGATCATCAAAGCGCTGGGCGGCGGGCTCACGCGCGTCCACCGGCGCAGCAAGGCCTCGTGGCCGACGTCGATGCGGGCGTCGTCGGCAAGCTGCTTCACCAGGGAAGGAGGCGGAACGAGGAACGAACAGTCGTCGTCACGGAACCGGTCGACCACCTGACGCAGATCATCCCGCGCGGTGCCGGCTTCGGCCAGAAGCTGGGAGAAGAGCAGCGCCCGGCGCGTCGCGCGCCCATCCTTGTCGATCTCGGAGAGTGCCCGGAACACCTGTTCGACCGTCAGTTCCTTCCCCGGCAGGGCGCGCATGATGTCGTCCGCGTGCTGGGACAAGGCGCCATCGATCCGTCCGATCTGCCGGTAATGTTCGAGGTTCAGGTGCCGCGCCATGACGTCCGGCTCGCGGCCGGCATGCTCCCACAGCCGCATCAGGCAATGCTGGAGCACCGGCAACTGATCGAGTTCGTCGCTGCTGTCGTTCAGAAGGCGCTCGACGAGTTCCGGTTCGACCGTTCCCCCGGCTGCCTCGATGGGCTGGCGGATGACATCGTCCAACTGGTCGCGCGTGAGCGACGGCACGAGGTACTGACAGGCGCTGACGGCCTCTGCCAGTCCGTGAAAGCGGGCACACTCGCCGATAAAGTCGGATCGCATCGTCACGAGGACATGGACGGCGCGCGTGCGGCTGCGCCCGGCCTGCAGGAGAAGCTGGACGAACTTCGCCGCCTCTTCGCGCCAGCGCGCCTCGCCCCGAGGATTGCGGGCTCCGACCGCCGCAGGGGTGGCGAAGCGGAACAACTCCTCGAACTGGTCGACGATCAGGACCACGGACGCCTGGTTCAGCCCTTCGATCTGATCGATCGCGTCGCTCAGGCCGAAGCTCGAATGGCGCAGAGCAAAGTCGATGTCCTTGCGCCGCGCTGCGGCGGTCATCGGGTCCTCGTCCTTCGGTGCTAGCCCGACCAGGGCATCGACGAGGGCAGCGAGCGGCGCGTCGCCGGGGCGCATCGTCGCGCTCCGCCACGAATGGCCGCCTCCCTCCTCGCTCTCCTCCCGCAGCAGCGGCAGCAGGCCGGCGCGGACCAGAGAGGATTTGCCGCTGCCCGAACTTCCGACCACGGCGATAAACCGGCCGCGGTCCAGCAGGCGATAGAGTGCGTATTTCTGCTCGTTCCGACCGAAAAAGAACCTGTGATCGTCGAAATCGTAGGGTCTGAGGCCGGGAAACGGCCGCTCGGCTGAGAGGGCGGGTGCGTGCAGCGTCACGGATTGGCCGGCCGTTCGATCCGCACGAGGCGATCGAGCTTGTCAGGCGGAGGCGGATCGACATCCGTCAGGTCGACGACGAGATCGAACTCGCCGCGCTTCAAACGAACAAAGAATTTCTTCCGGTCGCCAGGCGGCGGCCCGGCCACCAGCCCGCGATAGGCAAAGCACTCCGTCCGGCCGAGCCCATGCCAGTTCTTCCATCCGTCCGACTGCGCGCGGACCCAGACTTCCGAGGCCGAATACCAGCAGATGACGACGGCATCGCAGTTCATCAGGTTTTGGTTGTGATAGTTCGCGATCTCGTCGGGCGTGCCGTCGAACGCGGGATAGAGAAGCTCGACCTGATGCTCCTGCAGCGCCTGGGCGAGATTGAAAACGAAATCCGTGTCTTCCCGTGAATGAAAGAGATAAATGCGCGCGTCCGCCTTGATTCCGGCAGGAAGCTTGCGCATCGGCTCGGTGCGGGTGAGGTGCTGGATGACGAAATCGACGAACTTGCTCTCGGTATCGCCCTCGATCTTGTCGGTTGCGGTCCGCTCCGCGAAACTGGCGAGCACGGCGAACGGGTCGCGCTCCGGAGGCGGCTTGGACGCGGCGGGGTCTTCCATGATCTTGGGGGCCCAGATGATGCGCCGGAAGACGGGCTCCGCCGTCGTACTTGCGTTTTCGCTGGCCGCAGGCACCCGGGCCGCCGCGCGGGTGAGCTGCAATTTGACGATCGGCTCGCTGAGCTCCGGAGCATAGCCGGGCAGTTGGCCAAGAAGGTGAATGGAAACCTCGGCTTCGCTGAGCGCCTCATCCACGACCGTCATCGCGGATGTGTGATACGGAATTTCTTCGGTCGGGTCGGGCACGACACTGAAGTCGCGCCGCCGAAGCTCCTCGACCATGCGGAAATAGGCCGCGCGCATGTCGGTTGCGGGCTTCGCGAGATAGACCGTGCGTCCGGGCCGTCGCGGCAGTGTCTGTCCCTCACTGGGTCCGCGTACCGGGACATCCATCGGCGTGGCCGGGCCGAGCCGGTCGGCAGTGCGCCATAGGACGCGCGCCAGGTCCCTCACGCGAGTTCTCGTAGCGGGTGTCGCGCACCTGTCCGCGATAGAAGAACTCCTTCTCCTGCCCCGCCACAGCCTCGCCATCGGTCGCGAAGAACTCGAAGCTCTGCTGGCCCTGCAGTAGCTCGGGGCGTTCCTCCGGCTTGATGAAATGTTTGCTGACGACGACGATCCGCCGCTTGATGCCGTCCTCACCCTCCGCCTTCCAGCGGCGCGCGAAGCTCGTGAGCTCGCGCAGGCAATAAGGGCGGTGCGTCCAGTTGCGCGACAGGACGACCAGCAGAATGGACGAGTCGGTAATGTTCTGTTCGATCTTGGCATCGAACTGGTCGTTGGGTTCGACGTGCCGGACGTCCCGCCAGAGCTTCGGCTGGGGCTGGCCGAGGACCTTCATTTCGTACAGCAGTTGATCGTGCAGGTAGGTCACGAATCCTTGCGCGTCTGCGAGCCCCGGCGGCGGCTCGTCATCGATCCGCGCATAGGAGATGAAAATCTGCACAGACGACACGCCACTCTCCCAAACCGGCCGGTTGCCCACGCACGTTTCCGCTACTTTGGAGCTAAGCGTGACAGCAAACATGCGTCAAGCGGAGACCGGTGACCATCCGGTGCGCAGCGTCCCTCCAAGGAAGTTGACGCAGGGGCACCACGACTCGACGCGAAGACGTCGCTTCAAACATGATCGTCCGCCGGCAATCCCAACAGCGCAGCCCCTTCGCCAGGCGCGCCTATAGCGCGTTGGCGTCGGTCTCGCTCGTGCGAATTCGGACCACATGATGGATGTCGGTGACGAATATCTTGCCGTCGCCGATCTGGCCGGTCCGGGCAGCGGCCGCAATCGCCTCGACCACCCTGTCGGCAGCTTCCGCGGAGACCGCCACCTCGACCTTGAGCTTGGGTAGAAAATTCACGGCATATTCGGCGCCGCGATAGATCTCGGTATGGCCTTTCTGCCGGCCATAGCCTTTCACTTCGCCGACGGTAAGGCCGCTGATGCCTAGCTTCGTCAGCGCGTCCCGGACATCGTCCAGCTTGAACGGCTTGATGACGGCAATGACGAGCTTCATGACCACTTCCTCCGCGCGACCGCCGCTCGGTTGAAGCCGAGACCGGCATAATAGGCTCTACGACGACGATATCGCCAAATCCGGGGAAAATTAAGGGCTTCGACGCTGCGCCATGGCGCCGGCGCGATCCGTCGTGGAATCGTGCTTCGAGCGGCTCTACCCGGGGGGGCGAGAAATGTTTCGCCGTTCGCGCACAAGGCCTTCCTGGGCTACCGAGGCGACCAGGGTGCCGTCCCGGGTGAAGATCAGGCCGCGTGAGAAGCCGCGCGCACCGCCCAGGTTCGGGCTCTCCTGGGCATAGAGCAGCCAGTCGTCGGCCCGGAACGGGCGGTGGATCCACAGCGCGTGGTCGAGGCTCGCGGCCATGAAGATCGGCTCGAACAGCGTGCGGCCGTGGCGCGAAAGCGCCGCGTCGAGCAGCGTCATGTCGGAGGCATAGGCCAGCACGCATTGGTGGATCGCCGGATCGTCCGGAAGCGGCCCGGTCGCCCGGATCCAGACGTTGAACGTGCCATCCTCGGATTTCTTGCCGAGATAGCGGCCATATTCGACCGGCCGGAGCTCGATCGGGCGATCGCGTTCATAATAGCGCCGCACCGCCTCAGGCATGGTCGGCAGCAGCGTCTTCTTGATGTCGGCCTCGCTCGGCAGGTCTTCCGGCTTCGGCACGTCGGGCATCTCGGCCTGATGGGTCAGGTCGCCCGGCTCGTCGACGTGGAACGACACCGACATCGAGAAGATCGCCTGGCCATGCTGGATCGCCTTCACTCGGCGGGTGGTGAAGCTGCGGCCGTCGCGCAACCGATCGACCTCGTAGATGATCGGAACCTTGGGATCGCCCGGCAGCAGGAAATAGGCGTGCATCGAATGCGGCGAGCGGCCTTCCACGGTGCGGCAGGCGGCGACCAGCGCCTGGCCGATGACCTGGCCACCGAATACGCGCTGCCAGCCCGATTTCGGCGAGATACCGCGAAACAGGTTCACCTCGAGGATTTCGAGATCGAGGATCGAGAGAAGGTCCTGGATGGCGGTGGACATCGACGGCTCGCGGGTCTGGCGCGCAGGATCGGGCGCGCCATGCAGGAGACGGCGTGGGCAGGCGGGCTGTCAAGGCGGGCTGTCAACCGATCGGTAACCAACGATGTTGGTTCGCCATTAAGCCTCTGCCGGCTACGTAAGCGAAGCTACGCACAGCCGGCGGACCTGAATATGAGCACGGGCGAACACGCCCTCGCATGGCGGCTTTTCCAGGCCAACTGGATTCCGCTCGCGGCCATGGGCCTCGTGCTGGCCGGCGTGCTCGCGGCGACGGATTTCGCGTTCACGGCCTTCAGCGCGGCGTTCTGCTTCGGCTACGTCGCGGTGCATGCCGCCTTCGCCTATTACAATGCCTTGGCACCGCACCGGCGCGACCCGCTGGTCGTGTTCGTGCTCGGGGTCACGGCCCAGCTCGTCCTGACGACCGCCATCATGACGCCGCTGACCTATGCGGCGGCGGCACTGAACTTTCCGCTGCAGGACGCCGCGCTGTACCGCATCGATCAGGCGCTTGGCCTCGACTGGAGCGCCTACCTCGACGCCGTGAATGCGAGGCCGTGGCTCTGCGCGCTCCTCGATGCCGGCTACGCGATGATCCGCTGGCCGCTCTTCATCATCCCGGTCGCGCTGGCGCTGTCGGGGCAGTACCGGCGGATGCAGGAATTCACGCTGGCCTTCGCGCTGGGCCTGATCGCCACCACGGCGCTTTCGGCGCTGGTTCCGGCGATCGGCACCTTCCACCATATCGGCCTCGCGGGCGCGGACTACGCGAACCTCAACCCGGCCGGCTACCTGTCGCAGCTTCGCGACCTTCCGCCGACACGAGACGGCACGTTGCGGAACCTGAGCCTGCTGTCGCTGGCCGGCGTCGTCACCTTTCCGAGCTTTCATGCGGCGTCGGCGGTGCTGTTCACCTGGGCACTGTGGCCGGTACGCGGAATGCGGACCATCGCCATCATCAGCAACGGCCTGATGCTCGCGGCGACGCCGATTTTCGGCGGGCATTATTTCATCGATATCGCGGCAGGCCTCGCGGTTGCGGCCCTGGCCATCGCCGCGGCGCGCCGGTTCAGCGGACGGGTCGAGGCCTTGCAAACCGGTGCGCTCCGCCCCACCGTGTGGGCATGGCGCCCGAGGCCAGACAAACAGATCGTATCGACGTCCTGATCGGCGGCGGCGGCTTCGCCGGCCTGTCGCTCGCGATCGCGTTGCGCCAGGGCCTCGGCCCATCGTTCAGCGTTACGGTCGCCGACCCCGCTTTGGCGCCCGGCGCCAAGACGGACCTGCGCGCTTCGGCAATCGCCGCGGCAGCGCGGCGGCTGTTCCGGACTATCGGCGTGTGGGACGCGGTCGCCGGGGACGCGCAACCGATCCTGGACATGGTGGTGACCGACAGCCGGCTCCGCGACGTGGTGCGGCCGACCTTCCTCACCTTCGACGGGGAGGTCGAACCCGGCGAACCCTTCGCCCACATGATCGAGAACGGCCCGATGGTAGACGCACTCGCCGCTAGAGCCCGTGCGGAGGGCGTGGCGCTACTGCCGACCGCGATCGGCGGCTTCGATAGCGGACGCGAGCGGGTGGTAGCGCAACTCGCCGACGGCGAGCGTGTCGCCGCGAGACTGCTGGTGGCGGCCGACGGCGGGCGCTCCGGATTGCGCGAAGCCGCCGGCATCCAAAGTTTCGGCTGGGATTACGACCAGGCCGCGATCGTCACCACCGTTGCTCATGAGCGCGACCATGGCGGCCGGGCCGAGGAGCATTTCCTGCCCGCCGGTCCGTTTGCCATCCTGCCGCTGAAGGGCAAGCGATCATCGATCGTATGGACCGAAGGGCGCCACGAGGCGGACCGCCTGATCGCCCTTTCCGACGATGAATTCCACGCCGAGCTCGAGCGACGCTTCGGCTTGCATCTCGGCGACATCGCGGTTGCGGGCCCGCGGCGGGCCTATCCGCTAGGCCTGTTCGTAGCGCGTACGTTCGTCGGAGACCGCCTCGCGCTGGTGGGCGACGCGGCGCATGTGATCCATCCGATCGCCGGCCAGGGTCTCAACATGGGCCTGCGCGACGTTGCGGCGTTGGCCGAGAGCGTGGTCGATGCGGCGCGGCTGGGACTCGACATCGGCGGCGCCGAGGTGCTTGCGCGCTACCAGCGCTGGCGGCGCTTCGACACCATGGCGATGGGCGTCGCAACCGACGGGCTCAACCGGCTCTTCTCTAACCGCTCCGATGTGCTGCGGCTCGTCCGCGACGTCGGGCTCGGCCTCGTCGACCGCCTGCCGCGCCTCAAGGAGATGTTCATCCGCGAGGCGGCCGGCCTGACGGGCGAGGTGCCCAAACTGCTGCGCGGCGAGGCGCTGTAATCTGGCCCGATCTCCGGTCGTCTTCGCGAAAGCGGTGACAGGAGAAACTGGATTCCCGCTTGCGCCGGAATGAACGGAGTGCGTTTTCAAGCTCCGCCAACTCCGACGCGCTTCAATCCGAGGCGTTGCTTATGTCAGCGGCACGCTCGCCACATGATCCTTGAAGGCCTGCCGCTCCGAGATCACGTCGTACCAGCGCTTCAAGTTGGGCAGCTCGGGCCGCTCGGGAACCAGATGCTGGAAGCGATACGCCATGAGGCCGACCGGGATATCTCCATATGAGAATGCGTCACCGGCCATGAAGGCCGTCGTCGCGAGCTGCGCGTCCAGGATCTTCATCGCGGCCGTGGTGCGCGCTTGCAAATCCCTGATCGCGGCGTGGTCGCGCTTTTCCGGCGCCGTGCGGATCAATCCCCAGAACGCCTGGAAGATCGCGGGCGCCGCGACCGTCAGTTGCCAATCCATCCACTGATGGGCGAGCGCCCGGGCTTTCGGGTCCGACGGCTCCAGGGTGCCGGCGCCATGCTTGGCGCCGAGATAGCGCACTACGGCGTTCGATTCCCACAGGGTGAAGCCGTCATCCTCCTCAAGCGTCGGCACGAGGCCGTTGGGGTTCATCGCCAGGTAGGGCGGCTCCTTGTTCATGCCGAATGCACCGCCGACGTCGATGCGTTCGTGCGGCAGCTTGAGCTCGCCCACTGCCCACATCGCCTTCTGGACGTTGACCGAATTGTTGCGGCCCCAGATCTTAAGCATACTTCTTCCTCCGCCCGGTCATGGCCGGGCTTGTTCCACGGCTGTCCGGCTTAATTTTGGTAGACGATGTGCACGGTTTGGACTGTTCCGCGTTTGAACGTTCGAACACGGAAGACCACACCATGCGGCACCATAGCGTGTTCCTCGAGGCCGTGAAGCATCTGCGATGGCGTTGCTTCGAACGGCCATGACGAAGCGGTGGCGCGCGCGGCCTATGCCATCAGCTTGCGGCCGACCAGCTTCTCCAGGTTGCCGCGGTAGAGCTGCTCCTTCTTCTCCTTCGACAGGTCGAGGCTTTCGACGATCTTGAGCGTCTCGCGGATGTAGCCCGGCCCCTTCTCGGGATCGAACGGGCAGTCGGATGCGAACAGCACCTTGTCGATCGGATAGAAGTCGAGCCCGCAGACGGTCGCCGGCGCGTGCGCCGAACACCGCGGTGTCGGCATAGAAGTCCTGCTTGAAATAATCGAGCGGGCGCTTCTTGAGGCTCTTGCGCAGCGCCACGTAGTCCTCGTCCGAGGTGCGGGCGCCGATCTGGTCCCAGCCGGGGCCGATGCGGCCTTCCAGCATCGGCACGATGCCGCCGAAATGATGCACGATGAGTTTGAGGTCCGGATATGTTGTCGAGCGTCTTGGAGAACACCAGCCGGGACATGGCGGCCGCGGTCTCGTAGGACCAGCCGAAGCGCCCACCAGATCTCGTATTTGCGATTTCTTCTCGTCGAGATAGTCCGGGATGATTGGCGCCGCGCACCGGATGGATCCAGACCGGCTTGCCGAGCTCCTCCATCGTGGCGAAGAACGGCTCGAATTCCGGCCGGTCGAGCGGCTTGCCGTTGCACGTTGGTGTAGATCTGCACGCCGAGCGCACCAAGTTCCTTGACGGCACGCTCTGCCTCGCGCGACGCCGGCGTCCGGCGCGCCGAGCGAGACCTGTGCGACGAAGCCGGGGAAGTGGTCGCGGTGCTTCGCGGCACAGCTCGGCGAGGCCGTCATTGAGCGAAGCGCACAGGTCTTCGATCTTGTCCGGCTGCGCGAAGAGCTCGAGCGGCGGCATCGGATAGGAGAGGAACTGCGCGTAGTCTCGGAAACGAATCGACGATCTTGCATGCGCACGTCGAGATCGTAGATCGCCGGCACCTCGCGCATTCGCTTGCCGATATCCTTGTGCTCGCCGGCGATCTCCGATCATCCGGTCGAAGAATTTCTTCGGGAATGAAATGCGTGTAGGCGTCGATGCGCATGCGGTACTCCAGTTGCGTGCTGCACGGTCGAGGTGCGCGTCGGATGGGCCGGTTAGGCGGGACTGGTACGCGTCGACAGCGTCGATCAGGATGCGACCGCAGGCACGGCGGCTGATCGCGCCGGCGCAGATATCTCGCGTGCGACGGCGATCGCGGCCACGATCCCGGCCACGTTCAGCCAGATCGCACCCTGGAACATCGCCGGCTGCACGAGCAGCGTCAGTGCGATCGACCGCATAGGCGATACGGTAGCGCCACGGAATCCTGGCCGGAAGATAGCCGACCACGGCGATCGTTCCCATGAAGATGCCGAGCAGTGCAGACCGCGAGCGCGGATCGACGATCGCGATCGGGTCGCCCTGCATGATCAGCTCGGGCGAGTAGGCGAACATGAACGGGATGAAATAGGCGCACCAGCTCATGCGCGTCGCCGCCCAGCCGGTCCGCCACTGGTCCGACTGCGGCGATGGTCGCGGCCGCAAAGGCGGCGAGCGCGACCGGCGGCGTCACCATGCCCAGAATGCCGTTGAACAGCACGAACATGTGCGCCTGCATCGGCAGGATGCCGGCCTGCACCAGCGCCGGCGCGGCCAGCGTCGCCAGGATCACGTAGACGCCGACGGTCGGCAGCGGCAGGCCGAGGATGAAAGCCGCGAACGCCGTGATGACCAGCAGCAGGCCGAGGCTGCCGCCGCTGACCGAGAGCAGTTGCTGCGTCAGCGAGAAGGCGACGCCGGTGAGGTTCATCGCGCCGATCAGGATGCCGGAGATCGCCGTGATGGCGATGATGTCGACCACCGCGCCGCCGGCGCCGACGACCGCCGACGGCGACCTCGCCGATGCGACATGCGCTGGCCCTTGTGCGGCACGACCAGGACGAGGACGATCAGCACGCGCGGTGCCGACCAGGGCGGCGTATTCGGCCTCCAGGTTGCAGCCACAGCAGCCCGCCGACCAGCACCGACGAACGGGATGAGGAAATGCCAGCCCTCACGCAGCACCTCGCCAGATCGACGGCAGGCTTGCGCGCGGCTGCGCCCAGGATGCCGAGCTTGGCGGATTCGAGGTCGACCTGGATGAACAGCGCGGCGTAGAACAGGAAGGCCGGAATGATCGCGGCGACCATCACCTCCGCATAGGGAACCTGCAGGTATTCGGCCATCAGGAAGGCGGCAGCGCCCATCACGGGCGGCGCGATCTGGCCGCCGGTCGAGCCGACCGCCTCGACCGACGGCGGCGATATGCGGCGGAAAGCCGGCGCGCTTCATCAGCGGAATGGTGATGGTGCCGACGCTCGCCACATTGGCGACGGCGCTGCCCGACATCATGCCGAAGAAGGCCGAGCCGACGACCGCGATCTTGGCGGCGCCGCCGCGGAACTGGCCCATCAGCGGCGGCGGCGAGATCGGCGAAGAAGTCCGAGCCGCCGCAGCGCGCCAGAACATGGCCCATGATGATGAAGGGCGGACCACGACGACCGCGATCTGCAGCGGGCCGCCGAGCAGCGCATTGGTGTCGACGCCGAGATAGACCATCAGGCGGCTGAGGCGACACGGCCGGCTGGCAAAGATCTCCGGCAGCATCCAGCCGAGCAGCGCGTGCGCGCACAGCGCGAGCACGATCAGCACCAGCGACGAGCCCGGTGACGCGCCGGCTCGCCTCGAACACCAGCAGCACGATGATGCTCGCGATCGCGACGCCGCACCACGGGCGATCGACCAGTTCGCGGATCAGCTCGGGATAGCGGATCGCGACATAGAAGCAGGACGCGAGCGCGAGCGCCGCCAGCACGATGTCGATCGGCCCGGCCGGTCTGCTTGCGCGCCGGTCAGGACCTTCTTGCACCACGGCCTCCTCGCCGATCTCGCCCGACGCGCAGCGGGAAGGTGAGGAAGGTCAGCGCGAGCGACAGGCCGAGTACCGCCACCAGCATCTGTTCGGTGAACAGGCCGATCTGCAGTTGGCCCGGAATATTGAGGATCCAGCCGACCACGATCAGGATGATCGCGGCGCGCAGCGCGACCATGATTTGGCTGGTGAACTTGGGCGGCATCGAAGGCATCAAAGAGTTTCGGGCGCCTGAACAATTGACCCCCTCCCTGTCCCTACCCCTTTCAGGTGGAGGGACAGGGAGGCGACGCAGCGTCCGAATGCAGATGGTGTTCGAGGGGATGATGCGGTGATTTGAAAGCACCGTGCTTCGGCTGGGCGAGGTCTGCTCCCTCCGCCTGAAAGGGGGAGGGTCGGGGAGGGGGCCATCATCATCGTACAGGGCCTCAATACGGCACGATGACGTTGAGCAGCGCCTGGCGCTTCTCGTTGACGACCGCGTCGCGCGCGCGCGCCAGAGCGCCGGGCAAGTCCTGCGCACGCTCGACGCGCTCGCCGAAGCCGCCCTGCGCGCGCACGAACTCCTCGAACGGCGGCGCGGGATCGAGATCGGCGAGGAAGCGGCCGTCGTCCTCGCCGGCGGCGCCGTCCTTGAACATCGACAGCGTCGCGCGTGCGCACCGCGCCATAGCGGCTGTTGTTGAACACGACCGTCAGCACCGGCAGGTCGATACTTGGCCGAGACCCAGTGGCACACGGTCGGATTGGTGAACAGATAGGCGCCGTCGCCGATGGTCGCGACGATGAGCTTCTCCGGGCGCGGCGAGCTTGGCGCCCAGCGCCGCGCCGAGCCCCAGCCGAGCCCGCCTGCCGGGCTCAGGCCGAAGAACGTGCCGGGGTTCTCGCGCGGGCAGTGATCGAGGCTCAGCGGATATTCGTTGAAGATGATGGCGTCGGCACCGACCGCCTCGCCGATGGCGCGGCTGAGATACGGTACGGTGATAGTATCGCCGCCGGCCTTCGCCTGCTCGGCGAGGCGCCCGCGCCGCGCCTCGTTGCGTGTGGCGAGCGCCTTGCGGCGCGCCGCGATGCGCGTCTCGGCGCCGGTGTGTTCGGTCAGCGCCGCTTCGAGCGCCGCCAGCGCGATCGTCGGCGCGCGCCGTGATCGAGAGGTCGCTCGGGAAGGTGCGCATCGGATAGCGCGCGAACGCTGGGTCCTCGCCGATATGCACGACGCGGCAGCCCGGGCGCCGGCTGCTGCATGCTCGGATACCACGGCGCGTCGCTCTCGATCACGACGATGAGATCGGCTTCCGCCGACCAACGGGCCGGAGTCGAAGCCGAAATGCATCGGATGGCTCGACGGCAGGCAGACCGAGCGGGCGTTGTGGCAGACCACCGGGATCGCCGCATGCGTCGGCGATCCGTGCCAGCGCCTCGACGGCGCTGCCGTCGATGCCCGCGGCCGGCCGTGATGATGAGCGGCCGCTCGGCCTGCGCGATCCAGCTCCGCGAGCTGCTCGATCGCGGCCGGGTCGGGATGCGGCGGCGCCGGAACCGGACGCGGCGCGATCGCCGGCATCTCGTCGCAGCGTCGCCGACAGCGGCTCGCGCGGCAGCACCAGATAGACCGGCCCGCGCGGCGCGGTCATCGCGACCTCGTGCGCGCGCGCCACCACGTCGGCGATCTGCTCCGGCATGCGCAGCTCGTAGTCCCACTTCACGATCTCGCGCACCATGCCGGCCTGGTCGAACATCTCCTGGCCCCAGTGGATCTGGCGCGAGCGCGAGCCGAACTGCCCCTTCTCGGTGATCGGCGTGCGGCCGGCCGCGAGGATCAGCGGCACGCGGTCGCGCGCCAGGTTGATCAGGTTGTTGATCGTGTTGCCGGTGCCGACATTGACATGAACCATCACGGCCTGCGGCCGCCCGGTCATCGCGATAGGCGCCGTGCGCCATGGCGACCGCGAGGTTCTCGTGCGGCACCAGCACCGGGCGCGGCAGCTTGGCGTTGCGCTCGCGCGCGCGGCTGAACGCCTCGACGATCGGCGGAAAATCCGTGCCCGGATTGGCGAAGAAGAAATCGACGCCGTGCTCGGCGAGCGCGCGGAGGAAGACCTCTCCGGCGATCGGCTTGCTGCCTCGAGCGTGCCGGCATTGAGAGGGCGGGATCGTTCACGATGGCTCCTGGCTGCACCGTTTGCGGCGTGACGGCACCGCGGTCTCCTACTGCATCTGCGTGATGCCGCGCTCGCGATAGAAGGCGATGGCGCCGTCGTGATAGGGCACCTGGAGCTTGGCCGAATACATCCGCTCCGCCTTGAGCTGCCGGAACAGCGGCAGCGATTGCGCCATGGCGTCGCGCTGTTCCAGCAGGATGCGCGTCACGGTTTTCACGCGCTCGGCCGGCATGTCCTTGCTGGCGAAGGCGACATAATCGTAATGCGCGACGGGAATGGCTTCCCGAACGCCGGCGAGGTTCGGCGCGGGCTGCACGGTGTCGACATAGCCGACCTGCACGACCTTGTTCATCGCCTCGATCGCCGCCGGATCGGTGTCCACGGGCAGGAACCGGATGCCGACCGAGGCGTCGGCCTCCGCAACCTTGGCCTGTCCGAGGGCGAAGAACGCGACCTCGACGCGGCCCGACATCAGGTCCTCGACGCCGCGCACAAGATTGGGCACCAGCACGGGCTTCATATCCTTGATCGTAAGCCCGGCATTCGCCAAGAGCCCGTCGAGCAGGATGCGGATCACCTCCTGGCTGGCATATCCGTAGGACACCGTGCGGCCCTTGAGGTCCTTCACCGATTTGATCGTGGAATCGTTGCGCACCAGCAGTCCGACCTGGAGCGGGAACAGCACCGCCATGGCGCGCAGGTTCGGGTTCGGCCGCTTGTCGGACGAGCCGACGCCGTGGAAGGAATCGTAGAATTCGCGCGCGTTGCAGAAGCCGATGTCGATCTCGCCGGAGTTGACCAGCGGGACCATGGTGCCGGTGCCGCTCGGAGGGCTGCACCCGGGACTGGATGCCGGCGCTCTCGTGGAGCGCCTTCGACAGGGTGGCGCCCAGCGTGTAGACCATCGTGCCTTGCGGATTGGTGCCGATGCCCAGCGGCTGTGCGAAGGCGCCGGAAGCGATGAGGAGGAAGGGGGCGGCAAAGGCGGCCGAGGCAAGTTTGTTCACCCGATCCTCCCTGAGTATCGCGGATTTCTCATGTTTCGCCTGTCCTACTCGACCCCCGAGCGGCTGACAATGCAGACCAAGTCATGATGTCCGACGCGCCGATCTTCCAAATCCAGGCGGGACTGGCCGATATCCTGAAGTTCGGCCACACGCCATACGGCGAGCGCCGCATTATCGATATCCGCGGCGGGCGGGCGTCGGGTCCGAAGCTCAATGGCCCGATCCTGCCCGGTGGCGCGGACTGGCAGATCATCCGCGCCGATGGCGTCGCCGACATCCAGGCGCGTTACACCATCGAGACCGATCGCGGCGGCTATATCCTGGTGAACAGCGAGGGCTGCGCCGCGGCCCGCCCGAGGTGATGGAACGCCTCGCGCGCGGCGAGGCGGTCGAGCCGGGCTCGTATTATTTTCGCACCGCGATGCGGTTCGAGACCGCCGATCCCGCCGCATCCTGGCTCAATCGCATCCTGGCGCTGGCGCGGGGAACGCGCGAGCCAATGCCGTACGGCTCGATATCTACGAGGTGCTGTGAGGCGGCTCAGGCGGCTCTTTTTCCTTATGAGGCCACCGGTGATGGAGCATCTTTTCGAGGGGACCTCCGATGAAAAGAAGCACCGCGACCAGCGGCAGCATGACGAAGAATAACTTCCAGTTTGCGGTGCCGCAGACCATGCCGACGCACGCCGTGAGCCACACACAAGCCGAAGTCGTGAGGCCGCTGACGCGATGGGTATCGTCCTGATGGAGGATGACGCCGGCGCCAAGGAAGCCGATGCCGGTGAGTACGCCCTGCATGACGCGGCTGAGCGCATTCGCATCCGCGCTACCCTCGGCGGCGGAATCGACAGCCACGAAGGTCACGGCCGCCGCCCCGAGGGCCACGAGGCCAAGCGTCCGGACGCCGGTCGGCTTGCCGTGGAGGTCGCGATTCAGCCCAAGCAGGGCGCCGAACAGCGTGGCGGCTCCGAGGCGCAAAGCTACGTCTGAAATATCGAACATGTGCATGTCCCGCCAATCGCTCATCTCGACGCGGTCCGCAATGGAAGGTCAAGCAGCACCGCTTGACCCTCCAGGGAGGACATGTCACCGAGCTTGGCCATAATACGTGATGGAGGAAGCCGTGGGCGACACGACAGCGGCCGGCGGCTTCATGGCCGATCTGCCGCCCTCCCTTGCCGCCGAACGGCAGGATGACGTCGCGGTGCTGCGGCTCTCGCGCGCCGCCAAGCGCAATGCTCTGGACGACATCACCATCGCAGGAATCGCGACGTTCTTCATGGCCCTGCCGGATGATATCCGCGCGGTCGTGCTGCATGGAGAGGGGGATCATTTCAGCGCCGGCCTCGATCTTTCCGAATTGAAGGAGCGCAACATCGCGCAAGGCATCGCTCATTCGCGATCGTGGCATCGCGCCTTCGAGCAGATCCAATACGGCAAGGTGCCCGTCGTCGCCGTGCTGCATGGTGCGGTGGTGGGAGGCGGGTTGGAGCTTGCCGCGGCGGCCCATATCCGCGTCGCCGAACGTTCGGCCTATTACGCGCTGCCCGAGGGCAGCCGCGGCATCTATGTCGGCGGCGGCGCCTCGGTGCGCCTGCCACGCCTGATCGGCACCGCGCGCGTGATGGACATGATGCTCACCGGCCGCACCTATGATGCGGAGGAAGGGCTGGCGATCGGGCTGTCGCAATATCTCGTCGCGCCTGGCGAGGGATTGGCCACGGGCCTGGAACTGGCGAAACGCATCGCCGGCAACGCGCCGATGACGAACTATGCCATCGTGCACGTGCTGCCGCGCATCGCGGAAGCCGACCCCGCCGGCGGCTTCATGATGGAATCGCTGATCGCCGCGATTGCGCAAGGCGAAGGCGAGGCCAAGGAGCGCCTCAAGGCCTTCCTCGACAAACGCGGTCCGAAAGTGGTGCACCGCTGAGGCCGCAAACGCCAATGCCGAAGCCGATGAGGCCGTTGTGGCTCGAATGCATTTTCGCCGAGGATCATCAGCCATCGAGCGGCGTGCCGATACGATGCCGACGGCCAGCGCAGGGAATTGACCGATGGATATTGCAGGACACGCGGCGATCGTCACAGGCGGCGGCTCCGGCCTCGGCGCCGAGACCGCGGCGCAGCTCGCTGAGGCCGGCGCCAAGGTCGCGGTGCTCGACATCAACCTCGATGCCGCCTGGGAGACCGCGCAACGCATCGGCGGCATCGCGATCCGCTGTGACGTGGCGGAGGCCGACAGCGGCAAAGCGGCGGTGGACGAGGCGCGCGGCAAGCACGGCGCCGCCCGCATCCTGGTGAACTGCGCCGGTGTCGCGCCGGCCAAGCGCATCGTCGGGCGCGACGGCCCGATGCCGCTTGCCGACTATGAGCGGGTGATCGCGGTCAACCTCATCGGTACGTTCAACATGATGCGTCTTGCCGCCGCCGACATGCAGTCGCTGGAGCCGCTCGCCGACGATGAACGCGGCGTGGTCGTCTCCACGGCATCGGTCGCGGCGTTCGAGGGCCAGATCGGACAGTCGGCTTACGCGTCGTCCAAGGGCGGCGTCGCGGCACTGACGATGCCGGCGGCGCGCGAGTTCGCGCAGTTCGGCGTGCGGGTGCTGGCGATCGCGCCCGGCATCTTTGCGACGCCGATGCTGCGCGGCCTGCCCGAGGACGTGCAGTCGAGCCTTGCGGCCTCGGTGCCGTTCCCGAAGCTGCTCGGCCGGCCGTCGCAATATGCCGACCTCGTGCTGCATTGCATCCGCAACACCTATCTTAACGGCGAGGTGATCCGCCTCGACGGCGCCCTGCGTATGGCGCCGCGGTGAACCCGTTCCGACCTCCTGGTGAGGAGGATGGCGGAGCGATGCATCGCGAGCGGAACACATGCCGCCCACCAGGATGAGGCGGACA
Source organism: uncultured Alphaproteobacteria bacterium (assembly GCA_963776455.1). Lineage (GTDB taxonomy): Bacteria > Pseudomonadota > Alphaproteobacteria > Rhizobiales > Xanthobacteraceae > CAVZMU01. The sequence goes on from CAVZMU010000004.1 coordinate 102,319, forward strand.
ACAATTTCCGGCCAGGCTCTCACGATGAGGTGGAATAGGTGCCCCAAATCATAAGGAAATCCCGGTGATGCTCACCAATATCCGGCCGGTCCGTATCGCCTGGGGTGACTGCGACCCTGCGGGCATCGTGTTCTATCCACGCTATTTCGAGATGTTCGACGCCTCGACCACCGGCCTGTTCGAGCGCGCGCTCGGCATGGGCAAGCGCCAGTTCCTCGAAGCGCATAATGCGGTCGGCTACCCGATGGTCGATACGCGCGCGCGCTTCATCCTGCCCAACAGGTTCAGCGACGACGTGATGATCGAGACGATCGTGACGGAGTTCCGGCGCTCCAGCTTCGATGTCCAGCACCGCATCCTCAGGGACGGTGAGTTGACCGTCGAGGGATTCGAGACGCGCGTCTGGGTGGCCCGGCATCCCGACGATCCGAAGCGGATCAAGTCGCAGCCGCTTCCCGCCGCCGTCGTCGCCCGCTTCGAGCAAGCGTGAACCACCTTTGGTCGTGTTGTGTCGCCGTCGGGGGACGGCTAGTCTTTCGCCAGAGACACAACTAATCACGCGCAATCGCGTGGCTTTTCAGCGGAGGAAATCATGACGTCACGCGTGCTCGCGGTCGCCGCGGCGGTCCTGTTTTCGGCCACGGCTGCCTTGGCGCAGGACAAGCCGGTGGCCCTGCGGCTGTCGCACTGGGTGCCGCCGTCCCATCCGCTGCAGAGGGCGATGGAGGACTGGGGCGCCTCGGTGAAGGCCGCTTCGAACGGCACGATCACCTCGACGGTGTTCCCGTCGCAGCAGCTCGGCAAGGCGTTCGACCACTACGATATGGCGCGCGACGGCATCGCCGACGTCACCTATGTCAATCCCGGCTACCAGCCGGGCCGTTTTCCGGTGATCGGCGCCGGCGAATCTGCCGTTCATGATGGCCGACGGCAAGGGCGGCTCGGCCGCGCTCGATGCGTGGTACCGCAAGTACGCCGCCGCCGAGATGAAGGACGTGAAATTCTGCCTTGCCTTTGTCCACGATCCGGGCACGTTCCATTCCAAGACCAAGAAGGTGATAGTGCCGGGCGACGTGAAGGGCATGAAGATCCGTCCGGCGCATGCCACGATGGCGGCCTTCGTGACCTCGCTTGGCGGCACCAACGTGCAGTCCTCGGCGCCGGAGGTGCGCGACCTCATCGACAAGGGCGTCGCCGATGCGGTGACGTTCCCGTGGGGCTCGATTCCGCTATTCGGCGTCGACAAGGTCACCAAGTATCACATGGACGTTCCGCTCTATACGACGACCTTCGTGTGGCTGATGAACAAGGCCAAGTACGAAGCCATGTCGGCGGCGCAGAAGAAGGTCATCGACGACCATTGCACGACCGAATGGGCCCTGAAGGTGGCGACGCCGTGGGCCGACTTCGAGCATGGCGGCATCGCCAAGCTGAAAGGCGGAATCCGGCCACGAGGTTTACACGATCTCGGCCGAACAGCTCGCCGAGTGGCGCAAGGCGGCGGAGCCGCTGGAGCAGACCTGGGCAGCGGGCGTGAAGAAGGCGGGCGTCGACCCCGATGCGGCGATGAAAGAGCTCAAAGGGAGTCTCGGGCAATACAAAGCGGCATATTGACCGCTCCAGTTCCTGGCAAGGCGTGCATGGATCCGCCTGCATCATGCCCGCCTTCGCGAGCATGGTGCAGAGAGGGCTGAACGCGCCGGCATGGACGCATCCGACACGCCCATCACGCTAGAAGACGGCTCGCAGGCGCCAGAGGCACGCCGCGCACCGATGGACCTGTTCATCGATTCCATCGAGATGATCGCGGCCGTATTCGTCGGCCTCGTCGCCGCCGACATCTTCATCTCGGTGCTGCTGCGGTATTTCTTCGCCATCCAGATTCCCGACGCCTACGACTTCGGCCGCCTGCTGCTTGGCATCCTGATTTTCTGGGGCATCGCGGCGACGAGCTATCGCGGCAATCACATCACCGTCGACCTCGTCTGGGCGAACGTGAACCCGCGCTGGCAGCGCGTCATCGACGTGTTCGCGACGCTGGTGCTGCTGTTCGTCGTCACGGTGCAGACCGATCACGCTGTTCGACAAGGTAACCAGCACCTACCAGGACAACGTTCTGACCTTCGACCTGCGCCTGCCGACTTGGCCATTCTTCGCCGTCGCCTGGCTCGGGCGATGCCTCCGCGGTGCTGCTGATCGCGATCCGCACCTGGCGACTGATCTTCCGTCCGGACCTGATGGCCGACGGCGGCTACCGCATCAAGCCGGTGGAGTCGCATGAGCACCGACGCCGTCGCGCTCATCGGCTTCGTGGCGCTGTTCGCCCTGATGCTCTTGCGCGTGCCGGTCGGCATGGCGATGGGACTCGTGGGCGTCACCGGCTTCGGCTGCCATCGTCGGCTGCGGCGCCGGCGCTGAAGATGGTCGGCCAGACCTCGATGCGCACGGTGACGGACTACACCTTCGGCGTCATCCCGATGTTCCTGCTGATGGGCGCGTTCGTCACCAATTCCGGCATGAGCCGCGAATTGTTCCGCGCCGCCAACACCTTCCTCGGCCATCTCCGCGGCGGCCTCGGCATCGCCACCATCGCCGCCTGCGGCGGCTTCGCGGCGATCTCCGGCTCGTCGGTCGCGACCGCGGCGACGTTCTCCACCGTCGCCTATCCGGAGATGCGCCGCTACGGCTATCCGCAGTCCTTCGCCGACCGGGGTGATCGCGGCCGGCGGCACGCTCGGCGCGATGCTGCCGCCCTCCACGGTGCTTGCGGTCTACGGGATCATCACCGAGCAGGACATCGGCAAGCTGTTCATCGCCGGCGTCGTGCCCGGCCTGCTGGCGGTCGACGATGTACATCGCCACGATCACGCTCATCGGCTTCGCGCGGCCGGGCTTCCTGCCGGCGGGCCCGCGCAGCGCCATGGCGGGAGCGCGTCGGCGGCGGTCAAGCGACGTCTGGGCGACGCTGCTGCTGTTCGTGTTCGTCATCGGCGGCCTCTATGGCGGCCTGTTCACGCCGACCGAAGCCGGCGGCATGGGCGCGGGCGGCGCATTCCTGATCGGCGTCGCGCGTGGCCGGCTCGACCGCGCCGACATCCGCCGCTCGCTGCTGCAGGCGACCCGCACCGCGGCGGCGGTGTTCACGGTGCTGATCGGCGCGCTGCTGTTCGGCTATTTCCTCACGGTCACGCAGACGCCGCAGAAGGTGACCGAGTTCCTCACCGGCCTCGGCGTCGGCCGCTACGGCGTGCTGGCGCTGATCATGCTGATGTATCTGGTGCTCGGCTGCCTGATGGATGCCCTGGCGATGGTCATCCTGACCGTGCCGATCATCTTCCCGGTCATCCTCCATCTCGGCTTCGATCCGATCTGGTTCGGCGTCATTATCGTGATGACGGTGGAACTCGGGCTGATCCATCCGCCGGTCGGGCATGATCGTGTTCGTCATCAAGAGCGTGGTCCAGGACGTCAGATTTCTCGACCATCTTCAAGGGCGTGCTGCCGTTCATCGTCACCGACCTGATCCGGCTGGTGATCCTGATCGCGTTCCCGATCATCGCACCTGGCTGCCGTCGCGGATGTGAGGGCCGGTTCCGCCTCATCCCGGCAAGGACCGAACCCCGTTTCGAAGGACGAGTGCGGGCCCATGGTTCGAGACGCGCCCTTCGGGCGCTCCCCGCCACGAGGCCGAGCGACCATTTGATCTGTGGCAAGTCGTTGTTCGCGAAAGCAGCTTTTCCAGCTATAAGCGTGGAAATCCTGGAGACCCCATGGCCGAACGCTCGTTCACCAAGGAAGTGGAATCGCTGAGGCTCGGCGCCGGCGAGACCTTTCGCGGCGAGGGCATCATCGCGGTCACCAAGGCGCTGCTGCAGTCCGGCGTCGCCTATGTGGGCGGCTACCAGGGCGCGCCGGTCTCCCACCTGCTCGACGTGATGGTGGATGCCGGCGACCTGCTGGCCGATCTCGGCGTCCATGTCGAGACCTGCACCAACGAGGCCTCGGCCGCCGCGATGCTCGGCGCCTCGATCAACTATCCGTTGCGCGGCGCGGTCGACCTGGAAGTCGATCGTCGGCACCAACGTCGCGGCGGACGCGCTGTCGAACCTGTCGTCGCCCGGCGTGAAGGGCGGCGCCATGATCATCCTCGGCGAGGACTACGGCGAGGGCGCGAGCGTGATCCAGGAGCGCTCCTACGCCTATGCGCTGAAATCCACGATGTGGCTGCTCGATCCGCGCCCGGACCTGCCGACGATCGTGCGCATGGTCGAGAAGGGGTTCGAACTGTCCGAGGCGAGCCACGCGCCGGTGATGCTGGAGCTGCGCATCCGCGCCTGCCACGTGTCGGGTGAATTCATCGCCAAGGATAAACGTGCGCTCCGTCGTGTCGAGCCGCGATCCGACGACGCCGGCGAAGTTCGAATACGCGCGGCTGGCGCATCCGCCGGTTATCTATCCTGCAGGAGCGCCTCAAGATCGACGAGCGGCTGCCTGCCGCCCAGGCCTTTATTCGCGATCACAAGCTCAACGAGGTCATCCCCGGCAATCTCGCCGACGTCGGCATCGTCGTGCTAGGCGGACTGACCAACAGCGTGCTGCGCGCACTGTCGCGCCTCGGCCTCGCCGACCTGTTCGGCGAAAGCCGCATCCCGATCTATGTGCTCAACGTCGCCTATCCGCTGGTGCCCGAAGAGTTGAAGGATTTCTGCCTCGGCAAGCGCGCTGTCCTCGTCGTGGAGGAAGGCTCGCCCGATTACGTCGAGCAGCAGATCAACGTCGCGCTGCGCCGCGCCGACATCCAGACCAAGGTGTTGGGCAAAGGCTGCCTGCCGGCGGTGGGCGAATACACCTCCGACGTGATGCTCAACGGTATCGCGGCATTCCTCGCGCAGATACGCCCGGACGGCGTCGACGCCGACGACATCGCGGCGCGGATCAAGACGATGCTGGGCCATAAGCCGGGTGCCGTCGCGGCGCTCGGCGACATCCCGGCGCGTCCGCCGACCTTCTGCACCGGCTGCCCGGAGCGGCCGGTGTTCTCGGCCATCAAGCTGGTGCAGCGCGAGATCGGGCCAACGCATATCTCCGGCGACATCGGCTGCCACGCCTTCGCGACCTTCGCGCCGTTCAGCCTGGGCAATTCGATCCTCGGCTACGGCATGAGCCTCGCGAGCGCCGCCGCGGTGGGTCCCCACCTCGACCGCCGCCCGATCTCGATCATGGGCGATGGCGGATTCTGGCATAACGGCGTCATCACCGGCGTCGCCTCGAACCTGTTCAACCAGGGCGACGGCGTGCTGATCGTGATGCAGAACGGCTACGCCTCCGCGACCGGCCAGCAATACGTGCCATCCAGCCTCACCACGCGCTCTGGCGCGGCGCCCGGCATGACGATCGAGGACACGCTGCGCTCGCTCGGCGTGAAGTGGATGCGCACGGTGCGCACCTACGGCGTCGCCACCATGGCTAGGACCATCAAGGAGGCGATGCGCACCGCCGAGCGCGGGCTGAAGGTCATCATCGCCGACGGCGAATGCCAGCTCGCGCGCCAGCGCCGCATCCGCGTCATCGACGGCGAAAAGCTCAAGCGCGGCGAGCGCGTGGTGCGTACCAAATACGGCGTCGACGATGAGATCTGCACCGGCGACCATTCCTGCATCCGGCTGTCGGGATGCCCGTCGCTGACGGTGAAGCCCAACCCCGATCCGCTGCGTACCGATCCGGTGGCGAGCGTCATCGAAAGCTGTGTCGGCTGCGGCCTGTGCGGCGAGGTCGCGCATGCCGCCGTGCTGTGTCCGTCATTCTACCGTGCCGAACTCGTGCGCAATCCGACGTGGGGGGACCGCGTACTGCATCGCATGCGCCGTGCGGTGATCGGCCGGCTGATGCCGAAGGAAGCAGCGGCGTGACCGCCCCGCGCCCCATCACCATCCTCATCGCGGCGCTCGGCGGGCAGGGCGGCGGCGTGCTCACCGACTGGATCGTGCGCGCCGCGTCCGCGCAGGGCTTCCCGGTGCAGAGCACGTCGATCCCCGGCGTCGCGCAGCGCACTGGCGCCACCACCTATTACATAGAGATCGTGCCAGCGACTTGGGCTGAACTCGGCGGCCGCAAGCCGGTGCTAGCGCTGTCGCCCGGCGTCGGCGACATCGATGTCGCGGTCGCCAGCGAGCTGGTGGAGGCCGGCCGCACCATCACCGGCGGCTTCGTCACGCCCGACCGCACGCTGATGATCGCGTCGACCACGCGCGCCTATATCGTATCGGAAAAGATGGCGATGGCCGACGGCCGCTATGATTCCGAACGCATCCTCAAAGTTATCGGCGACCATACACAAGGCGCGCTGCTGCTCGACATGGATCAGTTGGCGACGCAGAGCGGCGCGATGATCAATGCCGTGATGCTCGGCCTCATCGCGGGCTGCGGCCGGCTGCCGATTGCACCTGAGGCTTTCGAGACCGCGATCCGCGGCGAGGGCAAGGCGGCGGAAGCCAACCTGCGCGGCTTCCGCGCCGGGCTGGAGGCCTCGCGCGCCGGTACCGTGCCGCGGCCGTCGATGCCGTACAAGCGCGGGCAGGCCGGCGCGGCGTCCCTGGCCGACGTTGAGCAAGAAATCTTCGCGACGATGCCGGATGCCGCGCGCGACATCGTCGTCGAAGGCGTGCGGCGGCTTGTGGCGTATCAGGACCTCGCCTATGCGCGGCTCCATCTCGACCGCCTCAAGCCCTTCATTGCGACGGACGCGCGCGCCAATGCCGCCGGAAAGCTGCTGCGTGAAACCGCGCGGCATCTCGCGGTGCGCATGTCGTTCGAGGACGTGATCCGCGTCGCCCAGGCCGAAGATCGCGCCGGCGCGCTTCGCCCGCATCGCGGACGAACTCAAGGCCAAGCCCGGCGAGCCTTATATGGTGGCGGAATTCCTCAAACCCGGCATCGAGGAAATCTGCTCGGTTCTGCCGTCATGGCTGGCGAAGCCGATCCTCGCGTATTCGCAGAAGCGCGGCTGGCTCGGCCGCGTCTATTTCGGCATGGAGGTCAACACCACCTCGATCAACGGCTTTCTGCGGTTCTGGCTGCTCGCCAAGCTGCGGCGCTGGCGCCCGCGCAGCCATCGCTTCCGGGAGGAGCAGGCGGCGATCGAGTCGTGGCTGGCGCTGGTCCTGGAGGCGGCGAGACGCTCCGGCGATCTCGCACTGGAAATCGCCGAATGCGCGCGCCTCATCAAGGGCTATGGCGACACCCACAAGCGCGGCTCGGCGAACTACCGGATCATTCTCGATCGCGTGGTCCGGCCCGTGCTGGCCGGCCGTTATCCGATGGCGCAGGCCATCGACGCAATCGCGAGCGCCCGCGCCGCTGCGCTGGCCGATCCGGACGGCCAGAGCCTTGCGCGCTGCCTCGCCGAGATCGAGACGCAGGCGGCGTTCAGGATCGCAGCAGAGTAAAGAACCTCGTTTAGTCTGTTCAGGCCTTGCCCTGCAGAAAATCGAAATCGCAGCCTTCGGCCGCCTGGGTGACATGATCGACGTAAAGCCGGTGATAGCCGCGCTCCGGCTTCTCCTGCGGCGCCCAACTCTCGCGGCGCTTCGCCAGTTCCGCCTCGTCGACGAGCAGGTCAATCCGCCGGCCCGCGACGTCGAGGCGGATGCGGTCGCCGTCGCGCACCAGCGCCAGCGGCCCGCCGGCCGCGGCTTCGGGCGAGATGTGCAGCACGACGGTGCCGAAAGCGGTGCCGCTCATGCGCGCGTCCGAGATGCGCACCATGTCCTTGACGCCCTTGCTGCCGAGCCTCTTCGGGATCGGCAGGGCGCCGGCCTCCGGCATGCCGGGAGCGCCGATCGGGCCGGCATTGCGCAGCACCAGCACGTGATCGGGCGTGACGTCGAGATCCGGGTCGTCGATGCGGGCGGCGAGATCGGCAAGCGAGTCGAACACCAGCGCCGGACCCTCGTGCTGGAACAATGACGGCGTCGCGGCGGCGAGCTTGATCGCGGCGCCCTGCGGCGCCAGCGAACCGTGCAGGATGGCGATCGGATCGCCCGCGACCACCGGGCGGTCGACGGGCCGGATCACCTCGTCGTCGACATAGGCCGGCCACCGCGCCACGACGTCGCCCATGGTCTCGCCGTTCACCAGCCTGGCGGACGTGTCGAGGCGCTCGCCGAGCCGCCGCCACAGCGCCGGCACGCCGCCCGCCGCATGGAAGTCCTCGCCGAAATAGGCGCCGGCGGGCTTGAGGTTCACCAGCACCGGCGTCTCGCGCCCGGCGCGGTCGAATTCCTCGAGGTCGAAGGTCAGTCCCGCGCGACCGGCAATCGCCGCGAGATGCACGATGGCGTTGGTCGAGCCGCAGGTCGCCTGCAGCACGACGGCGGCGTTGCGCAGCGCCGCCTTGGTCAGAATGTCCCGCGGCTTCGGCCCGTCCTCCTTGGCCATCGCTACGGCGCGCGTTCCCACCGCCTCGGCGATGCGCATGCGCTCGGCAGACACCGCGGGTGCCACCGCCGAGCCCGGCAACATGAAACCGAGCGTCTCGGCGAGCGTCGCCATGGTCAGCGCCGTGCCCATCACCATGCAGGTGCCGGAACTCGGCATGAGCTGGTCATGCGCGCGGTTGAGCTCGCCCTCGGAGAGGTCGCCGGCACGATAGGAGGCCCACAGGCGCCGACAGTCGGTGCAGGCGCCGAGGCGCGTGCCCTCGTGGCGGCCCGCCAGCATCGGCCCGACATTGATCAGGATCGCCGGGATGTTGGCGCTCACCGCACCCATCAGTTCGGCGGGGATCGTCTTGTCGCAGCCGCCGATCAGCACCACCGAATCCATCGGCAGCGCGTTGAGCATCTCCTCGGTGTCCATCGCCATCAGATTGCGGAGCAGCATCGAGGTCGGGAACGAGAATGCCTCGTGCAGCGAGATCGTGGGGAATACGAACGGCAGGCCGCCCGCCAGCCGCACGCCGGCCGCGATCTTCTCGGCGAGCTTGGCGGCGGTGCCGTGGCAGGGATTGAAGTCGGACGCCGTGGACAGGATGCCGACGACGGGGCGGTCGAGCACGTCGTCCGTGTAGCCGGCCGCCTTGAGGAAGCCACGCCTCAGAAACAGCGCGAACGCCTCATCGCCATATTGCGCGAGGCGCGACTGCAAACCGCGTTTCATTCGATCCCAACCCGGAACTTGTCTTGTTCGAGGCGGGGATCAAGGACAGCAGCGGTGCGGGTGTCAACCAGGAAAGCACGACCCGCCCGAGTGGGGGCTCAGGCGGGCCGTCAAACCGGCGCGTTTGGGACAGGGGACGGTTGCGCCGATCAGCTCCTCAAAAGTCATCGGCTTACGGACGGGTCCGCTGCGTCGAATCCGAAAGCCGTCGTGGCCTGTTGAATGTTGGTCGCGCCGCCATGCGTTTCGGTTCAAGGCGGTTGCACGCCGCATTCCATCGGCTGGGAGCGGTTGAGAAACATCCTTGTATCAATGGTTTCCAGGTTGAATGATGGTATGGAGAAAGACCACGGAGCCAACACATGCCGCGCGTTGCAATGGTCGGGTCCGGCCTGATCGGCCGGTCCTGGGCGATCGTATTCTCCAGCGGAGGATGGGATGTCGCTCTCCATGACGCTGCGCCCGGTGCGGCGGAGGCAGCGTTGGGTCTCGTCAGCGAAGGGCTGCACCAGCTCGCAGCCCAAGGCCTCGTCGCCGATCCGCGGGGAGCCGCCGCGCGCGTGCGGGCCGCGGCCGATCTCGCCGATGCGCTCGAGGGCGTGTCATACGTTCAGGAAAGCGTCGCCGAGACCGTCGAGGCCAAGCGCGCCGTGTTCGCGGAACTCGACCGCCTGGCCCCGCCCGACGCCATCCTGGCCTCGTCGTCGTCCTTCATCGTGGCGAGCCTGTTTGCGGAAAACCTGCAAAGGCGCCACCGCTGCCTGGTGGCCCATCCGGTGAACCCGCCGCACCTCGTGCCGGTGGTCGAGCTGGTCGGCGCGCCGTGGACCGCGCCGGAGACGATCGAGACGGCGAAGACGGTCTACGAAGGGATCGGCCAGGTCCCGATCGTGGTGAAACGCGAGATCGAGGGCTTCATCTTGAACCGCCTGCAGGCGGTGCTGCTGTCGGAGGCGTTTCGCCTGGTCGAGGATGGCTATGTCTCGCCACAGGACCTCGACAAGACGCTGAAGGACGGGCTCGGGCTGCGCTGGTCCTTCATGGGCCCGTTCGAGACCATCGAGCTCAACGCGCCCGGCGGCATCCCCGATTACTGCCGCCGCTACGGCAACAGTCTCGCGTGCCTGAGCAACGGCGACCCCGCGATCTATCAGCCGCCCGGCGTGGATTCGGTCCTGGCTCAGTGGGGCGCCGCGCCGCCATCCAGCCAGGTCGCTGCCAGGATGGCTTGGCGCGACCGCCGTCTTGCCGCGCTCAAGGCTCATAAGCTGCACCAATCGTCAGAGTGATTCGCGGGCGCCTCGTCCGTGAGACCGATTCCGGAGGTGCGGCGCCGCACGATTTCACATTCGGGATGCCGCCATGCGATCCTGACTGCGCAACACGGATTCGCAACGGCCCATGGGCTCGCTCGACACAGTCAGCATCACCATCCTGCTCGGCGCCATCCTGGTGCTCGCCGGCATCCTGTCGAGCCTGGTCGCGCTGCGCTTCGGCGCGCCGTTGCTGCTGGTCTTCCTCCTCGTCGGCATGCTGGCGGGCGAGGCGGGGCCGGGGAGGATCAAGTTCGACGACGTCCGCCTGACCTACATGATCGGCTCGGTCGCGTTGGCGCTCATCCTGTTCGACGGCGGATTGCGCACCCGGCTCGCGACCTTCCGGAGTGTGCTTGCGCCGGCCAGCGTGCTCGCGACCATCGGCGTGCTCATCACGGCAGCCTTGACGGCGCCGGTGGCGAAATACGCCCTCGGCCTCGGATGGCCGGAGGCCCTGCTGATCGGCGCCGTGGTCGCCTCGACCGACGCAGCGGCGGTATTTCTCCTGGTTCATGCCCGCGGATTGCGGCTGCGCCCGCGCGTCGGCGCGCTTCTGGAGGTCGAGTCGGGCACCAACGATCCCTTCGCGATCTTTTTGACGATCGTGCTGGTCGAATTCCTGCTTCAGGGCAACAAGCCGTGGACCTCGATGGTCGTCGATCTGGGGCGGGAGACCGTGCTTGGAACGGCGGCAGGCGTTCTCGGCGGCCGGGCGATCGTGTTGGTTCTCAACCGGCTGCAACTGCCTCAGGGCCTGCACGCCCCGTTCGTCGCGGTGGGTGCGCTGGTGGTGTTCGCCCTTACCCAGTCGGTGCATGGCTCGGGCTATCTTGCGGCCTACCTCGCCGGCCTCGTCGTCGGCAACCGGCCGACCCGCGCGCACAACACCGTGGTGGTCTTCCTCGACGCCGTGACCTGGCTGGCGCAGATCGTCATGTTCGTGGTGCTCGGCCTGCTGGTGTCACCGCAATACCTGCCGCAGACCACAATTCCCGCGCTCCTTGTTGCACTGATGCTCACCCTGGTCGCGCGGCCCGCCGCCATCTTCCTGTGTCTCGCGCCGTTCCGTTTCTCGCTGCGCGAAAAGCTGTTCGTCTCGTGGGTCGGCCTGCGCGGCGCGGTCGGCATCTTCCTCGCTTCGATTCCGCTGCTGGTGGGCCTGCCGGACGCTCATGTCTATTTCGACGTCGCCTTCGTCGTCGTGCTGCTGTCGCTGCTGGTGCAGGGATGGACGATCGCTGGCGCGGCGCGGAAGCTCCATGTCGCCTTGCCGCGCACCGATGCGCCGCTGCGCCGGGTGGAGCTCGACCTGCCGGGCCAGCTTGAGCAGGAGCTCGTCGGCTATCCGGTCGGCCCCAACAGCCCCTATCTGCGCCGCCGCCTCGCGCCGTCCTGGGCGAAGCTTACGCTCGTGATCCGCGACCAACGCATCTATACGCCCGAAGAGGCCGCGACAGTCCGCGAGGGCGACCATGTCTACCTGCTCGCGCCGCCTGAGCGGGCGCAGTCGCTGGACCGCTTCTTCGTCGACATGCCGCCAGCCGCCGCGCCCGACCCCGGGCTGGTCGAGGACTTCTATGTGTCAGGCGACGTGACCCTTGGCGCGCTGGGCGAGATCTACGGGTTGACGATATCGCCACAGGACATGGCGACGACGCTGGCGGAGCATTTCATCGCGCGGCTGGGGCACGCACCGAAGCGCTATGACAAAGTGACCCTCGGGATCATCGCGCTGGTGGCGCATGCCGTCACCGGCGACAAGGTGACCACCGTCGGCCTGCAGCTTGCGGAGCCCGACCCGGTGCGGACAAAGACCCTCGCGGTCCGGGTCAGGCTGGCGATCCGGCGCATCTGGCGCCGTATCGCAAGAGTGTGAGGCATCGATGCGGCTTCGCGCCACCGGCCTCGGATGCGTGCGCTCCGGGCGCGAGGTCTTTGCGGACGTGAGCTTTGCCGTCGGTCCCGGCGAGGCCCTGCTGGTGCTGGGGCGCAACGGCGCCGGCAAGTCCTCGCTGCTACGAGTCGTTGCCGGGCTGGTGCGCCTTGCCGCAGGGCGGCTTGAGGCGGAGGGAGGCGACGCGGACCTGACCCTACCCGAGCAGGCGCATTATCTCGGCCATCACGACGCTGCGAAACCATCCCTGAGCGTCGGCGAAAACCTGGCGTTCTGGGCGCGATATCTCGGCGGCAAAGATATTCAATCGGCGCTTGCTGTCGTCGGGCTGGAGGCGCTGTCCGATCTCCCCGCCGCGTTCCTCTCGGCTGGTCAGCGGCGGCGGCTATCGATCGCACGCCTGATCGCCGTGAAGCGGCCGGTCTGGTTGCTCGACGAGCCGACGTCGGCACTCGATGCCGCCTCGCAGGAACGCTTCGCCGACATCATGCGCGCTCACCGCGCTGGCGGCGGCATCATCCTGGCCGCCACCCATGGGCCGATCGGGCTGGACGATGCGATGGAGCTGCGGCTGGGGGAGGGTGCGTGAGCCCTCTCGCCGCTGTCTTCCTTCGCGACCTGCGGCTCGCCGTCCGCCTGGGGGGTGGCGCGCCGATGGGCGTGCTGTTCTTCCTCATCGTGGTGACGTTGATCCCGTTTGCGATCGGCCCTGACCTTGCGCTGTTGCGGCGCATCGGCCCGGCGATCCTGTGGCTTGGCGCCCTGCTGGCGAGCCTGCTCGCGCTCGACCGGCTCATGGCTGCCGATTACGAGGATGGATCGCTCGACCTCATTCTCATGGGAAGGGCGCCGCTGGAATTTGTCGTCGCGGTCAAGGTGCTGGCGCACTGGATCACCACCGGCCTCCCGCTGGTCGTGGCCGTGCCGGTGCTTTCGCTTTTCCTGAACCTGGAACCGGCCGCGACCGGTGCGGTCGCGCTGACGTTGCTGGTTGGAACCCCGGCGCTCACCTTCATCGGCCTGGTCGGCGCGGCGCTCACGGTGATGCTGCGGCGCGGCGGCCTGCTGCTGCCGGTGCTGATCCTGCCGCTGACGATTCCCGTGCTGATCTTCGGCGTCGCTGCCTCCAACGCCGCGGTGGCTGGCCCGGTGCCGTTCGGCGCGCCCTTCACCATCCTGTGCGCGCTGACCCTCATCAGCCTGGTGGTCGGACCGTTCGCCGCCGCCGCGGCGCTGCGGCAGGGCATGGAATGACATCCTGTTGAAGGCTCACATGGCCCGCCGCATTGCGGCGGCCCGGGAGCGCCACTAAGACAATTCCATGGGCCTGATCGATCTCGCCAATCCCTCGCGCTTTCTCAGGCTCGCCGAGCGCCTTTTGCCGGCGCTTGCCGGCCTGACATTGCTCGGCTTCGCGATCGGGCTCTATCTCACGTTTTTCGTCGTTCCGGACGACTACCAGCAGGGCGCGACCGTGAAGATCATGTTCGTCCACGTCCCGGCGGCCTGGCTCGGCATGGCATGCTGGACGCTGATGAGCGTCGCGGCCTTGGGCACGCTGGTATGGCGCCATCCGCTCGCCGATGTCGCCGCCAAGGCGGCCGCGCCGCTCGGCGCCGCGTTCACGTTCCTGTGCCTCGTCGCCGGCTCGCTGTGGGGACGGCCGATGTGGGGCACCTACTGGGTGTGGGACGGGCGGCTCACCTCGGTGCTGATCCTGTTCCTGATGTATCTCGGCGTCATCGCGCTGTGGCATACGATGGACGATCCCTCGCGCGCCGGCCGCGCGGTCGCGATCCTGACGCTGATCGGCGCCGTCAACCTGCCGATCATCAAGTTCTCGGTCGACTGGTGGTCGACCTTGCACCAGCCGGCCTCCGTGATGCGCATGGGCGGGTCGACCATCCATCCGGCGATCCTGTGGCCGCTCCTGGTGATGGCGGTCGCCTTCACGCTGCTGTTCCTGACCCTGCACGTCGCGGCCATGCGCAACGAGATTTTGCGCCGGCGCGTGCGCAGTCTGCGCCTGCGGCAGGCCGCGCAGGGCGCATGACGATGGATCTCGGACCTTATTCCGGCTTCATCCTGGCGGCTTATGGGATCGCAGTTGCCGTCGTGCTCGCGCTGGTCGCCTGGGTGATCGCCGACTATCGGGCGCAACGCCGGCTGCTCGCCGACCTCGAGGCCCGCGGCGTCACGCGCCGCTCGGATGCGGCATTGGAAACGATATGAGCGTCGAGGCTGAAAAGGCCGGCGGACCGAGGCGCCTGTTCGTCTTTATCCCGCTGTTTCTGTTTCTGGCGCTCGCCGGACTGTTCTTCTTCCGGCTCGGCGCTGGCGATCCGGCGAAGCTGCCGTCGGCGCTGATCGGCCGTCCGGCACCCGCCACCGAGCTGCCTCCGGTGACGGGGCTGGTGCGCGACGGCATGCCCGTGCCGGGGCTTTCGGCCGCGGGATTTACCGGCGCCGTGACGCTGCTGAATGTGTGGGCGTCATGGTGCGTGCCCTGCCACGACGAGGCGCCGCTGCTGATGACGCTCGCAGCCGATCCGCGCATTCGGATGGTCGGCATCAACTATAAGGACCAGCCCGACAATGCGCGCCGCTTCCTCGGCCGCTACGGCAATCCTTTCGCCGCCGCCGGGGCCGACCAGAACGGCCGTGCCGCGATCGAATGGGGCGTCTACGGCGTGCCGGAGACCTTCCTGGTGGGGCGCGACGGCCGGATCGCCTACAAGATGGTGGGGCCGATCACGCCGGACAATTTCAACGCCGTGCTGAAGCCCGAGATCGAGAAGGCGCTGGCGGCCGGCGGGTGACATAATGCAGATCCAGCCCATATTGCCGTCGCGGCGCAAATATGCGGTTGTTACGTGACGGCGTCGCCGCGCGACCCCTTCACAACGAGGAGGCTCTAATGCGTCATATCATCCGTGCCCTGTTGATCGTCGGCGCCGTGGCGCTTGCCGCACCTGCCACGATGGTCCTTGCGCCATCCGCCCACGCGCAGGCCAAGCTTCTCGACATCAATACCGCGACCCAGGCGGAGCTCGAGGCCCTGTCCGGCATCGGACCGGTGCGCGCCGCCGCCATCATCAAGGGTCGTCCCTACAAGGCCAAGGATGAGCTGCACGAGAAGAAGATCATTTCCAAGGGCGAGTACGACAAGATCAGGGACAAGATCATAGCCAAGCAGAAATCCTGAGGCGCAGCATCCGCAAAGGACGGAATCAGCGCTCGCCAGCGACTGATTCCGTTTCCGGCTTGGCTTCGTATTTCAGCAGCAGCCGGATCTGCAGCGCGCCGAAAAGCATGGTGAGCGGCACCACGCCGAACACCTTGAAACTCACCCAGAAGTCCGTGGTCTGCGTGCGCCAGACGATCTCGTTGAGCACCGCGAGCGCGAGGAAGAACACGGCCCAGCGGATCGTGAGCTTGCGCCAGCCTTCCGGCGTGAGGTTGAACACGGAATCGAACACCATGCCGAGCAGAGGCTTGTTGAAGGCGAGCCCGCCGAGCAGCACAGTCGCGAACAGCACGTAGATGATTGTCGGCTTGAGCTTGATGAACGTCTCGTCGTGCAGAATCAGCGTCGCGCCGCCGAACACGATCACCACGAACGCGGTCACGAGCGGCATCGCGGCAAGGTGCCGGGTCAGCGCGTAGGACACTGCGAGCGCGGCCAGCGCCGTCACCATGAACACCGCGGTCGCGGTGTAGATGCCCCAGCGCCCGTTGGCGAAGAAGAACACCAGCAGCGGCCCGAGATCGAGCGCAAGCTTGAGCAGCGGGTTGAGGGGGGTCTTGGCGGCCATGCGGAGTGTCTAGAGTTTTTTGCAGCGGAGTTGAAGCATGCTCCGCTCGTTGATTTCAGCCGTCCAATCCCGCGATGGCACGGGCGAAATCCCGCGCCACGAAGGGCTCGAGGTCGTCGACCCCCTCGCCGACGCCGATGAAGTGGATCGGCAGACGGAAGCGCTCGGCGATGGCGACCAGGATGCCGCCGCGCGCGGTGCCGTCGAGCTTGGTCATGACGAGGCCGGTGACTCCGGCGGTCTTGGAGAATTCCTCCACCTGCGACAGCGCGTTCTGGCCAACGGTGGCGTCAAGCACGAGCAGCACCGCATGGGGCGCGGTTGCGTCGAGCTTCTTGATGACGCGGACGACTTTCGCGAGTTCGTCCATCAGCTCGGCGCGGTTCTGCAGCCGCCCCGCCGTGTCGATCATCAGCACGTCGGTGCCCTGTTCCTGCGCGGACTTCAGCGCGTCATAGGCAAGTCCGGCGGAATCCGCGCCGGGCTCGCGCGCGATCACGTCGGCCCCCGTGCGCAGCGCCCAAATCTTGAGCTGATCGATCGCCGCGGCGCGGAACGTGTCGCCCGCGGCCAGGATCACCTTGCGTCCTTCGTCGCGAAACTTCACGGCGAGCTTGCCGATGGTCGTGGTCTTGCCGGAACCGTTGACGCCGACCACCAGCACGACGAAGGGCTTCGCCGCGGTGACGAGCAGCGGCTTCGCTACCGGCCCCAGCACCTTCTCGACCTCCGCGGCGAGCACCGCTTTCACCTCGTCGGCGGCGATAGCCTTGTCGTAGCGCCCCGCGGCGAGCGCGTCGGCGATGCGTTCGGCCACGGCGACGCCGAGGTCGGCGCGGATCAGCACGTCCTCGAGTTCGCCGACCATCGCGCGGTCGAGCTTGCGCTTCGCCACGAGGTCGGTGAGCGCCCCGCTGATGGAGGCCGACGTACGCTTGAGCCCGCCCGTGAGGCGCTGCCACCAGTTTTGCGGCGGTTCGGTCGTTGCGGTGCTGTCGGTCATGCTGCCGGTCGTGATAGCGGTTTCGTCATGACACCGGAAGAGATGGTGGCCCGCGTGCTCCACCGCGACGGGCTGATGTTGGTCATCGACAAGCCGGCCGGCCTCGCCGTGCATCGCGGACCCAAAGGCGGTGCGAGCCTTGAGGATTATTTCGACGCGTTGCGCTTCGGCCTGCCGCGGATACCGGCGCTCGCGCATCGGCTCGATCGCGACACGTCGGGCTGCCTGGTGCTGGGCCGCCATCGCAAGGCCTTGGCGTTGCTAGGGAAGCTATTCAAGACCGGGCAGGTCGCTAAGACCTATTGGGCTGTGGTGGAAGGTTCACCCGATGCCGATGACGGCTTGGTCGACATGCCGCTCGGGCGGCTCGACGCCGCCCGCGGCTGGTGGATGAAACCGGACCCGGAGGGCCAGCCGGCGTTGACGAACTGGACGGTGATGGGTCGCAGCGCTGGTTTCGCGTGGCTGGCGCTGGAGCCCGTCACCGGCCGCACCCACCAGCTTCGCGTCCATTGCGCCGCGATGGGCTGGCCGATCGCCGGCGATCCGATCTACGGAACCGCCCCTCGCGAGGGTGGATCGGGGCTCCAGCTTCACTCACGCGAGATCGTCGTGCCGCTGTCCAAGAACGGCGAACCGGTTCGCGTTACTGCGCCGGTGCCAGACCACATGCGGGACCGGCTGACGGCCTGCGGGTGGAATGGCTCATCGGGATAACGCGCAGCGACATCCGGAACTCGGCATCGCCAAGACCCGGATGACCACGCTCATCCGGGCTATTGTCAGACCGCGATGAGCTGCCGTCCGTCGTGGCCCGCGATGGCGATGTCGAGCATGAGGCCCGGCGGCCCTGCGTCGGGCAGCCGTACCGGCGTGAATTGCTCGGTGCGGCCGATGCCGCCCCTCTCGCTGAGCACGCGCCGCGTGGCGCCGATCTCGCCGTCGAGATGGCGGCGCAATGCGGCTTCCCCTGTCTCGCGAAGTCGCTTCGCGCGGTCCTTGACGATATCGCGAGCGACCTGCGGCATTCGCGCGGCGGGCGTCCCGGGCCGGGGCGAGAACGGAAAGACGTGCAGGTGCGTCAGCCCGCAGTCATCGACGAGGTCGACGAGAGCGGGCGAACATCGCCTCGGTCTCGGTCGGAAAGCCCGCGATGATGTCGCCGCTGAACACCATGTCCGGCCGCAGCCGCCGCACCTGGTCGCAGAACCCTATGGCGTCGGCGCGGAGATGCCGGCGTTTCATGCGCTTGAGAATGAGGTCGTCGCCCGCCTGCAATGACAGATGCAGATGCGGCATCAGGCGAGATTCGGTTGCGAGGGCATCGAGGAGATCGTGGTCGGCCTCGACGGAATCGATCGAGGAGAGCCGCAGGCGCTCTAGTTCCGGCACCTGCCTGAGGATTTGCTTCACCAGCATCCCGAGCTTCGGTTCGCCGGGCAGCCACGCGCCGTAGCTCGTGATATCGACGCCGGTGAGCACGACTTCGCGGTAGCCGTTTTCGGTGAGCCGCCGGACCTGCGCCACCACCTCGTCCACCGGCACGGAGCGCGAGTTTCCGCGGCCATAGGGGATGATGCAGAAGGTGCAGCGGTGGTCGCAGCCGTTCTGCACCTGCACGAACGCGCGGGTGTGGCCGTCGAGACCCTCGATCGGGTGCAGCGTGGTGTCGGTCACCGCCATGATGTCGCCGACGGCGACCTTTGGTTCGCCGGTGCGCCCAGGTGCCGCGCGATCCAGGGCGGCGCGCGCGTCGCGCCACGTCCCGCTCCCCAGCTTGTCGGTGTTGCCGAGGACGCGGTCGACCTCCGGCATGCCGGCGAAGGTCGCGGCTTCCGTCTGCGCGGCGCAGCCGGTGACGACGACGCGTACATCCGGCCGTTCGCGCTTGAGACGGCGGATCGGTCTGCCGCGCCTGCCGCACGGCCTCGGCCGTCACGGCGCAGGTGTTCACGACGATGGTATCGGCGAGCCCGGCTGCCGCCGCCTCACGGCGGATCACCTCCAACTCATAGATGTTGAGGCGGCAGCCGAAGGTGACGACGTCCACAGTCATGTCACGCCGGGACGACCGCAGAGAACAGGGCCGCGGCGAAGCGCCCCTCGAACTCATGCTCGACCGGGCCGGTCATCAGCACGTGGTCGTCGCGCTCGCGCCATTCGACCGTCAGGTCGCCACCCGGCAGCGTCACGGTCACGGTGCGGCCGGTGCGCCTGGTGCGCGCCGCCGAAACGGCAGCGGCGCAGGCTGCCGAGCCGCAGGCCTTGGTGAGACCGGCGCCGCGCTCCCAGGTGCGGATGCGGATATGCTCGTGCGAGCGCACATGCGCCAACGTGATGTTGGCCTGCTGCGGGAAGATCGGATGATGCTCCAGCATCGGCCCGATGCTGGCGAGATCGTAGGCCTCCACGTCATCCACCCAGAAGACGGCGTGCGGATTCCCCATGCTCACGACCGAGGGAGAGTGCAGGATCGGCGCGTCGATCGGCCCGATCTGGAGCTCGATCGCCCTCGTATCGCGGAATTCCTCGGCGAGCGGGATCTCCGCCCAGCCGAAGCGGGGCTTGCCCATGTCGACGGTGAACAGGCCGGATTCGCCCTTCCAGGCCGCCACCAGCCCGGCTTTGGTCTCGAACAGGAGGGAATCCTTGCCGGTCTCCGTGGCCATCAGCGAGGCGATGCAGCGCATGCCGTTGCCGCAGGCGCCGGCCTCCGAACCGTCGTTGTTGTAGATGCGTACGAAGGCATCGATCCCGGCGGCGCGCGGCGGATAGAGCGCCATCATCTGGTCGTAGGGCGCGCCTTGCGGTGCAGCGGCGGCCCGCGCGTCCTCTGCGCTGATGGCGGCCGGAGCGTCGCGCATGTCCACCACCACGATCTCGTTGCCGAGGCCGTTCATCTTGACGAAAGGGTGGTCGGCGAGTGCGCTCATGGCAGGGTCCAGCCCGCCTTATATGGTGGAAACGGGATGTTTTGCAAATCAAGCCCTAACGGAACCGTGAGTCCGTCCGCGCATTTCAGTTGGGTCAAGCGAAGGCCGGCATGATAGAAGTCGGGACGTGCCGCGCGGGCCGGTGACGCGGCGACGCCTTCGATGGACGCGCTTAAGCCGCATAGGAGAGCCTTCATGCTGCGCCCTGCCAACCTGCGCCCGAAAAACTTGTGCTGTGCCGTGCTTGCGGCCCTTGCCGCCGTGACGCTGCTCGCGAACGGAGCCGTTTTCGCCCAGACGCCACCGCCATCGGCTCCGCCGTCGGCGCCGCCCGCCATCACCCCTCCGCCGGAAATTCCGGCGGCGCCCGCCCCGCAGCCGACGCCAACTCCACCGGCCGCGCAATCCGGTCCTCCGGCCTCGGCGACGCCGAACGAGAGCTTCGGCCAGGACATCGTGCTGACCGAGAAGACCATCATCTACATGAAGGGCACGGCGAACTGGGACACCGCATTCGAGACCTTGGTGGATGCCTTCAAGCAGCTCTCCGCCGTGCTCGACAAACAGGGCCTCAAGGCCGCCGGCCCGTCGATGACGATCTACACCTCGATCGAGGACACCGGCTTCCAGTTCCAGGCCGCAATCCCGATCACGGAAGAGCCGAAGAACCCGCCGCAGGGCGACATCGCGATCGGCAAGTCGCCGAGCGGAAAGGCGCTCAAGTTCGTCCACAAAGGCTCGTATGATTCGATGGATTCCACCTACGAGCAGATCACCAACTACATGGACGAGCGGCGCCTCGAGTCGAAGGACATGTTCATCGAGGAATACGCCACGGACCTCACGACCACCGCCGAGGACAAGCTCGTCATCAACGTGCTCGTGCCGGTCAACGAGGCCGGCACCAAGCCGTGACGGCGCGCTTGAGCGATAGGTCTAGGCCAGCTCCCACACCTGCCCGGGCTTGAGCGCCCGGAAGCGTTCCGGCGCGATCTCGGCCTTCTCGCGCGCCGCGATCAGGGCCGTCGCCGGCGCGTCGATCGCCTCGTCGGTAAGCTGGAATGTGCCGTGGTGGTGGCGCGAGCGCAAGTTCGGCGCCGCTATCCAGGAACGCCTTCACCGCCTCCTCCGGGTTCATGTGCTGGTCGCGCATGAACCAGCGCGGCTCGTAGGCGCCGATCGGCAGGATCGCGAGGCGGATCGGTCCGTGGCGCTCACGCGCGACGCGGAACTGCGCGCCGTCGCCGTAGCCCGAATCCGACACGAAGTAGATCCGGCCCCACGGCGTCGCGATCACGAAGCCCGCCCACAGCGCCTTGTTGCGGTCGGTGAGACCGCGCGCCGACCAGTGCCGGAGCGGCACGAGCGCGACGGACACATCCGTTGCCAGCGAGACCTCGGCGCCCCAGTCATGCGCCTCGGCGCCGATCGCCGGATCGTGGTTGCGCATGATGGCGTCGTTGCCGAGCGGCGTGATCACGCGGGGGCGATGCGCCGCGGCGAGGCGCGACAACGTCACGGCATCGAGATGGTCGTAGTGGTTATGCGAGACCAGCACGACGTCGATGGGCGGCAGCTTCTCGAACGGGATGCCGGGTTCGTTGACGCGCTTGGGCCCGGCGAAGGTGAAGGGCGAGGCGCGCTCCGACCACACCGGGTCGATCAGGATGTTGAGGCTTGCGGTCTGCAACAGCAGGCTCGCGTGGCCGACATAGGAAATCCGCAGTCCGTCCCGAACGCGCTCCGGCGGCGTATCGGAGACGCCGCTCGGCGCCGATTCCGGCCATTTCGTCTTCGCACCGGACGCCCACCAGCGGATCAGGTCTGGAATGCCCTTCGGCTTTGCTCCGTTGGGATCGATGAAATAGGTGCCGTCGAAATGGTCCGACACCGGGCCGTCATAGTACCGCGTAAGCTTGGCACGCGCCGCGACCCCGCCGGTCGCGAGTGCGGCCAGGGCGGTCAACGCGGTGAATATGCGGCGGCGGGACAAGGGCATCGCTGTTCGATCGTCGATAGAAGGCAATGAATGCGGCGGGGTTCCGGAGCGACAATCCGATCATGCGGTGACGAGCGGAACCCCTTCAGTATGCGCCGCAGCATTGAGGGCGTTGTCGAGACTTGCAAGCCGCACCTTTTCGCGTTTTGCCAGCTCAAGATAAGCCGCGTCGTAGAATGTCAGCCGGTGATGGCGTGCAAGGGCGAGCACCGCGGTCCGCACCGGCAATGGCGCGACATCGATCGGATATCGATCAAGGCGATCAAGAAAGCCCGCCGTGTATTGCTCGCCTGCGCGGCTTCGGCGCTCTTCCGATGAGACGATATTGCCGACCTCGAACCACCAATGGAGGGGGACAATGGCGCGATGCTCAGCAAGCAGGCCGAGAGCGATATCGGCGCGTGGATCATATTCGTCCTGGAAGTACCAGGAAGCCGTCACTGAAGCATCAAGAACGAAGGGCAAGGCTAGTTGCGCCCTTCGTCGCGCCACGCAGAGAATCTCCTTAAGCGTAGCGCGGGGGCCCTTCTTCCGCTCCTCTCGCATTTCAGCAATGGCGCTGAGAATTTTCTCCCGGTTTGCGGATTCCTCCGGCACCAGCCGCGCGATCGGCTTGCCGTGCCGGGTGATCACGATCGTCGAGCCCCGCTCGACCTCGTCAAGAAGCTCAGGAAGATGTGTCTTAGCGGCGGACGCCTGAACGTGTTTCATGATCGACCAGTCGTTTCGACCAGTCGTAAATAGGTTCGGTGCCGACGTTCGTCAATAAGACGCTCAGCAGCGCCAACGGGGAGACCGACCCGCGCAGCACTCAGCGTCGCGTCCGCATCCGGAGCACGTTGTCGCGCGTATTGGTCTCGGGACCTGTACCCGCGCCCTCCGAGCCGGACAGCCGGTTGGCCGGATCGGCCTTGAGGTTGGAGCCAGGCGTGTCGTCGTTGTTTGTTTGATTGTCGTTTGTTGTCGTCGTTGTCGGCGCGTCTTCGTCGACAGACTGCTGCTTCAGCGTCGCGGCTCCCGCTGTCTGCGCCCCGACCAGGCTGATGGCGAGACCCGCAATCATGAACGCGGCAAAGATGGTTCGCATGTCCCATTCCCTCAATTCCGGGGCCGCAGGCGCGTCCCACGTCCCACCGATCCCGGACGAGAAGTCATCCGGGCCGATCATAGCATTTGGCCCACGGCGGGCAAGGATTCCCGCGCTTCATCTTGACCGCGGCCGGCGCTGCCGCTATGTCCCCTCAATCTCGAATGAGATGCCTTGATCTGCCGCCCGGCCCCTGAGACCGGAGGCTCACGCCCGACAGCGCGATGCGCCCTCGGGCGCCATTCGTGTTTGGCTACGCCGTCGGATGACGGCCGTTCCGGAGTGACACGTTGTTCGATAGCCTGTCCGACAAGCTTTCCGGCATTCTCGATCGCCTGACGCGCCGCGGCGCGCTCACCGAGGCGGACGTCGATGCGGCGCTGCGCGAGGTGCGGCGGGCGCTGATCGAGGCGGACGTCGCGCTGGACGTGGCGCGCTCCTTCATCGACCGGGTGCGCCAGCAGCGCAATCGGCGCCGACCGTCGTCAAGTCGGTGACGCCGGGCCAGATGGTCGTCAAGATCGTCCACGACGAGCTTGTGGCGACGCTGGGTTCCGACGCCCAGACCGATCGACCTCAATGCTCCGGCGCCGGTCGCCATCATGATGGTCGGCCTGCAGGGCTCCGGCAAGACCACCACCACCGGCAAGATCGCCAAGCGCCTCAACGACCTCGCCAAGCGCAAGGTCCTGATGGCCTCGCTCGACACGCGCCGTCCGGCCGCCATGGAGCAGCTTGCGGTGCTCGGGCGGCAGGTTTCGCGTCGACACGCTGCCGATCGTCGACGGCCAGGCGGCCGGTGCAGATCGCTCGCCGCGCGCTGGAAGCGGCGCGCCTCGGCGGCTACGACGTCGTGCATGCTCGATACCGCCGGCCGCATCACCCTCGACGAGGCGATGATGGCCGAGGCCGCCGAGGTCAAGCGCGCCGCCAACCCGCACGAGGTGCTGCTGGTCGCCGACTGCGCTGACCGGCCAGGACGCCGTCAACCTCGCGCGCGCGTTCGACGAGCGCGTCGGCGATCACCGGCATCGTGCTCACGCGCATCGACGGCGATGGCCGCGGCGGCGCGGCACTGTCGATGCGCGCCGTCACCGGCAAGCCGATCAAGCTGATCGGCACCGGCGAAAGGCTCGATGCGCTGGAGGATTTCCATCCCGCAGCGCGTCGCCGACCGCATCCTCGGCATGGGCGACATCGTCTCGCTGGTCGAGAAGGCGGCGGCGACGATCGACGCCGAGAAGGCCGCGCGCATCGCCGAGCGGATGCGCAAGGGCAACTTCGATCTCGACCGACCTGCGCGACCAGCTCACCCAGATGCAGAACATGGGCGGCATGTCAGGGCTGATGGGCATGCTGCCCGGCATCGCCAAGATGAAGAACCAGCTCGCCAGCGCCAACCTCGACGAGAAGGTGCTCAAGCGCCAGGTCGCGATCATCGATTCCATGACCGCCGAAGGAGCGGCGCAACCCCGACATCCTCAAGGCCAGCCGCAAGAAGCGCATCGCGGCCGGCTCCGGCACCAAGGTCGAGGAGGTCAACAAGCTCCTCAAGATGCACCGCGACATGGCCGACATGATGAAGACGATGGGCTCCGGCAAGCGCGGCCCGATGGCGGCGCTCGGCAACATGATGGGGCTTGGCGGTGGGGGCTTTGGCGGCGGCATGCCGAGCCCGGAGGAGATGGCCAAGCTCGCGGAGAAGATGCCGGGGGGATTGCCTGGGATGCCGGGTGCCGCTGGGACTGCCCGGGGTTCCGAAAGGCATGCCGGGCCTGCCGCCGAAATTTCCGTCCGGTCCGGGCGGCTGCCCGGCCTCGGCGTAGAAGCTTCCGGGCCTGGGCGGGTTTCCCGGTTTTCCCGGTCTTGGCAAAAAGAAATGAACCGAATTCAACTCCGAAAGGAAATGAAATGTCTCTGAAAATCCGGCTCTCCCGTGCGGGCACCAAGAAGCGGCCCTACTACCACATCGTCATCGCGGACTCGCGCTCGCCGCGCGATGGCCGCTTCATCGAGCGCATCGGTCACTATCAATCCGCTGCTGGCCAAGGACAACGAAGCGCGGCTCAAGCTCGACGTCGAGAAGGCCAAGGACTGGATCGCCAAGGGCGCGCAGCCGACCGACCGCGTGCTGCGCTTCCTCGACGCAGGCCGGCGTGATGAAGCGCGAGGCCCGCAACAATCCCGAGAAGTCGAAGCCGAAGAAGAAGGCGCAGGAGCGCGCCGCGGCCGCGGACAAGGCGCGGCGGCAGCCGCCGCCGGCCGGCCGCTGAGGCTGCGGCGAGCTGATGACCGATGGCCCGCTGACGCGCGTGCTGGTGGCGACGGATCGGCGCGGCGCAGGGATTGCGCGGCGAGGTTCGGCTAAGTCTTTCACCGCCGACCCGATGGCGGTGAACGACTACGGGCCGTTCGAGAGCGAGGATGGCCGGACATTTGGGGTTGAGGCGGCTGCGGCGAGGAAAAGGCTTCCTTGTCGCCCGGCTTGCCGGCGTGACGGACCGTACTGCCGCCGAAGCGCTGAATAATCTCGACCTCTACGTTCCGCGCGGCCGGTTGCCGGAGCCGGACGAGGGCGAATTCTATCATGCCGACCTGATCGGACTTGCGGCTGTGGCGACCAGACGGCGGCACGCTCGGCACCGTCGTGGCGATGCACAATTTCGGTGCCGGCGACCTGATCGAGGTGCGGCCCGAAACCGGCGAGACCATCATGGTGCCGTTCACCAGCGAGATCGTGCCGGTGGTCGATATCCCGGCCGGGCGGCTGGTGATCGAGGCGCCCGTTGGCTTGCTCGACGACGCCAAGACATCCTCTGCTCATTCCAGCGACAGCGGGAATCCGGAGCGAGAGGCTAAACATGGGTCCCCGCTTCCGCGGCGACGAGCGAAGTAAAACGCAAGCTTCAATGCGTTCGATGAAGTCCTCGGAATCCGGAGCCATGTGGCGCGCGACCGTTCTCACCCTGTTTCCCGAGATGTTTCCCGGGCCGCTGGGCATCAGCCTCGCCGGCAAGGCGCTTGCGAGCGGCGTGTGGTCGCTCGACGCGATCGATATCCGCGCCCATGCCAGCGACCGGCATCGCTCGGTCGACGACACCCCCGCGGGCGGCGGCCCCGGCATGGTGATGAAGCCGGACGTGCTCGCCCGCGCCATCGACTCCGTCATCGATGACCGGCCGCGCCTGCTGATGAGCCCGCGCGGCGCGCGGCTTACCCAGACGCGGGTCGAGGCGCTCGCCGCCGGTTCCGGCGCGGTGGTGATATGCGGCCGTTTCGAGGGGGTGGACGAGCGGGTGATCGCGGGCCGTAACCTCGACGAAATCTCGGTCGGCGATTATGTGCTTTCGGGCGGCGAAATCGGTGCCATGGCGCTGCTCGACGCCTGCGTGCGGCTGCTGCCCGGGCGTGATGGGCGCGGCGGCATCCGCCGCCGAGGAAAGCTTCGCCCACGGGCTGCTCGAATATCCGCACTACACCCGTCCGCAGGCATGGGAGGGCCAGGCGATCCCCGAGGTGCTTCTGTCCGGCGACCATGGCCGGATCGCAGCGTGGCGCCGGGCCGAGGCGGAGCGGTTGACGCGCGAGCGCCGGCCGGACCTCTGGACGCGATATTCGTTGCCGAAATCAACGCCAAAAGCGTGACAAGCTTGCCGCTTTGTCGTAGAAGCGGCGCCGATCCATTCAGCGCACACGGTTTTGAGCGCCCGCGCGACAAGCGCCGCCGACGGAGACTCCGCCATGAACATCATCCAACAGCTCGAGCAGGAGCAGGTTGTAAAGCTGTCCGCCGGCAAGACGATCCCGGAATTCGGCCCCGGCGACACCGTGATCGTCAACGTGAAGGTCAAGGAAGGCGAGCGCACGCGCGTGCAGGCCTATGAGGGCGTCTGCATCGCCCGGTCCGGTGCCGGCCTCAACCAGAACTTCACCGTCCGCAAGATCTCCTACGGCGAGGGCGTGGAGCGCGTGTTTCCGCTCTACGGGCCGATGATCGACTCCATCAAAGTCGTGCGCCACGGCAAGGTGCGCCGCGCCAAGCTGTATTACCTGCGCGGCTTGCGCGGGAAGTCGGCGCGTATCGCCGAGAAGCGCCAGGAGCGCCCGGGCGAGGGCAAGGCCGCGCCCGCGAAGGTGGCGGCGGAATAATTCCGCAGAATCTGGTCCGCCCTCATCCTGAAGAGGCGCGACGCATCGCCTTGCGATGCTCCTTCCATGAGGCGGTGTGAAACGGATTTCCGCTATGCCCGTTGTCCGAGCCATGTGCGCGATCGGCCAGCGCGGCCAGCTCGGGCTCCATGGCAACCTGCCGTGGGAAGGCGCCAAAGGCCAGGAGTACAAGGACGACGTCGCCCGCTTCTTCGATGTGACGCGTGGCCACGTCATCCTGTGCGGCCCCAAGACGGCGGCTTCTTTCCCCGACTACGCGCTGCTCGATCGCACCGTCGTCGAGATCCGGTCTTCGATGAAGCCGGACGATATGCTCGCGCGATTTCCGGGACGCGTGATTTATATCGGCGGTGGCCCGCCTGTCTGGGCGGTCTACGCCCGGTTCATCCAGCACTGGGACATCACGCGGCTGCCCTATGACGGCGAGGCCGATCGCTTCTTCGACCCGGCGTGGCTGATAGCAGGCGGGCACCAGTAGCCCGGATTGAGCGCCGCGAAATCCGGGGCTCGCACTGATGCCCGCCTGGATGTCGCTGGCTCCGTTCAGCGCCACGACTTCATCCGGTCCCGATCTCAATCCCGGTTGCGGTTATGCGGCGGACGCGGGTCCGAGCGTCTGTTCGCCACCTTTTCCTCTCTTTGGATTATGACTAAACAGACGACCGACGAAGAACGTTCGACCGGATAACGAAATGGCCCAGCCCAGCACCCTTTACGACAAGATGTGGAACGACCACGTCGTGGAAGAGCAGGAGGACGGCACCTGCCTGCTTTATATCGACCGCCACATCATCCACGAGGTGACGTCGCCGCAAGCCTTCGAGGGGCTGCGCAACACCGGCCGCACGGTGCGCGCGCCCGAGAAGACGCTCGCCGTCGTCGACCATAACGTGCCCACCACCGACCGCAGCATTCCGAACGAAGACCCCGAGAGTGCGATCCAGATCGCGGCGCTGGCGGAAAACGTGCGCGAGTTCGGCATTGAGTAT
This sequence comes from uncultured Alphaproteobacteria bacterium, assembly GCA_963776455.1. Classification (GTDB taxonomy): domain Bacteria; phylum Pseudomonadota; class Alphaproteobacteria; order Rhizobiales; family Xanthobacteraceae; genus CAVZMU01. Next base: position 130,681 of record CAVZMU010000004.1, read on the forward strand.
TTCGACGAGTTCGACCCCCGCCAGGGCATCTGCCACATCATCGGCCCGGAGCAGGGCTTCACGCTGCCCGGCACCACGATCGTGTGCGGCGACAGCCACACCGCGACCCACGGCGCGTTCGGCGCGCTCGCCTACGGCATCGGCACGTCGGAAGTCGAGCACGTGCTCGCCACCCAGACGCTGCTGCAGCGGAAATCCAAGAACATGCGCGCCATCGTCGACGGCGCGCTGCCAGAGGGCGTCACCGCCAAGGATATCATCCTCGCCATCATCGGCGAGATAGGCACCGCCGGCGGCACCGGCTATGGGCTCGAGTTTGCCGGGGAGGCCATCCGCGCCCTGTCGATGGAAGGCCGCATGACGGTGTGCAACATGTCGGTCGAGGGCGGCGCCAAGGCCGGATTCATCGCGCCCGACGAGAAGACTTATGCCTATCTCAAGGGCCGCCCGATGTCGCCCAAGGGCGAGACCTGGGACGCCGCGGTCCGCTACTGGGAGACGCTGCGCTCGGATGAGGGCGCGCATTTCGACCGCGAGATCAGGCTTGAGGCCGCCAATCTGCCGCCGCTGGTCACCTGGGGAACCAGTCCCGAGCAGGTGATCTCGGTCGCCGGCCGCGTGCCGCTGCCCGCCGAGATCGCCGACGAACACAAGCGACGCGCCGCCGAGCGCTCGCTGGAATACATGGGCCTCAAGGGCGGCGAGAAGGTCACCGATATCGCGCTCGACCGCATCTTCATCGGCTCCTGCACCAACGGCCGCATCGAGGACCTGCGCGCAGTTGCGAAGATCGTCGAGGGCAAGACCGTCAACGGCAACCTCAATGCCATGATCGTGCCCGGCTCCGGCATCGTGAAGGAGCAGGCCGAAGCCGAGGGGCTCGACAAGATCTTCGTCACCGCCGGCTTCGAATGGCGCGAGCCGGGCTGCTCGATGTGCCTCGCCATGAACCCCGACAAGCTCTCGCCGGGCGAGCGCTGCGCCTCGACCTCCAACCGCAACTTCGAGGGCCGCCAGGGCCATCGCGGCCGCACCCACCTCGTCTCGCCCGCGATGGCGGCGGCGGCGGCGATTGCCGGACGCTTCGTGGACGTGCGGGAGTGGAACTGACGGGCGGTTTGTCCTCCGCGTTCCGATCGAGGCGAAATCAATCGCCGGCCGGAGCTTCGGTCCAGCGCGCCACCACGCCGGCATCGATGCCGAACAGGTCGAGCGCTCGGCCGACCGACTGGTCGATAATGTCGTCCACCGTCTTCGGCCGCGAATAGAATCCCGGCACCGGCGGCATCACGATCGCGCCGTTGCGCGTCGCCTGGTCGATGATCGCGACGTGCCCGGCGTGAAGCGGCGTCTCGCGGAACATCAGCACAAGGCGCCGCCGCTCCTTGAGGCAGACATCGGCGGCACGCACCACCAAGTCGTCCGCGTAGCAATGCGCGATGCCGCTCAGCGTCTTCACCGAGCATGGCGCGACCAGCATGCCCTCGGTGCGGAACGAGCCGCTGGCGATCGAGGCACCGATATCCTTGTGGCTATGCACGACGCTCGCGAGCGCCCGCACGTCGTCGACGGTGTAATCGGTCTCTTCGACCAGCGTGCGCACCGCCGAAGGCGAGATCACCAGATGGATCTCGAAGGCATTGAGCCGGTGCAGGATCTGCAGCGCGCGCACGCCATAGATGACGCCGGATGCTCCGGTGATCGCGACGATCAGTCGTCTGGTCGGTGCGTGGGGCAAGCGTCAGGTCCTCGGGCGGCGCGGCCACGGAAGTTCGGGCATCGATTGCGTGATGACAAGGCGAGTTCCCGCCGCCTCACAACGCGCTTGCGGCAATGTTCACCATCAGCGCCAGGAGCGTCACGTTGAAGAAGAAAGCCACGACGCCATGGGCCGCGACGGTGTTGCGGATGGACTTCGAGGTGACCGCGACGTCGGAGACCTGCGACGTCATCCCGATCACGATGGAGAAATAGACGAAGTCCCAATAGTCCGGATCCTCGTCGCCGGGAAACTCCATCCCGGCGCCCTTTCCCTTCCTCGCGTAATATTCGTGCGCGTAATGCAGCGCGAACATGGAGTGGATGAAGGACCACGACAGCACGATGGTGACGATCGCGACGGCAAGCTGAGCCGGCGTGCGCGACGCGCCTTGCACCGTGCCGAGTTCGGCCACGATGGCGACAAGGCTGGCGAGCGCCGCGGCCGCGGTGAAGACCAGCATCATGAACCGGCCGTCGTCCTGCACGGCGGCGCGCCGGCGGATGTGCACCAGATCGGAGCGCGCCATCATTTCGGCTGCTAGCACCAGGTAGAGCGCTATGCCCACGTCCCAGCCGATGAGCAGGCGCGTCGAAGGCTTCAGGCCGGTGAACGCCCATAACAGTCCGACGACCGCGAGACCCATCAGCGCCGAAACGAACAGCCGCGGCCGGGCGCGCACGATGCGCACGAACGAAGGCGGGCGCCGGGCGGTTCGCTGGGAGGGCGTTGTCATGGGGTCACGACATCCCGTGGCGGTTCGCGTCAGGTTTTCCTGGCTGCGACAAATCGTGCGGCAGCCTTGAGGACGTCGGCCTTGCCGCCGAACGGCGCAAGCGCGGCCTGCGCCTGATCCACGAGAGCGGCGAGCCGACCACGGGCGGCTTCAGGTCCCAGGATGGCGACCAGGGTCGCCTTGCCGGCGACGGCGTCCTTGCCGGTCGATTTGCCGAGGGTCGCGGCGTCACCCTCCAGGTCGAGCAGGTCGTCGGCGATCTGGAAGGCCTTCCCGAGCGCGGAACCGTATCGAGCAAGCGCGGTACTTTGGGCGGCATCGGCGCCGCCAAGGATACCGCCGGCGCGGCAGGCGAACAGCAGCAATGCGCCGGTCTTCATCGCCTGCAGGGTGGCGACGGACGTTTCGTCGTGGGCCGGAGGCGAATCGCCGAAACGGCCTTCGGCCATCAGGTCCAGCATTTGGCCGCCGGCCATTCCGCCCAAGCCGGAGGCCCGCGCGAGCGAGACGACCAGATCGATCCGGACCGCCGGATCAGAATGGGTTTCCGGCCGGGCGAGAAGTTCGAACGCGAAGGTCAGCAGGCCGTCGCCGGCCAGGATGGCGGTGGCTTCGTCGAAGGCCCGATGCGTGGTCGGCCGCCCGCGCCGCAGCGCGTCGTCGTCCATCGCCGGCAGGTCGTCATGCACCAGCGAATAGCAATGCACGCATTCCAGCGCGGTGCCGGCCATCAGCGCGCGCTCGCGCGGGACGTCGAACAGGGCCGCGCTCTCGACCGTCAGGAACGGACGCAGGCGCTTCCCGCCGCCGAGCGACGCATAGCGCATGGCGTCGAGGAGGCGCGCCGGGCGGGCGATCTCGTGTTCGATGGGGTTCGGCGACAGCAGGCGATCGAGCAGCGCCTCGGCTTCGGCGGCGACGGCATCGAGCCTTGCTGCGAATATGGTTTCGATGGGATCGGTCATGGCGGCCCCGCGAAATGGACGAGCCTGAGCCCCCCGTCAAGCGCGGGGGCGTTATTCATCCGTCATGACGGCGCCGCGACCCGTGCTAATTCTGGCCGCCATGGAGATCAAACCGGTCCGCAGCCGCCTGATGCGCTTCGCGTGGCGCGTGGCGCTTGTCGTGCTGGTTGTCCTTCTGATTCCGTATCTGCTGGTGCCGCTCTATGCGGTGGTTGCGCCGGTCTCCACGCCGATGCTGTGGCGGTGGGTTACCGGCGCGCGGGTGGACCGCATATGGACGCCGCTCGAGGCCGTCGCGTCGGCCCTGCCGCTCTCGGTGATCGCTGCCGAGGACGCTCGATTCTGCAGCCATCACGGGGTCGACTGGCAGCAGTTGCGCGAGGCGATCGACGAGGCCGATGGCGCCGCCGACATGCGGGGAGGGTCGACCATCACCCAGCAGACCGCGAAGAACCTGTTCCTGTGGGGCGGCCGGAGCTATATCCGCAAGGCGTTGGAATTCCCGCTCGCGCTGTGGATCGATCTCGTCCTGTCCAAGCGGCGGATCATCGAAATCTATCTCAATGTCGCCGAATGGGGGCCGGCGGGCGAGTTCGGAGCGGAGGCCGGCGCCCGGCGTGCCTTCGGCAAGAGCGCACGCGCGCTCAACCCCCGCGAGGCTGCGCTGCTTGCCGCAATCCTGCCCAACCCAATTCGTCGCAGCGCCCAGCGTCCGAGCCCGGGCGTGCGCCGGCTCGGCGGAGTGTACGAGGCACGCGCCCGTGCCTCGCCGCAGGGAGCGGCCTGCATTCGCGGCGTGCAATAACGCTGAGCCTCAGGCCCGTCGGCCAGAGCGTGGAATTACGGCGGCGGCGCTCCCCTGCGATATCCGGTGCCGCAATTCCGGCGCGCGATCAAGAAACACACTCGCCGATTTCTCGGAGCGCGGCTTTAGGCTGCGGCCCCTAGTTTTCAGCCGGATGATCCTCTATAAGCCCGCCCTTGTCCTAGACGATTGGCCGGCGCCTGGCGCGCAGCGGCGAGGAGAAGATCATGGCCGTCCCGAAACGAAAAACCTCACCGTCGCGCCGCGGCATGCGCCGATCCGCCGACGCGCTGAAAAAGCCGTCCTATATCGAGGATAAGGATTCCGGCGAGCTGCGCCGTCCTCATCACATTGATCTCAAGACCGGCATGTATCGTGGCCGCCAGGTGCTGAAGAAGAAGGCCGAGGCCTGAGCCGGCGACCGCTTTTTCTCTGAGGGATATCCGGGCGTTTAAAGGCCCCGGCTTTCGAGGCGTCCCGGCCACGGGCCATGCGTGAGGAGGCAAGCCGTGTACCTGCTCGGGATTCCGCTGCTGCTCATCCCGTTCGCGATCTACAACATGGTCGCGTTCCTTACCCCGGGCGTGAGGTGGACCGAGCCGCTGACCACCGTCACCATGGTGTCGGGACAGCCCTGGACCATCACGCCGGAAGACGCTCTGATCGGGTTCGCCATCCTCCTGCTGTTCGGCGAGATTTTCAAAGCCGGGCGGGCCACCAGCAGCCGCGGCATCGTCGATCACATGCTTTCGCTCGGCCTGTTCATCATCATGCTGATCGAGTTCCTCCTCGTCGGCGTGGCGGCGACGTCGACCTTCTTCCTGCTGATGCTGATCGAGCTCGTCGACGTCCTGGGCGGGTTCACCATCGCGGCGCGGACGGCGCGGCGCGATGTCACGATCGACGAGAGCCTGGGCCGCTGAAATCCGGCCGCCCGGAGTCCTCTCGCGCGGTCGCTGCGGCATGGGCATTCCCGCCTGGCCTTCCCGCTAGCTTGAGAATTCCGCCCCATGAGAGACTTCCATCTGCCCGGCCGCTCGCCGGTCTATGCCTGCGACGGCATGGCGGCGACCTCGCATCCGCTGGCGACGCAGGCGGCGATCGAGACGCTGCGGGCCGGGGGCACCGCGGCAGACGCTGCCGTGACGGCGCTTGCGACCCTGTGCGTGGTCGAGCCGCACATGACCGGCATCGGCGGCGACTGTTTTTGCCTTGTGGCGAAACCCGGCGTGCCGGTCTGGGGCTATAACGGATCGGGCCGCTCGGGGGCGGCCGCCGATCTTGAAGGCCTGCGCGGACAGGGCCTGCGCGAGATCGGGATCAACTCGCCGTTTTCAGTGACGGTGCCCGGGGCGATCGAAGCCTGGGCCGCGATCCTGGCGGCGCATGGCCGCTTCGGGCTCGACCGCGCGCTTGCGCCTGCGATCCGTTATGCCGAAGACGGCTTCCCGGTGGCGCCGCGCGTTGCACTGGACTGGAGTCTCGCCGTCGAGCGCCTTGCCAAGGACCCCGGCGCGGTGCGTCATTTCCTAGTCGGCGGACGCGCGCCGGCCGTCGGCGACGTGGTGAGATTTCCTGCACTGGGGGCCACCCTGAAGACGGTGGCTGAACGCGGGGCGCGAGCCTTCTACGAAGGACCGATCGCCGACGATATCGCAGCGACGGCTGCGGCGCGGGGCGGTGTGCTTGCGGCCCAGGATTTGGCCGAGCACAGCGGAAACACGGCCGATCCGGTCAGCACCAGCTATCGCGGGCTCGATGTTGTGGAACTGCCGCCTAACACCCAGGGCATGACGGCCTTGGTCATCCTGAACATCCTGGAGCGCTTCGCGCTGGCGGAGCTTGATCCCGCCGGACCGGAGCGGCTCCATCTGATGCTGGAGGCAAGCCGCATCGCCTATGCGGTGCGCGACGCCTATGTGGCCGATCCCGCCTTCATGCGGAGCTCCGTCGAGGCGCTGATCGGCAAGGTTTATGCCGGCCGTCTTGCGGCGCAGATCGATCCGGCGCGCCGGATCGCCTTGCCGCCGGTGCCGGCGCCGGAGAGCAATACGGTGTACCTCACCGTGGTCGACCGCGACCGCACGGCGGTGTCGCTGATCAACTCGCTCTACAGCTCGTTCGGTGCCGCCATCGCAACCGAGAAGACCGGCATCATGCTGCAAAATCGCGGCGCGTGCTTCGTCCTCGAGCCCGGCCATCCCAACGCCTATGGGCCACGCAAGCGCCCGCTGCACACCATCGTTCCGGCGCTCGCGTTGCGGAATGGACGCTGCGAATTGTCCTTCGGCGTCATGGGCGGCCACTATCAGGCAACGGGGCACGCCCACCTCATTTCCAACCTTCTGGATTCCGGGATGGACGTGCAGGAGGCCATCGATGCTCCGCGCGTCTTCTTCGAAGGCGAGACGACCCTGGTCGAGCACGGCGTTTCGCCGGCCCAGCGCGAAGGCCTCGCGGTGCGGGGACATCGCGTGGCCGTGCGGCCGCTGCCGCTCGGCGGCGGTCAGGCCATCGGCATCGACTGGGAGCGGGGTGTGCTGATCGGCGGCACCGACCCGCGCAAGGATGGCTGCGCCATCGGGTACTGAAGCTTGTCCGTCACGCGAAGCGGCGTAGCGTGCTGCCGAGAGTGGCCGACGGCGGGACCAAGGCGGCGCCGTAGATCGCGGCGGCCTCGGCAGGCTCCGCCCGCCGTCCGGCGCGTGTCTGCGGCGCGCGTTGTTTCACTGCCACCAGATGGGCCAAGAAAGCCGGCTGCGGCCGCCGATGCGTGGCATGGCTGGGATCGCTCGACGCGACCGGGTCGACCGCGACCAGCGAGCGGGCATCCGCGCTGCCGCCGTCATTGGGACCCGCCTGCACAGTCTTCCGCGCTTCCCGTGCCGGGGACGGCCGTACAATGCTGAAGATCGGTTCCATGGCAGGATCCTGTTTCAAATCGGCACGCTCAGTGCCTTCCACCCCTCATCGCAAGTCCTCCTCGCAAGCGGCGTGCCGATCTCAAGCCGCGTGCCGTGATCGGTTAATCGCCGGGAACTCGCTTTGATCCAGGGATTTTTCTGATTGTTTACAGTTTGCGACTTAGATTGATCGAATTGCCGTTGCCGCGTTGGCGCGAACGCGCGTGGCACCTGCCGAAAGGCTTTGGCCGTGACCGAAGACGACCACTCCGCCGCGTATCGACGCATGCGTCCCGACAGCGCGCGGCCGGGTGCCGCGAATCCGACCGCGGCACCGTCGCTCGACACGGCGTCGATCCTCGCGTCCGTCGGGGACCTCGCCTACCAATGGCGCATCGACAGCGACACGCTGGCCTGGGGCGCCAATGTCGCCGCCGTCCTGCCGGTAAGCGATGGGTCGGCGATCACGAGCGGACGGCTGTATGCCCGCCTGCTCGATCGCGACAACACCCACACGCGGTTCGACGCCATCGTCAATTCGGGGCTGCGTGATGACGGCAAGGGCGTGCCATATCGGCTGGAATACTCGCTCCGTCCGGAAAGCGGCGATGCCGCCAAGGTGTGGATCGAGGACATCGGACGCTGGTTCGCCGGCGCCGACGGCAAGCCGGCGCTTGCCCATGGCATGGTGCGGGTCGTCACCGAGCGCCATCAGCGCGAGGAGCGGCTCGCCTACCTGTCGCGGTTCGACGGGCTGACCGGCGAGATCAACCGCTGGCATCTGACTGAGCTCCTCGACAACGCGCTGACCGAGGCGACACGGTTTCGTTCGTCCTGCGGGTTCCTCATCGTGGCGATCGACAACCTCGCGCGCATCAACGAAGCCTATGGCTTCGACATCGCCGACGAGGCGATCGGCGCCGTCGCCAAGCGCATCCGTGCCAAGATGCGTGCCGTCGATTTTCTCGGGCGCTTTTCAGGCAACAAGTTCGGCATCATCCTGAAGGACTGCACGCCGGAAGACATGGAGACGGCGGCGGACCGGTTTCTCGCCGGCGTTCGCGAGGACGTGGTGCCGACAAGCACCGGGTCCGTCGCCTTGACGGTGACGATCGGCGGCGTGTCGGCGCCCCGTCACGCCCGCACCGTCCACGAGATTCTCGCGCGCGCCCAGGAGGCGCTGACCAGCGCCAAGGCCAAGCGGCTCGGCTCCTTCCTCGCCTATCGCCCAAGCGTCGAGCGTGACGCCATGCGCCGGGACAACGTGCGTTCGACCGACGAGATCGTCGCGGCGCTTAATGAGCGGCGGCTGCTGGTTGCATTCGAGCCCGTGGTGCACGTGAGCAGCCGCGAGCCGGCATTCTGGGAATGCCTGATGCGTATCCGTCGGGCCGACGGCAGCCTGGTGCCGGCGAATATCATGATCCCGGTCGCGGAACGTCTCGGCCTCGTGCGCCTGATCGACCACCGCATGATCGAACTGGTGGTCGCCGAACTCGCCGCCGCGCCGGCGATGGTGGCGAGCGTCAACGTGTCGCCCGCCTCGTCCACCGATCCCGCCTGGTGGGATGGCCTCGGCGCGCAGCTCCGGCGCCATGCCGGCGTCGCCGAACGCCTCATCGTCGAGATCACCGAGACGACCGCGATCCACGACATCGACGATACCCGCGGCTTCGTGGCGCGTCTCAAGGACCTTGGATGCCGGGCAGCGATCGATGATTTCGGCGCCGGCTACACCTCGTTCCGCAATCTGCGCAAGCTCGGCGTCGACATCGTGAAGATCGACGGCGCCTTCATCCAGAACCTGACGCGCTCGCCCGACGACCGGGTTTTCGTGCGCGCCCTGATCGAGCTTGCCCGCGGCCTTGGGCTGTCGACGGTGGCCGAATGGGTTCAGGACGAGGAATCGGCCGCGGTCCTTGCCGGGTGGGGATGCGATTATCTCCAGGGTGAGCTGGTCGGCCGGGCTTCGATCGAGCGTCCCTTCGGCGCGGCGTCGACGAGCCTTGCCGGATCGGCCTAACCGCTGTCTTTCTCGGGCTCGGTGAGCCGCTCGAGCCGGCGCTGCATGTCGCCGAGCTGGCGCTTGAGGTCGTCGATCTCGCCGCCCGTTGGCGCCGTCTTTTCCGCCTCGGCGTTTGCCGCCTCGCGCCGGGCGAATGGCGCGAACATCGTGAAGGCCTTTTCGAACATCTGCATGTTCCGCCGCACATGTTCCTCGAGCGTGCCGAACGGGCCGGTCCCGAACGCCTGGGCCATCTGGTCGCGAAACTTGGATTGCTCGCGCGTGAGCGAGTCGATCGAGACTTCCAGATATCGCGGCACCATCATCTGCATGCTGTCGCCGTAGAAGCGGATGAGCTGACGCAGGAAATTGATCGGCAGCAGGTTCTGCCCTTCCTTATTCTCCTGTTCGAAGATGATCTGCGCGAGCACCGAACGGGTGATCTCCTCGCCGCTCTTGGCGTCGAATACGACGAAATCCTCGCCCTTCTTCACCATGGAGGCGAGATCTTCCAGGGTGACGTAGGTGCTCGTGCCGGTGTTGTAGAGCCGCCGATTGGCGTATTTCTTGATCGTGATCGGTTGGTCGGTCTTAGCCATGTCGATCGCGTCGATTCATCCATGAGGCCCGCGGGAACTGGGCTGCACCCCAAGGTAAACATGTTCCCCAGCGGCCCGCTACCGTTTTGTGCAGGACAAACAGGCTCCCGCGGCTCCAGGGCGGTACCGGCCCGTCTGCAAGGCAGGGATGTCGTGACATCGACCGACACACTCCCTATTTTAGCTTGAGAAAAGGAGTTTTCAGATGCAGGACGACGTCGTCATTGTCAGCGCCGCGCGCACCCCCGTGGGTGCCTTCAATGGGGCGCTTTCCGCCCTTCCGGCCCATGAGCTTGGAAGCATCGCGATCAAGGAGGCCCTGAGCCGCGCGAAGGTCGAGCCGGGCCAGGTTTCAGAAGTCATCATGGGGCAGATTCTCACCGCCGGTGAGGGCCAGAACCCGGCCCGGCAGGCGTCGATCGCCGCGGGCATCCCGGTCGAAACCCCGGCCTGGGGCATGAACCAGCTCTGCGGCTCCGGCCTGCGCGCGGTCGCGCTCGGCTATCAGGCGATTCTCAACGGCGACTCGGAGATCGTGGTCGCCGGCGGCCAGGAATCCATGAGCCAGGCGCCCCATGTCGCGCATCTGCGCAACGGCACCAAGATGGGCGACGTCAAGTTCGTCGACACCATGATCAAGGACGGCCTGTGGGACGCCTTCAACGGCTATCACATGGGCAATACGGCCGAGAACGTCGCCAAGCAGTGGCAGATCACCCGGGCGCAGCAGGACGAGTTCGCGGTCGCCTCGCAGAACAAGGCGGAGGCCGCCCAGAAGGCCGGCAAGTTCAAGGACGAGATCGTCCCGGTGACGATCAAGGGCCGCAAGGGCGACACCGTCGTCGACACCGACGAGTACCCGCGCCACGGCGCCACGCTCGACGGGATGACCAAGCTCAAGCCGGCCTTTGACAAGGACGGCACGGTGACGGCCGGCAATGCCTCCGGCATCAATGACGGCGCCGCCGCTGTCGTGCTGATGAAGGCGAGCGAAGCCAAGAAGCGCGGGCTGACGCCGCTCGCGCGCATCGTCTCCTGGGCGAGCGTCGGCGTCGACCCCGCGATCATGGGCTCGGGTCCGATTCCCGCATCGCGTGCCGCGCTCAAGAAGGCCGGCTGGAACGTCGGCGATCTCGACCTCGTCGAGGCCAACGAGGCGTTCGCGGCCCAGGCCTGCGCGGTCAACAAGGACCTCGGCTGGGACCCCGCCAAGGTCAACGTCAACGGCGGCGCGATCGCGATCGGCCATCCTATCGGTGCTTCGGGCGCGCGCGTGCTGACGACCCTGCTATTCGAGATGCAGAAGCGGGACGCCAAGAAGGGCCTCGCCACCCTGTGCATCGGCGGCGGCATGGGCATCGCCATGTGCGTGGAGCGGTAGCGGCCGGCGAACTCGTCGGTCGACCGGCCGACCTATCGCGTGATGCAACGATGGCCGGGCTTGCCCCGGCCATCGGCGTCTTTAATCTAGCGCACAGACGCCGGAGGCAAATCCGGCGCAATGACAAGACCGATTGGGAGGAACGAGTTATGGCGCATGTTGCAGTCGTTACCGGCGGCACGCGGGGGATCGGTGCGGCGGTCTCGAAGGCCCTGAAGTCGGCCGGTTACAGTGTCGCGGCGACCTATGCCGGCAATGACGAGGCGGCGCAGAAGTTCAAGGCCGAGACCGGCATCGCCGTCTACAAGTGGGACGTTTCCTCGTACGACGCCTGCGCGACCGGGCTGAAGCAGGTCGAAGCCGACCTCGGTCCCGTCGCGGTGCTGGTCAACAATGCCGGCATCACGAAGGACGCCATGTTCCACCGCATGAAGCCGGAGCAGTGGACGGCCGTCATCAACACCAACCTCAACTCGCTGTTCAACATGTGCCGCCCGGTGATCGAGGGCATGCGCGCGGCCAAGTTCGGCCGCATCATCAACATCTCGTCGATCAACGGCCAGAAGGGACAGATGGGGCAGACCAATTATTCCGCCGCCAAGGCCGGCGATCTCGGCTTCACCAAGGCGCTGGCGCAGGAGAATGCGCGCGCCGGCGTCACCGTGAACGCGATCTGCCCGGGCTACATCAATACCGAGATGGTGCAGGCGGTGCCGAAGGAGGTGCTGGACAAGAACATCCTTCCGCTGATTCCGGTCGGACGCCTCGGCGAGCCCGAGGAGATCGCCCGCCTGGTCGTGTTCCTGGCCTCCGAGGAATCCGGCTTCATCACCGGCTCGACGATCTCGGCGAATGGCGGGCAGTATATGATCTAAAGCGGCGTTACGCCGCTTTCCAATGCGACATCAGGTCGGCATGGTATCCCGGCGTCCTCGAACGCCGGGACCTTCAATGCCGCTGCTGCCCGATATGTCGTCGCTTCATCCCATCGAGCGGCACTGGATCAAAGCCAACCTGGTCGCCGGGCTGGTCTCGCTCGCGGCATCGCTCGTCATCTATGCCTTGAGGCAGGTGACCGGCGCCGCGGCGGCGGATGCGAGCTCCACTGCGGTGATGATGCAGTACGGTGCGGCGGTCCTGCTGTGCGGCTTGGCCGGTGCGGTCGACGGCGTGCTGACCGGCGCGGCGCTGCAGCGGATCATCCCGCAATTGCCGAGCGGCGCGTGGATCGTGCTGCGTTCGCTGATGGCTGTGCTCGGCGGCCTGGTCAACGAACGGACCTTGTCGATCCCGTCCGGCGATCCTGGCGATCCCATGCCCCTGTTCGCTAGGATCGTAATGGGAGCTGCGTTCGGTGCAGCCCTCGGGGCCGCGGCGGGGAGCCTCGAAGCGTTCGTCATGCGCAAGGCGGCACTTGGGACGGTTGCGTGGATCGAGTGGTCGGCGATCGGCTATGCGGTCGCCGTCGGCCTCGTCGGAGCGGCCGTGGTCTATACGTCGTCCCTCACCGGGATTTCCGACGAACTGGTCAACCAGGTGTTCGGCCTGGCCCTCACGCTCATCATCGCGCTCATGCTGATCCCGGCGTTGCGGCAACTCCAGCCGCGCCGGGGCGTGTGAACGCCGAGCCGATGCCGCGCATGCTAGCCACCCTGGTTGGATTTTCGGCCATCCTGATGTGGTCGTTCCTGTCCGTGCTGACCGTGGCGTCGGGGCAGGTGCCGCCGTTCCAGCTCGCGGCGATGACATTCCTGATCGGTGGCGGACTGGGGGCGATGACGTGGCCGTTCCGCGCTGGCGCCGCCGCGGCGCTGAAGCAGCGGCCGGAAGTGTGGGCGCTTGGCGTCGGCGGGCTGTTCGGTTACCACGCCCTGTATTTCATCGCGCTGCGGCTTGCCCCGCCGGCCGAGGCCGGCCTCATCAACTATTTGTGGCCGCTGCTGATCGTACTGTTCTCGGCGCTGCTGCCGAACGAGCGGCTCTGGCTTCACCACATCGCCGGCGCCCTGCTGGGGCTGACCGGCGCCGTGCTCCTGTTTGCCGGCCGGGGGCTGGAACTCGCCGGCGATTTCATCCCCGGCTATGCGGCGGCGTTCGTGGCGGCTTTCGCGTGGTCGACCTATTCGGTCCTGTCGCGACGTTTCGCGTCGGTGCCGACCGATGCGGTGGCCGGATTCTGCCTCGTCACGGCAGCGCTTGCGGCGGTCTTCCATCTCGCGTTCGAGATAACGGTGTGGCCGCAACGGGCCACGCAGTGGTTGTCGGTCGCGGCGCTCGGCATCGGGCCGGTCGGCGCGGCGTTCTATGCCTGGGACTTTGGCGTCAAGCACGGCGACATTCGCGTGCTCGGTGCGGGGTCCTATGCGGCGCCGGTGCTGTCGACGTTGTTCCTCGTTCTCGCGGGCTATGCCAAGCCGAGCCCGACACTCGCTATCAGCGCCGCGCTCATCGCCGGCGGCGGATTGCTCGCGGCCAAGGATATGTTCACGCGAAAGGGTGCCAGCCCGGCGGCGCCAGATCGAACCCCGTGAACTCGAAGCCCGGCACGACCGTGCAGCCGACCAGCGTCCAGTCGCCGAGGCTCGCCGCGGCCTGCCATGCGTGGGCGGACACGACGGCCTGGGGCTGTTCGCCTGCCATCACGTCCGGGCCGAGGCGGGTGGATGTCATCGCGGCGCCGTCCGCAATCTCCAATGCGAGCGGTGCGCCGCCATAGAAGTGCCAGACCTCGACGGCATCGACGCGATGCCAGTGCGATCGCTCGCCACGCGCCAGCAGGAAATAGATCGCGGTCGAGGCGGCACGACCATCGACCAGGCGTGGATCGCGATACGTCTCGCGGAAGTGGCCGCCTTCGGGATGCGGCTTGAGGCCGAGCAGGCGGATGACGTCGTCCGCGGTAAGGGCCGGCGCCGCCAAATCAGAACTTGTCCTTGCGCCTGCGGATCACCGCGAAGACGTGGGCGGCGGGCTTGCCTTGGAGTCCGAGCGAAGCGGCGACCTTCGGGTCATCGCCATGCAGGAAGGGGTTGGCGGCCTTCTCGGCACCGATCGTCGTCGGCAGCGTGGGCCTCCCTTCGCGGCGCAGGCGCGCGACCTCTTCGCTGCGCGCAACAAGCGCCGTGTTGTCCGGCTCGATCGTCAGCGCAAACTTGACGTTGGCCGCGGTGTATTCGTGGCCGCAATAGATCTGCGTGTCGTCGGGCAGGCCGCGCAGCTTCACCAGCGAATCCCACATCATCTCGGGCGTGCCCTCGATGACCCGGCCGCAGCCGATCGAGAACAGTGTGTCGCCGACAAAGGCGAGCTTCTCGGCGTCCAGCCAGTAGGAGATGTGACCTAGGGTGTGGCCGGGAGTCTCGATCACGCGAGCCGAGAGTTCGCCTACGCTGACGAAATCACCGTCGCCGACCGATTCATCGACACCCGGAATGCGCGACGCCTCGTTGCGCGGCGCCACTACCCGGCATCCGTGCCGTGCCTTGAGCTCGGCGATGCCGCCGGTGTGGTCGTGATGATGGTGCGTCACCAGGATGTCGCTCAGGCGCCACCCGGTCGCCGACAGGGCGGCTTCGACCGCGGCAGCGTCCGGCGCGTCGATCGCGGCGGTGGCGCCGGTCGTCTGATCGTGGAGAAGGACGCCGTAATTGTCGCTGAGACAGGGAAAGAGATGGACCTGGGCTGGCATGGGGCGGAAACTACAGGAGGAAGCCGGCACTGTCACCGTCACGCGCCGCCATGGCGATCCATGCTAGCCTCCCGCCATGTCGCTCGACGTGGTCGACCTGCGAAATTTCTACGCCCAGCCGCTCGGAACGGTGGCGCGACGGTTCGTCAGCCGGGGCATCCGGGCTCACTGGAAAGACCTTCGCCGCCTGCGTCTCGCCGGCATCGGCTATCCGACGCCCTATCTCGGGCTGTTCCGCGAAGAGGCCGAGCGCTGCCTTGCCTTCATGCCGGCGGCGCAAGGCGTCATGAAATGGCCGAGCCAGCGTCCGAGCCTGTCAGCCCTGGTCGACGAGGACGAGCTGCCGCTGCCCGATGGCGCGGTCGACCGGATTCTCCTCGTCCACGCACTGGAGACGTCCCAGGACGTCTTCGCGCTGCTGCGCGAGGCGTGGCGGGTGCTGGCGCCGGCCGGACGGCTGCTGGCCGTGGTGCCGAACCGCCGCGGCCTGTGGGCGCGCATCGACACCACGCCGTTCGGGCATGGACGGCCCTATTCACGGACTCAAATCACCCATCTGTTGCGGGAGACTTGGTTCACGCCGACCGGCTGGGGTGAGGCGCTCTATGTGCCGCCGATCTCGCGAAGCTGGTTCCTGCGGTCGGCGGTGGCATGGGAGCGGACCGGGGCAAGCGTGTCTGCGCCGTTTGCGGGCGTCCACATCGTCGAGGCCAGCAAGCAGGTCTATCGGGCGATCCCCGCGCGGCGCGAGCGGCGCCGGTTGGTGCCGGCTCTCGAGCCCGTGCTGGCGCCGTCGCCGGGCGGGGCCGCCCGGGCCTGATTCCTATTTCAGCCGAGAATGAAGCTCACTCGCCCGCAGGACGGGGCGGCGGCGCGTCGTCACCACCCTGCGGTCCGCCGGGCTGATCGCTGCGCGGGCCGCGATGGCGCCGGCGCCGGCGATGGAGCGGGAAACGATCGGCGCCCCCGGCACCCTGGGCATTGTCGAATCCCTGCTGGCCGTTGCCCGGATAGGGCTGCGGCTGAGGCTGAGTTTGCGGCTGGGGTTGCGGCTGGGCGCCGGTGATGAAGGAGGGCAGCAGCCGTTCGCCATCGCCAATGTCGTCGGTGCGGGGCGCGGGCGGCTGCGGAGGACGGTTGCCATAAGCGCGCGGTTCGCGCGGTGCGTAATGCTGCGGCGTCTCGCGAGGCGGAAAGGGCTGCGCCTCGCGCGGAATGAAGGGCTGCTCACCGGTGCCGTAGGGCTGCTCGACCGCGGCGACAGGCGTTGTGTCCGTGCCCTCGTCGTCGCCGTCATCGCCGTTGTCGTCGCGCGGCTCGTTCTCGGGCCGGTAATAGGGGTTGGCCTGCCGGAACTGCTCCTGGGCGGCGGCAATCAGGCGGAAGTAATGCTCGGCATGCTGGTAGTAGTTCTCTGCCGCCACAGGGTCGCTGGACGTCTGGGCGTCCCGCGCAAGCTGCACATATTTATCGGCGATATGCGAGGCCGTCCCGCGGATCTTCAAATCCGGCCCGTTCGATTCATAGACCCGGGTCAGCGGGTTCTGGCCCTTGCGGTTGTTGTTATTGTTATTGTTACTATTGTTGTTGTTGTTGCGTCCCCGCATGCGCTTGTTTTGACCGTTTCTCATGGCTTGTTTGCTCGTCCACTCCGATTTGGGGCGGCTCTCACCCGCCGGTTCAGGCACATCGGATTCTCAAAGCCGGCGTCATGACGACGCTGCTTCAGGCCCTGCCCGATGTGGTGCAAGGTCAGGCCGCCGCGCACAGCGCGCAACCGCGAAGTCTCGCGATGATCGTAGCAACCCCTCATCCGCGGCCATGCCGCAGCGTTGCTCTTCTTCATCTCGCGCTCGACGGGACCCTATCGGCCCGGCCTGCGCTCAACAGTGAAGCGTCCTCGTTCCGAGTAGGCGAACCCGATGCGATCGATATCGTTCGCTTCTTTGGCCGCCGGCCACGCGGAGCCGATGCTCCGGGCCTCGTTTGCGGCAACAACCCACATACGGGCTAAGTCCTTACGATCAAGCTAATCACTCTTGCCCGATAATCCAAGCGTTTTTTCACGTCATCCCCCCATCAGTGATTGTTTTCACCGAGGAATTCGGACGTGGAGAACCCGCTCGGTCCCGGACAGGTCGCGACGCGGGGGATCGACAACCGCAAGTCCGGCCACCACGAATAGCTGCGAAACGGGGCCTGTCATGCCGGCGCCAAGTTCCACCGCGAGATGGCCGCCCGGGCCGAGCAGGCGCCGCGCGTCAGCCGCGATGGCGCGGTAGGCGGCAAGCCCGTCGTGCCCGCCGTCGAGCGCCAGAACCGGGTCGTGGCGGACTTCGGCGGGGAGGGCCGCGATATCGGACGTCGGAATATAGGGCGGGTTCGACACCACGAGGTCGAGGCCCGCTAAGGCTGCCCCGAAGTCGCAGGCGACGAACGTGGCGCGTTTCGCCAATCCGAGCCGCGCGGCGTTCTCGCGCGCCGTAGCGAGCGCCGGCGGGCTGAGATCGGTCCCGATCCCGACGGCATTGGGAAGCTCCGACAGAAGGGCGAGCAGGAGCGCGCCGGAGCCGGTGCCGAGATCGGCGATACGGAGTGGCCGTGTCCGGGCGCCGTCGCCGTCCAACGCCGCGAGCGCGGCCTCAACGACCGTTTCGGTATCCGGCCGCGGCACCAGGGTCGCCGCGCTCAGGCGAAACGGCAGGCCCCAGAACTCCTTCACTCCGATGATGCGGGCGACCGGCTCTCCGGCCAGCCGCCGCGCGGTCAGTTCCGACAGCCGCCGCATCTCGTCGCGATCGATCGAGCGGCCGGCGTTCGCGACCAGCGCTGCGTGATCGAGCCCCAGCGCATGACCGAGCAGCACGCGCGCTTCGAGGTCCGGTGTGTCGAGGCAGGCGGTCGCGAATCGGCCGGCCAATGCCCGCCGCGCCGCCGCGATGGACGTGGCGGTGTCTGTCTCCATCAGGCGTCCTCGGCCGCAAGCAGCGCCGCCTGATGATCGGTTACCAGCGCGTCGATGATTTCGCCGAGCGCCTCGCCGGCGATCACCTGCGGCAGCTTGTAGAGCGTGAGGTTGATGCGGTGGTCGCTGACGCGGCCCTGTGGGAAGTTATAGGTGCGGATGCGTTCCGAGCGGTCGCCGGTGCCGACCTGTCCGCGCCGCGCCGCGGCGCGCTCGGCATCGAGCTTGCTGCGCTCGAAATCGTAGAGCCGCGCGCGCAGGATCGCGAGCGCCTTGGCCTTGTTGCGATGCTGGGAACGGTCCTCCTGCATCATGATGACGATGCCGCTCGGCAGATGGGTGATCCGCACTGCCGATTCGGTCTTGTTGACGTGCTGTCCGCCGGCGCCGCCCGAGCGCAGGGTGTCGATCTTGAGATCGCCGTCGTTGATCGCGACGTCGACCTCCTCGGCCTCCGGCAACACGGCGACGGTCGCGGTCGAGGTGTGGATGCGGCCGGAGCCTTCCGTGCTCGGGACGCGCTGCACCCGATGCACCCCGGATTCGAACTTGAGCCGCGCAAAGGGGCCGCGGCCATGGATCTCGGCGATGATTTCCTTGAAGCCGCCCATGGTGCCTTCGCTCGCCGAGATCAGCTCGGTCTTCCAGCCCTCCTTGGCGGCGTAGCGCTCGTACATGCGGTAGAGGTCGCCGGCGAACAGCGAGGCTTCGTCGCCGCCGGTGCCGGCGCGGATTTCGAGGATGACGTTGCGCTCGTCCATCGCGTCCTTGGGCACGAGCGACAGCCGGAGGTCCTGCGCGAGCTTCTCCCGCCGCTCCTCGAGCCCCGGCTTCTCGGCAAGCGCGAGCGCGCGCATCTCGGCGTCGGTCGCCGAATCGTCGATGAGGTTCCGGATGTCGTCGAGCTCGGCGTTCGTCGCCCGGTAAGCCTTGACGGCGTCGACCACCGGCGCCAGCTCGGAGAACTCGCGCGACAGCCGCACATAGGTTTCCGAATCCGGATGGGAGGCGAGCTCGGCCTCGACCATGGCCTGCCGGGACAGCAGCGCGTCGAGCTTCGCCTCGGGAAGCGACGTCAAAGCTGCAGTCCCTCGGCCGCCGCGAACGCTTCGAGCTTTCCACGGATCGCGGCTGTGCCGGCGTTGGTTTCGAGAAGCGGCGCCATCAGGTCCGCGGCCTTGCGCGCGTCGAGATCCAGGATCATGGCCTTGACCGGTCCGAGCGCCGAGGCGCCGAGCGACATCGACCGGTAGCCGAGCGCGATCAGCGCCAGCGCGCCGATCGGCTTGGCGGCAAGCTCGCCGCACAGCGTGACCGGCTTGCCATGCGCCCGGCTCTTGTCGGCAATGCCCTTCAAGGCGCGCAGCACCGGCGGGGAGATCGGGTCGAAGCGATCCGCCACCAGGGAATTGCCCCGGTCCGCAGCGAACAGGAACTGCACGAGATCGTTCGAGCCCACGGACAGGAAATCGACCCGGCTCAGGAGATCGTCGAGCTGGAACAAGAGCGCCGGGACCTCGACCATGGTGCCGACCTCGACGCGCTCCGGCAGCGCGTGGCCGTGGCGCCGAAGATGCGTGAGTTCGAGCTCGACCAGGGCCTTGGCGCGGTCGAACTCGTCGACCGTCGCGACCATCGGGAACATCACCTTGAGGGCGCGCCCCGAGGCCGCCTTGAGCAGCGCGCGCATCTGGCTGCGCAACAGGCCAGGCCGGTCGAGGCCGAGGCGGATCGCGCGCCAGCCCAGCGCTGGGTTCTCCTCGTCGACATGGCGCATATAGGGCAGCACCTTGTCGCCGCCGATGTCGAGGGTGCGGAAGGTCACCGGCCGCTCGCCGGCGGCATCCAGCACCGCCTGGTAGAGCACGAACTGCTCGTTCATCCGCGGGAAAGCCGCCGCGATCATGAATTGGAGCTCGGTGCGAAACAGGCCGATACCGCAGGCGCCGGTGTCGGCGAGGTGCGGCAAGTCCACCATCAGGCCGGCATTGAGCATCAGGTCGATCGGCTGGCCGTCCTTGGTGACCGTCGGCTTGTCGCGCAGCTCCAGGTATTGGGCCTGCCGGCTGGCGCGAATCCGCACGCGCTCGCCATACGAGGTCTGCACGTCGGGCGCCGGCCGGACATGCACGTCTCCGGTGGCACCATCGACGATGACGGCGTCGCCGGTATCGACGAGGCCGGTGGCGTTGGCGATCTGGCCGACGGCCGCGATGCCGATCGCGCGGGCCACGATGGCGACATGGGAGGTCGGCCCGCCTTCCTCCAGGATCAGGCCGCGCAGCCGCGTGCGATCGTAGTCAAGCAAAGCCGCCGGCCCCATCGAGCGGGCGACCAGGATCGCATTCTCCGGAAGCTCCTCCTTGCGCGGCGCGTGATCCTTGCCGGCAAGCTGGCGCATCAGGCGGTTGGCGAGGTCATCGAGATCATGAAGCCGCTCGCGCAGATAAGGGTCGGTCTGGCGCTGCATGCGGGCGCGGGTGCCGGACTGGACCTGCTCCACCGCGGCCTCGGCGGTGAGGCCCGAGCGCACCGCCTCGGTCAGCCGGTGCAGCCAGCCGCGGTCATAGGCGAACATCCGGAACGCCTCGAGCACGTCGCGGTGCTCGCCGCCGTCCGCGACCTCGCCGCGCTCCATCAGGACGTCGAGGTCGGCGCGCAGCGAATCGATCGCGGTTTCCAGCCGCTTCTGCTCTTTCGCGGCGTCATCGGCGATGAAGTTGGTCACCACCACGCGCGGCTCGTGCAGGACCACATGCCCGAGCGCGATGCCGTCGTTGAGCGGAATGCCGACGACGTGAAGCTGGCGGCGGGCGACCGGCTCGAGCCCGGGCTTGGCGAGCGCGGACAGCTCGCCCGAGGCGATCATCTCGGCCAGCACCATCGCGGTGGTCTGGAGCGCCTCTTCCTCTTCCTCCGAGTAGGTGCGCTGCGCCCGGTTCTGCACCACCAGCACGCCCAGCGTATTGCCGGCGCGCAGGATCGGCACGCCCAGGAACGCGTGGTAGATTTCCTCGCCGGTCTCCGGCCGGAACGAGAAGGACGGATGCGCCTGCGCTTCCGACAGGTTGACCGATTTCGCCTCGCGCGCCACCAGGCCGACGAGGCCTTCGTTGGAGCCCAGGACGGTCAGATGCACGGCCTCGCGGTTGAGGCCTTCGGTCGCATAGAGCTCAAGCGTGCCGTCGACGCGCAGCACATAGACCGAGCACACCTCCGCCACCATGTTGGCGGCGATAAGCATCACGATCTTGTCGAGACGTTCCTGCGCGCTGACCGGCTCCGCCATCACCTCGCGGAGGCGGCGTAGCAGCACGCGCGGACCGCCGAGCGCGCCACGCATGGCGGGAGGTCCTTCAAGGCCGCAGGGGTCGGAGCTTCGCTTAAGCTCCGGGCATAAAGCGGTAAACCGCGGGGCCGGCCCCCCGTGGGCTGGGTTTCGAGAACCTCCCATCCGGGAGGGAATAAATCTATTGGCCGTATAGCGAATGCAGCCTGTAGACGGCAAGCCTGACCGCCAGCCCTCGTGTATCGGGCCGGATTGCCGTCATTCGGCCGAGAGACCGGCCTCCTTCACCACGCCCTGCCACTTGGCGATGTCCTTGGCGATGAACTCCGCGAATCGCTCGGGCGTACCGCCGACCACGCTCAGGCCCTGCTTGGCGAGCTTCTCGACCACCTCGGGCGACTTGAGGATGTCATTGACGGTGGCGTTGTAGCGGGCAGCGACGTCGGCGGGCGTCCCCGCCGGCGCCAGGATGCCGTACCAGAGGTCGACTTCGAAATCCTTCAACCCCTGTTCCTGGAGCGTGGGCAGGTCGGGAGCGATTTTCAGGCGGTCCTTGCTGGCGATCCCGAGCAGCCGCACCTGGCCGACCTGCGCCATCGGCATGATGACGTGAATCGCCTGGAACGCCGCGCTCACATGCCCGCCAAGAAGGTCGTTGGTGGCGCCGGCGGAACCCCGATAGGGGATGTGCATCATGTCCACCTTGGCGGTGAGCTTGAACAGTTCCATGGCGAGATGATGCGGCGTGCCGATGCCGGGCGAGCCGAAATTGACTTTGCCGGGCCGCGCCTTGACGTAGTCGATGAACTCCTGGGTCGTCTTGGCCGGCACCGAGGGATGGAGGGCGAGCGCGAGCGCGCCGACCCCGACCTCGATGATCGGGACGAAGCTCTTCACCGGATCGTAGGGCACGTTCTTGAGCAGGCTGATATTGGCCGTGAAAGGATTGGTGGTCATCATGACCGTCAAGCCGTCGGGCGCCGAGCGCGCGACCTGCTGGGCGCCGATATTGCCGCTGGCGCCGGGCTTGTTGTCGATCACGACCGGCTGGTTCCAGCGGCCCTGCAGCTCCTCGCCGATGACGCGCGCCAGGATGTCGGGACCCGAGCCGGGCGTGTAGGGCACGACGATCGTGATCGAATGGCCGCCGGCAACCTGCGCCGCGGCGCTGTTCGGCAGGGCGGCGGATGCGCTCAACGCCGCAAGCAGCGCGAGAGCCGATCGCCGCGTCGTCTGGCAAGAGTTCATCGGGGCCTCCCTTCGCTTCAGCGGCGTGCGGCGGCGGAGCAGAGCCGGTTGCGCAGCCCTTATTTATCAAGGCCGTATAACGAATGCAGCCGGCGCACGGCAAGCTCGGCGCTGTCGGCGTCGATGAGCAGCGAGAATTTGATCTCGGAGGTCGAGATCGCGAGGATGTTGATGCTGCGGTCGGCGAGCGCCCTGAACGCCTTGGCGGCGACGCCGGCGTGACTGCGCATGCCGATTCCGATCACCGAGACCTTGGCGACCGCGGTGTTGCCGTCGAGCACGTCATAACCGATCGCGTCCTTCGTCTTGGTGAGGATGTCGTTGGCGCGCTGGTAGTCGGATTCCGGCACCGTGAAGGTGATGTCGGTGGTCAGGCCGTCTTCCGAGACGTTCTGCACGATCATGTCGACGTTGATGCCGGCTTGCGCCAGCGGCTCGAAGATCGCCGCGGCGACGCCGGGCTTGTCGCGCACCCGGCGGATCGAAATCTGCGCCTCGTCCTTGGAATAGGCGATGCCGGTGACGACCTGCTTGCTCCACGATCTCCTCCTCGGCGCAGATCAGGGTTCCGGGCGGCGTTCCGCGCGGGTCGATGTCTTCCGGCTTGTCGAAGCTCGACCGCACGAAGATGCGCACCTTGTGCACCATCCCGAGCTCGATCGAGCGCACCTGCATCACCTTGGCGCCGAGCGAGGCCATCTCCAGCATTTCCTCGAACGCGATCTTGTCGAGGCGCCGCGCGCGCGGCACGACGCGCGGGTCGGTCGTGTAGACGCCGTCGACGTCGGTGTAGATGTCGCAGCGGTCGGCATGAATCGCCGCCGCGATGGCGACCGCCGATGTGTCCGAGCCGCCGCGGCCCAGCGTGGTGATGCGGCCGGTCTCCTTGTGGATGCCCTGGAACCCGGCGATGACCGCGACCTCGCCGCGCTCCTTGAAGCGCTTGATCAGCTCCGTCACCATTGATGTCGACGATGCGGGCGGAGGCGTGGACGTCCGAGGTCAGGATCGGGAGTTGCCAGCCCTGCCAGGACCGCGCCGTCACGCCCATGTCCTGCAGCACGATGGCGAGCAGTCCTGACGGTCACCTGCTCGCCGGACGCAACCACGGCATCGTACTCGCGCGCGTCATGGAGCGGCGAGGCCTCGCGGCACCACGCCACCATCTCGTTGGTCCGCCCCGCCATGGCGGAGACGACGACCGCGACCTCGATGGCCGGCATCGACCTCGCGCTTGACGTGGCGCGCGACGTTGCGGATGCGGTCGATGTCGGCGACGGAGGTGCCGCCGAATTTCATGACGAGACGAGACATGCAGCTTCCGGGAGCGACGAAGACTTGAAGCGGGGCAAAGACGGCGGCAAGCGCCGCGCGCAATCCGCGAACGGGCGTATACATATGGCATGCGAGGGCTGCAACCATGCGGGCCCGTGGTTCGTTGGACCGAGACCGAACCCGGAGATTTGAGATGTCCGATTGCCGGAACATGCCGTTGTTCTACCGGGCAGCGGCCATGGCAATCGCGATCGGCATCGCGGCGGCGCCTATCCCCGTCACCGCGCAAGACCGGACGCCGAAGTACCGAAAGGAATATCCCGGCACCGAGTCGCAACAGATCGCCTGCACACCGGACGTCTTCCGTCTCTGCTTCACGAGCATCCCGTTCGTACGCGCCATCGTCGCCTGCCTCAAGGAGAACAGGCAGAAACTGAGTCCGGATTGCCGCAGGGTCTTCGAAAGGCGGATGCACTAATCGCAATTGCTTCGGATTGAATCGGGCCAGGATTCCACTCGTCCTCACGAAGCGCGGACCGAGCCGAATCTTTGAAAACTGAGTTCTTCGCTGGCGCGGAAATGAGCGACGCACCTCAGGCCGCTGTCCTGATCTCCGGCAGATGGTCACCGATAGCGCGCAGGTCCTCGACGAAGCGGGCATATTCGCGCGCCTGGGATTCCGCATCGGGAAGGCGCAGCAGGTATGACGGATGGACGGTGATGAAGCCGGAAAGCCCGCCCCGCAGCGGCATCACCTGGCCGCGCACGCGCGAGATCGTGACGTCGCGGCCGGTCAGCGCGCGCGCGGCGGTGGCACCGAGCGCGACGGTGAGGTGCGGTTTGATCAGGCCGATCTCCTTGTCGAGCCACCAGCGGCAGGCTTCGATCTCGCCATTGTTAGGCTTCTGGTGGATGCGCCGCTTGCCGCGCGGCTCGAACTTGAAGTGCTTCACGGCATTGGTGACGTAAGTCCGACGGCGGTCGATCCTGGCTTCGGCCAAGCGCGCGGTCGAACATCTGGCCGGCCGGCCCGACGAACGGCTTTCCGGCTAAATCTTCCTGATCGCCCGGTTGCTCGCCGACGAACATCACCGGCGCATCAATCTCTCCTTCGCCGAACACTGTTTGCGTGGCGTCGCGGAACAGCGGGCAGCGCTCGCATGACGCTGCCGCGGCCTGCAATTCTCCAAGCGAGCCCTCCAGGACGGGAATGGCGACATGCGCAACGGAGGGCGCCTCAACGCGCCGGGCTGCGGTGGGCGGCGCGTCGATCATCGCGCTGGGTCCGCATCTGCGCATCCGCGAGGAGGTCGGGAATCAATGCGGCCTCGGGCAGGTTGCGCCAATATTTCTTCGGCATCTCGGCGCGCATCGCGTCGACGTGGAGCCGCGCCGGATTGAAGATCGCGCGGTAATAGGTGCGCCACCAGTCCTCCAGCGCGTCGCTCGCCGGGCGCCTGGTCGCGCGGCACGCCCGGACCGAAGGCCAGCGCCGCGCCGTCCCAGTGCAGCGAGCCTTCGGGCGTCAGGATCGACCACGCCATCGCGGCGAAACGGCTCGACGAAGAAGTCCGCGACGCGTCGCAGGATGTGATGCTCCGGCTCGAACCACGCGACGTAGCGTTCCGCGCCGTCCCCCTCGACCCGGCGGAAGCGCACGAACGCCGTCATCTTGTGGATGTCGCGCCGCACCGTCTTCTCCATCGCGGTCAGGCGATGCACCAGCGGATCGGACGCGCACCGAAAGCAGCGCGCGCTCGCCATGCGCGATGCGCCACAGCAGACTCGTAGAGCAGCGCGAAACGTTCCGGGTCGCGATGGCAGATGACGGCTGCGCCGAGCGGCCCGTAGGCGCGCGGGGACGCTGACCGGCGCGTCGCCGCGCGGCAGCGGATCGCCGCCGAACAGATCGCCGTCGCGCCGGCATGCCAGGTCACGTCGGCGGAGCGACACCGGCGCCGATCAGCCCGCGCACGGCCTCGCGGAAGCCGTCGAGGTCGTCCTCGCGCGCTTGAGCGCAACGCGGATCATGGCTATCCGAACAGCGACAGTTGCTCGGGCGGCGGCGCGAGAGCCGCGCGCAGACGCGCCGAATCGTGCTCCGCAAGCGGCCGGTGATCGGCCGTGACCATGAACGGCCGCGCGCGCCGGACCGAGCCCGACAGGCGCGCCAGATCGTCGAGCCGCAACGTGCGATGCCGCCGCGTGACGAGGATGCGGTCCACGGTCCGCTTGCCGAGCCCCGGAATGCGCAGCAGCTCCTCGCGCGCGGCCGTGTTGACGTCGACGGGAAAGCGCGCGCGGTTGCGCAACGCCCAGGCGAGCTTCGGGTCGATCGCGAGATCGAGCATGCCGTCCGTCGCACGCTCGCCGACGATCTCGTCGGCGCGAAAATCCGTAGAAGCGATAACAGCCAGTCGGCCTGATAGAGCCGGTGCTCGCGCCGAAGCGGCGCTGCGGTCGAGCGGCAGCAGCCGCGCTCGAATCCGGGATCGGGCTGAAGGCGGAGTAATAGATGCGCTTGAGGCCGTAGCTGCGCGTAGAGCGAGGCACTTGTCGCGACGATGGTGGCGTCGGTCGCGCCGTCGGCGCCGACGATCATCTGCGTGCTCTGGCCGGCGGGCGAAAATTCGGCGCCTTGCGCTCGGCCTTCGCCTCGTCGATGCGCAGCCGCAGGCTCGCCATCGTGGCTTGCGGATCGAGGAGGTGCGCTTCTCCGGCGCAAGCTGCTTGCAGGCCGGTCTCGGTCGGCAGCTCGACGTTGATCGACAGCCGGTCGGCATAGCGCCCGGCCTCCGCGATCAGCGCCGGGCTCGCGTCCGGGAATGCTCTTGAGGTGGATGTAGCCGCGGAAGCCGTGCTCCTCGCGCAGGCTCGCGCGCCACGCGCACCAGCAGCTCCATCGTGTAGTCGGCGAGCGGATGATGCCGGACGACAGGAACAGCCCCTCGATGTAGTTGCGGCTTGTAGAAGTTCAGCGTCAGGTCGACGACCTCCTTCAACGCTGAAGCGCGCGCGCCGGACGTTGAGGAGCGGCGGTTGATGCAATAGGCGCAGTCGAAGATGCAGGCATTGGTCAGCAGGATCTTCAGCAGCGAGACGCAGCGGCCGTCCGGCGTGTAGGAATGGCAGATGCCGTTGCTGGTCGAGCCGATGCCCTGCCGTTCCGCGAGTCGCGCTTTCGGCGCCCCCGACGACGCGCAGGAGGCGTCGTACTTGGCGGCATCGGCGAGAATTTCGAGCTTGCCCAGGGTGGATAGCATGTTCTTTATTTGTTCTCATTACGGCCGGCAAGTCAAGCGCGCTGCAGACACATTCGCCTGGCGGCCATGAAGGTTCCACGGAGCGGAACGATGATGGATTACCGCACTCTCGGCACGAGCGGCGTGAAGGTCTCGCCGCTCTGCCTCGGCACCATGATGTTCGGCGGCGCGACCGACGAGGCGACCGCGCAGCGCATCGTCGCCAAGGCGCAAGGACCAGGGCGTCAATTTCATCGACACGGCCGACGGCTATACGCGGCGGCAAGTCCGAGGAAGTCACCGGCCGCGCGATCGGCAACCAGCGCCACGACTGGGTGCTCGCGACCAAGCTCGGCAACCAGTTGGGCAATGGCCCGAACCACGGCGGGCTGTCGCGCAAATGGGTGATGCAGTGCGGCGAGGACAGCCTGCGCCGGCTCGGCACCGACTACATCGACATCTATTACCTGCACAAAGAGGATCACGAGACGCCGCTCGCCGAAACGGTGCGGGCGATCGGCGACCTGCAGCGGCAGGGCAAGATCCGCTATTTCGGCGTCTCGAACCATCGCGGCGTGGCGCATCGCCGAGATCTGCAATCTGTGCGACCAGATGGGGATCGACCGCCCGGTGGTGAGCCAGCCCTATTATCACGCGCTCTATCGCGTCGCCGAGGTCGAGCAGCTTGCCGGCCTGCGCGAACTACGGGCTCGGCGTGGTGAGCTACTCGCCGCTCGCGCGCGGCGTGCTCACCGGCAAGTACCAGCCGGGTGCCGAGGCCGCGAAGGACACGCGCGCCGGTCGCGCCGACAAGCGCATGCTGCAGACCGAGTTCCGCCCCGAGACGCTTGAGGCGGCGCAGAAGTTCAAAGCCTATTGCCGAGCAAGCGGGTGTCGCGCCGCAGCATCTCGCGGTCGCTTGGGTGCTCAACAACACGCTCATCAGCGGCGTGGTCGCCGGACCGCGCACCGAGGCGCAGTGGGACGATTACGTGAAGGCGCTCGATGTACAAATTCACGGCCGAGGATGAAGTCTTCATCGACGATCTCGTCGTCGACCGGCCATGCCGCCGCGCCGGGCTATAACGATCCGCAGTATCCGATCGAGGGCCGCGTGGCGCGGACCGGAGCGTAGCGTCATGTCCGCGCCCGAGGCGCCGAGCACCATCGACGACGCCGAAGTCGCGCGTTTGCGCGGCATCGCCGACGAATGGTGGGACCCGCGCGGCAAGATGGCGATGCTGCACAAGTTCAATCCGGTGCGGCTCGGCTATATCCGCGATGCCGCCTGCAGGCAGTTTGAGCGCAACGCAAAGCATCTCGATTGCCTGAAGGGTCTGCGCATCCTCGACATCGGCTGTGGCGGCGGCATCCTGTCGGAGCCACTGGCGCGGCTCGGCGCCAATGTCGTCGGAGCGGACCCGGCCGCCGACAACATCGCCGCGGCGCAGCGCCATGCCGACCGAGGCCGGCGTGCGTGTCGACTATACGCGCCACCACCGCCGAGGCGCTGGCGGATGCCGGCGAACGCTTCGACATCGTGCTGGCGATGGAAGTGGTCGAGCATGTCGCCGATCTCGGCCTGTTCGTGCAACGCTGCGCCGAGATGGTGAAGCCCGGCGGGCTGATGATCGCCGCCACCATCAACCGCACGCTCAAGAGCTTCGCGCTCGCCATCGTCGGGGCCGAGTACATCCTGCGCTGGCTGCCGCGCGGCACGCATTCCTGGGACAAGTTCGTCACGCCTGACGAACTTGAGATCGGCGCTGTCGTGCAACGGCCTGCATGTCACCGACGAGCGCGGCGTGATCTACAATCTCCTCGCCGACCGCTGGCAGATCTCGACCGACATGGACGTGAACTACATGTTGCTGGCCGAGCGGCCGGCCCTGGCTGAGATGCCGACCGTGGCCGAGAGCAAGCCGTGATTGATTCCGGTTGGCTCTGGGCCGTTTTCACCATCGTGGCGGCGGCGTCGCAGACCGTGCGCAACGCCATGCAGCGCGGGCTGACCGCAACGCTCGGCACCGTCGGCGCGACCCATGTGCGGTTCCTGTTCGGGTTTCCGTTCTCGCTGGTGTTTCTTGCCGGCGTCGTGATCGCGACCGGCGCCGCGCTGCCGCATCCGCCGGCGATGTACTGGCCGTGGATCGTCGGTCGGCGCGCTCGCCCAGATGCTGGCGACCGCGCTGATGCTGGCAGCGATGGGCAGAACGGTCCTTCGTGGTCGCCTATGCCTACATCAAGACCGAAGCCGATGCAGGTCGCGATGTTCGGCCTGATCTTCCTCGGCGACAAGGTAACGCTGCCGATGTCGGTCGCGATCCTGATCGCGACCGCCGGCGTGGTGGTGATGTCGTTCAAGACCGGAGGGTTTCACCGGCGGCATCAAGCCGACGCTGGTCGGCCTAGCGTCCGGCGCGATGTTCGCGCTCTCGGCGGTCGGCTATCGCGGCGCCGATCCTTGGCCTGCCGGGTACGGGCTTCGTCATGGCGGCGACCTATACGCTCGCGGTCGGGCTCGTGCTGCAGGCGCTCGCGCTGTCGCTCTACCTGGCGATCCGCGACCGCGCCAGTTCTCGCCGCCATCATGCGGCGCCTGGCAGCCGCTCGCTGTTCGCCGGCTTCATGGGCGCGCTCGCGTCGCAGTTCTGGTTCCTGGCCTTCGCGCTCGCGACGGCTGCGAGCGTGCGCACGCTGGCATTGGTCGAGGTGCTGTTCGCGCAGGCCATCTCGCGCTTCGTGTTCAAGCAGCCGGTGACCGCGCGGGAGACGATGGGCATCGTGCTGGTGGTCGCCGGCGTGCTGCTGCTGATCTCGACGCAAGAGTGACCAAGGGAGTTATTGCGGGTGGGCTCCGATCGGCAGCGGCGCCACGGCAAGGATCAGTCCTGAAGCCTGGCCGATCTCCGCACGAATGCGCTGCCCCTTTTTCACCGTCCGATAAATATCGAACGTGGTTTCGTAGGTGCGCTTGCTGAAGTCGATGTTGTAATGGATGCGGCTTCGCCGAGCGGACACCACTCGTTTTTTCCTGAGATCGAGGATCGTACCCTCGACCGACTGGCGACGCACCAGGAAGTCACCCACGAGATACCAACTCGATCCGGCCAGGAGAGCGATGCCGATAGCCAGACTGAACACATTCTTCCACGTGGTTTCTCCTTTCCTTGGAAAGGAAAACAGCAGGAAAGCGCCTGCCACCATCATGGCGCAGTATTGGTCGGCGATGATCAGTGCCGAGTAATGGGAGAACAGGCTGAGCATCACGATGAGAGGCACCAGGAAGAACGCAAGGGCTCCGATGAAGAATGCCCAGCTCAGGCGGGGATCACCGCCTTCGGCGCCCTTCGCCTTGATCCCAAGCCATACGCCGACCGCCATGAGGGGCCAGACGGCAATCGCGAAGATGTCAATCACGCCACCGCCCGCAAACACACGATCCGAGGCGGGATCATCCCAGAGCGGCGTTAACGGCTCGCAAAGCGCGCTACGAATTATGAGCGGCTGACGATCAGTTCCGGTCATCCGGCAGGCGCGGCAGGGGATGGAAGGCGATCCCTTCCTCGTAAAGCTCCTTGGCCTCGTCGGGCGACGCCTCGCCGTAGATCGAGCGGTGCTTGATCTCGCCGTAGTGCATCTTGCGCGCCTCTTCCGGGAATTTCGGACCGACATTGTCGGCGCTCTTCACCAGATGATCGCGCAGCTCCTTGAGCTTGGCGCGGAACTCCTGCTCCCGCGGCGAAACGATCGCGACAGGGGTCTTGTCCTCGACTGCCGGCACCGACGTTACGGGCTCCGCTGGTGCATTCGGCGCTTCGCTCATGTCCTTTCGCGCCTCCTGGCGGCCGAGCCTGGGCGCCATGATGGCCTTCTCGACCTTGGCCGATCCACACACGGGGCAGGTCACGAGGCCGCGCTTCGCCTGCTTGTCGTAGGCGGCGGAATTCGCAAACCAGGTCTCGAAGGCATGGTCGCGGTCGCAGGCGAGCGCGTAGCGGATCACGCCGAGCCTCGCACGGCGTGAAGATGCGCCGGCTCCGCCATCGGTTCGACCATCTCGAACCGGCGGCCATGCTGCAATGAGGGGATGCGGCCGCGTGCGACCGCGACCTCCGCCGGATCGATGTCGGCGAACACGACGCCCGGCTCGGTCGAACCCTCGGCGATGACGCGGCCCCATGGGTCGACCACCAGCGAGTGGCCGTAAGTCTCGCGCCCGTTCTCGTGCGTGCCGCCTTGCGCGGCGGCAAACACGTAGCATCCGTTCTCGATCGCCCGCGCGCGCATCAGCACATGCCAGTGCGCTTCGCCGGTCGGACGGGTGAAGGCGGAGGGAATACCCAGGAACGAGGCGCCGGTTTCTGCGAGCGCGCGGTAAAGCGCCGGGAAACGCAGGTCGTAGCACACCGTCATGCCGAGCCGGCCCCAGGGCAGGTCGGAGGCGACCGCCAACTCGCCCGGCCGGTAGTTGCGCGACTCCCGATAGCTCTCGCCGCCCGCAAGGTCGACGTCGAACATGTGGATCTTGTCGTAGCGCGCGACGATCTCGCCCTCGGGATCGATGAGGAACGAGCGGTTGACCGCCTTTTCAGGCGACACCTTCAGCGAGAGCGAGCCGATATTGACATAGAGCTTGAGGCTCCGGGCAACCTCGCGGAACGCCACGAGCGAGGCATCCTCTTCCTCGGGAACGATCGCCGCGAACAGGTTGCGGCCGAGCTCCATGATGTTGGTCACCTCGGGCGTCTGCACGAAGTCGGCACCGCCTTCCTTGGCTTCCCGGACCAGCTTGATCGCAGCCGCGGTATTCTCGCCGGGATGGCGGCCCGAGCGCATGGCGATGAGCCCGACCCGGAACGTCGATGCAGCGTCGCTCATGCGGATTGTTCCTGGCCCTGCAATAGGGGATCGAGCCGGCCGGCGGCCTCGAGCTCGTAGAGGTCGTCGCAGCCGCCCACATGGGTGGCGCCGATGAATATCTGGGGCAGGGTCATGCCGCCGTTGGAACGCGCGATCATGGCGCGGCGCAGTTCCGGGTCGCCGGTGACGTCGTGCTCCGTGAAGACCACCCCCTTGCGCTTGAGCAGGCTCCGTGCCGCGTCGCAATACCCGCAGAAGCGGCGCGTATACATTTCCACCTTGACCATGATGCCGCGCGACGTCCGATTGCCTTATCCCGCACTATATGGGCGTCCGCGCCGCGTCGACAACCCGCGCAAAGACCAGCACATCGACGCTGGCCGCCCCAGCCCGCAGCAGCGCCCGGGCGCAGGCGTCGACGGTCGCGCCTGACGTCAGCACGTCATCGACCAGGATGACCCGGCGGCCGGCAACCTCCGCCTTGCCGTCCGGCGGCACGCGGAAAGCGCCCTGGACGTTCAGCGCCCGTTCCGGACGCGACAGGCCGACCTGCTGGGCCGTTGCTTTCACGCGCTTGAGGCCGCCATGCGCAAGCGGTACCCCACTCAAAGCGGAAATCTGCTTGGCGATCGTGGCCGACTGGTTGAAACGGCGCGTCCACAGCCGCCGCCAGTGCAGCGGCACCGGGATGAGCGCATCGGCGTCGGCGAGAATCTCCCGGCCGGCGGTCGCCATCCAGCGTGCCATCGTCGGCGCCAGATCGAGCCTGTCGCCGTATTTCAGCGCATGGACCAGGTCGCGCGCGACGTCGTCAAAACGCACCGCCGCCCGCGCACGGTTATAGGCGGGCGGATCGGCGATCGCCTGCATCGACAGGATGCCGGGGCCGGGATCATAGGCAAAGGGGATGCCGAGCCGCTCGCAATAGGGCGGGGCGATGAAGGACAGCCCCGACCAGCATTCGGCGCACAGCGCACCGGAATCGCCGATGAGCTGTCGGCAGGCGGGGCACAGCGGCGGCAGCGCGACGTTGAGCGTGCGCTGCAGAGTTCGACCGGACGGCGCGCCCGAAACCGGCAAGCCCGTTTCGATGCCAGCGCCTCGGGGTCGTTTCGGGTTGCATCAGGGGAGGCTACGCGCGCGCGCTGCTCGGCTCAATCCTCGCCGTCATGCGGAGCTTCG
Organism: uncultured Alphaproteobacteria bacterium; assembly: GCA_963776455.1. Classification (GTDB taxonomy): domain Bacteria; phylum Pseudomonadota; class Alphaproteobacteria; order Rhizobiales; family Xanthobacteraceae; genus CAVZMU01. Next base: position 163,586 of record CAVZMU010000004.1, read on the forward strand.
ACGGCTCGGCCGGTGCGTCCTATGCCGTGACCACCAAGAGAAGGACGCGATGCCGCCGACCCTGGTGTTCGATCGCAAGCTGTTGCGGCAGCGCCGCCGCCGCGCCGCGGTTCTCGGGGCCGCGACCTTCCTCGTCGACCGGGTCGCCGAGGACCTTGCCGAACGTCTTGCAGCCGTGCTGCGCCGGTTCGACATCGCCGTCGATCTGGCGACGCCAAACGACGCGGTCCGGCGCGCGCTTGCATCGAACGACGCGATCGGAGCGCTGATCGCCACCGATGCGACGGCGCGCCCGGGCGTCCACCTCGTCGCCGACGAGGAAGCGCTGCCGTTCCGCGACGCCTCGCTCGACCTCGTCGTCTCCGCGCTCGCGCTGCAGTTCGTCAATGACCTGCCGGGAACGCTGGTGCAGGTCCGGCGCGCGCTCAAGCCCGACGGGTTGTTCCTGGCTGCTCTGGTCGGCGGCGAAAGTCTGGCGGAACTGCGACTGTCCTTCGCCGCCGCCGAGGCGGAGATCGAGGGCGGCGCCTCGCCCCATGTCGCCCCGTTCGCCGACGTCCGCGAGATGGGGGCGCTGCTGCAGCGCGCCGGCTTTGCGCTGCCGGTGACGGACGTCGACCGGCTCACGGTGCGCTACGCCTCGCCGATCGACCTGATGCATGACTTGCGTGGCATGGGCGCGACCAACGCGCTGACCGAGCGGCGCCGCATGCCGCTGCGGCGCGCCACCCTGATGCGCATGCTGGAAATCTATGCCGCGCGCTTCGCCGACCCGGACGGCCGTATCCGCGCGACGTTCGAGATCGTCTGGCTTTCGGGGTGGGCGCCGCATGAGCGCCAGCAGAAGCCGCTCGCGCCGGGCTCCGCGGCAGCACGGCTCTCCGACGCGCTGGGCGTGCGGGAATTTCCGACCGGCGAGCCGTCGAAACCGTGACTTTGCGTCGGTGGCCACGTCTTCGCCGGCTCAGGGCTCCAACTCGGTATCCCAATACAGGTAATCGAGCCAGCTCTCGTGGAGATAGTTCGGCGGGAATAGCCGGCCGTTGCGGTGCAGGTGATGCACGGAAGGTTGGAACGGCATGTGGTTCGGCCACATCGCGGCCTCCTGCGTCGTCAGGCTGCCCTTGCGCAGGTTGCACGGCGAACAGGCGGTGATGACGTTGTCCCACGTCGTCTGCCCGCCGCGAGAGCGCGGCGTCAGGTGGTCGAAGGTGAGATCGTCGCGCGCGCCGCAATACTGGCAGGAGAAGCGGTCGCGCAAAAATACGTTGAAACGCGTGAAGGCCGGATGGGTCGTCGGCTTCACGAAGGTCTTGAGCGACACCACGCTTGGGAGCTGCATCTCGAAGCTGGGTGAGCGCACCGCGCGGTCGTAATTGGCGACGATGTTCACGCGATCGAGGAATACCGCCTTGATCGCGTCCTGCCAGGACCATAGCGACAGCGGATAATAGCTCAGCGGACGGAAGTCCGCATTCAACACCAGCGCCGGATAGCCACCGGCCGACACGTGAACGTTCAAGGCCTGAGCTCCTCGACCTTGCGCCGCGGCACCGCAGCGCGTGGCCATTGTGCTCCGCCATTGTATAGGAGAGCGCGACAGGAATGTGAAGCCTCTGGAATGGTTGAGCTTTAGCCCGCTCGACGGCTTTGCGCGAACCGACTGTGCCGGAACCGTCCCGCCATCGCGGCGTTGGTCATCGACACCACATAACGGCCGCGAGGTGACGCCATGGCTTACGCAAGGACTTGTCGTTGGGTATCTGGCTCCGCCGCGGCCATTGTGGCTCTGCTCGTCGCCACTGCGGCGAGCGCCCAAGCTCCGGCACCGGACAGCTCCGGCCGCAACAATCCCCCGCAGGTGCAGACCGAAGGTCAGGCTCCCGCGGAGAACCTGAGCGAGAGCCTGGACCGCAACAAGGGCGTGATTCGCCCCAAGGACAATGTCGACCCGGCGATTCATGCGGCGCCGCCGGATTCCGCGGGCGGCACCATGCCGGTCATTCGGCCGCCGGGCTCTCCGGGGGGCGACCAGCAGATCGTCCCCAAGTAGCAGATCTTGCCTAAGTAGCAGATCGCGCCGAACGTGCCCGAGTAGCCGAAGCTTCATTAAATCCTTTTAATCTCACCGCCAGCTTCCCGTGAGGTGCCAGGAACAAAACTCACAGGTTCGGCTCAGGGCTACGGATATATCGAATGGATTCGAACGCTGAGAACCCCGGGAGGCGATCCCGGCGCACTCCGATCGTGCGTTGGGGCGTCATCGTCATCGTGCTCCTGTTGCTCGGCGGCGGCCTATACTGGTGGCGTGCTCAGGCTAATGCGCCGCGCGTGGCGCAAGCGCCGGCTCCCATTCCGGTCACGGTGATCCAGGCGGCAACCCGGGACGTGCCGATCTATCTCGATGCTCTCGGTACGATCGGTGCCTCGAACACGGTCGCGGTCCGCAGCCAGATCGACGGCATGCTGCAATCGGTCAATTTCACCGAAGGCCAGGAGGTCAAGAAGGGCGACATCCTGGCGCTGATCGATCCGCGCCCGCTGCAGGCGGCGCTCGCCCAGGCGGTCGCCAAGAAGGCGCAGGACCAGGCGCAACTCATCGCGTGCCCAGAAGGATCTCGCGCGCTTCCAGGAACTCGCCAAGAAGAGCTTCGCGACCCAGCAGAGCCTCGATCAGCAGCAGGCCAAGGTCGACCAGCTCAAGGCCACGATCGATGCCGATCAGGCGGCGATCGACAGCGCGCAGACGCAGCTCTCCTACGCCACCATCACGGCGCCGTTCGACGGCCGCGTCGGCTTCCGCCAGGTCGATGCCGGCAACATCATCCATGCCAACGACCCGAATCCGCTGACGGTGCTGACCCAGATACGCCCGTCGCTGGCGACCTTCACGCTGCCGCAGAAGAATCTCGTCGACGTGCGCGAGGCGATGCTGCGCGGACCGGTCACGGTGCTCGCCTTCGATCAGGACAACACCAAGCAGCTCGCCGAAGGCCAGCTGCTGCTGATCGACAACCAGATCGATCAGACCACCAGCACGATCCGGCTCAAGGCGCGGTTCGCCAACGACGACGACCGGCTGTGGCCCGGCGAATTCGTGCGCTTGCGCATCCAGGTCGACACCAGCAAGGGCGTGGTGACCATTCCGCCGGTGGCGCTGCAGCGCGGCCCGCAGGGCTTCTATGCCTGGGTGATCAAGCCCGACAACACCGCCGAGCAGCGCCCGGTCGAGGCGACCCGGTCGGTCAACGACATCGCGATCGTGACCAAGGGCCTCAATGCCGGCGAGCGGGTGGTGGTCAACGGCCAGTACCGGCTGCAGGCCGGCGCGCGGGTCGACGCCAAGACCGAGCAGGCCGCGAACGCGACCGGACAAGGCATCATGAACATCTCCGAACCGTTCATCCGCCGGCCGATCGCGACCTCGCTGCTGATGGCGGCGCTGGCGCTGCTCGGCATCGTGGCCTTTCCGCTGCTGCCGGTGGCGCCGCTGCCGCAGGTCGATTTTCCGACCATCTCGGTCTCGGCGCAGCTTGCCCGGGCGCGAGCCCCGACACCATGGCGTCGACCGTCGCGGCGCCGCTCGAGCGGCAGTTCGGCCAGATTTCCGGCGTCACGCCAGATGACGTCGACCAGCACGCTCGGCTCGACCTCGATCACGCTGCAATTCGATCTCAACCGCAATGTCGACGCCGCCGCCCAGGACGTGCAGGCGGCGATCACCGCCGCCGGTCGCCAACTTCCCGACCACGCTCACCGCGCCGCCGACCTATCGCAAGGTGAATCCGGCGGATTCGCCGATCCTGATCCTGGCGGCGCATTCGGACACGCTGCCGCTCACGACCGTCGACGACTTCGCCGACAACGTCGTCGCGCAGCAGATTTCGCAGATCACCGGCGTCGCGCAGGTCATCATCGGCGGCGAGCAGAAGCCGGCGGTCCGCGTCCAGGTCGATCCGGCCAAGCTGCAGACGCGCGGCCTGACGCTCGAAGACGTGCGCGGCGTGCTCGTCATCGCCACCACCAACGCCGCCAAGGGCAGCATCAACGGCGACCGCCAGAGCTTCACCATCGCGGCCAACGACCAGCTCACCAAGGCGGAGGACTACGACGACGTCATCATCGCCTATCGCAACGGCGCGCCGATCCGCGTGCGCGACGTCGGACACGCGGTGCAGGGACCGCAGGACGTCAACATCGCGGCGCTGAAGGGCGACCGGAACAGCGTGCGGCCGAGCGTGGTCCTGCTGGTGTTCAAGCAGCCCGGCGCCAACGTCATCGAGACCGTCGACCAGATCAAGGCGGCGATGCCGCGGCTCGCCGCGCTCATCCCGCCGGGCATGAAGATCGACACGATCGTCGACCGCACGCAGACCATCCGCGCCTCGGTGCACGACGTGGAATTCACGCTCGCGCTCACCATCGGGCTGGTCGTGCTGGTGATCCTGCTGTTCCTGCGCAATCTGCGCGCGACGCTCATCCCGGCCGTCACCGTGCCGCTGTCGCTCGCCGGCGCGACCGCGGTGATGTATCTGCTCGGCTTCAGCCTCGACAATCTGTCGCTGATGGCGCTGACGATCGCGGTCGGCTTCGTGGTCGACGACGCGATCGTGGTGGTGGAGAACATCTATCGCCATGTCGAGGCCGGCACGACGCCGATGCAGGCGGCGCTCAAGGGCGCGCGCGAGATCGGCTTCACCGTGGTGTCGATCAGCATCTCGCTGGTCGCGGTGTTCATTCCGCTGCTGCTGATGGGCGGCATCGTCGGCCGGCTGTTCCGCGAGTTCGCGATGACGGTGACGGCGGCGATTGCGGTCTCGGTGGTCGTGTCGCTGACGCTGACGCCGATGCTGGCGTCGCGCTTCCTGGTGCAAAACCAGTCCGAGCATCACGGCCGCATCTATCGCGCATCGAGCGGATGTTCGACGCGCTGCTGAACGGCTACAGCCGCGGCCTCGACTTCGTGCTGCGCCACCAGCTCGTCGACGCTGATGGTGTTCTTCGTCACCATGGCGGTGACGGCCGTGATGTTCGTCGCGATCCCGAAGGGCTTCTTCCCGACCCAGGATACCGGCCTGATCACCGGCCTCATGGAGGCCGCGCAGGACGTCTCGCCGACCGAGATGAAGCGGCTGCAGCGCGAGCTCGCGCGAGGTGCTGTCGCGCGATCCCGGACATCGCGGCGTTCGGCTCGTTCTTCGGCAGCGGCAGCGGCAACACGCTCAATACCGCGCGCTTCTTCATCGGCCTCAAGCCGCACGAGCGAGCGCACCGCCACCGCGACCGCAGGTCATCGACCGGCTGCGGCCGCAGATCGCCAAGGTCGCAGGGCGTCAACCTGTTCCTGCAGCCGGCGCAGGACATCACGGTCGGCGGACGCATCTCGCGCGGCCAGTATCCAGTACACGCTGCAGGACGCGAACCTCGACGAGCTGAACACCTGGGCGCCGAAGATGCTGGCGAAGTTCAAGACGCTGCCCGAGCTCGCCGACGTCTCGAGCGATCAGCAGGCGAACGCGCCGCAGCTCACCATCACCATCAATCGCGACGCGGCGGCGCGCTTCGGCATCCAGCCGCAGGTGATCGACGACACGCTCAACGACGCCTTCGGCCAGCGTCAGGTCGCGCAGTATTTCACCCAGACGAACTCCTATTTCGATCGTGCTCGAAGTCACGCCCGAGACTGCAGAAGGACCCGGGCACGCTCGACCAGATCTACGTGAAGGCTCCGGCACCGGCCAACCCGTGCCGCTGTCGACGCTGGTCGACGTCGACATCGACGCAGCACCGGCCCGCTGTCGGTCTCGCATCAGGGACAGTTCCCGGCGGTGACGCTGTCGTTCAACCTGCCGCCCGGCGTCGCGCTCGGCGCAGGCGGTCGAAGCGATCCAGCAGGCGGAAACCGAGATCGGCAAGCCGGAATCGGTTGCCGGCAGCTTCCAGGGCAATGCGCAGGCGTTCCAGGACTCGCTGTCCAGCGAGCCGGTGCTGATCGCTCGCGGCGCTGCTCGTGGTCTATGTCATCCTCGGCGTGCTCTACGAGAGCTACATCCATCCGCTGACCATCCTGTCGACGCTGCCGTCGGCGGGCGTCGGCGCGCTGCTGTCCCTGTGGGCCGGCGGCTTCGATCTTTCGGTGATCGGCATCATCGGCATCATCCTGCTGATCGGCATCGTGAAGAAGAACGGCATCATGCTGGTCGACTTCGCGATCAACCGCGAGCGCGAGGGCCTTGGTCCCGAACAGGCGATCCGCGAGGCTGCGCTGCTGCGGTTCCGCCCGATCCTGATGACCACGATGGCGACGCTGCTCGGCGGCGTGCCGCTGATGCTCGGCCACGGCGCCGGCTCGGAGCTGCGCCAGCCGCTCGGCTACGCCATGGTCGGCGGTCTTGCGCTGAGCCAGATGCTCACGCTGTTCACCACGCCGGTGGTCTATCTCTATCTCGACCGTCTGCAGACGCGGCTCTATCGCGGCAAGCACCGCGAGGCGCCTCGCCGCGCGGAACCCGAAGTGCTCCAGGCCGCGGAGTGATTTACGGCGCCAGCACCACCTGCCGGCAGGCGTCGGGCAGGTTGGCCAGGGTGAGCGGCGGCTTCTTCTTCGGCGGCTCCTTGGGCGGCGGCGGGTGCAGGATGCCGTTCGAAAACCAATAGTCGAGATCGTGGCCGCAGCCTTCGGTCACGCCGGGCTCGGGTTGGGCCTCGCATTCCGGGCTCCCGGCCGGGCATCTGATGCGGACGTGGAAGTGGTAGTCGTGGCCCCACCACGGACGCACCTTGTGGAGCCACCCGCGGTTCGCGCCGGCGTCGCGGCACAATGCCTTCTTGATCGCGGCATTGACGAAGATGCGCTCCACCGCCGGGTCTTCTGCCGCCGCCTTGATGATCGCGGTATGGGCCGGGGTCCAGACCTTGGGGTCGACATCCTTGCGGTCCTCGGCGACCGCCATGATGGCCGACATCTCCTCGCGCTCCTCGCGGGAGAGCTCGCGGTGCGGCATCGGCGTGAGCCAGAGGTCGGCGTCGAGGCCGACCTGATGGCTGGCATGGCCGGTCAGCATCGGACCGCCGCGCGCCTGCGACATGTCGCCGACGAGAAGCCCGTTCCAGCCGACCTTTGGCGCTTTCGCGGCGAGCCGCTCCAGGAAATCGATCAGCGTCGGGTGACCCCAGTTGCGGTTGCGCGACAGCCGCATCACCTGCCACGTCCTGCCATTGATCGGCAGAGCGGTGCCGCCGGCGAGGCAGCCGCGGGCGTAGAAGCCGATGGACCGGGCCTGCATCGGAATGGGCGCCGTCTTGCGACCGAACAGTTCTTTGGCCGGCGTCTTGGGGTCGGACGGATTGGTGAGCGGCGGTAGCGGCTGCGGGTTGAGGCTGCCCTTGTCCTGCGCCTGCGCCGGCCCGAACCCAGCGGCAACGAGAATGGCCAGCGTGGCGATCGTACGAATCATGACATCCAGGCTCCGTCCAGGTACAACCGATCAATTCGCGGGGTCGTTCGCACAGGATGCCCCACCGACCCGCTTGCGCAAGCACTTCCCTGGTGCCGCACCCCAGTACGGCTCGCGCCGGCATGGCCCGCGCCTGCCTATTAACCTGATCCGCCGCAAAATCTTTACAAGGCCTTACCGCTCCGGGAATGATCGTTTCGGGCGATGATATCCGGCGGTCAGGCGAAGGACTGGATCAATGAGGTCGATAATCGCAGCAGGGGCCATGGCTGTCGCAAGCCTGTTCACCTCCGGGGCGGCCGACGCCAGCGTCGTCGTTCATATCGACAAGTCCAGCCAGCGCATGTCGGTCGCGGTTGATGGCGCGACGCGCTACGTGTGGCCGGTATCGACCGGCCGTGCCGGATACGGCACGCCGAGCGGCACATTCCGGCCCCAACGCATGGCGCGGAGCTATTTCTCGCGGAAATACTACAACTCACCGATGCCCTATTCGATCTTCTTCCATGGCGGTTTCGCGATCCATGGCAGCTACGAAATCAGGCATCTCGGCGGTCCCGCCTCGCATGGCTGCGTGCGGCTCCATCCGAGCAATGCCGCCACTCTTTACGCCCTCGTGCAGAGCGAGGGTGCGGGTGCGACGCGGATCGTGGTCTCCGGCTCCAATGCCGCGGCGCCGCGCTATCGGCGCACGCGCGGCCAGGAAGCGGTTGAGCCGGAGGAGGCTCCGGAACCCTCCTTCTCGCCGTTCGGCGGCTTGTTCGACTGAATCCCGGTCGGCGTCAAAGCCCGGCGGTCTTTCGGCCCGGATTGCTTTGGCGCCTGCAATCTGGCGCCCGTAGTGCGCCGCGACCGCTGGGCGCTAAGCTGCCCGGCGTCGCGCGAGAGCACCGGCAAGCCCGCCGTGCCCCAGCGGCCGGGAGAACAGCATTATGAAACTCATCCGTCGGATTCTGGTCGCAGGCGGGATTTTGGCATGTGCCGGCACGGTCGCGACGGCCGCCGAATACATGGAGAAATCCGATTTTCAGAAATCGCGTGCCTTCTCTCCGGGCGTGATCACCGATGGCGGCCGCATTGTCTGGCTGGCCGGCCAAACCGCGACACGCGACGAGAAGGGCAACGACATCGGCGGACAGTTCGAACCGCAGGCCCGCGCCGTGTTCCGCGCGATGGACGAGACGTTGAAAAAGGCCGGCGGCAGCCTCGCCAACCTCGTGACCATGACGGTGTTCATCAACGATCCGCGCAACGGCGACCGCTTCATCGAACTGCGCAAGGAGATGTTTCCGGACGGCAATTTCCCGGGCAGCGCCCTGATCACCGTCTCGCATTTCGCCCGGCCGGGCATGCTGATCGAAATCCAGGGCATCGCGGTCATCGGCGACAAGTGCTCGAACGCCAATCCGTGTTCGCCGCGATGATGTGAAGCGGCGGCTTCGCGCGTGCGCAAAGCATCGCGGCCTGGAGCCTACAGCCTCGCCGCGTGCATCGCGTTGATGCTCGGATGCGGGGCTGCGCGGGCCGCTTGTTCGCCTGACAGCACGATTGCCGATCACGTCTATGGCGGCGGCTTATGCCTCGTGGCCGAGACGTTCGCGGCCGAAGGCGCAGGAGACCATCCGATCCTCATCGTCGTGGTCCACGGCGACATCTCGGATGGGGGCGCCGCGACCTATCACGCCAAGTTCGCGCGCACGCTGGCAAGACCCGGCGTGGTCGTGGTGGCGCTGATCCGCCCGGGCTACAGCGACGCCGCCGGTCGCGCCAGCGATGGCGAGACGCTCGGCCGCAGCGACAATTATACGGCCGTCAACATCGCGGCCGTCGGCGGGGCGATCGACGCGTTGAAGAAGCACTTCCGCGCCCGCCGCGTGGTCTATGTCGGCCATTCTGGCGGCGCGGCCATCGGCGGTGTGCTGATCGGCAAGCAGCGCGGGCTCATCGATGCCGCGGTCCTGGTGTCGTGTCCGTGCGACATCGCGCGCTGGCTCAGGGCGCATGGCCGTCCGCCGTGGACGCGGAGCGAGTCGCCGGCCTTCTATGCCCATCGCATTGCGCCAGCCACCGAGGTCGTCGTCATCACCGGCGCGGCCGATATCAACACGATGCCGGGCATTGCCGAGGACTACGCCGCGGACCTCGCCCGCCGCGGCGTGCGCGCCCGCTTCGTCGCGGTCGCTGGCGCCGGTCATGGATTCTCAGGCGTGTCGGGAGCGACCACGACGGCGGTCAACGATCTGATCAAATAGCGGCGTCGCGGCGAGGGCTGCACCTCGCCTCATGGCCCCGGAGCCGCGGTCTGCGGCAGGAAATCGAAAATCCCGGCCGCTCCTGCGTCGGCTGGAACCTTCGTCAGCACACGCTTCAAAATGCTGTCCATCATTTCGAAGCCGAGCGCACGATAGCTCTCGAACTGGGATTCGCTGAAGAACTGGTCCCCTGTGCTCTGGTGGGGAAAATCGAGATTAAGCGCGGCATAGTTCCTGACGCCGACATTGCGGATCTGGTTCCGGTGAAAAGAAGGCTTGATGTAGAGGATGACGCCTTCGGCGGCGTCTGCCCCATCTGCCGCGCGGTAGTCGATCTTTCCGACGGCATGGAACGGCGGCAGGCTCTCGGACGTCTCGTTCCGCTTTGCCCTGTTTCGCATTGCGTTGAGGCCGATGAAGCTGATCGAAACGCCAAGATCCAGCCAGATCTTGCGCACCGCGTTGCCAAGATCCTCGAACTTGAAGTCGGGATCGCAGCCGGCGTCGCTGACGATGATGAAGCGGCAGCGGCGGCGCACCATCTCGTAGAGGCCGAGATTTTCAAAATGGCCGCCGTCTGACAGGTAGACGTAGGGGTTCTTGTCGGTCGTCTGGCCGAACATCTCGTCCAGGAGCGGCTTGAAAGCCGTCCGCGGGCCTTCGCTCTTATACGTGCTGTTTCCTTCGATACCCGGGTTTCCGAGCCACCAGCCCAGGCGCACGTTGAACAAAGCAAGAAGCAGCGTCACCAGCGGCGACGAGTGGTAGCCCATGTTGGGGCTCGCCGCGGCGCCGGAGATCGCAACCGCGGTCCCGACCGAGATGCCGTCCGCGTAGTCTTTGCTGGGCCGGTATTTTTTATAGGCCGCGCCCGCGTGCAGCGGCGTCACCGTGAACGATTCCGCCTTGCGCTCCTGCCACGCCAGGCGGTCGGACGACACCACGTTGAGCGCCATGTTGATGACGTGGAACAGCCGTTTCGGCGACCGCTCCGGCTCCCACAGCGCCGTCATCGGAGGATTGTCGTGTTCGTCGAAACCAGTGAACGAATCCGGCTGCCGGTCCGGGTTGGTCGCACCGAGGAAGGCCCTGATGAGGCGATTGCGATAGAGCGCATGAAGCGAGAAGCGGTTGACGTTGACGTTTCGCGACGCGATCCACCCGACGATGATCGCCGCCACCAGTCCGATCAGGAGCCACGCCAGGTCCTCCTGCCACGACGGGAACGGCTCCGGGGTCGGGTCTGAGGCGAGGACTGGAGCTTCTGGAGCGACCGGGCCGCCGATCAGGGCGCTCTGCGTGAACGAGTGATCCATCAGCAGATTGTCGATCGCAGCCGAGATGCCGATGACCAGCGCGACGAGGAAGATAGTGGTTGTCACGGGAAGGATCAAAGCGGTCCAGGACTTTCCTTTCGATCCCTTGCGGGCGGGCGAACTGGAGCTCTTGCCCAGAACTGCGGAGACGACACCGGCGATAAGGCTGCCCATGCCGGTCGCCGATTTTCCGACCAGTGAATCGGACTTGGTGAAGAGCGAAAAGACGAGATCGGCGCCGACCAGCACAAGGAATGTGACGGCGAACCAGGCGATGGCGTTCGCCGTGAACCATCCGGTCGAGCGGCCGAACCATTCGCGGTCGGCGTCGGAGTCGACCTGGAAGCTCGTCAGACCGACGAAGACCATCTCGGCCGTAAGCTGCGCCGTGATGATCCAGGGCACACCGTAAATGAAAAGGAGGAGCGCGTTCTTGGTCTCGTTGGCGACCTTGATGTTGCCGATGAAGAAGTTGAGGTCGAACGTGTAGAAATAGATGCCGAGGCCGATGATTGCGCCATAGACGCCGCCGGCAAGGCTCCATCGCGCGAAGTCCGTCGCCCAATAGCCCGCGCTACGATCCTTGTCGCGCGCCGGCCACGGCCACGCGACCAGCCAGGACACCGCGTAGAGGATCACGCCCAGTACGAATCCGATAAGGGTCAGCGCCGACAGCGGCAATTCCAGCAGCGGATCGGTGACGTCAGGCCAGAATGCCAGGCTGAATGCCGCGGCTGCCATGACGGACGGAACAAGATCGTTGCGCACGAACCGCCCCTGGTCCACGCCGCGGCCGGCGGCCTGGTGTCGTTCGTTGAAACCATGCCCGTGCTTTGAGACGGCTTCCCGCCCATTTGTGGCGGCCTCCCGCGCGTCGGCGGCGGCGTCCAACGCCCTCCGCCGCTCCGGCCGCACAGGGCGCGTCGGGCGATGCAACAGGGCGAAGCGCAAGGCCCAGATCTGCAAGGCCGCGCCGATGAACGCGATCACCAGAACGGTTCGGAGACCGGCCTCCGTGTAGTTGAAGGCGGCAGCGAGCGCGAGCTTGATGACGATCATCACGGCGCACAGGACGGGAATGAACACGAACCAGTTCAGGATAAGATTGCGGATATAAAGCGCGATCCCGGTCCAGGTATCCGCCGAGGTCAACCCCAGCTTCGGCGTGAGGTAGTTGCTATAGGAACGCAGCCACCCGATCTGCGGCGCCTCGTCCTCGGGCAGCGGCGTGCGTTCGACCAGACTGCCCGTCATTTCCCGCAGGCTGGAGCGCGAGATGCCGGCGGACAGCCAGCTTCCGATATAGCCGCCGCCGGACACCGTCGACAGATAATGGATTTGAGCCAGGATGGACTGGTCCCATTTAGCGTGAAAAATCCTATCGCGGTCGCTCGCCTCCGGACCCGGCTTCCCCTCTGTGCCGCCGGCGGCCGTCGTCTTGGCGAAATCCGGGACAGGACGGGGATTGACGGCGAGCGCCTGGATCAGGCCAAGCGCGAATGCCGCGCTGCGAATGCCGCCGCCCGACAAACAAAGCGCAACAGACCCGAGATTGTTGAGCGCCTTGTAGAGGGCTGTTCCGCTCTTGCCGTGTAGGTCCGACGCGGCATCACCGTAGATCGCTTTCGCTTCCTCGCGCAGCACCTGCTCGGTATCGAGCGGCAGGTCATGGCTGCTCGTTTGTTTCGCGTGGGCCATTTGGCCTTCCCCTCTCGGGCGGCATGACGACCAGACGAGATTGGCACCGGCACAGGATATGCGCAACAACAATGATCGCTGCAGTTGCATCGCGTGGCGCGATGCCAGCCGATCGGCATTGAGTCTAGGCGATCGGCGGCTTGGCGATAAATGCCGCCAGCGCGCGGACCTCTTGCTTGTCGCCCGCTTCATCGGCGGCGATACGCTCATAAAGCCGCGCTGTGCCCGCGAATATCTGCCGCGCCGCCGGATCCTCGCCCGCGAAGCCCGCGATCTCGTCCATCTCGGCGACCCAGCGATAGGCCTTGGCATACATGTTCGGCACCTGCCGCGTCAGCCACGCGGTGAGATGTGGCTGGCTCTCCGCGAGCTCGGCGCGCAGCGCCTCCGCGGTGCCGTTGCGCGTCGCGGCCAGCATGGTCGCGGTGGCGATCGCGGTGAAGCCCTTGGTGATGCCGGCATAGGACATCTTGAGCCCTGATGCCGCTCCGATCGTATCGCCGAGGATGCGCACTTCGAGGCCATGGTCGTTGAGGACGGCGAACCGCGGGGCATCGGCGCCGGAGGCATAGAACACCGTTCGGTTCCCCGGCCTTGGCGGCGGCCCGATGATGCCGGCATCGACGAAGAGCGCTCCGGTTTCCACGATCACCGGCTCGATGCGGGCGACAGTTTCCGGATTGACCGCGTTGCAATCGACATAGACCGGCTTGCGGTTGGCCCGCACGAAATGCGCCGCAAACCGCTGCGCGAGCGCGAGCGCATCGCCCGGCGGCACGATCGACAGGAAGATGTCGGCCGCCGCGATCTCCTCGTCGGTTACGGGCCGCATGCCGGCCTCGCGGGCGCGGGCGGCGCTCGCCTCGCTGCGGCCCGCAACCGAGGTGAGCACCTCGACGCCGGCATCGGTGAGCCGCTTGGCGACGGCGCTGCCCATGGCTCCGGCGGCAACAACGGCAACGACAGGCTTCATCGGTCCACCTCGATCTCCATCTGCAGCAGCGCAGAGGAGAGGCTCTTACCATGGGTGTCGAGCGCGAGCGACGTGGTGACGCCGCCGCCGAGTGCATCCTGACCCACGAACTGCAATGCCGAGAGTGATGGCATCTCGTGACGGACCACGTCACCCTTGATGATGCCGGCGAAGTGGCGCTTCACCGCCGCGGGCGTCACCTGCTCGCGCAGCAGCGGGAAATCCTCCGGTCGGTAGGCGATCAGCGACAGGATGGTGGTGTTGCCCTTGTCGCCGGCGCGCGCGTGAGCGAGGTCGTAGAGCTTGCGTTTCATATCGTATTCGACCCTCTCCCCACCCCTCTCCCTTTCAGGAAGAGGGAGCAGACCGAGTTCGCCGCTCGACTGTGCCCCACGATCACCGTGGTATCGCCGGTCCTCGTGAGCCTTTTGTTGTTGCGGGTGGTGCCGCCTCCTGTTCCCTCCGCCTGAAAGAGGGAGGGACAGGGAGGGGGTCGGCAGGGCGGAGGTGGTGCGGAGCCTGCGGGAACGTCACGCATCGAACACCGTCACCTGCGGCCGCACCTTGTCGCGCGCGATCAGGCACGACACGATGCCGATCTGCTCGGTGACGGTCTTGCGCGCACCGCCGCCGCCGGCGGGGCCGTTGGTACAGAGCGCCTCGACCTCCTCGCCGATCGACGCGCGACCGTCTCGTCGGCCGGAGCGGCCGGCGACGCGCAGCCGCACCTCGTAGGGCTGGCATCCATCCTCCGTCCGACATCGGGCGCGTGTGCAGCGCGCTAAGGCCGATGAGATCGACGCGCAGTTCCTGGAACTGGCCGCGCAGCCGTTCGCGGCACGATCTCGCCGGCGAGCCTCGCGCGCGCCGACGCAGTTCTCGCCGGCATAGCCGATCTCGCCTTCGCCGACATAGCCGGCCTGATAGCCGACGCTGACCTTGAGCGTGTCCGGCCGCTTGCTGCCGCGTCCGCCCGTCACCGCGACACGGTCCGGCGCGGTCTCGCGCATCGCGACGCCGGAGAAATCCGCCGACACGTCCGGCGTCAGATAGGCGGCCGGATCGGTGACCTCGTAGAGCAATTGCTCGGTGCGGTCGATACGATCGATGCGGCCGCCGGTGCCTTCGACCTTGCCGAAGCGTCGCGTTGCCGTCGGCATCGACGTCGGCGAAGGGAAAGCCGAGGTCGGCGAGGCCGGCGACGTCCTTCTTGCCGGGATCGGCGTAGTAGCCGCCGGTGAGCTGGCCGGCGCATTCGAGCAGGTGGCCGACGACGGTGCCGCGCGCCAAGCCGCTCGTGGTCGTCGCAGGCTCCAGCCGAAGCGGTGCGCGAGCGGCGCCAGCGCCAGCGAAGGATCGGCGACGCGGCCGGTGATGATGATGTCGGCGCCGCTGTCGAGCGCGGGCAGCATCGCCTCGATGCCGAGATAGGCGTTGGCGGAGACCAGCGGGCCGGCGCTCGCAAGCGGCTCGCCGGTTTCCAGTGTCGGCTGTTGCGGATCGAGCCGGTCGAGCACGTCGTCGCCGGTGACCGCCGCGACGCGAACCGCGATGCCGAGGCTTCTTGGCGATCGCGATGATCTTCTCCGCCGCCGCGACCGGATTGGCCGCGCCCATGTTGGTGACGACGCGCACGCCGTTCTTCTTGATCAGCGGCAGCAGCCCGGTCATCCGCCGTTCCAGCAGCGCGTCGTAACCCGCGTGCGGATCGTGCAGGCGGCGCAGTTGCGCGAGCGCGATGGTGCGCTCGCGCGAGGCATTCGAGCATCAGATAGTCGAGCTTGCCACGCTCCGCGAGCACGAGCGCCGGCTCCAGCCGGTCGCCGGGAAGCCCGCGCCGCAGCCGATGCGGAGGGTGGCGGCCATGCCTCAATCCCCGGGCAGGTCGTGGATGTCCGGGAAGAACAGGTCCTGCCAGGTCGCCGGCGCGGTCCTTGATGGTGCCGACCTTGCCCATGAACACCGCGGTCTTGAACACCTTCTCCGGGCTCAGCGTGTAGGCATAGTCCTTGTCGTTGATGACGGCGAAGATGTCGTCGAGCGTGTTCTTCTTGTCGTTGGCGATTTCCAGATAGGCCTTCGCGGCCGTGCGCTTGTCCTTGTTGATCGTGTCGATCGCCTCCTTCAGCGGCCGCCAGGAAGGCCTGTAGACCTTCGGATTGGCGTCGTGGAATTTCGTCGTCGTGATGATGACCAGCGCGGAGGCGCGTCCGCCGAGGATCTCGTAGCTGGTGGTCAGCACGCGCGCGCCGGGGAGCTTCATCTCCGCCTCGTAGAACGGCGAGGTCGCGAAATGCGCGTTGACGCCGCCGGTGTTGTTCATCAGCGCCACCATCGCGTCGGGATGCGACAGCGACATCGTGCAGCTCGTCGAACTTCTGATAGTTCGCCTGCCCGAACAGGTCGGCCGCCGCCATCTGCAGCATGATCGCCTGCGTGGAGATCTTCACCGAGGGCACCGCGATCTTGTCCTTGTCGCGTCAGGTCCTTCAGCGATTTGAGGTCCGGATTGCGCGTGACGAAATAGAGCGGATAGGACGTCATCGCCGACATGCCCTTGACGCCGACATTGCCCTTGGTCTTCGACCACAGCGTGATCAGCGACGGCGCGCCGACCGCGCCGAAATGCATCGTGCCGGACAGGAGCCCGTCATTGATGACGCTCGGGCCCGCGACCTTCTGCCAGTTGGTCTTCACCTCGATGCCGGCGGCCTTGGCGTGCTTCTCGATCAGGCCGTCGCGCTCCATCAGCATCAGCGGCAGGAACGCGACGCCGAACTGTTGCGCGATGACGACCTCGCCGACCTCGGCGCGCGCCGGCGGCGCGACCAGCATCGTCAGCATCAGGGCGGCAAACATCCAAGGCGCGCGAGCGCCCGTCCTCCTCGGCATCGTCGTCCCTCCCTCGATCGGATCGTCACCGCCCCGGCAGCGCGATCACTTTCGGTTTCGCCGGCAGCGTCGTCTTAGACAATAGCAGCGACGGCGTCTCGGCAATCTCCACGTCCCAGTCCTGGCGCATGCGCGACAGGAAGCGGTCGAGCGTGAAGGCGCTGAAATAATGCATCGGGATGACGAGCTGCGGCTTGAGCGCCTTGAGCACCTCGACCATGCCTTCGAGGTCGAGCGTGTAGCTGCCGTCGACCGGCGCCAGCACGACGTCGACGCGGCCGATCTCGTTGAGCTGCTGCTGGTTGAGCGTGTGGTGGAGGTGGCCGAGATGGGCGATGCACATCTGCGCCAACTCGAAGATGAAGATCGAATTGCCGTGGCGCTCGGTGCCGCCGCCCCAGTCGCGGATGTTGGTCGGCACGTTGCGCACGCGCACGTCCTGGTAGCGTGATGTCGTGACGCGCCGGCTCTTCCGGGCTCGGCCCCCAGCCGCGCAGGACGTATTTGATCGCCGGGTCGGGCCGGTCCGTGTAGTGCGTCGAATGGGCGTGGTTCATGGTGACGATGTCGGGCGTCGCCGGCGGCCGGACATAATCGTTGTAAGTCGGTGACGATGCGCACCAGGCGTGGGCTTTCGATCAGGAACGACGAATGGCCCACATAGGTGAGCCGCAGCTGGTCGCCGGCCAGCGCCGGCGAGCGAAAAGCGGGCGGCGTCGCCGGGATTACGCGCGGGGCGGTTGTTCGCCACAAGCCCGGGGCAGCGGTCGCTCAGACTCGGCCGTCGGCGGAGGCGCGGGAGTGCCGCTCCTGCGCAGTGGCTGCGCGAGCGGCAGCGCGACAGCGCAGGCGGTCAACAACATCCGCACATGGGAGCAGGCGGATCATCCGATCCTCCTTCCATCGGTCGGAGCGATGAGCGGGTAGCAGGGAGCGACGCCGGCACGCCCTGCCGCGTGCCGACAATGTGGCATGAATCTGGAGATCGGGCGAGGGAGGCGGGCCGGTCCCTGCGATCACGGGCGGCGGCCCGGACGCGCCGATGAATCGGATGCCGGGGCAGCGCCGGGCAATCGGTATCCGGGTCGAATACGGTCCGGAGCCGGACCGTTGCCGTGCTCTCAGCGCGTGACGATCAGGCCCTTGCTGGTGACGACCACCCAGCGGCCGTCCTGGCGCTTGATGTCTTCGACCCGCCCGCCGCCCGGCAGCGACTGGCCGGGCTCGACCTCCATGACGCCGTTGCGCCCTCGATGAGCGCGACGCCGTCATAGACGCGGCGCAGCACGAAGGTGTCGAGAATGGGTGGCTGTTCGGCGGTGTCTTCGGCTCGGCGACGGGCCTCGGCGTGATCGAGCCGACCACGTCGCTCTGGATCGGCGGGGGCGCCGGCGTGACGGGCGGAGGCGGCGTGACCTGGAACGCCGCAACGCGCTTTTCCAGCCGGTCGAGGGTCTCGGTGATCTTGGCGAGACTCGCCGCCGGATCGCCCTGGGCCTTCTCGGCGCGGTCGAAGCGCTCGACGATCCTGCCGAACTGGGTGCCGTTCGTCTTGTTGATGTGCTCAAGCGTGCTGCGGGCCGCCGCAAGGTCGGTGGAAAGCTGGGTGACAGTCTCGCGCAGCCCTTTCACCTCCGCGGAGGCGGCGGGCGCCGCCGCCGGCACGGCTGTAGGTAAGTGCATGACGCTCGCAAGTCCCGCCGATCCCAGCGCCGCGCCGACGCAGGCGCAGATCGCGACCGAAGCCGCGAGCAGCATGAATTTGGTTTGGCGCGGCGCCTCGCGGAGCGGCTGCGCGGGTTTGACCGGCGGCTTAACGGGGGAGTTGACGCCGGGCGGAGCCTTGACGCCGGGGCGGGCGTCGGCGCGCAGCGGCGGTGTCGCGGCGATGGTGCGGGTCGCGTGCTCGCGCAGGAACGTGGGCGGGGGCGCGACACCTGGCCGGGGCCGCGATCTCGGCGAGATGGATGACGGACGGCATCTTCGGCTCGGCTTTGGCACCGGCCGGCGGCGGACGCCGATGTCCGTCGCGGCTTCGGCCGACGGCCCGGTGATCCACACTTCGGGCTTGATCGGTTCGACCGGCGGCTGGATCGCGGGGCTTTCGATGGTCGGGGGTTCGGTCGTCTCGGTTTGCGGCTTTTCAGCCTCTCGGCCAGCGACCCTTCGACCAGCGCCGCGATCTCGGCCGGCAGTTCGCCTGGGATCGGGGCGGCCGCCGCGACCGCGTCTGCGGAGACAGGACCGACGGAAACCGGGAGTCGTGGCGGTGCTGTCGTGAGACGAGTCGATGCCGTCGGCCATGGCAAAATCCTGCAGGATGAGGTCATCAATCGGTAAGCCTGTTCGCTTACCAATTGGTTACTACCCTTGGAGGACACGCGGTTCGGCCGGCCTCGGACGACCTGCCGAACCGCCAGCTTTCATCTCACTCTGCCAGACCCTTGCTCACCAGCCATGTGTGGATGAGGTCGGCGGTCACCGCGTTGTTCTTGTCCATCATCAGCATGTGCGAGTTGCCCTTGATGCCGACGTCCGGGAGGTTGACGACGTCGACGCTGCCGCCGGCGGCACGCACCGCCTCGGCGAAGTCCAGGTCGTTGGCCCGCATCTTCGGCCAGCGAGTGTCCTGCGGGATGTAGTCGCCGAACATCATCATGATCGGAATGTTCTTCAGCGTTGCGGCTCTGTCCTTGTCGCCCGGCACCGCTGGCTCGACGGCGACCAGCGCCTTGACCTTGTCAGGACGCGCCTGCGTGGCGCGGAAACCGAACTGGCCGCCCTGGCTGTGGAACAGGATCACGCAGGGGCAGATTTTGTCGATGAGCTCGATATAGGCGGCGAGGATGGCGTCGTCGGTGACGAGCCATCGCGGCACGATCTGCTTGATGAACTGGCCGTAGGCCTCGACCGGGAATTCGCTGCCGGTGTTGACCTTGCGCTTGGCCGCATCGGCATTCCACGAGCCAGGCCCGGGACCGATGCGGAAGCGCTCGAACGGGTTGGCCTCGGTGAGGAAATTCGGATCGCCCTTCCAGATGTCCGGCGGCGCGAAGCCCGAGCGGCCGCGCTCGACGGCGTCGGAGTTGTAGGTGTCCCAGCCCTTGCGGATGAACATATTCATCCAGCCCTCGCGGCCGTCCGGCGTGGTCTCATAGGTGACGCCGGTGAGACCGCCGCCATGCCACATCAGCAGCGGCACCTTGCCCTTGCGGTTTTGCGGCAGGAAGTACTGCACGTACATCTGTTCGACCTGATACATTCCGTTGGGATCGAGCTTGGCCGGAACGCCGCCGACGCCCAGCGTCACCTCGCGCACCGGCTTGCCGGAAATCTCCACCAGCCGTCCGCCGATATGGAACGAGCCCATGCCGCGCAACGTGAGCGGAGCGTCGTCGGCATGCGCGCCAATGAATGGCGCGCCGAAACTCAATGTCGCGAATGCAAGGATCAGCTTGGTTGCGAAGCGCCGCATCATCATCGTCCTCCCGTTTTTGTTGCGGCGATTGTCGCGCATTTTGGAGGACGCCGCCATTGCACCGCCGTGGGTCAGCCGCGCGGCACAAGCCATCCGCGGTAAGCGACGATGAGGCCCGTGAGCCGGTGGCCGATCTCCACGTTGAAGTGGAAGCGCCCGTCTTCGGCGGATTCCCAGGTCTCGCCGCCCGGCGCCAGCGCGGCGGGCATCGGGATGCCGAACGCGCTCCAGCCGCGCACGACGAGCCGCATGCGGCCCCCGTCCAGCACCAGCGCCATGGCGAAACATAATGGCCCGAAACGCTCGCACAGCAGCCGCTCGAAGCGGCCCCGGCCTTCTTCCTGCGTGCTGAGGAACGAACGTCCGGCGAACGTTCGCTGCCAATGCTCGCGGCCATCGCGCGCGCGAAAGGAAACGGTCACTGGAACATCCGTCCCCTCCTGGGGAAATCCGATGAGCCATGCGACCGCGCGCGCGAGCAGGCCCGTCCCGCGCTGCACGCGCGCGAACCCGTCCGCGTCGAGCGTGGCCGCGAGATCGTGCATGGCTTGCAGTGGTTCGGGCAGCTCGCGCCACGCTGCTCCGAGCAGGCGCCGATAGAGCGGCGCGGCCGCGGGCATTGGTTCGCGGGTTCCTGTCCGGATATCGCGGCGCGCGAACAACGCCTCATAGTCCTCGAGTTCGAGATCGGCCGCCGCCGATCGCGCGCCCGGTGGCGGTGGGCGACCGGCGAGCACGCGACGGATTATGGCTTCCGCCGCCATCGACGGAATCAGCGGACCATCCTCACCCTCGGCGAGGAGGTGCCACGACCGCTCGATCGGCTGCCCATCGGCGCTGGTTCCTTGGACGGATACGAACATGCCGCCGCGGTGCTCGCCATAGCTCAGCATATTGATGGCCCGGTACATCAGCGGCGCCAGCGGAGACAGCGAACGGAGCATCCCGAGCCGAACCGTCCAGGCGAGAGCATTCAGCGCACGATGCAGGATGTCCGGGACAGGTCCGGCGCCCATCCACACCGAGCGCAGCCCCGGCCACAGTTGCGGCAGCACCTGGAGGTCGGGCACCTCGACGAGCGAGAACCGGATCCGATGGAGCGGCAGCCGTCCCGGCGGCGCAATCGTGTAGCGTTGCGTATCGATGAGAGTATGGCCTGTCGCCTTGCGGCCGTCCCGCGTGAGGGTCACCGGCTTTCCGGCATAGCTCGCAATCGCGCGGACGACGTTCGCTCCGACATTGGCGTAGGGCGAGGGTGCGATGCCGCCGGTGACGGCCTCGACATGCGCCATGCCATGTGCGAGCCGCCTCACGACCGCCGCAGTCAGCACTGGAAAGCTGCTCGCCCCGGACAGGACGAACACGCCTCGCGTCTTCGCCTGCGCATCGAACTGTGTGATGCCTGCGACGAAGTCGGCACCGTCGGAGAGATCGAGATAGCTGACGGCGAGCGCAAGCGCCGCTTCGACGACGCGATAGGGATCGGCGCCATATGTCTGGAAGGGACCGGTGACGTCAACGACGACATCCGGCGCGATGTCCTGCATCTGGCGCGCGACGTCGCCGTCACGATCGAAGAAGGCTGCGACCAGCGTCGCCTCCGATGAAAGGCTGGCGCAAAAGGCTTCCGCTTTTGCGCGCGCGCGTCCCGCGATGACCAGCGTCAGGCGCGGCTCGCCGGCGAGGAGCCGTGCGAGCCGTCCGCCGAACGTGCCGTAGCCGCCGATGATAAGGACCTTCAGGTGCTCGGCCATCACCGGGCATCCGCCAACGGGGATCGCAGCATTCCCTCGCTCAGTTGAAGCTGGCGCCTGGGATCGAGGATGACGCCGGCGACCAGCCCGGCGACAACATTGCGGATGCCCGGCAACCGCGTCGAGGGCGCGACGATCCAGTCGCGCAGCACCGGCAGCATCCGGCTGTCGGATTGATAGAACGGCGTGAACAGCGCGCTCATCGCCTGATAGAAGCGGATGTGCCAGCGCCGCATCGTCATATAGGCAGCAAGCGCCGTAGCGAGATCGCGGCTTTCGCGCAGCGCTATCGCCAGCGCTCGGGCGTCCAGCAGCGCCATGTTGGCGCCCTGCCCAAGCTGCGGACTTGCCGCATGAGCCGAGTCGCCAATCACCGCCAATCGATCGGCGACCGGCGTTGCGAGCGTGTGATGGGAATAGCGCGCCAGGGTCATCTGGTCGGCATCGGTGATCGTGTCGAGCAAGGGCGCGGTTTGCGGCCATAGAAGGCGGACACGCGTCTTCCAGGCTTCGAGACCTGCTTCGCGCCAAGCCTGGTAGTCGGGCGGACGGATGCTCCAGAAGAACGCGGCTTCATCGCCCTGCCCATCGCCGCGCCGGCCGATCGGCAGCACGCCGACCATGATGCTGGCACGATAGTAGCGCTGCTCGAGGGCGTGATCGTTGAAGGCGCCGCTTGGCCATGGCAGGCTCGCCCATAGGGCACCATACGGCAGCTCCATGCGCGGCCGGCCGCCATAGGCCGCCGCGAAAGAGGAACGCACGCCCATCGCGTCGACGACGAGGTCGAATGGGCCGGTCTTGCGTCCATTGTCCATCACCAATGTGGGCCGGCCGCCACCCCCGTCGACCCCAGCGACGGCGCAACGCGTCTGAATCGGGATGCCGTCGCTTTGCGCCGCCTCGAACAGCGGATCGAATAGCGCCGCCCGATGGACGGCGAGGCCGAAATACTCCGCACCGAGGTTGCGGTACTGCACGTCGAGAACAATGCGGTCCGACTGCGCGACGCGTCCGAACAGCCGGTCGATCCGGCGGCCAAGCGCCAGCATGCGGTCGGCAAGGCCAAGCTCCCGGAGCACGGCAAGGCCGGTCGGCTGCAGGATCAGGCCGGAGCCCAGCGGACGAGGTGCCTCGAAACGCTCGAAGATCGTCACGCGATGGCCGTCGCGGTGAAGCAGCAGGGCCGCCGCAAGGCCCGCCGGGCCGGCGCCCGCGATGGCGACATCGTAGCGCACCATCAGGGCATGGCCGCCGCGCGCGCCTCGTCCGCGAACCGCTTCAGCACCTGCCGCAGCACGCCCGGCGACCGGATGCGATCGGGGAACGGCAGACGCAACGCTGTGAGCCCGTACTGCAGCTCCAGCCCCTCTGGATCGCAGCCGACGCACCGCCAGTCGCCGTCGGGAGCGCCGAGCAGCGTGGTGGCATAGAGCCGCACCGCGTCGACATGGTCGCCGTTCATATGCGCGCAGATGCCGGCTTCTGCCTCAACCAGGGCCTCGGCTTCGGTGAGGTCGGTCAGGAGATCGGGGGGTGCTAGGTCGACGATGCGGCCGAAGCCGGCAACCAGATGGGCGCCCTTGAGCGCCACGCGATAGAAGGCGAAATCCTTGAATCCTACGAACATTTCCGCTTCGGGATGGCGGTCCAGATAGCGCCGCCGCGCCTCGGGGTCGTCGGTCACCGTGGCCGTGCCCATCAGCATGACGCGCGCGCCCTCCAGCGGGTCGCCCGCTTTGCGCTCGTCGAGCATGAGCGAGACCCGGGAGTCGGCGAGGATATTCCTGGTGTGCAGCGCCAGCCGCGAAATCAGCAGCAGCGGCGCACCGTCCGCCGCGGTCGCGACGTTGACCAGCGAGCAGTAGGGATCGCCCGTGCCCGCCATCAGTGTCGCGAGCGCGCCGGAGCGGCCCTCGCGCAGGAGCTTCTTGGCGGATCGGCTTGGATTGAAGTCCGGGGTGGGTTGCACGGATCGTCTCCGGGAACGGCGAAAGATGCCGGCGGCAAAGACCGCCCGTTAATTGTGGCATTCGTCCTGAAGCGCCGCTATGGTAGGCAAACCCTTTGACGAATCATGCATTTGTCCCTGAATAGTCACATTTCAGCCCCCCTTTCTGGGCTCAAGACGCGTGTTGACCCGTCACGAACAGAGGCTCCAGGCTCATGCCGACCATCGCTCTCGTCGACGACGACCGCAATATCCTGACCTCCGTCTCGATCGCCCTAGAGGCGGAGGGCTATCGGATCATGACGTATACCGACGGGTCCTCGGCGCTTGATGGCTTCAAGACCTCGCCGCCCGACCTCGCGATCCTCGACATCAAGATGCCCCGCATGGACGGCATGGAGACGTTGCGGCGGCTACGCCAGAAGTCCGATATGCCGGTGATCTTCCTCACCTCCAAGGACGAGGAGATCGATGAGCTCTTCGGCCTTAAGATGGGCGCCGACGATTTCATCCGGAAGCCGTTCTCCCAGCGCCTGCTGGTCGAGCGCGTCAAAGCGATTTTGCGCCGCGCGTCGCCCAAGGACGGCATCGTGCCGAAGGAGATCGACGCCGCCAAGGTGCTGGAACGCGGCCTCCTGCGCATGGACCCGGAGCGTCATACCTGCACCTGGAAGGGCGACGCAGTCACGCTGACGGTCACCGAGTTCCTCATCCTCCAGGCGCTGGCGGCGCGGCCCGGCGTGGTAAAAAGCCGCAACGCCCTGATGGATGCCGCCTATGACGATCAGGTCTATGTCGACGACCGCACGATCGACAGCCATATCAAGCGGCTTCGCAAGAAGTTCAAAGTCGTCGACGACGCCTTCGACATGATCGAAACGCTCTACGGCGTGGGCTATCGCTTCAAGGAAGCGTGACGCCGCGCGTGTGACGCGGCCGCGCCGTTGCGCTAGGCTCCGTTTTCCAGGCTGGGGCGCGCTTACGGGCCGACGGGCAGGCGTTGCCAAAGCGGCTCCCTCCACCATGGTGCTCGCAATCAGGTGCTCGATCGAACCGCGCGGTTAGCCTCGACCATCCCGGAGGCAGAACGTCCCGACGAGGAGCGGACCGTGGCTCCGCCGCGCCGGCCGGGCATTCTGCGCCGCGTCTGGCAGTTCATCGGCCGTCACGGATTTTCGAGCCTCACCCGCCGCATCGTCATCCTTAATCTCGCAGGGCTGTTCGCCCTGGTGATGGGCATCTTGTATTTCCCGCAGTTCCGCGAGGGGCTGATCGAGGCGCGGGTGCAGAGCCTCCTGGTCCAGGGCGAGATCATCGCGGCCGCGATCGCCGCCAACGCCACCGCCGACGCCGACGCCATCACCATCTATCCGGACCGGCTTCAGGGCCTGCGGCCGGGCGAAAGTTACGGCCCGGAGGAACGATCCTCGCTTGAGTTCTCGATCAACCCGGAGCGGGTTGCGCCCGTGCTGCGGCTCTTGATCTCGCCGACCGGGACGCGGGCGCGCATCTACGACCGCGACGGCGTGATTCAGCTCGACAGCCGCAGCATGTATGGTCGCGGCGAGGTGGTGCGCTTCGATCTGCCGCCGCCGGCCGGCACCAAGCCAGGGTTCATCGAGCGTAACTGGCTTGCGGTGCGGCGCTGGCTCGCCAAGGGCGACCTGCCGCGCTACCGCGAACTCGGACCCGACGAGAACGGCCGCAGCTATTCGGATGTCGCGCAGGCGCTGGCCGGCGGCAAGGCGAGCGCGGTACGCATCAACGACCGCGGCGAGGTTATCGTTTCGGCGGCGGTGCCGGTGCAGCGGTTCCGCGAGATACGCGGGGCGCTGCTGCTTTCGACCTCGGGCGGCGAGATCGACCACGCGCTGGCGGCGCAAAGGCTGCAGATCCTGCTGGTGTTCCTGGTCGCGGCCTGCGTGATGGTGATTCTGTCGATGCTGCTCGCCGGAACCATCGCGGGTCCGGTGCGGCGGCTCGCCGATGCCGCCGAGGGCGTGCGCCGGCGCATTCGCTCGCGGGTGGAGATTCCCGATTTTCCCCGACGCCGCGACGAGATCGGCCATCTGTCGCGCGCGCTCCGCGACATGACCGGCGCGCTCTATACCCGCATCGAAGCGATCGAGAGCTTCGCCGCCGATGTCGCGCATGAGCTGAAGAATCCGCTCACCTCGCTGCGATCGGCGGTGGAGACCCTGCCGGTTGCCAGGTCCGAAGAAAGCCGGGGCCGGCTGCTCGCCGTGATCCAGCACGACGTGAAGCGGCTCGACCGCCTGATCTCGGATATCTCGGATGCCAGCCGGCTCGACGCCGAGTTGCAGCGTCAGGAGAGCGCGCCGGTCGACATCATGAAGCTCCTCACCATGCTGGCGACGGTGGCGAACGAGGTCCGGCATGACGGCGTCACGGTCGCGGTCTCGTTCGAGGGCGGCAGCGACCGCGCCTTCGTGGTGTCCGGCCATGATTCCCGCCTCGGCCAGGTGATCGACAACCTCATCCAGAATGCGCGCTCCTTCGCGCCCCCGAAGAGCGTCGTGCGGGTAACGTGCAGGCGGCTGCGCAGCGATGTCGAGATCGTGGTCGATGACGACGGCCCCGGAATCCGGCCTGACGCGATCGAGAAGATTTTCGAGCGTTTCTACACCGACCGGCCTGAACACGGCTTCGGGCAGAATTCCGGCCTCGGCCTGTCGATTTCCAAGCAGATCGTCGATGCCCATGGCGGACGCATCTGGGCGGAGAACCGCGTCAGCGTGGCGCCCAACCTGGATGGCGAGCCGAAGGTGCTCGGCGCCCGGTTCGTGGTGCGGCTGCCGGCAATGTGATGACGGCGATCGCTGCGCGCCTCGTTCAGCATTGTTGCGGGCGGTTTCTCGTCCGGTCCCGTCCGCTCTTCAAGGGGAGGGAGGAGCCCGGGTTCGTCGCGGACATAGTGCATCCGATGCGCGCTTTCATTCGGCCGTGCGTATGACCGTGCTGCTAGCCACCATCCACGCGTCCGTAGTGCTCGTCGACGCCCGCGCCGTCCTCATTCGTGGACCGTCGGGCGCCGGAAAGTCACGGCTCGCGCTGGCGCTGCTCGAAGCGGCCGAGATCGGACTGTTGGCGTTCGCGCGGCTGGTCGCCGACGACCGCGTCCATGTCGAAGCCGTGAACGGCCGCTTGCTTGCACGGCCGCCGGCATCCCTTGCCGGGCTCGCCGAGACATACGGATTGGGGATCGTGCGCCTGCCGTTCGAGCCTATGGCCGTGGTCGGACTTGTCGTCGACCTCGCTGCGGATGACGCTGCCCGGATGCTGCCGTCCGCCGCGTGCACGACCGTCATCGAAGGCATCACGCTGCCCCGGATCGCGGTCCCCGCCGGGGATGACCCGATGCGGCTGACGGTCGCGGCGCTGCGGAGTTCCGGCCTCTTTCGCACGGCCGGGCGGGTGCCTAACTGGGCTGTGGGGGAAAAGTAACCTTTGGCGGGTACGGTTTAACGATCGTTAAGGTGTCCCTTCCCAAAGGCTGCGGCGGGGTGTATTGCTGCGGCGCAACATCAGTCATAAATCAGACACACCTCCCTTGCGCTGCACCCTCGCATGGTCATGATTGACGCCGTTTCGGAACGCGTGGCGTTGCGTTCGCCGGGAACTTCGATGATCGGTCTTGTACTTGTTACCCACGGGCGGCTCGCCTGCGAGTTCCGTGCGGCCCTGGAACATGTGGTGGGACCGCAGCGTCAGATCGAGTCGGTGATGATCGGCCCCGACGACGACGTCGAGCAGCGCCGCACTGACATCATCGAAGCGGTGCAGCGCGTGGATTCCGGGGAGGGCGTCGCGATCCTCACCGACATGTTCGGGGGCACCCCGTCCAATCTGGCGATCTCGGTGATGAGCCGGCCCAAGGTCGAGGTCCTGGCTGGCATCAACCTGCCCATGCTGGTGAAACTCGCCAAGGTGCGGGGCTGCTGTCCCCTCGCTGACGCCGTCACCCAAGCCCAGGAAGCCGGGCGCAAATACGTCACTATCGCGAGCAGGGTTCTTGCGGGCAAATGACCGCCCCGGCCGGAGCCGGCGGCCCGGCGCAACCGGCCGACGCGCTGCCTGACCAACCGCCGCTGTTCCGCGACATCGAGATCGTCAACAAGAAGGGGCTGCACGCCCGCGCCTCGGCGAAATTCGTGCAGACTGTGGAGCGGTTTGACGCCGTCGTCACCGTAACCCGCGCCGGCGAGAGCGTCGGGGGCACGTCCATCATGGGACTGATGATGCTCTCCGCCGGGACCGGAACGACGATCCATATCGAGACGACGGGCGCGCAGGCCGCCGAAGTGATGGCTGCGCTCGTTGAGCTCGTGAGCGGAAAATTTGGCGAGGACGAGTAAGGAAACTGCGTCACGCGGCTGCGTTCATCACCAGCCGCGCCGCCGCGGCGAGGTCGGTCACGAAGTCCCGATAGGCGGCTTCCTTTGCCGCCCGGTCCGGCATCCGCAGCAGGGCGGATGGATGGACCGTGATCACGAGGAGTGATCCGTCCTCCATCGTCATCGGCGTGCCGCGAACCTTCGAGATGGTGACGCTGCGGCCCGACAGGCTGCGCGCGGCGGTGGCGCCCATCGCTACGACGACCTCTGGCCTGACGATGGAACGTTCCATGTCGTTCCACCACTTGCAGCGCTCGATCTCGTAGGTGTTCGGCCGCTTGTGCAGCCGCCGCTTGCCGCGCATCTCGTATTTGAAGTGCTTCACCGCATTGGTGACGAAGGTCTCCTTGCGCGGGATGCCGGCATCGGTCAGCGCGCGGTCGAGCAGCATCCCGGCCGGGCCGACGAACGGCTTGCCGGCGAGGTCTTCCTTGTCACCTGGCTGTTCGCCCACCAGCATGAAACGCGCGTGACGTGGTCCCTCTCCCGGCACGACCTGTGTGGCGAACTGATAAAGCGGGCAGCGCGTGCATTCGGCTTCCGCCGCGCTCAGGGCGGCGAGACTCTTCACGACGGGTGCGTAGTCGGAATCTCCCGGGTTCACCTTCATGGCCGTTCTCCTCGTATGAAAACGCCGAAGCCGCGCCTCGGTTCACGACGGAGGGACGATCAGGGCCAGAATCCAGGCCACGGCGCATGGGATGGGCTCGATGATGGGCACGCCAATGCGGAAGCGAAGCTTGCGGGCCGCGACCGCCAGTGGACCACCGCCGATGACGATCGCTTCGACACCATCATGCCGGATCGCGCTCTCGCAGGCGACTGCGAGCGCCTCGACCAAACCGACCGGATCGCTCATGACCAACGCTGGGGCGGCGTCCGTGATCCGCACCGACCGCAGTTTCTCTCCGCAACCATAGCGCCCGGCGAGCGCTGCAATCGGTTCGGCCAGTTCCGGTGTCGTGGTGACGATGGAGAACGTGCCCGCCGCCGCTGCCGCGAGCATCGCCGCCTCGGCGATGCCCACCACCGGAATGCGCAGGCGCATCCGCGCAGCCTCGAGCCCAGGGTCGCCAAAGGCCGCGATGATCACGCCATCCGGCGGATCACCGGCGAGCCGCCGGCACATGGCGGAAACGGCCTCCCCGGCGACGCGCAACGCCTCCGCCGACGTGATCAGCGGCGCACCGAACGGCGCGGTGATCCCATCGATCGAAGCCTGCGGGCCGGCGGCGCGGGCGACCGCCACCATGTCGCGCGTCACTCCCTCGTCGGTATTGGGATTGAGCAGCAGGATGCGCGGGCGGGCAGACATGGCGCAGGCTCCGACGCGCAAGGCCGGTCGTCAACGCCGACGCGGCAAAAGACATAAAGAAATCTTTATGTCCGCATTGCCCTCGCGCTGCGCCCCTGCTATAGGCACGCTTCAAGCGCCGCCGAGCCGGCACTCCCTTTTTCCATCGCATCCAGGATCATCATGACCGCCGCATCGAGCACTGCCGCCAAGAAGCCTGCCCAGGCCGCCCACGATTACATCGTCAAGGACATCTCGCTCGCCGAGTTCGGCCGCAAGGAAATCTCCATCGCCGAGACCGAGATGCCGGGCCTGATGGCGACGCGCGAGGAATACGGCCCGACGCAGCCGCTCAAGGGCGCGCGCATCGCCGGCTCCCTGCACATGACGATCCAGACCGCGGTGCTGATCGAGACCCTGACGGCTCTCGGTGCCGACGTGCGCTGGGTCTCCTGCAACATCTACTCGACCCAGGACCACGCCGCTGCCGCAGTCGCGGCTGCCGGCGTTCCCGTGTTCGCGATCAAGGGCGAGAGCCTGAAGGATTACTGGGACTATACCGCCAAGCTGTTCGAGTGGCATGGCGCAAAACCTGGTGAAATCCTGACGCCCAACATGATCCTCGACGACGGCGGCGACGCCACCATGCTGGTGCATCACGGGCTGCGCGCCGAGCAGGGCGACACCGTGTTTCTCGATCAGCACAATAGCGAGGAAGAGGAAGTGTTCTTCGCGCTGATCAAGCGTCTCCTGAAGGAGAAGCCGAAGGGCTGGTTCGCCGAGATCGCCAAGACCATCAAGGGCGTGTCGGAGGAGACCACCACCGGCGTGCACCGTCTCTATATGATGGAGAAGGAAGGCAAGCTGCTGTTTCCGGCGATCAACGTCAATGACTCGGTGACCAAGTCGAAATTCGACAACCTCTATGGCTGCCGCGAGTCGCTGGTGGACGGCATCCGCCGCGGCACCGACGTGATGATGTCCGGCAAGGTGGCGATGGTCGCGGGCTTCGGCGACGTCGGCAAGGGCTCGGCGGCCTCACTGCGCCAGGCCGGCTGCCGCGTGCTGGTGTCCGAGATCGATCCGATCTGCGCGCTGCAGGCAGCGATGGAGGGCTACGAGGTCGTGACGATGGAAGATGCCGCGCCGCGCGCCGACATCTTCGTCACCGCGACCGGCAACAAGGACATCATCACCATCGAGCACATGCGGGCGATGAAGGACCGTGCCATCGTGTGCAACATCGGCCACTTCGACAATGAGATCCAGATCGCGCATCTCAAGAACCTGAAGTGGGACAACATCAAGCCGCAGGTCGACGAGATCACCTTCCCGGACGGCCATCGCATGATCCTGCTGTCGGAAGGCCGGCTGGTGAACCTCGGCAACGCCATGGGCCACCCGAGCTTCGTAATGTCGGCCTCATTCACCAACCAGACGCTGGCGCAGATCGAGCTGTGGGCGAACAACAAGGGCGGCAAGTACGAGAAGAAGGTCTACGTGCTGCCGAAGTCGCTCGACGAGAAGGTCGCGCGGCTGCACCTCGCCAAGATCGGCGTGAAGCTCACCGAGCTTCGTCCCGACCAGGCGGACTATATCGGCGTGAAGCCGGAAGGTCCGTTCAAGGCGGATCATTACCGGTATTGAAGCCTCGCGCGTCATCACGGCGCGTCCTCCGCTCGTCCCCGTGAAGGCGGGGCAGCACAGGTTGGCTGAGGGGTTCCGCTTGCGCCTGGACGATCGGATGCCGGTGTTGGCGTCCACCCAACCGAATGACGTCCTGGTGGTCGCGTTCACCTCGACGGACGGCGGTCCGCGATCTTCGTCTTCGTTGCCAGGATACGTCGGTAGGCCTGCTCGACCGTCTCGCGCGGGATCCGCCCCTGCTCGACGCCCAGCGCGACCGCTGCGAGCACGCGGTTGGCGATCTCAGGATCCGGCGCCTTGAGGTTGGCGAAGATCATCAGGTCGGCACCCGCCGCGACCGCGAGCACGGCGGCGTCCTCGATGCCGTAACGGTCTTTGATCGCCGCCATCTCCAGGTCGTCGGTCATCACGAGGCCGCGAAACCCCAGTTCGTTACGCAGCACGTCGACGGCGCGGCGCGACAGGCTCGCCGGCCGATCGCTATCGGAGAAGCGCGGATGAATGAGATGGCCCATCATGATGACGTCCGCAGCCTGATCCGCGGCAAGGTCGCGGAAGGGCTCGAGCTCCGCCTCGGTCCATGTCTTCGCGATGTCCACTGCCTGTTCGTGGGTATCCTGGCCGGCTGAGCCGTGTCCGGGAAAGTGCTTCGCAGCGATCAGCACGCCGGCGTCGTGGTGGGCGTCGACGAATTGCCGGGCGAAGCTTGCGACGCGTGACGGATCGCGTCCGAAGCTGCGCTCCAGGCGGCCGATCGCGGGGCTGTTTGGATCGATGTCGAGATCGACCACCGGCCCGAGATTGAGGTTGATGCCCAGGCCGGCGAGTTCGCGCGCCATTCCGCGATAGATTCCGGAACGCCGCGGCTTCGTCACCTCCGGCAACCTTGCGCGCCGACGGCGTGCCGACGAATCCCTTGGCCTGGGTCAGCCGCTGGATCGCTCCGCCCTCCTGGTCGATGGCGATGAATGGGCGCGGACCGGTTCCGGCCGCGCGAGTTAGCGCCGCCGTCAGGATTTTGAGCTGCGGCGGGTCGGCGATGGCCTGCGGAAACAGGATGACGCCGCCGATCTCACCGTCGCGGATCATCCGGGCCGCGCGGGCCGGCCAGTCCTCGCCGGGCTTCGTTCCCTGAAACCCGATCACGATCATCTGGCCGATCATGGCGCGGAGATGGGCGTCTGCCGTATGGATTGCAGCCGGACGTTCCACCGTCAGGTCGGCCGTAACGGCGGCATGCCCGCCAGCCAGGACCGGCATCAGCAGTGCGGCAATTCGCGCTCCACGCATCGCGCGCCATTTCATTGGTTTTAGGCCCGGAATCGTGAGTTCGCCCCGATCCCTTTAAAATAGCGGCGAACGCAGTGGCATCGAAATCGTTATCCCGGCGAGTGACAGGACAAAATGGAGTGTTCAGTATGCGACATATTTTGGCGTTGGCGACCGGAACGGCGGTTTTGATGGGCAGCGCGATCCTCGTCCCGGCGCAGGCGATGCCAGCGGCTCAGTTGCAGAAGGCCACGCCGATGGCGAGCGGTGTCGAGCAGGTGCAGTTCCGCCGGGGCTGGCGCGGCGGGTATCGAGGCTATCGCGGACGCGGGTTTGGCCCGGGCATCGGCCTTGGCATCGCGACCGGCGTGATCATCGGCGGCGCGGTCGCCAACGGCTATTATCCCAATGGCCCATATGCCTATGGCGCGTATGGGTATGACGGCGAAGCCGACGACGCCTACGCGGCGGGCCCGCCGCCGGCCGATGGCGCCGGCTACTGTGCGCAACGCTTCCGCTCCTATGATCCGGGCAGTGGAACGTATCTCGGCTATGACGGCCAGAGGCATCCCTGCCCCTGAGCCGGTCTGACGGACTGACCTGCAAGGCCCGGGCAATCGCCCGGGCTTTCACATTGGGGACGCAAGTAGCCTGATTGCTGACTTCCCGATGAAAACCTTTCCTCGGAGCCGCCACGTTGCTACATCCGCCGCATGACAGCGGCTCCTATCGACAATATCCGCAATTTCTCAATCGTCGCGCATATCGACCACGGCAAATCGACCCTCGCGGACCGGCTGATCCAGCTCACCGGCGGCCTCACCGACCGCGAGATGGTCGGGCGCGAGCAGGTGCTCGATTCCATGGATATCGAGCGCGAGCGCGGCATCACCATCAAGGCGCAGACCGTGCGCCTGCGCTACCACGCGCGTGACGGCAAGGATTACATCCTCAACCTGATCGACACGCCCGGGCATGTCGACTTCGCCTATGAGGTCAGCCGCAGCCTCGCCGCGTGCGAGGGCTCGCTGCTGGTGGTCGACGCGAGCCAGGGGGTCGAGGCGCAGACCCTCGCCAACGTCTACCAGGCGATCGACAACGGCCACGAGATCGTGCCGGTGCTCAACAAGATCGACCTGCCGGCCGCCGAACCCGACAAGGTGAAGCAGCAGATCGAGGACGTGATCGGCCTCGACGCCTCGCAGGCGATCGGCATCTCGGCCAAGACCGGGCTCAACGTCGCCGAAGTGCTGGAGGCTATCGTCACGCGCCTGCCCGCCCCCAAGGGCGATAAGGACGCCCCGCTGAAGGCGCTGCTGGTCGATAGCTGGTACGACGCCTATCTCGGCGTGGTCGTGCTGCTGCGCATCATCGACGGCACCATCCGCAAGAACCAGCGCATCCGCATGATGGCGACCGGCGCCGCCTATGACGTCGACCGCGTCGGCGTATTCACGCCGAAGCTCACCGAGGCCCAGGTGCTGGGGCCGGGCGAGATCGGCTTCTTCACCGGCTCGATCAAGGACGTGGCGGACACGCGGGTCGGCGACACCGTCACCGACGACCGCAAGCAGACGGAACACGCGCTGCCGGGTTTTCGCCCGGCGCAGCCGGTGGTGTTCTGCGGCCTGTTCCCGGTCGATGCCGCGCAGTTCGAAGACCTGCGTGGCGCGATGGGCAAGCTCCGGCTCAACGACGCCAGCTTCTCCTTCGAGATGGAAACCTCCGCCGCGCTCGGCTTCGGCTTCCGCTGCGGCTTCCTCGGCCTGCTGCACCTGGAGATCATCCAGGAGCGGCTGGAGCGCGAGTTCAATCTCGAGCTGATCGCGACCGCGCCGTCGGTCGTCTACCGCATCAAGCTCAGCAACGGCGACGCGATCGAGCTGCACAATCCGGTCGACCTGCCCGACGTGATGAAGATCAAGGAGATCGAGGAGCCCTGGATCCGCGCCACGATCCTGACGCCCGACACCTATCTCGGCGCGATCCTGAAGCTGTGCCAGGACCGCCGGGGCATACAGGTCGACCTCAACTATGTCGGCGCCCGCGCCATGGTGATCTATGACCTGCCGCTCAACGAGGTGGTGTTCGATTTCTACGACCGGCTGAAGTCGGTGTCGAAGGGCTACGCCTCGTTCGACTACCACATCACCGACTACAAGGCGGCCGACCTCGTGAAGCTGCAGATATTGGTCAATGCCGAGCCGGTCGACGCACTCGCCATGCTTGTGCATCGCACGCGCGCGGAGTTCCGCGGCCGCGGCATGGTGGAGAAGCTCAAAGACCTGATCCCGCCGCACATGTTCCAGGTACCGATCCAGGCCGCGATCGGCGGCAAGGTGATCGCGCGCGAGACGGTGCGGGCGCTGCGCAAGGACGTCACGGCGAAGTGCTACGGCGGCGACGTCACGCGTAAACGAAAACTTCTGGAGAAGCAGAAGGAAGGCAAGAAGAAGATGCGCCAATACGGCAAGGTTGAGATCCCGCAGGAGGCCTTCATCGCCGCGCTGAAGGTGGATGTGTGACGCCACCCAGATAATAAAAGGTAGCCTTGTAAACTCAAATGGTCCGCCGGCTGAGAATTCGCCTACTTGTCGTTCCGCGGCGTAACCAGGAGTTGCATCGATCGCTTGAGTCCCCGCCGGCTTGACTCACCATAAAAGAAGGCGAAGCTCTTATCCCGCTAAAGATGAGTCGTTGCTCGGGAGGAATCCGCATGGCCTACAAGTTCGAAATCTACAAAGATAAGGCAGGTGAGTTTCGTTTCCGATTTCGCGCCTCCAACGGTGAGCCGATGTTCAGCTCTGAGGGCTACACGGCAAAGGCGTCGGCAGTGAGTGCAATTGATTCCATCAAAACGCATGTCCCTGGCGCTGCGGTCGACGACCAGACGAAATAGAATTGCCGCCCCGGTCGTCGCCCGAACAAACTCTTCAATATTTCTTACTTCGGCGGAGGCTTTGCTACGTCACCCGGCTGCGGTCCTACATCCCGAGAAACCGCTTCACTGCCTCGACCGTTCGCGCGGGGTCTTCCTCCTCCGGGGCGTGACCGAGATCGTCGAACATCGCGAGCGTCGAGCCGGCGATGTCGCGGTGAAAGCGATGCGCGATCTCCGGCGGGATCAGGGGATCGCGCCCGCCCCACATGATGAGGGTCGGTATCTTGATGCCCGGGATGCGGTCGGCGATCGACGTGGAGCGCTGCTGGCTCCACCGTTCGATGATCGCGCCCCGGTTGCCCTCGCGTTGCGTCAACTCGACGGCGCGGTCCACCATCTCCGTCGTCACTTTGCTGGGATCGCCGAACACCTTGCGCATGCCCTGCACCACGAGGAAACGCGGCAGCGTGTGCGCCAGCAGCCAGCGGATGCCTGGCATGCGCAGGAGATGCATGCCGATCGGCATCGAGGTGGATTGAAACGGATAGCCGCCGGCGTCGACCAGGATGAGCTTGTCGACGCGCTCCGGATGCGTCAGCGCGGTGCGCAGTGCCACGCCGCCTCCCAGCGAATTGCCGCCGAGCACGCAACGCGCGACACCGAGCCTGTCGAGGATCGCGAGGGTTAGGGCGATATCGCGATCGGCGCCGTAGAGATTGTCCGGCGACGGCCCGGTCAGCCCATAGCCCGCGAGATCGAAGCGGATCACGCGCCGCTTGTCGCGCATCGCCTCCGCCCATCCCTGCCACGCATGCAGCGACGATCCCGTGCCGTGCATCAGTACGATCGGGCTCGGATCATCGCGAGGGCCTTCGTCACGCACATGCACCTTCATGCCCATCGCGTCGATGAACATGGACGGCGGCTGCGCCCAGCGGGCCCGCAGGTCGGCGACCGAACGCTCAGGCGCCCAGGTCGCGGCGACGAAGATGGCGAGCGCAAGCGCCAGGACGATGAACGTGCCGGCAACAATCAGCATGAGCATTCTCATGGGCTCAGCCGTTCGTCCTTCGGGTTGACCTGCGCGATGCCTTGGCGATGTGGATGCTTGGCGACCAGCAGGAATATCAGTCCAGATTTTCACGCCGCGCAAGGTCGGCACATTGGCGCTGGAGGAGCGACTGAGCACTTGGCTCGTTTGCAACGGCTAGGGCACGGCACCGCAGGGCCACAATCGAGTGCCGCGGATGTGCCCGATGCACGTTGTCGCGACGCGGATGACACCGCCGCCCGTCGGGCGTAAAATACGTCGCATGGGATGACGTATCGAGGACGACGTGATGGGAATCCTTCTGGCGTTCGCGCCGTTCATCGCGTTCGCGGTCATCGACCGGCTGATCGGGCCGACCGAGGGTTTGGTCGCCGGCGCCGTGACGTCAGGCGCCCTGCTGATCCGGGACTGGATGATCGCCGGCAGGTCGCCGAAGATTTTGGAGGTCGGGACCGCCATCTTGTTCGGCGGGCTCGCGCTCTATGCCGTGCTCGGCGGCCCGGCTTGGTCCATCATGGGCGTACGGCTCCGTGTCGATGTGGGCCTTCTGCTGATCGTGCTCGTCACGATGATCATCGGCAGGCCGTTCACGCTGCAATATGCGCGCGAACAGGTTCCACAGGAGGCGTGGGGCAGTCCCGAATTCATCCGCACCAACTACGTGATCACGGCCGTGTGGGCCCTTGCGTTCGTCGTGCTTGTAATCGCTGACCTGATCCTGATCTACCGGCCCGATCTGCCGCCGCGGATCGGGATCGTCGCAACGGTCCTCGCGCTCGTCGGCGCGATCAAGTTCACGGCGTGGTATCCCGAAAGGGTCCGGCGACCTGCCGCCGGGTGATCGCGCGCAAAGCCTGCGAGCCCTCGGTTGACGGCCATGCGCTCAGGCCACCCGTCGCTGGCGCTCCGCCAGAAGCATCTGCAGGACGTCCTTCTGCTTCCGCGCCTTGCTGAACAGGAAGCCCTGGACCTCGTTGCAGCCTTCCGCCTTCAGGCAGGCGAGGTCGGTCTCGTTCTCGACGCCTTCGGCGGTGATGCGTGATGCCGAGGCTCGATCCCAGGCTGATGATGGCGCGCACGATCGCCTGCGAATCCGCGTTGGCGCCGAGGTCGCGCACGAAGGAGCGGTCGATCTTGATCTTGTCGAACGGGAAGCTGCGCAGGTAGCTCAGCGACGAGTAGCCGGTGCCGAAGTCGTCCATCGAGATGCGTACGCCGAGCGCGCGCAACGCATGCAGCGTCGCCAGCACTTGCTCGCTCCGCTCCAGCAGCAGCGTCTCGGTGATCTCGAGCTCCAGCCGGTCGGGCGGTAGGCCCGAGTTTTCCAGCGCCTCGATCACCGCCTGCAGCAGGTTGCCGGTGCGGAACTGCAGCGGCGACAGGTTGACGGCGACCTTCGACGGCATCCGGCCAGTGCACCGCGTCGGCGCAGGCCTTGCGCAGCACGAAGGCGCCGAGCGCGCCGATCAGGCCGGTTTCCTCCGCGACGGGAATGAACTCCGCCGGCGGGATCATGCCGCGCTCCGCGATGCGGCCAGCGCAGCAGCGCCTCGAAGCCGGACACGTCGCCGGATCGCGAGGTCGATCAGCGGCTGATAGTGGACCTCGAGCTCGCCTGCGCGACAGCGCGGCGCGCAGGTCGATCTCGAGCCGGCGGCGCGCCTGCACGCGCGCATCCATCTCGGCCTCGAAGAAGCGGAACGCGCCCTTGCCGTCGGCCTTGGCGCGGTAGAGCGCCATGTCGGCGCTCTTGAGCAGCCGGTCGGCATCGTCGCCGTCGCCGGGCGCCAGCGCGATGCCGATGCTGGCGCCGACGGCGACGTGATGGCCGTCGAGATCGATACGGCTCGCCGATCGACGGCGAGCAGCCGCTGCGCCAGCGCGCCCGCGTCTTCCGGCTCGACCGACGTCCGCCTGCAGGATGGCGAATTCGTCGCCGCCGAGCCGCGCCACGGTGTCGTCGCTCGCGCAACTCGCCGCGCAGGCGCTCGGCCACTGCCTGCAGCAGCAGGTCGCCGAACGGATGGCCGAGCGTGTCGTTGACGGTCTTGAAGTTGTCGAGGTCGACGCAGAGCGTCGCCACGCCGCGGCCGTCGCGGCGCATGCGGCCGAGCATCTCCTCCATGCGCGAGCGCAGCAGCACGCGGTTGGGCAGCGACGTCAGCGCGTCGTGATGCGCCATGAAGGCGACGCGCGCCTCTGCGCGCTTGCGCTCGGTGATGTCGATGGCGGCGATCAGCGCGGCCGGCGCGGTTCTCATAGGTGAGGAGGCGCGAGATAGATCGCGACGTCGATCGGCGTGCCGTCGGCCTTGCGATGCCGCCAGGTGCGCCGGCCTGCCACGTCCGCGGATTCCGCCGCCAGCCCGCGGCAGCTCCGCATGGGCATCGGCGTCGTGGATGTCGGCGCAGCGTCATCTGCAGGAACGACGCGCGGTCATAGCCGTAGTGGTCGACCGCGGCGTCGTTGACGGCGAGGATGCGCTGGTCGTCGCAGCGCGTAGACGAACATCGGCACCGGATTGCCGTCGAACAGCAGGCGGAACGAGGCCTCGCGCTGCTTCATCTCGGTGATGTCGACGCGCAGCCCGATGATGCCGCCGTCGCGTGGTGCGCCGCTCCTCGATCAGGACGCAGCGGCCGTCGGACAGGTGCTGCTCGTGCCGCCCGCGCGGGTTGAGCAGCTGGTCGAGCCGCTCCGCGATCCATTCCTCCTCGCGACCGATCGCCTCCGGATAGTCGCCGCGCGCGACGCCGATCCGCAGCGTGTCCTCCAGCCGCGCGCCGGGCTGGAACAGGTCGGCGCTGCGCTTGTAGATGTCGGCGTATTGCTGGTTCCAGAGAATGTAGCGACCCTCGGAATCGAGGAACACGATGCCCTGCGGCAGGATGTCGATCGCGTCGCGCAGCCGCGCGTGCGCCTCCCGTGCTTGCTGGGTCGCAGCTTCCGCTTCGGCGCGCGCCCGTACGAGTGCGCCGGCGTCCTGCTTCGGCGATCGCCGGCGCTTGACGCCGGCCTTCGCGGTCAGGGTTGCAGCGAATGCGGCCGAAGGCCTCGCCTTGACCACATGACTGCGCTTTCCAATGGATCCCACGCGACGCGACGACATCCCAGCCTCTCTCAGTCCCCGCCGGTCGTTGTGTGCTGTGGGCCTTAACAAGCGATGTTTGCAGGCGGCCGGAGACGAAGCCACGGCCGTGCCATCCTGGCTCGATGCCTAATCGGTAATCGCTGTTTTGTTTGTATGCATATGCCGGCAGAACGGAGCGCGGCGTCCTGACGGGGGGTTTCCCGCGCCGACGATGGTTGGGATACGAATTCGTGTGCATCGGCTCATGAAAGGAGCCGATGCTGCCCGAATTATCGTCATTCATTCCGATGGTTAAGAAATTGTCGTCAACGGCATTGAATGCGCGCGCCAGCACGCGCTCAGCGGGCTAGCCCGTTTCTCCGGCGAGCGCCACCTTCACGGCGGGACGTTCCGCCATACGGCGGGAGTGGTCGTCCACCTTGGGCAGCTTGGCACGGTCGACGCCGTCGCCCGGAAGCCATTGCGACAGCGTGAAGAGATAGGGGTCGCAGATCGTGTAGGTGTCGCCCATCACCCAGGGGCCAGCGAATCATCTCGCGCTCGATGAGGTCGAAACATTCGCCGACCGATTGCGGGACCTTTTTCTTCATCGCCTCGAAGGCGGCCTCGTCGTCCGCCCAGCGATAGCCGCGCATGCGGTGGGCGTGCGCGACATGGACGGTCGAGCATAGGTAGCTGTTGAACGCCTGGAGCCGCGCCAGGGCGAAGGGATCGTCGAGCGGCGCGAGCTCCGCATCCGGGAAGGTCTGGGCGATGTAGGTGAGGATTGCCGGCGTCTCGGTCAGCACGCCGCGGTCGGTGACCAGCACCGGGACGCGGCCCTTGGGATTGACCGCGAGATAGTCCGGCTTGCGCTGGTCGGCGGCCTTGAAATCGAGCCGCACCGGCTCGTAATCCGCACCGGCTTCCTCCAGCGCGATCCGCGAGGCCAGCGCGCAGGTGCCTGTCGCGAAGAAGAATTTGAGCATGGAAGACCCCTGTTGGATTCCGGGACAGCATTCCCCGGCATTTTAGCATAGCTGCGCCGGCCCGTTGTCGCGAGGCGCGGGCCCGCCTCTTCGTCCGCCCCTCGAAAGGTGAGGGGAAGTGGAGCACCGGATGGCGCTCGGTCATGCGGTGCCGCATCGCGGCCGCATTGGTTTGCGGCCGCACGCCTTCCGGCGCTCCACGGCGGCGACTTCTTCGGCTCTCGGGTCCGCGCTTCCTGGGACGCGGCAAGTGGCCTGTCCGCAGTCCAGCGAGCTCCTCGCAGAGCACCCGTAGTGGTGCCCGGGCGGAGTCCCGAAGCCCCCCGAGTGCGGGGTTACGAGTCCCGCCCGCGGGCGCCGCGCCTTGCTCCATCTCCAAGACGTCTCCGGAAGACGCCCCTCGCGAGCAAGACGGGATCAAGATAAGGCCGGTTTGGGCACCGGGGATAACTTTTTTCGCGATCGCCACGGACGTTGAGCGAAACGAAGACCGTCTCGCTACGATTGAACCGGCAATGGCTTTCGCTCCGCTCAACGCATTCCTACGGGCTCGACGCTCTCAAGCATGCCGGCCAGCGCACCGTTCAACCAGACCGCGTGCTGATGGCGCTCGTATCGAAACGCGTTATTGTCTTGCCCGCAGGGTTTAGCGGGGCGGAATGGCAGAGTCTTCCGAAGGCGGCAGTCGAACGCTCATCGGCCACAGCGTGAGCGGCGCGGCCGGCGCCGGGATCACCTGGCTCGCCGCACATTTGGCCAGCCTTGCCCCTGGGTTGGCCGTCGTTCTGTCGGTCCTTGGCGCGATCGGTGGTCCCGCCTGTTTCATGGTCTACCGCCGCTATGTCGGATTGCTCGGCTGCGGCTCGGCGCGCAAGGGCACGCTGGAACGCAACGCCTATGACGCGCTGCGCCGTAACCTGTCGGGCGGCAACTTGGCGGAGCGGCTCTATGCCCACCGGCTGGCCATTTTCCTGAATTGGATCGAGCGGCTCTTCGGAGACGCCGGGATGGCGGACCGCACGTTGTTCCCGCGCGCGTTCTGGCTCGAAGACTCCGGCGCCGCTGTGGACAGCGCCAGCCTTCGACCGCTGCTTGCTGCTCGCCCTCGTCTACCCGATCGCAACGATCTTTATCATCTGGGCGGCATCGGGTCACGTCGGTCCGGCGGAGGCCGCGCTGGCCTTGCCAAAGAATTTGCCGGGCTGGAAGAGGGGCATCTTTGCGGCGGCGTCGGCGTTCCTGATCTTTGCCAATTGGCGTGTAGCGACGCGCCCAACGTGGCAAAACTTGATATTGCTTATAATTGCTTACGCTTTCGCTGTCGCTGTCGCTGTCGCTGTCGCTGTCGCTGTCGCTGTCGCTGTCGCTGTCGCTGTCGCTGTCGCTGTCGCTGTCGCTGTCGCTGTCGCTGTCGCTGTCGCTGTCGCTGTCGCTGTCGCTGTCGCTGTCGCTGTCGCTGTCGCTGTCGCTGTCGCTGTCGTTGTCGTTGTCGCTGTCGCTGTCGCTGTCGCTGTCGCTGTCGCTGGCGCTTTCGCTGTCGCTGCCGCTGTCGCTGGCGCTGTCGCTTTTGCTGTCGCCGTCGCTTTTGCTGTCGCCTTCGCTGGTGACAAAGCCAGAGGACAGCAATGGGAGGGCGTCTTCCTCTCGTGCTTCCTGTCGGTGACAATCATGATTTGCTTCGTCGCGGCAAGCCTGCTGTCACAAATGCCGGCGTGGGATGTCGCCGGCCCCCTTTTGTTGTTCCTGGGACTGCTCACCCTTCTCAACGCACCGTTCGATTGGGTTTCGCTCGGCCTGACGCGGGCGCTGCTGCGCCGCGGGGTCGAGCTCGGCGGCTGGTGGCCTTATGTCCTGGCCCTGGTCGATGCGGCTCTCGCCGCCGGGATCATCGCCGCGCTTGCGCTGACGATGGTCGTCGGCATCCAGGCTTTCGATGAACTGGCAATGCATGGCGGCGGCGAGCCGGTGCTGCCGCTGCAACCCCTCTTCGACGGCATCGCGGTCCATCCCGGCGCGCCGGAATACTGGTGGCTCTATGCGCTGCTGCTCTCGACCATGATTCCAAGCCTGGTCAACCTGGTGATCGGCGGCGCGTCACTGCTGCGCGGAATTCCGAGCCTGTCTAACCTGCTCTTGCGGGTCATGCCGGAGGGCAAAAAAATTCCCCCATTCGAGCGAAACTGGATCGCGGCCGTGCTGACCGCGCAGGTCGCGGTGGGCGCCGTGCTCGGGATCGCCGCTCAGGCTTTGCTGGCGATCGGCATCATCGGCTATGCCATGCCCTGGCTCGGCCTCGGCCTGCTCGACATGGCCCGCGACCTCGCCGACTTCGATTTGCCAATGCGGCTCGGTCACTTCGTCAAAAGTGTTCTGTAAAAGAACCATGCGGACGCGGGTGGATCAAAGAATGGAGCCGACAGGCTGCCACCCTTCCCCCCTCCCGTCCGGCATGACACCATCGCGGCCGACGATCCCGTCTCCCCGAGTGCCGAGCCGCCATGCCGCGCAAGTTCGCCTGGGCCGCGCTGCCCGACGCGGAGCTGCTCCAGCTCCGCCTCAAGGACCTGGGCGTCACCGTCGAAGGTACGTGGCTCGAGGGATGCCTGGGCGATCTCAACGCCGAGCTCGATGCGCGCGGAATCCGGATCAGGCCGCATGCCTGGATCTCGGACGAGTGGTTCAGCCCCGACACCACGCCCGGCATCGCGATCCC
This sequence comes from uncultured Alphaproteobacteria bacterium, assembly GCA_963776455.1. Taxonomy (GTDB): domain Bacteria; phylum Pseudomonadota; class Alphaproteobacteria; order Rhizobiales; family Xanthobacteraceae; genus CAVZMU01. The sequence continues at coordinate 206,686 of CAVZMU010000004.1, forward strand.
GTTCTATCTCGCGCATCCCCGGCTGATGCGGCTGGAGCGCAAGAAGATCATGGACGTCGAGGGCGGCACGCTGCCCGAATGCATGCGCATCCTGCGCCACGAGGCCGGGCACGTGGTGCAGCACTGCCTATCAGCTTGCATCGCCGCCGGCGCTGGCAGGAGACTGTTCGGCCGCTCGTCGACGCGCTATCCGAGCTATTATCGCCCCAACCCGGCGAGCAAGCATTACGTCCAGCATCTGCGCCTCTGGTATGCACAGAGCCATCCGGACGAGGACTTCGCCGAGACCTTCGCGGTCTGGCTGCGGCCGCGCTCGAACTGGCGCAAGCGCTATGCCGGCTGGCCGGCGCTGAAGAAGCTGGAATATGTCGATGAGCTGATGGCGGAGATCGCCGGCGAGAAGCCGCTCCTCGCGCATCGGCTGCGGGTCGACCCGCTGAGCCGGCTCGGCCAGACGCTCGGCGAACACTACGAGAAGAAACGCGCGCTCTACACTGCCGATTCCCAGACGGTCTATGACGGCGACCTGCGGCGGATCTTCTCCGACGATCCGCGAGCATCGCCGTTCGCCGGCGGCCTCCACGTTCCTGCGCAGCAACCGCGCCAAGATCCGGCAGATGGTGTCGCGAAGTGGACCGGGCGAGTATCAGCTGACGCTCGACGCCGTGCTCGACGACATGATTCTCCGCTGCCGCGAGCTGCAAGCTGCGGGCGGCCGGTCCCGAGCGGCAATTGATGATGGACTTCACCGTGCTGCTGACCGCCAAGACCGTGCACTCGCTCTACAGCACGTCGCGGCGACAATGGTTCGCGCTATGAAGCGGCCGCGCGTCCTGGTGCTGCTGCATCCCGAGCTGATGCCGCCGGATTCGCTCGACGGTCATTCCGAGCAGGAGATCTTCGTCTGGAAGACCGAATACGACGTCGTGAGCACGTTGCGCGCCGTCCGGCCACGAGGTGCGGCCGCTCGGCGTGCAGCACGAGCTGAAGCCGATCCGCGACGCGATCGAGAGCTGGAAGCCGGACGTCGTCTTCAATCTGCTCGAGCAGTTCCACGGCGAGACCGCCTACGACCAGAACGTCGCGAGCTATCTCGAATTGCTGCGCATTCCCTATACCGGCTGCAATCCGCGCGGCCTGATGCTGGCGCGCGGCAAGGATCTGTCGAAGACGCTGGTGCATTATCACCGCATCCCGATGCCCGCCTTCGCGGTGTTTCCGATGCGGCGCAAGATCCGGCGCCCGTCGCGGCTCGCGCTTGCCGCTGATCGTCAAGAGCCTGAGCCAGGACGCCTCGGACGGCATCGCGCAGGCGTCCGTCGTCGAGACCGACGAGAAGCTCGCCGAGCGCGTCGCCTTCATCCACGAGCGCATCGGCACCGCGGCGATCGCCGAGCAGTATATCGAGGGCCGCGAGCTCTATGTCGGCGTGCTCGGCAACGAGCGCGTGCGCGTGCTGCCGGTGTGGGAGCTCGACTTCTGCAAGCATGCCGCAGGGCGCGCGGCGCATCGCCACCGAGAAGGTCAAGCACGATCCCGACTATCAGGAGCGCCACGGCATCCTGCACGGAGCCGGCGAAGGACCTTGCGCCGGAGCTGCGCGCGCGCATCGTCAAGACCGCCAAGCGTATCTACCGCACGCTCGAGCTCGACGGCTATGCCCGCATCGACTTCCGGCTCTCTGCCGACAACGTGCCGTATTTCCTGGAAGCCAACCCCAATCCTGAGATCGCGCGCAGCCAGGAGTTCGCTCATGCCGCCGAGCATGACGGCATCGGATATCCGGACCTGCTGAGCCGGATCGTGACGCTCGGCATCAGCCGGGCACGCGCGACGGGGCTGGCGTATTGAGGTTATTCGTCAAGGATGACGTTGGCGACTTGGCCATGCGCGCGCTTACGCGACAGGCTCCCGTCGACAAGCCGACGAAATACGCTCGCTTTGTAAGTGTTGCAGCGACTCGCAAAGGAGTCGCGTCTATTCCGCCGCAAGGCCGTGCTTGAACGCGCCACTTTCGCCAAGGCCTGCACGAGCCGGTGCCGGTTCTCGGGGACGCCAGACATTCACATGGCCGAAGCGCTCGGGATGGGCCTTGTACTGACGGGAGATCGCCTGAAGCGTTCGAAAGCGCGAGCGGTGCTCCTCCAGGTCGACCTTCGGGCATACGTCCGGAAGGTCGAGGAGCGCGTTCTCCCACATCACCATCGCGCGCAGGTGCCGGGCGCGCCGGTTGTGGAGCTTCTCGAATGTCAGCGCCACCACGAAGCGATGCTCGTCCATCGGACGGCCGAGCGCGAAATCGATGGCATGCTCATTGCTGCATTTCTCGCTGATGAGGCTGATCAGCGGTCCGAAAGTCGCCTTGTAGTCGTCCTCGCGCATCAGCCGCACGCGCTGGACCTTGCCGTTCTCGACGATCTTCACGCTCCCCAGGAGATCGTGCAGCCGCTCGCCGAGCCAGCGGCCGAACCGGCCGGCGAGTGATGCCGGCGGGCGTGGCTTCTCCGGAAACGACAGCACCGGGTTGTCGTGCGTGGTCCGCTTGGCGGCGCGCCGGATCAGCGCGACTCGATAGGCATTGGGCCAGACGAACCAGATCTTGCGGTCGGCCACCAGGGTGTCGAACTTCAGGTGGCCGTCGACGATCATGTTGAGGGTCACGTTGACGATGTCGCGATCGTCGCCGCGCAGGTAGAAGAACCAGCCCGATACGTAGCGTCCGGCGACCGTGATGCCTTTGCTGCCGGCGCCGCCGAGCGAGCGCACCAGCGCGCCGGTGAACACCGCGCCGAGATAGATCGCCAGCACGCCGAGGCCGAACAGCAGGCCGTCGAAGACCTGCCCGGCGTTCATGTTGAAGTAATCGCGCATGTATCAATGGACCGTCGGCCGTTCCGTCACCAGGCGAAGCTCGATGTTACCGATCATCTCGGCCCGCAACGCCTCGGCCTTGCGCAACGCCTCCGCGGTCTGACGCGCGGTGCCGGCGTTCGAGCCATAGACCACGATGCCGCCGATGATCGCCACCAGCGCGCCGACGACGGCGAGCCCATCCGGCCAGATCACCCTCAGGATGAGCGCCCCCAGGAGAACAAATCCGCCGATGATGACGAGCTGGGAAGCCCAGGCGATCTTTCGGCAGCGCTCACCAGCCTCGGCCAGCTCGTGGATTTCGATTTCGAGCTGCGAGATTTCATCATGGGCGGCGCCGTCATCCATGGGAGCCGCCCACCGGTGCCGCGAGCGGCCTGTAAGTCAGCGGAGCATTCCGTACGCCTGCGGCGCGGTCCCTGGCAGCGCCATGCAGGCTTCGAGCCGCCCGGAGGCGAGTGGACACGGTACCGTTCCGCTCGCTTCCTTCCGGCTCGGACGCCAAGTCCGCCGGAAGGTCCATTTCATCGATGGGTTTCTCATCCACGGGCGTCATGCGGGCATGTTATCATAGGCGGCCGGTCAACGAACGGCGGCACGGCGGAGCCGCCCTGTGGCGTCGACGATTATACGTCGACGCTCGCCGTCAGCGCATTCGCCTGGATGAACTCGCGGCGTGGCTCGACCACATCGCCCATCAGCTTGGTGAACAGGTCGTCGGCCTCGTCGACCTCCTTGACCTTCACCTGCAGCAGGGAACGGGCGTTGCACGTCGAGGGTGGTCTGCCAGAGCTGCTCCGGGTTCATCTCGCCGAGGCCTTTGTAGCGCTGCAGGGTGAGGCCCTTGCGTGCCGGCGGCGGTGATCGCCTCGAACAGGCTGACCGGGCCGTAGATCGGCGTTTCGTCGCCCTTGCGGCGCAGGAGGCCGGGGCGCTGATAGACCTCCTGCAGCGAGGCGGCGTGCTCGTCGAGCTTGCGTGCATCCGCCGAGCCGAGCAGCGCCTGGTCGATCACCGCAACCTCCTTGACGCCGCGTACGGTGCGCTCGAACTCGAATCCCTCGCCTTCGCTGAAACGGCCTTGCCAGCCGCGCTCGGTTTCGTCCGAAAGCTTGTCCAGCCGAAGCGCGATGTAGTCCGCCGCCTTCTGCGCCACCTCGGCGTCTTCGGTGATCCGAGGAGCGAGCACGCCGGCAATTGCGGCCTGTTCGATGACGCTGCGATCGTACCGGGTGTGCAGCCCCGCCAGCACACTGCGGATGGTGCGCGCTTCTTCCACCAGCCGGCGCAGGTCGGCACCGGCGCGGTCGTCGCCGGAATAGAGCCGCATCACCGCCTCCTCGACGCCTACCGTCGCAAGGTGGTCCTCCAGCGCCCGCTCGTCCTTGAGGTAGTGCTCGGACTTGCCGCGCGCGACTTTGTAGAGCGGCGGCTGGGCGATATAGAGGTAGCCGCGCTCGATCAGCTCGCGGCATCTGGCGGAAGAAGAAGGTCAGCAGCAGGGTGCGGATGTGGGCAGCCGTCGACGTCGGCGTCCGTCATGATGATGATCTTGTGGTAGCGCAGCTTGTCGGGGTCGAACTCCTCGCGCCCGATGCCGGTGCCGAGCGCGGTGATCAGGGTGCCGATCTGCTCGGAGCCGAGCATCTTGTCGAAGCGGGCGCGCTCGACGTTGAGGATCTTGCCGCGCAGCGGCAGCACCGCCTGGTACTCGCGGTTGCGGCCCTGCTTGGCGGAGCCGCCGGCGGAATCGCCCTCGACCAGGAAGAGTTCGGACTTCGCCGGATCGTTCTCCTGGCAGTCGGCGAGCTTGCCGGGCAGCGAGGCGATGTCGAGCGCGCACTTGCGGCGTCATTTCGCGCGCCTTGCGCGCGGCCTCGCGCGCGGCGGCGGCCTGCACGATCTTGCCGACCACGATTTTGGCCTCGGCCGGATTCTCCTCGAACCATGACGCCAGCGCGTCGGCGATCAGGCTTTCGACCACCGGGCGCACTTCGGACGAGACCAGCTTGTCCTTGGTCTGCGACGAGAATTTCGGGTCGGGCACCTTGACCGAGAGGACGCAGGTCAGGCCCTCGCGGCGTCGTCGCCGGTGAGCGCGACCTTCTCCTTCTTGGCGATGCCGACGCTCTCGGCGTAGTTGGTGATCTACGCGCGTCAGCGCGCCGCGGAAGCCGGCAAGGTGGGTGCCGCCATCCCGCTGCGGGATGTTGTTGGTGAAGCAGAGCACGTTTTCGTGATAGCCGTCGTTCCACTGCAGCGCGGCCTCGACGGTGATGCCGTCGCGTTCGGCCTTGAGCGTAGATCGGCTCCGGGATGAGCGCCGGACTGTGCGGTCGAGGTGGTCGACGAAGGCCTCGACGCCGCCCTCGTACTGGAGCTCCTCCCGCGTCTCGGCCGCGTGCGCAGGTCTTGAGAGACGATCTTCACGCCGGAGTTCAGGAACGCCAGTTCGCGCAGCCGGTGCTCCAGCGTGGCGGTCGAACTCCACCATGGTGAAGGTCGCCGGGCGAGGGGAAGAACGTCACCTCGGTGCCGCGCCGGCCTTCGGCATCGGCCGCGTGATGCGCAGCGGCGCCACCGGCGTCGCCGTCGCGGAACCCCATGTAATGCTCCTTGCCGTCGCGCCAGATCGTGCAGGTCGAGCCAGCTCGACAGCGCGTTGACGACCGAGACGCCGACGCCGTGCAGGCCGCCGGAGACCTTGTAGGAGTTCTGGTCGAACTTACCGCCGGCGTGCAGCTGGGTCATGATGACCTCGGCCGCGGAGACGCCCTCTCCTGATGGATGTCGGTCGGGATGCCGCGCCCGTCGTCGGTCACCGTCACCGAGCCGTCGGGGTTGAGATGTCACGGACACTTCGGGCGTGGCCGGCCAGCGCCTCGTCGATGGCGTTGTCGACGACCTCGTAGACCATGTGGTGCAGGCCCGAGCCGTCATCGGTGTCGCCGATATACATGCCCGGCCGCTTGCGCACGGCGTCTAGGCCCTTGAGAACCTTGATCGATTCGGCACCGTAGTCGGAAACAGCTTGTTCAAGTGTCCGGCGGGCAGCGTCTGCCATCAGGCAAGGCCTTCGAATCGCGTGATGAAAATGTGTGCGCTTGGAAGATTTGTGTCGCATGAAATATGGGGGCCGTACAGCCCAAAGTGAAGGGTAATAACCCTCTGAATCTATGAAAACATTTCTAATCGGCTCGACCGGTACGGGAGTCGCCTCCACAAGGCATTGAGCGTATTCTCGGGGGATGGAATCCGACGCAGTTCGTGAGGAGTGAGTATCAAAATGGGCTCAACCGGATCGGGGGTACGCGCCCGATGACAGGGCGCATTGGCCCTGAGCACTCGCCAGAGACGCGGGTGCCTGAAAGCGTCATCAGTCTAGCGTAATCACCACTCCGTGGGATTTGACGCGTACACTACATTAAAGGGTTCAGTGCTGGCGAGAATGCGCGTCGTCTGAATTCCGGTCGTTTTGATGGCGCACCGGCAAAAGAAAACGATCCGACATCTGGTAGTCGGGGACCGGCCGCAAGAAGGCTGTGAAGGCGCCCGCCCAAATATCGACCTTTTCAATGTCGCGACGGACACGATCAAGCGCTTCCCGCAGCTTTTGCTCAATATGGTCCTTGAGCGCCTGATCTGCCTGCATCGCCGTAATCCTTGTCATTCAGAGCAGGCGCCGCCCATTACAGACCGCCACTTCTCTACTGTGATTGCCACCTCATGGCTAAGTAAGGCTTCCGACACGGCATTTGTTCCCCTCCGGGGCCATTTAGCCGGCAATCGGAGCGGCAAGGTTCATTTATCCAGCGCTTCATCTGACACTTGCGTGGCCTATGGGATGGCGTACCGGTCGGCTTTGGAAAGTGGCTCTCGTCGCTGTAGGGTAGAGTCCGCTATAGCGGCAGCATGGACACCGTGCCGGACATCACCACCAGCCAAGGGTCAACGATGGGGGCATCGTTTGACTTATTGTGAGGAAGACTGCGGAGTTCTCGCGCGGGTTGTCCCTGAAGTTCGCTCACCCGACCCCTTCCGGAAATCTCCGGCGGGCGTCATTCACGTCTCCAAATTGATAGGATTGATAGTGCGGAAACCAAGAGCGCCTGCGATGTCAAAGGAAGCGATGCGCGATGAAGCTGAACGCCTGGTGAAAGAGGCCATGGATAGAAATGCCATTTCGGTTACCCAGGGAAAGACCCGAATCGAGGCCAAGTGCGGGAAGTGCGGGGCGCCGAACCGCATCTCTGCGGCTCAAGGGCAGACCCGGGTGGAGTACACGTGCAAGGAATGTGGGCATAAACAAAAGACAATGTGATGGGGTGCTGCACCATCGGCGAGGGCTGTGAAGGGGAGAGTTCACGATGACGGCGAACAGGGACCACAACGCGACGCGACAGTCGCCGGCAAGGGACCTCGCGATCCTCGCCGATCTCGAAAAGAAGGTCCTCTGGCTTGCGTCGTGGACCATCCACAATGCCAACCACCTGCGCGAAAGCGTCGATGGGCTGAAGGTCGGCGGCCATCAGGCCTCGTCTGCCTCGCTCGCCACCATCATGACGGCTTTGTATTTCCGTATCCTGCGGCCACAGGACCGGGTCGCCGTGAAGCCGCATGCCAGCCCGATCTTTCATGCCATTCAATATCTGTTCGGCAAGCAGACGCGGCAGAAACTCGAAGAATTCCGCGGCTATAAGGGCGCGCAGAGCTATCCGTCGCGCACCAAAGATGTCGACGACGTCGATTTCTCGACCGGCTCGGTCGGCCTCGGCGTCGCCCAGACGCTGTTCTCGTCGCTAGTGCAGGATTACGTCCGCGCCCATGGCTGGGCGAAGGAGCAGCCCGAAGGCCGCATGGTCGCGCTGATCGGCGATGCCGAGCTCGACGAGGGCAACATCTTCGAGGCGCTGCTGGAAGGCTGGAAGCAGGGCCTGCGGAACTGCTGGTGGGTGATCGACTACAACCGCCAGAGCCTCGATGCCGTCGTCCGCGAAGGGCTGTGGGAGCGCTACGAGCAGCTCTTTCGGAATTTCGGCTGGGACGTGGTGATCGTGAAATACGGCTCGCTGCAGCAGGCCGCGTTCCGCGAGCCCGGCGGCGAAGCCCTGCGGCGCTGGATCGATAGCTGCCCCAACCAGCTCTATTCGGCATTGGTGTTCCAGGGCGGCGCGGCGTGGCGCAAGCGCCTGCTCGACGAGCTCGGCGACCAGGGTCCTGTGACGCAGCTTATCGAAGGCCGTTCCGACGACGAACTGGCGCGGCTGATGAACAACCTCGGCGGCCATGACCTGCCGTCGCTGGTGGAGGCCTTCGGCAAAGCCAATTCCGACAGGCCGACCTGTTTCATCTGCTACACCGTGAAGGGTTTCGGTCTCCCCATGGCCGGCCACAAGGACAACCATGCGGGGCTCATGACGGTGAGCCAGATGGACGGCTTCCGCGCCGTGATGAATATCCGCCTCGGTCATGAATGGGATAAGTTCGAGGGTCTTGCGCAGCCGGGGCCTGCGCTGCAGGGGTTCCTCGACCGCGTTCCGTTCGCGGCCCGCGATGCGGAGCGAAAGTCCGCGCCGACGTTCGATGTGCCGGCCGCGCTTGCCGTCACGATACAGCCGGTGATGTCCACGCAGGCCGGGTTCGGCCAGTTGCTCAACGAGATCGGCCGCAGCGGAGCGCCTTTCGCCGAGCGCATCGTCACGACGTCGCCGGACGTGACGGTGTCCACCAATCTCGGGCCATGGGTCAATCGCCGCGGCCTGTTCGCCAAGAGCGCGCTCGCCGACACCTTCAAGAGCGAGCGTATCCCGTCGACCTTCAATTGGGAGTTTTCGCCGAAGGGCCAGCACATCGAACTTGGCATTGCCGAGATGAACCTGTTCATCCTGCTGTCCGCGCTTGGCCTCTCCCGCGACATCCACGGCGAGCGGCTGCTGCCGATCGGCACGCTCTATGATCCGTTCATCGCGCGCGGGCTCGATGCGCTCAACTACGCCTGCTACCAGGACGCCCGTTTCATCATCGTGGCGACGCCGTCGGGCATCACGCTTGCTCCTGAGGGCGGCGCGCACCAGTCGATCGCGCAGCCACTGATAGGCATGGCGCAGGACGGCCTCGCGTCATTCGAGCCGGCTTTCGTCGACGAACTCGGCGTCGTGCTGGCCTGGGGGCTCGCCTATATCCAGAAGGAGGGCGCCGGACACGATACCGAGCGCAACTGGTTGCGCGACGAGACCGGAGGATCGGTCTATCTGCGCCTGTCGACACGGCCCGTCGAGCAGCCCAAGCGCGAGATGACCGACGACCTGCGCCACGGCATCATCGAGGGCGCCTACTGGCTGCGGCGGCCGGGGCCGAACTGCCAAGTGGTCGTCGCCTATACGGGCGCCATCGCGCCGGAAGCCGCGCAGGCGGTCGGGCTGATGGGGGAGGATCGCCGCGACGTCGGATTGCTCGCCGTCACCTCGGCGGACCGCCTCAACGCCGGATGGACCGCGGCGCAGCGCGCCCGCGAGCGCGGCCTCGTCCACGCCCGCTCCCATATCGAACGGCTGCTTGATGATGTCCCGGCCAATGCGGGACTCGTGACCGTGCTGGACGGCCATCCGGCCACGCTCGCCTGGCTAGGCGCCGTGGCGGGACATCGCGTACGGCCGCTCGGGGTCGAGCATTTCGGCCAGACCGGATCGCTCCCCGATCTCTATCGGCACTACGGCATCGACGCCAATGCCGTCGTCGCGGCCGCGGCGGCCCTGACGCCGGGCGGGCCAATCCGCCACCTCAAGGCGCTGCCGTAAGTGCGCTCAGCGCAAAAATAGCAGAGCCGGAATCGCGCCGATGATGATCGAAACGATGATTCCGCAGATCACCACGGTCGCCGTATACATGGTCGAGCGCTCGGCCGGCACCTTCATCAACTGAGGCGCCCCCACGTAGAACAGATAGAACGCGTAAAGGCCAAGAAGCCCCAGCACGGACAGGGCCGGTATCAGCGCAAAGACGCCGGCAAGCCATGCCGGCGTGTAGGAATACGCCGTGAGCTTGAGCGCACTCGGGAAATCGCTCCGCCCGCCGAAGTTTTGAGCGAGCTTGTCGGCGATGAAGGCCACCACATAGGTGCCGACGAAGGCCAGGATGTAGCCCAGGATCGCATTTCCAAGTGCGGTGCCGAATCCGAGGCGAATAGGGCCGACGCCGATCATGGTCATGCCGATGAAGCCGCAAACGGCTGGAATGGCGGCCAGAATCGCCACATAGCCGCCGAAGATGGTGCCGACGTCGCCGGGCTCGGTTTCGATGACCGGCCACTCGGTCTTCGGCGTCATCAGGATGTTCTTCACGCGATCGACAAGATTTATGATGCCCCTCCGCTCCCGAGCATGTGCGCCGATGCGGCGCATCGGGCGGCTCGCTGAGTCGGGATCGATTATCGCGCGGCACTTCAGCGATGTCAGCCCGTCGCATGCGACGCGAATGACTTCGCGTCCTCCAGGATCATCGCGGCGCCTTTCTCAGCGATCATCATCGTCGGCGCGTTGGTGTTGCCGGAGGAGATTGTCGGCATCACCGAAGCGTCGACCACCCGCAGGCCGGACAGGCCGATGACGCGCAGGCGCTCGTCAACGACGGCTGTGGGATCGGTGTCGCGGCCCATCTTGGCGGTGCCGACGGGGTGGAAGATCGTCGTGCCGATGTCGCCCGCCGCCTTTGCCAGCGCCGCGTCGTCATCGCCAAAGGCCGGGCCGGGCAGGTATTCCACCGGACGGAAGCGGGCGAGGGCCGGTTGCGCCGCGATCCGGCGCGCGACCCGGATGGAATCCGCGGCAACGCGGCGGTCTTCGTCGGTGGAGAGATAGTTCGGCGCGATCATCGGGCTGTCGGCGGGATCGGCGGACCGCAGGCGTACCGTTCCGCGGCTGGTCGGCTGGACGTTGCAGACGCTTTCGGTGAAGGCCGGGAAGTCGTGCAGCGGCTCGCCGAACTTGTCGAGCGACAGCGGCTGGACGTGGAACTGGATGTTGGCGCGCTCGCGCGAGGAATCGGATTTCGTGAATGCGCCGAGTTGCGACGGTGCCATCGTGAGCGGGCCCCGCCGGAAGAACGCGTAGTTCAATCCCATCAGGCTGCGCGCCAGCAGTGAGCGGTAGGTCTCGTTGAGCGTCTTCACGCCGGTGACCTTGTAGATGAGCCGGAGCTGCAGGTGGTCCTGCAGGTTCGCGCCGACACCGGGCGCGTCGTGCACGACCGGGAGGCCGTGATTGCGCAGTTCAACGCCAGGGCCGACGCCGGAGAGCTGGAGTATCTGCGGAGAGCCGATCGCCCCCGCCGACAGGATCACATCGCCGTTGCAGCGCGCGCTTCGCGCCGCCCCCCCCTGGCGCCAGCGCACGCCGGTCGTGCGCTTGCCGTCGAAGTCGATGCCTTCGACCAAGCAGCCGGTCTCCAGCCGCAAGTTCGGTCGATGCAGCACCGGTTTGAGGAACCCGGTCGCCGCCGACCAGCGCCGGCCGCGCCGCTGGTTGACGTGGAAATAGCACGAGCCTTCGTTGTCGCCGGTGTTGAAGTCGGCGACCTTGGGAATGCCGGCCTGCTCGGCGGCCTCGCGGAAGGCCTCGATGATATCCCAGGTCACGCGCGGATGCTCGATGCGCCACTCGCCGCCGACGGCATGGTGGTCGCCCGCGCCGAGGAAGCTGTCCTCGTGCTTCTTGAAATAGGGCAGCACGTCGTCCCAGCCCCACCCGGTGAGGCCCAACTGGCGCCAATGGTCGTAGTCGGCGGCCTGCCCGCGCATGTAGATCATGGCGTTGATGGCAGACGAGCCGCCGATCACCTTGCCGCGCGGATAGTTCAGGCTGCGGCCGTTGAGGCCGGGCTCGGGCTCGGTCTTGAACATCCAGTCCGAGCGCGGGTTGCCGATCGCGAACAGATAGCCGACCGGGATGTGGAACCAGATCCAGTTGTCGCGGCCGCCCGCCTCAAGCAGCAGCACGCGGTTCTTCGGGTCGGCGGACAGGCGGTTCGCCAGCACGCATCCGGCCGAGCCGGCACCCACGATGATGTAGTCGTAGGTGCCGTCGATGGGATTCGCATGAGACATTGCGGCTGGCTCGGTCTGCTCCCTCCCCTTGAAAAGGGGAGGGTTGGGGAGGGGATCAGATCGCAGGCCGTCGACACCCTGCGACCCCTCCCTTTCCTTCAGCTTTCAGGTGGAGGGGACGATGTTTGCGCGTCCCTCCATGAGTTGCGGCGCCATCACCGCGCGGTGAAACGAAAGCGGATCAGCTTGCCGGCTTGCAGCCGCTCTCCTCCACGGTGAAGAATGCCTTCTCGCCGGGAATCTTCGCCAGCAGCTTGTAATAGTCCCACGGCGCCTTGCTTTCCTTCGGCGACTTGACCTCGAACAGGTACATCTCATGCGCCATGCGGCCGTTGGAGAGCACCTTGGCGCCGCGGCCGAAGAAATCGTCTACCGGCATCTCATGCAGCTTCTTGGCGACCGGCTCGGTGGCGTCGGTGCCGGCGGCCTTGATGGCCTTGAGATACTGCAGCACCGAGGAATAAGTGCCGGCCTGAATCATGTTGGGCATGCGGCCGGTGCGCTTGAAGAAGTTTTGGGCGAAGCCGCGCGACTGGTCGTCGAGGTCCCAGTAGATAGCCCTCCGTCAGCACCAAGCCCTTGGAGGCGTCGAGTCCAAGGCCGTGCACCTCGGCGAGCGTGAGCAGCAGCCCGGCGAGTTTCTGGCCTCCGGCGACGATGCCGAACTCGGAGGCCTGTTTCACGGAGTTGATGGTGTCCTGGCCAGCGTTGGCGAGGCCGACGACCTTGGCCTTCGACGCTTGAGCCTGAAGCAGGAACGATGAGAAATCCGACGAGCTCAGCGGATGACGGACGGCGCCCAGGACCTTGCCGCCCTTCTTCTTGACCTCGTTGCCGGTGTCCTCCTCCAGCGAATAGCCGAACTGATAGTCGGCCGTGATGAAGAACCACGTATCGCCGCCATGCTCGACCAGCGAACCGCCGGTTCCGACCGCGAGCGCGCGAGTGTCATAGGCCCAGTGGAAGCCGTAGGGTGAGCACAGGTCGCCGGTCAGCCGCGTGGTCGCGGCGCCGTCGACGATGTTGATCTTCTTCAATTCCTTGGAGACGCCCTGGACGGCGAGCGCGACCGACGACGTCGTCAGCTCCATGATCGCGTCGACCTTGTCGACGTCGTACCATTTGCGCGCGATCGCGACCGCGACGTCGGGCTTGTTCTGGTGGTCGGCGGTGACGATCTCGATCGGGGCGCCAAGCACCGTGCCGCCGAAATCCTCGACTGCCATCTTGGCGGCTTCGACCGACCACTTGCCGCCGAAGTCGGCATAGACGCCGGACTGGTCGTTGAGAATTCCGATCTTCACGACATTGTCGGATATCCCCTGAGCGAGGGCCGGCACGGCCATGGTCGCGGTCGCGACGGCCGCCAGCACGCAACGGATCATCTTCATCGTCATCTCCGGATTGGCTTTCAGTTGATACCTCACGGCCGAGGAGGGAGGCCGTCTGCGTCCAGGGCTCCGGCAGCGCAGCCAATAAACCGGTACCGATCACCCAGCGGGCCGCATATCAGTCGGAAATCGGCAGCCCGTACAGTCCGACTTTCGGACCGCCGCCGGACCCTTTGCCAGATTCCTAAGCCGAGAAAAATCCCCCCGTGACCAAAACCTCTCCGTTGAGGTCGAATTAAGTTTCGCGCTCTGCTGGCAGCGGAAGGCTGTCGCGAAGCCCTTCGGACCAGGCCGAGCGCCTGCCCCAAGGGAATTTTGCGCCTGGAGAGCCTGTTTGTGTGAGTTAGCTCACATCTCCGGGCGTCCGGAACACCTACCATCGCGACCGGTACGCGAAAATCCGGACAGGGCAACTGCGAATTTACAGGGCCGACGACGGTGCATAGTTCAGCACCGTCACACTGCCTTACCCAAGCCGGTTACGCGACCGTGGGAATTGAAACGGGACAGCAGACGGGGATCATCGTGACCGAGATCAATGGGGCCGTTGTCGGGGCCATTACCGGCAGGACGGGGGCGACGCTGGCGGGCGGAGCCACGGGAGATTCGAACACCGAGCGGTTGCTCACCATCCGCGAACTTGCCCGCGATTTCGGCATAACGCTGCGCGCGCTACGCTTTTACGAGAACAAAGGAATGATCGCGCCGCAACGCCGCGGCGCCTCGCGCCTTTATAGCCCGGCTGACCGTGATCGTCTGGCGCTGATCCTCGCCGGCAAGCGGCTCGGCTTTACGCTCGCCGAGATTCGCCGAATGGCCGCTACGCAAGACGGACGCGGCAGCCTGGATTTGACCGAGGATCAGTGCGTCGAACAGATCGCATTGCTGGAAGAGCAGAAGCGCTCGGTCGATCAGGCCTTGGCGGACTTGCGTCGGATGCATGCGGCGCTCACGGCGGATGCCGTAGCGCCGACCCGGATCGCCTGCTGAGGAGCTTCGTGAAAAACAGAGCTTAATCTCTGGTTCGAGGGGGAGGGCAACGGATCGGGGGGTCCGTTGCCGGGACGCCGCTGGGCGATCGCTCGGCGGCGTCTTTTTTGTTTTTGATCTTTACGTTTACGTAAACTGCGGGTATAGAATTTGCGGTGGAGGCCCGTAGGCCCCTTGGGGAGGCATCGCGTGATTGAAAGTCGGGAGGTGGATTTGGGCTGTGCCGGATTCGGTCGCGCCGACCTCGTCACCGGGTTCGACGCCGGAGAGGGTGGCGCGGGCGTCTTCACGATCCGGGATCTCGTCAAGGAATGCCGCGTCACCGCGCGTACGTTGCGCTTCTACGAGGAGAAGGGCCTGCTCGATCCCCGCCGCGCAGGCCAGGAGCGGCTCTACTCCCGGCGCGACCGCGCGCGCTTGAAATACGTGCTGATGGGCAAGTGTGTCGGCTTCTCGCTGGACGAAGTCCGCGAGATGCTCGACCTCTACGACCTCGGCGATGGCCAGGCGACGCAGCTTCGCGTCGCGCTCACCAAGTTTCGCGAGCGTATCGCCGGTCTGGAGCGGCAGAAAGCCGATATCGACCGGATGATCGCCGAGCTCACCCGCGCCGGCGGCACTATTGAAACCATGCTCGCTCCACCCGGCGCCGTTGCCGACCCTCCCCTTTCGGGGGAAGGTCAGAACTAAGGAAAACGATCCATGCCGACCTACAAGGCCCCCGTGGACGACGTCCTGTTCCTGCTCAACGACGTGTTCCGAGTTCGAGCGCTACGACAACCTGCCGGGCTTCGCCGATGCTTCGCCGGATGTCGTCGAGGCGATCCTCGACGAGGCGGCGAAGTTCACGGAGCAGGTGCTGCAGCCGCTCAACCGCGTCGGCGACCAGGAAGGCTGCACGCGCCACGCCGACGGTAGGGTCACCACGCCCACCGGCTTCAAGGACGCCTATAAGCAATACGCCGAGGGCGGCTGGATGGGCATCTCCGCTCCGGCCGAGTTCGGCGGCCAGGGCCTGCCGGTGCTGCTCACCACCGTCGTCAGCGAGTTCCTGGGCGGCGCCAACATGGCGTTCGCCATGTATCCGGGCCTGACGCAAGGCGCGATCGCGGCACTGCTGCGCCATGGCGCGCCTGAGCAGAAGGCGATCTATCTGCCGCGTCTCATCGCGGGTACGTGGACCGGCACCATGAACCTGACCGAGCCGCATTGCGGCACGGATCTCGGCCTGCTGCGCACCAAGGCCGTGAAACAGACCGACGGCAGCTACAAGATCACCGGCACCAAGATCTTCATCTCGGCGGGCGAGCACGACCTCGCCGAGAACATCATCCATCTCGTGCTGGCCCGCATCGAGGGTGCGCCCGGCCGGCATCAAGGGCATCACGCTGTTCGTGGTGCCGAAGTTCCTGGTCAACGCCGATGGAACGCTCGGCGCGCGCAACGCCGTCACCTGCGGCTCCATCGAGGAGAAGATGGGCATCCACGGCAATTCGACCTGCGTGATGAACTACGACGGCGCGACCGGCTGGCTGGTCGGCGAGGAGAACCGCGGCATCAACGCCATGTTCACGATGATGAACGAGGCGCGGCTCGGCGTCGGCGTGCAGGGCCTCGCGGTTTCCGAGGTCGCCTATCAGAACGCCGTGATCTACGCCAAGGAGCGCCTGCAGGGACGCTCGATCTCCGGCGTCAAGGCGCCCGACAAGCCGGCCGATCCGATCATCGTCCATCCGGACGTGCGCCGCAACCTGATGACCATGAAGGCGTTCAACGAGGCGGCGCGCGCGCTGATGCTGTGGACCGCGCTCCAAAGCGACATCGTCCACCGCTCCGAGGACGACAAGGCGCGCCAAGCCGCTGACGATCTCATGGGGCTGATGACGCCGGTCCTCAAGGGCGTCATCACCGACCAGGGCTTCGCCAGTACGGTGATGGCGCAGCAGGTCTATGGCGGGCATGGCTACATCGCCGAACACGGCATGGAGCAGTTCGTGCGCGATGCCCGCATCGCCATGATCTACGAGGGCGCAAACGGCATCCAGGCGCTCGACCTGGTCGGCCGCAAGCTCGGCAAGGACGGCGGACGCGCGATCATGGCGTTCTTCGGCGAGGTCGCAGGGCTTCGTCAAGGATCATGGCGACGAGGCGATGAAGCCCTATGTGGCACCGCTCGGCGACGCACTCGGCCACCTCCAGCAGGCGACGATGTGGTTGATGCAGAACGGGCCGAAGAGGCCCGACAATGCCGGCGCCGGCTCACACGACTATATGCACCTGTTCGGACTTGTCGCGCTCGGCTACATGTGGGCCCAGATGGCGAAGGCCGCCCGCGACAAGATCGCGGAGGGCGCCAACGGCGCGGGCGAACGGCTCAAGGCCAAGCTCGTCACCGGCCGGTTCTTCGTGGAGCGCATGCTCCCCGAGACGGCGTCGCATCTGAAGCGCATCCAGACCGGCGCCGACAGCATGATGGCGCTGCCGGCCAAGGCATTCTGAAGGGGGGCTGCGGCAGCTTCCGTGCCGCCGCAGCCGGGAGGAATTGCCGATGTCAGTCGCACACTTCGAAGCGGCCGTATCCGAGATCCTGCACGCATCGTCCTTGGCGCTGGAAGTTGCGCAGCGTCGGGTAATAGCCGAAGGACGGATCGGCCGCGTAGGCGCTGTAGGGTCCATAGCCGCGATGATAGCCCCGGACATACAGCCGCGCCGGATAGCGGCGGTAATGCCTGCGATAACCGACTTCGGAGGCGATTTCCGGCGAAACGACGTGGGACCTTGCGCCAAAGGCCGGCGCGGCCTGGGAGACTTGTGGGATCAGCATAACCGCGGCGGCGGCGATCACGAGAATTGTTTTTCTCATCGGAGGTCTCTGTTGGTTAGGGCGATACCCGGGAGAAACTCAAAGGCCCCGAAGTCCTCACGGCGGCACGCGGGTTAAGGATCATGCGGGTCTTGCAACCCGCAACGTGAAACGCGAGCGCGTCTCGTTCCGTTCCTGAGTATGATGTGACGTTCCTTCAAGTTTGCGAGAGCATTTCTGAATAAGGTCTCGCACCGATGGCAGTTATCACGTCCTCGCGGTGCGGCAAGAAACCAGGCAGGAGACGTCATGGCCGAAGCCTTCATCTACGACCACGTGCGCACGCCGCGCGGCCGCGGCAAGACGGACGGCGCGCTGCACGAGGTGACGGCGCTCAGCCTCGCGGCGCAGGCGCTGCGCGCGATCCGCGACCGCAACGAGCTCGACCCGTCGCTGGTCGACGACGTCATGCTCGGCTGCGTCGATCCGGTCGGCGAGGCGGGCGCCGACATCGCGCGCGCCGCGGCGCTCATCGCCGACTACGGCGACAGCGTGCCGGGCGTGCAGATCAACCGCTTCTGCGCCTCGGGTCTCGACGCGGTGAACTTCGCCGCCGCGCAGGTGATGGCCGGCCAGCAGGACATGGCGATCGGCGGCGGCGTCGAATCGATGAGCCGCGTCGGCATCGGCGCCTCCGGCGGCGCCTGGCCGATGGACCCGTCCATCGCAGTCTCGCACCTATTTCATGCCGCAGGGCATCTCGGCCGACCTGATCGCCACCCACTACGGCTTCTCGCGCGACGATGTCGACGCCTATGCGGTGGAGAGCCAGAAGCGCGCCGCGGACGCCTGGGACGACGGCCGCTTCAAGAAATCCGTGGTCCCGGTGAAGGACGTCAACGGCCTGACGATCCTCGCCCAGGACGAGCACATGCGGCCCGACCACCAGCATGCAGTCGCTCGGCGCGCTGCAGCCGTCCTTCGTGCAGATGGGCGAGCTCGGCGGCTTCGATGCGGTGGCGATCCAGGCTCATCCGGAGGTCGAGGCGGTCAACCATGTCCATCACGCCGGCAATTCGTCCGGCATCGTCGACGGCGCCGCCGCCGTGCTGATCGGCACCAAGAAGACCGGCACGCCGCGCCGGGCTCAAGCCGCGCGCGCGCATCCGCGCCTTCGCCAATATCGGCTCGGAGCCGGCGATCATGCTGACCGGCCCGGTCGACGTGACGAGGAAGGTGCTCAAGCGCGCCGGCATGACGATCGAGGACATCGACCTCTTCGAGATCAACGAGGCCTTCGCCTCGGTGGTGCTGCGCTACCTGCAGGCCTTCGATCTCGACCCCGACAAGGTCAACGTCAATGGCGGCGCCATCGCCATGGGCCATCCGCTCGGCGCGACCGGCGCGATGATCCTCGGCACCGTGCTCGACGAACTGGAGCGGCGCGACTCAAGCACCGCGCTGGTGACGCTGTGCATCGGCGCCGGCATGGGCACCGCGACGATCATCGAGCGGGTGTGAGATCGTTCGGCGTCTATCGATTGCAGGATAGGCATAACATAAACCCGGCGAGGCATTTCATGACCTACACGAACTTCACGCTCGACATCGACGCCGACGGCATTGCGCTCCTCACCTGGGACATGCCCGGCCGGTCGATGAACGTCATCGACCTCAAGGTGATCGACGACCTCGGCGCGATCATCGACAAGGTCGCGGCCGACGCCGCCATCAAGGGCGTCGTCATCACCTCGGGCAAGGACAGCGTTCTCCGGCGGCGCCGACCTCACGATGCTGGAGGGCATGGGCGCGACTTTCGCCGAGATGGTGCGCGCGCAGGGCGAGGAGGCGGCCGTTGCCGAGCTCTTCGAGCAGAGCCGCAAGCTGTCGCTGCTCTATCGCCAGCTCGAGACCTGCGGCAAGCCGTTGGTCGCGGCGATCAACGGCACCGCCTCGGCGGCGCCTTCGAGCTGGCGCTCGCCTGCCATTACCGCGTCGCCGCGGACAATCCGAAGACGCGCTCGGCCTGCCCGAGATCAAGGTCGGGCTGTTTCCCGGCGCCGGCGGCACCCAGCGCGTCCCGCGCCTGATGCAGCCGGGCGATGCCTTGCAGATGCTGCTCAAGGGCGATCAGCTCCGCGTCGATCGCGCCAAGGCGATGAAGCTCATCGACGCCGTCGTGCCGGCCGGCGAACTGGTCGCCAAGCGCCAAGGCCTGGATCAAGGCGGGCGGCAAGGCGGTCGCAGCCGTGGGACGAGAAGGGCTTCAAGCTGCCGGGCGGCCGTCTATTCGCAAGGCCGGCATGATGACGTTCCCGCCGGCCAACGCGATCTACCGGCGCGAGACCTACGACAATTATCCGGCCGCGCGCGCCATCCTGTCAGTGCGTCTATGAGGGCCTGCAGCTCGCCATCGACGCGGCGCTGCGCATCGAGTCGCGCTACTTCGCCAAGATCCTGCGATCGCCGGAAGCCGCCGCGATGATCCGCTCGCTGTTCGTCTCGATGCAGGAGCTGAACAAGGGCGCGCGCCGGCCCGCGCACGTATCCGCCGCCACGTTCAAGAAGGTCGGCGTCATCGGCGCCGGCTTCATGGGCGCCGGCATCGCCTATGTGACGGCGCAGGCCGGCATCGAGGTCGTGCTGATCGACCGCGACCAGGAGGCCGCCGACAAGGGCAAGGCCTATTCGGACAAGCTGATCTCCGACCAGATCAAGAAAGGCCGCGCCAAAGCCGGAGGACCGCGACGCGCTGCTCGCGCGCATCACGGCGACGCCGGATTACGGCGAGCTCGCCGGCTGCGATCTCGTCGTCGAGGCGGTGTTCGAGGACCGCAAGGTCAAGGCCGAGGCGACCGCGAAGGTCGAGGCGGTGGTCGGCGACAAGGCGGTCTTCGGCTCCAACACCTCGACCTTGCCGATCACGTCGCTCGCCGGGAACGCCAAGGACCCCGCGCACTTCATCGGCATCCATTTCTTCTCGCCGGTCGAGAAGATGATGCTGGTCGAGATCATCATGGGCAAGAAGACCGGCGACGAGGCGCTCGCCGTCGCGCTCGATTACGTCCGCGCGATCCGCAAGACGCCGATCGTCGTCAACGACTCGCGCGGCTTCTACACCTCGCGCGTGCGTCGGCACCTATATCCGCGAGGGCCACCTGATGCTGACGGAGGGCATGCCGGCGGCGATGATCGAGAATGTCGGCCGCATGGCCGGCATGCCGGTCGGGCCGCTCTCGCTCAACGACGAGGTCGCGGTCGATCTCGCCTGGAAGATCCTCAAGGCCACCGAGGCTGACCTCGGCGTCGACGCCATCGACCCGCGCCAGAAGGCGCTGCTCGAGGAGATGGTCGACAAGCGTGGCCGGCTCGGCCGCAAGAACGGCAAGGGCTTCTACGATTATCCCGAGAAGGGTCCGAAGACGCTGTGGCCGGGTCTCGCGGAGTTGCAGGAGAAGACGCTGACCGCGGACGAGATCGATGCCGCCGGCGCGCCCTTCGTCCAGGAGATCAAGCAGCGGCTGCTTGCGATCCAGGCGCTGGAGACGGCGCGCTGCTTCGAGGAAGGCGTGCTCACCGACGTGCGCGAGGCCGATGTCGGCTCGATCCTCGGCTTCGGCTTTGCGCCGTTTTCCGGCGGCACGCTGTCCTATATCGACATGATGGGCGCCAAGCGCTTCGTCGAACTGTGCAGGAAGCTGGAGAAGAAATACGGCGCGCGCTTCAAGCCCAACAAGCTGCTTACCGACATGGCGGCCAAGGGCGACACGTTCTATCGCCGCTTCGCGCCGGGCCGGGAGAAGAAGGCGGCGTGAAGGTTGGCGTGCAGCGAGTTAACTTCGCTTCGCTACGTGGTGCGGGATACGCGCATCACAAACCTTCGCTCCGGTAGAACGCTGCGGCATCCGCCGCGAAGGCCGCGCGGGCATCGGTGTTGAAATAGAACATGTGACCGCCGCGATAGACCTTGAGCGCCGTGCGGTCCGCGCTGCCGATCGGCGGGATGTGGTCGAGGATGTAGCGGCTGACGCCGTAAGGCGTCACCACGTCGTCGCGGCCATGCGCGATCAGCAGGCGGAAGCCGGGATTGAGGCCCAGCAGTTCGCGCAGATCGCGCGTCGAGCTGGCGGCCCGCCGGCCGCCGTCGCCCCAATCCCATTTGCCGGCGATGTCGCGCGCCAGCAGCGTGTAGGTGATGTCGGTCTTGAAGCCGAGCTCGCCGCGCGCATAGGCGACAAACGCGCCGCCCATTGCGCGTGTGAAGCCGTCAAGGATGACGTCGCCGCCCTCGTGTGATTCCGACTCCGGGTAAGGGTCCGCCACCGCGAACGACGCATCATAGGCGCTGACGACCTGGCTGCGGCCGTCCTTGACCTGCTTGTTGTAGATGTCGCCGAGGAAGCCGCGGGCGCGTGTCACCGCTTCCACCGGAAGCCCGGTGATCTCCGCGACGCGGCCATAGAAGGCGCGGCCCGCCTCGCCGTCGGGCGGCCTGCTGGAGAGGGTCGTCAGGTAGTCCGTCATCGCGAAGCGCTCGGCATCGGCCAGCGCCTTGTCGGTGAAACGGCCGGAGCGATCGAGCTCGGCGGCGGCAAGCGAGGGGAACTGCAACGCGGCGCCGAGCGCGAAGCGGCTGTTGCTGAGCTGGAGCGCGCCTTCGAGGAACGGCGACAGCATGACGATGCCGGCGACTACGATGCCCTGGTCCTGCTGAAGCGCGCGTGCGACCTTGACGGCCCGGAAGCCGCCATAGCTCTCGCCGAGAAGATATTTCGGCGCCGTGGCACGGCCATTCTTCGCGACATAAAGCGCGATCGTCTTGGCGAGCGACTGCGCATCCGCGCTCGCGTTCCAGAATGCTCCAGCGCCGTCTGGCTTGGCGGCGCGGCTCCAGCCGGTGCCGACCGGATCGATCATGACGAGATCGGTGAACTTGAGCCATGTATCGGGGTTGGCGCGAAGCTGCGGCGTCGCGCCGTCGAAACGCGGGCCGAAGTCCACGGCCTGCGGGCCGACCACGCCGAGATGGAGATAGGCCGACGCCGCGCCGGGGCCGCCGTTGAACACGAAAGTGAGCGGCCGATTCGGCGCTGCGTCCTTCAGCGTGTATGCCGTGTAGAAGATCGCGGCCGAACGCTCACCGCTCTGGTCGAACAGCGACAGCGTGCCGGCGGTCGCCGTATAGGCGAGCTTGTCGGGGCCGGCATCGACCACGTGCTCGGTGACCGAATCGGCGGGCAGCAGCGATAGTACGCCGGGGCCTGCGGCCCGTTCGGCGGATGGCGCGTCACGGCCCCGTTGCGCCGTGGCGGGCGCAGCCAGAAGCGAAAGGGCAAGGGCCGCGAAGCCGAAATGGCGAAGATGTTTCCAGGTCAAGACAGCACCGTGATGATGGCCCCACCGCAATGTAGTGGGCCGCAAGGTCACCCGCCATTCACAACACCGTAGCCGGATTGCCCTGTCCCTCGCCCCGTGTATATGGTCGCGGCCCTTTTGCCCGGACCTTTCATGGCTCGCGACCAAATCGACATGACGCCGATCGAGACGCGCGACGAACTCGTCGCGTGGATCGCCGAAGGCTCGAAGCCGAAGGCGCAGTTCCGCGTCGGCACCGAGCACGAAAAGCTGGTGTTCCGGCGCGGTCGCAACACGCCTGTGCCCTACGAGGGCGAGCGCGGCATCCGCGCCCTGCTCGACGGCATGCGCCTGCTGCTCGGCTGGGAGCCGATCATGGAGGGCGAGCACATCATCGGCCTCACCTCCGTCACCGGCATGGCGGCGATCTCGCTCGAGCCTGGCGGGCAGTTCGAGCTGTCCGGCGCGCCGGTCGAGACCATCCACGAGACCAGCGCCGAGCTCCACGCCCATCTCGCGCAGGTGGCCGAAGTAGCGGCACCGCTTGGCATCGGCTTCCTCGGCATTGGCATGAGCCCGAAATGGACACGCGCAGAAACGCCGATGATGCCCAAGGGCCGCTACCGCATCATGACCAAGTACATGCCGAAGGTCGGCAGCCTCGGCCTCGACATGATGTACCGCACCTGCACGGTGCAGACCAATCTCGACTTCGCTTCGGAAGCCGACATGGTGAAGAAGCTGCGCGTCTGCCTCGCGCTGCAGCCGGTCGGTACGGCGCTGTTCGCCAACTCGCCGTTCACCGAAGGCAAGCTCAACAGCTTCCTGTCGTTCCGTTCGGAGATTTGGCGCGACACCGACAATGCGCGTTCCGGCATGCTGCCATGGGCATTCGAGACCGGCATGGGCTTCGAGCGCTATGTGGATTACGTGCTCGACGTACCGATGTATTTCGTCAAGCGCGGCGACACGTATATCGACGTCTCCGGGCAGTCGTTCCGCGACCTGCTGGCTGGAAAGCTGCCGGGGTTGCCCGGCGAACGTCCCACGACGTCCGATTGGGCGAACCATATCTCGACGATCTTTCCGGAGGTGCGCCTCAAGCGCTATCTGGAAATGCGCGGCTCGGATGTCGGCCCGCGCCGGCGCATCGCGTCGCTCTCGGCGTTCTGGGTCGGATTGCTCTACGACGACGGCGCGCTCGACGCGGCCTGGGATCTCGTCAAGGACTGGACCGCCGAAGAACGGCAGACGTTGCGTGATGACGTGCCTCGGCTCGGCCTCCGCGCGACCATCCGCGGCCGCAGCATGCTTGATCTTTCGCGGGACTGTCTGGCGCTGTCGCGGGAGGGGCTGCGGCGGCGCGCCCGTGTCGACATGGGCGCCGGTGACGAGACGCAATATCTCCGGCCGCTCGACGATATCGTGGCGCGGGGCAAGACGCCGGCCGAGGACTTGATCGACAAGTTCAACGGCCCGTGGGGTGGCTCGGTCGAGCCGGTGTTCGAGGAATTGGCTTACTGACAATGGCGAGGGGCACGCCGGCGACCGTCGCGCTGGAGAATGCCGCAACGGCCTTTACGCTCCACGAATATGATTATGACCCGAACGCCGAACGCATCGGCATCCAGGCCGCCGAGGCGCTCGGCGTCGCGCCGGGACGGCTGCTGAAGACCCTGATGGCGAAAGCAGGCGGTGTGGTCTGTGTGCTGGTGCCGAGCGACCGCGAGGTGAGCCTGAAGAAGCTCGCCGCCGCGGCCGGCGCCAAGGACGCCGCGATGCTCGCGCCGGCCGATGCCGAGCGCCATACCGGCTACCGCGTCGGCGGCATCTCGCCCTTCGGGCAGAAGAAGCGCGCGAGAGTGTTCATCGAAGCCGATGCGCTGGCGTTCGACACCGTGCTGCTCAACGGCGGCCGGCGCGGCTTGCAGATCGAAATCGCACCGGGGGAGATCGTACGGCTGCTTGATGCGACGGTGGCGTCGCTGAGCTGATCCGCGCTTTACTCCGCCGCCTGCGCGGCCTCCGACAGGTTGTCGAGCGAGGAGATGATGTGCTCCGCGAGCGCGTCGGCAAGCGCGGAGGCTTCGTGCGGGCTGCGCACGAGGCCGATGCGGCAGGACGACAATTCGGGGAAGCCGTCGGCCGGCGACAGCACGCGCATGCCTGGCCGCAGACCGGATTCGGGAAATACCGAGACCGCAAGCCCGGCCAGCACCGCGGCGGCCACCGCGCCGGCATTCCAGCTCGAATAGAGGACGCGATAGGGCCGGCCGATCTCATCCAGGCATTCGATCGCCGAGCGCCGCCAACTGCATGTCGGACGGCCGAGCGCAAGCGGCAGGCGCTCCTCCAGGTGGGTGGAATGCCGGTTCGACGCCACCCAGAGCAGGCGTTCGCGGCGGAAGGTCTCGGTCAGGCGCCGGCCTTCGCAATTCGTGATGATGGCAAGGTCGAGTTCGTTGTCGTCCACGCGCGCGATGAGGTCGACCGACGGCTCGCAGATGACGGTAAGCTCGACGCCCGGATAGGCCCGCGCGAACCGCGCCATGATCTCCGGCAGATAGCGGTCGGCATAGTCGTCGGGAACGCCGAGCCGCACCCGGCCGGTCATCTCGGTCTCGTCGAAGGCCGCCAGCGCCTCGACGTTGAGCTTCACGATGCGCCGCGCATAATCCAGCAGCCGCTCGCCGTCCTCCGTGAGCTTGGACGCGCGGCCATCGCGGGCGAAGATCGGCCGGCCGATCCGCTCCTCCAGCCGCTTCATCTGCATCGACACCGCCGACTGGGTCTTGAACACGGCCTCGGCGGCGCGCGTGAAGCTGCCGGTTTCCGCGATGGCGATGAAGGCGCGCAACTGGTCGACGTCGATGAGGGCGGTCATGGCGGTCTCCCTGTGACAAATGCGCGGCGATACATTAGTATTGATCATCGATCACATTAGAAACATTCGTTTCTCTTATCAATAGCCTTACCCCATATTCGGCGGGCTCAAGAATCGGGTGGGCAGATCGGGTGGCTCCGCGTGAGACCGGCAGCCATCGTCGACCGTCCGCCCAGGGCCCCCAACGGAGAGATGTCATGACCGCGATCAACCAGACTTCGAAATCCCAGCCCGCGCTGCTGTCGCAGGGTTTGCGCGTCGTCGCCGGGATCGTGGTCGACCGCATCCGTCAGTTCGCCCGCGCCGCGAAACATCGCCATGACGCCGCGACGCTTGCCGGCCTCGATGACCGCATGCTCGCGGATATCGGCCTCACCCGCGGGGATCTTCGCGACGCCTTCTCCGAGCCCCCGTGGCGGGATCCGACCGCCGTCCTGGTCGACCGCGCCGGCGAGCGCCGCGCCTACCGCTATCGGGCCGGCATCGCCGCGGCCCGGCAGGTCACGGCCCCTTCGATCGTGCCGGCGGTGGATTCCGGTAGCCGCGTCCCCGGGCTCGCCGCCCGCAACGTGTTCTGATCGACAGGGATTTTGACCGCCGCTGTTGGCTGGTGCTCCCACCAGCCAAATCTCCGCCTCCCGCTGTCCCCTCGCGGGGGCGGATTCGCGCCCGCCGGCCGCCCCGGCGGGCGCTTCTCGTATCAGCCGGTAATCACTGGTTATGGGCGAGGCCGGGTCGCGTGATCGCACGGCGGTCCTTGATGACGCCGATGGGCACGCCGAGCCGCTCGATCGTGGCGATGACCTTGCCGTCCAGCGCCTTGTCGCAATCCATGTGTGTCGGCGCGATGAAGAAGTCCGCCCGGCGCCAGTCCCCGATCCATTGCAGCCGGCTGTCGGCTTCCTTCTCGAAGGCGAGGCGCTCCCCGCAGACGCCGACCGTGTAGGTCCGCGGCGCCCGTTTGGTGTCGTGATCGGCGCGGTCGAGAAATACCGAAAGGTCATCGACCGCCTCCGGCATGATGTTGACCCAATAGTCAGTGTCGTAGCGCCGCGATGCGCCTTCCAGGCCACCCACCAGCGGATTGAAGAACAGGTATTGATTGGGATGCAGGCGGATCAGCACGCTCGCGTTCCACAGGAATCCGGCCACCAGCGCGGTGGCCGCGACAAATGCCGCGACCGGCCGGCGCGCCTCGATCCGCGATAGCGCGGCATCGAGCCCGATGCCGGCAAGCGCCGCGAGCGGCGGAACCACGAACAGGAAATGGCGGATGCCGGTGAAAGCCGGGCCGTGGCCGACCACCTGGCAAAGAAGAGGGAAGAACCCGATGAAGGCGAGCAGCGCGACCTCCCGGCGTGATGGGCTCCCGGTCTCCCGGTGCCAGCCCAAGGCGGCAGTCATGCCGGCGAGCACCACACCGAGCAGCAATTGCAGCGGCAGCTTGATCGCCAGATAGGCCGGTACATACCAGCGCGGCGCCTCGGCCATGGTGTAGACGTGCCCCGCAAGCAGGGTGCGGATCGGATAGTGGAAGCTCGCGAACTCGCCGGCACCGCGGAGCGGATTGAGCGGCGCCAGGGCCGCCCAGGGCCACGCCGCGATCATGATCAGGTAGCCGAGCATGACCGCCGGCGCGAAACGGAGGAGCGCACGGCCGGCAACGCCGGCGCCGGCCCGCAGGTTCGCGTGCACGGGGCGCGGAAGGCGCAGTGCGAGCGCGACTCCAAGGTACCCGATCAGGAGCAGCCCGGTCACCCGCATGCCGAGCGCGGCACCGAGCAGGAGCCCGAAGCCCAGTACGTGGCGCCAATGGGGGCGCGGCAGGTCGCGCGACGCGCGCAGCAGAAACCAGGTTGCGCCCATCATGAAGGCCGCGAACGGGATGTCCTTGGTATGGTTGAACATCGCGCCGTAGAACGGCCCGCATAGCGCGAGCCCAACGGCGGCAAACAATGCTGCGCGCGGTCCTCCGACCAGCCGCGCGGTCGCGCAGGTCGCACCGATGCCGGCGATACCGATCAGCGCGCACAGGACGTGGCGGACGAAGTAGGGCTCGAACGGGACAGCGCGCTCGATCAGGACGGCAGCGATATCGAACAGGCCGCCATAGAGATAGAGATTGTCAAAATGGAACACCGCTTGGTCGACGAAACCCGACGTGTAATAAGAGATGATCAGCTCGCCGTAGTGCTGCTGGACCGCCTCGTCGTTGGAGATGGCGTAGTGGTCGAAGGTCGCGAGCGCGATGGCGACGAGCGCGACGAGCAGCAAAATCGAGAACAGGTCGAGGGGATCGATGCGGAAGAACCGTGCCTTCAGGCGTGACGTGACGTTGGAGAACATAGCCTTTTTCGCAACCTCGCCCACGGAGCGCAGCGAACTGCCGCCTGCAGGCGTCCGTGCGTCCTTCCTCGGTTTCCCCGGCATGGCTTCCGCGTCGACGCGCGGATTGCCATGGCGCGGGGGAACCTGAACAGGGTGAATGTGTACGGCAGGTGAATGCGGCCATCGCAGGGCGCCGGTAGGCGCCGGCAGCGAGACGCGGAACGCCGTTACCCGGAAAACTCGGTCTCGTGGCTGATGATGTCTTCGGCTTCCGGGTTGAGCGCCTTGCCGGTGCGTTCGGGCGCGCGCAGCGGCTGCGGGGTGACGGTCGGGCGATACAGCAGATCCATGCCGGCGAGCACGCCCTCGGTCTGTTGGAGGACGAGGCGCTCGCGGTCCCGCCGGCGAAGGTCCTCGTCGACCTCTTGGGCGCGGGCCGCGTCGAGGCCGAGGCCCTCCAGCGTCATGCGCCCGAATACCGCCGCCAATTCGTAGGTTTCGCGCAACTCGAAATCGACGCCCTTGGCGATCAGCTCCAGGGTATGCGGCCGGTCGTAGGAGCGCGCGAACAGCTTGACGCCGGGGAACTCCGCGCGCGCCAACTCGACAATGCGATCGGTGACCTCGCGGTTGTCGACGCAGATCGCCATCAGGCGGACCCGGCCGGCGCCCGCCGCCCGCAGGACGTCGAGCCGGGTACCGTCGCCGTAATAGACCTTGAAGCCGAACCGGCCGGCGTTCTGGATCATCGGGGCGCTGTTGTCGATCGCCGTCACGTCGATCTGCTCGGCCAACAGGTACTGAGATACGACCTGGCCGAAGCGGCCGAATCCGATCAGGAGCACCGAGCCGTGCACGCCATCGAAATCGTCCGGCGTCTGTTCGTTCGTCGTGGCCAAACGCCGAAGCAGGGTGTCGGTGAGCAGGGCGACCAGCGGACCCATCAGCATGGTCATCGCGGCGATCGCAGCGAGCAGGCTGCCTTGTTGCGAGGTGAGCAGGCCGAGAGCGCCCGCGAGGGGGAACAGCACGTAAGCGAATTCGCCGGCCCCAGTGAGAACCGAGCCCGCCCGCCATCCGTCGCCGGGCTCAGGGCAGGTGGCGCGGAACAACAGCCATACGATCGCGGCCTTTAAGATGGTGACGATGACGGCGGCGGCGAGGATCAGCCACAGGTTGGCGATCACCACGCTCATGTCGATGGACATGCCGACACCCATGAAGAACAGGGCCAGCAGGAGCCCGCGGAACGGGTCGATGTCGGCTTCGAGCTCATGGCGGAAGTTCGACTCGGCCAGAATGACGCCGGCGAGGAAGGCGCCTAGCGCCATCGACATGCCGACCGCCTGCATCAGCAGCGCCGCGCCGAAAACCACCAGCAGCGCCGCCGCCGTCATGACCTCGCGGGCGCCGGTACCGGCGAGCAGGCGGAAAAATGGGTTGAGCAGGTAGCGTCCCGCCACCACGACCATGACGATGGCGCCGCCGATCCGCGCCACCGCGATGAGCGCCTCCGACAGGGTCGCGGTCGGGCTGCCGCTTCCAGGCGCCAACAGGGGTAGCAGCGCCAGCAACGGCACCACGGCCATGTCCTGGAACAGCAGGATCGCGAAGGCGCGCTGTCCATATGGCAATTGCAACGAGCCCCGCTCCTCCAGGATCTGCAGCGCGATCGCGGTCGAAGACATGGCGAGCGCGAGCCCGGCCACGACGGCGCCGCGCCACGGCAGCAGGCCGGTGGCCAGCGCCAGCGACGCGAGCAGCACCGCGGTCAGCGTGAGTTGCGCCGCGCCGAGCCCGAAAATCGCCCGGCGCATGGCGAGCAGCCGGGTGAGTTCGAGCTCGAGCCCGATCACGAACAGGAGCAGAACGACGCCGAGCTCGGCGACTGCCAGGATGGTTTCCGGCGCATTGAACAGCTTCAGGCCCCAGGGGCCGATCACGATTCCGGCCGCCAGGTAGGCGACGATGGCCGACAGGCCGATCCGGCGCGCGATCGGGACACTGACCACGGCGGCGGCCAGCAGCACCAGCGTCAGCGGCAGGTAACCGAGCTCGGCAGAGGCATGAGGCATTGCTTGGGAGGCTCGCCTTGGTCGAAGCGCTTGTCTAACATGCCGGCGCAAAGAGGCGGCTCGTTGCGAAGCCGGCGCCGGACCATGCGATATTTTTTCACGGCGGTCTTGTCACTCCTTGCCATCGGCCTCGCCGGCGCGCCGCTCCCGGCGCATGCCCAGGCCGGATTCGACCGTTTCGGTGGCGACTATGGAAATTTCCTGGTCCGCAACGGTGATCCCGCGGCCTGCGCGGCGCGTTGCGAGCGCGAGCCGCGCTGCCGGGCGTGGAGCTTCTCCTATCCAACAGGCGGCGGCGGCAACGCGATCTGCTGGCTAAAGAACAGGGTGACGCCGCGGCTCTCGAATGCGTGCTGCGTGTCGGGGGTGCGCGGCGCCGGCGTCATCGAGCCGCGGAGCGACCAGACCATCGAATGGGGCATCGATCGCGACGGCGGCGACCTTCGCATCTTCGACCTGCCGACCGACGCCACCGGCGCGTCCTGCAAGTCGGCATGCGAGGCTGAAGGACGCTGCCGCGCTTGGACCTACGCGCGGCCGGGCTATGAAGGCGGATCCGCGCGGTGTTTCCTCAAGGAACGGCTGACCGCGCCGCGCCGTCGGCCGTGCTGCATCTCGGGGGTGGTGCGTTAGGATTGCCGATCAGTAGCCGGTAAAAAGGAGATCAAGAGAGGCAACGATGTCATCACGCTGCTCCGGAATGCTGGCGACCTTCTTGCGCAGTATACGTTGATCGACCGCGAACAACTCGTGGGTCGCGAGCCCAAATTCCGCGCCCTCGACTTGGACGATTGGGTTGAGCCGCCGTGCGCCTTCAAGACCGGCCCGTGCGATCAGCGGCGCGACAACGACGGACCTCAGTCCGGAAACCAGATCGGACTGCAGGACGAGAAGATAGGGCCAATGCGCCGCCTCACCGGCGTCCGGTTGGCGAACACATCACGTTGGCGGATCATTCCCGGCCCGGGCGATAACGCAGGCGGTTCGCCAGCAGCCCATGGCGATCGATGAAGTCGTTGATCGATTCAATCGCCTGGCGATTTTCGTCGAGCCAGCGCTTCTCCCGCTCTGCCTTCACGATCGCGCGGAGACGACGTTCGAGCATGTTGGACAAATTGATACGCAGGCGACGGGCCTCTTCGAGCAGCTCTGTATCGACGAACAAGTTAACGGGGCGCTTCTTCGGAGTGCGTTCGGTCAGCATACGCCCGCTCCACAGTTCTGCGCATGATAATGCGTAGACGGCTTACGGGCAATTCCATTTGCAGCCAGATCGGTGGCTACCCCGTGCCTCCCACGGTGATCCGGTCCATGCGCAGGGTGGGCTGGCCGACGCCGACCGGCACGCCCTGGCCGTTCTTGCCGCAGGTTCCGATCCCTGTATCGAGCTCAAGGTCGTTGCCGATCATGGTGATGCGGTTGAGGTCGGTGGGGCCGTTGCCGATCAGCATCGCGCCCTTGATCGGCGCGCCGACCTTGCCGTCCTTGATGCGATAGGCCTCGGTGCACTGGAACACGTATTTGCCCGACGTGATTTCGACCTGGCCGCCGCCGAACGACACGGCGTAGATGCCGTTCTTCACTGACGCGAGGATTTCGCTCGGTTCCTGGGCGCCAGCCAACATATAGGTGTTGGTCATGCGCGGCATCGGCGCATGCGCATAGCTCTGGCGCCGGCCGTTGCCGGTCGGGCGCATGTTCATCAGCCGGGCGTTCTGGCGGTCTTGGATATAGCCGACCAGGATGCCGTCCTCGATCAGCACGGTGCGGTTGGTCGGAGTGCCCTCGTCGTCGATCGAGAGCGAGCCGCGCTTCTGCGCCATCGTGCCGTCGTCCACCACGGTGACGCCGGGGGCGGCGACGCGCTGGCCCATCAGGCCGGCGAAGGCGGAGGTCTTCTTGCGGTTGAAGTCGCCCTCGAGGCCGTGGCCGACCGCCTCGTGCAGCATCACGCCGGGCCAGCCGGGGCCGAGCACCACGTCCATCTCGCCGGCCGGGGCAGGCACCGCATCGAGATTGACCAGGGCCTGACGCACCGCGTCGTCGACGGCGCCGTGCCATGCCGCCGTTTCGATGAAGCGGGCGAAGCCCTCGCGGCCGCCATAGCCGTGACTGCCGGATTCCTGGCGGTCGCCGTCGCCGGCGACGATGGACACGTTGAGCCGCACCAGCGGGCGCACGTCGCGATAGGTTTCCCCATCGGCACGCAGGATTTCCACCAACTGCCACGTCGCGCCGAGGCTGACCGTCACCTGCCGCACCCGTGGGTCCTTGGCGCGGGCATGGGCGTCGATCTCCTCCAGCAGCCGTACCTTGGCCTCGAAGCCGGGCGCGGCGAGCGGGTTGTCGTCGCCGTAAAGCCTGACGTTGGTGCGGGGAGGGCTGTCCGCATAGGTGCCCGAATAGCCCCCTTGGACGGCACGGACCGCGTCGGCGGCGCGCTCCAGCGCGGCTTCCGACAGGTCGGAGGCATGCGCATAGCCGACTGCTTCGCCCTTGACGGCGCGCAGGCCGAAGCCTTGTGCGGTGTCATAGGTGGCCTGCTTGAGACGCCCGTTATCGAACATCAGCATCTCGGACTGGCGGTATTCCAGGAACATCTCGCCGTCGTCGGCGCCATCGAGGCCGCGGGCGACGAATTGCCCGACCCGGACGCGGTCGAGGCCAGCACGGTCGATGAGGGATGAGGTCGCGGCTGTCATGGATGCTGATCCTTGGAGTTGCCAGCAAGATAGGCGACGAACGTCCTGTTCGCGAGGGGCGATGGAGATCGGCGGCGCGATCGTCTAGGCTAGCGAGACGTTGGCGGCGGAATAATCGACTTCATAACGAGCTCGGGAGGATTCACATGCGCTGCCTTGTTCCGGCATTCATGCTTGCGGCCTCGCTGGCGGCGGCCTCGTTGACGGTGGTCTTGCCCGCCGCAGCCCAGGACACCGCATCGAAACAGCTCGCCGCCCGCACCGAGCTGCACGCGATACCGACGCTGACCCTGTCCGATCAACAATTCTTGACCGGCGACGCAAGCGCCAAGCCGCGACCGTCACCGGGCTGTTCCGCATCGCGCAGGGCTCGGGCAAGCTTCCCGTGGTGGTGCTGATCCATGGCTCGGGCGGCGTCGGGCCCAACATCGAGATGTGGTCGAACGAGCTCAACGCGATGGGCATCTCGACCTTCGCCATCGACGGGTTCACCGGCCGCGGGCTGACGTCGGTCAACATGGACCAGGCCCTGCTCGGCCGCCTCAACCTGATACTCGACGCCTACCGGGCGCTTGACATCTTGGCCAAGCATCCGCGCGTGGACCCGGCGCGCATCGTGCTGATGGGCTTCTCGCGCGGCGGGCAGGCGACGCTGTTCGCCAGTCTGAAACGTTTCAATGCGACCTGGAACAAGTCCGGCACCGAGTTCGCCGCCTATATCCCGTTCTATCCGGACTGCTGACGACCTATCAGACCGACACCGACGTCGCCGACCGGCCGATCCGGATCTTCCACGGCACGCCGGACGACTATAATCCGGTGGCGGCGTGCAAGGGCTTCGTCGAGCGGCTGCGCTCGGCGGGGCGCGACGTTCAGCTCACGGAATATCCCAACGCCCAGCACGCCTTCGACAATCCGCTGGGAAGTCCGTCGCCGTTTGCCGTCAAGGGCGCGCAGACGGTGCGCAACTGCCGGATCGCCGAGGAGCCAAGGGGCGTGCTGATCAATGCCGCCTCCAAGGCGCCCTTCACCTACAAGGACGCCTGCGTCGAGCGCGACCCGCACGTCAATTACGATGCGGAAGCAACCATGGCCGCCAAGGTGGCGGTGAAGGACGTGCTGAAGGCGACGTTCAAGCTGGATTGATTGCGATCACGGCAGCTTGTCGTAGCCGTCGCCGAAACCCTTCAGGCTCATCGGGATGCCGATGCCTTCTTCGGGCGTCTGGAAGATGATGAAGGTCGCCGTGGTGCCGGTGCGCAGCTTGGCTGACCAGGTTGTCGTCCATCACGACCTCGGCGACGCAGCCGTTCGGCAGGCAGCGCACGAACCCCGCGCGGCCGATGTCGGCATTGTCGATCTTGAGGCCGAGGCCGGAGGGCAGCAGTACGCCGAGCGGCGCCAGCACGCGCAAGCAGCCGGCTCTTCTGGTCGGCGGTCTTCAGCACGATCACGGTGAGGCCGACATTGGGCCGGTCCTCGGCGGTCACGCTCTGCACCAGCGCGCATTGCTCGCCCTGCGCGCCCGGCGGCGTGTCGCAGCGGACCTGCCAGTCGCCGTGCACCGCCTTGACCACGCCTTGGGCTGCGGCAGCATTCGACAGCACAACCGCAAGGCACAACGCGAGTGCCGGCAGTTCGCCCATCGGCCGTAAGCGGTTCCGCGGGTGTAAGTCATCGTTGATCCTTCGGCCAATGTCGTGAACCGGACACGGCCTTCGGCGAATCGCTTGAGGCCCCGAACGCCCCTCGATCGCACCTTTGCCTACATCGCACCGCCGCCGTGTCAAGGCGTGGCCGGCTGCCGCCGGAGGCGCGAAAACCGGTCCAACCGCCTTTTGCCATCGCGACGCGCATTGTCGCACAAGTCTTGCAACAAGGCACATTGCGAGTGGGGCTGAATTGTGGTTTGAGAGGCGCGGGATGCGAGCCGGTTGCTGCGGCCTTGCCCAAGGTCCCGCCGGCCTTCAACGTCGTGCCGACGAAAGGCCCGCCCGGGGCCGGGTCGCTCGCGGTACGGCGCAAATCAGGGCCCATCGCGGCCGCCATCGGCCGAAGGAGCGATTGAACGATGCGGATGCTTTTGCGGGTCCAGTTGCCTTCTGCGCTTGGTTGCCTCGGCCGTGGTCGCAGCCGTCCTCGGTGGGCGGCACGGCATCGCCGGTCTCGGCCAGCCTTCGCCATGGCAGGTCGGGCTGCAGGAGGTCGGCTCCCCGGTGATGGAAAATATCGTCTGGTTCCACGATTTCCTGCTCTGGATCATCACCATCATCACGCTGTTCGTGCTGGCGCTGCTGGTGATCGTGATCGTGAAGTTCAATGCGCAAGGCCAATCCGGTCCCGACCCGCACGACCCACAACACCGCTTCTCGAAATGGCGCTGGACGCTGATCCCGGTGATCATCCTGGTGGTGATCGCGATCCCGTCGTTCAGCTCCTGTTCTTCCAGCTCAACATTCCGCCGCCGACCTCACCGTCAAGGCGACCGGCAACCAGTGGTACTGGACCTACAGCTATCCGGACGACAAGATCGAGTTCAACTCGATCATGCTGCAGGACGACGAGCGCGCGAAGTACCCGACGCAGCCGCGCCTGCTCGCGGTCGACAATCCGATGGTGGTGCCGGTCAACAAGATCGTGCGCGTCCAGGTGATCGGCGCCGACGTGATCCACGCCTTCGCGGTGCCGTCATTCGGCGTCAAGATCGACGCCGTTCCCGGGCCGCCTCAACGAGACCTGGTTCAAGGCGACCAGCGAAGGCGTCTATTACGGCCAGTGCTCGGAGCTGTGCGGCAAGGACCACGCCTTCATGCCGATCGCGGTGCGGGTGGTCAGCGACCAGGCCTACGCGGCCTGGCTCGAAGAGGCGAAGAAGAAGTTCGCGACCGACGATCGCGCGCCGGCGAGCACCGTGGCCGCCGGCCGATGCCGGCACGAGTGACGATGGCGGCAGCGACAACGACAACGTCGAAGGATTGAGGTCATGGCAACGACGGCAACGGCTCCACGACGCCCACGGGGCGCATGACGACCGCCACGAGCATCCGCATCCCGACCGGCTGGCGCCGCTTCGTCTATTCGACCAATCACAAGGACATCGGCACGATGTACCTGGTGTTCGCGATCATCGCGGGCATCATCGGCGGCGCGCTGTCGATCGCGATGCGCGCCGAGCTGCAGAGCCCGGGCATCCAGATCTTCCACGAGCGCGCACACCTTCAACGTCTTCACCACCGCGCACGGCCTGATCATGATCTTCTTCATGGTCATGCCGGCGATGATCGGCGGCTTCGGCAACTGGATCGTGCCGCTGATGATCGGGGCGCCGGACATGGCCTTCCCGCGCATGAACAACATCTCGTTCTGGCTGCTGCCGGCATCGTTCGCGCTGCTGGTCTGCTCGGTCTTCGTGGAAGGCGAGCCGGGCGCGCAACGGCGTCGGCGCCGGCTGGACGATCTATGCGCCGTTGTCGACCTCGGGCCATCCCGGCCCGGCGGTCGACTTCGCCATCCTGTCGCTGCATATCGCCGGCGCGTCGTCGATCCTCGGCGCCATCAACTTCATCACCACGATCTTCAACATGCGCGCGCCGGGCATGACGCTGCACAAGATGCCGCTGTTCGTGTGGTCGATCCTGGTGACGGTGTTCCTGCTGCTGCTCGTCGCTTCCGGTGCTGGCCGGGCGCCATCACCATGCTGCTCACCGACCGCAACTTCGGCACCACGTTCTTCTCCGCGGATGGCGGCGGCGACCCGATCCTGTTCCAGCACCTGTTCTGGTTCTTCGGCCATCCGGAGGTCTACATCCTGATCCTCCCCGGCTTCGGCATGATCAGCCAGATCGTCTCGACGTTCTCGCGCAAGCCGGTGTTCGGCTATCTCGGCATGGCCTACGCCATGGTGGCGATCGGCGGCATCGGCTTCGTCGTGTGGGCGCACCACATGTACACGGTCGGCATGTCGACCACGGTACAGGCCTACTTCGTCGCTGCCACGATGGTGATCGCGGTGCCGACCGGGGTGAAGATCTTCTCCTGGATCGCCACGATGTGGGGCGGCTCGATCGACTTCAAGACGCCGATGCTGTGGGCGATAGGCTTCATCTTCCTGTTCACGGTGGGCGGCGTCACCGGCGTCGTGCTCGCCAATGCCGGCGTCGACCGCGTGATGCAGGACACCTACTACGTGGTGGCGCACTTCCACTATGTGCTGTCGCTCGGCGCGGTGTTCGCGATCTTCGCCGGCTGGTACTACTGGTTCCCGAAGATCACCGGCTACATGTACAACGAGACGATCGGCAAGCTGCACTTCTGGGTGATGTTCGTCGGCGTCAACCTGACGTTCTTCCCGATGCACTTCCTCGGCCTCGCCGGCATGCCGCGCCGCTATGTCGACTATCCCGACGCGTTCCATGGCTGGAACATGGTCGCCTCTTTCGGCTCCTATATCTCGTTCGCCGGCATGCTGATCTTCTTGTACGGCGTCTTCGACGCCTTCGCGCGCAAGCGCGTCGCGGCCGGCAATCCGTGGGGGCCCGGCGCGACGACGCTGGAATGGACCTTGTCGTCGCCGCCGCCGTTCCATCAGTTCAACGTGCTGCCGCGCGTCAAGTGAACCGGCGGGGCAGGAAGGGACGCGGATGTCGTCGGTAAGCCGAGGCGTGGAACTCACCGGGCCGCTTGCGCGCGGCGCCGTGCCGGCACGCAGCGAACCGAGCATCGCCAGCGCCGGCGATTATCTCGCGCTGCTCAAGCCGCGCGTGATGTCGCTCGTCGTGTTCACCGCGCTGGTCGGCATGGTGGTGGCGCCGGGACACATGCATCCGGTGATAGGCTTCACGGCGCTGCTGTGTATCGCGATCGGCGCCGGTGCCTCCGGCGCGCTGAACATGTGGTACGACGCCGACATCGACGCCGTGATGACGCGGACCGTGCAGCGCCCGGTGCCGGCCGGCCGCATCCACCCCCGCGAAGCGCTTGCATTCGGGATCACGCTCGCCGTCGGTTCGGTCGCGACGATGGGCCTGCTGGTCAACTGGTTCTCGGCCAGCCTGCTCGCCTTCACCATCTTCTTCTATGCCGTGATCTACACGATGGGGCTCAAGCGCCGCACGCCGCAGAACATCGTGATTGGCGGCGCCGCCGGCGCGTTTCCGCCGATGATCGGCTGGGCAGCCGCGACCGGCGGCATGAGCATCGCGCCGATCCTGATGTTCCTGATCATATTCTTCTGGACGCCGCCGCACTTTTGGGCGCTCGCGCTTCTGCGTACCGACGAATATGCCCGCGCCGGCATCCCGATGCTGCCGGTGGTCGCCGGGGCCGATGAGACGCGCCGCCAAATACTGCTCTATTCCGTCATGCTGGTTCCGGTCGGCGCGGCGCCGTGGCTGCTCGGCCATGCCGGACTGGCCTATGGGCTGATGTCACTGGTACTGGGCGCGCTGTTCGTCGCCTTCGCTTGGCGCGTGCATGTCGAACGCGGAACGCGCGGCGAGCAGGCGGCAAAGCAGCTCTTCGCCTATTCAATTCTCTATCTCGTGGTCCTGTTTGCCACGTTGCTGGTCGAGCAGGGCCTGGGCGGACTGTTCGGGCGCGCGCTGGCATGAGCCGAGGCTTGGTCATGGACGAGGGTTCGCCCGAGGACGGCATCGTCCTGACGGAGGCGCAGAAGAGGGCGCGCCGGTCGCGCTCAATCGCGATCGCGGTGGCGCTCGCCGCGCTCGTCGTGCTGTTCTATGTGGTGACCCTGGTGAAAGGGCCGGGGGTCCTGGTCCGCCCGCTATGACCCAGAGCCGCACCATCGGACCGCCATGACCCGCCGCATCGATCTCAGCATGACGCGCCGCCGCGACATCCTGGTCGCCGCGTCCTGCGGCGTGTTCGTCGCCGTCATGGTGGGTGCGTCCTACGCGGCCGTGCCGTTCTACAACTGGTTCTGCCGCGTCACCGGATTCAACGGCACCACCCAGGTCGCGACCGTCGCGCCGAGCCAGATTCTGGATCGCAAGATCACCGTGCGTTTCGACGCCAATGTCGGCGGCGGACTGCCGTGGAAGTTCGCGCCCGAGCGGACCTCGATCGACCTCAGGCTCGGCGAGGTCGTCACCGTGCTCTATGACGTCGTCAACGAGTCGGCGCGCGAGACGATGGGGCAGGCCGGCTACAACGTCACGCCGCTCACCGTCGGCGCCTATTTCCAGAAGATCAACTGTTTCTGCTTCACCGAGCAGACGCTCAAGGCCGGCGAGCATCGCGAGATGCCGGTGGTGTTTTATGTCGATCCGGCGCTGGCCAAGGACGCCGACGGCGCCGATCTCGACACGATCACGCTGTCCTACACGTTCTATCCGGTGCGGGTGCCGGCACGCCCGGTGGCGGAGAGCACGGGCGGAACGAAGTCCGGAAAGATATAAGAGGATTCAAGGCGGGCGCCGACCACGCGCCGCTTGAGAACGGAGACGAGAATGGCCGACGCGCACGCCAAGCAACACGACTACCACCTGGTCGATCCGAGCCCGTGGCCGGTCGTTGGCTCGGCCTCCGCCTTCGTGATGGCGGTCGGCGCCATCACGTGGATGCATCATTCCTTCTCCGCCGCGCCTCTGGTGTTCGCGGCCGGCGTCCTCGGCGTCCTCTACACGATGATGAGTTGGTGGCGTGACGTCATCCGCGAGGCGGAGTATGGCGGCTACCATACGCGCGTGGTGCAGATCTCCCATCGCTACGGGATGATCCTGTTCATCGCCTCCGAGGTGATGTTCTTCGTAGCCTGGTTCTGGGCCTATTTCTCCACGGCGCTGTTTCCCGCCGATCTTCATCACTTCGCGCGCACCGGCCTGCTCGGCGGCGTGTGGCCGCCCAAGGGCATCGAGACCTTCGATCCGTGGCATCTGCCGCTGCTCAACACGCTGATCCTGCTGACTTCGGGTACGACAGTGACGTGGGCACATCACGCGCTGCTGCACAACGACCGCAAGGGCCTCAAGTGGGGCCTGATCCTCACGATCATACTTGGCGCGACCTTCACCTGCGTGCAGGCCTTCGAATACGGACACGCCCATTTCGGCTTCAAGGGCAACATCTACGGCGCCACCTTCTTCATGGCGACGGGATTCCATGGCTTCCATGTCCTCGTCGGCACGATCTTCCTGATCGTGTGCCTGGCCCGCGCGCTGAAAGGGCAGTTCACGCCGACCCAGCATCTCGGCTTCGAGTTCGCCGCCTGGTACTGGCACTTCGTCGACGTGGTGTGGCTGTTCCTGTTCGCCTGCATCTACGTCTGGGGCCATGGCGCGGAGGCCGCTGCCGGCGCGCACTGACGAAGATCGGCCTTGCAATCACAGGCCGGTCGCGTCGTCCGCTCATTCCTGTCGGCCCCTCGCGGGCGCGGGGACACGCGGAGTGTGAAGCGGCTTCGATCGGCTTGGATCGAGCTGCAGGATTCGGTGGGGACGGCGTTATGAAAGAAGCCGCCAGATGACCGATCCGGCACCCGTGCCCCTCAAGCAGTCCATCATGACGGGGCTCGCCGGCCGCTGCCCGGCCTGCGGCAAGGGCCGGCTGTTCGCGGGCTTCATCACGCCGCGGCCGCGCTGCGAGACCTGTGGCCTCGATTTCGCCTTCGCCGATTCCGGTGACGGACCGGCGGTGTTCATCATCATGATCGCGGGCTTCATCGTCGTCGGCGCCGCGCTGGTGACGGAGGTCGTCTACGCGCCGCCGTTCTGGGTTCACGCGGTGCTGTGGCTGCCGCTGATCCTGCTGGTGACTCTCGGCCCGCTGCGTGCGCTCAAGGGCCTGATGATCGCGCTGCAGTACCATCACAGCGCGGCGGAAGGCCGGCTCGAGCGGCTGCGCAAAGACCCGTCATGACTGCGGCCCTGTCGCGCGCGCGGCGCGGCCTCCTTGTCCCTTGCCTGTTCACGTCGGCCGCGCTCGCGGTGCTGATGTCGCTCGGCACATGGCAGGTCGAGCGCAAGGCGTGGAAGGAAGGCCTGATCGACACGATCACGCGCCGGCTGTCCGCGCCTCCCGCCGCGCTTCCTCCGCCTCAAACATGGCCGCGGCTCAAGGAGGACGAAGCCGAATACCGCCGCGTCGCATTCCAGGCCGAATTTCTCGATGGCCAGGAGGCGCTTGTCTATACGGCCGGCTCCGCCTTCCGCAGCGACGTTTCCGGTCCCGGCTATTGGGTCTTCGCCCCGGCCCGCCTGCCGGACGGCGCCATGGTCACCGTCAACCGCGGCTTCGTGCCGGAAAACAGGCGCGATCCTGCGGCGCGCACCCAGGGTCAGGTCTCCGGCGTCGTCGCTATCGTCGGCGTGATGCGCTGGCCGGAAGCGCGGGGAATGTTCACGCCGAACGACGATCCTGCCAGCAATGTCTGGTTCGCCCGCGACCCGGCTGCCATGGCGGCCGCCAAGTCATGGGGCGCGGTGGCGCCGTTTTACGTGGAGCAGGAGGCGCCGCCGGCGCCCGGCGGCTTCCCTCAGGTCGGAAAGATCGAGCCCAAGCTGCCTAATAACCACCTCGGCTACGCGATCACCTGGTACGGGCTCGCGCTGGTGCTGGCGGGCGTGTTCGCTTTCTGGCTGCGGGCGCGGAGGCGGGAGGCAATCACGGCCGGCACCGGACGCTGTGCGACTCGAGAGCCCGGCACGGCGTGATCTGGCCAGCACCTCCCGCGTCAGGGTAGGGTGTCAGAATAATAAGATGCCAAACGATAGGGAGGAATGACACATGAAAGCGCCGATCATTGCGGTCCTGCTGTCGCTCGTTTCGAGCGCACCGGTCCTTGCGGGGACGTTCGTCTATGTCTCCAATGCAGAGGACGGCGATATCGGGATGTACACGCTGCAAGCGGACGGCTCGCTGCAGCCCGGGCCGCGCACCAAGGCGGCAAAGCTTGTGATGCCGATGGCGGTAAGTCCGGACAAGCGGTTCCTCGTCGCGGCCGTCCGCTCCAAGCCGTTCCAGGCGTACACCTACGGCATCGACAAGAGCACAGGCACGCTCAACCCCGTCGGCACCGGGACGCTCGCAGAAAGCTATCCGTACATCGTGTTCGATCGGAGCGGCCGGTTTCTCCTCGGCGCGTCCTACGGCGCGAACCAGGTGGGCGTGAACCCGGTCGCGGCGGACGGCAAGACCGGCGACCCGCTCCAGGTCGTGCCGACCGCGCGCAATGCGCATTCCATCCGCACCGATAACACCAACCGCTTCGTGTTCGTGCCGCACCTCGGGACCGACCAGGTGTTCCAGTTTCTCTTCGACGAAAAGAGCGGACGGCTCGCCGCGAACACGCCGCCGGTGCTTCAGCTCAAGCAGGGCTCGGGACCGCGCCATATCATCGTTTCGGCGGACAACCGCTTCGTCTATCTGCTCAGCGAGATGGCCGGCACGATCACCACGCTGTCGCTGGATGCGAATTCCGGGACTCTCAAGGAAATCGACTCCGTGTCCGTGCTGCCTCCCGACACCAAGCTCGTCCCTGGCGTACCGCGCGGAGCCGTCGGGACACCCGGCGCGAACCAAGCTCCGCGCAACACCGACAACGACATCTGGGCTTCCGATCTTCACCTCACGCCGAACGGCCGCTTTCTCTATGCCGCGGAGCGCACGTCGAGCACGCTCGGCGCTTTCAGCGTCGACGCGGCAACCGGAAAGCTCAGCTATCTCGGAAGCACGCCGACCGAGAAGCAGCCCCGCGGTTTCAATATCGATCCGACCGGCCGGTTCGTTGTCGTGTCCGGCGA
Organism: uncultured Alphaproteobacteria bacterium; assembly: GCA_963776455.1. Lineage (GTDB taxonomy): Bacteria > Pseudomonadota > Alphaproteobacteria > Rhizobiales > Xanthobacteraceae > CAVZMU01. The sequence continues at coordinate 248,943 of CAVZMU010000004.1, forward strand.
GCTGTCGGATACGATTTCGTCGTATGCGATCGATTTCGCGACAGGCGCCTTGAGGCCGATCGGACGCTACCCGACCGGCAAGGGCGCCAACTGGGTTGAAATCGTCGCCTTCGACTAGCGTGTCTCGGCATCATTGCCGGGTGTGAGCCGGCAATCCATCATACGGGCGGGATCAGCTTGTTGACGGGTGCGCGATTCAAGCCTCGCGCATGACGAGGGACGATCATGGCAGGCTCGAGCAGCACTGGCGTCACCGTTGGCACGCTGCCGCAGATGGTGCGCCGCGACTTCTCGGCCGTGGGCTACGACGAGGCGATGCGGCGTGCCCGCGAGATTGTATCGATCCTCCGCGAGCGCGCCCAAGCGGTTGAGGATGCCCGGGGCCTCATCCGCGAGAACGAGCAGCTCCTGCATGAGAGCGGGCTGTTCCGTTTCCATCAGCCCAAGGCTTTCGGCGGGATGGAGCTCGACTTCGTCGCCGTCGTGGATATCCCGGCGGAACTGGCGCGCGGCTGTCCGTCCACGGCGTGGAATGTCGGCAATCTTGCGTGCCATCACTGGATTCTCGGCTACTACGATCCCGAGACACAGCATGAGGTGTGGGATGCCAATCCCGACGCGCTGATCGCCTCGTCCATTGCGCTTGCGGCCGGGCGTGCGCGCAAGGTCGAGGGCGGGTTCGTCGTCAACGGCCGCTGGCCGTTTTCCTCGGGCGTCGACAATTCCGACTGGAACATGCTGGCTGTCACGGTCCATGGCGAGGACGGCAAGACGCCGGCCGACTGGCGGCTGTGCCTGGTGCCGAAGACCGACTACCAGGTCATCGACAACTGGTACGCCATGGGCATGGCCGGCACGGGCAGCAAGGACGTCTCGGCCGTGGATCTGTTCGTGCCGGAGCGCCGGGCTTTGCAGCTCCAGCGCTGCCGCGGGGGATTCGAGCATCCCGGAGCGGCGCTCAACGCGGGTCCGCTGTTCGGCATTCCGGTCGTGGCGGCGTCCAGCCATCCGCTGGCACCGGCGGCGGTCGGCGCGGCCGAAGGCGCCTACGACCTGTTCGTTGGCGCCATGGCCAAGCGCGCCGGCACCTATACGGGCGCCAAGGTGGCGGACTTTCAGGCCGTGCAGATCAAAGTGGCGCGCGCCCGCTGCCTGATCAACTCAGGGCGCCATATGCTTCGCCAGTCCGCGATCGCGTTCCAGAACGCCGCGGCCTGCGGCGAGCCGCTGGACCTTGCGACCAAGCTACGGTTTCGCGCCCACACGGCGTTCGCGGTCGGCCAAGCGCGCGAGGCGGCAGAGACGCTGTGGTCCTGCTACGGCGCCCAGGGCCTCTACACCCGCGATCCGCTGCAGCGGCACCTGCGCGACGTGCTGGCGATGAACCAGCACTTCTCGTTCAACTTCGACATCGCCGGCGCCGCGCAAGGGCAGGTCGCGCTCGGCGGCGTGTTCGCCAATCCGACAATCTGAATCATTCACGTCAGTTGACGATGAGTCCGCTCACTCCCGCGCATGCGGGAATCCAGCTCATTTCCTGGGCCGTGTCGTGGGGACGAGCGGTACGGTTGGAGGCGTCCTTCAGTAGCTCTGCGGCGGGTTGCCGGTCACTTGAGCCCGTGGCTCCGCGCTGATCCAGCGGTAGAGCATGCCGCCGAGCGCGCCGCCGACCAGCGGCGCCACCCAGAACAGCCAGAGCTGCGCCAGGGCCCAGCCGCCGACGAACAGCGCAGGCCCGGTGCTGCGCGCCGGGTTCACCGAGGTGTTGGTGACCGGAATGCTCACAAGGTGGATCAGCGTCAGGCCGAGGCCGATCGCGAGCGGCGCGAACCCGGCAGGCGCCTTGCCGTGGGTCGCCCCCATGATGATGAACAGGAACATCATCGTCATCACCACCTCGATAAGAAGACAAGCGACCAAGCCGTACTGGCCGGGCGAATGCTCGCCATAGCCGTTGGATGCGAAACCCTTGCCGACGTCGAAGCCCGCCGCGCCGCTCGCGATCACATAGAGAAGGGCGGCACCGACGATGCCGCCGACCACCTGGGCAATCACGTAAGGCACGATTTCGCCGGTGGGGAAGCGCCCGCCCGCCCACAGGCCGACCGTGACGGCGGGGTTCAAGTGGCAGCCGGACACGTGCCCGATTGCGTAGGCCATGGTGACGACGGTGAGGCCGAAGGCCAACGACACGCCGACCAGCCCGATTCCGACTTGCGGGAATCCGGCCGCGATGACGGCGCTGCCGCAGCCCCCGAACGTCAGCCAAGCCGTGCCGATGGCCTCGGCGGCATATTTCCTGGCGTCCATCGTTGCCTCCCTGGGCGATGCCTCTGATTGCGAATCGCCTTGGAAACACTGTACCGGCGCGTCGCGACATGTGCCACCGGCCGTCCCGCTGGTTTCCTTGTGAAACCGGGGCCGTCCGACTAGTGTCCGCCGTTCGCTAGGACCATCCCCCCGTGCGCTACGTTTCGACCCGCGGCGAAGCCCCGCCGCTCGGCTTCATCGACGTGACCCTCGCCGGGCTTGCCCGCGACGGCGGCCTGTATGTCCCGGAATCCTGGCCGACATTCACGCCGGCCGCGATCGCCGCGCTGGCGGGGCGGCCCTATGCCGAGGTTGCGGTTGAGGTGATCCGGCTCTTCGTCGGCGGCGCGATCCCCGACGCCGATCTCTCCCGGATGGCGCGCGAGGCCTACGCGACGTTCCGGCATCCGGCGGTTGCACCGCTGGTGCAGCTCGGCACCAACTGCTTCGTCGCCGAACTGTTTCACGGGCCGACGCTCGCCTTCAAGGACCTCGCCATGCAGTTGCTGGCGCGGATTATGGATCATGCGCTCAGCCTGCGTGGCGAGCGCGCGACCATCGTTGGGGCGACCTCCGGCGACACCGGGGGCGCCGCGATCGAGGCGTTCCGCGGCCGTGCCCACGCCGACGTGATCGTGCTCTATCCGCACGGCCGCATTTCCGAGGTGCAGCGGCGGATGATGACCAGCGCAGCCGACGACAACGTCCACGCCGTCGCCATCGAGGGCACATTCGACGATTGCCAGGCGATCGTGAAGGGCCTGTTCAACCACCACGCCTTCCGCGATCGCGTGCGGCTGTCGGGCATCAATTCCATCAACTGGGCGCGCATCGTCGCCCAGGTGGTCTATTACTTTACGTCCGCGGTGGCGCTCGGTGCGCCGCACCGCAAGGTCGCCTTCACGGTGCCGACTGGGAATTTCGGCGACGTGTTCGCCGGCTATGTGGCGATCCGCATGGGGCTGCCGATCGACCGGCTGGTCATCGCCACCAACGTCAACGACATCCTGGCGCGCACGCTGGCGACCGGCATCTACGAGCAGCGCGGGGTGGTGGCGACCGCCTCGCCCTCCATGGACATCCAGGTATCGTCGAATTTCGAGCGCCTGCTGTTCGAGGCCTATGGCCGCGATGCGAGCGCGGTGCGCGGCCTGATGGGGTCGCTCGCGCAGTCGCAGCGCTTCGAGATCGCCCCGGCCGCGCTCGCCGAGATCCGCTCGCGCTTCGACGCCGAGCGCGCCGACGAGGACGAGACCGCCGCGGCGATCCGCGTCACGCGCAAGGAGGCGGATTATCTGCTCGATCCGCACAGCGCGGTTGCGGTGGCGGTTGCCGAGAAGGAAAATCACGATCCGGCGGTGCCGATGGTCGTGCTCGCGACCGCGCATCCGGCGAAATTCCCCGACGCGGTCGAGGCGGCCTGCGGCGTCCGTCCGCCGCTGCCCGACTGGCTCGCCGACCTGCCCGGCCGTCCGGAACGCGTGACCACGCTTCCCGCGGAACAGGCGGCGGTCGAGCGTTTCATCCTGGCGGCGAGCCGCGCCGCGCAAGAAGGAGCTGCTGCATGAGCGTGAACGTCACCCGCTTCCCCTCCGGTCTGACCGTCGTCACCGACGACATGCCGCATCTGCAGACCGCGTCGCTGGGAGTGTGGGTGGGGTCCGGCAGCCGCGACGAGCTCGACGAGGAGCACGGCATCTCCCACCTGCTGGAGCACATGGCGTTCAAGGGCACGAGCCGCCGCAGTGCGCGGCAGATCGCCGAGGAGATCGAGGCGGTCGGCGGCGACCTCAACGCGGCGACAAGCGTCGAGACCACCGCCTACTACGCGCGCGTGCTCAAGGCCGACGTGCCGCTCGCGCTCGATGTCCTCTCCGACATCCTGTCCGATTCAGCCTTCGACCCGGCCGAGCTCATTCGTGAGCAGAACGTCATCATCCAGGAGATCGGCGCCGCCGAGGACGTACCGGAGGATGCCGTGTTCGACCGGCTGCAGGCGACCGCATTTGCTGGCCAGCCTGTCGGACGCTCCATCCTCGGCACGCCGGAGACGGTGCGCTCCTTCGATGCGCCGCGCATCCGCACCTATTTGACCCGTAACTACCGCGCCCCCGACATGGTGATCGCCGCCACCGGCGCGGTTGATCACAAGGCGATCCTGGACGAGGTCGACCGCCGCTTCGGCAGCTTCGCCGGACCGGCCGCTCCGACGCCGGTGCCGGCGCGGTTCCGCGGCGGCGTCAGCGTCGAGACGCGCAAGCTGGAGCAGGTCCATATCGCAATGGCGCTGGAAGGGATCAACCAGCGCGACCCCGCGCTCCACAGCCTGCAGGTCTTCGTCAACACGCTCGGTGGCGGAATGTCGTCGCGCCTGTTTCAGGAGGTTCGCGAGAAGCGGGGACTTTGCTACGCGATCTATGCGTTCCACTGGTCCTATTCCGACACCGGGATGTTCGGCCTCTATGCCGGCACCGACGCCGGCGACGCCGACGAATTGATGCGCGTCGTGGTCGACGAAATCGCCGGCGCCGTCGACACGGTCAGCGAGGCGGAGGTCGCGCGCGCCAAGGCGCAGATGAAGGCGGGCCTGCTCATGGCGCTGGAAAGCTCCAGCGCGCGGGCCGAGCAACTCGCCCGCCAGATGATGGCCTATGGCCGGCCGATCCCGCTGGAGGAGATCGTCGCCAAGGTCGACGGGGTGACGGTGGAGAGCGCGCGGGCGGCAGGTCGTGCCTTGATCGGTCGGGGCCGCCCGGCGATCGCGGTCCTCGGCCCGAGCCGCAGGCTTGAAAGCGCCGCGGCGATCGCTGAAAGTCTTGGCCGCGCGGCGTGATCGATCTCGGCGACGAACCTTATTTCCATGGCGTTCTTCCGCACCGTCTCCTTCTCCGAGCCGATGCCTCTCATCGAGGGCGATGGTATCTACCTGCGCGCGCCGCAGATGCCGGATTTCGCCGAATGGGCAAGCTTGCGCGAAGCGAGCCGTGCATTTCTCGCGCCCTGGGAGCCGACTTGGCCGCACGACGATCTCACTCGCAGCGCGTTCCGCCGACGGCTCAAGCGCTACGCCGAGGACCTACGCTCCGACCAGGCATATCCGTTTTTCGTGTTCCGCCGCGACGACAATGCGCTCGTCGGCGGCATGACGCTCGCCAACATCCGCCGCGGCGTCGCCCAGTGCGGCAGCCTCGGCTATTGGATGGGCCAACGCTTCGCGCGCCGCGGCCACATGACAGCGGCCGTCAGCGCCCTCATTCCGTTCTCGTTCGCCTCGCTGCGGCTGCACCGGCTGGAGGCCGCCTGCATTCCCACTAACGGCGCGTCGATCCGGCTGCTGGAGAAGACCGGGTTCATCCGCGAGGGCTTTGCCCGCGAATACCTGTGCATCAACGGGATATGGCAGGATCACCTGCTGTACGGCCTGCTCAAGGACGATCCGCTGCCGTGAGCCGCGCGTTAAGCGCTCCCTCGGTCGCGCCATGGGCGCGCCACCTTTGCCCTGCTATAAGCGCCGCGGGGCGGAAACGGATGCGTGGGGACGGCGCGTGAGGCAACGATTCGGCTTGGGACGGCCTGCGGCATTGGCTTTGCTCGGCATTGCCGCCACGGGATGCTCGACGGGACCGCTCGGCGGCTCGACGACGCCGTCGTCCAGCCCGGGCTACGTCGACCGCTTCACCAGCCTGTTCAGCTCCTCGCCGTCCGGCCAGGAGCCAAGCAAGGTCGCCGGACCCGATCCCAACCTCGATTGTCCAACCGTGGACGTGCGCCAGGGCGCCTCGACGATCCAGATCACGGCGACCGGCAACGGTGCTGACGCCGGCGGCCTGCGCTATCAGGTGACCATCGCCCGCACCGCGCGGGAATGCGCGGTGGTCGGCTCGACCGTGGCGATCAAGGTCGGCGTGCAGGGACGCATCATCCTCGGACCGGCGGGTGCGCCCGGCCAGATCGACGTGCCATTGCGGCTCGCGGTGGTCCAGGAAGGCATGCAGCCCAAAACTATCTGGACCAGGTTGAACAAGGTCGCCGTCGCCGTTCCGCCCGGCCAGACCAGCGTGCCGTTCGCCTATGTGGAGGAGAATTTCTCTTCCCGCTGCCCGGCCTTGGCGATCTCGATGCCTATGTCATCTATGTCGGCTTCGATCAGAACGTGAAGGAAGCGCCGGCCAAGAAGACGAAAGGCCGCAAGTCCCGTTGACTTCGCTGGCATGATCGGGTTTGGGAACCCGGATGCGGAACATGGCATGACCGAGATTCCACCGACCGGGCCGCTCGCGGTCACGCCGCTTCATGGGCTGCACCGCGCGCGGGGTGCTCGCATGGTCGCGGTCGCGGGCTACGACATGCCGGCGCAATATTCCGATGGCGCGGCCGCCGAGCATAACCACACGCGCCAGCATGCCGGCCTGTTCGACGTCTCGCATCTAGGCCAGGCTTTCCTGGTCGGCCCCGATCATGAGACAGCCGCCCGCGCATTGGAGACGCTGGTGGGTGCCGATATCCTCGGTCTCGATCGCGGCCGGCAGGCTTATACCCAATTGCTGAACGACGACGGCGGCATCATCGACGACCTGGTGGTGACGCGCTCCGCCGAGCCGTGCGAGGACGGCGCGCTGATGATCGTCGTCAACGCATCGCGCAAGGAAACGGATTATGCGCATCTGGCCGCGCGCTTGCCGGCAAATGTCCGGCTGCTGCGCGCCGACCATCGGGCGCTGATCGCGCTGCAGGGGCCGCAGGCGGCCGAGGCGCTGGTCCGCCATGTCCCCGACGCAGCAGGCATGGCTTTCATGACCGCGATCAGCACGCGCTTCGACGGCATCGAGTGCCACGTCAGCCGTTCCGGCTATACCGGCGAGGACGGCTTCGAGATTTCCGCGCGGGCGACGCGCATCAATGCCATCGCCGAGCGCCTGCGCGACGATCCCAAGGTGAAGCTCGTCGGAATCGAGGCGCGCGATACGCTGCGGCTCGAAGCCGGGCTCTGCCTTTACGGCCAGGACATTGACGAGACGACCTCGCCGGTGGAAGCGGCGCTCACCTGGTCGATCGGCGAGCGGCGGCGCACCGAAGGCGGGTTCGCTGGTGCTGCGCGCGTGCTCGACGAGATCGCGAATGGGCCGAAACGCCTGCGCGTCGGCATCCGCCCGGAAGTCCGCGATGCGGTGCACGAAGGCGCGGATATCCTTGGCTTCGACGGCGTCATTGGCAAGGTCACCTCCGGCCGCTTTGGCCCCACGGTCGGCGCCCCCATCGCGATGGGCTATATCGAGGCTCGCTTCGCGACGCCCGGGACCGCCGTGCTGCTCTCCGTGGAAGGGAAGGAATTGCCGGCGCGCGTGGCACCGTTGCCGTTCGTGCCGCACCGCCATCACGGCGCCTAAGGCGAGCGGCAAGCGTGGCGACCATGCGCTACACCAGGGACCATGAATGGCTGCGGCTCGACGGCGATGTCGTCACCGTCGGCATCACCGGCTATGCGCAATCGCAACTCGGCGACGTGGTCTATGTCGGGCTTCCCGAGATCGGCCGCCAGGTCGAGAAGGGCGAGGAGGCGGCGGTGGTGGAATCCGTCAAGGCGTCGAGCGAGGTCTATTCGCCGCTTGCCGGCGAGGTCGTCGCCGTGAATGCGGCGCTTGGCGGGGCACCCGGTTCCGTGAACGACGATGCCGAAGGCGATGGCTGGTTCTTCAAGGTCAAGGTCGCCGAGGCCGCGCAGATCGACGACCTGATGACCATGGACCAGTACCGGGCGTATCTGGAGACGATTTCCTGAGTCGCTGCGAACGCGGCTGGCTCTTTGTATGTTGCTGATCATCATGTCCCACCGCATCGATACCGAAGCCGACCTCAATGCCGCTGTTAAGCGCCTGACCGCGGCCGATCCCCGTCTCGCCGCGCTGTTCGCCGTATCGGGGATGCCGCCGTTGCGGCGCCGCGCGGACGGCTTCGCCGGCTTGGCATCCACCGTGATGGGACAGCAGCTCTCGATCGCGAGTGCCGCGGCGATCTGGGGCCGCTTGAGCGCGGCCTTCGATCCGTTCCATCACGGCGCGGTGCGGCGCGCGCGCACCGCCAAGCTGCAGAAGATCGGGCTGTCGGCGGCGAAGATCCGCACGTTGCGGGCAATCGCGGACGCCATCGAGAGCGGGCAGGTCGATTTCGACGCGCTCGCCGACATGCCGGCCGATGACGCACACGCCAAGCTCATCGCGGTGCACGGCATCGGCCCCTGGACGGCCGACATCTACCTGCTCTTTTGCCTCGGCCATGCCGACGCCTTTCCGGCCGGCGACCTCGCGCTGCAGGAGGCGGCGCGCATCGGCTTTGGACTCGATACACGCCCGAATGCGAAGGGACTGGCCGCGCTCGCCGAATCCTGGCGGCCGTGGCGCGGGGTGGCGGCGCAAATGCTGTGGGCTTATTATCGCGTCATCAAAGGGCGCGAGGCCGTGCCCGTCCAGCCGGCAAAATAGAGCGTGATCCCAAAAGCGGGAACCGGCTTCCGGAACAAGATCATGTTCACCAAAGCGAGGAGACAGAATGGCCGGTGAGCTCGACGGTCCGCGGCTCGAGCCGCGCGGAGCCGCGAAGGCGCGCCAGCTCGTGGTCTTCCTCCACGGCTACGGCGCCGACGGCAACGATCTCATCGAGATCGGCCGCGCCTGGCAACCGATGTTGCCGGAGGCCGCGTTCGTATCACCGCATGCGCCGCGGCCCTGCGGCCAGTCGCCGAACGGACGCGAGTGGTTCCCGCTCACCTTCCGAGATCCCAACGAGCGCTGGGACGGCGTCAACGCGGCGGGTCCGGCCCTTGCCGCCTTCCTCGATGCAGAACTGGCGCGCCGCGCCCTTCCGGCGTCGGCGTTGGCGCTGGTCGGCTTCAGCCAGGGCACCATGATGGCGCTGCATGTCGGGCTGCGCCGCACCGAGGCGCCGGCCGCGATCGTCGGTTATTCCGGCCTGTTCGTGGCGCCGGCTGGCGGAGACATCGCGGCGATGGCGCCGGAAGTCACGTCGCGCCCGCCGGTCCTGCTCATCCATGGCGACCGCGACGAGCTCATCCCGCCGCAGGCGTTGTTCCTCGCGGCCCAGTCGCTCGGCGAGCTCGACGTGCCGGTGGAGTGGCATATGTCGCAGGGCATCGGCCACGGCATCGATGGCGAGGGCCTGCGCCATGGTGGCGAGTTCCTGGCGCGGCGGTTCAAGGTACGCTGAGGCGGTTGCTCCTTCGCCTCGTCCGCATCGCAGCTCCGTCGGCCATCTCGCCATCCAAATCGAAAAATGACGGCCAAGACGTCACGCTTTGTTTAGCTCGAACGTGAGCTTTCCGACGTGGTGCTCGACTAGGCCGGCAATGAAGCGCATGGTCCCTATAATCTCAGACGATTCCGAGCGATCGGTCCCAAACACCACCGATCGATTTTACTCCGGATTATCCCTTGATCCTTGCTCGGCGGAGGACAGACGAGGAATATCCATGAGCGTTCGTAACGCGACACCGGTAGATAACGTTCGACCCATCGTCAGCCCCCTCGCGTACGAGCGGCATCGCCCGATGACGTACGCGACAATGGCGGCGGACCTGCAGGCCGCCCTTGGGCGCGAGCAGGTGTTGATTGCGGAGAAGCGCGACCTGTCGGACCGTCAGGTGATGCTGACCCAGGAATTCGAGCATCGGCTTGTCAACAGCATGCAGCTGATCTCCAGCCTTCTGTCGCTGCAGAGCCGCTCGGCGCGGACCCCCGAAGCCGCGACCCAACTGATCGCCGCATCCCGCCGCGTGTCCGCGCTGGGACGTGTGCATCGCCGGCTCCATCTCCTGGATCATCAGGACAATGTCGAGCTCAAGCGATATCTCCAGCTCCTGTGCGAGGACTTGTCGGGCCTTTTGTTCCAGGAGGTTTCGGAGCATGGCCTCGTGGTGGAGGGGCCGACGGTGGAAATCCCTACCAAGATCGCCATTCCGCTCGGCTTCATCGTCAACGAACTGATCACCAACGCGGTGAAATACGCGCGCGGCAACATCACCGTGCGGCTTGAAAAGACGTCCGCCGGCTATTCGCTGTCAGTGCTGGATGATGGTCCGGGACTGCCGGCGGGGTTCAATCCGGCGGACAACAAGGGCCTCGGGATGACGATCGTGCGGTCGCTCGTGAGCCAGGTTTCCGGGGAGCTGCGGATATCGGCTGGCGACGCCGGCCGTGGGACGTGCTTCACGATCGCATTCTGACGCGCCATCGCGGATCCTGCGCAACGCGATGACCCCGCAGCCTTAATCTTGCGATCGTCTCGGCGGCCTCAGAAGTCTGCGGCACCAAGATCATACGAGCCCTTGCGGCCCCGCCCATAGACCTTGCCGGCCGTCGCGTAGATTAAGTCCCGGTTCGAGTCGAACGCGCCGAGAAAGCCGAACTCATCGGGCCGCATGCCGGGCTGGATCCGCTTCAACGCATCCTCGTCGACGAAGAATGACGCCTCCATGGCGCTGTCGTGGCCCCAGAAGCGGACGGCGTGACGCGTCGCGTCATATGAGCGGCTCTGGTTGGGAAAATGGAGTGACATGCGTCTGGTCCTTGCACTGCAGCGGGCCTCTCGATCGTGACGGCGACGCGCACGAACGCGCTCACGGTCTAAGAGATTGCTTGAGGATCACAATGCTGCGGAACTGTGTCTCGGTGGTGCGACAGCAAAGGGAACCTGACTGCACCGCCGTCGTCTCGTCATGATGAAGCCGGCGTATGGCGCGATGCCGCAATGACGAAACGGACATCGGGCCCGCGCGATCATCGGCTAGGCCGCGACGCGACGGGCCAGCGGATAGTCGGGGCTCTCGTAAAGGCGAAGGATGCCTTTGCCGTCAAACCGCGTCTCGTCGACTTCGAGATAGGCGCCGGCGAGATGTTCGGGCGGAAGATCTTCGATCGCGAAGCGGATGGCGTCTGCGGCCCGCGAGAAACGCCGATAGGCCAAGGGCTGGCGCCGTGCCTTTCGTTGCCGCGTCGGGAACAACTCGGCTTCCGTGCTGTAGTCGAACTCCGCCATGACCTGGTTCCTCCGCAATGTTGCTGATGTGCGGCGGCCGTGACGGACACGGCGCCCGCCGGGTTAGTGGGGACGCGAGGGCCCCGGTTTCGCGCGGCTCGCCGCAAGCGTGTTGGTGACCCGGCCCCGGCCGATCGCGATCTGCGCAGCGCTTGGCGCCGCATCCGGCGCGCCGCGCCTCGTCGGTGCCTCCATGAGCGACGCGACCGCGATCGATCCATGATCCGGCGGCGAGAAGAAGACCGGCTCCGCGCCGACGAGGGTCAGTTCGCTTTCCGGAACGACGCGTTCGTGCTTTTCCGCGATGCTCTTGATTCGGTAGGACGGGTCTTCGGGGTTGCCGTCGGCGGCGGTGGGCATGAGACGCCGGATTTCGTATTCGCCGGCGACCGCCGCGCGCAGCGGCCGGTGCAGGAGGTCGACGATCTGGCCAACGCCAAATTTGTGGGTCACAGCGTGCTCTCCCCGGATGTCGTCTTCACGATATGCGTTGTGAAAAGGCCTAAATATTATCGATGCTAGAGTTATAACTAGGACGTTACGCCGTAATATCAAGTCGTCGTCTGGTTTTATTACCGTCGATCCGGCGATTATTCATGCAGATCGATATTGGCGTAATCAAGCGGTCCGCCGCTCCGCGCCCGAGAACGACGCCCCAAGACGTTCCTCTCATCGGAACCTGCCGCATTCTACGAGCTTCTACGCGAGCTGCGCCGGTCGCGTAGAGGCTCTTCTCGCGCTCGCGCCTTACGTCGGGAGTGCGATCTTACCATCGCCGTCGGGGCGCCAGCCGGTCAGCCGTTCGAATTGACGGTTGATGGTGGCGTAGCACTCGCAGGAGCTATCCTCCAGGCCTTCCAGGTCGATGATCTGGATATGCCCGCGGCGATAGCGGATGAGACCGCCCTCCTGGAGTTTCCGCGCCACCAGCGTGACGCTGCTGCGCTGGACAGCCAGCATGATCGACAGGAACTCCTGGGTGAGGGGGAGCGTGTCGTTCCTGATCAGGTCCCGCGTCTGCAGGAGCCATCGGCACAGGCGCTCCTCCAAATGATGGACCGCATTGCAGGCGGCGACCTGCTGCGTCTGGGCAAAAATCGCCTGCTCGTTGTTGACGAAGACGGCGCGCAACGTGGCGCTTTCATTCACCAGCCGCTTCAACACCTCGCTCTTTATTACATACGCCGAGCCTGCAACCTGCACGATGGCTTGGTTGAGGGCGAACTGGCCATCCATCGCGGCGGCGGCGCCGATAACGCCATTGCGGCCGATCACGCCGGCTTCGACGGATTGTCCGGTCGACAGCAATACCACCAGCGAGATGACGCCCGCGTCTGGAAAATAGGTCTGTTCGATTGGGTCCTGCGGATTGTGCAGGATGGTTCCCTGCCGAAGCTCGACATGCCGCAGATGATCCTGGAGCAAGTCCAGCTCGTGCGGGGGGAGCGAAGCCAGGACGTGATTGGGCGAATTGGAGAGAAAAGACATGGCAGCCTCCTTTTGAAAACGGAGGGCGGCCACATGTCGCTCATGCCGACGTTCCGGAGGACCGAGATCGGCATTGACGGGGATGTAGGCGAGACACCCGTAATAAACAACCCTAAAAGCGATTATTTAGGAATCTCATCTCTTGGCTTGAATTTCAGTTCCGGGGTTGAAATCCTGAGGTTTCCGAATGGCCGCATCCGCGGCATTCGAAAGTCTGTATTTCCCCGCCGTCGCTGTCCGGCTGGATGACGGACAGCATCATGACGTCGTGGCACTGCGAGCATGGTTTTATGCGGCGGCACGCGCTGTGGAGCGTCTGAATTAATTTGCGACATAAATGCCCTCCCCAAAAGCGGCCAGCATGCCATGACGCCAGCGAGTATTATTTTTTACGATTGCGCATTGTGATGCTGCTGAATGCCAGCGTCTGTGTGTAATCCGACGTTTTGGGACAGATTTCCGAACGCCGGGTCTCTGACAATCGCGTCGCGCGACGTCGGCCTGCTCCGCGAGCTTGGACCGCGCCGTGGTCGGCGGAAAAGCCATCGCCAGCGGGCGCCGTTGGTGTAAAAGCCCGCCAATGTTCAAGGTCCGCGTGATCCCCTGCCTCGACGTCAAGGACGGCCGTGTCGTCAAGGGCGTGCAGTTCGTCGACCTGGTCGACGCCGGCGATCCCGTCGAGGCCGCGATCGCCTACGACGCGGCTGGCGCCGACGAACTGTGCTTCCTCGACATCACGGCAAGCCACGAGAACCGCGGCACCATCCTCGACGTGGTGCGGCGAACGGCGGAAGCCTGCTTCATGCCGCTGACCGTTGGCGGCGGCGTGCGCAGCATCGATGACATCCGCAGGCTGCTCGCCTCCGGCGCCGACAAGGTGTCGATCAATACCGCGGCGGTGAGCGACCGCCAGTTCGTCAAGGATGCGGCCGAGAAGTTCGGCGACCAATGCATCGTGGTGGCGATCGACGCCAAGAGGGTGTCAGCGCCGGGCGAAGGCGGCCGCTGGGAGATCTTCACCCATGGCGGCCGCAAGCCGACCGGCATCGACGCCGTCGACTATGCCCGGGAGGTGGTGGCACTCGGTGCCGGCGAGATCCTGCTCACCTCGATGGACCGCGACGGCACGCGCGCCGGCTTCGACATCGCGCTCACGCGCGCGATCGCCGATGCCGTGGCCGTGCCGGTGATCGCGTCGGGCGGCGTCGGCAATCTCGACCATCTGGTCGAGGGCATCCGGGACGGCCACGCCACCGCGGTCCTCGCGGCCTCGATCTTCCATTTCGGCGAGCACAGCGTGCGCGAGGCCAAAACCTACATGGCGCATGCCGGGCTGGCCGTGCGGCTCGACCCTTGAGATTGCGGTTGCGGTTCGACGGTGGGGCCGGCTCATTCCTCTCCGAAAGGGAAACGGGGGTCCGGGCGCACTTTGCCTCGACAATGGTGATACAAGCCGCCGAAGAAGGCGCCTGAAACCCAAGCCCATAGAACGGATGCCGTGACCAGCGAACCCGCACCCTTCACCCTGCACGACCTTGAAGCCCGCATCCGCGAGCGCGCCCATGCCAGCGGCGAGGTCTCATATACCCGCAAGCTCCTGGACAAGGGTGTCGACCAGTGTGCCAAGAAGCTCGGCGAGGAAGCGGTGGAAACCGTGATCGCGGCCGTCTCCGAGGATCGCGAAAGGCTGATCGCGGAGAGCGCCGATCTCCTCTACCATCTGCTCGTCGTGCTGGAGGCGCGCGGCGTCAGCCTGTCCGAGGTCGAGGCCATCCTCGCCACCCGCACGGGAAAATCGGGCCTCGAAGAAAAGGCGTCGCGTCCGCGCGACTGACGAACCGCGATGGACCAGCGCGCGCCGGACCAGTTCTCACCCTACCGTACCTTTCGGCGCGCCGAGTGGGCGGCGTTGCGCGACGACGCGCCGATGACCTTGACCCCGGACGAGGTCACGCGGCTGCGCTCCATGCATGACCGGCTCGACATGGCGGAGGTCGAGGACATCTACCTGCCGCTGTCGCGCCTCCTGTCGCTCTACGTGGTCGCGACCCAGCGGCTGTTCCGCGTGCAGCAGCGCTTCCTCGGCACCGAGGATGCCAAGATGCCTTACATCATCGGCATCGGCGGTTCGGTCGCGGTCGGCAAATCGACTACCGCCCGCGTGCTGCAGGCGTTGCTCGCGCGCTGGCCCAACGTGCCGAAGGTCGATCTCGTCACCACCGATGGCTTCCTGCTGCCCAATGCCGTGCTGGAGCGCGAGGCGCTCATGGACCGCAAGGGCTTCCCCGAGAGCTATGACCTGCCCGCCCTACTGCGCTTCCTCACCGACGTGAAGGCTGGCCGACGGCCGACGCGTGCGCCGGTCTATTCCCATCTCATCTACGACGTGATGCCCAACACCTGGGTCGAGATCGACCTTCCGGACATCCTGATCGTCGAGGGGCTCAATGTGCTGCAGGCCGGCCGCCTGCCCAAGGACGGCGAGGCGATCCCGTTCGTGTCCGACTTCTTCGACTTCTCGGTCTATCTCGACGCCGACGAGGAGGTGCTGCGCCAGTGGTATGTCGAGCGCTTCCTCACCCTGCGGGGGACGGCGTTCCGCGATCCGAAATCCTACTTCCACCGCTACGCGCGACTGTCCGACGCGGAGGCCAGCACGACCGCGGACTCGATCTGGAACCGTATCAACCTCGTCAATCTCCACGAGAACATCGTGCCGACGCGCCAGCGCGCCGATCTCATCCTGCGCAAGGGCGCCAACCACCTGGTGGACGAGGTGGCGCTGCGGCGCCTGTAGATTGTCGAGAGCGGGTACGGCGCTTCTTGAAACTCGTGGTGAGGAGCGCGCCGAGACACGGTCGGCACTGACGTTCCCATCCCGTTCTTGAACCCTTAACCCGCCCCCACCATATTGGACCTGTGCCCGACGGCGGCCCGCGCGAATGCGGCCGCCGCAGGGTGTCCGGGGTGCCTGTGAAGGGCCCCGTCAAAGTCGCTTCAACAGGACTTTGAGGATGTCCCGAGTACCGTCACTATCAAGTCCCTTTCTTCTTGGATTCGACGACATCGAGCGTGCGCTCGACCGTGTCGCCAAGGCTGCGGACGGCTATCCGCCGTACAACATCGAGCGGCTCGCGCGCGACGCGCAGAATCCCGAACGGCTGCGCATCACGCTCGCCGTCGCGGGCTTCACCTGCGACCAGCTTGAGATCACCGTGGAAGAGGGCCAGCTCGTGATCCGCGGGCGCCAGCAGGACGACAAGTCCCGCCAATACCTGCATCGCGGCATCGCCGCACGCCAGTTCCAGCGCACCTTCGTGCTTGCGGAAGGCATGGACGTGCTGGGCGCGGACTTGAAGAACGGGCTGCTGTCGATCGACCTTGCGCGCCCCAATCCGGAACGCGTGGTCAGGTCGATCGCGATAAATCAGCACGAGTGACGGATCACAACTGGACTCGACGCGTTGTCACATGAAAGGAGTCGAGGGCATGACGAACACACACGAATCCCGTTCCGCGATGTCGCCGGAAGCGCTTGCGGTTCTCGGGGGCGGCAAGATCGCCTACGTGAAGACGATCCGCTCCGAGGACGTGCATTCGCTGTTTCCGCAGGCGCCGGAGCTTCAGCCCGGTATGCAGCTCTTTGCGCTGCACGCGGCGGACGGCACGCCGATCATGCTCACCGACAGCCGCGAAGCTGCGGTCGCCAATGCCTGGAGCAATGAGCTGGAGACTGTAAGCCTTCATTGACCGTTAGTGTTCAGCCAACGACAAGCGGCGGAGAGTCACGTTCTCCGTCGCTTTTATTTATTCATCACTATACGCGCTCCCCGAGCCGGCCCATTGACGCACTTGTTGTTCTGACTCCGGCTTGTCCGGGGAATGAGCGGAGCTGAAGGGAAGAAACTAAGCTACTGCGTTCCTTCGAGCCCTAGCTTCCTCACCAGATCACCCCACTTCTTCTGCTCGTCCCTTCGATAGCGCCTGGTGTCGTCAAGCGACGGCGTGTCGTAAGGGATGAGGCCGATATTCGCGATCTTTTCGCGCATGTCCGGCGCCGCCATGATGCGCTTCATCTCGTGGTGCAGGCGCTCGACGATCTCCTTCGGCGTTGCCGCCCGTGCCAGCAGCATGTGCCAGGATACGGCCTCGAAGTCCGGCGCGTTCGCAGCCTCCGAGAACGGCGGGACCTCCGGCAGCAGCGGCAGGCTCGTCGCCGACGACACCGCGAGCGCGCGCAAGCGTCCGTCTCTGATCAGCCCAAGCGAAGCGCCGGCTTCGGCAAAGCCCATGCTGACATGGCCGGCTGCGATGTCCGAGATGGACTGCGGCGTGTTGCGATAGGGCACGTGCGTGATCTCCAGCCCGAACCGGTTCTTCATGAACTCCATGGCGAGATGCGAGGCGACGCCGGCGCCGGGCGAGGAGTAGGTGAGCTTGCCCTGGTTCTCCTTCACGTAGGCGATGAGTTCGGGAACCGATTTCACCGGCAGTGATGGATTGACGACCAGGATGAACGGCGACTTGACGTAAAGCGAGATCGGCACGAAGTCGCGTTCCGGGTCGTAGGCGACCTGTTTGAAGAGCGTCAGGTTGATCGCCATCGCCGAGCTGGTCGACACCAGGAGGGTGTAACCGTCAGGAGCGGAGGTCGCGACCGCATTGGCGGCCAGCATCAGCGAGGCGCCAGGGCGGTTGTCGACGACCACCGGCTTGCCCAGCGCCTCGGACAGCTTGTCGGCATAAAGCCGCACCAGCACATCCATTCCGCTGCCGGCCGCGAGCGGAACGATGATGGTGATGGGACGCGTCGGATAAGTCTGGGCGCTTGCCGGCGCGGCGTAAGCCGAGGCTATGGCGGCGAGCGCCAGCGCGGCGATGCGTAATGTTCGCAACATGATCTCCTCCCTCTTGTCCGGCACGCCGTTGTTCTGTCGGCTTACGGCCGATGCGCGCACCGATCCCATGCCATCGCGATGGGCGAGGACAGGATATACATTTTGGAATGGAGGTCGAACGCGAGGGTGGGCCGGTCTGCGCGTAGCGGCGCAGGCGGCGATTATCCCACGCCCGTCGGCGCCAAGGTCAGCACCGCATAGATCGCGTCAAGGTCACGCGAATCACGCAGCTTTCGCGCGGTCTCGGGGTCGCGCAACAGGCGGGCGACGCGCGCCAGCGCCTTGAGGTGATCGGCGCCGGCGCCTTCCGGGGCGAGCAGCAGGAAGATCAGGTCGACCGGCGCGCCATCCAGCGCGTCGAAATCGATAGGGCGCTCAAGGCGCGCGAACAGCCCGAACAGCCGGGCGAGCTTGGGAAGCTTGCCGTGCGGAATTGCGATCCCGCTGCCGACCGCGGTCGAGCCGAGTTTCTCGCGCTGAAGCAGGATGTCGAGAATGCCGCGCTCGTTCTGGCCAGTCAGCTCCGCGGCGCGAGAGCTGAGTTCCTGCAGCGCTTGTTTCTTGTTGTTGACCTTGAGCGCGGGAATCATCGCGTTCGGGGCAACCAGGTCGTTGAGCGGCATAGAGGGAATGGGTCCAAAGTCGCAGGGCGCATGGGGCCGGCGAAAGGCGGCGGACCATAGGAAGGTGCCGCCGCGGCGTCAATGGCCGCCGGCACCGTCGAGGGCCGGGGGATCGATCCAACCGATATGGCCATCCGCGCGGCGGTACACGAGGTTGACACGGCCGTGCTCGGCATGGCGGAAGACCACGACCGGCGCGCCCGTCATGTCGAGCTCCATGACGGCCTCGCTCACCGAGAAGCGCTTCAGCGCCGTCGTCGATTCCGCGATGATGACAGGGTCGAATCCGGCATCCTCCTCCTCGTTTTCATGCTCGGGAGTCGCGATGACGTAGCTGCGCGCGTCGACCTCCGGCGCGGATATCGGCTCGGCGCCGTTGTTGCGGTCCACCTGATGGCCCTTGAGCCTTCGTTTGTAGCGCCGCAGCCGCTTTTCGAGCCGGATCGCCGCTTGGTCGGCGCTCGCATAGGCATCGGCCGCCATCGCCTCGGTGTGCAGCATGATGCCCGAATCGAGGTGCACGGTGCATTCGGTGCGGAAGCCGAACGCTTCCTTGTCCACGATCACATGACCGGAATAGCCGCCGTCGAAATACTTTCCCACGGCGCCCGCGATGCGATCGTTCATGCGGCCGCGCAATGCCTCGCCGATGTCGATATTCTTCCCCGAAACGCGAAACGGCATCCGTGGCCTCCTTGGTGCGAAAATTCGTTCGTGGTTAGGCTTGTGCACGCCCGTCAAAATACCGTCACGAATGACCTATGAACCGGCAACCCCGGTGTCAACCGACCTTGGAGCCGCAGCGATGAGAGACCGGAAAGATCAAGTCGTGAGCTTGCGGTGGCCATGATGAACCGGCTCGAGCGACACGCCATGCCGGCCAGCGGGGTCCTCATCGTCGGAGGGGGACCGACCGGCCTGACGCTGGCGGTCGCGCTCGGCCAGCAGGGCGTCCGCTGCACATTGATCGAGCAGAAGGAGGCGCCGCAATTTCTCCCCAAGATGGAGCGCTGCAACGCGCGCACGATGGAGATCTATCGACGGATGGGCATCGCCGAGCGCATCCGCAAGGTGGGATTGCCGGCCGACTGCCCGATGGACGTGTTCATCATCCTGTCGCTCGTCGAGTCGCCGCTGGTGCGGCATGCCTATCCCTCGGTCAACGACGCCAAGGCGCAGATCGCGGCCTGCCGCGACGGCACGATGCCGCTCGAACCCTATCAGCTCATCTCGCAATACACCCTGGAGCCGCTGCTCAAGTCGATCGCGGAAGAACTGCC
The DNA here is from genome assembly GCA_963776455.1 of uncultured Alphaproteobacteria bacterium. Classification (GTDB taxonomy): domain Bacteria; phylum Pseudomonadota; class Alphaproteobacteria; order Rhizobiales; family Xanthobacteraceae; genus CAVZMU01. The sequence goes on from CAVZMU010000004.1 coordinate 268,590, forward strand.
GTCGGTAACAGTGCGTTACGGCTGCGCGCTGGAATCCTTCGTGCAGGACAACGCGTCCGTCACGGCGCAGCTGCGGAACGCCGATGGGTCGGTTGAAACAATCCGCGCCGTCTACATGGTCGGTTGCGACGGCGGCGCGAGCCTGGTGCGCCGGCAGCTCGGCATCGCGCTCACCGGCGACGCCAACATCATGCAGCTCCGTCAGGCGCTCTACCGTTGCGATGATCTCTACGAGCGTATCCCGATCGGCAAGGGACGCCACTATCACGTCGCCGATGGGCAGGCGACCTTCCTGATCGTGCAGGATTCCACCAAGCACTTCACCCTGCACTCGGTCGTTGAGAATGACTCCGACATGGCGGCGATGTTCGAGAAGACGATCGCGATGCCGTTGAGCTACGACATGCTGTATGTCGGCGGGTGGAAACAGAACCTGCTGCTCGCCGACCGCTATGCGCATGGCCGTGTGTTTCTCGCCGGCGATGCCGCGCATCTGGTGATCCCGACCGGAGGGCTCGGCATGAATACCGGCGTCGGCGACGCGACCGATCTCGCGTGGAAGCTCGCCGCGACGCTGCAGGGCTGGGGTGGCCCCGGCCTGCTTGCATCGTATCAGATCGAGCGCCGGCAGATCGGAGAGCGCAACGTCGCGGCATCGCGCTATGCCTCGACGGGACGCCGCGCATGGCGCGCCATGTACCGGCCCGACATCCGTGACGATACGCCGTCGGGCATGGAAACCCGTGCGAACCTCGCGCGCGTCGCCGCCGTGGAGCAGCGCAAGTCCAATGAGATGATCGGTGCCGAACTCGGCTATCGGTATGTCGGTTCGCCGATCATCTGGCCGCAAGACGCCGAAGGACCGGAGCACGATTTCCGTGACTATCGCCCGACCACTTGGCCGGGCGCGCGCCTGCCGCATGTCTGGCTCGACGACGGTACGGCTTTGCAGGACCGGGTTGGCGCCGGCTACACGCTGCTGCGGCTCGGCCGGGCGCCGGCGGATGGTGCTGGTCTCTCGCGCGCGTTCGCGGAATTGGGCGCGCCGTTCGCGATACTCGACGTGCCGGACAATACCGCACGCGAGATCTACGGCTATGATCTGTTGCTGCTGCGCTCCGATATGCATGTGGTGTGGCGCGGCAATGCGCTGCCGGATTCGCCGGAGCGATTGGCGGCGGTGGCGACCGGGCATTGAGTTGGTGCAGCGCGTGCGGAGCTATTCCGCTCTCTTCGTCCTCGCCGGGGACAGGCCGGCCATGACGCCGTGAAATTCGCGCGATGGATCAGTTCGCGTTGAGCGTCGATTGCTTCTCGCGACGGCGCTGCACGGAAGAGGGTATCCGCATCGCCTCGCGATATTTGGCGACGGTGCGGCGTGCGATGTCGATGCCGACCTCGCGCAGCTTCTCGACGATGGTATCGTCGGAGAGCACGCCGGTGGCGCTCTCGGCATCGATCAGATGGCGGATACGATGGCGCACGGCCTCCGCCGAATGCGCTTCGCCGCCGTCGGAGGACGCGATCGACGAGGTGAAGAAGTATTTCAGCTCGAAGATGCCGCGGTTGGTCGCCATGTATTTGTTGGCGGTGACGCGCGACACCGTAGACTCGTGCATGCCGATGGCATCGGCCACGGTCTTGAGATTGAGCGGCCGCAGGTGGCGGATGCCGTGGGCGAAGAAGCCGTCCTGCTGACGCACGATCTCGGTCGAAACCTTGAGGATGGTGCGGGCGCGCTGGTCGAGGGCGCGCACCAGCCAGGTCGCTGTCTGCAGGGCTTCGGCCAGATAGGCCTTGGCGCCGTTCTCCTTCGCCGTCTTGGAGACCTTGCCATAGTAGCTCTGGTTGACCAGCACCTTGGGCAGCGTGTCGGAATTGAGTTCCACCAGCCAGCCGCCGTCCGGCCCAGGCCGCACGAACACGTCCGGCACGATCGGCTGGACCATCGCCGAGCCGAAGGCGTGGCCGGGTTTGGGATCGAGGCGGCGGATCTCCGCGATCATGCCGGCGATGTCCTCGTCGTCGACGCCGCACACCTTGCGCAAGGCGGCGAGGTCGCGCTTGGCGAGAAGATCGAGATGGCCGATCAGCGCCGCCATGGCCGGATCGAAGCGGTCGCGCTCCGTGAGCTGGATGGTCAGGCATTCGGCGAGGTTGCGGGCGCATACCCCGGTCGGATCGAAGCCCTGCAAGATCGCGAGCACCGCCTCCACCTCCGTCAGGGAGGCGCCTAGTTTCTCGGCAACGGCGCCGATGTCGCCGGTGAGATAGCCGGCCTCGTCGACGAGGTCGATGAGGTGCTGGCCGATCATCCGGCGCGCCGGGTCGGCGATCGAGAGCGCGAGTTGCTCTGCGAGGTGGTCGGGCAGCGTCTTCTCGGCCGAGACGAAGGCTTCGAGGTTATACTCGCCGGCCTCGCGGCCGCCGGGGCCGACGCCGGCCCATTCCGAATAGCCGGCCGGCTCGGGGGTTGCGGCGGGACGGGCGAGCGCCCCCGTCTCGTCGGGAAACACGTTTTCCAGGCTGGTATCGAGCCGTTCCTCGATCGCGGTCCGGCTGGTCTCAAGCTCCTGCCCGAACCAGCTCTCGGCGTCGGCGCCAACAGAAAATTCGTGATTTCGATCAATTGTTTCCGGCTCGGCCGCACTTTCGCTTTCGCCGTCGCCGTTGCGCTCAAGCAGAGGGTTGCGCTCGAGCTCGACGTCGACATAGGCGGCCAGATCGAGGCTTGAGAGCTGCAGCAGCTTGATCGCCTGCATAAGCTGCGGCGTCATCACAAGCGCTTGGCTCTGGCGGATCTCTAGTCTTTGACTCAGCGCCATGTTTTGCCGGGTTGTGGTCCGGTTCTTGCTTACTTGGTTCCTTGCGCGATGTATACCGGGTCGGAGGCAAAAGCCTTAACGGAGCCCGCTGTTCACAGCCGGAACTCTTCCCCCAGATAGAGGCGGCGGACTTCCGGATCGTTCACGATCTCATCGGCCAAGCCCTCCATGAGGACCTGCCCCGAATAGATGATATAGCCGCGGTCGACCAAGCCCAGCGTCTCACGCACATTGTGGTCCGTGATCAGGACCCCGATACCGCGGTGGGTGAGGTGGCGCACCAGCGCCTGGATGTCGCCGACGGCGATCGGATCGATACCGGCGAAGGGCTCGTCGAGCAGCATGTAGGCAGGCTTGGTCGCCAGCGAGCGTGCGATCTCGACGCGGCGGCGCTCGCCGCCGGAGAGCGCGATCGATGGGCTCTTGCGCACGCGCTCCAGCCCGAACTCGTCGAGCAGTTTGTCCAGTTCCATTTCCCGCTTGCGGCGGCTCGGTTCCACGACCTCCAGCACGGCGCGGATGTTGGCCTCAACGGTCAGGCCGCGGAAGATCGACGCCTCCTGCGGCAGGTAGCCGATGCCGAGCCGGCCGCGCTGGTACATCGGCAGCTTGGTGATGTCTTGGCCGTCGAGCGCGATGCGGCCGGCGTCGGCCTTGATGAGGCCGGTGATCATGTAGAATACGGTGGTCTTGCCGGCGCCGTTGGGGCCAAGCAACCCGACCGCCTCGCCGCGCCGCAGATAGAGGCTCACGCCCTTGACCACCTTGCGGGAGCCGAAGCTCTTCTCGACGCCGTGGATCGCCAGGTATTGGTCGCCTTCCGCCGGATGGCTGCGGGTTTCCTCCCAACGCGAAGCAACTGCGGGTGCGTGGGTTGGAGGTTCCAGGGCGACAGGCGCGTCGTACTCGTCATAGGCCGCGGCTTCGCCATCGGAATCGAATGAGCCCGGCGCATCGAAATTGCCCGGGGGGTCGAAGCCGCCGGCCCGATCGAAGGGATGGAACTCGGCGGGCAGGGTGACCGGCTGCGGGATGGGCCGGCGGCGGAACAGCGCAACAAAGCCGGCGACATCCATGAGCCGAGCCCACGATCCGGCGCGGGGCCTGACCATGTTCGACCGCCGCTTGCGGCGGAACAGGGCAAATAGATCGAAGCGCCTGCGGGGCTTTGGGATCGCCATCGACGCCTGCCGGCCGCGCGGCGGCGGGCTGCGGCGGAACAGCGCGAGAAGATCAGCCACGTGCGTTCCGCGCTCCGGTTATGCGTCGCCCCGCTTGCAAGTCGCCTCTCAGGATCGCTTTAGAACATGACGGTGCCAGGCGGAATAGCCATGTCGGCCCATGCCATAATCCCATCCAAGACCAAGTCTTCGATCAGGGCTCGACGTCAATTCAGCTTCATCGGGGCATTGCCCTGCTTCGGCGCCGTCTTGGACGCATCGCGAGCGCCCTTGGATGACTTGGCCGAGTCCGACTTCGCCGAATCGGATTTCGGCGCGCTCTTGTTGAGGTCTGACTTGGAATTCGGGTTGAATAGTCCCGACACCCCGTTCTCCTTTGCGCCGGACTCGACCCGCATGACGCCGGTCGTCAGATCCACCACGATGCGGTCGCCCCGGATCACGTTCGTCCCCTGGGTGACCGTGACATTGCCGTTCAGGGTCACGTTGTTGGCCTTGAGGTCATAGACCGCAGTCTCGCCGGTGGCGGTCTGCTCCTTCTGGATCACGGTCACGCCGCCCTTGGCTTCGAGGCGGCGAATTTGCTGGCCGGCGCCGCCGCCGATCGGCGACATGGATGCGGTCTGGGCGCCCTTCTTGTCGGCGCCGCCGGCGGCATCCTGATCGTAGAACACGTCGAGAAGCTTGCATTTCAACGTGGTGTCACCCTGGACCACGACGACGTTGCCGATGAAGGTCGCCTTTTTGTCCTTGTCGCGGACCTCGAGCGTGGTGGCGTTGATCTGGATCGGCTTGTCTTTGTTGACCTGGAAGCCCTGCAGCGGGCTGGGCGCCGGTGCCGAGGGCTGCTGGGCCGCGACGGCGGAGGCAGCCACCATCGTCATCGCGATGGCGAATGCGATTGGCCAGGATGCATGCGTCCGCGGAATCATCGTGCGGCCTTTTTCTCCGCCTCGCCGGCGGCACCCGCCTTCAGCGACATCACGACGCCGCCGTCGAAACGCAGCAGCGCACCATTGTCCACCACTTCCAGCCGGCCGGCATTGATGACGCCGCTCAGCATGATCACCTCGACCGGCTTCTCGGAGACGATGTGCCCCTTCTTCACGTCGAGCACGGCTTCGGAGAGATGCCCTTCGTAGCCGGACGAGGATGTGAGCAGGATATATTGGGTAAGGGTTAACAGCTCGGTCTTGGTGTTGTAGACGCCGGTCACCGCCTTGACGTCGACCACGCCCTTGTCCTGCATCTGGACACGGGCCTTGATGCCGGTGAGTTCGATGATCTCGGGTTTCTGGAAATCCTGGGCGGCGGCATCGGCAGTCACGTCATAGGCGCGGTTGTCCCGGGTGAAGCCGCGCAGCTTCGGCGCCTCCATGGTGATCTTGGTGCCGGAGACGACGAGCTTTCCCATGGACGGCAACGGCAGCGCGGAAAGCGCCCGCAGGGGGTTGAACCAAGTCAATAGCGTGACGAGGGTCAGGCCGCCCAGCGCCGCGATCGGGATGCCGAGGCGCAGGAACCGCACGCGGGCGCTATGGCGGCGCGCGACATGGACCATCCGGGCAAAGTCGCCTCGGCCCGTCGCGGTCCAGGCATGCGTTCCGGCCTGCGTCGCAATGCTCACCGATTCGTCCCCACCGCCGCGCCCAATTCTCGTTTATGCCCAGGCTGCGTCTCGGCGGCCCGCAAAATCGCTTGGGAATATGGCCGGGGCGGGGCGGCGGCTGCTCACGAATGAGCGAAAATGTCCTCAGCCGCCCATCCGGCGAGATCGAGCCAGGCCCGGTCGGGCAGGAAATTGAAGCAGGCCGCGGCGATGTCCTGGCGTCCCTCGCGCGCCAGCATGACGTCGAGCCTGTCCCTCAGCGCATGCAGGTGAAGCACGTCGGATGCCGCATAGGCGACCTGGGCGTCGGTGAGCTTCTCTGCTCCCCAATCGGAGGATTGCTGCTGCTTGGAGACTTCGATGCCGAGCACTTCCCGCGTCAGGTCCTTGAGCCCGTGCCGGTCGGTATAGGTGCGCGTGAGGCGCGATGCGATCTTGGTGCAATAGACCGGTGCCGGCATCACGCCGAAGGTCTTGAAGAGGGCGCCGAGATCGAACCGCGCGAAATGGAAGATTTTCAGGACGGCAGGATCGGCCAGCAGATGCGCGAGATTTGGCGCCGCGGTGGCGCCGGCGGGGATCTGCACCACGTCGGCCGAACCGTCGCCGGGGGAAAGCTGCACGACGCACAGCCGGTCGCGGTGCGCTTCGAGACCCATGGTCTCGGTATCGATCGCTATCGCCCCCACGCGCTCGTAACAGCCAAGGTCAGGCAGGTCGCCGCGGTGCAGGCGGATGGTCATCAGGGAGACCTCGGTGCCGCCTCTTGCTCAATGGGAATGCGGGAAAATCTCGGAGGCGCCGCGTTCCGTAGCACCGGGACCCGGCGCCTTCAATCGTTCAGAGCAAAGAACTGAAGGTCGCCAGCGCGCCCTCCCGGCAGGTCGGTTGCGGCACGAACTGGCAGCCGATCTGATGGAAGCCGGTCCAGGTCATCTCGAACGCGACGTAGAGGATGATCGCGAGGCCGATCCAGGAGATCCATGCGTGGCGCGAAAGGAGCTTTGCGATATAGGCGGACATCAGGCCCATGAAGCCAACCGCCACCGTCAGGCCGACGACGAGCACGAGCATGTCGCCCTTCGCGGCACCGGCGACCGCCAGCACGTTGTCGAGCGACATGGAGGCGTCGGCGACGATGATCTGCACCAGCGCGGCCCGGAAGGTCATCGCCTTGAGGCCGGAGATCGCGTCGCCCGGCACGCCCCCGGCGAACGCCGGCTCGGCATGGCTGACCCGAAGCTCGCGATACATCTTCCAGCACACCCAGAGCAGCAGGACGCCGCCTGCCAATACCAGGCCGACGATCGCCAGGAGCTGCGTCGCGATGAGCGCGAACAGGATGCGCAGCACGACCGCGCCACCGACGCCCCAGAAGATCACCCTGGTGCGCTGCTCGGGGGCGAGGCGCGCCGCCGCCATTCCGACCACGATCGCGTTGTCGCCGGCCAGGACGATGTCGATGAGGATGACCTGGATCAGCGCAAGAAGCTGATGATGGAACTCCATGGGCATCGTTCCCCGTAGCCTTGGTCGCTTCCGCCGTCCGCTATTCCGCGCCCTGCCGGTCCAGGAGCGCGACAATCTGCTCCGGCTCTCCGAACAGCGCCGCGCAAACGCCGACCGCAGTCAGCGCTCCGGCGACGTCCCAGTAGAACGCCGTGATCCCGGTGCCCGGCGGGCACGCCCAGGCGACCGCGCCCATCGTGGCGGCGCTGAGGACCACGGCGGCGCTGACGGCCGGAAGGACCAGCGGCGCCGGCAGCGTCCATGCCGCAACGATAAGTGCTGCCGCGACGGTCACGGCGGCAGCGGCCATTGCGGTGACTACGCCGCGCCAGCCGCGTTGCGGGAAGCCGCGGGGCGGGCGGACCAGGGACGAGCAGGACAGTGCCATGTGTCTCCTCCGTCGGCCTCGGCCGCGGGCCTAGATGCAAGAGCATTGAGCCGGCGCTGAATTATGCTACGGTAGTTTCTTGATATCATGTGCAGTTCATATACGTTTAGTAATATTGAAACATAGTGCGATCAAGGGGGAGTGTTCATGACGCGAGCCAGGGCGGCGGCCAAATCGGCTCCGAAGAGTGTAGCGTTGCGCAGGCAGGCCGGCGGCTGGCTGCAGGAGCGGCGCCGGGAGGCCGGATTGTCGCAGATCGAGCTCGCGGCCCGGCTCGGCCTCAAATACTACACGTTCGTTTCGCAGGTGGAGAACGGCTTCGGCCGGGTTCCGACCGATGCCATGGAAGGCTGGGCGCGCGCGGTGGGCGTTGCTCCCGCGGCATTCGCCCGCCATCTGCTGTCGTATTACGAGCCGGAGCTGTACCGGCTGCTGTTCGAGGTCAAGCGATGAGCATTATCGCATTTCCATGTGCGCCGGCGCCGCAAGGCTGGCGTTCCGGTGAGTTGCAGGAACTGATGGGATTCTTCGCCGAACGGACTGTGACGGCGGGCTCCGATGGAGCGTCCTGGGAGATCGGGATGACGGAGCGAGGCGAGCCCCAGTTCTACGTCCTCGGTCCCGCGCCCGGCCATGACTGCGTGCTGTGCATCTCACGGCTCGGGGCCACATACGTGCTGGAGGACGGCCGCGGGCAGGTTGTGGCGGAAGCGCCATCCTTGGCCACGCTGTTCGCGGCGGCGGCCCGTGCTGCGGTCCAGCCGACCCGATCCCTGCTGCTTCGCTTCACGCTGCTGTGCTGCGCGGTCCGCCTGACGATCGAGGAGAAGCTTGAGCCCATCATGGAGGAGTCGATGGAGCTGTTCGCGCGTTTCGCGCCTTGCCTCGCAGTGGCCTGAGAGTTGCCGCGGCCGGGACGTCGGGTCTTTCGGAATTCGAGGTCAGGCGGGTGCGCCGCCGCATACGATGCCTGGCGTGATGCCGAACGCGAAGAGCAATCCGATCACGCGTCCGCCCTGGTCTACCGGTCACGGAAGAAAATGCATGGTGCCCAGGAGAGGACTCGAACCTCCACGGTGTTACCCACTGGTACCTGAAACCAGCGCGTCTACCAATTCCGCCACCTGGGCTTAGCGGGCCCACATAAGGGTGCGCCTTTCGGCTTGTCAACGATGGCAGGCGCACCGCCGCGCGGCCTCTATACAGGTTCCGAGCGATGCGGTATTTCGCGGTGCAGCGACAAGTTTCCGTCGCGCCGCCTATTCCCTTCGTCGAAACTGCCGCATGACAGCACAGGCCAACGCCGACACCCTCGTCACCGTTTTTGGCGGTTCGGGATTTCTCGGCCGCCACGTGGTGCGGGCGCTGTGCAAGTGCGGCTATCGTATCCGGGTCGCCGTGCGGCGTCCGGAACTTGCAGGGCATCTGCAGCCGCTCGGACGGGTCGGCCAGATCCACGCCGTGCAGGCGAACCTGCGCAACGGGGATTCCGTGGCCGCCGCCGCGCGCGACGCCGCCGTGGTGGTAAACTTGGTCGGCGTGTTGTTCGAGGGCGGACGGCAACGGTTCGACATGGTGCATGCTATCGGCGCGGGCCATGTCGCGCGCGCCGCCGCCGAGGCCGGGGCGCGCCTGGTCCATGTCTCGGCGCTCGGCGCGGACAACGACTCGCCCGCGCTCTACGGGCGCACCAAGGCGCAGGGCGAAGAGGCGGCGTGGGCTGTGTCCGGTACCGCCACGATCTTCCGGCCCTCTGTCCTGTTCGGGCCGGAGGACGACTTCTTCAACCGCTTTGCGAATTTGGCTCGCTTCCTGCCGGCCCTGCCGCTGATCGGCGGCGGCGAAACCAGGTTCCAGCCGGTGTTCGTCGGCGACGTCGCCGATGCGATCGTCAAGGCGGTCGACGGCGAAGCCAAGCAGGGGATTGTTTATGAGCTGGGCGGTCCGGAGGTCCGGACCTTCCAGGAACTGATGGCGTTCGTGCTGGCGACGATCGAGCGGCGCCGGCTGCTGGTGCCGATTCCGTTCCCGCTGGCGCGCCTGCAGGCAAGCCTGCTGCAGTGGTTGCCGAAGCCGCCGCTTACCGTCGACCAGGTGAGCCTGCTGGAGCGCGACAACGTGGTGTCCGACGACGCTGTGCGCGAGGGACGCACATTCGCCGCGCTGAGCATTGCGCCGACGGCGATGGAGGCAATCGTGCCGAGCTATCTGTGGCGCTTCCGCAAGACCGGCCAGTTCCGCCCACGACCGCTTCCCCGCGTCGGGCGGACCTGACTTTTAGCGCACGATCGCGAGGCCGATCAGGCCGAGCGCACCGACAATGATCCGCCACCACGCGAACAGCGAAAAGCCGTGGCGCGACACGTAGTCGAGGAAGGTCTTCACGACGATCCATCCGGCGATGAACGACGTGACGAAGCCGACCGCGATGATCAGCAGGTTCGCGCTGCTGAGATCGGCCCGACTTTTATAGAGCTCATAGGCGAAGGCGCCGATCATCGTCGGCATCGCGAGATAGAATGAGAATTCCGCGGCCGCGCGGCGGTCGGCGCCGAACAGCATGGCGGCGACGATGGTCGCGCCTGAGCGCGACACGCCGGGAATCATGGCGAGGCACTGCGCGAACCCGATGCCGAGATACATCGGCAGCGGAAAGCGTGTCGCCTCATGATGCCGCGGCTCGAGGTCGAGCCGGTCGATCCACAGCAGCACGAAGCCGCCGACGATCAGCGCGACGCAGACGATCCACGGATTGAACAGCACCGCCTTGATGAATCCGCCGAGCAGGGCGCCGATCACCGCGGCCGGCAGGAAGGCGATCAGCACGCCGATGACGAAGCGCCGCGCGGCGGGATCGCTCGGCATCGCCATGGCGATGCCCCACAGCCGGCCGAAATAGATCGTCAGCAGCGCCAGGATCGCGCCGAGCTGGATCAGCACCGCGAAGCTCTTGCCGAAGGCGTCGTCGTCGAAGCCGAAGACCTGCTCCATCAGCAGCAGGTGTCCGGTCGAGGACACCGGAACGAACTCGGTCAGCCCCTCGACGATGCCGAGGATCAGGGCCTTGAACAGGTCGAACAGCATGACGCTCCGGACCGGTGGTGGGTGACGATGGGGCGACAGGCAGGACGACGATAGGGTCGTCCGGGAATCACGAGGTGTGCGCTTTTGGCGCAAGCTTGCCGCGGAGGCAACGGCAAAGGCCGGCCCGAGGGTTGCTCCTCCGGGCGGTTTTCGCTAGAGCGGACGCGGCAGAAAGCGGCCGCCGTTTTTCGCATCCGAACTCTCTATCGCTTGGCGATAAGAGGGTTTTCTTAACGCGGACCGGTGTCCACTCCGCTCGAAAGCCTCCTGAGACCTGCCCAGGGCAATCCCCGCCTGCTTCGTCCCAACGCCTGCCTGGAGACCCATGGCGACTCTGCTCCATCACCCGTTCTGTCCGCATTCGCGCTTTGTGCGGGTCATGCTTTCCGAATATGGCGTGGCGGTGGACCTGATCGAGGAACGGCCGTGGGAGCGGCGCGAAGGTTTTCTCGCCCTCAACCCTGCGGGGACGACGCCGGTGCTGGTCGAGAACGACCGGCTTGCCCTTCCCGGCGCGCAGATCATCGCCGAATATATCGACGAAACGCTGGACGGAGAGGCCACCGGGCGGCGCCTGATCCCGACCGACGCCGTCGGTCGTGCCGAGGTGCGTCGGCTGGCAAGCTGGTTCAATGATAAATTCTTCGAGGAGGTCTCCGGCCCCCTCGTCCTGGAACGCGTCTACAAGCGCAGCATGACGCCCGAGCAGGGGGGCGGCGCGCCTGATTCCAACGCCATCCGTGCGGCGCGCCACAACATCCGCTATCATCTGGCCTATATCGGGTGGCTGTTACGGGGGCGGAACTGGCTGGCGGGCGACCGCCTGAGCTATGCGGACTTGGCGGCGGCCGCGCATCTTTCCCTGGTCGACTATCTCGGTGATGTGCCATGGCAGCACGACGACACCGCGAAGAACTGGTATGCGCGGGTGAAGTCGCGCCCGTCGTTCCGTCCGATCCTGGCCGAGGCGCTGCCCGGCGTGCCGGCCTCGCCGACCTACGCCGACCTGGATTTCTAGGCGGCGCCAGCAGCGAGTCCCTTCCCTCTCCCCTTGTGGGAGAGGGTGCCGAGCGAAGCGAGGCGGGCGAGGGATCGCTACAAATGATGAAGGACCCCTCACCCGGCTCGCGCTTCGCTATCGCTCCCGCGCGAGCCACCGTCTCCCTCAAGCGGTGAGGGGACCGAATGCGAGAGCGTGCCTCCGAAACGACGCAGCCTCCAAAGCCGCCGGTACGCGATCCCCTCGCACTCAAGATCGCGCTCGTCGAGGCCGCGCGCGCGCAGGGCTTCGATGCCATCGGCATCGCGCGGCCGGACGCGATCCCCCAGGCGGCCGAGCGGCTGGCGCAATTCCTCCGCGCCGGCGCCCATGGCGACATGGCCTGGATGGAGACAACGGCGGAACGGCGCGGCGCACCTCGCGCGCTGTGGCCGGAGGTCCGCTCTGTCATCATGCTGGGCGTGAACTACGGTCCGGACACCAACCCGCTCGATATCCTCAAGCAGCGCGACCGCGGCGCGATCTCGGTTTACGCCCAGGGTGACGATTATCACGAGCTCATCAAGGCGCGGCTCAAGGCCCTGGCCCGCTGGCTGATCGCGACAGCGGGCGGCGACGTCAAGGTGTTCGTCGATACCGCGGCCGTGATGGAGAAGCCGCTGGCCGCCGCGGCCGGCCTCGGCTGGCAGGGAAAGCACACCAACCTGGTGTCGCGCGAGTTCGGATCGTGGCTGTTCCTCGGCGCGATCTTCACGACGCTCGATTTGCCGACCGATGCGCCGGAAGGGTCCGACCATTGCGGCTCATGCCGCGCCTGCCTGGACATCTGCCCGACCTCGGCCTTCCCGGCGCCGTACCGCCTCGATGCGCGGCGCTGCATCTCCTATCTCACCATCGAGCATAAGGGACCGATCCCGCGCGACCTGCGCCCGCTGATGGGCAACCGCATCTATGGCTGCGACGACTGCCTTGCGGTGTGTCCGTGGAACAAGTTCGCCCAGGCCGGCCGTGAAGCGAAGCTCGCGGCGCGCGATGCGTTGCGCGCACCGGCGCTCGCGGAGCTGGCGCGGCTCGATGATGCGCAATTCCGCGCGCTGTTTTCCAAGAGCCCGGTCAAGCGCATCGGGCGCGACCGGTTCGTGCGTAACGTCGCCGTGGCGATAGGCAATTCCGGCGATGCTTCGCTCGCTGGCGAAGTCGAGCGGTTGGCGTCGGATGCGTCGCCGTTGGTGCGCGGTGCCGCGGCGTGGGCGCTCGGGCGGCTGGCGCCCGGCAGGCTCACGGCGCTCGCTCGTCAATGCGGCGCTGATGAAGACGCCAGCGTCGGAGAGGAATGGACCGCGGCGCTTGCCGACGCGCGAGGCGTCTAGGTGCGGCTGTTCTGCTTCGGCCTCGGTTATTCGGCGACACGCCTTATCACGCTACAGGGCGAGCGCTTTACCGGCATCGCCGGCACGGTGCGCGATCCTGGCAAAGCCGCGGTATTGTCCGGCGACAGCATCGGAGGCCATCGGGTTGCGGCATATGCATTCGACGGGGCCTTGCCGAACATCGAGTCCGGTCTCGCTGACGCTGACGTGTTGCTGGTGTCGGTGCCGCCAGGCCCTGACGGCGATCCCGCACTCGCGCGCTACGCCAATCTCATCAACCGCGCGTCCCGGCCCTTAACGATCGTCTATCTGTCCACCATCGGAGTCTACGGCGACACCGCCGGCGCCTGGGTCGACGAAACCACGCCACCCGCGCCGGCAAGCGCGCGCAGCCGTGCACGGCTCGCAGCAGAGGGGGGCTGGGCAAGCCTGCGAATACCGGAATCCAGGCTTGATCACCTGAAATCAGCATCAAGCTCCGCTCGTCCCTGCGCAAACGGCGACCCGGGAGCAACCCACGCCCCCCTGGATTCCCGCGCGCGCGGGAATGAGCGGAGGGGATGCATCGACTGCGCAAAATAAGATCGCAGGCCGCACCGTCGCCATCCTGCGGCTGCCCGGCATCTATGGTCCGGGACGCAACGCATTGCGTGAGGTCGCGGCAGGCCGTGCGCGGCGCATCATCAAGCCCGGCCACGCGTTCAACCGCATTCATGTCGACGACATCGCGGCCGCGACCATGGCGGTGATCGACCGGCGCTTCGACGGCATCGTCAACGTCACCGACGACGAGCCGGCGCCGGCCGCCGATCCCATCGCTTATGCGGCGCGGCTTCTCGGCCGCGATGCGCCGCCGGAAATCCCGTTCGAGACCGCGGCCCGCGACATGTCGCCGATGGCGCTGTCGTTCTGGGCCGAGCACCGGCGCGTATCGAATGCCCGCCTCAAGCGGGAACTTGGCGTCATGCTGGCCTACCCGACCTATCGCGATGGGCTGGCCGCGCTTCACGCCGCTGAGGAAGGTGGCTGAATCTCGCTGACGAGTTCCGCGACCGTGCCGGTCAGGCGCTCGATATCCTCCGGCCGCGACAGCCGGTGGTCGCCGTCCTTTACCAGCGTCAGCACGACGTCGTCCTGCGCCAGCCGGGATACCAGCTCCACGGCGTGGTTCCACGGAACGTCGGGGTCCTGCACGCCCTGCAGGATACGCACCGGACAGCCGGTCTCGATCATGTCGCCGAGGATGAGGTGGCGCCGGCCCTCCTCGATGAGCTTGAGAGTGATGACGTGAGGCTCCTCGGAATAGTCCGACGGCCGTTCCCACCGGCCGGTCTCCTCCAGCTCGCGCCTGATCTTCTTGGGGAACCGCTTCCACATCAGGACCTCGGTGAAATCGACCGCCGGGGCGATCAGCGCCAGCCCAGCAATCGTCGGTGCATCCTTGGCTCCGGTCTTTGACCGGCGCCGCAGCTCACGCGCCAGCAGCAGTGCGATCCAGCCGCCCATGGATGAGCCGATCACGACCTGCGGGCCCCGGCAGCAGGCTTCGAACACCGCCGCGCTCTCCTCCAGCCAGCGGCCGATCGTGCCGTCGGTGAAGTCGCCGCTTGATTCGCCGTGGCCGGAATAATCGAATCGCACGCAGGCGCGGCCGTGCCCGGCGGCCCATTGCGACAGCGCCGCCGCCTTGGTGCCTTTCATGTCGGACTTGAATCCGCCAAGCCAGAACAGACCCGGTGGGCCGCCCTCCGCGCGACGGACGGCGATTCGCCTGATGTCGGAGGGATCACCTACTGCGATGAAATCGCTAGGAGAATCCATCATGGCCTCCTCGCAACGTCGCATTCCGAAACAGGCTGGTGAGCAAGCAGGCACCTTGCCCCGTTTTTTTCGTCTGATGGTTTCACGACGGTTATCGCTAATTCGATGGAAACTTGTTGAGATGTAGCATCATGCCGCGGCAGAGGCCGTTCGGTCGGGCGCGAGGCGCCCGGGGGCTAGGAGGGGACCGTGTCCGCGGGGGGCCGCGTCATACGCAGCGTCCTTGAGAAGGGGTTTGGCCGCACCGCGCCGCCGAACGCAAGACCCTATTGCGCCGGTCCCGCCCGGATGCCACGCGTCGAGCGGGCGCCATGAGCGTCCAGGCAACATCGTCGCGGACCCTGCCGCGCGCGCTCGCCGGTGCGACGGTGCTGCAGATCCTGCCCGCATTGGTGAACGATCACGCCGGCCGCGCCGCCGTCAACGTCGCCAACACGCTGCTGGTCTCGGGCGCGCGCGCGATCATCGCGAGCGGCGGCGGCCGGCTGGTGGGGGAATTGCAGGCGCTCGGTGGCGAGTGGCTGCAGGTGCCGGGCGCGACGTTCAATCCGGTCCGCCTGATGGGCAACGCCCGCAAGCTCGCCGAGGTCGTCGCTTCGGAGCATGTCGACATCGTGCACGCCTATAGCGGCCCGACCGCCTGGGTCGGCCGTGCCGCGATCCGCGATTCGAGCGCGCTGCTGGTGACGAGCTATTTCGGCAGGCCGCTGCCCGGCATGGGGGCGGCCTCCTATTACCAGGCGGCGCTGGGGCGCGGCGCCCGCGTGCTGGTCGATTCCGAGTACGCTGCCGACCTCATCGCCGCCCGCCACGGCGTCGCGCATGCCCGGATGGTGGCGATGCCGCGGGCCATCGACGTCGGCCGCTTCGATCCGCCGGCGGTGAGTGCCGAGCGCATCGCGATCCTGCGGCACGGCTGGCACATCCGTCCGGGCGTGCGCGTGGTGCTGGTTCCCGGCCGGATCATGGCGTCCAAGGGCCAGCTTGCCGTGGTCGATGCCGCGCGCATCCTGGTCAACGGCGGTCTGCGCGGCGTAGCTTTCGTCGTCGCGGCGAACGAGGGGAGCGATGCCGACTATAACCGCGCCGTCACCGACCGCATCGAGGCGCAGGGCCTCGGCGGCCTGTTCCGCCGGATCGGCCATTGCTCCGACATGCCGGCCGCCCACGGCGTCGCCGATATGGTGGTCGTGCCGGTGACCGAGCCCGGCACCTACAACCGGGTCGCGATCGAGGCGATGGCGATGGCGCGGCCGGTGATCGCCTCCGCGATCGGCGTCCTGCCGGAGATCGTGCGGGCGCCGCCCCATGTGCCGGAGGAGGAGCGCACCGGCTGGCTGGTCAACCCGTCCGACCCCGTCGACCTCGCCCGCGCCATCGCGGCGGTGCTCTCGCTCGAGCCGCGGGAGCGCCAGGATATCGGCGCCCGCGCGAGGGCGCTTGCCGAGCAATGCTCGCCGGAGCATCTCTCGGCCGCGACGCTCGCCGTCTATACCGCGCTGCTGGAAGACGAGCGCTAAGCGCCGATTGCGGCCAAGAACCGTCCGATATCCGACGAACGCCGTTGACTCGGGCGCGGATTGTACCGATCTTGTGCGGATTCCGTGTAGCGAAGCGACTTGGCCCGCAGCGGCGCGTCACCGGATGGTGGCGCAGCGGACGACACTTCACCACGGATCGTGGCAACAGCAGAGGAGTTTGCAGCCATTCGTCGCCCGATGAAAGCCCCGCCCGTCGCCCAAAAGGACGGCCCGCGCACCAATGAGGAGATCCGCTCTCGAGACGTGCAGCTGATCGATCAAACCGGCGCCAACCACGGCACCGTTCCGTTCGAGACCGCCCTGGGCATGGCCCGGGAAGCCGGCCTCGACCTCGTCGAGATCGCCCCCAATTCGGTACCGCCGGTCTGCAAGATCCTCGATGTCGGCAAATACAAATATCAGGCCCAGAAGAAGGCCGCCGAAGCCCGCAAGAAGCAGAAAGTCGTCGAGATCAAGGAGATCAAGCTCCGACCGATGATCGACGATCACGACTACGACGTGAAGATGCGCTCGATGCGGCGCTTCTTCGAGGAGGGCGACAAGGTCAAGGTGACGCTGCGCTTCCGCGGCCGCGAAATGGCCCACCAGGAACTCGGCACCCGATTGCTCGACCGCCTCAAGAGCGACACCGGCACATTTGCCAAGGTCGAGTCCGAGCCGCGCTTCGAAGGCCGGCAGATGATCATGGTACTGGCGCCGCGGTAAGTTCCACATAACGTCCGGACAGCTCAAATGCCTTCGTTTGTCACCGCAGGCGTTTTTGTTTGGCCGCAGACGCCATCCGGTTGAATTCCCGACGAGCTTCTGCCATAAGCCCCATCTTCCGTCGCCCGGCTAACAGGGCTGCCGTGGCGGCGTGAACGCTCACATCGAGCACGCTCATTTCGAGCGCCAATCGCGGCGGATCGCGGTCTTATGGCCGAAAGCCGTCGTCACAGGAGAGCAAAATGCCCAAGATGAAGACCAAGTCGGGCGCTAAAAAGCGCTTCAAGGTGACCGGCACCGGCAAGGTGCTGTCGGCGTTCGCCGGCAAGCGTCATGGCATGATCAAGCGGACCAACAAGCAGATCCGGGCCCATCGTGGCACCCGGACCCTGTTCAAGACCGACGGCGACAACGTCGTGAAGTATTTCCTGCCCAACGGCTGAAAATCCTTCGGCCGACGGCCGTCCCCGCCTGACCTCATCCACGATTCTTGAAGGAGTTCACCCATGGCCCGCGTCAAACGTGGCGTCACCGCCCATGCCAAGCACAAGAAAGTCCTCGACGCCGCGAAAGGCTTTCGCGGCCGGCGCAAGAACACGATCCGCATCGCCAAGCAGGCGGTCGATCGCTCGATGCAATACGCCTACCGCGACCGCAAGCGCCGCAAGCGCACGTTCCGCGCCTTGTGGATCCAGCGGCTCAATGCGGCGGTGCGGCCGTTCGGCATCAACTACTCGCAGTTCATCGCCGGCCTCGCCAAGGCCGAGGTGATGGTCGACCGCAAGGTGCTGTCCGATCTCGCGATCCACGAGCCGGCGGCGTTCGAGGCGATCGTCGCCAAGGTGAAGGACGCGCTCGGCACCGAGGCTCCGGCTCAAGCGGCGGCGTAAATCTCTTTTCTGCTGCCGCAAGCATCCTGCGCTCATTCCCGCGAACGCGGGAGACGAGAAACCAGCGCCACCGCGCATCAATCCGTCATCGCCATCGCGCGCAGCGCCATGCGCTCGCGCGCGGAGAGCTTCTCGGTCGCGCTCTTGAGCTGGCCGCAGGCGGCGAGGATGTCGCGGCCGCGCGGCGTGCGCACCGGCGACGCATAGCCGGCGTTGAACACGACCTCGGAGAACTTCTCGATCTGCTCCCAGTCCGAGCATTCGTATTTCGTGCCGGGCCAGGGATTGAACGGGATCAGGTTGATCTTGGCCGGGATGCCCTTGAGCAGCCGCACCAGCGCCTTGGCGTCGGCGAGCGAGTCGTTGACGCCCTTGAGCATCACATATTCGAAGGTGATGCGCCGCGCATTCGAGACGCCCGGATAGTTGCGGCAGGCGTCGAGCAGTTCGGTGAATCGGATATTTGCGGTTGAGCGGCACCAGCTCGTTGCGCAGATCGTCGCGCACCGCGTGCAGCGAGATCGCCAGCATGGTGCCGATCTCGGCGCCGGCGCGCGCGATCTTCGGCACGACGCCGGAGGTCGAGAGCGTGATGCGGCGCTCGGGAGATGCCGAGGCCGTCGCCGTCGGAGACGACCAGCAGCGCGTCGCGCACCGCCTCGAAATTATAGAGCGGCTCGCCCATCCCCATCATGACGATGTTGGAGACGAAGCGGTCGCCTTCGGTCGGCAAGACCGGGCCCTTGCGCGCGGTCGAGGCCCGGCCAGTCGCCGAGCCGGTCGCGCGCGACCATGATCTGGCCGACGATCTCGCCCGGCGTGAGATTGCGCACGAGGCGCTGCGTGCCGGTGTGGCAGAACGAGCAGGTGAGCGTGCAGCCGACCTGGCTCGACACGCACAGCGTGCCGCGGTCGCTCTCCGGGATGTAGACGCACTCGACCTCGTGCGGCCGCTCGCCGGCGATGTTCGCTCGGCAGCCGCAGCAGCCATTTGCGCGTGCCGTCGGCCGAGACCTGCTCGGCCACGACCTCCGGCCGCTCCAGCGTGAAATGCTGCGGCGAGCTCGGCGCGCAGCTCCTTCGACACGCTGGTCATCGCGTCGAAGTCCTGCGCGCCGCGCACATAGATCCAGTGCCAGAGCTGCTGCACGCGCATCTTGCGCTGCCGCTCCGGCACGCCGACGCTGCCGAGCGCATCGGCAAGCGCCGCGCGCGAGAGCCCGACCAGCGACGGCTTCTCCGGCGCGACATAGCGCTCCAGCGCGGTCTTCTCGAGGGCGAGAGGCAGGGCTTTCGAAGTCACCGGTTGGGGATGAAGCAAAGTCGTCATAGCGCCAGAATGAGTTCAGGCGTTCGCGCGGGTCTTACCACAGATGGGAATGCAGGATGAGGAGAAGAAGCCCGGCCGCCATGGGTCGAGACGCGCCGTCGGCGCCTCACCGTGAGATGGACGCGGTCGTCGGGGCGAACCCAGCGCAGCCGCGAAACCACGACCTCATCCTGGCGAGTGGCCGCAGGCGCGTCCCGCAGGATGGGCGGCAATCCGCTACTTGCACTCCTGCGCGACGCGGTCGAGCGCCTGGGCCAGGCCTTTGAGCGAGTAGCGGTCGATCGACTTGGTGCCCTTGGCCGAGACGCCCTCACCACCAGGTCGCCGGACTTGCGCATCGCGTCGACCATGCGGGCTTCCTCGGCGGCATTCTTGATCCAGGCGCCGTCATTGGCCTGCGTGTACATGGCGAACTTGGCGCCGCCGATCTCCACGGTCGCGTCGGAACTGGGCTTGAACGGATAGCCGATGATGATCGACACCTCGTTGCGCACGTTCTCGGCCGGACGGGTGGAGATGAACAGGAAGGCCGGATCGCGCGGCCGGTTCGCCGGCTCGGTCTCGGCGGAGGACGGGTTTGGCGAGCGCGAAGCAGACCTTGCGGCCGCCGCTGTTGCCGTATAGGCGCCCCAGTCGCCGAACTGGCCGAGAAGGGCCGGCTGTGCCGGCGCGGTCGCCTGCGCCTCGCGGGTCTGGGCATGGCGCGGCGCGGCTTGGCCCGCCGAGGCGAATGCAAGCACCGCCGCCAGGGCCAGCGGGCCAGGCGAAACGGATGGAGCGGATCGGAATCATCGTGGCCTCGCGACCTGTGTCGGTGCCAAGGAGCACCCCCGTGCGGCTCGCAATATCCGCGGAAATCGGCAATGTGAAGGCGTCCTGCCTGCACCGAGCCATACCCCGCTGTGGTAAAGCCTTGGTTTCCACGCCTGACAGGCGTTTCATGAAAGCCATTCTCTGCACCCACTTCGGCGGCCCCGACGACCTCGAATTCGCCGACCTGCCGGAGCCGCTGCCGGGACCGGCGAGGCGGTGGTGAAGGTCGAGGCCGCGGCGCTCAATTTCTTCGACACGCTGATCATCGCCGGCAAGTACCAGGTCAAGCCGCCGCTTCCGTTCTCGCCGGCCGCCGAGTTCGCCGGGATCGTCGAGGCCGTCGGCGCGGACGTGACCGGCTGGCAGCCCGGCGACCGCGTGTTGGGTCTATGCGGCTATGGCGCGGCGCGCGAGCAGTCTCGCGATCGCGCCGCGCAAGCTGGTGAAGCTGCCGGACGGGCTCGATTTCGACCGCGCCGCCGGCCTCACGGTCACCTACGGCACCACGATGCACGCCCTGAAGGATCGCGCCGCGCTGAAGCCGGGCGAGACGCTCGCCGTGCTTGGCGCTTCCGGCGGCGTCGGCCTGGCGGCGGTCGAGCTCGGCAAGCTGATGGGCGCGCGCGTGATCGCGTGCGCCTCATCCGACGACAAGCTCGCCTTCGCCCGGGAGCACGGCGCCGACGAGACGATCAACTACGCGACCGAGGACCTGCACGAGGGCTTGCGGCGGCTCGCGCCGGCATGGCGTCGACGTCGATCTACGATCCGGTCGGCGGCGCCTATGCCGAAGCGGCGTTGCGCTCGATCGCCTGGGAGGGGCGCTTTCTGGTGATCGGCTTTGCGGCCGGCGAGATTCCGAAGATGCCGCTCAATCTCGCGCTGCTCAAGGGCTGCGACATCGTCGGCGTGTATTGGGGCGCCTTCGTCGAGCGCGAGCCCGACGCGCACCGCGCCAACATGGCGCAACTCGTGCCTGGCTGCGCGAGGGAAAACTCTCCGCGCACGTCCACGCGGTCTATCCGCTGAGCGAAGCCGCGCAGGCGCTGAAGGAGATCGCCGCCCGCAAGGTGATGGGCAAGGTGCTGCTGCGGCCGTGATGGAAGGCCGGGTCGGCTTAGCCCTGCAGATCGTCTTTCAGTGCGCGCCGCGCGGCCTCGCGATGCTCCGGCGTGATGTGGTCGGTCACCAGGCGGATCGCGGTCGCCAGCACGGCGGCATCGTCGGCGAAGCCGATCATCGGCAGCATGTCCGGGATGACGTCGAAGCGGCATCACGAAATAGGCGAGCGCGCCGATCAGCGCCGCCTTCACCGGCAGCGGCGTCTCGCGGTCGAAGGCGCAGTAATAGGCGGTGAGCAGGTCCTCGGCGAAGGGCAGCTCCGCGGCGAAGCGGCGGAACTTACCCCAGAAGCCGCGCCGGACCGTGCGTTCGTCGCGCGCGGGCACGGGCCTGGTCGCCGGAGTCGAAGTCCCAGGATGCGGTCTGTTGCTGCGCCATGGTCGTATCTCTCGCGCGTTTCCTTCGGTTCAAATGTGCGGCGATTGCGGCCCCCGCGTGGCGTCTTCGCTTTGCGTGCCATCAACCTGTCAACGGATATGCGGCTTCGACGACATAGGGGCCGCCACCGACCGAGGCTTTCGCCGAATACAGCACGAAACGGTCGGCCGGGAACGTCGCGCGCGATCAATGACGCCGCGCAGCGCCAGATAATCCGCGACCTGCCGGCTGGAGGAGTCGCGCAAGCGCGCCAGCGTCACGTGCGGCAGTGAACTTGCGGCCTTCCGGCGCAAGGCCGACGCGCTGCATGATGCGCTCATGCTCGGCCTGCAGCTCGGCGAGCGGCGGGCTCGGCGTCACCGTGGCAACGACGGCGCGGGGCTTGCGGCCGCCGAAGGCATGCAGGCCGTCGAGCTTCACGTCGAACGGAGCGGCGCTTCACGCGATCGAGCTCGAAGGCGATCTCGCTCGCCAGCGCGTCGTCGATGTCGCCGATGAAGCGCAGCGTGACGTGATAGTTCTCGGATCGATCCAGCGCGCGCCGGCCAAGCCGCCGCGCAGCATCGACAGCGATGCGCCGACATCGTCGGCGGGACTTCCAGCGCGGTGAACAGTCGCGGCATCGGGCCCTTCACGATTCATGCATCGGGGTTTAACCACTCATACGCCGTTCATTCGCGCGGACATGTCGCGGAAATCCACGGCTATTCTGGCGGCGTCATGGGATCAAGTCGCGCGTTGGCGGGGACGAGAGCCGAGCCATGACACATTGAGACGCCTGTGCCTGACCGCTCACGTCGCTCGCTTGGCCTTCACCTGCGCCACCAGCTCCTCGGCCTTGGGCAGGATGCGCTCGACGATGCGGTCGACGCCGGCGGCGGTGGGATGAAGGCCGTCGGGCAGGTTGAAAGCGCGGTCGGCAACGATGCCGTCGAGGAAGAACGGATAGAAGACGAGGCCGTAGGTCTTGGCGAGATCCGGGAAGATCGCGTCGAAGGCGCGGCACATAGTCGCCGCCGTAGTTGGGCGGCGCCCGCATCCCGGCGAGCAGCACGGCGAGGCCGCGCGCCTTGAGGCGCTTGACGATCGCCTCGAGCGCCGTGCGGGTGACCTGTGGGGTCGATGCCGCGCAGCATGTCGTTGGCGCCGAGCTCGACGATCACGGCTTCGGCGTCGTCGGGGACCGACCAGTCGACGCGCGACAGCCCGCCCGACGTGGTGTCGCCGGAAACGCCGGCATTGACGATGCTCGACCGCGAGCGCCCTTGGCGGCGAGCGCCTTGGCCAGCTTCACCGGGAAACGCGGCATCCGGCGGCAGGCCGTAGCCGGCGGTCAGCGAATCGCCGAGCGCGACGATCTTCACCGGGCGGTCGGCGGCCGCCGCTGGCAGGCGCGAACAGGCCAAGACGGCGATCAGCACAGCCGAAGGCGGTCGCCATCGCACGGCGGTATGATTGGAGGAAGCCGTCACGGCTCCCATATGAACCTCCAGGACGCATATCGGCCACCTGGGCGGCGAAGGGATTTCTTCAACGGCATGAACGACATCTCGCAGAGCTTTCCGGCGCCGGCCATCATCATCGACGGTCTGAACCTCTCGCTCGGGCGCGGCGCCGCCCGGGTCCACATCCTCAAGGACATCGGCCTGCATATAGGCACCGGCGAGGCGGTCGGCCTCATCGGCCCCTCGGGCTCGGGAAAATCGACTCTGCTCATGGTCATGGCCGGTCTGGAGCGCGCCGATGCCGGCACCGTCCGGGTCGCCGGCGAGGATTTGCGCCAGCTCGACGAGGACGGCTGGCGCGGTTCCGCGGGCGACAGCATCGGCATCGTCTTCCAGTCCTTCCACCTCATCCCCACCATGACGGCGCTGGAGAATGTCGCCGTGCCGCTGGAGCTTGCCGGCGCGCCGGACGCCTTCGACCGCGCCGAGGCCGAGCTTGCCGCCGTCGACCTCGGCCACCGTCTGTCGCATTACCCGGCGCAGCTCTCCGGCGGCGAGCAGCAGCGCGTCGCGCTCGCCCGCGCGCTCGCGCCGAATCCGGCGATCCTCGTCGCCGACGAGCCGACCGGCAATCTCGACGAGGCGACCGGCAAGCAGATCATCGAGCTCCTGTTCCGCGGCCATCGCGAGCGCGGCACCACGCTGGTGCTGGTCACCCACGACAACGCGCTGGCGGCGCGCTGCGACCGCGTGGTGCGGCTGCGCTCCGGCCGCATCGAGACCGCGCGACAAGCGGCGGTCGCATGAGCGCTGTTCCTGCTTCTGCGGCTGTCAGGCGGCGCGGCTCCGTGCCGTTTCGCCTGGCGTTGCGCGAGCTTCGCGCCGGCCTGCGCGGCTTCGGCGTATTCATCGCCTGCCTGGCGCTCGGCGTCATGGCGATCGCCGGCGTCGGCTCCTTCGCCCGCAGCCTCGGCGACGGCCTCGCGCGCGAGGGCCGCGTCATTCTCGGCGGCGATCTCGCCTTTTCGCTGATCCATCGCGAGGCGAGCGCGGACGAGCGTGCGTTCCTCGACACGCAGGGACAGCGTCTCGGTCGCCGCCACCATGCGGGCGATGGCGCGCGCCGGCCAACGGGCAGGCGAGCCTGGTCGAGATGAAGGCGGTGGACGGCGCCTATCCGCTCTACGGCACGCTCGCGCTCGTTCCGCCGATGGACCTTGGCGCCGTACTCGCAGCGCGCGGCGGCGTCTTCGGCGCGGCGGCCGACGAAGTCGCTGCTGGCCCGTCTCGATCTCAAGCCGGGCGACCGCATCAAGGTCGGCGATGCCGAGATCGAGATCCGTGCAGCTGCTCGCGAGCGAGCCCGACAAGCTCGCTGCCGGTATCGCGTTCGGGCCCGCGCCTGCTGATCGGCGAAGACGGCATTGCGCGCGACCGGCCTGCTGCAGCCCGGCAGCCTGGTGCGCTGGAATTATCGCCTGCGGCGTGCGCGGCGACGACGCGCCCGACAGCGCGGTGGACGATCTCGTCAAGCGGCGCGCAGAAGCGTTTTCCCCGATGCCGGCTGGCAGATCCGCACGCGCGCCAATGCCTCGCCCGAGCTTGGCCGCAACGTCGAGCGCTTCACGCAGTTCCTCACGCTTGGTCGGGCTGACGGCTTTGCTGATCGGCGGGGTCGGCGTCGCCAACGCCGTCAAGAGCCATCTCGAGCGCAAGCGGGACGTCATCGCGACGCTGAAGTCGCTCGGCGCGACCGGGGCCGAGGTGTTCGCGCTCTACCTCACGCAGGTGATGATGCTCGCCGTCATCGGCAGCGCGATCGGGCTTGTCGCTCGGCGCGGCGCTGCCGTTTCTCATCGCCTCGATCTTCGGCGCGGTCATCCCGCTGCCGCTCGTGCCGGCGCTTCATGCCGGCCAGCTGGCGATGGCGCTGGTCTACGGCGTGCTCACCGCGCTCGCCTTCGCGCTGTGGCCGCTCGGGACGTGCCCATGACATTCCGGCCGCCGCGCTGTTCCGCGACGGCGTCGCGCCGCAGCGGCACATGCCGCGCCGGCGCTATGTCGTGGCCACCGTCGCCGCGATCGCGGGTCTCGCCGCGCTCGCCGTGCTCCTTGCCTACGACAAGCGCGTGGCGCTGATCTTCGTCGCGGCGGCGGCGGCGGTGTTCCTCATGCTGCGGCTTGTCGCGCAAGGCGTGATGGCGCTCGCGCGCCGCGTGCCGCGCCCGCGCTCTACGATGCTGCGCCTCGCGCTCACCAATATTTCGCGCCCCGGGCGCGCTGACGCCGACCGTCGTGCTTTCGCTCGGGCTCGGGCTCGCGGTGCTCGTCACGGTGACGATGATCGAAAGCAATCTCAGCCGGCAGTTCACCGTCGCTCTGCCGGAGCGTGCGCCGTCGTTCTACTTCGTCGATATCCAGTCGGCGGACACGGAACGCTTCGACGCCTTCATCCACGCGCATGCTCCGAGTGCCACGTTGGAGCGGGTGCCGATGCTGCGCGGCCGCATCGTCAGCGCCGGCGGCGTCAAGGCGGAAGACCTCAAGCCGTCGCAGAACGCCGCCTGGGTGCTCCAGAGCGACCGCGGCATCACCTATGCCAACGAGGTGCCGGAAGGCTCGCGCGTGGTCGAGGGCGAATGGTGGAAGTCCGATTACGCAGGGCCGCCGCTGGTCTCGTTCGAGAAGAAGCTCGCCGACGGGCTCGGCCTCAAGCTCGGCGACGAGGTCGTCGTCAATGTGCTCGGCCGCAACATCACGGCGCGCATCGCCAACCTGCGCGACCGTCGACTGGCAGAATCTCGGCATCAATTTCGTCATGGTCTATTCGCCCGGAACGTTCCGCGGCGCGCCGCACGCCCATATCGCGACCCTCATCTATCCGGGCGGCAGCACGACCGCGGAGGAAGTCGCGCTGCTCAAGGCGGTCGCCGACGAATTTCCGGCGGTAACGACGGTGCGCGTCAAGGACGCGCTGGAGGCGGTGGGCGGCGTTGTCGGCAAGCTCATCGTCGCGATCCGCGCCGCGAGCCTCATCACCATCGTCGCCGCCGTGCTGGTGCTCGGCGGCGGGCTCGCCGCCGGCCATCGCAGCCGCGTCTACGATGCCGTCATCCTGAAGACGCTCGGCGCGACGCGCGGGCGTCTTGTCGCCGCCTATGCTCTCGAATACGCGCTGCTTGGGCTCGCGACCGCCGCCTTCGCGATTGCCGCCGGCTCGGTCGCGGCCTGGCTCATCTGCACAGAGGTTATGAATTTCACCTTCACCTGGACACTTGGACCCCCGATCACAGCGGCGTTTGCGGCTCTCGTTCTCACCGTCGGGTTCGGGCTGATCGGGACATTCTCGGCTCTCGGACAGAAACCGGCATCGGTGCTGCGGAATCTCTGACGTTCGCGACATTCGGTCGCTGCGACCTGCGGCACTGCGGCGCTGCGACACAGGCGATGCTTTACGGCGCGGGCGGTTTGACCCTAATGAGAAGGCATCCGCACCCGGGACGAACGCCGCATGCGGTTCCAGACATCAATGACAGAGGTTTCGACCATGTCGGACTTTGATCGCAACGGCGCGGCGGCGCAGTACGGCCAGCCGCTGAACCGGGCCGAAGCAGCCATCGTGGACGAGGGCCTGCGCGCATACATGCTGCGCATCTACAACTACATGGTGCTCGGCCTCGCGATCACCGGTTTCGCCGCGCTCGGAGTTTATCTTCTGTCCGTCACGGGCGATCCCGGTGCCGCGGCGCATGGCGCGAACGGCGGCGCGGCGATGCTCCGCAACGGGGTCTACCTCACGCCGGTCGGCTACGCGCTGTTCGTCAGCCCGCTCAAGTGGCTGGTCTTCCTGGCGCCGCTCGGGCTGGTGTTCTTCCTGAGCTACCGCGTCGACGCCATGAGCCCGCGGACGGCGCAGATCACCTTCTGGATCTATGCCGCCATTGTCGGCGTCTCGCTCGGCTCGATCTTCCTCATCTACACCCACACCTCGATCGTCCGGGTATTCTTCATCACCGCAGCGTCGTTCGGCGCGCTCAGCCTGTGGGGATACACCACCCAGCGTGACCTCACCGGCATGGGATCATTCCTGGTCATGGGACTGTTCGGGGTGGTGATCGCCTCGCTGGTCAACGTCTTCCTGGGAAGCTCGACGCTGCAATGGATCATCTCGGTGGTCGGCGTCCTGGTGTTCTCCGGCCTCACCGCCTGGGACACCCAGCGCCTCAAGAACGAATATGTCGAAGGCGCGATGAAAGGCGGCGTGCTGGAAAAGGCCGCCATCATGGGCGCGCTGTCGCTCTATCTCGATTTCCTCAACCTCTTCGTCATGCTGCTTCAGCTTTTCGGCCAGCGCGAGGAGTGACGGGTAAGGGACGTCGCAGCCGCGAATGGCCAATTGTTAACCTTTCCGCCCTGCGCCCGCCTGTCGCATCGATCTGGTATTCGCCACAGTTCCGCATTAAGTTCCGCGCATCGGCGACTTGGCGGCTAATGCCGCGGCGCCCATAGGAGGGATGCTTCCATGTCGGATTACGACCGCAACGTTGCGGCCCCCAGGTTCGGCACCGACCGGGCCGTCGCGATCGATGCGGGCCTGCGCGCCCATATGATCCGCGTCTACAACTACATGGCCATCGGCGTGGCGCTCACTGGCCTGATCGCCTGGATGACGTTCCAGGCATCTGTGACGACCGACGCGACCGGCCGGATCCTCGGCCTCACCCCGCTCGGCCAGTCGCTGTTCGGCAGTCCGCTGATGTGGGTGGTGATGCTGGCGCCGCTCGGCCTTGTGTTCTTCATCAGCTTCCGGATCAACAGCCTGGCGGTGGGAACGGCGCGGACGCTGTTCTTCGTCTATGCCGGCCTGCTCGGGCTGTCGCTCGCCACCATCTTCATGGCCTATACGCAGACGTCGATCACCCGGGTGTTCTTCATCTCGGCGGCGGCGTTCGGCGGCTTGAGCCTGTGGGGCTACACCACACAGCGCGACCTCACCGGCATGGGCTCGTTCCTGATGATGGGCCTGATCGGCATCGTCATCGCGAGCCTGGTCAACATCTTCCTGAAGTCGTCCGGCCTCGACTGGATGATCTCGGTGATCGGCGTGCTGGTGTTCGCGGGCCTCACCGCCTACGACACCCAGAAGATCAAGGAGATGTACGATCCCTACGAGGACGGCACGATCTGCCGGCCGCAAGGCGGTGATGGGCGCTCTGTCGCTCTACCTCGACTTCATCAACCTGTTCCTGATGCTGCTGCGCCTGTTCGGCGACCGCCGCTGACAGCAGGTCATCGCTGACGCAAACGCCCCGGTTCACCGCCGGGGCGTTTTTCGTTCAGGCTAAGTCTCGCCGCCGTTGAAGCACGCTCCGCTCATTCCCGCGGAAGCGGGAATCCAGACTGCGTATTGTACCTAGGATCCCACGTGCGCGCGGAAGAGCGGAGCATGGTTCGATGCCGTTTTCTCTGCGCCCCGCCACGCCGGCTGACATCCCTGCCATCACCCGCATCTACGGCGCCGCGGTGCGGACCGGCACCGCGTCCTTCGAGATCGAGCCCCCCGACGAAGCCGAGATGGCGCGCCGCCAACGCGCTCTCTTGGAAGGCGGCTATCCGTATCTCGTGGCGGAGGCCGATGGCGCCGATGCGGGTGCTGTTTTGGGCTACGCCTATGCCGGGCCCTACCGCACGCGGCCGGCCTATCACTGGAGCGTCGAGAATTCGATCTATGTAGACGCACAGGCGCATCGGCGCGGCATCGGCCGCGCCCTGCTTGCGCGCCTGATCGCGGAGGCGGAGACGCAAGGCTTCCGGCAGATGATCGCGGTGATCGGCAACTCAAGCCAGACGCCGTCGATCGCGCTGCATGATGCGCTGGGATTCCGCATGATCGGGACGGTCGAGAACGTCGGCTTCAAGTTCGGCCGCTGGCTCGACACCGTGCTGATGCAGCGCGCGCTCGGGCCAGGCGCTGGGATCCCGCCGCAACCGACCACCGGCACATCAGGCTAATTGACGACCCTCAGCGACGGATCGAGCACGCGCAATACGCGGTCGAGCTCGTGACCGCGCTTGAGGATGAGCCCCGTCACCGACACCACGGCGTAGGCGCCCTGGCGGCGGCCGAGCTTTGGATTTTTCTCGATGCGATAGATCGGCATTTCGGAGGAGCGGCGGAACACCGAGAACACCGCCTTGTCCTTGTGGAAATCGATGGCGTAGTCGCGCCATTCTCCGGCGGCGACTTTGCGCCCATAAAGATCGAGGATGCGGTCGAGCTCGCGCCTCTCGAAGGTGACATGGGCGGTGGGGGCGGTGGGCGGCGCGGCGCCTGACGTTTCGCCCCCACGGGACTCGCTCGGATCGATGTCGCCTGGCCCGAAAGTCATGGGCGCCTCCTTTGGTCATCGAGATGTCACGTTCCGGCATCCATGATCGCTGCGGAATGGCGCTGCCGCAAGGCCCCGTTCCTTGTGCGCCGGTGCGGCATGGAAGCGTTCTCCACCTGCGGAACACTGCCAAATCCCAGCGTATGGACGAGCGGCCCCCGGCCTCACGAAGTCGTCAGTCGGTCCACAACAATGCCCTATTTCGGCCCAGGGCATGCCCAGGTGACGGGCGATAAATGTACCGTTGCCTCAGGGACGGTCCGGCTCGAGTTCCGGATTCTCAGCCCCCCAGCCCCCTCCGGGCTTGGCCGGACCGGCCCATTTTTGTTTCGCGTAGGTTCAATCCCCAACACTATGTCTTCGGGCCGGCTTACCGCCGGCCCTTTTTTATGTTTGGCGGAAGACGACGCGGCGTCGCGGCTGCACGGAATGATGCCGGCGCGCGTAACGCGGCGGGCACGGTCAGCGCAGCGCGAGGCTGGCCGCGCCAAGCATCTTTCCAGGATGATCGGCGCTGCCGGCCTGGATCATCACGGCGACGAAGTCGGCGCCGTCGCCATTGATGTCGGTGCTCGGCACCGTGAATGTCTTCGTCGCGCCGATCCATTCACCGAGATGGATCCAGCGCCGCACCACGTTGTTGTAGACGACGGTATGGCCGCCATTCTCGCCGCGCTTGATGGTGACGGCGACGCTCTTGCTGAGCGTGCAGAGCCACACGTCGCCTTTGAGGTGCTCACCCTTGCCGGCCGGAAGCGTCACCTGGAGGCGGTCGCCGTTCACGATCATGGTGACCGGAAGCACAAGCGCCGGCGCCGGGCCATTGGTTTCGGAAATCGCCTTCTCGATCGCGTCCTTGTCGCTGCCGAGCACGTGCTTGACGCCGTTGACGACGATCTGGGGGGTATAGACCTCGCGGTCGCCGCGCGCCGCCGCATAGGCGCGCTGCCGGGCGGTGTGACGGGGCTTCGCCAGCGTATCCTTCCAGCCGAGATAGTCCCAATAGTCGATCGGCATGCTCATGGCGATTATCGCCGGGTCCTGCGACAGCTCGCCGACGAGCTTGTCGGCAGGCGGACATGAGGAGCAGCCCTGGCTGGTGAAGAGCTCGATCACGGCGCGCACGTCGCCTGCCGACGCCGCCGTCGAGATCAGGACGGCAAGGGCGGCCGAGACTGCGACGCGACAACAGACCATACCGATCTCCAACAACTCCCGAATGGCGATCCCGCCACGTCTTTTATTGGAGCGAACGCACGATGGGCGCGAACGCACGGCTTGAGGCTCCGGATGGGGAAGTTCTTAGGGCTCCCGGTCGTCACCCGCCACTCAATTCGGGGTGAAGCATCTCGGTCAACCCTCTGGCCTCATGAGCCGCGCGCGGCAATCGCCTCCGCGATGGCAACCGTACGTCGCGCTATGTCGGCATGCATACGTTCGACCATGCGGCCGTCGAGCATCACCACGCCCTTGTCCTGGTTTTCGGGGAGGTCGAAGGCCGCGATCATGGCGCGCGCCTGCGCGATCTCCTGCGGCGGCGGCGTGAAGGCCTCGTTGCACGGCCCGACCTGCTTGGGATGGATCAGGGTCTTGCCGTCGAAGCCCATGTCGCGCGCCTGCGCGCATTCCTCGGCAAAGCCCGTTTCGTCGGCGATGTCGTTATGCACGCCGTCGAGTACGTCGACGCCATAGATGCGCGCCGCCGCGATGCAGGTCATCAGCCATGGCACCATCGGCCAGCGGCCGGGCACGAGCCGCGCCCGCGTCTCCTTGGCGAGATCGTTGGTGCCCATCACGAAGCAGGCGAGCCGCGTTTCGGTATCCTTGGCACATGCGGCGATGGCCGGCGCGTTGAAGATCGCGAGCGGCGTCTCGATCATCACCCAGATGCGCGTGCGCGCGTCGGCATGCATGTCGAGGAGTCGCTGACCGATCGCTTCGATCGGCGTCGGGCTCGACACCTTCGGCACCAGGATCGCGTCCGGCGCCGCGGCGACCGCGGCCGTGAGGTCGGCGGAGCCCCACGCGGTATCGAGGCCGTTGATGCGGATGACGACCTCCCGGGAGCCGAAGCCGCCCGCCTTCACCGCCTCGACGACCTGACCGCGCGCCGTCTCCTTGGCGTCGGGTGCGACGGCGTCCTCGAGGTCGAGGATGATGCAAATCGGCTGCCAGCGTCTTCGCCTTCTCGATCGCCCGGGCATTGGAGCCCGGCATGTAGAGCACGCTGCGGCGCGGACGGATGGTCATGTGATGGAAGCCCCCCTGAAATTACGCTATTACCCTACCGAGGCTGCAGGGGCCGTGCCAACGGGTTTCTTCCCCCACGAGACCGGTGCGATGTGTCCCGGCAGATCAGCCTGTTTCGCGTCACGCCTTGTCGGTGCGGTGCCCAATCCGTCGATGCCGGTTACAAACAATCGGCAAAGTGCATCACCAGGGTTGCAGGCATCGGTGCAGAGGTTGTGGTGCGGAACGTC
Organism: uncultured Alphaproteobacteria bacterium; assembly: GCA_963776455.1. Lineage (GTDB taxonomy): Bacteria > Pseudomonadota > Alphaproteobacteria > Rhizobiales > Xanthobacteraceae > CAVZMU01. Next base: position 300,470 of record CAVZMU010000004.1, read on the forward strand.
GCCTGCGAGTTACGCGCCATCATCAGACGGCGCAAACGTGTGTAGGGCGCGCATCGCCTTGCGACCTGGAGTTTGTTACTTCGACGCTAACAATCAGATTTGACAGTTCGCCGCACGGCAATCCATTGAGGCATCGCATTCGACCGATTATGCTGCTTCACATAAATCATGCGCGCCCGAGCTTCCATATATCTCCCGGGCTCCTGCGATCCATCTCTCAGGCGATCGACATTGTCGGAACGTGGCGTTGGGATGTTCAGACGGGCATCTTCAATCCCGATCCAGGAATGATCGATCTCCTGAGGCTCGGTTCAAAGAAACAAGAAAACCAGGCCGGCTTCCCGTTCGACGTTGCCATCGAGGGGATTTATCCGGAGGACCGGGATCTCGTCTGTCGCCGGCTTCAGGAAGCTAAGGAAACCGGATGCTTTTATCAGGTGGAATATCGGGCGTTTCGTTTGGACGGCTCGATCCGGACCGTGAGGTCGCGTGGACGATGCTCGTATCGGGACGGCAAGCCCTTTCAGTTTCTTGGCGCCACGGTCGACATCGGAAATGAACGCCGCGGAGGCGCGTCCATGGGCGCGCAGCATCCGCTCGAATTGATGGCCGACCATTGCGTCGCCGCGAAACAACTGGCGGAACCGGATGACGCGCCGCTTCAATATCTGTTGGACATGCTTTTGCTGGAACTCGGTAAGCGCCTGGCCAGCAAGGGACGGCCTCCGCTGACGCATTGAGCGGTTCGTCATTCGTCCCGACTTGCTTCCGCTTCACGCCGATCGCGCCAGGATGATGTCCCGCACCTGGTCGAGTGCATCGTTGTGGCCGCGCTGGTAATCGGGCCTGCGCGTACGGCCCACCGTGTTCGGCGGCAGCGCGGCGAGAATCAAGCGGCGCTCCTCCTCCATGGCGGCTCGCATGAGGCTGCCCGTGTAGCCGCTCAGCCACGGCAGGAAGACAAGCTCCACAACTTTCTTTTTGAGAAGCGACGGCGCCTTGGCGGCAAACTCGCGACGGCCGCGGCCGATGATATCCGCGGTCTCACGGGGTTCGGGCGGGATGCGGGATTGGTGGGCTGACATCAGCGACAACCGGAATGCGAAACCAAAGGTGATAATCAGTATAGTAGGTGGCGAGTATTCGGAGCAACCGATTTGTTTCTCGCCATGTCCCCTGGCGAGATTGTCGCGAAAAACCTGCGGCGCATTCGCAACGAGCGCCACCTATCGCAATACGCCGTGGCCGCCATGGTCGGGATCGACAAGAATTATGTCGGCAAGATCGAGCGGCAAGAGAATTCACCGAACTCTCGAAATGGTCGAACGGATCGCGAAAGCTCTCAAGATCGAGTGGATGGAACTCTTCGAGAATTTGGGTGACTCTTAGCCCGTAGGGTGGGTTGAGCGTCAGCGAAACTCATCGATGTGCCATCTGACTATGATGGGTTTCGCTGACGCTCAACCCATCCTACGTTTGCCCGGCTGCCATCGCCTGGGGCTCATCGGAGAGACGTTCGAAGCTTGCGCGGCTTTACGCCGCCTTTTTCTTCGCCTGGAGCAGCTTGCGGTTGATGAGGCATTCCGCGATCTGGATGGCGTTGAGCGCGGCGCCCTTGCGCAGGTTGTCGGCGACGATCCACATCGACAAGGCCGTTCTCCACCGTCGGGTCGTTGCGGATGCGGCTGACGATAGATCGCGAACTCGCCCTGGCGCTTCGTGCGGCGTGATGTAGCCGCCGTCCTCGTAGCGGTCGATCACCATGCAGCCGGGCGCGTTCGCGCAGGATCTCGCGCGCCTCGTCCTCGGCCGAGATCGGCTCGTCGAACTCGATGTTCACCGCCTCGGAATGGCCGATCAACACCGGCACCCGCACGCAGGTGACGACGAGCTTGATCTTCGGGATCGAGCATCTTGTGCGTCTCCATCCATCATCTTCGCATTCCTCGTTGGTGTAGCCGTCCTCCATGAAGACGTCCGATCTAGGGGATGACGTTGAAGGCGATCGCTTGGGGAACTTCTTGCGCCTCGTAGTGCCTGCAGCGAAGATCGACTTGGTCTCGCGGTCGAGCTCGTCCATGCCTTCCTTGCCGGCGCCGGACACCGACTGGTAGGTCGAGACCACGACCCGCTTGATCCGGGCCGTGTCGTGCAGCGGCTTGAGCGCGACCACGAGCTGGGCGGTCGAGCAGTTGGGGTTGGCGATGATGCCCTTCTTGCGGAAGCCCGCCACCGCGTCGGCGTTCACCTCCGGCACCACCAGCGGCACGTCCGGGTCCATGCGCCAGGCCGACGAATTGTCGATCACCACCGCACCGGCGGCTGCGATCTTCGGCGACCACTCCTTGGACACGGCGCCGCCCGCCGACATCAGGCAGATGTCGACGTCGGAGAAGTCGAACTGGTCGACGGCTTTGAACTTGAGCGTCCTGTCGCCGTAAGACACCTCGACACCCTGGCTGCGGCGCGAGGCGATCGCGACCATCTCGTCGGCCGGAAACGTGCGTTCGGCCAATATGTTGAGCATCTCACGGCCCACGTTGCCCGTGGCGCCGACGACCGCGACCTTGTAGCCCATCGATCCTCTCCGAATGCGCGCGGGTGGAAAAGCCGCTCCGGCGCCGGTGCGGTACTTAAGGGAGATGACGCCAGAAAACAACGTCGTCGGCCCGCCGTGACCATTGGCTGGGCACCGCTAGCCTCGAAACAAGCGGCTTTTTCTTGACCTTCCGGCGTCCCGGCCATATACGTCCGCCAACCTCCCCACGAGGATTGATTTTGCCCGCGCGCCCGCCTTCGGGGCTCGCACGTTTTCAAGGATTGCGCCATGTCGCGGCGATGTGAACTGACCGGCAAGGGCCCGCTGACCGGTCACAGGGTGAGCCATTCCAACCGCAAGACCAACCGGCGTTTCCTGCCGAACCTGGTGAACGTCACGCTGATGTCGGACGCGCTCGGCCGCTCCGTCAAGCTGCGCGTCTCGACCAATGCGCTCAAGACCGTCGACCATCGCGGCGGCCTCGATGCCTTCCTTGGCAAGGCCAAGGAAGACGAGCTGTCGGTAAAGGCGCTCGACCTCAAGCGTCAGGTCGCCAAGAAGCGCGCGACGGCCACGGCCGAGTAAAGACCGTTACTCCTCGACGAGCTTGAACTGCAGCAGCAAGGTCCGCTGCAGCAGCGAGAAGTTATCGTCCGAGACGATGGTCAGCACCAGCGCGCCATCGGCGCCCCGGTGCACCGACAATCCTTCCATGTTGTCGATCTGGTAGCCCATGTCGGCCGCGATCAGGACCGGCCCGTCGGCCAGCGCTCCGGCGGTGATCGCCGCCGCCGGCAGGCGGCGGATGCGCATCGCGATGCCGCGCCAATAGGAAAAGCTGCGTTCCAGGATCAGCAGGTCGCCGTCCGGCATGAAGGCGCAGTCGCTGACGTCGAAATCGTCGCTGCGCTTCACCGTGAAGCCGGCGAAGCTTGTCCCCTTGATCAGGAACGCCAGGAGGTTGCCCTGGGCGTCGAGACCGCGCTCGGTCACCGCAACCAGCGTGCCGGCGAGCGGCAGGCCTTTCGGCACGATGTCCAGGCATTCCAGGCTCTTGTTATAGGGCAGGTTCTTGAACTCGGGCGGCACCGGAATCGGCTGCCCGCGCGCCAGCAGCCCGGCGCGGCCGTAGTCGAAGCGCACGATCTGGTCGACCCGCTCGATGCCGACGTAAAGCGTGCCGCCATCGATCGCGATGAACTCCGTGTCGTACCAGCGGCGCGCGCCGAGCGGCTTGCCGTCGGCGCTGAGGAACGGTCCCATCTCGGAGTCCGCGATGCCCACCGGCCTGATGCCGTCGTAGACGATGCGCCCGCGCCACAGGCGGCCGATATCACTGACTGCCAGGAAGCTCGCGCCGTCGGGACCCACCCGAATGCCCGAGATGCCGCCGAACTGGCGGTAGGGTGACGTAAGGATGACAGTCCGCCGCGATATTCCAGCGCGCCAAAGCGGATCTTGGACGGGTCGCGCGGCTCGAATGACGGAATCGGGCGGGCGGTGATCTCGAAGGCGACCGGCGGACCAGCAACGCGCGGAATCTCGCCGCCATTCGCCGCGATGCGGTCAGCGCAGAATCGCCGCAGCAAACAGCGCATCGAGCGCGCGCCGCAGGGTCACGAATGCAGCTTCCGCGCCGGCTTGCGACGCCGATCGGCGGCGGCGTGCTCCTCGAACAGCTCGGCGAGCTTCTCGGTCATCGCGCCGCCCAGTTCCTCGGCGTCGACGATGGTGACGGCGCGCCGGTAGTAGCGCGTGACGTCATGGCCGATGCCGATGGCGATCAGCTCCACCGGCGAGCGGCGTCTCGATCTCCTCGATGACGTGGCGCAGGTGCGCGCTCCAGGTAGTTGCCGGGATTGACCGACAGCGTGAAATCGTCGACCGGCGCGCCGTCCGAGATCATCATCAGGATTTGCCGGCTTTCGCTGCGTCCGAGCAGCCGCTTGTGTGCCCAGTCGAGCGCTTCGCCGTCGATGTTCTCCTTCAGCAGGCCCTCGCGCATCATCAGGCCGAGGTTCTTGCGCGCGCGCCGCCACGGCGCATCGGCATTCTTGTAGATGATGTGGCGCAGGTCGTTGAGGCGGCCGGGATTCGCCGGCTTGCCGGCGGCGAGCCACGTCTCGCGCGACTGACCGCCCTTCCATGCCCGCGTGGTGAAGCCGAGGATCTCGACCTTGACGCCGCAGCGCTCGAGCGTGCGCGCCAGGATGTCGGCGCAGGTCGCCGCGACCGTGATCGGGCGCCCGCGCATCGAACCGGAATTGTCGAGCAGCAGCGTCACCACCGTGTCGCGAAAATTCGTGTCCTTCTCGCGCTTGAACGACAGCGCGTGCATCGGATCGACGACGACGCGCGAGAGCCGCGCGGCATCGAGTATGCCTTCCTCCAGGTCGAAGTCCCAGGCGCGGTTCTGCTGCGCCATGAGCCGGCGCTGCAGCCGGTTGGCGAGCCGCGCCACCACGCCCTGCAGGTGCGAGAGCTGCTTGTCGAGATAGCCGCGCAGGCGGTCGAGCTCGTCGGCATCGCACAGATCCTCGGCGGCGATCGTCTCGTCGAATTTAAGGGTGAAGGGCCGGTACTGCGAACGCGGCTCGTTGGCGCCGTGATTGCGTGGGCGCCACGGCTCGTTGCGCGAGTTCCGAGTCGCCCATCTCGGAAATCTTCCGGCATGTCGGCGGACTGGGCGTCGAGCTGGTCGGTCGCGCTTTCTGGCAGCTCCTCGGAGGACATCTCGGCGTCCTCCATCGTCATGCCCTGGGCATCTTCCGATTCCCGTGCTTCGCCCTCTTCGCCGGAACTCTCCTCGCGGCCGTCCTTCTCGCGGTTGTCCTCGTCGTCCTCCTCGAAGTACGCGGCTGCGCTCCTCGCCCATGTCGAGCAAATCGAGCAGGTCGTGGATGGTGTCGGCAAACTGGCGCTGGTTCTCGATCACCTTCTCCAGCCGGTCGAGGTCGCGCGCCCGCCTTGTTCTCGATCGTCGACCGCCACAGGTCGACCAGCCGCCGGGCGGCGGGTGGCGGCGCCTGGCCGGTCAGCCGCTCGCGCACCATCATGCGCAACGGCTTCCTCCAGAGGCGCATCGGCGCGGTCCGTGATGTCGTCGAATTTGCCGCGATGAAAGCGGTCATCGAGCATGGCGGTGAGATTGCGCGACACGCCTTCCATGCGCCGCGACCCGATCGCCTCGACGCGGGCCTGCTCGACCGCCTCGAACACCGCGCGGGCCTGCTGGCCGCCGGGTTGCAGCTTGCGGTGGGTGACGACGTCATGGCAGGCGAGCCGCAGACGCGATGGAATTGGCATGGCCTCGCACGATCGCGGCTTCCTGCGCACAGAGAGCTTGCGCGGCGGCTCCGGCAGGCGGGCCTTGCCGCCGGCGAGGCCGGGACGTTCCGCCGCATAACCGACCTCCAGATCGGGCTTGCGGGCGATCGCGCGCAGGCAGCTTGCGACCGCCCGCTTGAACGGGTCGTTCGGGGCGTCCTTGGCGGAGCGGGACCTTCTTGGTTTTGGTGTTGGGGGCCATGGAACGTCTTTATTCTGCTTGTGGCGAGAACCTATCTTACATCCATCTGCGAGGATGCCGACGATGGCCGAGCCTGAAAATCAAACCTTGCGGTTGCTGCGTGATGTCCGAGGAGCCGTTCAGGCTATCGACGATAAGGTCGATATGCTGAGCAAGAAAGTAGACGGAAATCACCAGGACGTGAAAGATCGCTTCAGCCTCCAGCAGGCGATGATCGGCGAAAGCGTCCTCGGACGCTACACCGTCGCCGAGGTGGAGGAGCGGCTCAGCGCGATCGAGAAGCGCCTGGCCACGCTTGAAAGGAAACGCTGAGCGATTAACTCAGCGCCACGTTGACGGAACTCTCCGGCAATTCCTGGCCGAAGCAGCGCTGATAGAATTCCGCCACGATCGGCCGCTCCAGCTCGTCGCACTTGTTCAGGAACGTGACGCGGAAGGCGAAGCCGAGATCGTTGAAGATGTCGGCATTCTCGGCCCAGGTGATCACCGTGCGCGGGCTCATGACGGTGGAGATGTCGCCGTTCATGAAGGCATTGCGCGTGAGATCGGCCACGCGCACCATCTTGTTGACGATGTCGCGGCCCTCCTGCGGTGCGGTAGTGCTTCGCCTTGGCGCAGCACGATCTCGACCTCGTTGTCGTGCGGCAGGTAATTCAGCGTCGTGACGATCGACCAGCGGTCCATCTGGCCCTGGTTGATCTGCTGGGTGCCGTGATAGAGGCCGGTGGTATCGCCGAGGCCGACGGTGTTGGCGGTCGCGAACAGGCGGAACGCCGGGTGCGGCCGCATCACCTTGTTCTGGTCGAGCAGCGTGAGCTTGCCGGAGACTTCGAGCACGCGCTGGATCACGAACATCACGTCCGGCCGGCCGGCATCGTATTCGTCGAAACACAGCGCCACATTGTGCTGCAGCGCCCAGGGCAGGATGCCGTCGCGGAACTCGGTGACCTGCATGCCATCGCGGATGACGATGGCGTCCTTGCCGATGAGGTCGACGCGGCTGATATGGCTGTCGAGGTTGACGCGCACGCAGGGCCAGTTGAGGCGCGCCGCCACCTGCTCGATATGGGTCGATTTGCCGGTGCCGTGATAGCCGGTGACGATGACGCGGCGATTGCGGGCGAAGCCGGCCAGGATCGCAAGCGTGGTCGGGCGATCGAACCGGTAATCCGGATCGACGTCCGGCACATGCGGGTCCGGCTCGGAATAGGCCGGCACCTCCATGTCGCTGTCGATGCCGAATACCTGGCGAACCGACACCTTCATGTCGGGGAGGCCGGCGACCTCTTCGGTGGCAGTGGTCATTGATCCTCCGTGGGCCTGGCGGGGTTCAAGGCCACGAATGTTGGATGTTGCGGTGCGTTATCGGCGCGAACTTAGCAGAAAGGCCGGGGGGGGCAAGCCCGGCGACGATCAGCAGAGGTCCGCAGATTTCAAGTGCAAAAGCCCACTGTTTTCAAATAGTTATAGGCCTGTATGATCTCGCGCAGCTTGTCCTCGGTCGAGCGGTCCCCGCCATTGGCATCGGGATGGTGGCGCTTCACGAGAAGCTTGAACCGAGCTTTTATTTCGGGCGCCGTGGCGGTGCCTTCAAGTCCCATCGTGTCGAGCGCCTTGCGCTCGGCATTACGGATGGTGCGCGCCTCGCGCTCCGGCTCGGGGCGGGCGCGGCTCGTGCCGCCGACTTCGGCGAACACGTTGAATGGGTCGGCCGCGCCATAGCCGGGGTAGGGCTGCGCGGGGTCGGCGGCCGACGCCGCGCGCCGGCCGTCGGTGCCGCCCATCTTCCAGGTCGGGCGATGGCCGGTGAGCGCATCCTTCTGGAAGCTGGCGACGGCATCGTCGCTCATGCCGGAGAAGTAATTGTAGGAGTGATTGTATTGGCGGACGTGGTCGAGGCAGAAGCGCCAATACTCGCCTTCCCGCTGCCGGCCCTTGGGCGCGCGATGAGCGGCCGAGGCGGTGCAGCCCGGCCAGTCGCAGGTCGGAGCATCCGTGCGCACGCGCCGGTCCTGGCCGGGCTTGACGCGGATTTTGTCGAAGAAAGGCGAGTCGAATTTCATAGCCGGCCATTATGCGAAATTCGGGGGAGCCAGCCGCAAGCTTGACAGATCGCTTTGTCGTCTTTCGGCATCCAGGCGATGGAAGGATTGACCGCGGCGCGCCCTCGCCGCTAAGCCACCGCGATGGCGACCCAGGATGTCATCACAGAGAAGCTAACGGCAGCCTTCAGCCCGGAGAGCCTGCGCGTCGTTGACGAATCCCACCTGCACCAGGGCCATGCCGGCCATCGTCCGGAAGGGGAAACTCATTTCAGGGTCCATATCGTGTCGGATGCGTTCCGGGGAAAGGGCCGCATCGATCGCCACCGCATGATCAACGCGACGCTTTCCGCGGAGCTCCAGGGGGGCGTCCATGCGCTGGCGATCCATGCCTCGGCGCCGGAGGAGGGCGGGTAACCCTCTCAAGCGGTCTTGCCCATCTTGAAGGGCACCAACGTCCGCTCGCCGGAATTCGCGGCTGAGGTGCGACGACGAAGTCTCCTGGTGGCGCGTTCCCCGATGGCCGGAGAAGATCAGGCCTTCGTCGAATCGCTTATCGACTGGGATGATTTGTGACCCGGGGAGACGTCATTATTGTTGCGGCAGGCAGCATTGTTGCGGCAGGCAGCGGCTTTGCGGCAAACCGCGCCCAGCCGTTATCATACAATCCGATCGGTTCGATGCGACGCTGACACTGACGCTTTGCCCATTCACAACGGACGTCGCCGAGGCACCCTTGTTCCGTGTGCCAGTCGAACCGACCGCCGCGAATGGATTGGTGGCAGAGTCCTGGCTGATGACGGACAAGATCAACTCCATCCGGCGCACCAAGGTCGGAACATATCGGCCGGTTGGCGCCACAGGACATCCTGCGGCTTGATCGAGCGCTTGTGGTGTTTCTCGGACTCGCTTCGTGGGCCGGACGGACATGCGTTCGACCGCCCGCCCGTATCACTCCGCCGGCACGGACGCCTTCTGAGTGAGCGGCGTAATCTTCAGCGCTGTGATCCGGTTGCGCGTGCGCCGCAGAACCTGGAACCGGAATCCATGGAAGGTGAAGGTCTGTCCGGGCTCCGGGATGGATCGGGCCTCGTGGATCACAAGTCCGGCGATCGTCGTCGCCTCCTCGTCCGGCAGATTCCACTCCATCGCCCGGTTGAGGTCGCGGATCGGCACCGAGCCATCCACCGTGACCGAGCCGTCCGGCTGCGGCCGCAAACCCGGAACCACCACGTCGTGCTCGTCGGAAATGTCGCCGACGATCTCCTCCAGGATATCCTCGAGCGTGACGAGACCCATCACCTCGCCGTATTCGTCCACGACCAAAGCGAAATGCGTCTTGCGCCGCCGGAAGGCCTTGAGCTGCTCGGAGAGCGGCCGGATGTCCGGCACGAACCACGGCTGCAGCAGGATCGCCTGGATGTCGATCTTGGACAAATCGCCGCCGACCGACTGGATCGCGCGCAGCAGGTCCTTGGCGTGGAGCAGGCCGACGATGTTCTCGGGGCTTCCTTTCCAGAACGGAAGGCGCGTGACGGGAGCGGCCAGCACGGCGCGGACGATCTCTTCGGTCGGATCGTCGGCGTTGACGGTAATCATCTTCGTGCGGTGGAGCATCACGTCGGAGACGGTGAGCTCGCGCAGATCGAGAATGCCGCCGAACATGTCGCGGTCGAGCTTCTCGACGCCTCCTTCGTGATGAAGCAGGTCGACCGCGCCGCGCAATTCCTCCCGCGCCGACAGGATCGACTGGGGTTCGCCGCGGCCCGCGCCGGCGCTCCGCAATATCACGCCCACGATCGCCTCGATCGCGGTCAGCACCGGGCCGAGCACGCGGACGACCCATTCCATCGGCTTTGCGACCGCGAGAGCGATGCGGTCGGGCGCGTTGAAGGCCGCGGTCTTCGGCAATACTTCGGCGAACACGACCACCAGAACCGTCATGATGACGGTGGCATAGATCACGCCGACATCGCCGAACCACACCAGCAGCACGCTGGTGGCGAGCGCCGAGGCCAGGATGTTGACGGCATTGTTGCCGAGCAACAGCGCGCCGATCAGCCGTTCGCGGGCCCGCAGGAGCCGGTTGACGGTCGCCGCCTGGCGGCTCCCGTGCTTTTCAAGGCGGTGCATGCGCGCGCGGGACGACGCTGTCAGCGCCGTCTCGCTGCCGGCGAAAAAGGCCGACAGCAGAAGGCAAACGATAACGGCAAGAACGGAAAGCCAGTCTTCGGCGGTCATCGTCAGGCCAGCTTCTCGGCGAGGAAGGCACGGACTTCGGCCGGGTCGACATCGCGCGCGACGTAGGCGCCGCCGATCCCGTGCGCGAGGATGAACGTCAGGCGTCCACGGTGTACCTTCTTGTCCTGCGCCATCAAATCCATCAGCCGGTCGAGCCCCGGCACGCCGCCGGGCACGTCCGACAGATGGATCGGCAGGCCGACTGCCGCAAGGTGGGCGGTGGCGCGGGATGCATCGTCCGCGGGCATCAGGCCGAGGCGTGCCGAGAATCCGAAGGCGAGCACCATGCCGAGCGCGACAGCCTCTCCGTGGAGCAGGCGATCGGAAAAGCCGGCTCCCGCTTCCAGCGCGTGGCCGAAGGTGTGTCCGAGATTGAGGAGCGCACGATCGCCGGTCTCGCGCTCGTCGCGCGCGACGAAATCCGCCTTGGAGCGGCAGCAGACCGCGATCGCCTGGTCGCGGGCGGGCCCGCCGGCGAACACCTCGCGCCAGTTCGCTTCGAGCCATACGAAGAAGGCAGGATCGTTAATGAGGCCGTACTTCGCGACCTCGGCATAGCCGGCGCGAAAGTCGCGCGGCAGCAGGGTGTCCAGGAGGCCGGTATCGGCCAGCACCATGGCCGGCTGGTGAAACGCTCCGATCAGGTTCTTGCCATGAACCGAATTGATGCCGGTCTTGCCGCCGACCGAAGAATCCACTTGCGCCAGCAGGGTGGTGGGCACCTGGACCACGTCGAGGCCGCGGCGCGTGATCGCCGCGGCGAAGCCCGAAAGGTCGCCGACCACGCCGCCGCCCAGGGCGACGACAAGATCGCCGCGCTCGATCCTGGCAGCGAGGAGCCCATCGCAGACATGCTCCAGCATGCGCCAGGTCTTGGTGCCTTCTCCGGCCGGGACGACGATCCGGCTGCTGCGGATGCCGGCGGCCGCAAGCGATGCTTCCGCGACGCCCAGGTGATGCCGCGCGACGGTCTCGTCAGTGACGATGGCGGCGGCAGCGCCCGGCCGCAGTGCGGCCATGCGCGTCCCCAGGCGCGGCAGCAGACCGCGGCCGATCGCGATGTCATAGGCGCGGCCCGCAAGCCCGACGTGAACGGCCGTTTCCGCAGGGCGGGCGGGTGCGGTCATGAAAGGCCTCCAGCACAGCCGAGGCCGAGCTGGCGCGAAAGCTCGTCGATGATCTCGTCGACGATTTTCTCGTGCGGCGCGTCGCGGGACACGATCGTCGCATCGGCCAGCGCGTAGACGGGGGACCGTTCCGCCATGAGGCTCCGAAGCGTTTCCTCCGGATCGGCGGTATGGAGCATCGGCCGGTCGCTGCGGCGCCTGACCCGGCGCAGCAGCACGTCGAAATCCGCCTTGAGCCAGAACGAGACGCCGCGGCTACCGATGGCCGCCCGGGTGTCCGCATTCATGTAAGCGCCGCCGCCGGTGCCGAGCACCTGGGGTCCGCCATCCAGCAGGCGGGCGATGACACGGGCCTCGCCGGCGCGGAAATACGTCTCGCCGTGGGTCTCGAAGATTTCCGGGATCGACATGTCCGCCGCCGCCTCGATTTCGGCATCGGCGTCGACGAACGGGATGGCGAGGCGGGCGGCGAGCCGGCGTCCGATCGACGACTTCCCCGCGCCCATCATGCCGACGAGCACGACAGATCGCGTGCCGAGCGCCGCAACGATCTCGGCCAGCCGCGAAGCGGGAGCCGCATTCTGGATGGCAAGTTCCGGCATGTCCCAATTCCGTCGCAACGGTTCCATAAACCACCCACCGGCACGATCTCGCAACCCCTTGCCAGGCCGTCCGTACCATGTTCGGTGTGCCGCCTCCGGCCAGCCGCAGGCATGACATCCGGCCGCGGTGCGCGACACGGCCTGTCAAGCCGCGTAATGTGTGACCATTGCCGAATGCTGCCCGGTTGTTGCAACGAGTTGCCGCCATGCCCAGCTTGATCCGCCTGCTCCTGGTGCTCGGCCTCCTCGGCGGGGTTGCCTACGGCGCGATCTTCGCCCTCGCCACCCTCGTCGAGCCCAAGCCGCGCGAGATCACCATCACGATCCCGCAGGACAAGTTCGCCAAGCCGCACTGATCCCCGGAATCCTCATGGCCCCAACAGGGCGCACGGACGCGCGGCTCCTGGACCTGTTTCTGGACATGCTCGCCGCTGAGCGTGGCGCCGCGGCGAACACGCTTGAGGCCTACCGGCGTGACCTGGAGGACTTCATTGAATTTCTCGGCGCAAGCCAGCCGGTCGCGACGGCCGATACCGACGATCTGCGCGGCTATCTCGCGGCGCTCTCCGCGCGCGGCTTCGCGGCGTCATCGCTCGCGCGCCGGCTGTCGGCGCTGCGCCAGCTCTATCGCTTCCTCTATGCCGAAGGGCATCGCACGGACGATCCCGCGACGGTCCTAGAAGGTCCCAGGCGCGGACGGACGATCCCGAAGATTCTCTCGGTCGCGGAGGTCGAGCGTCTTCTCGCCACCGCCCGCGACGCCGTAACCGACGATACCGCGGCGCCGGCGGATCGGCTTCGCGCCGCACGCCTGACCTGCCTCCTCGAAGTGCTTTATGCCAGCGGCCTGCGGGTATCCGAGCTGGTGGCGCTGCCGGCCGCGGCGGCGCGGCGCGACGCCCGCATGCTGATGGTGCGCGGCAAGGGCGGCAAGGAGCGCGTCGTGCCGCTCAACGAATCCGCCAAACGTGCGATGACAGACTACCTCGCCATGCTCGCCACGAGCGGCCGGGATACGCAGTCGAAATGGCTGTTTCCGTCATTCGGCGAAAGCGGCCATCTGACACGCCAGCATTTCGCGCGGGATTTGAAGGCGCTGGCCGCCACGGCGGGGCTGCGATCCGACACGGTCAGCCCGCACGTGTTGCGCCACGCCTTCGCCAGCCACCTTCTGGCGAACGGCGCCGACCTGCGGTCGGTGCAGACCCTGCTCGGCCACGCCGACATCTCCACGACCCAGATTTACACCCATGTGCTGGAAGAGCGGCTCAAGAGCCTGGTGCGCGACCTCCACCCGCTGGGGGAGGAGTGACTCCATCCACTGGCGAAGAGTGACCGCATTCTCGAAAGCGGGCGGCTTCATCCGATAACGCCGAGCCTTATTTCGGCCCTTCCTTGACTCCCTCTGAGGTCCAGGCAAGTTTTCGCGCTCGCGGCGCCATCTTCCGCGATTCCCGTTCCATCCGATCGAGGCTCGATGCGTAGCTACCTCGACTTTGAAAAGCCGGTGGCCGAGCTTGAGGCCAAGATCGAGGAGCTCCGCGTCCTGCAGGCGAGCGGGGATGTCGCCGTCACTGAAGAGATCGAGCGCCTGGAGGCCAAGGCGGCGCAGGCGCTGCGCGATCTCTATGCCGCCCTGACGCCGTGGCAGAAGACCCAGGTCGCCCGCCATCCGCAGCGGCCGCACTGCCTGGACTACGTCGCCGGACTGATCACCGACTTCACGCCGCTCGCCGGCGACCGCAAGTATGGCGAGGACGAGGCGATCGTCGCCGGCTTCGGCCGGTTTCGCGGTGAGAGCGTCTGCGTCCTCGGCCATGAGAAGGGCTCCTCCACCGAGAGCCGGCTCAAGCATAATTTCGGCATGGCGCGCCCCGAAGGATACCGCAAGGCGGTCCGCCTGATGGAGATGGCCGATCGTTTCGACATTCCGGTCCTCTCCCTGGTCGACACCGAGGGCGCCTATCCCGGCATCGACGCCGAGGAACGTGGGCAGGCCGAGGCGATCGCGCGCTCGACCGAGGCTTCGCTCGGCCTTGGCGTGCCAAATGTGGCGCTGGTGATCGGTGTCGGCGGGTCGGGTGGCGCCATCGCGATCGCCGCCGCCAACCGCGTGATGATGATGGAGCACGCCTTCTACAGCGTGATCTCGCCGGAGGGCGCAGCCTCGATCCTGTGGCATGATACCACCAAAGCGCAGGACGCGGCCACCAGCATGAAGATCACCGCCCAGGACCTCAAGCGTTTCGGCGTCGTCGACGACATCGTGCCGGAGCCGGTCGGCGGCGCCCATCGCGATCCGGCCGCGGCGATTACGGCGGCGGCGGCGGCCATCGGAGATGCCTTCGATGACCTGAGGGGCCTCGATAGCGAGGCGGTACGTCGGCACCGGCGAGACAAGTTTCTCGCCATGGGCCGCGGCCTCTGAATTGTTTACTTTTCGTTCACTATAGGCATGCTGCAACGCGTCGATCGGGCCGGGCGGCTGCCTTGCGATAGCCGCATCTTAAGAGTATCCGTCGACTTATGAGCCCTAGGGGACAGGCCATCCGGGGAGTTCCGCGTTGAGATTCCGTTCGTCCGTCCTGCGCGCCCTGATGGCGTCGGCCGTGATTGCCAGCGCGGTCGCGCTTGGCGGTTGCGACCCTGAGCAGATCAAGCTCGCCAAGGCGATGAAGCCCCTGTCGTCGCAGATGCTGTCCCTGATCGAACAGAAGAGCATGGCGGCGGGGTCACAGATCCTGGTGCGCCTGTTTAAGGAAGAGGCCGAGCTCGAGATCTGGAAGCAGGACCAGGCCGGGCCGACTTCGAGCTGCTCAAGACCTATCCGGTATGCCGGTGGTCGGGCGAACTCGGGCCGAAGGTCAAGGAAGGCGACCGGCAGGCCCCGGAAGGCTTCTATACCATCACCCAGGCCAACCTGAACCCGAATTCGCAGTATCACCTGTCGATCAACATCGGCTACCCGAACGAATACGACCGGTCGTGGAACCGTTCGGGCTCGGCGCTGATGATCCACGGCGACTGCTCGTCGCGCGGCTGCTACGCGATGACCAACGAGCAGATCGAGGAAATCTACGCGCTGGCGCGGGAATCCTTCTTCGGCGGCCAGCGCGCGTTCCAGATCCAGGCCTATCCGTTCCGCATGACGGCGCTGAACATGGCCAGGCACCGCAACAGCCCGCACATGGCGTTCTGGCGGATGCTCAAGCAGGGCAACGACCATTTCGAGGTGTCGCACCAGCAGCCGGTCGTCAGCGTCTGCGAACGCAAATACGTGTTCGATGCTCAGCCGCCGGCCAACGCGTCGACGGCGCCGAAGTTCAACTCGACCGCAAAGTGCCCGGCCTACAGTGTCGATCCCGACCTCATGGCGGCGGTGAATGACAAGGTCCGCAGCGACGATGCCGAGTTCGCCAAGCTGTCCCGGAGCACCGCGACGGTGGCGGTGCGGACCGGCCGCGACGGCGGCATGCATCCGATCTTCCTGGCCAAGGTGACGCGCCAGATCCGCAACGACGACGGCACGATGCGCACCGTGATCGACGAGAACGCGGCGAGCATGCTCGGTTCCTACGTCAATCCGCCCCGTGACCCCGGCGTTCCGGCGACCGAGGCCAACACCTATGTCGCCAGCGCTCCCCCGGCCATGCCGGCTCCCGCCGCGAACGCGGTGGTCGCCAACGTCCCGATGCCGCGCCCGTCGCCGCGTACCCGGCAAAACGCGCCGGTCGAAATTGCAAACCAGCCGGGAACGGTGATGAGCCTTGCGGCTGCGGATTCCAAGCCGGCTCCGGCCGACAGCCCTAATGCGGTGAGCCGGGTCGGCTCGACGATGGCGAAATGGATCGGGATCGGCGGCGACGACAAGACGCCGGTGGCCGCGCTCACGCCCAAGGCTGCGCCTGTCGCGCGGCCGAAGTCCGCGCCGATTGCGAACGCGAAGCATGCGCCTGCGGCACCCGCCGGCGTGCCCGGCACCGTTGCCGCTGCGGCGCCGAGGAAGCCGCCGGCCGATCCGGCCGCACCGCCAGAGGTTCGCACCTCGAATGTCGGCGGGGGCGGGATGCTCAACGGCGCGACGCCGGTCATGTCATCCGATACCTTTGAGAGCCGCTTCGGTCCGGCGCGTTGACAGCCTGATCACCCTCCGTTGAAGCAAGCCCCGCTCATTCCCGCGCAATCGGGAATCCAGCCGTCACGCAATGGCCGTGGGTTCCACCTTCGCGGGTCAACGCGACTGCCGTCATCCCGGCGAGCTTCGACGCCTGAGCCAGATGATATCGGTCTGCTGCTCCTGTCCGATCAGCGCGATCACGTCGAGCGGCGCGAGCGATCCATCCGGCGCCAGCGAGAACGGCGAGAAGCCGCTGCCCTTGAGCCGCGCCAGCATGTCCTCGACTGAAAGGCCGCCCCTTCGCGACAGCGCGGGCGAGTATTCCAGCACCACGGCGTCTGTCAGCCCAAGCGTGCGGCTCGCTCCCGCGATCACCGCAGGCTCGTAGCCTTCGACGTCGATTTTCAGCACGCATACCGGCCGTTCGGAAAGGCCGAGATCGCGCAGCGCGCCGTCGAGGTCGACCAACGGCACCGTCGCCGATCCATGGGCATCGCCGGCGATCGCCGAGTGTCGGCCGAAATTCGACGCCTTGTAGCGATGAAGCTTCAGCGTCCCGCGCCGGTCGCCGAGCGCAGCGGCGACCACGACCGCCTTGTCGATGTGATTGGCAGACAAATTGCGGTCGAGCAGCCAGGCATTGAACGGATCGGGTTCGAAGGCCACCACCGTCTCGACCTTCGGGCTGCGGGCCGCATGCAGCGCGTGCCAGCCGATATTGGCACCGGCATCGACAAACAGGCCCGGCCGCGACGTTGCAAGACGTTCCGTGATCCAGCGCGTGATGTCCGGCTCGTGCGCGCCATATTTCGCGATGTGCCGCCCGATCACGTCGCGGCGGTGGGCGAAGAAGATCAGGCCCGACGAGGCGGGCGCACGAAACACCTCCTGCCACGGCGTGAGCCACGCCGCGGCGTATGCGAGCGCGCCGGATATGCGAAGCCGTTGAACCATCGATGTCCCAGCGTCGCGCTTGGAATGACGCAGACTTCACTCATTCCCGCGAGAACGGGAATCTGGAGCGGCAACGTTAAACATTAGAAGAGCCCGGTCCCCGCTTTCGCGGTGACCAACAGAGCAACACGCTGTTTCATTCTAACAATATCGCAACGGAGTGATTCAAGTGCCTCAGCCGAACCTGCCGTGGCAGTGCTTGAACTTCTTGCCCGAGCCGCAGGGACAAAGCTCGTTGCGGCCCACCTTGCCCCACGATCCCGGGTTCTTCGGGTCGCGCTGCACGGCGGCCTCGGTGCCGCTGCCGCCGGGCACGGACGGCACAAGCGAGATTTCCGATACCGCCATCTCGTCGTCGCCGGTGAAGGGGTCGAACTTATGCGCCTCCATGTAGGGCAGGTTCGCCTCTTCCTCCTGGGGCCCGCCCTGCAGGATCTCGACCCGCATCAATTGCGCGGTGACGCCCTCGCGCAGGCTCTGGCTCATCGCCTCGAACAGGTTGAAGGCTTCGGCCTTGTATTCGTTGAGCGGATCGCGCTGGCCGTAGCCGCGCAGGCCGATCACTTGGCGCAGGTGCTCCAGCATGAGCAGGTGCTCGCGCCAGAGCTGGTCGAGCGTCTGCAGCAGGATGGATTTCTCGACATAGCGGATGACCTCGGGGCCCCACTGCGCGACCTTGGCCGCCATGTGCTCGTCGGCACGCCGCTCGACGCGGGCGAAGATCTCTTCGTCGGCGATGCCCTCTTCTTTGGCCCATGCATCGACCGGCAGGTCGAGGCCGAGCACGCGCTGCAGCTCTTCCTTCAAGCCCGCCGTGTCCCATTGTTCGGGATAGGCGTTTTCCGGGACGTGCTTGGCGACGAGTGCGTCGATGACGTTGTGGCGCATGTCGGCGACGATCTCGGCGGTCGTCTCGTCCTTCATCCAGTCGACGCGCTGGTCGAAGATGACCTTGCGCTGGTCATTCATGACGTTGTCGAACTTCAGGATGTTCTTGCGGATGTCGAAGTTGCGCGCCTCGACCTTCTGCTGCGCCTTCTCCAGCGCCTTGTTGATCCACGGATGGACGATCGCCTCGTCCTCCTTGAGCCCCAGCCGGGTCAGCATGCCGTCGAGGCGGTCGGACCCGAAGATGCGCATCAGGTCGTCGTCGAGCGCGAGAAAGAACTTCGAGCGTCCGGGGTCGCCCTGGCGGCCTGAGCGGCCGCGAAGCTGATTGTCGATGCGCCGGCTCTCGTGACGCTCGGTACCGAGCACGAACAGCCCGCCGGCAGCGAGCGCCTTCTCCTTGAGCCGTGCCACCTGGGCGCGGATATCGTCGGCACGCGGGTCCTTGTCGCGGGTCGCCCAATCCTCGACGTCGGAGAGTTCCTGGCGGATGCGCATGTCGGCATTGCCGCCGAGCTGGATGTCGGTACCGCGACCAGCCATGTTGGTGGCGATGGTGATCGCGCCCGGCACGCCGGCCTGCGACACGATATAGGCTTCCTGCTCGTGGTAGCGGGCGTTGAGCACCGCGAATACTTTTGTGGCCTTGGCGCCGTCGTCACCGGAATACAAAGCCGCGAACGCGTTGGGATCGGTGAAGTCGTGCTGCTCCCAGCCGGCCTTGACCAGCATCGCGGCGAGGTTCTCAGACTTTTCGATCGAGGTCGTGCCGACCAGCACCGGCTGGCCCTTCGCCTTGCATTCCTCCAGCAGCGTGATGATGGCGCGGTATTTCTCTCCCGCCGTGCGGTAGACCTCGTCGTCCTGGTCGTCGCGCACCATCGGCCGATTGGTCGGGACCTCCATCACTTCGAGATTGTAGATGTCCAGAAATTCGTCGGCCTCGGTGAGAGCCGTGCCGGTCATGCCGGCGAGCTTCTCGTACATGCGGAAGTAGTTCTGGAAGGTGATCGAGGCGAGCGTCTGGTTCTCCGGCTGGATCGGCTGGTGCTCCTTGGCCTCCAGCGCCTGGTGCAGGCCTTCCGAGTAGCGCCGGCCCGGCATCATGCGGCCGGTGAACTCATCGATGATGATCACCTCGCCGTTGCGCACGATGTAGTCCTTGTCGCGCTGGAACAGCTTGTGCGCGCGCAAGGCCTGATTCACATGATGAACCGTGGAGACGTTCTCCACGTCGTAGAGCGACTCCCCCTTGAGCAGGTCGGCGTCGCGCAGCCGGCCTTCCAGCTTCTCCATGCCGGCCTCGGTCAGCGTCACAGTGCGCTGCTTCTCGTCGACCTCGTAGTCCGCCTTGTCGAGGTTGGGGATATAGGCATCGATGGTGTTGTAGAAATCGGAGCGGTCGTCGAGCGGGCCGGAGATGATGAGCGGCGTGCGCGCCTCATCGATCAGGATCGAATCCACCTCGTCGACGATGGCATAGGCATGGCCGCGCTGGACCATGTCCTCCAGCCGGTACTTCATGTTGTCGCGGAGATAATCGAAGCCGAGCTCGTTGTTGGTGGCGTAGGTGACGTCGCAGGCATAGGCCGCCTTGCGCTCGCCGTCGTCTATGCCGTGCACGATGGTGCCGGTGGTGAGGCCGAGGAAGCCATAGATCTGGCCCATCCACTCCGCGTCGCGCTTGGCCAGATAGTCGTTGACCGTGACGACGTGCACGCCGCGACCCGCCAGCGCATTGAGATAGACCGCCAGCGTCGCCACCAGGGTCTTGCCCTCGCCGGTCTTCATCTCGGAGATTTTGCCTTCGTGCAGGATCATGCCGCCGATCATCTGCATGTCGAAATGCCGCTGCCCGATCGTGCGCTTGCCCGCTTCGCGCACTGTCGCGAACGCCGGCACCAGGAGATCGTCCAGCGACTTCCCCCCGGCAAGTTGTGCACGAAACTCCGCCGTCCTCGCCCGCAACGCCTCGTCGCTCAGCTTGGCAAGCTCGCCCTCCAGCGCGTTGATCTCGTCAACACGCGGCTGGTACTTCCGGATCCGGCGGTCGTTCGACGATCCAAACAGCTTCTTGGCAAGGGCGCCGAGCATCAAAAAGTCCTTCCAGGCATCAGGCGCCAAGCCTGCTCGTTACCACGCCTGCTCGTTACACGGCGGCCACGCATGGGCGATGACATGCGGGATGCGTAGGCTTCGAATACAGGCGTGCCTTTTCGACGAAACATGAAATCCGGCGTTTTTTAAGGTCTTGGAGGCGCGGGGCAACGCGCGCTGGGAGCCGACCTGCGATGATGGCCTTGAGATAGGAGGGGGTCGAATTGTTGTCAATCGGACCAAATCTCAATGAATTGTGCGGAAATCGGGCCGCCGATCACGGCGTCGTCAGTCCCGTATCGGCAATCCGGCATTGCAAATATGGGGTAATTGGGCGAGTTTCCGCCGCCGCTCGCCAGCGGCAGGGCTGCTTACCGGAAGGAACCATGATGTCGATGCTTCTTGCCCGCACACTCCGGCTGCCTGTAGGCCTTCGCTTCTGCGTGCCGCTCCTCGTTGCTGTTCTGGCGCTGCCGGTCGTGCTGTCGCGACCGGCGCTTGCCCAGGACGCCGATCCGGTCGTTGCGCGCGTGAACGGCACCGAGATCAGGGCGAGCGACGTTGCTGCGGCCGAGGAGGAAGTTGGGCAGAGCCTGCAGAGCCTGCCGCCCGAGGACAAGCGGGAGCGCCTCGTGAGCTATCTGGCCGACACCATTCTGGTGGCCCGCGCCGCCGAACTGAAGAAGGTCCAGGACACCGAGGCATTCAAGCGTCGCCTCAATTTCCTGCGCAACAAGACCCTCATGGAGACAATGCTTCAGAGCGAGGCCAAGGCGGCAACCACCGAAGAGGCCATGCGCAAGGTCTATGACGACGCCACCAAGCAACTGGCCGGGCAGAAGGAAGTCCATGCCCGCCACATCCTGGTCAAGACCGAGGAGGAGGCCAAGGCCGTCGCCGAGGAACTCAAGAAGGGCGGCGATTTCGGCGAGATCGCAAAGGCGAAGTCGCAGGATTCCAGCGCTGCGGAAGGCGGCGATCTCGGATATTTCTCGCAGGACCAGATGGTGCCCGAGTTTGCCGAGGTTGCCTTCAAGCTCGACAAGGGCCAGATCTCCGATCCAGTGAAGACCCAGTTCGGCTGGCACATCATCAAGGTCGAGGACAAGCGCGACCGGGCCGTGCCGGCTTTCGACAAGGTCAAGGACCAGATCGAGACCTTCGTCCAGCGCCGCGCCCAGTCGGAGATTCTCGCGAAGCTGCGCCAGGGCGCGACCATCGAGCGGCTCGACAAGCCGGCGACCGCACCGACGCCGCCGGCGGCCCCTCCAGCAGCGCCCGCGCCCGCTCCCAAGCAGTAGTGAACCTGAAGTAGCGATCTAGGATCGTCACGGCCGGGACCACCTCGCAATCGCTTATGGGCGATTGCTCGCCCGGCCAGGACGGCGAGGATGTTTCCGCCTGTGACCAAGATTTCGCCGCTCGCACCCAAGCATGTTCCCGACCTGCCGCCGATCGCCGGCGTGCGCTTCGCGACCGCCGACGCCGGCATCCGCTACAAGGACCGCACCGACGTGCTGCTTGCCGTGTTCGACAAGGGCACGACGGTCGCCGGCGTCTTCACTCGCTCCAAGTGCCCGTCGGCGCCGGTCGACTGGTGCCGCGCCAAGCTCGGGCAGGGCCGCGCGCGCGCGCGCTGGTGGTCAATTCCGGCAATGCCAACGCCTTCACCGGCAAGACCGGCCGCGACGCCGCGAAGTCACCGCCGCCTCGGCCGCGAAGGCCGTCGGCTGCCGGCCGGCACGAGGTGTTCCTCGCCTCCACCGGCGTGATCGGCGAGCCGCTTGATGCCGGTGCACGTTCGACGGCGTGCATGGACCGGCTCCTGGCCGACGCCGGCCGGAGCGCTGGTTCGACGCCGCCAAGGCGATCATGACGACCGACACCTTCCCCAAGGTCGCCACCGCCACCGCGCAGCATCGGCGGCATGCACCGTCACCATCAACGGCATCGCCAAGGGCTCGGGCATGATCGCGCCGGACATGGCGACGATGCTGGCCTTCGTCTTCACCGACGCGGCGATTGCCGGCGCCGTGCTGCAGGCGCTGCATCTCGCGCGGCGTCGCGACACCTTCAACGCCATCACCGTCGACAGCGACACCTCGACCTCCGACACGCTGCTGCTGTTCGCGACCGGCGCAGCGGCGCCGCGGCGCGCCGCGATCGCACGCGCCGACCGACCGCCGGCTCGCCGAGTTCCGCGCCGCGCTCGACGGCGTGCTGCGCGACCTCGCCTGCAGGTCGTGCGCGACGGCGAAGGCGCGACCAAGTTCGTCGAGATCAACGTCGAGGGCGCGGAGTCCGACGCGCTCGGCGCGGCGCATCGCGCCTGTCGATCGCCAATTCGCCGCTGGTCAAGACCGCGATCGCCGGCGAGGACGCCAACTGGGGCCGCATCGTCATGGCGGTCGGCAAGGCCGGCGAGCCGGCCGACCGCGACAAGCTCGCGATCCGGTTCGGCGACATCCGCGTCGCCCACAAGGGCGAGCGCGATCCCGCCTACGACGAAGCCGCGGCGTCGGCGCCTACATGAAGAAGCCGAAGATCACGGTCACGTCGATCTCGGCCTCGGCAAGGGCAGCGACCGCGTGCTGGACCTGCGACCTCACCAAGGAATACATCGCGATCAACGGCGACTACCGGTCGTAACCTGCATTAACTCACGCTTTGGAAGCTACGCCTGAGCCTACTGCCTTACCGACCGCGCCGTTGTTTCTGCTACCGCGTGGAGCCGTCCTTAACCGGCGATAACTACGTTCGAGGCGCTGGGTCGTGAGCTCAAACTGGTCCTCGTCGCCGCCTGCGCCCTCGTCGACGCCGACGGCCGCGTGCTCATCGCGCAGCGTCCCGCGGGCAAGCCGATGGCGGGCCTGTGGGAATTTCCCGGCGGCAAGGTCGAGGCGGCGAAGCGCCCCGAGGACACGCTGATCCGCGAGTTGAAGGAGGAACTGGGCATCGACGTTAGGGAGCCGTGCCTCGCGCCGCTCACCTTCGCCAGCCACGCCTATCCGGACTTCCACCTCCTCATGCCGCTCTATGTCTGCCGGCGCTGGGAGGGTACCGCAACGCCGCTGGAAGGTCAGGCGCTTGCCTGGGTGAGGCCGAACCGGCTGCGCGATTATCCGATGCCGCCCGCCGACGAGCCGCTGGTCTCGCACCTTATGAGCCTCCTGTGACGCCACTCGCTCTGACAGGAACACAAGAATGACCGATGCCTTCCTCGAAGCGGTGTTCCGCGGCTTCGATCGTTTCCTCGCCGACGAGCGGGGCTCCACGGCGATAGAATATTCCCTGATCGCCGGCGGCGTCGCGGTGGCCATCGCGGCGACCATCGTGAACCTCGGCACCGAGGTCAAAACGTCGCTTTACGACAAGCTGACGTCGTTGTTCTGAGCTAAAACAGCTTCAGCCCGGGCGGCAGCGGCAGGCCGCCGGTCAGCGCCTTCATCTTGTCCTGCAGCACGGCTTCCGCCTTGCGCTTGGCATCGGCATGCGCCGCGATCAGGAGGTCCTCGATGATCTCCTTCTCCTCGGGCTTGAGCATCGCGGGATCGATCGAGACGCCCTTCAGGTCGCCCTTGGCGGTGAGCTTGACCGACACCATGCCGGCGCCCGCCGTGCCCTCGACCTCGATGGTATCGAGCTCGGCCTGCATCTCAGCCATCTTCGACTGCAGGTTCGCGGCCTGTTTCATCATGCCCAGGAAGTCGGTCATCTCGTCACCTCATCTCAGAAATCATCATCGGGGTCGTCTGGGCGGCCGTCGATGCCGTAGGACGCTTCGTCGAACGGCGTGATGCCGACATCATCGGACGCGGCCACCGCCGTGTCCTGGCCGGGCCGCCGCACCTCGACGATCTTGGCGCCGGGAAAGCGGTTGAGCACCGCCTGCACCAGGGGATCCGCCTCGGCGCCGGCCCTGAGTTCGGCCCTCTGCGCGTCCTGCAAGGAACGCAATGTCGGCGCGCCGGACTCGGACGACACCGCTACCATCCAGCGCTTGCCCGTCCAGGTAGAAATCTTTCGCGCCAGGTCGCTCACCAGGCTCTTGGACGCGCCGGGTTCGAACGCGATCTCCAGCTTGCCGTCCTCGAAGCGCACGAGCCGCACGTCGCGCTCCAGCGCAGTGCGCACCACAAGGTCACGCTTCTCCGCCGCGAGCGCGATCAGGTCCTCGAAGCGCGCGATGTTGAGCACGGGCTCCGTCGCGATGTCCTGAGCCGGTTCGGCAAGACGCGCGGTGGGCTCGCGCATCGGGCTCGGCGCGGCCCGGGCGCCGCCCTGCGACGCCATCATCCGCGGCCCGGGTGATGCGGCCGCTGTGGGTGCGGAGGGGGATGCTCGCGGAGCGCCGCCATTCCCTTGCCGCGGGGCGGACGGGCTCGCGCCGTCACCGAGCGAACGGATCACGTCGTCGGGTGTCGGAAGGTCCGCCACATAGGCAATGCGCACCAGCACCATCTCGGCGGCGGCGATCGGCCGCGCCGCGGTCTGCACCTCGGACAGGCCCTTGAGCAGCATCTGCCACGTCCGCGAGAGCACGCGCATCGACAGCGCCGCGGCGAAGCCACGCCCGCGGACGCGTTCGACCTCGGTCAGCGAGACATCGTCGGCCACCGACGGCACGATCTTCACGCGCGTGACGAAATGGGTGAACTCGGCGAGGTCGCCGAGCACGACGGCAGGGTCGGCGCCGAAATCGTACTGGTCGCGCAGCTCCTTGAGCGTGGCCCCCATGTCGCCGCGCATCAGCGCCTCGAACAGGTCGATGACCCGCGCGCGGTCGGCAAGGCCGAGCATCTGCCGGACATCCTCGGCGCGCAGCACCAGCGTGTTCGCGGCGCCCTGGCCGGCATGGGCGATCGCCTGGTCCAGCAGCGAGAGCGAATCGCGCACCGAGCCCTCGGCGGCGCGCGCGATGAGCGCGAGCGCGTCGGTGTCGGATGTGACGCCTTCTTTCGCGGCAATGCCCTGGAGATGCGTCACCAGGTTTGCGCCCTCGACGCGGCGCAGGTCGAAGCGCTGGCAGCGCGACAGCACCGTCACCGGCACCTTGCGGATCTCGGTGGTGGCGAACACGAACTTCACGTGGGGCGGCGGCTCTTCGAGGGTCTTGAGCAGCGCATTGAACGCCGCGCCCGAGAGCATGTGCACCTCGTCGAGGATATAGACCTTGTTGCGCGCGGTGACCGGCGCATAGCGCACCGCCTCGTTGATCTGCCGCACGTCGTCGACACCGTTATGCGAGGCGGCGTCCATCTCGATGACGTCGACATGCCGGCTGTCGATGATCGCCTGGCAATGCAGGCCGAGGCCGGGCATCTCGATCGTCGGGCCGGCGATCGAGCCGTCGGCGAGCTCATAGTTGAGCGCCCGCGCCAGGATGCGCGCCGTGGTGGTCTTGCCGACCCCGCGCACCCCGGTGAGGATCCAGGCCTGCGGCAGCCGGCCGGTCGCGAAGGCGTTGGTGAGCGTGCGCACCATTGCCTCCTGCCCGATCAGGTCGGCGAAGCTCTGCGGCCGGTACTTGCGTGCCAGCACGCGATAGAGGCCGGGCGGCGCCGGCACCGCGCCAACGTCCATGGCGGCTTGCGAAGATTCGAGGGGCTGGGCGTCGCTCATCATGCCTCCGGCCACCGCCTCTCGGTCGGTAGCCCCGGACTTGGTCGTTTCGATTATGCGCGTTTTTCGTGTGAGGTGGGAGGCTGACAAACGACCCGAACCGGAGCTCGTTAGGGCTGCTTCCTTCCGGACCTGACCCGGTTGGCGAGTGGCTCGTCCACCGCCAACCTCCCGCCGCCTATATCGGGCGGGTGGCTCCGGAAAGCAAGCCGCCGAATGCGTTCGGAGGACGCCGCGGCGCATTGCGATGAGGCGTCGGGCATGCAAGCTTCCCGCTCCCGCCGGAGCAGTCATGTCCTCCCATTCCGACCTCGGTCCCAGGCCGCCCCTCGGCTACAGCGAAGCCCTGATCGATCGCGCCGCCGAGCGACGCGGCGACGCGGCCTATCTCGCCGCCATCGCGCCCGCTTCGCGCGTCTATGTGATCGGCGGAGAAATGGTGGTGCTCAAGAGGACCGCTAACGGGCATGAAGCCTTGTTCGCGCCCGGCGAGGCGCACGCGCTCGGCCCAGCGCGCGAGACGGTGTTCCTCGGCCTGCTCGATGGCGCCGGCCGCTTCGGCACCGCGCTCGATGCCGCCGCCGTCGAGCCGTTGAAGGCGCGCGCCGACCTGCACGTCACCGACCTGCGCTCGATCGCCGTGCAGGGTCTCGTCGGCGGCAGCGACCTCGCGGGCCTCGCCGAGGCCAAGGCGATGCTGCATTGGCATGCGCGGCATCGCTTCTGCGCCAATTGCGGCGCGCCGACCGCCGTCACGCAGGGTGGCTGGAAGCGCGAATGTCCCAACTGCAAGGCCGAGCATTTCCCCCGCACCGATCCGGTCGTCATCATGCTGGCGACGGCAGGCGACCGTTGCCTGCTGGGACGGCAGTCACGGTTCGTGCCCGGCATGTGGTCCTGCCTCGCCGGCTTCGTCGAGCCGGGCGAGAGCATTGAGCAGGCGGTGCGTCGCGAGACCGTCGAGGAAGCGGGCATCGTCTGCGGTCGCGTGACCTACATGGCATCGCAGCCGTGGCCGTTCCCGATGAACCTGATGATCGGCTGCCATGCGCAGGCGCTGTCGACCGACATCGTGGTCGACAAGACGGAGCTGGAGGACGCCCGCTGGTTCGATCGGGACGAGATCGCGTTGATGCTGGCGCGGCGCCACCCCGATGGGCTCGGCACGCCGCCGCCGGTCGCCATCGCGCATCACATCATCCGCGATTGGCTCGAATCCGGCGATGAGCAGCGATAGCGCGGTGCCGCGCCGTCCGCCGCGCATCCTGTGCGCCGGCATCGCGGTGCTGGACCAGATCTTCCGCGTGCCGCGCTTTCCGGTCGCGGAGGTGAAGACGCAGGCGAGCGAATTCCTGTCGCTCAACGGCGGCAACGCCGCCAACGCTGCGGTCGCGATTCGCAGGCTCGGCGGACAGGCGCGCTTCGTGGCACCGCTCGGCGGACCGGCGGGCGAGGACGCCAGCGGCGACCGCTTCCTGGCGCTGATGGCCGCGCAGGACATCGATTGCTCCGTATGCCCGCGCATGGACGGTGTGCCGACGCCGATCTCGGCGATCGCCGTCGAACCCGGCGGCGAACGCGCGATCGTGAACTTCCGCGACGATCGCCTCGCGGCGCTGCGGCCCGGCGATCCCGCGGCGCTCGTTGCCGGCATGGATGCCGTGGTGGTCGACAACCGGTTTCCGGAGTTCGTGCTGCCGGTCTGCATGGCCGCGCATGAGCGCGGCATCATCACGGTGCTGGATGCCGATGCGCCGCGCCGTCAGAGCAACGCGTTGCTGCGCTTCGTGTCGCACGCCGTGTTTTCCGCGGAAGGCCTGCGCGCCACCACCGGCATCGACGATCTTCCGGCGGCGCTCACGCATGCGAGCACCATGTCCGGTGCCTTCGTCGCCGTCACCGACGGCACCAACGACGTGCTCTGGCTGGAAGGTCATGCGATGCGCCGTTTCGCACCGTTCCGCGTCGATGCCATCGACACGCTCGGGGCCGGCGATGTCTTCCACGGCGCCTTCGCGCTGATGCTGACGGAAGGGCGCAGCGAAGCCGACGCGGTGCGTTTCGCCGCCGCCGCCGCCGCGCTCAAATGTACACGGTTCGGCGGCATCGGCGGCGCGCCTATGCGGGACGAGGTGGAGGCGTTGCTGGCGAAGAGCCAGATCAATCGCCGCACTTGAAGCAGCCCGGCGCTCAGCGCCCGGCGGCCACGGTCTAGCCTGCGACGGCCTCATAGCCGTAGAGGCGGGCCGGATTGTCGACCAGAATCTTCTTGCGGGTCGCGGCATCCGGCACCCACGTGGCGAACTGGTTGAACACCAGGCCGTCGTCGATCGGGAAGGGCGCCGTCACCTCCGTCAGCGGCTTGCCGCGGCCGGCGTCGGAGTTCGGGTGCGGCCAGTCGGAGCCCCACACGATGCGATCGGGATTGGCCGCGACCAGCGCCTGCGCCAGCGGCGTCGTATCGGCGAAGTCGGGCGCCTTCTCGGACGCGCGATAGGCACCGGAAATCTTCACATAGCCATGGCCGGACTTAACGAGGTCGACGAGCGCATCGAAGCCCGGCTGGCTCGTCCCGAGCGCCGCCTTGGCGCCGCCGAAATGGTCGAACACCACCGGGAACGGCATGTGCATCAGGTGCTCCTTGAGCGCCGCGACGATCGCAAGCCGCGTGTAGAACTGGACATGCCAGTTCAGGCCCTTGATCTGCTCGGCGACGCCGTCGAGAAGCTGCATCGCGCTTGCGGGCTCGAATTTGCCGGCGGTGTTGGTCTCGAGGTTGAGCCGCACGCCGCGGATGCCGGCGCCGTTCATCTCCTCAAGCGCTGTGCGCGTCGTCGTCTTGTCGATCACCGCGACGCCTCGTGCCCGCGCTCCAAGTTGCTTGATGCCATCGATGGTGCAGGAATTATCGGTGCCATAGACGCTCGGCTGGACGATCACGACCCGGTCGAGGTGAAGGTCCTTCTGCAACTGGAGCAGCTCTTCGGCCGAGGCCTGGGGCGGCGAATAGATGCGCTTCGCCGCGTAAGGAAACTTGGCCGGGTCGCCGAACACGTGGACATGGCAATCGCAGGCGCCGCGCGGCACCTCGACACTCACCGTCGACCGTGCCGCCTTGGCAGGCGTCGACATCGATCCCAAAGCGAATGCGGCGGTTCCGGCTGCTCCCGTATGCAGCAGATCTCTACGCGTCAGCATGGCGTCCTCCCTTTCCGTTCGTTTTGCCCAGCATAGGCTGGAATCCGCCTCAGGCGTCCGCAAAACGCGGCGATGCTTGAAATAGAATATATTTCTCATTATAAGCGGGATTAGCGCCTCGCGAAGAAGATGTTTCTGCTGAATCGGGTATTTTTGATATGGATGCCATTGACCGGAAAATTCTCGCGGTTCTCCAAGACGACGCGTCGCTATCGGTGGCGGAGATCGGGAGCCGCGTCGGCCTGTCGTCGACGCCGTGCTGGAAGCGCATCCAGCGGCTCGAAGCCGACGGCGTGATCCAGAAGCGCGTCGCCCTGGTCGACCAGGACAAGATCGGGCTCGGCATCACGGTTTTCGTCTCGGTCGAGACCGGCGACCATTCGCAGGCCTGGCTTGCCAGCTTCGCGGAGACGGTCGGCGCCATGCCGGAGGTCATGGAGTTCTATCGCATGGCCGGCGACGTCGACTACATGCTGCGCGTCGTGGTGCCCGACATCCAGGGCTACGACGCCTTCTACAAGCGGCTGATCGCGGCGGTGCCGCTCAAGAACGTGACCTCGCGGTTCGCGATGGAGAAGGTCAAGTCGACGACGGCGCTGCCGATCCCGTGATGGTCAGCATACCGTCGCGGATGACGTCGTCCGCGTCACGCAGGAGGACAGTCTGGGACGCATGACGTTCTGGGCCGCCAGATTGAAGGTCCCGACGAGGACGGCGCCGACCGTCGGCTTGTAGCCGTACAGCACCTCGCCCCAGATCTGCGTCGTGCCGGCGACGTTGAAGGCGGTCGGGATCGTGACCTGCGAGCCCCGGGCGCGTGCGGCCGTGTTGTAGCCTTCGCTCCACACGATTGTCGCCTTGCCCTGGCTGTCGACCGAAACGCTCGACAGCGTGACTTTGAGGTTGGTGCTCGAGAATGGCGCGATGACGGCCGTCGCCGCGGCGAACATGTTGGTGACATCGCTGTCGGTGACGGAGGTGGTCCGCGACGCGAGATCGGCGATCGTGTGGGCCACGATCTCGACCTTGCGGTCGTTGGCGAATTCCTGGGAGACCTCGACGCCGCCCATGTAGAACATGAACATGAACGGCGTCACGACCGCGAACTCGAGCGCGGACACGCCACGCTCATCGTGGGCCAGCCGGGCGAGCCGTTGGCGGAGCCTGAGGGCGAGGGCGGAGATTGTCATGGTTGCCATCTCGTCACGGTTCATTGCGGAACACGACGGTCGTCATCAGCAACTTGCTGCTGCCCGCCATGTCGATGAGGGCGATGCCGCCGAACTGAGCCCAGACCGGCCACTTGTAGACGACGCGCACCACCACGATGGCGCCCGGCCCACCGGGATTGAAGGTCGGCGTGATGGTCAGGTTGCCATTGGCATCGAGCGGCTTCGACAGGTCGGTTCCCGAGAACGAGCTTGCCGTCCGTACGTCGAGTTGGATGCCGTTCACGCAATCGAACATCGCGTAGATGCGCGCGCAAACCTGGTTTTTGAACGCCGCGTAGTCGAGGCTCTGCGCCTGGCCGGTCATGATGAGCCGGCTGGAATTGGCGACCGCCAATTCCAGCGTCTGGTTGGCGAAGACCATCAGCGCCGTTTCCGCCATCGCCATGATCAAAGCGAAGAATGGCAGCGCGACGAGGCCAAACTCCACCGCGACCGATCCGTCCTCGCGCCGCATCAGCCGGCGAAGCATCAGCGGCGTCAGAATGCCTTTCATCCGGACCGCGACACGTTGGGCAATGCGGCCGATCATGACGGAATGCTCTCCACGGCTTGCCACTACGGCAATTGCATCGAGCTTTAGCAAAAACGTCTTGTTGAACCGTTGATGCGCGGGCCGCGAAACGCGTGCCGGCAGAAATGCTTTGTTAACTCCGGCCGGCGGCGCAGCCCGCAAGATGCGCGGATGCGCGGCGCGTCACTTCGAAGGAGGCTGACCCGCGCCCTGGGCGGAACCGGTCCGCGTGACGGTCTGGGACAGCGTTGCATCGAAGTATTTCTGCGTATCGCCCAGCGTCACCCGCTGCTCGCACTTGGGTGCGCAATTATAGGATTCCCGCTCGGTCCCGCGATAGACGACCATGAGGCCGTCGCGCGGTCCGCGGACCTCCACAGGCCGGTCCATCAGCACGTTGCCGGTGCGGTCGAGGGCGACGACGTTGGTGACGCCATAGCCTTTCCCGGTGACGACCATGACGCCGCCGGCCTGGATGGTGACATCGGCGATCAGCGGGTTGCCGATCACGACGGTCGAGACCTTGTCGGGCATCTTCATCACCATGGCCTGGTCCAAGGTAACGGCGATCGGCGTCACAACATCCGCCGCGCGCGCGCCAACCGCTGACGCGGCGAGGAGTACCGCGACGACGGCGCATTGCAGCGTCCGCCGGCGATCGCTCCGTAAAGGTGTCGCGCTCATTGAGGTCCTCGACATTTGCCCGCCGCCGGTCATTGGGTCGGATGGACCGCGGGATTTGACAGGAAAGTGGTGAATGAAGTGCAAACATCGCAGGTTTCGAACGGCGACGCGCTGGGGCTTCGCCGATACCAAGCACAAAGCCCCGGACGCATCGATACCCGTTGCGGAGCCTGGCTAACGCGCGGTTGCCAGACCGCGCCCAATATTCGCCAAGCTTAAAGACAATACCATTCGCAGTTTACGGTGAGTTTTGAATAAGTTGTTATTAACCAAGGTGAAAATGGTCGCGAACACTTGCGTTTTCATCGATCGAATTAACTTCATTGCAACAGTATGCCGGTAGTTTCGCCCCATGGTTCTGAGCGGTCTGGAAACAACAGCCGCCGGATCGCGTTCAGACAGCCACATGTGGACCACAAGGAGCTTACCATGAAATCCCTCGTTTCGCGTTTCGTGAAGGACGAATCCGGCGCCACCGCCATCGAGTATGGCCTCATCGCCGCCGGCATCTCGGTTGCCATCATCACGGTCGTGACGACCGTGGGCACCAACCTGAAGGCGACGATGACGAGCGTCGGCACTGCCGTTCGCTGATCGGACGTCTCTCGGAATAACGAAAGGCTCCGGCGTCGCCGGAGCCTTTCCTCGTTTTCCGGCTGGCGACGATGCCGCCGGGGCTGCGGCACAGGCCGTCATTTTCAGGCTTGAGCCGACACAGCCGACCTCACGGCGACTGCGTGCCAGGCGCACCGATCGTTAACGGCAATGACGCATCATTGCCAGCGTCGAGGGGGCATCCTCTCTTGGGGATATACGTCATGGATGAACTTCTCGCGCTCATCGGCGAGATCGGCAAGACGCTGATCGGGCTTGGTCCTTACGTCCTGGTCTGCGCCGTCGTCTTTCCAATTCTGACCCGTTATTTCGCATGCAATCCGGGCGTCCCGTGGTGGCGCCGCGAAGGGCTGATCACCGACGTCACCTACTGGTTCTTCGTCCCGGTGCTGACGCGCTCGCTGCGCATCGGTCTCGCCGTGATCGGCGCGGCTTTCATCTTCGGCATCCATGGCGACAAAGAGCTCGTGGCGTTCTTCGAGAACGGGCATGGGCCGCTCGCCGAGATGCCGTTATGGGTGCAGATTGCCGCCTATCTGGTGATCTCCGACGTGCTCATGTACTGGAACCACCGCCTGTTCCACGGCGTGACGCTCTGGAAGTATCACGCCATCCATCACTCGACCGAAGACATCGACTGGATCTCCGCCGCGCGCTTTCATCCCGTCAACCTGTCGCTCGGACCGGTGATGGTCGACGTGGTGCTCCTCCTCGCCGGCATCTCGCCGGCCGTGCTCGGCGTCCTCGTTCCTTTCAATGTGCTGATGTCGGCCTTCGTCCACGCCAACCTCAACTGGACGCTCGGGCCGTTCAAATACGTCATCGCCAGTCCGGTGTTCCATCGTTGGCACCACACGGCGCTCGATCGCGGCGGCGCCAAGAACTTCGCCAGCACGTTTCCGGTCATCGACCTGATGTTCGGCACCTTCTACATGCCGGAGGGCCAGGTCCCGAGCGACTACGGTATCGGCGAGAAGGACTTCCCGCAGACATTCGGCGGCCAGCTTCTCTATCCCCTCAGGTCGTCGCCCCAGACCAGCATCGTTCCGCCGATGGACGCGGACATGCCCGCCGGTGCCGCGGCGGAATCATTAAAACTCGAACGATCGCGGTGACCGGATGAAAAGGCTTCGGGGCTAGTCTGCGCCGAGGGACGACGGTGACGGGACCGGCGGATTTAAGCGGCGCAGGCCCGGCCTGGGCGTCCGCGGTTCCTCACTCCAGTGGATGAGCCACATGATCGATGCGATCAGCCTGCTGCTGTTTCCCGCCATGATGGCCTTCGCGGCATCGAGCGATCTCATCACCATGACGATTTCGAACCGGGTGTCGCTGGCGCTCGTGGCCGGTTTCGTCGTGCTGGCACTGGTGACCGGGATGGGCATGGGTGAGTTCGCGCGGCATCTCGGCGCTGGCGCGCTGGTGCTGGTGGTAGCGTTCGGGTTCTTCAGCCGCGGCTGGATCGGCGGCGGCGACGCCAAGCTCGCGGCCGCGACGGCCCTGTGGTTCGGATTCGACCAGCTTGTACCTTACCTCCTCTACGCCTCGCTGCTGGGCGGCCTGCTCACGTTCGCGATGCTCCAGTTCCGCACGCTGCCGCTTCCGGCGCCGCTTGCGGGCCAAGCCTGGGCCGAGCGCCTCCACCGCATGGATACCGGCATCCCTTACGGGATCGCCCTCGCTGCGGCGGCGCTCCTCATCTACCCCCAGACCACCTGGATGACATCTCTCGGCATGTGACCGCGCGTTGCGTGCGGCGAACGCCGATTTGCGTCCAAATCGAGTGAGAAAGTTCTCATTAACTCAATTTGGATACGCCTCATTAACCATGGATTGACGTTTCGCTGGTGAAATCCGGCATTGAAGGCCGGGTCCGGCCGCGCGTGTTTGTGGAAAGTGAAGCGTATGAAAGCAGCGCGCATCCTGGTCCTCGTCGTGGCTGTCGCCGCCGGCGGTCTTGCCGCGTTTCTGGCCAGCCGGTCGGAGCCGAAGGTCGACCCGGTCGCGGCGCCGTCGGCGCAGATTGACACCGTCGACGTTCTAGTCGCCGGCGCCGATATCGGGATCGGCCAGGCGCTGGCACCCGGCGATTTCAAATGGGAAGTCTGGCCGACATCCGCCGCAAGCCCGAGCTTCATCCGCAAGAGCGACAAGCCCGAGGCGGTCCAGCAGCTTGCGGGCTCGATCGCGCGCAGTCCGTTCGTGGCCGGCGAGCCCATCCGCGAATCCAAGCTCATCAAGGCGAACGGCTCCGGCTTCATGGCGGCGATCCTGCCGGCCGGAATGCGCGCCATCTCCACCGAGATATCGGCCGAGACCGGCGCCGGCGGGTTCATCCTGCCCAACGACCATGTCGACGTGATCCTGAGCCGCCGCGACAAGGAAGCCGAGAAGCAGGCGGGCGTCGAGGTCCATACCAGCGAGATCATCCTCAACAACGTGCGGGTCCTCGCGATCGACCAGACCGTCCAGGAGAAGGACGGTCAGCGCGTGGTCGTCGGCAAGACAGCCACCCTGGAGCTGAGCCCGCGCCAGGCGGAGAGCCTCGCATTGTCTCGCCAGCTCGGCACCTTGACGCTGGCGCTGCGCAGCATCGCCGACGCCAACGCGCCGGTCGCGCAGACGCCCGACGACGACCGCGCCAACAGCCGCAAGGGCGGCATCAACGTCACGCGCTTCGGCGTCACCACCACGACCTCGCCGAAATGAGATCCACCAAAGGGAACCGCCACATGGCGACCGGCACATCGATCCGCATCGCGCTCGTCTCCGCGCTCATCGCCGTGGCAGGCGCCGCCAGCCTGGTTGCCGCCGGCCCGGTCGCTGCGGGCGAGCCATTCCCGGCTGCTTACACGGGCGGCGAGGCGACGCGCTTCGTGCCGCTCGGCCTCGGCAAGTCCATGGTGGTCGACCTGCCGCGCGACGCCAAGGACGTGCTGGTCGCGAATCCGGCCATCGCCAATGCGGTCGTGCGCTCGGCGCGCCGGGCTTACATCATCGGCGTCGCCGTCGGACAGACCAACGTGTTCTTCTTCGACGGCGAAGGCCGCCAGATCGCCGGCTATGACATCGCGGTGACGCGCGACCTCAACGGCGTCCGCGCCGCCATCAAGCAGGCGATTCCCAATGCCGACATCCGGATCGAGGGCGTCGGTGCCGAAGCCGTCGTGCTGACCGGCTCGGCGGCGAGCGCCTCCGAGGCACAGCAGGCGTTCGACATCGCGACGCGGCTGCTCAGCACGGGAAGCGGACCGGCGGTGTCCGAGGGTTCGAAGGTCGTCAATGCCATCACCATCCGCGGCCGCGACCAGGTGATGCTCAAGGTGACGGTCGCCGAGGTGCAGCGCGACGTCATCAAGCAGCTCGGCGTCAATCTCAGCGGCAGCTTCGGCACTGGCGCCAACGTCGTCACGTTCAACAACGACACCCCCTTTCCGGTGACCGGCGGGGCGCTGTCCAACAGCGCGATCGCCAATAGCTGGACCAAAGGCTCCAACAGCATCACGACGACGCTCAGGGCGATGGATCGCGCCGGCGTCATCCGTACGCTGGCCGAGCCCAATCTCACCGCGGTATCCGGAGAGAGCGCGAGCTTCCTGGTCGGCGGCGAGTTTCCGGTGCCGGGCGGCTACTCGTGCGACTCCACGACAAATCCCCCGACCTGCCAGACGCAGATCCAGTTCAAGAAGTTCGGCGTCAGCCTCACGTTCACGCCGGTTGTCCTGTCGGAAGGACGGATCAGCCTGAAGGTGCTGACGGAAGTGTCGGAACTGTCCAGCGACAATGCGATCACGCTGCAGCCCTCGGGCCAGGCGCAGGCGGTCACCATTCCCTCGATCCGAACCCGCCGCGCGGACACGACGGTGGAGATTCCGTCCGGCGGCGCGCTCGCCATGGCGGGCATGATTCAGCAGCAGACCAAGCAGCAGCTCAATGGCCTGCCCGGCCTCATGCAGCTTCCAATTCTCGGCGCGCTATTCAAGAGCCGCGACTATCAGAACCACCAGACCGAGCTGATGATCATCGTGTCCCCCTATGCGGTACGCGCGGTGGCGCCGAGGGACCTGTCGCGGCCGGACGACGGCTTCGCCGACGCATCCGACCCCGCGACGGTCTTCCTCGGCCGGCTCAACCGCATCTACGGCGTCGCCGGACGCGGCGACCCGCGCCAAACCTATCACGGCCGGCCCGGCTTCATTCTCGACTGATCTGGTCCGCGACGAGGAGATGTCTTTGATGGCCTTCACCCACGTTCCCGGCCCGCGATGGCGCTCGCTGCGGACGCTCGCCGTCCGCGCCTTGGCGGTCGCCGGCATCGCCGCCCTGCTGGCGGGCTGCAAGCATACCCAGGAGGTCGCGGAGGCGCCGCCGCCGCCGAACGACTATCGGCTGCGCCATCCGATCGGCATCAAGGAAGGAACGCGCAGCGTCGAGGTGTTCATCGGCAGCGCGCGCGGAACGCTTTCGGCCTCGCAGCGCGCCGACGTCGCCGACTTTGCCCTGTCCTGGAAGCGCGAGGCGACCGGCGGCGTGGTCATCGACCTGCCGACCGGCACTCCCAATCATCGCGCTGCGCGCGATGCCGCGCCGGAGATCCGCGCGATCCTGACCGCCTCCGGCGTTCCGGGAGACGCGATCGTCATGCAGGCGCGCCGGCAGTTCGATCCGGGGAAGCTGGCGACCATCCGGCTTAACTATCCGAAGATGGTTGCGGTCGCCGGACCCTGCGGGCTGTGGCCGCAGGATCTCGGACCGGCCGGCTACAATCGCGAGTATCACGAAAACCGGCCGTACTGGAATTTCGGCTGCTCCGCGCAGCGCAACCTCGCCGCCATGGTCGAGAATCCCGCCGACCTGGTCCAGCCGCGCGGCGAGACGCCGGTCTATTCGGCCCGGCGCACCACGGTGCTCGAGAAATACCGCAAGGGCGAGGCCACCGCGACGGTTTACCCGAACGCCAACGACGGCAAGATCAGCGACGTGGGCAAATGATCAAGTTCAACCTTTCGGGCGGCGATTCTGATGCCGCCATGGGCGACACCGCCGTGCGCGACGAGCATATCGCGCCGGTGCCGCGCATCTCCATCCAGGTGTTCTGCGACAACGCCGAGACCGCCGCCACGATGCAAGCGGCCGGCGAGGATCGCCGCATGGCCAAGACCCATCTGAAGATCCAGATGGGTGGCGCGGCTGCGGCTGCGGAGGCCTATCGCGCTTCTCCCACGCCGAACGTCGTGGTCATCGAATTGGCGACCCGCGCCGAGGACCTGCTTGCCCATCTCGACTTGCTTGCCGAGGTCTGCGATCCCGGCACGCGGCTCATCGTCATCGGCAAGCTCAACGACATCGTGCTCTACCGCGAGCTCGTGCGCCGCGGCGTCAGCGATTATCTCATCGGCCCGGTTGGCGTGATCGACATCGTGCGCTCGGTGTCGGGCCTGTTCAACGCGCCGGACGCCAAGCCGGTCGGCCGCGCCATCGCCGTCGTCGGCGCCAAGGGCGGGGTGGGCGCCTCGACCATCGCCCACAACATCGCATGGGCGATTGCGCGCGACCTCGAGCTTGACGCCGTCGTCACCGATCTCGACCTGCCGTTCGGCACCGCGGGGCTCGACTATAACCAGGACCCACCGCAGGGCATCGCCGACGCGGTGTTTTCGCCTGAGCGCATGGACGGCGGCTTCGTCGACCGGCTGCTGTCGAAATGCACCGATCACCTGAGCCTGCTCGCGGCCCCGGCCACGCTCGATCGCGTCTACGATTTTGCTCCCGAAGCCTTCGACGGCGTGTTCGACGTGCTGCGCGCCGCGGTCCCGTGCACCATCCTTGATGTGCCGCATGTGTGGACCGGCTGGGCGAAGCGCGTTCTGATCGCGGCCGACGACATCCTCGTCGTCGCGGCGCCGGACCTCGCCAACCTGCGCAATGCCAAGAACCTCATCGACCTGCTGCGGTCGTCGCGGCCCAACGACGGGCTTCCGCATTACTGCCTCAACCAGGTCGGCGTCCCCAAGCGGCCCGAGCTCAAGCCGGCGGATTTCGCCAAGGCGCTGGAATTGGAGCCCGCCGCCGTGATCGCGTTCGAGCCGCAATTGTTCGGCACCGCGGCCAATAACGGCCAGATGATCGCGGAGGTCGCCGCTGGGCATCGCACCGCTGAGACATTCAGGCAGCTCGCGCAGCTCGTGACCGGACGTGCCGAGGTCAAGCGCCCGCGCGGCGGCCTGCTTTCGCCGCTGCTGGGCAAGCTCATGCGCCGGCAAGCCTGAACCAGGGGGACCGCGACAAGTGTTCGGCAGGCGCACCAATTCGACTTCCGGGATCGGCACGGTGGCGCCGGCCGTCGCGCCGAGCGCGCCGCCGGCCGAGCCCGCGCGCGCCGGAGCGCCCGCGGGCGCAACGATCCCCTCGCCGCCGACCGCTCCGCTCAGCCGGCCTCCTGCGAACGTTCCGCCGCCGCCTCCCGTCAGCGAGGCACGCCGGTCCGAGACCTATTACGAGGTCAAGGGCACGATCTTCGGCGCCCTGATCGAGGCGATCGACCTGTCGCAACTCGCGCGGCTCGATGCCGATTCGGCGCGCGAGGAAATCCGCGACATCGTCAACGAGATCATCGCGATCAAGAACATCGTGATGTCGATCGCCGAGCAGGAGGAACTGCTCGACGACATCTGCAACGACGTGCTGGGCTACGGCCCGCTCGAGCCGCTGCTCGCCCGCGACGACATCGCCGACATCATGGTCAACGGCGCCGGCACGGTGTTCATCGAGGTCAACGGCAAGATCCAGAAGACCGCGATCCGCTTCCGCGACAACCAGCAGCTCCTCAACATCTGCCAGCGCATCGTCAGCCAGGTCGGCCGCCGCGTCGACGAGGCCTCGCCGATCTGCGACGCGCGCCTGCCCGACGGCTCGCGCGTCAACGCCATCGTGCCGCCGCTGGCGATCGACGGCCCCGCTCTCACCATCCGAAAGTTCAAGAAGGACAAGCTGACGCTCGATCAGCTCGTCAAGTTCGGCTCGATCTCGGAGGAAGGCGCGCGGATCCTGGAGATCATCGGCCGCGTGCCGCTGCAACGTCATCATCTCCGGCGGCACCGGCTCCGGCAAGACCACGCTGCTCAACTGCCTCACCAACTTCATCGAGACGGACGAACGCATCATCACCTGCGAGGACGCCGCCGAGCTGCAGCTCCAGCAGCCGCATGTCGTGCGCCTGGAAACGCGGCCGCCGAATCTCGAAGGCGAAGGCCAGGTCACCATGCGCGACCTCGTCAAGAACTGCCTGCGCATGCGGCCGGAACGCATCATCGTCGGCGAGGTGCGCGGACCGGAAGCGTTCGACCTGCTGCAGGCGATGAACACGGGCCATGACGGCTCGATGGGCACGCTCCACGCCAACTCGCCGCGCGAGGGGCTCTCGCGCATCGAGTTCATGATCACGATGGGCGGCTATTCGCTGCCCTCGAAGACGATCCGCGAGATGATCTGCGCCTCGGTCGACGTCGTCATCCAGGCGACGCGCCTGCGCGACGGCACGCGCCGCATCACCCACATCACCGAGGTGCTGGGGATGGAAGGCGACGTCATCATCACGCAGGACGTGTTCCTGTTCGACATCATCGGCGAGGACCCCAACGGCCGCCTGATCGGCCGCCACCGCTCGACCGGCATCGGCCGGCCGCGGTTCTGGGAGCGCGCCCGCTACTACGGCGAGGAGGAGCGGCTCGCGGCCGCGCTCGATGCCGCCGAGGTGAGCGACGAGGTCATGAGAAACTAGGGCAATGATGTCCGAAAAGCCCGCTCCGGACCTGATCCAGGTGCGGACCGGCTTTTGGCCAGGGTCATGCCCGAACAGAAGGTGGGACCATGACGGCGAACCCGTTCGCCGCGTCATGATCCGATACCCGAGGCCAGCATGGACCTACAGACGATCGCGCTGTTTTTCCTCGTGACCGTCGCCGCTGGCGGCGTCGTCTGGGTGTTCGTCTATCCGATCCTGTCCGGCGAGCGGAAGGCGGAGCAGCGCAAGGAAAGCCTGTCGCGCCCCGACGCTGCGCGCGCGATTGCCGCCGCGCGCAACCCGCAGCGCTCGCGCCGCGAGCAGGTGGAAGAATCTGATCAAGGACCTGGAGACCCGGCAGAAGAGGCTGAAGAACCCGCCGATCAGCGTGCGCATCGTGCAGGCCGGACTGACGTGGTCGAAGCGGCAATTCGTCATCATCAGCGTGGTGCTGCGGCTTTGCAGCCTTTGCCGGCCTCATGCTGGCCGATGCCGGCCTCGTCATCCCCTTCGTCGTCGCCTTCGCCGCCGGCTTCGGCTTTCCGCGCTGGCTGCTAAACTTCCTCAAGAAGCGCCGCGAGAACAAGTTCCTGCATGACTTTCCCGACGCCGTCGACGTGATCGTGCGCGGCATCAAGGCCGGGCTGCCGCTGCTCGACTGCCTCAAGATCATCGCCAACGAAGCGTCAGAGCCGGTCAAGAGCGAATTCCGCGCCATCGTCGAAACGCAGACCATCGGCATGCCGATCGGCGAGGCCTGCGGCAAGCTCTACGAGCGCATGCCGCTTCCCGAGGCCAACTTCTTCGGCATCGTGATCGGCATCCAGCAGAAGGCCGGCGGCAACCTTTCGGAGGCGCTCGGCAACCTGTCGCGCGTGCTGCGCGACCGCAAGAGCATGAAGGGCAAGATCCAGGCGATGTCGATGGAGGCGAAGGCCTCCGCCGTGATCATCGCGGCGCTGCCGTTCAGCGTGATGATCGCTCGTCTACCTGAGCAGCCCGAACTACATCGATCTGCTTTGGACCCATCCGACCGGGCGCCTCGATGCTTGCGGTCAGCGGCGGCTGGATGTCGATCGGCGTCATGGTGATGAAGAAGATGATCAATTTCGATTTCTAGAGCGCAAATCCGAGAAGCCGAACGGGAGCGATCCGGTTCGGACAGGGTCATGCTCCTCCAAAAGGTCCGCGCGTCATGATCGAATTGCTGATCGACAAGCTGCACGACCCGCGATTTCGTCGCCGCGCTCTTCGCGGCGATCGCCGCGATCGCGACGGTGATCACGCTCGCGATGCCGCTGCTTGCCGGCGACAATCTCAACAAGCGGCTGAAGGCGGTCGCGCTCGAGCGCGAGAAGATGCGCCAGCGCGAGCGCGAGCGTCTCGCGCGCGGCGACAAGGTGAAGCTGCGCGGCAGCGCCCAAGCAGTACATAAAGCGATCGTCGACCGCTTCAACCTCGGCCAAATGGGTCGGCCAGGAGGAGGCGCGCGAGAAGCTGATCCAGGCCGGCTATCGCGGCCACGCGCCCTATGTCGACCTATCTGTTCTTCCGCATGGTGACGCCGATCGTCATGACCCTGGTCACGGTGTTCTACGTGTTCGTCGTGCTCAAGCTCGACCAGCCGCTGATGCTCAAGATCGGCATCTGCATGTTCGCCGCCTATCTCGGCATGCAGCCGCCGTTCTGTTCCTCAAGAACCAGATCGCGCGGCGCCAGCTGTCGATCCGGCGCGCGTTTCCGGATGCGCTCGACCTGCTGCTGATCTGCGTCGAATTCGGCATGTCGATCGAGGCGGCGTTCCGCAAGGTGAGCCAGGAAATCGGCGACGCAGTCGATCCGCTCGCCGAGGAACTGACGCTGACCACCGCGGAGCTGTCCTACCTGCCGGACCGCGCGCCAGGCCTACGAGAACCTCGCCAAGCGCACCGATCTCGAAGGCGTCAAGTCGGTCTGCGTCGCGCTGCAGCAGTCGGAGCGCTACGGCACGCCGCTCGGCCAGACGTTGCGCGTGATGGCGCAGGAAAACCGCGACATGCGCATGTCGGAAGCCGAGAAGAAGGCGGCGGCGCTGCCGCCGAAGCTCACCGTGCCGATGATCCTGTTCTTCCTGCCGGTGCTGTTCGTCGTCATTCTGGGCCCCGCCGCGATCCGCGTGATGGCGATCAAGTAGGGGAGGGCGGCTGTCCAGGCGCCGTCGCGCCACAGGCGGCGGCCGCTTTACGCATCCGGATTTTGGGTGGCCAGATTCTGCGAGACGTGCGCGCTCGCGCGCACCCGGCGAGCGGAAAGCCTGAGGCCGTCCGGAAGACAAGTCGTTAGGTTGTTGGCGAGTGGTGCCGACTTTCGGCGTAGGTGCGCAACGCCGGGATCCCCCCAAACATCGCCTCGATCAGGAAAAAGGCGGTCGTCACTCCGCCTGGTTGATCGCGGCGACGCGCGGCGGCGTCTTCCCGTCGTTGCGGCCGATCGTCTTCCAGCTGTTGGGCTGGGACAGCATCTGGCGCAGGTAGGTCACGTTGGCGGCCGCCTCGTCCGGCGGCAGATCGGCCTGCGCGATCCTCTCGGCTTCCTGGAAGCGGCCCTGCAGGCCGACGACGAGGGCGAGGTTCTGCCGCACCCGCGGCTCGGCGCCGGGCCGCTCGGCGGCGCGCGCGCAGCGTCTCCTCGGCCTTGGGCAGGTCCTTCGCGAGCGCGTAGGACAGGCCGAGATTGGACAGCACCGACGGCTCGTCCGGCATGATCTTCAGCGCGCTCTCGTAATAGCGGCGCGCGTCGTCGTGGCGGCCCATCTGGTCGAGCACGGCGCCCTGCGCCGACAGGATGCGCCAGTCGGGCTGGTCGGGCGTGTGGGCGCGCGCGAGCACTTCGAGCGCCTGTTCGAAGTTGCCGACATCGGCCAGCGCGCGGCCATAGGCGCCGAGCAGCGGCGCGGTTCTTCGGGCTTTGGAGCGTGGCGCGTTCGAGCACGGCGGCGGCCTGGGCATGCTGGCCGGTCGCGCGCAGCGCCCGCGCATAGCGGATCGCCGCCTCGGCATCGCGCGGATTGGCGCGATAGCGCTCGCCGTAGACGTCGGCTTCGCGCCGCCAGTCGCTCGTCGCGCGCGTCGGTGACGCGATCGAGCCGGTGGTATCGGCCGAATTGGTCGTCTTGCAGCCTGCCGTCAGGGCCGCCAGAACGACGATCGCAACGGAGGCGAGGAGACGCCGCGAACGGGCAGTGTTGTGACGCATAATCGACCTACTCCGCCGAACTGCTGACGCCGCTCAGCCCGCCTTCAGCAATACGGCGTTAACCCTAATGGCCGGTTAAAACCGCTGATGGGCCGAACGCCTTCCGCGCCGGCAGCCGCGCGTGGTAGCAGGACGCGCCCAGTCCCGCAGGATCTGCTCATGACATCCGTCTATGCCGCATCGCGCGGCGAAGCTGCGCCAGGCCGTTCCGATCTGGTTCGTCACCACCGACGACCTTCGGCGCAGGTGCGCGACGAGCTCGACGCGCCGGCCCGCGCTTTCGCGGCGGCCGCGGGCTTCGAGCCCAAGGCCGGCCGGCATCTGCTGCTGCCCGATGCCGGAGGGCGCGCTCGCGGCCGTGCTGTTCGGCGCTCGATGCCGGCGACAAGCCACGGGACCGCTTCCTGCCCGGCCGCCTTGCCGGGGCTGCTGCCCGGCCGGCACCTATCGTTTCGCCAATGCGCCGCACGACGCGCGGCTCGCCGCGCTCGCCTTCGGCGCTCGGCGCCTACACATTCACCCGCTACCGCAAGGTCGAGGACAGCGCGCGTCACGCTCGTCGTGCCCGACGGCGTCGACGGCGCCGAGCTCGGCCGCATCGTCGAGGCGGTGACGCTGGCGCGCGATCTCATCAACACGCCGTCCAACGACATGGGACCGGCGGAGCTCGAACACGCCGCGCGCACGCTCGCGACGCGCCACGGCGCGACGATGCGCACGGTGCTGGGCGACGACCTGCTCGCCGAGAACTTTCCCGCTGATCCATGCGGTCGGCCGCGCCTCGCCGCGCGCGCCGCGGCTGATCGATTTGACCTGGGGCGACCCGACGCATCCGAAGGTGACGCTGGTCGGCAAGGGCGTGTGCTTCGACACCGGCGGGCTCGACATCAAGCCGTCGAGCGGCATGCTGATCATGAAGAAGGACATGGGCGGCGCGGCCACCGTGCTGGCGCTCGCCCATATGGTGATGGACCGCAGGCTGCAAGGTGCGGCTGCGCGTGCTGATCCCGGCGGTGGAGAATTCGATTTCCGGCAACGCCTTCCGGCCGCTCGACGTCTATCGCTCGCGCAAGGGCCTCACGGTCGAGATCGGCAACACCGACGCCGAAGGGCCGTCTCGTGCTCGCCGACGCGCTGGCGCTCGCCGACGAGGAGGCGCCGGAGCTGCTGATCGACATGGCGACGCTGACCGGCGCCGCGCGCGTCGCGCTCGGCCCGGAGCTGCCGCCGTTCTTCACCGACGACGACGCGCTCGCCGCCGACCTCATGCGGCACGCCGAGGCGGAGAACGATCCGCTGTGGCGGATGCCGCTGTGGCGGCCCTACGAGGCGCTGCTCGATTCCAAGATCGCCGACATCAACAATGTCTCGTCGGGCGGCCTTGCCGGCTCGATCACCGCGCGCTGTTTCTCAAGCGCTTCGTCGAGGCCGCAGGCGCCTGGGTGCATTTCGACATCTTCGCCTGGACGCCATCGGCCAAGCCCGGGCCGGCCCGAAGGCGGCGAATGCCAGGCCGCGCGCGCGATCTACGCGCTGCTGACGGAGCGTTACGGCTGACGACTGCCGATCATTCGCGCCTTGCCGCAGCCGCGCTCATCGGAAAATAATACGGGTCCGAAACAATCGCGGAGACGCGGCATGGCGGTCGAGATGCGCCCGTCGCAGGCGCTGCGGCTGCTTCACGACTTCACCCTCGCGCTCGTCACCGGCGGCGAGCCCGATCTCTCCGCGCGCCAGCTCGCCGTGCTGCTCACGATCTATCTCGAGGCGCCGCCGCACACCGTGCGCGGCCTCGCCGCCAGGCTGCAGCGTGACCAAGCCGGTGAT
This sequence comes from uncultured Alphaproteobacteria bacterium, assembly GCA_963776455.1. Classification (GTDB taxonomy): domain Bacteria; phylum Pseudomonadota; class Alphaproteobacteria; order Rhizobiales; family Xanthobacteraceae; genus CAVZMU01. The sequence continues at coordinate 345,312 of CAVZMU010000004.1, forward strand.
CACCCGCGCGCTCGACACGATGGGCAAGCTCGAGCTCGTCTCGCGCCGCCGCGATGACCGCGGACCGGCGCAACGTCGTCATCCAGCGCACCGTCAAGGGCGCGCTCTACGTCGAGCAGCTCGGCGACCTGCTGGTCGCCAAGGCGCAGGAACTGCCGCGGTGAACTAGTCGGTGGCGAAACGCGACCGCAACACTTCTCCTCATTCTTGGGGCGCTTGCCCAGCCTGACGCATGATGGCATCGATGACGTCCCACGATCCTCGCGTCACGCCGGCGCGGCCGGACCTCGCCGCCAAGCATCTCGAAGGGCAAGTCGAGGCCGCGCGCTTCGTCGACGGCGAGGTGCGCGAGGTGGTGGACGCCGCCGCACCGGTGCGCCGCGAGCCGTCGCATGGCGCGCCGCTCGACACCGAGGCGCTGATGGGCGAGCGCGTCACCGTCTACGACGAGGACGACGAAGGCTGGTCCTGGGGCCAGCTCGACAGCGACCGCTATGTCGGCTGGCTGCCCTCGAACGCGCTGCAGCGTCCCGGACCGGACACGACCCACCAGCGTGTCGGCCCTGCGCACGTTCGTGTTTCCCGGGCCGTCGATCAAGCTGCCGCCGATCTTGGCACGCTGTCGATCGGCGCGCGCTTCGCGATCGCGCGCCACGACGAGCGCTTCGCCGTCACGGCATCGGGCGGTTATCTGCCGGAAAGCCACGTCGCGCCGCTCGGACTGCATCGAGACCGACTTCGTCGCGGTCGCCGAGCGCTTCGTCGGCGTGCCCTATCTGTGGGGCGGCAAGACCAGTCTCGGCCTCGATTGTTCGGGGCTGGTGCAGGTCGCGCTCGACGCCTGCGGCATCTCGTGCCCGCGCGACAGCGACATGCAGGAGGCGGCGCTCGGCATGCCGGTCGACACCGGACGCGGACTTCTCCGACTTGCGGCGCGGCGACCTGGTGTTCTGGAAAGGCCATGTCGCGATCGCGCGCGATCCGACGACGCTGGTCCACGCCAATGCCTTTCACATGGCGGTGGCGATCGAGCCGCTGCGCGAGGCGGTGGCGCGAATCGCGAAGGCGGCAGCCTGCCCACAAGCATCAAACGACTTGCGAAATAAATATCGGGCGTCGGGGCATGCGCCGCTCGCCCCACGAAAGCGGGGACCTATGTACGACACGCGTACCGTTCCTGGATCCGCGGTCGCGGTGAGCGAAGCGCTGTTCAATGATTACTGCGCCACCACGCCTTCGGGCGCGGTCTCGAGATTGAAGGCGGCCGCGAACAGCGCGCGCGTATAGTCGCGTCTTCGGCCCTCGAACATCTCCGCGGCCGGGCCTTCCTCGACCACCTTGCCGTTGCTGCATCACGACAAGACGGCTCGCGAGCGCCGCCACGACCCTCAGATCGTGCGAGATGAACAGGTAGGTGAGGTTGCGCCGCTTCTGCAGGTCGCGCAGCAGGTCGACGATCTGCGCCTGGATCAGCATGTCGAGCGCGCTGGTCGGCTCGTCGAGCACGACGAAGGTCGGCTCCAGCACGATCGCGCGCGCCACCGCGATGCGCTGGCGCTGGCCGCCGGAGAACTCGTGCGGATAGCGGAAGCGCGTCGCCGGATCGAGGCCGACATCGCTCAGCGCCTGGATGACGCGGCGCTCGCGCTCGTCCTTCGCCATATCGGGCTGATGGACCGCAGAGTCCTTCCTCGACGATGTCGGCCACCGACATGCGCGGCGACAGCGAACCGTAGGGGTCCTGGAACACGATCTGCATGTCGCGCCGGAACGGCCGCATCGCCTTGAAGTTCAGGCCCTGCGAGCGCCTGCCCAGGAACACGATCGGCCCTGCGGACGAGATCAGCCGCAGGATCGCGAGCCCGAGCGTGGTCTTGCCCGAGCCGAATTCGCCGACGATGCCCAGCGTCTCGCCCTTGCGGATCGCGATGCTGACGCCGTCGACCGCCTTGATGTGGCCGACGACCTTGCGCAGCACGCCGCGCTTGATCGGGAACCACACCTTGAGGTCTTTGGTCTCGACCACGATCGGCTCGTCAGGCCGCAGCGGCGCCGGGTCGGGCTTGGGCTCGGCGGCGAGCAGCGCCCGCGTATAGGGATGCTCGGGTGCCGTGAACACGCGCTCGACAGGGCCTTGCTCGACGATCTTGCCGTGGCTCATGACGCAGACCTGGTCGGCGATCTTGCGCACGATGCCGAGGTCGTGGGTGATGAACAGCATCGCCATGCCGAGCCGCGCCTGGATATCCTTCAGCAGCTTCAGGATCTGCGCCTGCACCGTGACGTCGAGCGCGGTGGTCGGCTCGTCGGCGATCAGCAGGTCCGGCTCGTTGGCGAGCGCCATCGCGATCATCACGCGCTGGCGCTGGCCGCCGGACAGCTGGTGCGGATAGCTCGGAGCCGGCTCGCCGGATCGGGAATGCCGACCTGGGTGAGCAGTTCGACGATGCGGTCGCGCGCGGCGCGTCCGGACACGCCCTGTGCAGCAGGAGGATCTCGCCGATCTGCTTCTCGATCGTGTGCAGCGGATTGAGCGAGGTCATCGGCTCCTGGAAGATGATGGTGATGTCGTCGCCGCGCACGCGCCGCATCTCGCGGTCCGACAGCGTCAGCAGGTCCTGGCCCTCGAACAGGATCGAGCCGGACGGATGCGACGCAGCCGGATAGGGCAGGAGCTGCATCACCGACAGCGCGGTCACCGATTTGCCGGAGCCCGAATTCGCCGACAAGGCCACGGTCTCGCCCTTGGCGATGTCGAACGACACACGATCGACGGCGAGCACGCGGCGCTCGCCGTGGCCGAACGCGACCGAGAGATCGCGGACGGAGAGGAGGGGAGCGGTCATTGGACTGAAAATGTCCGCTCGCTGATTCGGACGAATTCATCGTCGCGGCAAATGAACGTCACTTCTAGTCCAATCGAACCGAGTGGAAAGTCGCCCTCTGTTTCTATCGTGATCGCCAGTATCGCGTCTGAAGGAACATCGCCATGAAGATCGTCGGGCAATCGTGCCGCAGGAACGTTGTGAAAGACGTTGCGACGAAGTTCCATTCGCTCACCCGAACGTCTTGCGCGGGTCGAAGGCGTCGCGCACCGCCTCGCCGATGAAGATCAGCAGCGACAGCATGATCGCCACGGTGAAGAAGCCGACCAGGCCGAGCCACGGCGCCTGCACGTTGGCCTTGCCCTGCGACAGCAATTCGCCGAGCGAGGGCGAGCCTGGCGGCAGGCCGAAGCCGAGGAAGTCGAGCGCGGTCAGCGTCATGACCGACGACGACAGGATGAACGGCAGGAAGGTCAGTCGTCGCCACCATGGCGTTGGGCAGCAGGTGGCGGAACATGATGGTCGCGTTCGACACGCCGAGCGCGCGCGCGGCCTGGACATATTCGAAATTGCGGCCGCGCAGGAACTCGGCGCGCACCAGGCCGACCAGCGACACCCAGGAGAACAGCAGCAGGATGCCGAGCAGCACGAAGAAGCCGGGCGCCAGGATCGAGGAGATGATCAGCAGCAGATAGAGCGAGCGGGATCGATGTCCAGATCTCGATGAAGCGCTGGAACAGCAGGTCGGTCCAGCCGCCGAAATAGCCCTGCACCGCGCCGGCGGCGACGCCGATCACCGAGGAGACGATGGTCAGGATCAGTCCGAACAGCACCGAGACGCGGAAGCCGTAGATCAGGCGCGCGACGACGTCGCGGCCCTGGTCGTCGGTGCCGAGCCAGTTGTATTCGAGGTCGCGGCAGCCCTGCAGGCCCTTGCGCTCGACCACAGGCTTGCACTGCGGTCTCGGCTCAGCATCCAGGTCGGCGGCGAGGGCGCTGGCGTCGGCAGGTCGATGTTGTGCGTGCCGTAGGAATAGCGGATCGGCGGCCAGATGATCCTGCCCTCCTTCTCGGCAATCTGCTTCTGCACGAACGGGTCGCGATAGTCGGCGGCGGTCTCGAACTCGCCGCCGAACGTCGTCTCGGGATAGCTGAAGACGACGGGAAAATAATAATGCCCGTCGTAGTTGACGATCAGCGGCTTGTCGTTGGCGATCACTTCGGCGAACAGCGAGAGCACGAACAGGACGAGGAAAATCCAGAACGACCAATAGCCGCGCCGGTGGGATTTGAAGTTCTCCCAGCGCCGCCGGTTGAGGGGCGAGAGCGTCAGCCGGCGGCTGAGTGACGGCACGACAATGCCGCCGTGCGTCGCCACAGTGACTTCCGGCGGATGCGGCGGATCAACGGGCACTGTCGGTTTCGGATCGGTGACGGCGTCCACGTCACACCTCCCGGGTCTCGAAGTCGATGCGCGGATCGACCCAGGTATAGGTGAGGTCGGAGATCAGGTTCACCACCAGCCCGACCAGCGAGAAGATGTAGAGCGTCGCGAACACGATCGGATAGTCGCGGTTGAGCACGCTCTCGAAGCCGAGCAGCCCGAGGCCGTCGAGCGAGAAGATCGTCTCGATCAGCAGCGAGCCGGTGAAGAAGGCGTGCACGAAGGCGCCGGGAAAGCCGGCGATGACGATCAGCATGGCGTTGCGGAAGACGTGGCCGTAGAGCACCTGCCGCTCGTTGTTGCCCTTGGCGCGCGCGGTGAGGACGTATTGCTTGCGGATCTCGTCGAGGAACGAGTTCTTGGTCAGCAGCGTCATGGTGGCGAAGGCGCCCAGCACCATCGAGACGATCGGCAGCGTCAGGTGCCAGAAATAATCCGCGATCCGCGCCGGCCATGACAGCTGCGTCCAGTTGTCGGAGGTCAGGCCGCGCAGCGGAAACCAGTCCCAGAACGAGCCGCCGGCGAACAGGATGATCAGCAGGATGGCGAACAGGAAGCCCGGGATCGCGTAGCCGATGATGATGATGCCGCGAGGTCCAGGTGTCGAAGCGCGAGCCGTCGCTCACCGCCTTGCGGATGCCGAGCGGGATCGAGATCAGGTAGGTCAGCAGCGTCATCCAGATGCCGAGCGACATCGAGACCGGCAGCTTCTCCTTGATCAGGTCGAGCACCTGGACGTCGCGGAAGAAGCTCTTGCCGAAATCGAAGCGCATGAAGTTCCACAGCATGAGGCCGAAGCGCTCATAGGCCGGCTTGTCGAAGCCGAACTGCTTCTCCAGGCTGGCTGATGAAGCGCGGATCGAGCCCTTGGGCGCCGCGGTACTTCGAGTTCGTCATGTCCTGGCCGCCGCCCTGGAACTGGCCGCGGCTGCCGAAGTCGCCGCCGGGCGAACCCGAGACGCGCGAGGAGGCGCCGGTATCCGAGCCGGAGAGCTGCGCGATCACCCGCTCGACGGGTCCGCCGGGCGCGAACTGCACCACCACGAACGACACCAGCATGATGCCGAACAGCGTCGGGATCATGAACAGGATGCGGCGGAGGAGATAGGCGCTCATGCCTGTGCGCCTGCCCCAATGTCGAAGGCCTTGTCGTTGCGGCGCAGCGGGTTCTTACCCTCTCCCCTTGTGGGAGAGGGCGCCGAGCGAAGCGAGGCGGGTGAGGGATCACTTGAACACCGAAAACCGCCCCTCACCCGGCTCGCGCCTGCGGTGCTCGCCACCCTCTCCCACAAGGGGAGAGGGCGTCCGAGCCAGCCGCGCGCGTGCGGCCGAACGGGATGGCCGGATGATGAGGGTGACATCACGATCTATCCCGCCTTTTCGATCTTCGCGGCCTTGGCGGCATCATGCCACCAGGTCTGCGGAATGCCGCGTCCATAGCGCGGCTTCGCCGCGGGGTGGCTGAAGACATCCCAGAACGCCACCCAGTGCGAGGGCTTGTACCAGTGCGGGACCCAGTAGCGGCCGGCGCGCACGACGCGATCGAGTATCTTGCACGCGGTCACCAGCTCGGGCCGCGTCTTCGCCGCGATGATGCGATCGACCAGTGCGTCGATCACCGGATCGGCGATGCCGGCCAGGTTCTGCGAACCGTTGATGGCCGCCGCTTTCGACGTGAAGTAGGTGCGCAGCGAATCGCCCGGCGTGCTGGAGAAGCTGAACCGCTCCACGGTGACGTCGAAATCAAGTCGTCGACGCGCTTGCGATACTGCACCGGGTCGACGACGCGCAACGTCGCCTCGATGCCGAGCGTCCCGAGATTCTTGATGTAGGGCATGTGATGCGGCTGGAACGTCGGCTCGTCGAGCAGGAATTCGATCGCGATCGGCTCGCCGTTCGCCGCCGACGCGCTTGCCGTCCTTGATCGTGAGGCCGGCCGCCTGCAGCAGCGCCGAGGCGCGGCGCAGCAGTCCGCGGTCCTGACCCGAGCCGTCGGACACCGGCGGCACGAAGGGCTCGCCGAACACCTCGTCGGGAACCTTGCCGCGGAACGGCTCAAGCAGCTTGAGCTCCTGTTCGTTCGGCTTGCCCACCGCCATCATGTCGGAATTCTGGAACACCGACTGGGTGCGCAGATACGACCCGTACATGATCGACTTGTTGGTCCATTCGAAGTCGAAGGCGAGGATCAGCGCCTCGCGCAGGCGCGGGTCCTTGAACTTGTCGCGCCGCGTGTTGATGAACCAGCCCTGCGCACCAGACGGCGTATCGTCGGGCAGCATCTCGCGCTTGACGCGGCCGTCCTTGATCGCCGGGAAAGTCGTAGCGCGTCGCCCAGATGCGCGAGGTGAATTCCTCGCGGAACAGATAGCTCTTGCCGGTGAAGCCCTCGAAGGCGACGTCGCGGTCGCGATAGAACTCGTAGCGCAGCGTGTCGAAATTGTTCTGCCCGCGCGACACCGGCAGCGTCGGCGCCCCACCAGTCCTTGACGCGGTCGTATTCGATGTAGCGGCCGGCCTCGAAGCGCCCGACCTTGTAGGGTCCCGAGCCGAGCGGCACGTCGAGCGTGGACTCGTCGAACGGATGCGCTGGCGTAATAGGCGCGCGAGAAGATCGGCAGCGTGGCGACGAACAGCGGCACGTCGCGGCCGCGCTTGTCGGCAAAGCGCACGATCACCGTCGCATCGTCCGGCGCCTCCGCCGCCCGCCATATCGCGCAGGAGCTGCTGGATGATGGGATGGCCCTTCTCCTTCAGGACGTTGAGCGAAACGCGACATCCTGCGCGGTCAGCTTGGTGCCGTCGTGGAAGCGCGCCTGCTGGCCGCAGCTGAAGCGATAGGTCAGTCCGTCGGCGGAGATGCGCGACGCTCGCGCCGCGAAGCCGTACATGCCGTCGGGCTCGTCCTCGGCGCGCGCCATCAGGGTGGCGAAGGTCCATTCCATGCCCTGCGCGCGCGTCGCCCTTGAGGATGTAGCTGTTGAGCGAGTTGAAGGTCAGGAAGTTCTGATTGTATTGCCGGCTCGGGCCGATCTGCGAGAACAGGCCGCCTTTCGGCGCATCGACGTTGACGTAGTCGAAATGATGAAAATCGGCCGGATATTTCAGGTCGCCGAACGCCGACATGCCGTGGGCTTCGGTGTCCTCGGCGGCCCGTGATGCGACGTATGCCGCCGCCGCGCGCGACCGCTCCCGCACCGAGGATCAGCGCGTCGCGGCGGGTGATCACGATCGCGACCCGGTCTTCGCGGCGCGGCCGGCATCCCACCACCAGATCGTCGGGAAGGCCGAGGCCGCGTATTTCGGCAGGTTGTCCGGATGGCCGAAACGGTCCCAGCGCGCGGTGCGCTGGAACGGATAGGTCCATTGCGGCACGACGTAATGGTTCCACAGCAGCACGCGGTCGAGCGCCTTGGTGGCGGCGACCAGTTCGTCGCGGTCGTTCGCGAAGATGACGCGCTCGATCAGCGCGTCGACGGCCGGGTTCTTGATCCCGATGAGGTTGCGCGAGCCGGCCTGGTCGGCGGCCTGCGAGCCCCAGTATCCGCGCTGCTCGTTGCCGGGCGAGAGCGACTCGCCCCACACGCCGGTCACGATGTCGAAGTCCCAGCTGCCGCTCGCGGTTGGTGTATTGCGCGTCGTCGACGGTGCGCACCGTGACGGTGATGCCGAGGCGTTCGAGCGAGGGCTTGTAGAACAGGAAGAAGCGCTCGCTGTTGGGGTCGGACGCCAGGAATTCGACCGTGAACGGCTCGCCGGTCTTGGCGTTGACGAGCTTCTGGTTGCGCACCTCGTAGCCGGCCTCCTTGAGCAGGCGCAGCGCCTCGCGCAGATTGGCGCGGACATTCTCGGAGCTGCCGCCGACCGGGTTGGTGTAGGGCTTGGTGAAGACTTCCGCCGGCACCTTGTCGCGCACGGTTTCGAGGATTTCCAGCTCCTTGCCTTCGGGCAGCCCGGCCGAGGCCAGTTCGGTGCCTCGAAATAGCTCGCGATGCGCTTGTACTGGCCGAAGAATATCTGCTTGTTCATCTCCTCGAAGTCGAACGCGAAGTTGAAGGCCTGCCGCACGCGCGGATCGTTGAACTTGTCGCGTCGCGTATTGAACGTGAAGGCCTGCATCACGCCGTTGGAGCGCAGCGGAAATTCTTCCAGCACGACGCGCTTGTCGCGCACCGCGGGAAAATCAGGGTAGGCGGTCGCCCAGTTCTTGGCGCTGTTCTCGGTCCGCCAGTCGACGTGGTCGGCCTTGAACGCCTCGATCGCGACGATGGAGTCGCGGAAATACTCGAACCGCATCTCGTCGAAGTTGTCGCGGCCGACATTGACGTTGAGGTCGCTTGCCCCAATAGTCCTTCACGCGCTCATAGACGATGGTGCGGCCCGGCGACGAAATCCTTGATCCGGTAGGCGCCGCAGCCGAGCGGCGGCTCCAGCGTCGTCGCGGTGACGTCGCGCTTGTTGCCGTTCTTGTCGGTGCCCTCCCACCAGTGTCTTGGGCAGCACGTTGAGCTGGCCGACGATCTGCGGCAATTCGCGGTTGCCGGTCGAATCGAAGGTGAAGGTCACCTCGCGCTCGCCGGTCTTCTCGGCCTTGGTCACGTGCCGATAATAGGCGGAAAGCTGCGGGCTGTTCTTCTTGAAGGCATCGAACGAGAAGATCACGTCGTCCGGCGTGACCGGCTTGCCGTCATGCCACTTCGCTTGCGCGCGCAGCCGGTACGTCACCGACGAGAAGTCGGCCGGATAGCTGACTGCTTCGGCGAGCAGGCCATACTCGGTCGACACCTCGTCGAGCGCCGGCGCCATCAGCGTATCGCAGGACGAGGTCGGTGCCCACCGCGATCGACCCCTTCACGCCCGCGACGACGGGGTTGAAGTTGTCGAAGGTGCCGAACGCGATCTGCCGCACCGTGCCGCCCTTCGGCGCCTGCGGATTGACGTATTCGAAATGCTTGAAGTCCGCCGGATAAGCCGGCTCGCCGAACAGCGACAGGCCGTGCTTCCAGACTTTGTCCTGTGCGGCCGCAGGCGCGACGAAGCACCCTGCGGCGATCGGCAAGGCGGGCGCGACGAGCGCGGCCGCGCCGGTGTGGATGACGGTTCGGCGGGTGATTGTCACGGGCGGCTCCAGGGAAGGCTCAGCGCACGGCCACGGTTTTCAACGGATTATGTCGCTTTTGCGATACCGGTGGACCATCGGCACCTATGCCGCAGCTTCGACGCTTCAACTTCCCGTGCCAAAGGCAAAACGGCCGGACACCCGCCCGGCTGCCGTTCCGCACCTTGTAGCACGCCCTACTGTTTCGGCGGCGGATTCTGGCCCTGCGAATTGGGATGCGCACCCTCGTTCGCCGGCTGCTGGCCCGCCGGGGCCGCCGACGGCGCATTCGCCGCGGGCGGCTGGCCGCCGCCGGTAGCCGGGGCGGCATCCGCCGCCTTCGGCAGGGGCTGCGGGTTGTCGGCGAGGGAGTTGAGATACGCGATCACGTCGGCGCGCTGGCTGCCGCGCGGCAGCCCGTCGAAGCTCATCTTCGTTCCGGGCACCATCGCTTTCGGGCTCGCCAGGAACACGTTGAGGTCGGCAATCGTCCAGTTGCCGCCCTTGCCCTTCATCGCGCCCGAGTAGTCGAAGCCCGCCTCCGTGGCCTTGGGACGTCCGACGACGCCCCACAGGTTCGGGCCGACGCGGTTCGGACCGCCCTTCTCGAAGGTGTGGCAGGCCTGGCACGCCTTGGCGACGTTCGACGCCGCGATCGACCGTGGCGCTGCGCGAGCAATTTCTCGATCGGCTCCTCAGCCGCCGCCGGAGCTTCGCCCCCGCCTGCCGGATGCTCCTGCACCGCGATCTCGTAGCCCGGCTTGGCCGGCTTCTCCGGCGTGAAGATCGCGCCGGCGGTGATGTTGAGCGCCAACAGGAACAGGCAGGTGCCGAGCACGGCGCCGGGATCTTGTTGAGTTCGTAAGAGTCCATTGTCGGTTCCGGCAAAGGGGAGACGGAATTCGGCCGGCCGGATGCGGGCAACGCGCCCGCCGCAGCGCAGAGAATAGCCGTTTTGCCGCCGCCCTGGCAACCCGTATAACAGTGCCACGGTGATCAAGTTGGCCATGGCCGGCACAGCCTGATCGACGCTCGTCCTCATCCCCGCCCGCATGGCGTCGACCCGGCTTCCGGGCAAGCCGCTTGCCGATATCGCCGGCCGCCCGATGATCGTGCACGTGCTGCGCCGGGCGCAGGCGGCGCGGATCGGCCCGGTCGTGGTGGCGACCGATTCCGAGCAGATCGCCGCGGCGGTGACAGCGGCGAGCGGCCGCGTGGTGATGACGCGCGGCGACCACGCCTCCGGCTCGGACCGCATCTTCGAGGCGCTGCAGAAGATCGATCCCGGCGGCCAGGCGCGCATCATCGTCAACGTCCAGGGCGACCTGCCGACGATCTCTCCCGACGACCTGCGCGCGGCCCTCAAGCCGCTGGAGGATCCGGCCGTCGACATCGCCACCATCGCGGCCGAGATCCGCGACCCCGCCGAACGCACCAATCCCAACGTCGTCAAGGTAGTGGGCTCACCGGTCGCGCCGGGCCGCCTGCGCGCGCTCTATTTCACCCGCGCCACCGCTCCGCACGGCGACGGCCCGCTCTATCACCACATCGGCCTTTATGCCTATCGGCGGGCGGCGCTGGCGCGGTTCGTCGCGCTTCCGCGCCTCGCCGCTGGAGCAGCGCGAAAAGCTCGAACAGCTCCGTGCGCTCGAGGCCGGCATGCGCATCGACGTCGCCATCGTCGGCTCGGTGCCGCTCGGGGTCGATACTCCTCACGAGCTCGAAGCCGCCCGCGCGGCGCTGGTGTCTCGGCCTGAGAGCAGTCCGGCCCGATGCCATTCCTCGCCGATGTCCTGAAAAGCAAGCCAGCGGTCCGGCCCGAGACCGGTCGATGCCGTCGCGTTGACTCGCATCGGACGGCCGCCTAACCCACCCGCCATGACCAAGATCGCGTACCAGGGCGAGCCCGGCGCCAACTCCCACATCGCCTGTGCCGAGGTCTATCCGGACCACGAGCCGCTGCCCTGCGCGACGTTCGAGGATGCGCTCGCCGCGGTATCGTCGGGCGATGCCGAGCTCGGCATGATCCCGATCGAGAACTCGATCGCCGGCCGTGTCGCCGACATCCACCACCTGCTGCCGCATGCGAGCCTCCACATCATCGGCGAGCACTTCCTGCCGATCCATTTCCAGCTGATGGCGGTGAAGAGCGCGACCCTCGACAGCGTCAAGTCGGTGGAGAGCCACATCCACGCCATCGGCCAGTGCCGCCGCTTCATCCGCGAGCACCGCTACCGCGCCGTGATCGCGGCCGACACCGCGGGCGCCGCCATGCATGTCGCCACGCTCGCGCGACGTGACGCGGGCGGCGCTCGCGCCAAAGCTCGCCGCCGAGATCTACGGGCTCGAAATCCTGGCCGAGAATGTCGAGGACGAGGCCCACAACACCACGCGCTTCGTCATCCTGTCGCGCGATGCGCAGCACGCCGCGCGCGGCAGCGGCCGCGTGGTGACGACCTTCGTGTTCCGGGTCCGCAACCTGCCGGCGGCGCTCTACAAGGCGCTCGGCGGCTTTGCCACCAACAGCGTGAACATGACCAAGCTCGAAAGCTACATGATCGAGGGCAATTTCTTCGCCACCATGTTCTATGCCGACGTCGAGGGCCATCCCGACGACCAAAGCCTGAAATTTGCTTTCGAGGAACTTGAATTCTTTTCGCAGCCGGACTCGGTGCGCATCCTCGGCGTCTATCCCGCCAGCAATTTTCGCGACAATTTCAAGGAGACGGGGCGGTAACCGGCGCTCCGCATCACGTATGCCGATGGCCGGCGCGCTTGCGCGCGGGGGCCGTCTTGCCGGTCTCGGTCGGGATGACGACGACGCGCCCGTAGCGCACGCCGCGCTCGGCAATGATGTGGTCCGCGAAGTGCTGCACGTCGGCTTGCGGGCCCTTGAGGGCCGTCACCTCCATGCAATTGTCGTCGTCGAGGTGGACATGGAGCGTGGCGAGCGAGAGGTCGTGGTGGCCGTGATAGGTCTCCACCAGGCGCCGCGACAGGTCGCGCGCGGCATGGTCGTAGACATAGACCAGCGCCGCCACGCACTCGCCGGCCCGGCCGGTGTCGCGCGCGGCCTGCTGCATGCCGGCGCGGGCGAAATCGCGAATCGCCTCGGAGCGGTTCTGGTAGCCGCGCAGGGCGATCATGCGGTCGAGCTCCTTCATGAGGTCGTCGTCGAGCGTGATGGTGATGCGCTGCATCTGGTTTCCGTTACGTAAATCCCGGTATGATGAATTGTTGACAACATCATACGGTACATGTCAGCCTTGCGTCCGCCGGGCTCAACATAGCGTGCGGGACGTCGGGGCGGGGGAGTCATTTCAAGTCCGCTGCATCTGATGAATTTGTAGTGCGGGCTCCTGATCGCCTCCATGCAAGTGACCGCTTTGGGATGGTTGCGATGTGCAAGGCCGTGGCCGGAATTGCCCTGGCGGGATTGCTCGCTGCGTCGGACGCCGCAGCGCAGGATGCCGCGGGCGCCATCACGCTTCCATCCGTTGACGTCGTGGCGGGCGGAGCGGTGGAAATCCCGGCTGCGGCGGCCAGCGAGAAGAATGTCAGCGGCGGCGACGTCAACGCGCGCCCGTTTTCGCGGCCCGCCGAAGCCCTTGAGGTCGTGCCCGGCCTCATCGTCACCCAGCACAGCGGCGACGGCAAGGCCAACCAGTATTTCCTGCGCGGCTTCAACCTCGACCACGGCACCGATCTCGCGATCTCGGTCGACGGCATGCCGGTCAACATGCGCACGCATGCGCACGGCCAGGGTTATGCCGACCTGAACTTCCTGATCCCGGAGCTGATCGCATCGGTCAACATCAGGAAGGGGCCTTACGTCGCGCACGACGGCGACTTCGCCTCCGTCGGAGCCGTCGACGTCAACCTGCTCGACAGCGTCAACAGGACCCTGGCGTCGACGACCGTCGGCAGTTTCGGTTATCGGCGGGGCCTGGTCATCACGTCCGGCAAGGTCGGCGCCGGAACCCTGCTGGCCGCAGGCGAGGTCACCACATACGACGGCCCCTGGGACAATCCCGACAAGCTGCGCAAGCTCAACGGCGTCGTGCGCTACACCCTGGGCACGCCGGAGAATGGATTTTCGCTGACTGGGATGGCCTATTCGAACCGCTGGAATTCGACCGACCAGGTTCCCTTGCGGGCGATCACGTGCGGCGAGATCGGCCTGTTCGGGGCGTTTGATCCCAGCGACGGCGGCAGGTCGGATCGCTTCTCGGTGTCGGGACGATGGGCGCAGACCGAAGATGCCGGCTCATCCCACGTCAGCTTCTACGGGATCAAGAGCTCGCTCGATCTCTGGAACAACTTCACCTATTTTCTGAGCGATCCGGTGAACGGCGATCAATTCCATCAGCACGACGACCGCCTGCTCGGCGGGATCAAAGCCTCTCATACCTTCAACAGCCGGTTCAACGGCGTGGCGATGGAAACCGAAATCGGCATCCAGAGCCGCTACGACGACATCAAGCTCGATCTTACCAACACAACGCAGCGCCAGTTTCTGTCGCCGATCCGCAGCGACGCAGTGAAGGAAGGCAGCATCGGCGTTTTCGTCCAGAACACCGTTCATTGGACCGACTGGCTGCGGACGATCGCCGGCTGGCGGGGGGACTTCTATGACACGTCGGTCAATTCCCTGTTGGCGCCGGCCAATTCCGGCCGCGCCAACGCTTTCATCGGCAGTCCGAAACTCAGTATCGTGCTCGGACCATTCGCCAGGACGGAATTTTTCATTAGTGCCGGCGAGGGCTTCCACAGCAACGATGCCCGAGGCGTGACGATCACGCAGTCGCCGCTCGATGGCTCGCCGCTGCATCCATCACCCTTCCTGGTCAAGACGCGGGGAGCGGAGGCGGGGCTGCGCAGCAAGCTGATCCCGGGACTGGAAAGCGCGGTCAGCGTGTTCGTCCTGGATTCCGCCTCCGAGATCCTGTTCTCGGGCGATGCCGGCGACACCGAAGCGAGCCGTCCCAGCCGCCGATACGGCGTCGAATGGACCAACGATTATCGTCCGTTGTCCTGGCTCGGCCTCGAGGGCGACCTCGCGATCACGCATGCCCGTTTCCGTGGCGGCGATGCCGATCAGGCGCTCGTCTTCGACTCGCTCGCCGGCTTTCCGGCGGCGCAGATCGGCAACGCGCCAGGCAATTATATTCCGGGCGCGCCGAACATGATCGCCTCGGGCGGCATCAAGCTCGGTGAAAAGCTCGGCTGGTTCTCGGCGCTGCGCTACCGATATTTCGGGCCGCGGCCGCTCACCGAGGACGGCGCCTTCGTGTCTCCGGCGACCGGTCTCCTGAACGGACAACTGGGATATCGGTTCGAGAATGGATGGCGCATCCAGCTCGACGTCTTCAATCTGCTGGACAGCAGATCCGACCAGATCACCTATGCCTATGGCTCGCTGCTCAAGTCCGATTCTCTGTTCGCCATGTGCTTCCCGGCGGCGGGGCCACCGACCGCGCCCAGCGCGGTCTGCCAGAACGGCGTCATGGACCGCGTCCTCCATCCGGTCGAGCCCCTGGCGGTTCGCGTGACCCTTGCGGGCCAGTTCTGACTCCATCGCGCCGCCGCCCACGCGGCTTCCGCCATGACCGCCGGTTCCGGCCATGCCACGAGGGTTGAATCGCGGGCGTCCGGATGTAAGGTCGCGGCCGCAATTTCCGCCGGGAGGAACGACCATGTCCAGGATCCTGTGCGCGGCGATGATCCTCATCGCCGGCACGCTTGCCGCGCCCGCCCAGACCGCAGCTCCATCGAAAGGCACATCCGTGAGCATCTCGCCCGACATCGTGAAGGACCTTGCCCCCACCGGCATGCTGCGCGCCTCGATCAACTACGGCAACATCGTGCTGGCGCACCGTGCCGCCGACGGCACCCTGAGCGGCATCACGGTGGATCTCGCGCGCGAGCTCGGCAAGCGGCTCAACGTCCCGGTGGAGCTTCATCCGTTCGACACCGCCGGCAAGGCGTTCGAGGCGGTGAAGGCCGGGCAGCTCGACGTGATCTTCCTGGCGATCGAGCCGGTACGCGCCGCCGAGATCGCCTTCACGCCGCCCTATGTGATCATCGAGGGCACCTACATGGTGCATCGGGACTCGCCGCTGAAGGCGGTCGCCGACGTCGACAAGGCGGGCGTGAAGGTCGCGGTCGGCAAGGGTTCGGCCTATGATCTCTTCCTCACGCGCACCGTCAAGCAGGCGGAGCTCGTACGGGCGCCGACGTCGGCCGACGCGATCGACCTGTTCGTGAAGGACAAGCTCGACGCGGTCGCCGGCGTGAAGCAGCCGCTGGTGCTCTACGCCAAGGCGAATCCCGAGATGCGCGTGATGGACGGCCGCTTCCAGGTGATCGAGCAGGCCATGGGCACGCCGCGCGGCCGCGATGCCGGCGCGGCCTATCTCAAGAGCTTCATCGAGGAACTGAAGGCTTCGGGCTTCGTCGCCGACGGGCTCAAGCGCAGCAACCAGCCGGACGCGGTGGTCGCCCCGGCGGCTGGCGGGTGAGCGCGCAACGCGTCCTGCGTTGAATGTGAGCGGGGTGGTGCTGCAGGGAGCCCACCCCTGCTGCGCTTCGTTCATTCATTTCGTAGCGCCTCACTCCGGCAGGCCGCCGAAGGTGAACACCGCGCCGACCCAGAGTGACGGCCGCTGGGCGATGCCGCTGAACCATTTGTTGTAGATGTCGATGACGTCGCCGCCGCGGAAGACCCGTGCCAGCGCGGTGTTGACGGCGAGGCGGAACGCCGGGTCGCCGCGCGGCAGCATGATCGCGAAAGGCTCCACCGAAAGGTCCTCCAGAAGCAGGCTCAGCTCGCGCGCGTTGCGTTCCTGGGCGAGCGAGAGCAGCACCAGCTTGTCGCTGGCGAAGCCGTCGATGTCGCCGCGGGCAAGCGCCGCGACACCGTCCTTGCGGTCGAGGAAGTCGACCAGCGCGGCCTCGAGCTTGCGGCGCGCGAGCTGGTCGCGGATCGCCTGTGCGTTGGTCGAGCCGGTGATGATGCCGATCTTCTTGCCGGCCATCTCCTCGAAGCGGCGGATGCCGCTTTCGGACCTCACCAGCACGCCGGTGCTTTCGGCGAAGACCATGCTGGAGAAGTCGACGATCTTCATGCGCGACAGCGAGACCGTGGTCGAGCCGCATTCCATGTCGGCATTGCCGCTGACGATCGCGTCGAAGCGCGTCCGGGTGTCGACCAGGACCCATTTGACGGCGAGCTTGGGCAGGCCCAGCTCGCGCTCCAGCGATGCGGCGACGCGCTCGCACAGGTCGATCATGTAGCCGATCGGCTTGCCTTGGGGATCGAGGAATGAGAACGGCCGCGAATCGTTGCGATATGCGATCCGCAGCGTCGCCGTGTCGTGGATGGTCTTGAGCCGGCCTTCGAGGACTTGCGCACAGGCGAGGTCCCCAGCGACGAGCAGGCCGAACATCGCCGCCGCGAGGCGCAGCATGACCGTTTCCCTCGACTACTCCGCGGGTCCTGGCTTCTTCCGGACGAAGAGGCTTTTGATATTGTCGAACAGCTCGATCTTGGCGCCGTGCTTCCGCATAATGGTGCTCTGCTGCAGCACCGAGAGCGTGTTGTTCCAGGCCCAATAGATCACCAGGCCCGACGAGAAGCTCGACAGCATGAAGGTGAAGATCACCGGCATCCAGTTGAAGATCATCTGCTGCGTCGGGTCGGGCGGCGTCGGGTTGAGCTTCATCTGCACGAACATCGTGATGCCCATGATGAGCGGCCAGATGCCGAGATGCAGGAAGTGGCCGATCACCGGCACGACGGTGGGATCGAACGGGAGCAGGCCGAGCAGGTTGAAGATGTTGGTCGGGTCGGGCGCCGAAAGATCGTGGATCCAGCCGAAGAACGGCGCGTGGCGCATCTCGATGGTCACGAACAGCGTCTTGTAGAGCGCGAAGAATACCGGAATCTGGACCACGATCGGCAGACATCCCGCAAGCGGATTGATCTTCTCCTTCTTGTAGAGCTCCATCATCGCCTGCTGCTGCTTCATCTTATCGTCGCCGTAGCGCTCGCGGATCATGAGAAGCTGCGGCTGCACGGCCTTCATCTTCGCCATCGAGGCGTAGGACTTGTTGGCGAGCGGGAAGAACGCACCCTTGATCAGCACGGTGACGAGCAATATCGCGACGCCGAAATTGCCGACCCAGTGATAGATGAGGTCGATCAGCTTGAAGAGCGGCTTGGTGATGAAATAGAACCAGCCCCAGTCGATCAGGCGGTCGAACTTGTTGAGGCCGAGCGCCTTGTCGTAGGCGTCGACGGTGGCGACTTCCTTCGCGCCGGCGAACAGGCGCGTGTTCGCTGAGCCGGTGGCGCCCGGCGCGATCGTTTGCGGATCGAGCTTATAGCCCGCCTGATAGGCCTTCAGAGTGCCGGCCTGGCCGGCCCAGAAGCCGCCATTGAGATGGGCATCGGTGTCCGGAATGAGCGTCGCGGCCCAGTATTTGTCGGTGAAGCCGAGCCAGCCGTTGGTGACGTTGAACGGGATCGTCTTCTTCTCTTCGATCTTGCTGTAGGTGATCTCCTGAAGCCCGTCCTCGCCGGTCACCCCGATCAGGCCCTCATGCAGGATGTAATAGCCGAGCGTGGGCGGCGTACCGTGGCGCGAGATCATCGCGTAGGGAAAGAGCGATACCGGCGCCGTCCCGCCGTTCTTCACCTCGTCCTTGACGGTGAATAGGTAGTGATCGTCGACCGCGATGGTGCGGCGGAATTCGAGGCCTTCGCCGTTCTGCCATGTCAGCGTCACCGGCTTGTCGGTGGTGAGCGCGCCGGTGCCTTCCCGGGTCCATACCGTATTGGCGTCGGGAACTTTCACGGCGACGCCTTGGGCCGGCACCCAGCCGAACTCGGCATAGAAGGCCTGCGGCGCGTCCGGCGGCGACAGCAGCACGATCGGCGGCGACGTCTTGTCTACGGTCTCGCGGTACTGCGTCAGCGACAGGTCGTCGATGCGGCCACCCTTGAGCGCGAGCGAGCCGGCAAGGCGCGGGGTCTCGATCGGGATTCGCGGGGACGCCGCAACGACCTGCTCGCGTGACTGCTGCGGTCCGGCCGGCGCGATCGCCGGGGTGCCGGGCGGCTGGGGTCCATTGGCTTGCGGCGCGGGACCTGCGGGCGCGCTGGCCCCGGGCGGCGTTTGCGGGTTGGGAGCCTGAGCCTGCTGCTGCTGCGCCGCGATCTGGCGCTGCTTGTCGACCTGCGGCATGCCGATGAAATACTGCCAGCCCAGCAGCACGATGCCCGACAGCACGATCGCGAGAATGGTATTCTTCTGGTCGTTCATCGGACCTTTGCCGTCAATGTTGCCGCTGCGGCTGAGGAGAACCGTCCCGTCGCGGCCGTTCCGCGTGGACGCGGCCGAGCGCCGTTTCGAAGTCCTGCATCAACCGCGGGAACGGTATCGTCAGTGCCCCCCGCCGCCCCACCATCACGTAGTCATGGCCCGCCAGAATGCGGCCTGGGGCCGCATGCCGCACGAGCTCCTTGAGCCGGCGCCGCACCCGATTGCGCTCGGTCGCGGTGCCGACCTTCTTCGACACGGTAAAACCCATCCGTGACGGCTGTTCGTCGCCGCGCGGCCGGGCCTGCAGCACGAAACCCGCCGCCGGTGCCTTCTTTCCGGTTGCGGCCGCGAGGAAGTCCGCGCGCTGCCTCAGCCGGTCCATGTCGCTCGGGCTGTGCCCGTCGGTCAGGCGCTGAGCTTCTTGCGCCCCTGGGCGCGCCGCGCCGCGATCACCTTGCGGCCACCCACGGTCGCCATGCGCGCGCGAAAGCCGTGACGCCGCTTGCGCACGAGCTTGGAGGGTTGAAAGGTCCGTTTCACGGAAATCATCTCCGCAGGCGAGGTCGAAGCCTGCCGGCTTCGCGCTCATTACATCGGGAAGGAAGGCGCCGAAAATCCAGGGCGATCGGACCTGAAAATGCATCTCGCGACTTCGGCGCGCACAGTCCGGCGGCTTATACGGGAGGCATGGGACATTCGTCAATGCGATGGGGTGTCCGATGCGGGCCGGCCGGCGCCCCAGGCCGTGACAGTGCCGGAGCCCACCCCCGTGTGGTCAAGCGTCTTGCCCGGCCCTCGTTCCCGTTGCACCAAGCGGATATATCCCGGGTCGGGCGCCCTTGCGGCGGACCAAGGACCGCCCGGCCGCGAGGGGGAGGGGACGTGAGCGAAATCATCAGGCCCGACATCTGCGTCATCGGCGGCGGACCGGGCGGATTGTCGGTGGCTGCCGCGGCGGCGGCCGTCGGCGTGCCCGTCGTGGTGGTCGAGAAGGGTCGGATGGGCGGCAACAGCCTCTATACCGGCGCCGTGCCGTTCCAGGCGCTGATCGCCGCCGCGTCGCGGACGGAGGCGGTGCGCCATGCCGCACCTTTCGGCGTCGTGGCGCAGCGGCCGGCGGTCGATTTCGCCAAGCTGCAGGCCCACATCCAGGGCGTGATCGCGGCCACCGCGCCCAACCGTTCCAAAGAACGCTTCATCGGGCTCGGCGTTCGCGTGATCGAGGGCACCGCCCGCTTCACCGCGCGGGACACGGTCGCGGTCGGGGGTATCGAGATCAAGGCGCGCCGCTTCATCATCGCGACGGGTTCCCGGCCCGCGATTCCCGCGATCCCCGGGCTGAAGGAGACGCCGCATCTGACCACCGAGACGGTCTTCGGCCTCACCCAATGTCCCGAGCATCTCGTCGTTGTCGGTGCCGGCCCGGTCGGGCTGGCGCTGGCGCAGGCCTTCCGCCGCCTGGGCGCCGCGGTGACGGTCCTGGATGCGGCGCGGCCGCTTGCCGATGACGATCCGGAATGCGCGGCGATCCTGCTCGACCAGCTCGCGCGCGACGGCATCGTCATCCGTTCCGGCGTCACCGTCGGCCGGGTCGAGCCGGCCGGCGCGAAGGTGCGCGTCCTGCTCAAGCGGCCGGACGGCGAAGATGCCGTCGACGGCAGCCACATCCTGTTCGCGACCGGCCGGCGGCCGGACATTGATGCCCTCGATCTTGCCGCGGCCGGCATCCGCTCGGAGCCCGCCGGTATCATCGTGGACCGGGGCCTGAGGACCTCAAACCGGCGCGTCTATGCGGTGGGCGACGTCACCGGCGCGGCCTCCTTCACCCACACTGCCGACAATCACGCATCCCTCGTGGTCCGCCGCATCCTGTTCCGCATGTCCGCTGCGGTGAGCCAGGATGCCATTCCGTGGGTCACCTTCACCGACCCTGAGCTCGCCAGGGTCGGCCTTGCCGAGGATGAGGCCCGCAAACGCCATGGCCAGATCCGCGTGCTGCGCGCCGCCTTCGATGACAACGACCGCGCTCAGGCCGCCCGCGAGACCCGCGGCCACATCAAAGTGATAACGGCCAAGAACGGCCGCATCCTCGGTGCCGCCATCGTCGGCGCCCGGGCGAGCGAGCTCATCGCCACCTGGGCCCTGGCGGTCCAGCAGGGCATGAACGTGCGCGCCCTCGCCGGGCTGATCATGCCCTCGCCGACCCTCGCCGAGGTCGGGAAACGCGCGGCGCAGGGCTATGACGCCCGCGGTTTGACGAGCCCTTGGGTGCGGCGCATCATCGCGCTGGTGCGCCGCTTCGGATGACTGCGCGGCGCGGAGCACCTAGGTTTTCCACATGCCAGGAGGAGAAACCGAGAAAGGTGAGGGCACGCGCGCCCTGCCGCGGCGCAATGGTCCCCGCTTCGGGCTGTCGGCCAAGCTTCTGGTGCTGACCGCGCTGTTCGTGATGCTGGCCGAGGTCATGATCTTCGTGCCCTCCATCGCCTATTACCGGCTCAACTGGCTCCAGGACCGCCTCGCCGCCGCCTATACTGCCGCGCTCGTGCTCGACGCCGCGCCGAGCGGCATGGTCCCGGAAAGCCTCGCGCGGCAGATCCTGGACTCCATCGGCGCCAAGGCGGTGGCCATGAAGATGGGCAACCAGCGCCGGCTGCTCGCGATCTCCGATACGCTGCCCGCGGTCGAACACGACATCGACATGCGCTCGATGTCCGCCGCACGGGCGGTGATGGAGGCGTTTCGCACCCTGTTCTGCTCGGACAAGGACATCATGCGGGTGGTGGGTCCGGCACCGATGGGCGGCGACTTCGTGGAGATCGTGCTGGACGAGGCGCCGCTGCGCCACGCCATGGTGAGCTTCTCCGTCACCATCCTGGTGCTGTCGCTGGTGATCTCGATCATCGCTGGCGCCCTGGTCTACCTCGCGCTGCATTACATGTTCGTGCGGCCGATGGGGCGGATCACCGCCAACATGGTGGCGTTCCGCGGCGACCCCGAGAATCCCGCCCGCGTCATCGTGCCGTCGGCCCGCGAGGACGAGATCGGCATCGCCGAGCGGGAGCTCGCGGCGATGCAGCGCGACACCGCCTCGATGCTGCACCAGAAGAGCCGGCTCGCCGCGCTCGGCCTCGCGGTGTCGAAGATCAACCACGACCTGCGCAACCTGCTGTCCTCGGCGCAGCTCTTTTCAGACCGGCTGTTGAGCCTGCCCGACGAGCGGGTCCAGCGTTTCGCGCCCAAGCTGATGCGCGCGCTGGAGCGCGCCATCGCGTTCTGCCAGTCCACCCTGTCCTACGGCCGTGCCCAGGAACCGCCGCCCGACCGCCGCTCCGTGAGGCTGGAAGACATGGTCGAGGAGGTCCGCGAGACGCTCGGTCTCGACCCGGGTGGGCCGATCCGCTGGATCGCTGCGATCGAGCGCAGCCTTACCGTCGACGCCGATCCCGACCAGTTCTTCCGCGTGCTGGTCAATCTTTCGCGCAACGCGCTGCAGGCGCTGGAGGCGCGCGGGCCCAACGATGCCCTGCGCGACCAGATCCGCATCACCGGGCGCCGCGAAGGCGCGGTGGTGGTCCTGGAAGTGGCGGATACCGGACCGGGCATGCCGGAGCGGGCGCAGGCGCATCTGTTCGAGGCGTTCCAGAGCACGACCCGCACCGGCGGCTCCGGCCTCGGCCTCGCCATCGCGGCGGAGCTGGTACGCGCCCATGGCGGCGATATCCGCTTGGTAGAGGGGACCATAGGGGCGACTTTCCGCATCACCATACCGGACCGCGCGATCGAGATCGGCAGCCGGCGGGGTTTGCGCGGACGGGGATAGCCGTCCGGGCCGCGCCGGCGAATAAGCCCGAGCCTGTGGTGTTGAAGCAGCCGGGGTTGCGCGTCTCGCGTCCGGCAGGTTCCCATGGACCGTCCCGTTTCGGTGCTCGCGGTCGCGACCGCGGTGCCGCCCCATGTCATCGAGCAGGCCGAGATCGCCCGCATGGCGCCCGCCGCGTTCGAAGCGATCTTCGAGCGGCATCCCGGCATCGGCGAGGTTTTCGCCCATGCCGGGATCGAGCGACGGCACATCGCGCGCCCGATACAATGGTACGTGGAGCCGCGCGGCTGGACCGACCGCACCGAAGCCTATCTCGAGGTCGCGGGTGCGCTGTTCCTCGCCGCCGCGCGTGAAGCGCTGACGAGAGCCGGATTGACGCCCGGCGCTGTGGACGTCGTCGTCCTCGTCTCGTCGACGGGCGTGTCGACGCCAAGCCTCGATGCCCGGGTTGGTGTTGCGCTCGGGCTGCGTCCCGACGTGATGCGCGTGCCGGTGTTTGGCCTGGGCTGCGCCGGCGGCGTCACCGGGCTTGCGATCGCGTCGCGGCTCGCCCGGGCCGAGCCCGGCAAGGTCGTGCTGCTGGTTGCCGTGGAGCTGTGCTCGCTCGCGGTTCGCTTCGACCGGCCCGACAAGATCGACGTCGTCGCCGCCGCGCTGTTCGCCGATGGCGCTGCGGCGGCGGTTCTGCAGGCCGACGGCGATACGCTGGGCATCGCACGCCTGGGGCTGGCCGCCGAGCATACCTGGCCGGACACGCTCGACGTCATGGGCTGGACCGTCGACCCCGTCGGACTGGGCGTGGTCCTCACCCCGGCGCTGCCGCGCTTCCTGGAGGAGCACCTGGCGGCGCCCGCCCGCGCCTTCGTGGCGAGACTCGGTCTCGACGGCCACCCTCCGCAATTCGTCTGCCACCTGGGCAGCGCCAAGGTGCTGTCATCGATCGAGACGGCGCTCGGCCTCAGCTTCGGCACTCTCGCCACCGAGCGCGCGGTGTTGCGCCAGAATGGCAACATGTCGTCGCCGAGCGTGCTGTTCGTGCTCGAAGCCGTGCTCGCGCGCGGTATGCGCGGCCCGGCGGTGCTCGCCGCTCTCGGCCCCGGCTTCACAGCGAGCTTCGTCGAGGCCGAGCTTGGTCATGCGTGACGGCGCGCTGCTGCTCGCTTTCGTCACCGGCCAGCGGCTGACCGAGCTCGCCATCGCGCACCGCAACACGCGGCGACTGTTCGCCGCGGGCGGCGTGGAATTCGGCCGCGCCCACTACCCGGTCATGGTCGCGCTCCATGCCGCGTGGCTCGCCGGCCTGTGGCTGCTGGCGCGCGGCCGCGTCGTCGATCCCGTGCTGCTCTCGGTCTTCATCATGCTCCAGGCCGCGCGGCTGTGGGTGATCGCGAGCCTCGGCCGCCGCTGGACCACCCGGGTGGTGGCGGTGCCGGGAGAGGCCCTGATCGCCGCCGGGCCTTACCGGCTGGTGCGGCATCCAAACTATCTGGTCGTGGTGGCCGAGATCGTCGTGGTGCCGCTCGCGCTCGGCCTGCCGCTCTACGCCGCGGTCTTCGGCGTGCTCAACGCCGCGCTCCTGGTCCACCGCGTCCATGTCGAGGAGGAGGCGCTGACCTGGGCTGCCGCGCAGGCGGCGCCGACCTTGCCAATCCGGGGCGAAGGCGATAGCTAGGGCCCTCGCTTCGCGCCTTTGTCCGGCGCGGGCCGGTTCAAGCCGGTCTCAAGCGGCACGCGCCCGTAGCTCAGCTGGATAGAGCACCAGACTACGAATCTGGGGGTCGGACGTTCGAATCGTTCCGGGCGCGCCAGCCATCTCCATATTGCGTCGTCGAACCGGCCGTGGCTTCGCTCACTGTGTTCCGGCGCCTGAAGCCTTGATGATCGGTGTCCATTTCGCCAGGTCAGTGGCGATCAGCTGGGCGAACTCCGGCGGCTGCATCTGGTCGATGGGATCGAGGCCGGCATCCTTGAGCTTGGCTTTCACCACCGGGTCGGCGGCGGCCCTGGCGAATTCGTCGCGCAGGCGCTGCACGATCTCGGGCGGCGTGCCGGCCGGCGCGCCGAAGCCGAACCAGGTCACCAGATCGTAGCCCTTGAGGCCGCTGGCATCGAGGGTCGGCAGGTCCGGCAGGTGCGGACGAGCGCGCCAGGCTCGTCACCGCAAGCGCCTTGAGCTTGCCGGTCTTGATCTCGTCGATCACTGTCGGGAGATTGAAGAAGCCCATGGTGATCTCGCCGGAGACGATCTTCTTCACGCCGTCGATCGACACGAGATGCGGCACGTGCTTGATCTCGACACCGGTCATCGATGCGAACAGAACGCCGCCCAGGTGATGCGACGTGCCGACGCCGCCCGAGGCATAGGTCAGCTGTCCGGGCTTCGCCTTGGCTGCCGCCGCGACCTCCAGCGGCGTGGTCGCCGGATTCGACGGGTGCACGGTCATGACGTTGGCGACCGCCGCGATCGGCGTGATCGGGATGATCTTCGCCGGGTCGTAGCGCAGCGTCTTGTAGAGGCTGAGATTGAAGACGTGGGTGCCCTGCGTGATCATCGCCAGCGTGTAGCCGTCGGGCGCGCGCCTTCTCGACCTGCTCCATCGCGATGCCGCCGCCCGCGCCGGGCTTGAGCTCGATCGTCACCGGCTGGCCGATGGTCCTCGACATCGCCTCGGATACGACGGTGCCGATGATCTCGGCGGTGGTGCCTTTGCCGAATGGCACCACGATGGTGATCGGCCTGGCCGGATATTGCTGGGCCTGGACCGGCGCCGCGCCGACAAGACAGGCGAACACGGTTCCCACGAACGCACGCATGATGATCTTTCCCCTTCGATCCATCGCTTCCGGCATCAGAATTGTAGCACATGGGACGGCGCCTGAAGGCAATTGCGCGGCTGCCAGGGTGCCGCGCCGGGATGTCCCGAGCCTGGCTTGGTACATGCCAGCCGTGCTCGATGCCGCGCTGCAATCAGCGGGCCGTTGCCCGGCCGGGCGCAAGCCTTAAACTGGCTGCGAAAACGGACGCCGATCGTCGGGCAGAACGAACGGGCTGATCCAGGGGAGGGGACGCGAATGTCGACCAACGACGGTAAGGCGTCCGAGCTTGTCGCGCGCCTCGACACGCTGCCGTTTTCCAAATGGCACCGCAACTTCTTCATCCTGTGCTTCTGCGGCGTCATGTTCGACGCGGCGGACTTCGCGCTGTTCGGCGCGGCGCTGCCGCCGATCGCCCGCGAGTTCGGCCTCGGTCCGGCGCAGGCCGGCCTGCTGGCGACCGTCGGCCTCGTCGGCGCCTTCGTCGGCGCGCTGTTCTGGGGAACGATCTCCGACTATATCGGCCGGCGCACCGCCTTCACGGCGACGGTCGGCATCTTCGCGCTGTTCACCGGCCTGGTGGCGGCGGCGTGGAACATCGTCGTGCTCGGCGTCTTCCGCTTCCTGTCGAATTTTGGCCTCGGCGGCGAAGTGCCGGTGACGCTTACGCTGGCTCGGAATTCAGTCCCGGCCGCATCCGCGGCGCGCATGACCGGAAACGTCATGGCCGCCTTCCCGGTCGGGCTCGTGCTCGCGGCAGCGCTCAGCCTCGCCATCATTCCGCACTGGGGATGGCGCGGCCTGTTCATCGTCGGCGTGGTCCCCGCCGTGCTGCTGGTGTTCGTGCGGCGCTACATGCCGGAATCCGTGCGCTACCTGCTCAGCAAGGGACGCCACCGCGAGGCCGAGCAGACGGTCGGCGCTCATCGAGACGGAGGCGATGGGGCGCAGCCGCACGCCGACCGGAAATCCAGGCGCTGCCGAAGCTTCCGGCGGAAGCCGAGAGCGGCACGCGCGTCACGGTGACCGAATTGCTGTCGCCCGCGCGGCGGCGGCGCACCTTGCTGCTGTGGATCGTGTCGTTCGGTTTCCTGTGGGCATCGAACGGCATCCTGTTCATGCTGCCGACAATTCTGACCCAGCGCGGGTTCCCGCTGTCCCAGGCGATCACCTTCCAACTCGTCCAGGCCATCGCGGCGTGCTTCGGTTATTCCGCGTGCGGATTGCTGATCGACCGCTTCGGCCGGCGCCCCGTGCTGTTCCTCTATTTCTTCATCGGCGCGTTCTGCCATCTGTGGTTCGCCGAAGCGAGCGGCGTCTGGCTCTATGTCGCGGCCGCCGCCGTCGGCTGGGTCAATCCCGGCGTCTATGGCGCGACCGGCGTCTATGTCAGCGAGCTTTATCCCACGCACCTGCGCGCCACCGCGGTCGGCTGGTTCTTCGGCATCGGCCGCATCGGCTCGTTCCTGGCGCCTGCCGTCGTCGGCCTCATGCTGTCCGTGGCGCGGGCCAATATGTGCTGCACACCTTCGCGCTCTCCTTCCTGGTATCGGCCATCGCGCTATGGTTCGTCGGCGTCGAGACCAAGGGACGTGCGCTGGAGGAGATTCAGGTCAAGCTTGCCCGATGACCCTGAGCATCGACGATATCCGCGTAACCCGCACCGGATCGGGACCGGCGTTCGTCCTGCTGCATTGCCTGGGCGTCGACCACAGCTTCTGGGATTTCGTGCAGCCGCTTGAACGCGAATTCGAGCTGATCCGATACGACTTTCCCGGTCACGGCACGACGCCGGTTCCGGCAGGGCCGTACAGCATCGAAGATTTGTCCGGTCAGTTGGCCCGCGTGATGACCAAACACGACGTCGCCAGGGCGCATGTCGCCGGCATCTCGCTCGGCGGCCTGGTGGCGCAGCAGTTCGCCGCAGACGCACCCCGACAAGGTCGATCGTGTGGTACTGATCGACACCACGCCGCGCTATACCGACCAGCTCCGCGCGGTATGGGCGGAACGCGCGGCGGCGGCGCGGACCAAGGGCGGGGGAGCGTTGGTCGAGGGCATCCTGAAAATCTGGTTCTCGCCGGATTTCATCGCCGCCAACCCGCCCGCCGTGCAATACGTGCGCGAGCGTCTGATGGCCACCCCGCCGGAAGGCTATGCGCTCGCCTGCGAGGCGCTCGCGGCCGCCGATCTGCGGCCGTTGGCCACTCGCATCGTCGCGCCGACGCTCGTGATTTGCGGCGACAAGGACATCGCGAGCTTTCTCGATGCCGCGCGCTGGCTCGCGGACACCATCAAGGATGCCGAGCTGGCCTGGATCGCGGGCGGCCATCATGCTTCGGTGCTGGAAAAGCCCGACGATGCCGTGCGGCTGATGCGGCGCTTCCTCTCGGCCGCGCGATCCTGACCGGCGGCCGATGTTCCATGGGCGCGTCCCGGAAACGAACAAAGGCTGACCGGTCATGATCATCGACATGTTCAATCACTTCATGCCCAAGCCGTATCTCGACCGGCTGGGGCCGCTCATCCCGAACCAGCCGGCGGTGACGGCCTTCCCGCGGCTCAAGACCATCGTCGACGTCGAGGCGCGCCTGCGGCTGCTCGACGAATTCGATGACGTCCGGCAGGTGCTGTCGCTCGCCAATCCGCCGCTGGAGCTGATCGCGGGACCGGACCAGACGCCGGAACTGGCGCGCATCGCCAACGACTCGCTGGCCGAGATCTGCCGCAAGCATCCCGACCGCTTTCCCACTTTCATCGCGGCGCTTCCGACCAACAATATCGCGGCGACGCTGACCGAGATCGACCGCGCCATCAACGACCTTGGCGCGCGCGGCATCCAGCTCTTCACCAACGTCGCCGGCAAGCCGCTCAGCGCGCCGGAGTTCCGTCCGATATTCGAGGGCATGGCGGCGCACGACCTGCCCGTATGGGTGCATCCGATGCGCGGGCCGGGCTTTGCGGACTATGCGACCGAGACGGCGTCGGAGAACGAGATCTGGTTCTCGTTCGGCTGGCCTTATGAGACCACCGCCTGCATGACGCGGCTGATCTATTCCGGCATCTTCGATGAATTGCCGGGCCTGAAGATCATCACCCATCACATGGGCGGCATGATCCCGTATTTCTCGGCGAAGATTAACCTCGGTTTCCGCCAGATCTTCTTCGGCACGCCGGACCGCAATCCGGTCGCCGAGGACGCCGGCCTCAAGAAGCATCCGCGCGAGTATTACAAGATGCTCTATGCCGACACGGCGCTCAGCGGCGAAATTGCGCCGACGCGCTGCGGACATGCCTTCTTCGGCACGGACAAGACAGTGTTCGCGACCGATGCGCCGTTCGATGCCGAACAGGGGCGGGGGCTGATCGCCAACACCATCCGCGGCGTCGAGGCGCTTGACCTGCCGCGCGCCGAGCTCGACCAAATCTTCGCCGGCAACGCCCGCGCGCTGCTCAAGCTTTGAAGGAACCGGCCATGCGAACGGAAAACATCACGGTGAAGCTGCGCGACGGCGAGATGGGCGCCTACGTCGCTTATCCCGACAAGACGCCGGCGGGCGCGATCATCTCCATGATGGAGATCTGGGGCCTCAACGACACCATGCGCCACCACGCGCATGAATTCGCCGAAGCCGGCTTCATCTGTCTTGTGCCGGATCTCTTCTGGCGCCAGGAGCCCGGCGTCGAATTGTCGGACGGCAACCCGGAGGACGTGAAGAAGGCGTTCGATCTGTACTACGACTTCGACTACGACCTCGCCGTCCGCGACATGGAGGATACCCGGCATTTCCTGGAGACGCTGCCGGAGGGCAACGGCAAGGTCGGCGCCGTCGGCTACTGCCTCGGCGGCAAGCTCTGCTACCTGATGTGCTGCCGCACCGACATCGATTGTGCGGTGGCGTATTACGGCACCTATATCGAGCACCGCATCAGCGAGGTGAAGAACCTGCACCGTCCCTTCATGCTGCACATGGCGATGAAGGACCGCTGGGTGCAGGCCGAGGTCAACGACCTGCTGGAGCGCCGGCTGTCACCCAATCCGCTGGTGACGATCCACAAATATCCCGGTGCGGACCACGCCTTCGCGCGCTATGGCGGCAAGACCTACAGCAAGCCGGAGGCGGATCGTGCGCTGGCGCTGAGCGTCGACTTCTTCAAGCAGCATCTCGGCGGCGATTGATCGCGCGGCTCAGGCCGGAAGACGCGGGAACAGCACGCGCGGATTGTCTTCGACGATCGCCTTGAGCTCTGCGTCCGTGAATCCGGCACTGCGCACCATGCCGACTGGATCGCGATCGGCCGGCGGAAACGAATAATCGCTCCCCAGCGCGATGCGGTCGACCGACACGCGCTCCGCCAGCCAGCGCAGGATCGCGGGATCGTGCAGGATGGTGTCGTACCAGAAGCGCCGCAGGTAGGCCGACGGCGCCTGCGCCGCGACATCGCCCTGGGTGGCGCGGTCCATGCGCTCGTGCATGACGTCGAAGCGGCCGGTGAGATAGGGAAACGTCCCGCCGCCATGCGACAGCAGGATGCGCAGCGTCGGAAACCGGTCCAGCACGCCGGCGAAGATCAGCGAGCCGACGCAAAGCGTGGTGTCGACAGTATATTGGGCGATCTGCGACAGCGCGAACTTCGCGGTGCGCGGATTGGGCTGCGCCTGCACCGGATGGATGAACACGGCGACGTCGAGGTCGACCGCGGTCTGCCAGAATGGGTCAAGGTTAAGCTCGCCGAGGTTGGCGCCCTCGACATTCGCCGCGACGACCGCGCCCACCGCACCGAGCTGGTTGACCGCGTGCTCGAGTTCGGCGGCCGAATCCTGCGCGTGCGGGAACGGCACCGATGCCAGCATGGAGAAATGCCGGCCGTCGTTGTCGCAAAGATCGGCGAGGTGCTGGTTGAGGAAGCGATGCCATGCGGCGGACTGCTCGCGCGGCAAGGCATGGCCGAAGATGTCGCACCAGCTCGACAGCACCTGACGGTTCACCCCCTGCTGCGCCATCGCCCCCAGGCGCCGCTCGACCGGCTCGACCAGCTTGGGGAAGAACGGCCGCACCTTGAGGCCGTAGTCGAAATGGAATGCGCACGCGCAGGACGGCGGGTGTTTGACGACCGAAAGGCCAAACTCCCGTGCCCGGCCTTCGACCGTCTCCAGGATGGATGGCGGAACGTAATGAGCGTGGACGTCGATGGGCATGGCGGCTTCCGATGATCGTGTCGATGTTCGCTGGCCGGTGCTTGGAGGGTCGGCACCTCACCTCGCGGCGTCCTCTCCTGCCTTGGTATAAATATTAGCCCGCCATGGCCAGGGCGCCGCGGTAGCGCTAAACACGTGCAATTCGTTGCACGCATCCAAGGCCCGCATGCCCCGCCGTTCCTTCCTCTACAGCGACGTTGCCACCGAGCTGCGATCCCGCATCGCAACGGGAACCTATTCGCCGGGCGCCCGGGTGCCGAGTCTCGGCGAGCTGATGGAGCAGTTCAAGGTCAGCGCCATCACGGTCCGGCGCGCGTTGCGCGAGCTGACCTATGAGGGGCTCCTGCAAGGCCACCAAGGGCTCGGGGTCTTCGTCAAGACGAAGCCCCGCATCCATCGCGTTCTCGCCGGCGACCCGGACCGTTCCATCGGCGACGAGATCATGCGCGCCGGCTTCACGCCGCGGCTCGAAGAGATCGGCTACGACGAGATTTCGGCCGACGACGGCGTATCGGCGCGGCTCGATATCGCGTCCGGCACCCGCATCCTGCGGCACCGCAAGCTCACCTATGCCAACGACGAGCCTGTCGCGCTGCATGTGCTGTATATGCCGCAGGCCCTCGCCCGCACGCTGCGGGACCGGCTGGCGGATGCGTTCATCTTCCGCCTGCTCAAGGAGCACGACATCGCGATCGTCAATCTGCGGTGCGAGTTCAGTGCGGTGATGCTCGGCGAGGAGCATTCCCAGGCGTTCGATCTTCCGGCCGGCCATCCGATGATGCGGGTCGATTACACGGCGCTGGGCGAGAACGAGGTCCCGCTGCTGCTCGGCCTGACCGTCTGCCGCGCGGACCGGTTTGTGTTCGAAGTCGACCTGCCGCGTCGCGATGGTGGGGCCGCCGCATCCCGGCGGCTCGACTGAGATCGCCCTGGTCTCGTCCCATTCGACGCGAAGCCCATTCGACCGCAAAGCCCATGAGGCCGAGCGAAGCCGATGAGACGAAGCGAAATGCCGCATCGTCCGGCCTTCGGCTTGACCCTTGCGGCAGCCCGGCATGTATAGTGGGAAGGGCGTCGTCATCGCGCGGTCCGAGTGAAAAAGCCAAGGCCAAACTCCGCCGCGACGCCCGCCGGAACCGGACCGTGAAAATCGTCTTCGACAATGTCGGCTATTCCTATACGCCGCCGAACGGCAAGCCGCTCCGCGCATTGGAAGGCGTTTCGTTCGGCGTCGCGCAGGGCGAGTTCGTCGCCATTGTCGGGCCGAGCGGCTGCGGCAAGAGCACGCTGCTCTACCTGCTCGGCGGCTTCCTGCCGCTGGCGGACGGCGAAATCCGCGTCGATGGACGGCGAGTCTCCAGCCCGGGTCCGGACCGCGGCATCGTGTTCCAGCATTTTGCGCTGTTCCCGTGGAAGACGGTCCGCCAGAACATCTCCTACGGGCTTGAGAACAAGAAGGTCGAGGTGGTGCGCCGCCGCGAGCTGATCCGTCAATTCATCGACCTCGTGAAGTTGACGGGCTTCGAGGATGTCTATCCGTCCCAGCTCTCCGGCGGCATGAAACAGCGCGTCGCGATCGCCCGCACGTTGGTGACGGACCCGGACGTGCTGCTGATGGATGAGCCTTTCGGTGCGCTCGACGCGCAGACCCGGGCCATCCTCCAGGAAGAGCTGCTCGCCATCTGGGCCAAGAGCCCCAAGGCGGTGCTGTTCGTCACCCATGACGTGCAGGAGGCCGTGCTGCTCGCCGACCGCGTCATCGTGATGTCGGCGCGGCCGGGGCGCATCAAGGCCGTGATCGATGTCAATCTGCCGCGGCCGCGGTCCAAGGACGTGATTCGAAGCACCGGCTTCGCCGACCGTTGCGACGAGGTCGCGGAACTGGTGCGCGAGGAAATCCAGCGCACGCCGGTCCTCGTCCGAGGATGACCCTCTTCATCCGATACCTGCCGGTCCTGATCCTCCTCACGCTGTGGGAAGCGGCGGCGCGGCTGGGCTGGGCGTCGACCGACCTGCTCCCGGCGCCGAGCGACGTGATGGCGCATTGGTGGCGGCTGATGCGCAGCGGCGACCTGCTGCCGCATGTCGGTGCCTCGCTGTTCCGCGAGAGCGTCGGGCTTGCGCTCGCGATTGTGGTGGGCATGGCGATCGGCCTGTCGATGGCGGTGTCCAAGCGCGTCGAGCGCGTGCTCCAGCCCTTCATCACCCTTCTCTATCCGCTCCCGAAGTCGGCGCTGATCCCGGTGATCATCATCTGGTTCGGCCTCGGTCACGGCGCGCAGATCGCGGTGATCTTCCTCGGATGCCTGCTCCCGGTGGTCCTGAGCTCCTTCAACGGCGCGCGCGGCGTCGACACCATCATGGTGTGGTCGGCGCGCAGCCTGGGCGCGTCGCCGCGCCAATCTATCCGCGACGTGGTCGTCCGTGCGGCTTTGCCGGAGATCCTTGCCGGCATTCGGGTCGCGCTGGCGCTGAGCTTCGTGCTGCTAGTGAGCGCCGAGATGGTCGGCGCACGCCAGGGCATGGGCTACCTGATCTCGTTCCTCGGCGAAGCCGGCGAATATGCCGGCATGTTCGCCGCGGTCTTCACCGTCGTCGCCTTCGGCTTCGTCGCCGACCGCCTCTATCTGATGCTGGTGAAGCGCGCGCTGCGCTGGCGGGAGACCTGACGTGACGCTGGCGCAGCGGCTTTCCAATTTCGCCGCGATGGCGATCCTGCCGGTGCTGGCGCTGGTGGCGTGGGAGACGACCGCGCGGCTTCACCTGGTCTCGACTTTCCTGCTGCCGTCGTTCAGCCAGGTCGTGGTCCGCCTGTGGCAGGATTCTGGCGTCCGGGGAGATCGTCGCGTCGGCAGCCGGCACGGTCGGCCGCCTCGTCATCAGCTATTCCATCGCGGCCGTGATCGGTGTCGCGCTCGGCGTGATGATGGCGAGGATACGCTTCGTGCGCTGGGTCCTCGATCCGCTGATCTCGATCGGCTATCCAACGCCGAAGATCAGCTTCCTGCCGATCTTCGTGCTGTGGTTCGGCGTGTTCGACAAGCCGAAGATCATCATCAGTGTGTTCGCCTGCATCTTCCCGATCATCGCCGGCACGTGGTCCGGCACTCAGGCCGTCGACAAATACCTGCTGTGGTCGGCGGAGAATCTCGGCAAGCGGCGCAGCCAGCTTCTGTGGAGCGTCGTGCTCCCGGCGTCGCTACCGCAGGTCTTCACCGCGTTGCAGATCGCGCTGCCGATCGCCTTCATCACCGTGATCGTCGCCGAGATGCTGACCGGCGGCGGCGGCCTTGGCGGCACCATGATGGAAGCGACGCGGCTCGCCGATCCTGCCGGCGTGTTCGCGAACCTCATCGTCATCGCGATGCTCGGCTTCGTCGCGATGAAGGCCCTGCAAGTCACACGGCGCCGCGTCCTGGTCTGGCACGAGGAAGTGCAGCGCCAGGGCGACGTAGTATGAAACATCTCCATGGAGAAAGCATGATGCGTGGTGTTTGGAGGTTCGTCCTGGCCGCGGCGGTGATCGCCGCCGGCCTGTCATCCGCGCGCGCGGAGCCGGTCAAGATCAGGCTCGGCTATGGCGAGGTGCCGGGCGTGATCTCGCCGCTGCTGTTCGTGAAGAAGGACATCCTGAAGCATTACGGCAAGAGTTATGTCGTCGACGCGATGTACTTCCAGGCGACTTCCGTGGCGCTCCAGGCGATGGCGGCGAAGGAACTGGATATCAGCTATATCGCCTTTTCGTCGCTCGGCATCGCCATCCAGAACGGCGGGCTCGACATCAAGGTGATCAGCGATCTCGGCGGCTGGGGCAGCAAGGGCCATCGCGGGCCGGAATACGTCGTGCTCTCGGATTCGCCGATCAAGACCCTTGCCGACCTCAAAGGCAAGGTGCTCGCCACCAGCGCGCGGGGCAGCGGCTTCCATTACGCCATGGTGGCGAACCTCAAGAAGGCCGGCCTCAGCGATAAGACCGACTTCACCATCGTCGAGGTCCGTCTCCCCGCAATGGAGGCGACCTTACGCGAGAAGAAGGTCGACCTCATCACCGCGACGGCGCCGTTCCTGCAGATCGCGGAAGCGAAAGGCGGCCTGCGCACGCTGTTCAAGCCGGAGGATGCGATGGGCGACGTGCAGTCGCTCCTCAATGTGGCGCGCTCGGACTTCCTCAAGGACAACCGGGCCGCGGTCGTCGATTTCCTCGAGGATTACATCATCGCGCTCCACTGGTTCCTCGACCCGGCCCACCGCCAGGAGGCTGTCGCCATCGCGTCGGAGTTTACCAAGCGGCCGGTGCCGGCCCTGGAGAAGTGGGTCTTCACCAACCAGGACTTCTATCGCGACCCCGACGCCACGCCCGATCTCGTGGCGCTGCAGCGCAATCTCGACACCGTCCACGACCTCGGCGTGATCCGGCAGAGGATCGACATCAAGCCCTATGTCGACCTGAGCTACCTGGACGAGGCGAAGAAGCGCCTCGCCAAATAGCGGCCTCATGGATTGGTGATGAGCGGCTGCGGCCCGTCGCCGGGTTCATCCCGCCGTCCCGCCCGCGGTGACGTCCTCGTAGACGTCGACCTCGGCGGCGCCCATCGACATCGTGCGCCACATCTGCAGGTAGGTCTGGATCATCGGATCGCTGGCGAACTTCTGCCGGCCCGCTTCGACCGACGGCGCGCTCTCATACTCGATCGTCTGGACGAACTGCGCCGGGTCGTCGGCGTTCTTGAGCAGGCGCACGCGCACTTGGCTTGACGCCTCGTAGAACGGGATCGCGGCGCGGATCATCGCCACGAGGTGACTTACATCGGCACCGGGAATCCGGATGCGCAGATGCACGATCCGCTTTACGGCTGCTGCAGTCTCGACCATCGCTCAAGTCCCCCGATTCCCCGCTTGTCCGCCGCATCATGAACCCGGCGGGCCGTGTCGGCGATCCGCCTTTCGGACGGAGGCGCGCTGCGGCGACCTACTGCGCGCGGATGTTGCCTTCCTTGACGACGCGGCTCCACTTGGCGATCTCCGTCTCGATGTAGTGGCCGAACTCGGCGGATGTCATGTTGACCGCCGACGCGCCCTCGCGGTCGAAGGCTTCCTTGAGCTCGGGGGAAGCCGTGGCCTTCTGGATGTCGGCATGGATCTTCTCGACGATCGCTGCCGGCGTGCCGGCGGGCGCCAGGATGCCCCACCAGTTGACGGCCTCGTAACCCGGCACGCCGGCCTCGTCGATGGTCGGCACGTCGGGCAGCACCGCGCTGCGCTTAAGGCCGCCGAGCCCCAGGGCCCGGAGCTGGCCGGACTGGATGAAGGGCGTGGTCTGCACCAGCGACGAGAACATGATCTTGACGTGGCCGGCGATGACGTCCTGCATCGCCGGACCGCCGCCCTTGTAGGGCACGTGCTGGATTTTCACGCCGGCGGTGAGCTTGAACAATTCGCCGCCCAGATGCTGGAAGCTGCCGATGCCGGCCGACGCGTAATCGAGATCGCCGTTCTTCTCCTTGGCGAGCGCAAGCAGGTCCTTCACCGACTTGACCGGCAAGTCCGGGTTGACGACGAGGACATTCGGCCCGGTCGCCATGATGCCGACCGGCGTGAAGGATTTGATCGGATCGTAGTTGAGCTTGTAGAGCGCCGGATTGACGGCATGCGCGAGCGATACGACCAGCAGCGTGTAGCCGTCCGGCGGCGAATTCGCCGCGACCTCGGTGCCGATCACGCCGCCGGCGCCGCCGCGATTGTCGACATAGACCTTGGCGCCGAGCTTCTCGCTGAGCTGGTTGGCCACCAGTCGGCCGACCACGTCGTTGCTGCCGCCGGCCGGGAACGGAATGATCAGCCGGACCGGTCGGTTGGGATAATCGTCGGCGAATGCGGCCGGCGACGCGGCGAGCAGCAGCGCCGCAGCCGTGGCGAGGCGCGACAATGTCCTGAGCATCACGTTTCCACCCTTGTCTTGTCGTTGTGCGCGGCGTGTTCCCCCGAGGGGAATGCACCGCGGTTCGCCCTTGTGGATTATCCATGAATGACGCCGCCGGCCGCAAGCCGGTCCGTGCGCCGGACACCGCTTGCGTTCACACGGCCCCGTGTAGCGCCGCGATGGCCCTTGCGGGGCGGTGTGTCCAGCCGGATGATCGACGCGACGGATCGCGGCATGCGACGATCCGAAAAACAGCGACGGGAGGACGACCATGACATCTCATCGGACGATGCGACGGGCGTTTGGCTTGGCTTGCGTGCTGGCGCTGGCGCCTGCCATGGCGCGCGCCGAGCCGCCGAAGCTTCCTGTTCCGGCCGTCGATCAGTCGGCGGTCGCGCTGCGGGGCTATTTCTATGTCGGCGGCCAGTATGTCGGCGAGCCGGGCAAGGAGATCATGCGCGGCCAGATCTATGTTGAGGTGCTGGCGCCGAAGGACGTGCGCCGGCCCTATCCGCTGGTGCTGATCCACGGCGCGGCGCAGACCGCGACCAACTGGATGAACACGCCGGACGGCCGCAAGGGCTGGGCGGAGTATTTCGTCGAGCAGGGCTATGTCGTCTACATGATCGACCAGCCGATGCGCGGGCGCTCGGCATGGCATCCGGCCGACGGCGCGACGCGCATGTTCACGGCGGGACAGGAGGAGTTCCAGTTCACCGCCTCCGAGATCACCGGCACCTGGCCGCAGGCCAAGAAGCACACGCAATGGCCGGGCGACGGGCCGAACAAGGGCCGCCGCGGCGATCCGGTGTTCGATGCGTTCTACGCCACGCAGGTCGAGACCGTGATCTCGGCGGAGGAGACGCAGGCCCGCAACCAGACGGCGGGCGCCGCCCTGCTCGACAAGATCGGCGCGGCCATCGTCATCACGCATTCGCAGTCCGGGCCGTTTGGCTGGTTGATCGCCGATTCGCGCCCGAAGCTGGTCAAGGCCGTCATCGGCATCGAGCCGAGCGGCCCGCCGTTCGAGAACACCGTCAACGCCACCGGCAAGGCGCGCGGCTGGGGCGTGACCGACATCCCGATGACCTACGAGCCGGCGGTCAAGGACCCCTCCGAAATCTCGGTCGAACGCGAGGAACGCGCCGATGGCCCGGACCTCTTCGCCTGCTGGATGCAGAAGTCGCCGGCGCGCCAGCTTATCAACCTCAAAGCCATCCCGGCCGCGGTGGTGACGGCGGAAGCCTCCTATCATGCGGTGTACGACCACTGCACCGCGAAGTACCTCAACCAGGCCGGCGTGAAGACGGACTTCATCCGGCTGGAGGAAAAAGGCCTCCACGGCAACGGACACATGGTGATGATCGAGAAGAACAACCTCGACATCGCGCGCGCGTTGGACGAATGGATGCAGCAGAACGTCAAGTGACCCTGCGGGCTCGCCGGACTTGATGCGAGGGGTCTGAGCCGACACAAGCTCCGCTCATTCCCGCGCGAGCGGGAATCCAGGCCAGCGAATGTGTCTGGGTCCCGGCGTTCGCCGGGACGAGCGGAGCAGTGTGCAATGTCGGAAGCAAGCTTCGACGCGATCGCTTCGATCGCCGTCATCGGTGCTGGACCGGCCGGCCTGATGGCTGCCGAGATCGCAGCAAATGGCGGCGCGCGCGTCACCGTCTACGACCGCATGCCGTCGGCTGGACGCAAGTTCCTGATGGCCGGCCGCGGCGGCCTGAACCTCACTCATAGCGAAGACCTCGAACGCCTGCTCGCACGCTATGGCACGGCGGCCCCGTTCCTGCGCGACGCCATCGAAGCGTTTCCGCCGTCCGCATTGCGCGCCTGGAGCGAAGGGCTGGGCGAGGCCACCTTCGTCGGATCGAGCGGACGGGTGTTTCCGGCATCATTCAAGACCTCGCCGCTGCTTCGCGCATGGCTGAGGCGGCTGGAAGCGGCGGGCGTACAGCTCAAGCTCCGCCACCAGTGGACCGGATGGGATGACGACGGCTGCTTGCTGTTCGCGACGGCGGACGGACCCGTGACCGTTCGTGCGGCTGCGACCGTTCTGGCGCTGGGCGGCGCAAGCTGGCCGCGTCTCGGCTCGGACAGCGGCTGGGCCGGCATCATGGCGCGAACCGGCGTTGCGGTCGCGCCGCTGCGGCCGGCCAATTGCGGCGTGCTGGTCGCCTGGTCAGATGTGTTTCGGCAGCGTTTCGCAGGTCAGCCGCTCAAGCGCATCGCGCTGCCGTTCGGCGATCATGCGGTGCGCGGGGAGGCGCTCATCACGCAGGCGGGGCTGGAAGGCGGCGGCATCTATGCGCTGAGCGCGCTCTTGCGCGAGGCCGTCGCGGCGGGAGGCGAAGCCGTTCTCCATGTCGCGCTGCGTCCCGACGTCGCTGCGGCCGAGCTGGAGCGGCGGCTCGGCGCGCCGCGCGGCAAGCAATCGCTCTCGACGTTCCTGCGCAAGGCCCTGGCCTTGTCGCCGGCCGACATCGGCCTGCTCCACGAGGCGGCGATCGCGTCGGGAGAACCGCTTTCCGCCATGGCGCCCGCGGCGCTGGCGCATCTCGTCAACGCGATACCGATCCGCGTCACCGGCATGGCGCCGATCGCGCGCGCGATCTCCACCGCCGGCGGAATCCTGTTCGACGACATCGACGCAGGCTTCATGCTCCGCAGGCGTCCCGGCACATTCGCCGCCGGCGAGATGCTGGACTGGGAGGCGCCGACCGGCGGCTACCTGCTCCAGGCGTGCTTTGCGACCGGCGCCGCCGCAGGCCGTGGTGCGCTGGAATGGCTGGGCTCGCGTCGTCGTTGAGCGGCGCGATGTTGCCGCACCGGCCGCGAAAGCCTACCCTGCGGGCCAAGACTGACGTCACCAATAAGAACCGACCTGGGAGGGTTCATGAGCAGAATTGACACCGCCATGTTGTCGCGACGCCGCGTCATCAAGGGCGCCGCAGCGCTCGCCGCCGGCATCGCCGCGCCGACGGTGTTGCACATCGACCCGGTGCTCGCTGCGTATCCGGATCGCCCGATCCGCATCGTGGTCGCCAATTCGCCGGGTGGCCCGTCCGACATCATCGGCAGGATCATGGCGGCGGCTTTGCAGGAATTGACCGGCGCGACCTTCATCGTCGAGAACAAGGGTGGTGCCGGCGGCAATATCGGCATGGGCTATGCGGCGCGCGCCGAGCCGGACGGCTACACCATCCTGCTGGCGACCAGCGGCTATGCCGTCAATCCCGGCCTCTACGACACCCTTCCCTACGATCCGTTCAAGGACTTCGCGCCGATCTGCGAGCTTGCGACATCCCCGAACGTCTTCGCGGTGAAGCCCGACATGGGCGTCAGCACGATGAAGGAGTTCGTCGCGCTGGCGAAGGCCGACCCGGACAAGTTCAACGTCTCGACGCCGCCGGTCGGCACCACGCCGCAGCTCGAAGCCGAGGTGTTCAAGGTCCGCGAGGGGCTGACGCGGATGGCGAGCGTGGTGTTCGCGGGCGGCGGCGAAGCGCTGCAGGCGTTGATGAGCGGCACCGTGCAGCTTTCGTCGGGCGTGCTCGCGCCGGCGCATCCGCATA
Organism: uncultured Alphaproteobacteria bacterium; assembly: GCA_963776455.1. Lineage (GTDB taxonomy): Bacteria > Pseudomonadota > Alphaproteobacteria > Rhizobiales > Xanthobacteraceae > CAVZMU01. The sequence goes on from CAVZMU010000004.1 coordinate 385,343, forward strand.
TCAAGGCGGGCACGGTCAAGGGCCTCGCGGTGACCGGCGAGACCCGCTGGCACGACCTGCCCGACATCCCGACCATGCTGGAGGCCGGCTACAAGGACTTCGTGTTCGAGACCTACACGGCGCTGCTCGCGCCGGTGAAGACGCCGCCCGAGATCGTTGCGATGCTGGAGAAGGCGACGCTCGCCATCCTGGCCAAGCCCGATATGCGCGATAAGCTCTCCAAGTCCGGCTTTCAGGTGCAGGCGCGCGACGGCAAGGGCCACATGGCGCGCATCGCCAAGGAGGTGCCGATGTTCAAGGACATCATCACCCAGGCCGGCATCAAGCTGAAGGGCGGCTGATCCCGTGACGATCAGGAGCATCGAGCCGATCGCGATCTGCCTGCCGATGATCAAGCCCGTCATCATGGCGGGCGAGGAGGTGCGGCAGGCCGACAACGTGCTGGTGCGGATCGAGGCCGGCAACGGCGTTGTCGGCTGGGGCGAAGCCGCCTCGGCGCCGACTATGACCGGCGAGACCGTCGCCGGCATGGTCGCCGCCGTGCATCATCTCGCGCCGGTGCTCGTCGGCCGCGAGGCTGCCGATATTGCCGGTGCGCTCGCCGCGATGGATGGCCGGATGTATGGCAACACGGGCGCCAAGGCGGCGATCGAGATCGCGCTGCATGACCTCGTCGGACGCGCGACGGGCAAGCCTGTCCATGCGCTGCTCGGCGACAAGCGCCGCAGCCGGGCGCCGCTGCTCGGCGTCATCGGCGGCGGCGATCTTGCCGGCGACCTGCGGGACGCCGCCAAGAAGAAGGAGGCGGGGTTCGGCGTCTTCAAGATCAAGGTCGGCATCGACACGCCGGAACGCGACGCCGCGCGCACGCGCGAGGTCTGCAAGCTGCTCGGGTCCGGCGGTTTGATCTCGGCGGATGCCAACCAGGGCTTCACGGTCGAGGAGGCGCTGGCCTATGTGCGCGCCGTCGCCGGCTGCGGCCTCGACTTCTTCGAGCAGCCGGTGGAGTCTCACGACCTCGCCGGCATGGCGGCGGTGGCTGCGGCGACCGCTATCGCGATCGGCGCCGACGAAGGTATCCACGGCCTCGACGACATCACCCGCCATCATGAGCGCAAGGCGGCGCGCGGCGTCAGCCTCAAGGCGATCAAGCTCGGCGGCCTGCGTGCGGTGGTCGAGGCGGGCCGCCTATGCGAGCGCCTTGGCATGAGCGTGAACCTGTCCTGCAAGACCGGCGAATCCAGCGTCGCCTGCGCCGCGGCCTTGCATGTCGCGGCGGTGATCCCCGGCATCGCATGGGCGTTGACCCTGACCAACGGCGCCCTGGGAGAAGACGTGACGCCGCGGCCGGTATTGATGGACCGCGGCCATGCCGACGTGTTGGACCGTCCCGGCCTCGGCATCGACGTCGACGAGGGCCTGGTGCGGCATCACCGCGCCGGTATCCCGTCGCGGCAGGTGGCGTGACCGGCCAGCCGCCGGTTCAGGGTTGCTCGCCATACCGATGACGAGCAGCCGGTGCGCCGGCGCGGTTTCCGCTCCCGCGATTCCGGCGGCGAGCCGGTATACAAGGCTTTTATCCTTACATACAAAGACTGCCGGACAGCGAACCCGGAACGAGAATTCGATGGAAGAAAAATTGCGGCCAGCCGAGAGCGACGTGCACGACGGCATGCAGATCGACTGGGACGTGCCGATCCCGATGGATGACGGCGTCGTGCTGCGCGCGGATCTGTTTCGCCCGGCAGACGGCAAGCCCTGTCCCGTCATCCTGTCCTATGGCGCCTTCGGCAAGGGCCTCGCGTTCCAGGACGGCAACACGAGCGCCTGGAACCGCATGGTCAAGGCCTTCCCCGAGGTCGCCAAGGGCTCGACGTGCAAATACCAGGTGTGGGAGCTGGTTGACCCCGAGAAGTGGGTGCCGGATGGCTACGCCTGTCTTCGCATCGATGCGCGGGGCTCCGGGCGGTCCCCCGGCTTCCTCGATCCGTGGTCGCCGCGCGAGACCCGCGACATCTACGAGGCCATCGAATGGGCCGCAGGCGAGCCGTGGTGCGACGGCAATGTCGGGATGAACGGCATCTCCTACTTCGCGATGAACCAGTGGTACGTGGCGCAGCACCGGCCGCCGCATCTCAAGGCGATCTGCGTGTGGGAAGGCGCCGCCGACTGGTACCGGGAGCTCGCACGCCACGGCGGCATCTATTGCCGGTTCCTCGACAACCTGTTCCCGCGCGCGTTCCATCGGGTGCAGCACGGGCTCGGCGAGCGCGGGCTGCGCAGCCGCGTCACCGGCGAACTCGTCTCCGGCCCGGAAACGCTGCCGGATGAGACGTTGACGAAGAACCGTCGCGACATCGAAGCCTTCATCCTCGATCACCCGTTCGACGACGACGCCTGCCGCGAGCGCACGCCCGACTTCAAGGCGATCACGCTGCCGCTGCTGAGCGCGGCGAACTGGGGCGGCGTCGGCCTGCATCCGCGCGGCAACTTCGAGGGGTTCCTGGAGGCTGCGTCGGAGCAGAAATGGCTTGAAGTGCATGGCGACGCGCACTGGTCGCACTTCTATACCGACTACGGCGTGGCCCTGCAGAAGCGGTTTTTCGGCCACTTCCTGAAGGCCGAGGATACCGGGTGGGACGCGCAGCCCCGCGTCCAGCTCCAGGTGCGCCACCCCGATGAGACATTTGTCGAGCGCCACGAGAATGAATGGCCGCTGGCGCGCACGCAATGGACGAAATTCTATCTCGATCCCGCGACCCTCGGCTTCGGTCCGCAGGAGCCGGCGGCATCGACGAGCCTCGCCTACGAGACGACCGGCAGGGGGCTGGAGTTCTCGACGCCGCCGCTGACCGAGCCGCTGGAGATCACCGGCCCGGTCGCCGCCAAGCTGTTCCTGTCGTCCGACACCGACGACGCCGATGCGTTCGTGGGGCTGCGGGTGTTCGATCCGCAGGACAACGAGGTGACCTTCATCGGGTCCAACGATCCCCGCACGCCCGTGGGCATCGGCTGGCTGCGCGCCTCGCACCGTAAGCTCGATGGGGCCCGCACTTTGCCCTATCGCCCTTATCACAGCCACGACGAGGCCTGGCCGCTGACGCCCGGCGAGCCGGTCGAGCTCGACGTCGAGATCTGGCCGACGTCGATCGTCCTGCCGATCGGCTATCGCCTCGCGGTCGCGGTGCGCGGCAAGGATTATGAGAACGAAGGTCCGCCGCTGATGCTCGACGGGGTGAAGTATTCGCTCACCGGCGTCGGGCCGTTCCTGCACAACCATCCCAAGGACCGCCCGGCCGAGACCTTCGGCGGAACGAACACCCTTCACTTTGCACCGGGGCGGCAGCCCTATGTGCTGCTGCCGGTCATCCCCGCGGCGTGAAGCCTGCCGCGTCGCGACGGCGTGGCATCATCCGGTGCGCTCCATACACGATCCAAGGCCGGCAGTCGGCCCATGTCCCGCTCGCCCCGCGAAACGCGGACCTCTGGGACCTTATGCTGCGATGGATTCCCGTTTGCGCGGGAATGAGCGGAGGGTGCGTCGACCGCTTGGACGCTATGCCGCGAGCTGCCGCAGCACGTAGTGCAGGATGCCGCCGTTGCGGAAGTATTCCAGCTCGTCGAGCGTATCGATGCGGCAGATCAGCGGCACGTGCTGAACCTTGCCGTCCGATGAGGTGATCTCTGCGGTCATTTCCTTGCGAGGCTTGAGGCCTTCGGCAAGGCCGAGAATTGTCACGGTTTCGTCGCCCTTGATGCCGAGCGACTGCCACGACGTGCCGTCCTTGAACACCAGCGGCAGCACGCCCATGCCGACGAGATTGGAGCGGTGGATGCGCTCGAAGGATTCCGAAACCACGGCACGGACGCCGAGCAGCGTCGTGCCCTTGGCGGCCCAGTCGCGCGATGAACCGGTGCCGTATTCCTTGCCGGCGAAGATCACCAGCGGCACGCCTTCGTCCTTGTAGCGCATGGCGGCGTCGTAGATGAACATTCGCTCGCCGCTCGGGTGATGGATGGTGTAGCCGCCCTCCACCACGTTGCCGGCATCGTCGCGCACTATCTGGTTCTTGATGCGGATGTTGGCGAAGGTGCCGCGCATCATCACCTGATGGTTGCCGCGCCGCGTGCCGTACTGGTTGAAGTCGGCGACGCGGACCTGGTGCTCCTGGAGATACGCGCCGGCGGGCGAATTCAGCCCGGATGTTGCCGGCCGGCGAGATGTGGTCGGTGGTGATCGAATCGAGGAACAGGCCGAGGATGCGGGCGTTGTGAACGTCCGTGATCGGCTTGGGCTCCTTGGTGATGCCCTCGAAATAGGGCGGGTTCTGCACGTAGGTCGAGCCGATATCCCAGGCGAAGGTGAGCCCGGTCTCGACCGAGACCTTTTTCCAGTTGTCGTCGCCGGTGAAGACGTCGCCGTAGCGGGACTTGAACAATTCGCTGGTGACGGTCTTGTCGATAAAGCTTTGCACCTCTTCGGCCGACGGCCAGATGTCCTTGAGGTAGACCGGCTTGCCGTCGCTGCCCTGGCCCAGCGGATCGTTGACGATGTCCATCTGCATCGAGCCGGCGAGCGCGTAGGCGACGACCAGCGGCGGCGAGGCAAGGTAGTTCGCGCGCACGTCGGGGTTCACGCGGCCTTCGAAGTTGCGGTTGCCCGACAGCACCGCCGCCGCCACGATGTCGTTGGCGTTGATCGCCTTCGAGATGTGCTCCGGCAACGGTCCGGAATTGCCGATGCAGGTGGTGCAGCCGAAGCCGACGAGGTTGAAGCCGAGCGTGTCGAGGTCGCCCTGAAGTCCGGCGGCTTTGAAATACTCCTCCACCACCTGCGAGCCCGGCGCGAGCGAGGTCTTGACCCACGGCTTGCTGCGCAGCCCCTTGGCGACCGCATTGCGGGCAAGCAGCCCGGCGCCGATCATCACGCTGGGGTTGGAGGTGTTGGTGCAAGAGGTGATCGCCGCGATCACCACGTCGCCATGGCCGAGGTCGAAATTCGCGCCTTCCACCGGGAAGCGCTTGCCGACTTCGGCTCCTTTGCGGAACTCGGTGTCGGCCGACTTGATGAAACCGGCCTTGGCGTCGGCGAGCGTGATCTTGTCCTGCGGGCGCTTGGGTCCGGCGATGGATGGCTGCACGGTGTCGAGGTCGAGCTCCAGCGACTCGGTGAACACCGGGTCCGGCGTCGAGGCCTCGCGGAATGTGCCCTGCGCCTTGGCATAGGCTTCCACCAGCGCGATGCGCTCGGGCGTGCGGCTGGTGGTCGTGAGGTAGTCGATGGTCTTCTTGTCGATGGGGAAGAAGCCGCAGGTGGCGCCGTATTCCGGCGCCATGTTGCCGATCGTCGCGCGGTCGGCGACGCTCATGTCGTCGAGGCCCGGGCCGTAGAATTCCACGAATTTGCCGACCACCCCGAGCTTGCGCAGCATCTGCGTCACGGTCAGCACGAGGTCGGTCGCGGTGACGCCCTCCCGCACCTTGCCGGTGAGCTTGAAGCCGACGACCTGCGGGATCAGCATCGACAGCGGTTGGCCAAGCATCGCCGCCTCGGCCTCGATGCCGCCGACGCCCCAGCCCAGCACCGAGAGGCCGTTGACCATGGTGGTGTGGGAATCCGTGCCGACCAGCGTGTCGGGATAGGCGTATTCGACCGGCTCGGCCTCCACCCGGTTGGTCCACACCGTCTGCGACAGGTATTCGAGGTTGACCTGATGACAGATGCCGGTGCCCGGCGGCACGACGCTGAAATTGTTGAAGGCGATCTGCCCCCATTTCAGGAATTTGTAGCGCTCGCCATTGCGCGAATATTCGAGCTCGACGTTCTTGGCGAAGGCCTTCGGGGTGCCGAATTCGTCGACGATCACCGAATGGTCGATGACGAGGTCGACCGGCACGATGGGGTTGATCTTGCGCGGGTCGCCGCCCAGCGTCTTCATGGCGTCGCGCATGGCGGCGAGGTCGACCACGGCGGGAATGCCGGTGAAGTCCTGCATCAGGACGCGGGCAGGGCGGAACGCGATCTCCTTATCGGCCTTGCCTTTGTTGTCGAGCCATTCGGCCATGCCCTGGATGTCCGCCTTCTTCACTGTGCGGCCGTCTTCGAAGCGCAACAGGTTCTCCAGCAGCACGCGCAGCGAGAACGGCAGCTTCGAGACGCCGGTAAGCCCGGCCTTCTCGGCCTCCGGCAGGGAATAATAGACGTAGTGCTTGTCACCGACGGTGAGCGTCTGGCGCGAATTGAAGCTGTTCAGGCTGGTGGGCACGTGGCGGCCTCATGAGGATTTGACGCCGGAGGCGGCGGGGGAAGGGTCGTCTTTGCCTCAAAGCGCAGCGGGGTGTCCAGGTGCAGTTTATATACGCTCAAAATTACCGCACGGCGATGCAATCCGCGTGCCGAACAGCGTCAGGCTCAGACCAGCCATGCAGGTTTCGCGTCGGCCGGAGGGACGGGGTTGTCCCGCGCTTTCTTGCTCAGAACGCAGGGGCGTCGTTGAGATGGCACGCCGATGACCGTCCCGGCGCGATGTCCTTCAGCGGCGGCCGCTCGACGCGGCAGCGCGGCATCGCGAAGGGACAGCGGGGATGGAAGTGGCATCCCGGCGGCGGATCGAGCGGCGAGGGGATTTCGCCGGTAATGGTGGCGAAACGGTGCTTGTGCGCGTCGAGTCGGGGAACGTTGGCGAGCAAGGCCTGCGTGTAGGGATGGTTCGGCGAGCGGAACAGCGCGTCGGTTGGCGCGATCTCGACGACACGGCCGAGATACATGATGACGACGCGGTCGGAGAGATGCGCCACGACGCCGAGGCCGTGGCTGATGAACAGATAAGTGAGGCCGAGACTCGTGCGCAACGCCATGAACAGGTTCAGGACCTGGGCCTGGATCGAGACATCCAGCGCGGCGACGGATTCATCGCAGACCAGGACATCCGGCTTCACGGCGAGCGCCCGCGCGATGCCGACACGGGCGCGCTGTCCGCCCGAAAGCTGATGCGGGAAGCGTGTCTTGTAGGCGGGATCGAGCCCCACCTGCGCCAGCAGCGCTTCGACATAGTCGCCGATCCCGCTCCGCGGCACGATGCCGTGCACCACCGGCGCTTCGCCGACGATATCGGCGACCCGCATGCGCGGATTGAGCGATGCCATCGGGTCCTGGAAGATCATCTGGACCTTCAGCGCGGCGTTACGCGCCGCCCTGCCGGCGAGTTCGTTCACGGCGGCGCCGCGGAACTTCACTGCGCCGCGGTCTGGACGATAGATGCCGGCGACGATGCGGCCGAGCGTGGACTTGCCGCAGCCGGATTCGCCGACAAGGCCGACGACCTCGCCTTCACCGATCGACAACGACACGTCGTCGACCGCCCGCACCGCCGCTTCCTCGATGCCGGAACCGAAGACGTTCGCGATCCGCTCGGCGAGGCCGAGCGGCTTGACGAAGGTCTTGCTGACGCCGTCGAGCGTGATGATCGGGGCGCTCATGCCGGCACCGTGGCGGGCACATCGACATAAGGATACCAGCACCGCGCGAGCCGGCCTTCCGGATGCTCGATCATCGGCGGCTCGACGGAGCATTTCTCGCCGACGCGCTCGCAACGCGGCGCGAATTTGCAGCCCTTCGGCAAATGCGCGAGCGACGGTCCCATGCCGGGGATTTGCGCCAACGGGCTGCCTCGCTTGTTGCGGCTCGGCACCGAGCCGATCAGCCCCCTCGTGTATGGATGGAGCGGAGCTGCGAGCACGGCATCGACCGGTCCCTCCTCGACGATGCGGCCCGCATACATGACGGCGATGCGGTCGGCGAGGCCGGCCACGACCGCGAGATCGTGGGTGATCCAGACCAGCGCCGTGCCGAGCTCGGCGCACAGCGCCTGAATCTCGCGCCAGGATCTGCGACTGGATGGTGACGTCGAGCGCGGTGGTGGGCTCGTCGGCGATGAGCGAGCGCCGGCCGGTGCAGCAGCGCGACCGCGATCGCGACGCGCTGGCGCATGCCGCCGGACAACTGATGCGGATAGGCGGTCAGCCGCTCGTCGGGCGCGGCGATCCCCACCATGGCAAGCGCGTCGCGCGCCCGCCCGCGGGCGGCCTTTTGCGTCACGCGCTCGTGGGCGGTGATTGCCTCGATCATCTGGGTGTCGACGCGCAGCACCGGATTAAGCGTCATCATCGGGTCCTGGAACACCATCGCGATGTGCCGGCCGCGAAATGCACGAAGCTCCGCTTCGGGGCGCCCGACCAGTTCCTCGCCGTTGTAGCGGATCGAGCCTTCGACGATGCGGCCCGGCGCGTCCACAAGGCCAAGGATCGATAGGCCGGTCACGGTCTTGCCGGAGCCGGACTCGCCGACGAGACCCAGGACCTCGCCACGGTCGACCGCGAAGCTGACGCCGTCGACCGCGTGCACGACGCCGTCGCGGGTGAAGAACTGCGTCTTGAGGCCGGCGACGGCGAGCACCGGCGTCGACAGCGTGCTCACCGCTTGAGCCGCGGGTTGGTGACGTCGCGGATACGGTCGCCAACTACGTTGAGCGCGACGATCGCGATCAGCAGCGCAATGCCCGGATAGAACGCGATCCAGTATTTTCCCGACAGCATGTAGCCGTAGCCGTTGGCGATCAGCAGCCCGAGCGACGGCTCCGTGATCGGCACGCCGACGCCGAGGAACGACAGCGTCGCCTCCAGCCCGATGGCATGCGCGACCTGCACGGTCGCGACCACGATCAGCGGCGGAAACGCATTCGGCAGCAGATGCCGGAAGATGATGCGCGAACGCGGCAGCGCCAAGCACTGCGCGGCCTCGATATATTCGCGCCGCCGCTCGACCAGCGCCGAGGAGCGGATGGTGCGCGCGTAATAGGCCCACTGGACCGAGACCAGCGCGATCACCACCTTCTCGACGCCCTTGCCGAGCAGCGCGAGGAGAATGAGCGCGATCAGTATCGCCGGGAACGAGAGCTGGATATCGACCAGCCGCATCAGCAGGCCGTCGATGCGGCCGCCGAAATAGGCGGCGATGATCCCCACCGTGGCGCCGAGCGCCAGCGCGATGATGGTCGCGACGAAGGCCACGCTGAGGCTGAGTCGCAGGCCGTAGAACATGGCCGACAGCATGTCGCGGCCCTGGTCGTCGGTGCCGAGCAGATAGAGCTTGCCGTCCATGCTGCGCGAGCCGGGCGGCAGGCCGTTGTCCATGATCGAGAGCTGGGTGAGATCATACGGATTCTGCGGCGAGATCCATGGCGCCGCGGCGGAGATCGCGATCAGCAGCAGCACGACGGCGAGCGCCGCCACCGCTGCCGGGCTTTCGGCGAACTCGCGTCCCGCGCGGACGAAGCGGTTTTCGGGCTCGGCCGGCGCCGGCGCGCTGTCGGCAAGCGCCATGCCTCAGGCCTCCCGCTCGGTGAGGCGCACGCGCGGATCGAGCAGCGTGTAGATCACGTCGACGATGAGATTGATGATCACGAACATCCCGACGACGATGATCAGGTAGGCGACGATCACCGGGCGATCGAGGCGATAGATGGATTCGATCAGCAGCTTGCCCATGCCCGGCCACGCGAACACCGTCTCGGTGACGACCGCGAAGGCGATCATCGAGCCGAGCTCCAGCCCGATGATGGTGGTCACGGGGATCAGGATGGTCTTGAGGATGTGCACGAACACGATGCGCGTGGGCGCGAGGCCCTTGGCGCGGGCGAAGCGCACGAAATCGGCGTGCACGACCTCCTGCGTGCTCGCGCTGGCGAGCCGGATGACGAGCGAAGCCTTGTAGATCGCGAGCGTCAGCGCCGGCAGGATGAGGTGGCGCAGGCCGTCGATGGTGAGGAACGACAGCGGGATGCCGAAGACATCGCGGGTCTCGCCGCGGCCGCCGGCAGGCAGCACCTTGAGCTGCACAGCGAACAGCAGGATCAGCATGAGGCCGAGCCAGAAGTTCGGCAGCGAGAAGCCGAAGATCGAGCCGGCATTGATCAGGCGCCCGGCGAACGAGCGCGGCGCCAGGCCGGCCATGAGTCCCAGCGGGATGCCGAGCCCGACGGCGATGATGAAAGCCGTGAGGGCAAGCTCCAGCGTTGCCGGCATGCGGCTGAAGATGATCTCCGTCGCCGGGACGCCGTGCACGAAGGAGCGCCCGAGATCGCCGCTCCCGGCATGTTGCAGGAACAAACCGAACTGAACCCACATGGGCTTGTCGAGGCCGAGCCTCACGATCGCCTGCTCGCGCTCGAGCTGGTCGGCTTCCGGATTGATCAGGATGTCGATCGGGCTGCCGAGCGCGTAGACGCCGACGAACACCAGCACCGCCATCGCCACGACGACCAGCAGACTCTGTCCCAGGCGGCGGATCAGGAAGGCGAGCATTCGACCGCCTCCTCTTTGTCTTTACGGCGCCTTCGTCACCAGGGTGGCCTGGGTGAACTGGTCGGCGCGCGGCGTATAGGCGAGGTCCTTGCGGAAGGCCCACGTCGTCATCTCGAAATGCAGCGGCAGCGCGCCGTAGTCCGCCATCACGGTGCGGCTGGCTTCCGCGAGCAGGGCGCCGCGCTTGGCGTCGTCGATAGTGCCGAGCGCCTTGACCAGCAGGTCGTCCATCTTCGGGTTGGAATAGCCGCCGGGATTGGTCGGCCCCATGCCGCGGTCCTTGTCCGGCGTCGCCACCAGTGATTTCAGCGGCGACGACATCTCGCCGGTATCGGACAGCCAGCCCGAGAGCCAGAAGCCGAACTCGCGCTTGTTGCGCTTGGCGAAGAACTGGCTCGACGTCATGGCTTCGATCGAGACCTTGATGCCGACGCGTGTCAGCATCTGAGCCACCGCCTGTGAGATCAGCGCGTCATTGACGTAGCGGTCGTTGGGCGTGCCGAGCACCAGGGTGAAGCCCTGCGGATAGCCGGCTTCGGCAAGCAGCTTCTTGGCGCCCTCGACGTCGGCTTTCGGCGCCTGCGTATCCTTGTTGGTGCCGAACATCACGTTGGGCAGGAACTCGCCCGCCGCCACCGCGACGCCGCCCATGATGCGCGCCACGATGGCGTCGCGGTCGATCGCCTTGGAGATTGCCTCGCGCACCCGCACGTCGCGGAACGGATTCTTGCCGTTGCTGCCGGAGACGCCGGGCGGAACCTCGTCGATATAATCGAAATGCAGGTAGACGACGCGGTTCGACAGGCCCGCCACGACCTTGAAATCAGGATTCGCCTTGATGCGTTCCAGGTCCTGGATCGGCACATTCTCGATGAGGTCGACGTCGCCCGACAGCAGGGCGGCGACGCGCGGCCCTGCGCTGGTGATCGGGCGAAAGACCACGCGCGGCCATGCCGGCTTGTCGCCCCAGTAAGTATCGTTGCGCTCCAGGATGATGCGGTCGCCCTTGGTGAAGCGCACGAGCTTGTAGGGGCCGGTTCCGATCACCGCCTGTCCGGAATTGAACGCCTCCGTCTTCGGGTAGGTCCCGATGGTTTCGCATCGCTCGCGGTCGTAGACCACCTGCCCCGCGCCGCTCGCTTTGGCCGAAAGAATGCCGATGGTGGCAAGCTCGTTGGGCACCAGCGGGTAGGGCGTGTCGGTGGTGATGACCACGGTGAGCGGGTCCGGCGTCGTCATGGTCTTGATCGAGCGCACGTTGATCCCGAACGACGACGGCGAGTTCTCCACCCGTGGCGCGCGGCAGATCGAGTACATCACGTCGTTGGCGGTGAAGTCGTCGCCGTTGGAGAATTTGACGTTCGGCCGCAGCTTGAATTCCCAGGTGGTGTCGTCGAGCGTCTTCCAGGAGAGCGCGAGGCCCGGCCTGATGCGCTGGTTCTCGTCCTGGTCGACCAGGCGCTCGAAGATGTGCTTGAGCAGCGAATTGTTGGGCGTGAGGTTATGGAAATGCGGGTCCATCGCCGACGGCTCGGCCGAGAGCCCGATCTTGAGATCCTGGGCCTGGACTGCCGCGGTGGCGATCCAGCAGGCCACGGCGGCGGCGGCGAGCATCTTCACGCGGCCCATGCACTCACTCCTTTGTATCTCGAGCCATCTGAGACCGGCCCTGCGGCGGATGCAAGCCACGGGCCGGTCCGCTGGCAGCCGTGCCGTAGCCCCGGATTGCGCTTCGCTCCATCCCGGCTACAGTCCCGCAATGATAACCTGCGGCCCAGACCATCGAGCAGCCCCCTCCGGTTGGCCGGTAGCGCCATGACCGACGTCGCGCGAACCATCGAGGTCCTCGACGCCTTGGTGGGCTTCGACACCACCAGCCGCCACACCAACCTGCCGCTGATCGATTGGGTCGAGGACTATCTCAAGCGCCTCGGCGTCGCCTCGGAGCGGGTTCCATACCAGGACGACGGCAAGACCAACCTGTGGGCGACGATCGGTCCTTCGGACGTGCCCGGGTACATTCTGTCGGGGCATACCGACGTGGTGCCGGTGGACGGGCAGTCCTGGGCGAGCGACCCATTCCGGCTCGCCGAACGCGGCGGCAAGCTCTACGCACGCGGCGCGGCCGACATGAAGGGCTATCTCGCCTGCTGCCTGGCGGCGGTGCCGGCGATGCAGGCGGCGCGCCTGAAGCAGCCGATCCATCTGGCATTCTCCTATGACGAGGAGGTCGGCTGTATCGGCGTGATCGGGCTGGTGGAACGGCTGGAAAAAGCGAAGGTCAGGCCGCGCGGCCTGCTTCGTCGGCGAGCCGACCGAGATGGGCGTCGATCGTCGGCCACAAGGGCAAGCGCTCGCTGCGAGTCGCGGTGCGTGGCTTCACGGTGCATTCCGCGCTCGCGCCCCGGGGCGTCAATGCGGTGGAATACGCGGCCCGGCTGATCGTGAAGATCCGCGAAATTTCGGATCGCCTCGGCCGCGAAGGGGCGCGCGACCCGCTCTACGACGTGCCCTGGACCACCGGGCATACGGGGCTCGTGCGTGGCGGTACCGCGCTCAACATCGTGCCCGACGAATGCAGCTTCGAGTTCGAGTTCCGCTCGATCTCGGTGGACGACCCGGATGCCTTGGTCGACGAGGTGAAGGCTTACGCGCGCGATGTGCTGGAGCCGGAGATGACCGCGGTCATGCCGGGCGCCGGCATCACGTTCCAATACAAGTCCGGCTTCCCGGGGCTCGAGACGCCGGTTTCGTCCGACATCGTCGCCCTGGCGACCTGGCTGTCGGGATCGAACGGCCTCGCCAAGGTGGCGTTTGGCACCGAGGCCGGGCGCTTTGCGCTTGCGGGCATTCCGTCCGTCGTGATCGGCCCCGGCTCGATCGACCAAGCCCACAAGGCCGATGAATATATCGCGATAGATCAGCTCGCGGCCTGCGGCGGCTTCCTCGACCGCCTCATCGCGCATAGCAGCGCTTAAGCTCCGATCAGGCGCCCACGACTGCCAGCCGCCTTACCGGTCGGCGCGCTCGACGACGTCCATCAGCTCCTCAATCTTGCGGCGCTGCTCAGCCTTGTCGCCTGAAGCGATGGCGTGCTCGACGCAATGGCCGACATGGTCGCGCAGGATTTCCTCCTGCAGCCGCCGCAGCGCCGCGCGCGCGGCCGCGATCTGGGTAACGATGTCGATGCAGTAGCGGTCGTCCTCGACCATGCGGGAGAGGCCGCGCACCTGTCCCTCGATGCGGCTGAGGCGCTTCTGCGCCGATGTCTTGATGGCGGGACGCATCGGGTCTATATACCCCCCTAGGGTATCATCCGCAAGAGCATCCGCCATGGCCGACGGCGATCCGACTCATCACGACCATGCTTGCTGCGCGCATGGCGCGGCGCATGGCGGACATGGCAAGGATAAAAACGTCCCCCCTGCCGATACCAGGACGGAGCGTGACCCGGTTTGCGGCATGAAGGTCGATCCGCACAAGACACCGCATCGCCACCAACACGACGGCCACGACTATTTCTTCTGTTCTGCCGGCTGCCGGACGAAGTTCGCGAACGACCCGGCGGCATACTTGTCGCCAGTCCCGGCGACCCCTGCCGCCCCGGTTCCCGAAGGCACGATCTACACCTGCCCGATGCATCCGCAGGTCCGGCAGGCCGGTCCCGGCGCATGCCCGATCTGCGGCATGGCGCTGGAGCCGGAGCTTGTCGCCGCCGATGCCGGCCCCAACCCGGAACTCGCCGACATGAGCCGGCGGTTCTGGATCGGCCTCGCGCTGACGCTTCCGGTATTCTTGCTCGACATGGGCGGACATCTGTTCGACCTCCACGCGCTGATCGCGCCGCGCTGGTCGAACGCGATCGAATTCGTCCTGGCGACGCCGGTCGTGCTGTGGGCCGGCTGGCCATTTTTCGTGCGCGGCTGGCAGTCGCTGGTTACGCGCAACCTGAACATGTTTACGCTGATCGCGGTGGGCACCGGCGTAGCATGGACCTACAGCGTCGTCGCGCTGCTGTTTCCCGGGATATTCCCTCCAACGTTCCGGGGCGCGCATGGCGACGTGCCGGTCTATTTCGAGGCCGCCGCGATGATCACTGTGCTGGTGCTGCTCGGGCAGGTGCTCGAGCTGCGCGCGCGCGAGCAGACCTCCGGCGCGATCCGCGCGCTGCTCGATCTCGCGCCGAAGATCGCGCATCGCATCAAACAGGACGGGACCGAAGAGGAGGTGGCGCTGGACGCGGTCGCGGTGGGCGACCGCCTGCGGGTGCGGCCCGGCGAGAAAATCCCGGTGGACGGCGATGTCGGCGAGGGGCGTTCGCATGTCGATGAATCGATGGTCACCGGCGAGTCCATGCCGGTCGTCAAGGATGCCGGCGCCAAGGTGATCGCCGGCACGCTCAACACCACCGGCAGCTTCGTCATGCGCGCCGGCAAGGTCGGCCGCGACACCATGCTGTCGCGTATCGTGCAGATGGTCGCGCAGGCGCAGCGTTCGCGCGCCCCGATCCAGCGGCTGGCGGACAGCGTCGCAGGCTGGTTCGTGCCGGCGGTGATCGCGGTCGCGGTCCTCGCCTTCGCGGTGTGGGCGGCCGCCGGTCCGGAGCCGCGCTTCGCCAATGCGCTGGTCGCGGCGGTGAGCGTGATGATCATCGCCTGCCCCTGCGCGCTGGGACTGGCGACTCCGATGTCGATCATGGTCGGCGTTGGGCGCGGCGCGCAGATGGGCGTGCTGATCAAAGGCGCGGCGGCTCTCGAACGGATGGAGACGGTCGACACGGTGGTGGTCGACAAGACCGGCACGCTGACCGAAGGCAAGCCGAAGGTCGTCGCCGTCGTGCCGGCCGCCGGCTTCGGCGAGACGGAGGTGCTTCGCCTCGCGGCCAGCGCCGAGCAGCCGAGCGAGCACCCGCTGGCGCGCGCGATCGTGGATGCGGCGCGGGAGCGCGGACTTGCGCTTGCCGCCGCAGCGGATTTCGATTCGCCGACCGGCAAGGGCGTGGTTGCGAATGTCGAGGGGCGCGAGCTGACGCTGGGCAGCGCGAAATTTCTTGCAAGCCGCCATGTCGATACCGCCACGCTTGCCGTGGAGGCCGAAAGGCGGAGCCAGCAGGGCGCCACGGCGGTGTTCGTCGCCATTGATGGCCGGGCGGCCGGCGTGATCGCGGTCGCCGATCCGGTGAAGGCGACGACGCGCGAAGCGCTGGCGGCGCTGGGCCGGGAGAGAATCCGCGTCGTCATGGTGACCGGCGACAATCTCACCACCGCGCAGGCCATCGCATCGCAGCTCGGCATCGCCGAGGTGCATGCCGACGTGCTGCCGGAGCGGAAGATCGAGATCGTGCAAGCGCTGCAGCGCGAAGGCGGCGTCGTGGCGATGGCGGGCGACGGCGTCAACGACGCCCCGGCGCTCGCGGCGGCGGACGTCGGCATCGCCATGGGGACGGGGACCGACGTTGCCATCGAAAGCGCGGACGTCACCCTGCTCAAAGGCGACCTCATGGGCATCGTGCGGGCGCGCCGCCTGTCCCAGGCGACGATGCGCAACATCCGGCAGAACCTGTTCTTCGCCTTCGTCTACAACGCGGTCGGCGTTCCGGTCGCGGCGGGCGCGCTCTATCCCCTTGTCGGCATCCTGTTGTCGCCGCAGGTCGCTGCCGCCGCGATGGCCCTGTCATCGGTAAGCGTGGTCACGAACGCGCTGCGGCTGCGCGCCGCGCGGCTATAAGGCGCAGTCCCTTCAGACCGCCGGGCCGGCGATGCGCGATCACTATAATACCTTATAATATGGGCGTTTTCATCGACTGGTTGTTTGCCGGCGTCAGGGACCATAGCCGAATGGCGGGCTTCTCAACCCGCCGGAGCCGTTGCTAAAGACGTTCACGGGGCGACGATTAATTACAAATAATGCCGGCGACCAAGACCGGCGAACTGGGGAAGGGAGAACGCCATGAGGAAACATCCAGCGCGAGCTCGCCCTGGCGCCGCTCTCGCGATCGCAGCCGTCCTTGCCTGTGCCGGGGCTCTGCCCGCTTCGGCGGCGTGGGAGCCGACCCGGCCGGTCGAGATCATCGTACCGGCAGGGCCCGGCGGCGGCGCCGACCAGATGGCGCGCGTCGTCCAGGGCATCGTCACCAAGCACAATCTGATGAAGCAGTCGATGGTGGTCATCAACAAGGCCGGCGGCGCCGGCGGCGAAGGCTTCCTCGACGTGAAGGGATCGCAAGGGCAATCCGCACAAGCTGGTCATCACGCTGTCGAACCTGTTCACCACGCCGCTCGGCACCGGCATTCCGTTCAACTGGAAGGACCTGACGCCGGTCGCCATGATGGCGCTCGACGAGTTCGTGCTGTGGGTGCAAGGCCGACACGCCCTACAAGACCGCGCAGGAATACATCGACGCGATGAAGGCCGCGCCCGGCAAGTTCAAGATGGGCGGCACCGGCTCCAAGCAGGAAGACCAGATCATCACGGTCGCGCATCGAGAAGAGCGCGGGCGTCAAGTTCACCTACATTCCGTTCAAGGGCGGCGGCGAGGTCGCGGTGCAGCTGGTCGGCAAGCACGTCAACTCCACCGTCAACAATCCGATCGAGGCGGTGGCGCAGTGGCGCGCCGGCCAGCTGCGGCCGCTCTGCGTGTTCGACGCAAGCCGCTGCCGTATACGGACAAGATCGCGGGCGACATGGCGTGGAGCGACATCCCGACCTGCAAGTCGCAGGGTCTCGACGTCGAATACCTGATGCTGCGCGGCTTCTTCATGCCGCCGGGCGTCACCAAGGAGCAGGTCGACTACTACGTCGATCTGTTCAAGAAGGTGCGCGAGACGCCGGAGTGGAAGAAGCTGATGAAGGACGGCGCGTTCAACCAGACCTTCATGGTCGGCGACGAATACGCCAAGTGGGTCGAGACCGAAGAGCAGCGCCACCAGACTCTGATGAAGGACGCAGGCTTCCTCGCCACCAATTGATCCATTGCGCGCTCCGGCGAGCCTTCCGCCGCCGGTCCCGCTCCTCTTTCGAGGATATCCATGACAGATCGCACGCAGGCGCGCTGGCGCGTCCGGTCCCTCTCAACGGAACGTCGAGATCGCCGTCGCCCTGGTGATCGCCGCTCTTCGGCCTGCTGGTCATGGTCGGCAGCCTGAAGGTCGGCATCGATTGGGGCGTCGAAGGGCCGAAATCGGGCTTCTTTCCGTTCTATGTCGGCGCGATCATCGTCATTTCGAGCGCCGTCAATCTCGCGCAGGCGCTGAGGGCGGACGCCGACAAGATTGTTCGCCGACTGGAGCCAGCTCCGCCAGGTCCTGGCGGTCGTGATCCCGACCACGATCTATGTCGCTGCTGATGCCCTATCTCGGGATCTATCTCGACGTCGTTCATCCTGATCGCGGCTTCATGACGTGGCTCGGCAGATATGCGCTGGCCGGTCTCGCTCGCGGTCGCGGTCGGCGTGATCGCTCGCGACCTACCTGATGTTCGAGAAATGGTTCCTGGTGCCGCTGCCCAAGGGACCGATCGAGGACTTGCTCGGACTCTGACGAACTCGAAACGGCCGGCGCCACCGAGGGACGGCGGCGCCGGTCCAGGATGAACGGCAGATGGAAGAGATCGCCAATCTGTTCCACGGCTTCGCGGTCGTGCTGCAGCCGTACAACATCCTGCTGATGGTCGTCGGCATCGTGCTCGGCGTCATCATCGGCGTGCTGCCGGGCCTCGGCGGCGCCAACGGCGTGGCGATCCTGCTGCCGCTGACCTTCCGCATGTCGCCGACCTCGGCGATCATCATGCTGTCCTGCATCTACTGGGGCGCGCTGTTCGGCGGCGCCATCACGTCGGTGCTGTTCAACATCCCGGGCGAGCCATGGTCGGTCGCGACCACCTTCGACGGCCATCCGATGGCGCAGCAGGGCAAGGCCGGCGAGGCGCTGACCGCCGCGTTCACTTCGTCGTTCGTCGGCGCGCTGTTCGCCGTCATCATCATCACGCTGGTGGCGCCGCTGGTCGCGAAATTCGCGCTGCAGTTCGGTCCGGCGGAAAAATTCTCGGTGTTCTTCCTCGCCTTCTGCAGCTTCATCGGCATGGGCAAGGAGCCGCCGTTCAAGACCATCGCGTCGATGATGATCGGCTTCGCGCTCGCCGCCGTCGGGCTCGACAGCGTCACCGGCCAGCTGCGCCTCACCTTCGGCTTCACCGAACTGCTCAACGGCTTCGACTTCCTGATCGCGGTCATCGGCCTGTTCGGCATCGGCGAGATCCTGCTCACCATGGAAGAGGGCCTGAGCTTCAAGGGCCGCGCCGCCGGCATCAATCCGAAGGTCGTGCTGCAGACCTGGAAGGAACTGCCGCGCTACTGGATGACGTCGCTGCGCTCCTGCCTGATCGGCTGCTGGATGGGCATTTCGCCCGCCGGCGCGACGCCCGCCTCGTTCATGAGCTACGGCATCGCCAAGCGCATGTCGAAGAGCGGCCACAATTTCGGCAAGGGCGAGATCGAAGGCGTGGTGGCGCCGGAGACGGCCGCGCACGCCGCCGGCACCGCGGCGCTGCTGCCGATGCTCTCGCTCGGCGTGCCCGGTTCGCCGACCGCGGCCGTGCTGCTCGGCGGGCTGCTGATCTGGGGCCTGCAGCCCGGGCCGCTGCTGTTCGTCGAGCAGAAGGAATTCGTCTGGGGCCTGATCGCCTCATGTATCTCGGCAATCTCGTCGGCCTGATCATCGTGCTGACCTGCGTGCCGCTGTTCGCCGCGATCCTGCGCATTCCGTTCAGCATCATCGCGCCGGTGATCCTGGTGATCTGCGCGATCGGCGCCTACACGGTGCACAACTCGACCTTCGACGTGGTGCATGATGCTGGTGTTCGGCGTCGATCGGCTACGTGCTGAAGAAGTGCAATTATCCGCTGGCGCCGATGGTGCTCGCGATCGTGCTCGGCGACAAGGCGGAGGAGGCGTTCCGCCAGTCGCTGCTCGGTTCGCAGGGCAGCCTCGGGGTCTTCTTCTCCAACGGTCTGGTCGCGACCATCATGGCGCTCGGCTTGGTCGCGCTGTTCTGGCCGATGATCCAGAGCCGGCTGGACGCGGCTGCGGCCGGTCGGCGGCATTGACGCGTAATCCGTTCGATCACGTCTTGGTCGACGGATTTCGATTTTTGCTTAAGCGCGGCGGGATCGACGAATTCCGGCTGACCCGCGATTCGACAGGCGCGCCGGCGGTGCGCTGGCTGCTTCACGCATGGAACGCGCCGGGGGCGCTTCGACTTTGGCGACGAAGCAGGATTCACCGCCCGCCCGGTTGCGCGGCGGGCTCATATCTGTTATAACGTATGCCACAGCAGCGGTGGCCTTTAAGGCCTCGACAGAAGGGTCCGTCGATCGCTGGGTCTGCGCGAGGCTGGCGTGAACGCAACCAAATCAACATTAAGGGGAAGGGAAACGTCCGTTATTTCCGCAAAGTCGGAATCGCGTGGCCGCGTCCGAAGGCGACGCGGTGGGGCAACTGGTCATCGGCGTCATCTGCATGGTGATGATCGCCAACCTCCAGTACGGCTGGACGTTCTTCGTCCCCGACATCCAGAAGACGTTCGGCTGGGATCGCGCGTCGATCCAGATCGCCTTCACGCTGTTCGTGCTGTTCGAAACCTGGCTGGTGCCGATCGAGGGCTGGTTCGTCGACAAGTACGGCCCGCGCGTCGTCGATCTTCGTCGGCGGCGTGCTGTGCGGCATCGGCTGGGGGATGAACTCCTACGCGACGACGCTCGACCGAGCTACTACGCCGCCCAGATCATCGCCGGCATCGGCGCGGGCGGCGTCTACGGCACCTGCATCGGCAATGCGCTGAAGTGGTTCCCGGACAAGCGCGGCCTCGCGGCCGGCATCACCGCGGCCGGCTTCGGCGCCGGCTCGGCGCTGACCGTCGTGCCGATCCAGGACGATGATCGCGTCGAGCGGCTTCCAGGCGACGTTCTTCAACTTCGGCATCGGCCAGGGCATCATCGTCTGCGTGCTGGCGTTCTTCCTGTTCGCGCCGAAGCCGGGCCAGGTCCCCGAGGCGATCGCGAACGCCACCATCATCCAGAGCGGCGCCAGTTCGCGCCGAGCGAGATCATCGGACCGACGAACTTCTGGATCGTCGGCTCGATCGTCGCGCTGGTCGGCGGCCTCGCCATGTGGGCGATGGGCAAGCAGTTCTACATTCCGCTGGCGCTCGCGATCGTCATCTTCGCGTTCGGCGGCTACATCGTGTGGACGCGCGGCCAGCCGGTCTTCACGCTGATGTACTTCATGTTCGTGATCGTCGGCGCCGGCGGCCTGATGGTGACGGCGAACCTCGCGCCGATCGCGCAGGACCTGAAGATCGCCGGCGTGCCGGTCACGCTGTTCGGGCTGACCATGACGGCGCTGACCTTCGCGGCCACCATCGACCGCATCCTCAACGGCCTGACGCGGCCGTTCTTCGGCTGGGTGTCGGACCAGATCGGCCGCGAGAACACGATGTTCATCGCCTTCTGATCGAAGGCATCGGCATCTTCGTGCTGCTACCTGTTCGGGCCACGACCCGGTCTGGTTCGTGCTCCTGAGCGGCCTGGTGTTCTTCGCCTGGGGCGAGATCTACAGCCTCTTCCCGTCGACCTGCACGGACACGTTCGGCTCCAAGTTCGCGACCACCAACGCGGGCCTGCTCTACACCGCGAAGGGAACGGCGGCGCTGCTGGTGCCCTACACCAACCAGATCCAGAAGATGACCGGCAGCTGGGACATGGTGTTCATCATCGCCGGCGGCGCCAACATCCTGGCGGCGGTGCTGGCGATCGCCGTGCTCAAGCCATGGCGGCGCCGCATCCTGGCCCGCTCCTGACGCTCTGAAATCGCGCCGCCCGTGACGAGCGGGCGGCGCTCCGTGTCAGACTCATGCGCGTCCGGACGACATCATATCCGTTGCGCGCGCGCCCGACGGCGCTGGAATATTGCATACCACATGACCGCCGACGTTCAGCCTGAAGCCATCCGAAGTTCGGAGCTGGCGTCCCCGCAGGGCGACACGCGACGGTCGCGCCGCTGGTCGGATCGATCGATTCCGTCAGCTTCAAGAACAAGGCCTACGCGGCGCTGAAGAACGTCATCGCGCCGATGGACATCTATCGCAGCCGGACCGATATCGGCTCGACGAGCGCCAGCTGGCGCAGGATTTCGGCATCAGCCGCACGCCGGTGCGCGAGGCGATGGCGCAGCTCGAGCGCGAAGGCTTCGTGCGCTCGGTGCCGCGCCGCGGCATCTACGTCGTGCGCAAGACCAAGCGCGAGGTGATCGAGCTGATCACCGCCTGGGCGGCGCTCGAAAGCATGGCGGCGCGGCTGATCACGCAGAAGGCCACCGACGACCAGATCGCCGGTCTGCGCCAGATGTTCGCGACCTTCGATCAACGGCGAGTTGCGCGCGCATCTCGACGAATATTCCGAGGTCAACATCGAGTTCCACCAGACGATCATCCGCTGAGCGGCAACAGCGTGCTCATCGAGCTGGCCGAGAACCTGTTCACCCACATGCGGATGATCCGGCGCAAGACGATCGGCGAGAAGGACCGCGTCGACCGCTCGATCCGCGATCACATGAACATCATCGAGGCGCTGGAGGCGCGCGACACCGACGCGCGCCGAGGATCTGGTGCGCAACCACGCGCTCGGCCTCGCCGAGCACGTGGAGAAATACGCCGATTATCTGGACTGAAGCACAGAGACATCGGGACCAGCGCCCCTCAGCCGCTCGCGACCTCTCTCCACCGGCGAGAGATGGAGCAAGCGGCACCATGGTGCAACGGCGCACCTCATCTCCGGTGGGAAGAGGTCGGCGTGCAAAGAGCGCCGGGTGAGAGGGACAGATGCAACGTGATCGGAGAGCACATGGCTGAAGCAGCAGTGAAAGAGTTACGCGACGCCACGCCGGCGGCCGATGCCGAGCGGGAGCAGACGGACGGCTTTCACCTCGTCATCGATGCGCTCAAGCTCAACGGCCTCACCACGATCTACGGCGTGCCGGGCATTCCGATCACGGATTTCGGCCGCATGGCGCAGGCCGCAGGCATCCGCGTCATCTCGTTCCGCCATGAGCAGAACGCCGGCTATGCGGCCTCGATCGCAGGCTTTCTGACCAAGAAGCCCGGCGTCTGCCTCACCGTGTCGGCGCCCGGGCTTCCTCAACGGCCTGACCGCGCTCGCCCACGCCACCACCAACTGCTTTCCGATGATCCTGATCTCGGGCTCGTCCGAGCGCGAGATCGTCGACCTGCAGCAGGGCGACTACGAGGAGATGGACCAGCTCGCCATCGCCAAGCCGCTGTGCAAGGCGGCCTTCCGCGTCCTGCATGCCGCAGGACATCGGCATCGGTCTCGCGCGCGCGATCCGCGCCGCGGTCTCCGGCCGTCCGGGCGGCGTCTATCTCGACCTGCCGGCCAAGCTGTTCGGCCAGGTGATGGACGCCGAAGCCGGGCAGGAAGTCGCTCGTCAAGGTGATCGATGCGGCGCCGGCGCAGATTCCCGCGCCGGACTCGGTCAAGCGCGCGCTCGACGTGCTCAAGAGCGCCAAGCGTCCGCTGATCATCCTCGGCAAGGGCGCGGCCTACGCGCAGGCCGACGACGCGATCCGCTCGTTGGTCGAGAAGAGCGGCATTCCGTTCCTGCCGATGAGCATGGCCAAGGGCCTGCTGCCCGACACGCATCCGCAATGCGCGGGCGCGGCGCGCTCGACCGTGCTGAAGGATTCCGACGTCGTGATGCTGATCGGCGCGCGCCTCAACTGGCTGCTGTCGCACGGCAAGGGCAAGAGCCTGGGGCGACGCGCCGAAGAAGTTCATCCAGATCGACATCGAGCCGAAGGAAATGGACTCCAACGTCGAGATCGTCGCGCCGGTGGTCGGCGATATCGGCTCGTGCGTATCCGCGCTGCTCGACGGCATGGCGGCAAGTGGCCGCCGCCGCCGGCCGACTGGACCAGCGCAGTCAGCAAGAAGCGCGAAGAGAACGTCGCCAAGATGGCGCCGCGCCTGATGAACAACAACTCGCCGATGGACTATCACGGCGCGCTCGGCGTGCTGCGCACGATCGTCAAGGAGCGGCCGGACGCCATCCTCGTCAACGAAGGCGCCAACACGCTCGATCTCGCGCGCGGCATCATCGACGTCTATCAGCCGCGCAAGCGCCTCGACGTCGGCACCTGGGGCATCATGGGCATCGGCATGGGCTACGCCATCGCCGCGGCGATCGAGACCGGCAAGCCGGTGCTGGCGGTCGAAGGCGACTCGGCGTTTCGGCTTCTCCGGCATGGAGGTCGAGACGATCTGCCGGTACAAGCTGCCGGTCTGCATCGTCATCTTCAACAATGACGGCATCTATCGCGGCACCGACGTCAACACGGCAGGCTCCGATCCGGCGCCGACCGTGTTCGTCAAGGGCTCGCGCTACGACAAGATGATCGAAGCCTTCGGCGGCGTCGGCGTCAACGCGACCTCGCCCGACGAGCTCAGGCGCGCCGTCAACGCGGCGATGGATTCCGGCAAGCCGACCCTCATCAACGCGGTGCTCGATCCGGCCGCCGGCAGCGAGAGCGGCCGCATCGGCAATCTCAATCCGCAAAGCAAGCTGAAGAAGAAATAGATGGCTACGATCGAGGCCGCCGGAACCTGTACCGAGCCGGCCAAGACTGGGACCCGCTGGCGGGCATGACGGCGAGATAACGGAGAAGACAGATGGCCACGCGCAGCAGAAAGCCGCTTCCAAGAAGACGGGCTTGAAAAAGGCGGCCTCGAAGAGCCCGGCAAAGGGCTCGGCAAAGCGTGTCCGCGCGCAAAGGCTCGGCGAAGGCCGTCACCGCGCGCAAGACGGCGGCCAGGAAGCAGCCGGCCAAGATCGCGAGCCGCGGCCCGTCGTTCGGACGGATCGCCGCCGGCGTGGCCGGCGCGGCGGTCGTGACCGGAATCGCGAGCGTCGCGGCGTCACGCGGGCTGGCGAGTATGCATCCGGCGTTGCTTCGGCGATCGGCGAGATGATCGCGCCGGCGATGGCCATGACGCGCAGCCGGCGGCAACCGGCTGCCGAAGCCCTCGGCCAAGCCGTTCGGCGAGGACGGCAAGGCGCTCGACGGCGTGCGCATCCTCGACTTCACCCATGTGCAGTCGGGCCCGACCTGCACGCAGCTCCTCGCCTATATGGGCGCCGACGTGCATCAAGGTCGAACGCCCCGGCGTCGGCGACATCACGCGCACGCAATTGCAGGACGTGAAGGGGGCGGACAGCGCTCTACTTCACGATGCTCAACGGCAACAAGCGCTCGATCACGATCGATTCCAAGCACCCCAAGGGCAAGGAAATCCTCGATCGCCTGATCAAGGAATGCGACGTGCTGGTGGAGAATTTCGCGCCCGGCGCGCTCGACCGCATGGGCCTGACCTGGGAGCACATCCACAAGCTCAACCCGCGCATGATCGTGGCGTCGGTGAAGGGCTTCGGCCCCGGTCCCTATGAGGACTGCAAGGTCTACGAGAACGTCGCGCAATGCGCCGGCGGCTCGGCCTCGACCACCGGCTTCCGCGACGGCCCGCCGCTCGTGACCGGCGCGCAGATCGGCGACAGCGGCACGGGCCTGCATCTCGCGCTCGGCATCGTGTCGGCGCTCTATCAGCGCATCCGCACCGGCCGCGGCCAGAAGGTGCTGTGCGCGATGCAGGACGGCGTGCTCAATCTCGCGCGCGTGAAGCTGCGCGACCAGCAGCGCCTCAAGCATGGGCCGCTGAGGGAATACAGCCAGTTCGGCGAGGGCATCCCGTTCGGGACGCGGTGCCGCGCGCCGGCAACAATTCCGGCGGCGGCCAGCCCGGCTGGATCCTCAAGTGCAAGGGCTGGGAGACCGATCCCGACGCCTACATCTACTTCATCACCCAGGCCCCGGTGTGGGAGGCGATCTGCGACCTCATCGGCAAGCCGGAGTGGAAGACCGACCCGGACTACGCCAAGCCGTCGGCGCGGCTGCCGCGGCTGCGGCACATCTTCGATACCATCGAGGAGTGGACCATGACCAAGACCAAGTTCGAGGTCATGGACATCTGCAACGCAGTCGACATCCCGGTCGGCCCGATCCTGTCGATGAAGGAGATCGCCGAGGAGCCGTCGCTGCGGGATACCGGCACGGTGGTCGAGGTCGATCACCCGACGCGCGGCAAGTACCTCACCGTCGGCAACCCGATCAAGCTGTCGGACAGTCCTTGCGAGGTGGAGCGCTCGCCGTTGCTCGGCGAGCATACCGACGAGATATTGAGCGACGTGCTCGGCTATTCGGCCGATCGAGGTCGCGGAGATCAAGACGTCCGGCGCGATCACGCGCGCCGGAGAAGGCGAAGGCGGCGTAGGCGAGCGTTCTTGCTTACCCTCCCCCTTGTGGGGAGGGTCGTCGCCGGGTGAAGCGATGACGAGCGGGGTGGGGGTTCGACGGGGTGCACCATCGGTGCCACGCGCGCCACCCGCCTCACCTAACCCTCCCCCGCAAGGGGGAGGGACGCACAGAGTTCTGGGAGGGATTGTTCAAAATGCGTATCGTGGTTCACGGCCAGCAGGCCTTCGGCAAGGCGGTGCTCGACGCGCTGCTCAAGCGCGGCGAGGAGGTCGTCGCCGTCTATGTCGCGCCGGAGAAGGAAGGCGCCAAGGCCGATCCGCTGAAGGAAGCCGCGCTCGCGGCGGGCCTGCCGGTGCATCAGCCGGCGTCCTACCGCAAGCCGGAAGTGTGGGACGAGTTCAAGGCGCTCAAGCCCGACCTTCAGGTCATGGCCTTCGTCACGCTGTTCGTGCCGGAGGAGTTCCTCAACATCCCGACGCACGGCTCGATCCAGTATCATCCGTCGCTGCTGCCGGCCTATCGCGGCGCCAGCGCGATCAACTGGCCGATCATCAAGGGCGAGACGGAAACCGGCCTGTCGATCTTCTGGCCCGACAACGGCCTCGATACCGGCGACGTGCTGCTGCAGAAGACAGACGCCGATCATCCGGCACCGACACGCTCGGCACGCGTATATTTCGACCGCCTGTTCCCGATGGGCGTCGACGCGATGATGGAGTCGGTCGACCTGGTGAAGGCCGGCAAGGCGCCGCGCATCAAGCAGGACGAGGCGAAGGCCACCTATGAAGGCCTGTGCCGCGCCGGCAACGCCAAGATCGACTGGGGCAAGCCGTGGGAGCAGATCGACCGCCTGATCCGCGGCTGCAGTCCCGCGCCCGGCGCCTGGACCACGCTCGACGGCGCCACGATCAAGGTCTTCGACGCGACGCCGCTGCCCGCCAAGGACCCCAAGGGCATCGCCGGCAAGCTCGGCGAGATCGTCGCCGTCGAGGCCGACGGCTTCACCGTGGTGTGCGCCGACGGCCGCTTCAAGGTCACTCGCGTGCAGCCCGCCGACGCCAAGAAGATCGACGCCGGCGAATGGGCGAAGTCCGCCAATCTCGCCATCGGCGCCCGGTTCTCCTGATACATCCATGCTGTTGCGCCCACTCACATGCTCCGCTCGCCGGCCCGGATCGTCTCCGGGGCCGGCACTCGTTCCCCACGGGGGGTGGGGAAGGCGTCGCGGCCGGGCCGCACATCCATCTCTCGTGCTGGGGAGAGATGTGACGGCTCGGCCGTGCCGCGATCAGCGGGCTCCACATTCCTGACATTCACGTCATCACGAAGGACGAAATCGCATGCCCGCCTCGCAGCATCAGTCGCCGAAATCCGATATCGACATCTCGCAGGCCGCCGAGAAGCGGCGCATCCTCGACATCGCCAAGGAGAAGCTCGGCATCGCGCCCGAGAACCTCGACCCCTACGGCCACTACAAGGCCAAGGTGTCGATGGACTACGTCAAGTCGCTCAAGGGCAAGCCGGACGGCAAGCTCATCCTGGTGACGGCGATCTCGCCGACGCCTGCGGGCGAAGGCAAGACCACCACCACGGTCGGCCTCACCGACGCGCTCAACCACATCGGCAAGAAGGCGATGCTGTGCCTGCGCGAGCCGTCGCTCGGGCCGTCGTTCGGCATGAAGGGCGGCGCGGCGGGCGGCGGCTATGCCCAGGTGATCCCGATGGAGGATATCAACCTCCACTTCACCGGCGACTTCCACGCCATCACCTCGGCGCACAACCTGCTGTCGGCGCTGATCGACAACCACATCTACTGGGGCAATGCGCTCGGCATCGACTCGCGCCGCGTCGTGTGGCGCCGCGTCATGGACATGAACGACCGCGCGCTGCGCGAGATCGTGTGCTCGCTCGGCGGCGTCGCCAACGGCTATCCGCGCGAAGGCCGGCTTCGACATCACGGTCGCCTCCGAGGTGATGGCGATCTTCTGCCTCGCCAAGGACCTCGACGACCTCAAGGAGCGGCTCGGCAAGATCATCGTCGGCTATACTCGCGACCGCAAGCCGGTGCGCGCCGCCGATCTCAAGGCGCACGGCGCCATGACGGCGCTGCTCAAGGAGGCGATCGCGCCGAACCTGGTGCAGACGCTCGAAGGCACGCCGGCCTTCATCCATGGCGGCCCGTTCGCCAACATCGCCCATGGCTGCAACTCGGTGGTCGCCACCACCACGGCGCTCAAGCTCGCCGATTACGTGGTGACGGAAGCCGGCTTCGGCGCCGATCTTGGCGCCGAGAAGTTCCTCGACATCAAGTGCCGCAAGGCAGGGATCGAGCCGTCCTGCGTGGTCATCGTCGCCACCATCCGCGCGCTCAAGATGCACGGCGGCGTCAAGAAGGACGACCTCAAGAAGGAGGACCTCAAAGCGCTGGAAGCCGGCATGGCCAACCTGGCGCGCCACGTCGAGAACGTGAAGAAGTTCGGCCTGCCGGCGGTCGTCTCGATCAACCGGTTCTCCGCCGACAGCGACGCCGAGATCGCGCTGGTGAAGGAGAAGTGCAAGGCGCTCGGCGTCGAGGCGGTGATGGCCGACCATTGGGCGATGGGCGGCGAGGGCGCCGCCGATGTCGCCAAGACCGTGGTCAAGGTGATCGACGACGGCAAAGGCAAGCTCAAGCTGCTTTATCCGGACGACATGCCGCTGTTCGAGAAGGTCCGTACCATCGCCAAGGAGATCTACCGCGCCGACGATGCGACCGCCGACAAGTCGGTCAAGGACCAGCTCAAGACCTGGGAAGACATGGGCTTCGGCAAGCTGCCGGTCTGCATCGCCAAGACGCAGTATTCGTTCTCGACCAATGCCGGACTCCAAGGGCGCGCCGACCGGCTTCTCCATACCGGTGCGCGAGGTGCGGCTTTCCGCCGGCGCCGAGTTCGTGGTCGCGATCTGCGGTGAGATCATGACCATGCCCGGCCTGCCCAAGGTGCCGTCGGCGGATTCGATCGACGTCGGGGCGGACGGCAGGATCGTCGGATTGTTCTAGACGATGGCGCGACTGCGTGCCGCCGCCTTGGCAGTGAGGTCGGGCGGCCGCTCTCCACACTGAATTAGAAACTTTACATGAACGTCATTGGTTCTATATTCAGGTCGACGGAGACTGGTTGATGACGAAAGAACTACAAGAACTTATTGATCGCGCTCGTAAAATTGAGATGACACCGGACCAGTTGCGGGAACAGCGGCGTAGCTTCGCTTATGGAAACACTCATATCGAGAATGACCGGATCACCCGCGAGATGGTTGCGGACTTGGATGCTCGATTAGAAGCCGAGCAGAAGTAAGGTCTTGTCGGGCGATCGTCATAGCATCGCGGAGACTGCGGCTGTACTGACAGATCCTGAGGAAATCGCACGTCGTGAGGCCGAAAACGGTCTCCGACAGTTCAATTTGGCGCTCGAAATCATCCGTGACCATGTGAAAGAGTTCTGAGCGTCCGTTTCGCCTACGCTCCAGCACTATTCTTCGTTTACATAGAGCGGCGCTCGACGGCCTGCATCCTTTAGCTGGAACGTGGCGCAACACCCCCGTAAAAATTGGCGGTAGCGGACATCAGCCTCCTCATGAAGCCTTCGTTTCGGAGGAGGTGGAACTGATGTGTGATTATGTGATCGATCACTGGAAGGACGAAAGCGCTCTTCACTTATCCGCTTATGTTCTTTGGAAGCTGAATTGGATTCATCCCTTTTCGGACGGGAATGGGCGTACAGCTCGAGCAGTGGCATACGTGGTCCTGAGTACAAAACTGGATAGCTTGCTGCCAGGCTCGCCGACAATTCCGGAGCAGATCGCTGGCGACAAGAGACCTTATTATTCAGCGCTTGAAACGGCCGATCGGCAGCTCAAGGACGGTATCATTGATGTTAGTGTGCTTGAGGATATGCTGGGCGGGATGCTCGCAAACAGCTCTTGAGTGCGGCGCACGAGGCTTCTGGCCAGGCAGAAGCCTCTGCCGGCACGAAAACATTTCACTAAGTCGCGCCGAGGTCGGTCCTCTTGGCGACTGTCATCCGGACACTAGGAGCTTGGTAGGAACAGCGGAGATGGGTCTTGCGTGTTTCCTGTCCGCCCGTGATGCGCTACAGCTGCTGAAGACGCATCACCGGAGCAACAAGTCGATGCTGAAGTTCTATTACAGCGGCGCGCCGAACCCGACCAAGGTCGCGCTGTTTCTCGAAGAGGCCGGCCTTCCGTACGAGCCCATCGCGGTCGATACCCGCAAGGGCGATCAGCACAAGCCGGACTTTCTCGCGATCAATCCCAACGCCAAGGTGCCGGCGATCGTCGACGGCGATGCGATGGTGTTCGAACTCCAATGCGATCCTGCTCTATCTGGCCGAGAAGACCGGCAAGTTCCTGCCCGACAACACGCCGAAGGCGCGCGGCGAATTGCTGTCATGGCTGATGTTCGTGGCGTCCGGTGTCGGGCCTTATTCCGGCCAGTCGGTGCACTTCCGCAACTACACCCCGGAGAAGATACCCTACGCGATCAATCGCTACGCCTACGAGGCGCAGCGCCATTTCGGCATCATCGATGCGCGCCTCGCCAAGCAGCGCTACATGGTCGGCGACACCTACACGATCGTCGACATGGACGTCTGGGGCTGGGCGCGGCTGATGCCGAACGTGCTCGGCGAAGCGGCGTGGGCGAAGTTCCCGAACCTCAAGCGTCTCGTCGATGAGGTCACGGCGCGGCCGGCCGCTGCGCGCGCCATCGCGCTCAAGGACAAGCACAAGTTCAAGACCGAGATGGACGACGAGGCGCGGCATGTCATGTTCCGCCACCTCAAGGAGCAGGTCGCCTGAGCGCCGGCAGGGCGGCACGGCAATCAGGTTGCGGCGTCGAGACGTCCGGGCGCGCAACGCCATGGCGATGAGCGCCGTGCCGCCGAACACCATATTGATGCCGACCAGGAGGCCGATCGCCCAGGCCGCCGAAGCCGGCAGCCCGGCGAAGATGAACGCTGCCAGCACCAGGTCGACGACCCCGCTCACCAGCATCCAGCCCCAGGTGGCGGGCAGATCGCGCCGGTGATCGAGCGCATACATGATGGAGGCCACGCCCTCCATCACGAAGAACACGACGAGCACCGCCGTCAGCGATATCGCGCCCGTGACCGGGCTCCACAGCAGCAGGATGCCGGCGACAATCCCGATGGCGGCCGAGAGCAGCGACCACAGGAATCCCGGCGCACCGCGCATCCAGAATGTCGTGATCAGACCGATCACTCCGCTCAGCAGAAACAGCCAGCCCACCAGGATCGCGACTGCGAACGTGGCGAGTGGCGGGATGACGATGGCCGCCAGGCCGAGAATGACGAGGACGATGCCCTCGGCGAGGAACAGACCCCAGTGCTTGCGCAGCGTCGCTGCCACCGACGCGGGAAGCCGGTCGGGGTTGGCGGGGGTCATGGCCATGCGAGCCTCCTGGGAGCGGATGCCCGTCCACCATAGCCGAGACGGCGAACAAAAGATGTGACGATCAGCAAGGTGGACATGCGAACTCGCGGTGGCTCCTCGCCCACTTCGCCTACTGGTTCAGCGCCGCTGCTGTGACGCGGCCGACCGCCGCCAATGTCGCATTGCGCCGTCGGCACTGGCGTCCGTCTCGGTGAGATAGATTGCGACGAGGATCGGCGCACGTCGGGGCGGCCAGATGATGCCGATGTCGTTGGTCGACCCTCGGTCGCCGGAGCCCGTCTTGTCGCCGACGCGCCATGTCGCCGGTAGACCGGCGCGCAGGCGCGTGTCGCCGGTCTTGTTGCCGACCAGCCAAGCGGTCAGGCGCGCCCTCGATTGCTCGGAAAGCGCCTCCCCGAGCACGAGCGTCTGGACGTTGCCCAGCATCGCGGTCGGCGTCGTGGTGTCGCGAAGGTCGCCAGGCACGGACTCGTTGAGGTCGGGCTCGATGCGATCGAGTCGGGTAATGGTATCGCCGAGCGAGCGCGCATAAGCCGTCAGCCCCGGCGGACCGCCGAGGCTCGCGAGCAGCAGATTGCCCGCCGTATTGTCGCTGTACGCCATCGCGGCGGCGCAGAGTTCCTCCAGCGCCATGCCGTCGCCACCCGTACGGTCTTTTGTGATCGCCGAGTTGATGACGATATCGCGGGCCTCGAAAGTGATTCGGCGCTCGAGGCGGTCCTGGCCGGCTTCGACGCGCTTGAGCACGGCGGCCGAGGCGAGCAGCTTGAACGTGCTGCACATCGGAAACCGATCATCGACGTGATGCCCAGCGCGAGCGCCGTTGAGCGTGTCAAGCATCGCAACGCCCAGCCTGCCGCCGCTGTCGTGTTCGATTCGCGAGATCTCGGCGTCCCAGCTTGCGCCCAAGCCGTTTTCCGCGCGGACGGGTGCTACTCCGCCCAGAACTCCGCATCCGACCAGCGCGCCGGTTCCAATCATGAAGCTGCGCCGCGTCGTCATCCGAAAGCTCCCGCAACACGATTGCCCGAAATCCCCGCGCGCATGAGCGGCCAGAATCTTGGCAAAGTGTGGGGCGCTCTGCGGGTAGATCATGGCCGTGGGCCCGCGGCCTCCCGAGGATTTCGGCCACCGTTGTGGCGTATACTGGCTGGGTCGCTCGCAGCGGAGATCGCGCCATGGACCTGTCCCTCATCTCGGCCGGCCGCAATCCGCCCAAGGACATCCATGCCGTGATCGAGATTCCGCTCGGCGGCGTGCCGGTGAAATACGAGATCGACAAGAAGTCCGGCGCGCTGTTCGTCGACCGCTTCCTGCACACGGCGATGTTCTATCCCGGCAATTACGGCTTCATCCCGCACACGCTGTCGGACGACGGCGACCCGTGCGACGTGCTGGTGATCAGCCAGGTGCCGGTGGTGCCCGGCGCGGTCATCCGCTGCCGGCCGGTCGGCGCGCTGGTGATGGAGGACGAGGCCGGCGGCGACGAGAAGATCATCGCGGTGCCGGTCGACGACGCTGCATCCGTTCTATACCGGCATCGCCAGCTACCGCGACCTGCCCGCCGATCATGTGCGAGCAGATCGCGCACTTCTTCCAGCACTACAAGGATCTGGAGAAGGGCAAATGGGTGACGATCGTGCGCTGGCTCGACACCGCCGAGGCGGAGCAACTCGTGCTCGATGGAATGGCGCGAGCCGCGAAGCAGCGGTAGCATGATTGGATGAGGCCGAACCCATAATCTGCCAGGCGGATGGCTCGCCCAAGTTCGTCATGTCCCGACAGTGACCAGATTCTGCAGCGCAGCGACATGACGCGACGGGCCGCAAGCGAACTCGGACCTCAAGATCCCGGTGCGGCAGCGGTGGCGGATATGAAGACTTAGCGTTCCGCACGAGCCACACCGACGCACACCGAACCCACTTCCGCCGGACTTCTGATCGCGCCGCCAATTTGAACAGCATGCGCGATTGAACCAGAGCGACAGTGCAGCGTTAGGCCGTGTGGATAGGAGGGGCCGATGTTTTCCAAAGCCTGGAAACTGCTCAAGGGCACAGCGACTTCGTTCATCGCCGACGAGGCGCTCAGTCGCGGAGCCGCAATCGCTTTCTACACGGTGACGTCCATCGCCCCGATCCTGCTGATTGTGATTGCCATTGCGGGACTCGTGTTCGGCCAGGATGCGGCACGCCAGGCCATCACCGGACAGCTTGCCGGCCTGATGGGACAGCAGACTGCCGAGGTCCTCCAGAGCGCCATCGCCAGTGCGTCCGGCAAATCGTCGGGCATCATCGCCACGGTCATCGGTCTCGTGACGCTGATCGTCACGGCCTCCGGCGTATTCGGCGAAATGCAGTCGGCTCTGAACGTTATTTGGAAAGCAAAGCCGAAGGGTACCACGATATCCCGACTCGTTCGCGCCCGCGCCGCCAGCTTGGGGCTCGTGGGAGCGCTGGGCTTCCTGCTGACGGTGTCGCTGGTCGTGAGCACGGGCCTGACGGCGTTTGGAGACTACCTCAACACAATTCTACCGTTCGGAAAGGCCATTCTTACGGTGCTTAACGCCGTCGTATCCTTGGCCCTCCTCGCCGCGCTCTTCGCAGCCATTTATAAGGTCCTGCCGGACCGTATGATCGAGTGGCACGATGTGGCGATCGGCGCTGTCGTAACGGCGGTCCTTTTCACAATCGGAAAATCGCTCATCGGATGGTACATCGGCAGCAGTGCG
Source organism: uncultured Alphaproteobacteria bacterium (assembly GCA_963776455.1). GTDB lineage: Bacteria > Pseudomonadota > Alphaproteobacteria > Rhizobiales > Xanthobacteraceae > CAVZMU01. The sequence goes on from CAVZMU010000004.1 coordinate 419,285, forward strand.
GTGGCATCAAGCTATGGCGCAGCAGGCGCGCTTATCGTTTTGCTACTCTGGGTCTATTATTCCGCGCAAATATTCCTCCTGGGAGCGGAGTTCACGAAGGTCTATGCAGAGCGGCACGGCAGCAAGCGCGATCAGCCTGAGGCGGCTTCTTCGGGCGGCGGAAGAGGCAATTCTCGGTCGCCGGACGAGATAGCAGAAACGGTCGGAACGAACACGGTTCGAGAGCGTTCCGTTTCCCGAGGCATGGGGCCCTCGCGGAGCGCTAGCATGGCTAACCCGGATCAGGATGCGAACTCTTTCCGACCTGGAACGAGATGCGCAACGTAACCGCACGCAGCTTGCTGCGACCGTCGGCGAACTGCACGATCGGTTAGATCCAACCGCGGTGAAGGCCGACGTCAAAGAATATCTTCAGGATCGAACCCAGCAGATTTATCGCGGCGTCGAGCGTAGCGCGCGTGAAAACCCAGTTCGCGCGGTCGCGATTGCCGCCGGTCTCGCTTATCCCTTATGGCGTATCGTCAGCAGCGTGCCCGTTCCGATCCTCCTGATCGGGGCGGGATTGGCCCTGACGAAGAAGAGCAGCGGAGGCTCAAACGTCGTCGCCGCGAAGGTCGGAGAGGTCACGTCACGACTTCAAACGGGAATCGCCGACCAAACGGCTGCGTTGAAAGAAAAGGTTGGTAATGCTTCCGACGCGATGATGCGTACCGCCCACGATGTTCGCGATCAGATTTCGGACACCGCGCAGCGCGCAGGCGCGGCAGTGTCGGCCGGTGCTGAGCGGTTGACGTCTGAGGCGTCAAAACTCACGTCCCAGGCATCCGAGTTCGCAAGCGACACGGCGCGGCGCGGAAGCGATCTCCTCGCAAACGTCCGCGGTGCGGGCTCTGACGCCATCTCGTCCGTCGCAGACCAAGTGTCGTCTACGTCGCGGGCCGGCACGGGCTCGGCGTCCTATGCCGTTGATAAAGCCACCGAGATGGCCGCCCGGTCACAGGATCGGTTGATCGACACTATCGAAAAGCATCCCCTTGTCGTCGGTGCGTTGGGGCTGATCATTGGCGCGGTCGTTGCCGGTGCTCTACCGACCACCCGCATCGAGAACCGTGCATTTGGTGCCGGAGCCGACGGCATCAAGTCGAAAGCGGGCGATCTCGTGTCGCAGGGCGTGCAATCCGTCAAATCGGAAGCCGGTCAAGTCTATGACGAAGTCAAACAGGCCGCCGAACAGCACGGTCTCACTGCCGACGGTCTGCAAAATACGGCAAACGACGTCGTCGAAAAAGTGTCGAGCGCGGCCAAGCGGTCCATGAGCGGCGGGCCGTCATCGGCGTAATGCCGCGAGGCGCGTGATCTTAATCTGAAAGATGAATGCTGGGAGCCCAAAATGAGTGACTTTTCTTCTTCGCAGGGCGGGTCGGGCCCGTCGTACAAAAACGCGGCATCATCCTCTGGCGGTCAGACGCAGGGCTCCGATGGTGGCCGGCCAGGGTCGATCGCCGACAAGGCCAGCGCGGTCGCACGCGACCTGAAAGATCAGGCCAGCGACGCCACCAAACAGATCAAGAACCAAGCCAGCGACCTGATGACAAGCGCCAAGGATCTGGCGGGCGACGCGAAAGATAAATTGTCGGACGCGATCGGCGATCAGTTGAACCAGCAAAAGGCTGCCGGTGCGGACTACGTCGGCAACATTGCCAATGCTGTCCGCAGTGCAGCGAACGGCTTCGAATCGGACTTGCCTCAAGCTGCGGAATACATTCGCCTCGCGGCCGGGCAGATCGACGGCGTCTCGAGTGCGTTGCGAAAGCGGGATTTCAACGAGTTGATCGGCGGGGTCCAGGACTTTGCCCGGCGCCAGCCAACCGCCTTTCTTGGCGTTGCGGTGGTGGCGGGATTCGCACTCGTTCGATTTTTGAAGAGTACCGGCGGAGGACAGGCCCCCGCAGGGCAGAGCAACTTCGGCGGTTCTTCTGCGGGCAGTTCTCCTGCGGGCAGTTCTCCTGCCGGCAACGCTTCCGGCAATTATCCCCGGCCATCGTCGCCCGCGACCGCGGCGCCCAGAGTACTCAGGTGCTGGACAAGGCGGCCCGGCGGGCACCCAGCATCGCGGCGGCCAGGGCTAGGTGAAAGAAATGGGCCCTGAAACCCGATCCGTGCCGGAGCTGCTGTCGGATGCCTTGAACCAGTTTTCCGGGCTCATCCGCAGCGAAATCAATCTGGCTCGCGCCGAAATGTCGGCCAAGGCCACGCAGGCGATCATCGGCGTCGCGATGCTGCTGGGCGGGGCCTTTCTTATCACCCCGGCCCTTGTGCTGTTTCTCATGGCGTTAGCGGCTTGGCTTGAAACGCTGGGACTCTCGACGCCGCTCGCGGATCTTTTGGCCGGAGTTGTCGGACTGGTCGTCGCCGGGCTCGTCGCTTGGCTTGGAATGAACCGGCTCAATCCGGAAAATCTTATGCCGAAGCGCACGCTGAACCAACTTCAGCGCGACGTCGCCGTGGCCAAGGAGCAGGTTTAAGCATGACCGAAATCAGCCGCGAAAAATCAGGCGACTTCCTGGAGCGCCTTACCACGGAAGTTCGCGAGAATCCTTTATCCGCTGCTTTGATTGGAATGGGCGTCCTCTGGATGTTCTCCGGAGGCAGTAAGACCTCATTGATTGGCCGCGCCGGCTCTATCTTCGGCGCAGTCGGTCACGGAGCTCTAGCGGCGGGCGGAGCCGTCAGTTCCGGAGCAAGCCACCTCGGGTCGACCCTCGCTGGCGGACTGACGGGCGCAGCGGATTTCGCGTCCGACATGGGATCGCGCGCAGGCAATGCGGTAAGTGATTCCCTCGACAGCATGGGCGAGGGTATTGCGGAGGCCGGACGGCGAACTGGAGAAATGCTGTCGTCAACTTATGACAGCGCGAGCGAAACTGTCGGCCGGAGCGCCGGCCGAGTGCAATCGAGCGCTGACAAGCTGGTTTCCGGCACCCGGCAGGGCCTTTCGCAGATGGCAGCAGAAACAGTTCCGGCCTGGAGTAACAATCTGCAGCGGACTCTGGGCGAGGCGTTTGAACGCCAGCCTCTCCTCCTTGGCGTTGCAGGCTTGGCCATCGGAGCTGCAGTAGCGGCCGCCATCCCCCAAACCGATCTTGAAAATGACCTGGTCGGTGAAGCGAGTGACACCGCCAAGGAGCAGGCGCGTGACCTGTTTTCCGCAAAAGTCCATGATGTCAAGGACGTCGCGAATCGGGCGTTTCAGGAAGCCCAAATCCACGGCCTCACACCCCAGGCAGCCGGCGATGCCATCCGGGATGTTGCCGACAAGGCGATGAAGGTTGCAGATGCCGCGAAGGGTGCCGTTAGAGAACGCCTGAAGTAACGGCTGTAATTCGCTATCGCGCAATTTTGAAACCCCGACGTCCCTCCTCCCAGGGACGGCGGGGTTTATTTTTACTCCCAAAGACGAATTTGACGGAGCGCCCTATCCAACGGGACGTCGCCCAAGCGCGCCCTTGGTGTCATTGAGGCTGCGGCCTCGCTGCGCTTGAGTGCCATGTCATCTGCCCGGATTGACAAGCGCCTCCACAGGTGCGGCGTTGCGACAGGCTTTCCACCGCGAGCCACCCTTCCCCCTGCGTGGGCTGTCCTATATGAGAGAATCGCCACCGAAACGTGGCCGATAGTCCTCGGAGCGAATTGGCGGCGTGGATGTTGACGGCGGTTCGTCATCCAAAAATCGCAATCTGACGCTTGATCGACGCAGCGCGAACGGGCACTTCAACCGGGCATGGCATGGTAAATCGATTTACGACGGCGCAATCCACCGCGGCGACGCGGCGTTGGGGGACTCCCGCCATCGTGACGCTCGCGGCGATGGCGGCACTGACGGCGCTGACCGCCGACGCCGCGGCGAGGCAGGCGAAGCATGCGCGGGCCGCGCCACCCACCGAGACGGTGGCGCCGCGCGAGGCAGGCGAGCCGATCATGGCGATCGTCTCGATCAAGTCACAGCAGGTCACATTCTACGACGCCGAGGGCTGGATCGTGCGCGCGCCGGTGTCGAGCGGCGTCAAGGGACGCGAGACGCCAGCCGGTGTCTTCGCCGTCCTCGAGAAGGACAAGGACCACCATTCGACCATGTACGACGATGCCTGGATGCCGAACATGCAGCGCATCACCTGGAACGGCGTCGCGCTGCATGGCGGGCCGCTGCCCGGCTATGCGGCCTCGCACGGCTGCGTGCGGATGCCCTACGGTTTTGCCGAGAAGCTGTTCGACAAGACGCGCATCGGGATGCGGGTGATCATCTCGCCGAACGACGCGGCCCCGGTCGATTTTTCGCACCCGGCGCTGTTCATGCCGAACGCGGAGGCCGCGAAGGCTGCTCCGGCGCGGGCCGAAACGCTCGTCCGCGAGGCCGCAGAGGCCGCCAAGGCGGCCGACGAGGCGAGGAAAGCCGCCGCGACCGCGGCCCGCGAGGCAGCACCGCTCATGGCGTCCCTGCGCAAGCTGGAGCGGCTCAAGGATGAGGCCGACGACGAGCTGGAATTTGCCGAGAAGGCGCTCGCCCGCGCAAAGGCGGACCAAGCCAAGATGCGGGCCGAGGATCGAAAGCAGAAGGCCGCCGCAAAGGTCGCGGAATTGGGGACTCAATTCGACAAGGCCCAGGCCGACGCGAAGCCGAAGCTCGAGGCCGCTGCCGCCGCGAAGGACGCCGTCAAGGCGGCCGAGACCAGGAAGGCCGCCACCGCCAAGGCGGCGAGCGACGCGAAGCTCGCTCAGGAGCCGGTTTCGATCTACATCAGCCGCGCGACGCAGAAGCTTTACGTGCGGCGCAACACGCATAAGCCGGCGCCGGACGGGGGTGGCGAGGTGTTCGATTCGACCATCGAAGTTCCGGTCACGATCCGCAATCCCGACAAGCCGATCGGCACGCATGTGTTCACGGCGATGGCGCGCAACGATGCGGGCCTGCGCTGGAGCGCGGTCACGATCGACAATGGGGACGACGCCAAGAGCGCGCTTGATCGCATCACCATCCCGCAGGATGTGCTCGATCGCATCGCGCCGACCGCACTGCCGCGATCCTCGATCGTCGTCTCGGACGAGCCGCTGAGCCGCGAGACCAACTATCGCACCGAGTTTGTCGCGGTGCTCAGCAACCAGCCCCAGGGCGGCTTTATCACGCGCAAGCCCACGCCTGCCCCCGATGTCCGCGTTGCGGGCCCCAACCCCCGGGCCGACGACTTCTTCGGCTTCTTGTTCCAGCGCAATCCCGACCCCCAACCTGCCAATACCCGCCGGCGCCGCGGCCAGGACGATCGCTCGCAACAGCAACAGGGGTGGTGGTAAGACACCGCACGCCGCCGTACCGCGCAGGGTCGCTCAAGGAACGGGCTGGTGATTTGTTCATCGCAGTATTGCAACCTGCTCTCGGAGCAATGCTCCCTGCGAATAAGGCCGACGAACTAAGGCTTAAAAAGCCTGGCGGAATTTGTCAGCGGCACGAGGTCACGGCCGGGTCGAGCGAGTAGTCGCGGATCGTACCCGACGCAAAAGCGCGGACCCACACCTACTCAAAAGAACTCGGATTCCCGCTTTTGCGGGAATGAGCGGAGCATGTTTCAATGTACGGCAACATGCTTTGACGCGGTCGGCGCTACGCAAAGGCGTAAAGAAGAACGCCGTCCCGGGCGAGCCGGGACGGCGTTCTTGTCGGCAGCGGCGATCAGAAAATCTTGACCGCGCTCTCCAGCGTCTTCCAGACGCCCCAGGCGAGCGGTATCCCGACCACCGCCCAGAACAGCGCGGCGCGGGCATCGACGCCGCCCTTGCCGATGCCGAAGGAGCCGGACGGGACAGCCGCCGCGCTCTTGGCGTTCGCCGCCTGGAGCCTGGCGACATCGTCCGCGCTCATGTGCCACTTCGGATCGACCGGCTTGATCAGGTAGTTCGCGATCAATCCGATGATCAGCATGCCGCACAGGATGTACATGGTAGTGTTGTAGAGCTGGTCACGCGGCACGCCGGCGGCGAGCTGCGCCTCGCGAATGTAGTTCACCACCACCGGACCGATGATGCCGGCGGTCGCCCAGGCGGTGAGTAGGCGGCCGTGGATGGCACCGACGAACTGCGTTCCGAACATGTCGGCGAGATAGGCCGGCACGGTGGCGAAGCCGCCGCCATACATCGACAGGATGATGCAGAACGCCCCGACGAACAGCAGCTTCGAGCCCCAATCGGCGAAGGTCGGCGCCAATGCGTAGAGTGCGATGCCGAGCAGGAAGAAACAGAAGTAGGTGTTCTTGCGCCCGATATAGTCGGAGAGCGAAGCCCAGAACACCCGGCCGCCGATGTTGAACAGCGACAGCAGGCCGGCGAAGCCGGCCGCGATAGCGGCGATAGCGGCCTTCTGCTCGACGTTAAGCGCGTTGAACGTCACGCCCGGCTGGCCGATCAGCGAGCCGGCGAATATCTCCTGCAGCATCGGCGAGGCCATGCCGATCACGCCGATGCCGGCGGACACGTTCATGCAGAGCACGATCCAGATCATCCAGAACTGCGCCGTCTTGTGCGCGTCCTTGAGGTGGACGTTGTTCTGCGAGATCATTGCGTTGGCCTTTGCGGGCGCGGTCCAGCCATCCGGGCGCCAACCGGCCGGCGACACGCGGTAGGCAAATGCGCCGATCATCATGAAGACAAAATAGATCACCCCCATCGTGGCGAATGTCTGCCAGACGCCGACCGACGTCGGTGTCTTGAAGTAATTGATCAGGATGTTCGCGAGCGGGGCGCCGATCATCGCGCCGCCGCCGAAACCCGCGATCGCAAACCCGGTTGCCATGCCGCGATGATCGGGGAACCACTTGATCAGCGTCGAGACCGGCGAGATGTAGCCAAGGCCGAGACCAACGCCGCCGATGACGCCGGCACCGAGCCACATGATCCAAAGCTGGTGGACGTAAACCCCGAACGCGCCGATCAACAAGCCGCCCGACCAGCACAGTGCGGCGACGAAACCCGCCTTACGCGGTCCGACACGCTCAAGCCAGCCGCCCCAAATCGCGGCCGAGACGCCGAGCAGCACGAAGAACAGCGTGAACATCCATCCCATGCTGGCGACGCGCCAGTCGCAGGTCGTGGTGAAGAGCTCCTGCGCCAGCGTCATGTCCGGACAGGCCTTCGGTACCGTGACACCGAGCGCACGCGACAGCGGCAGCCAGAAGACGCTGAAGCCGTAGGCCATGCCGATGCAGAGGTGAATACAGAGCGCGGCTGGAGGTACCAACCAGCGATTGAATCCCGGCCTGGCGATGATCCGCTCCCGGTCGAGGATCCCGGCTGACCGGCCAGCTCCGTCAAATGTTCCTTCCAATGCAGCCATGGTCGCTTACCCCCGTAGTTTTCGCCCGTTTTTTATCGCGGGATGATTGGCGGGGCCGTTAGATTGAATCAAGCGGACAAAAAAATGCTGCGATAGAACAAATCAATCCAACGACTGCACTTAACAATAAACGCTGGCAAATTGAGCCGAAAAGCACCGTCCTAGCGCGAAAAGTCGAAATATTGCGAACTTGGCGCGGCGGACTACAACTTTAGACTATGATATGTTTTGCGCATCGATCTTATTGAGGCCGACATCCGTCGCGCCGGATCACTGCAGCCTTATTTTCCGCAGATCGACGAGGCCGCGCGCAAGCCTAGGCCGATATGTCCCGGAAATACGGTTCCACCTCGCCGCTGAGCTTGATCGTCAATGGATTGCCGTGACGGTCCTTGCCCTTGCCGGCCTCGACGCGGACCCATCCTTCGCTGACGCAATACTCTTCGACGTTGGTCTTCTCCTGGCCCTTGAAGCGGATGCCGACGCCGCGCGTCAGGGCATCGGCGTCGTAGAACGGGCTGCGCGGATCGTTGGAGAGGCGGTCGGGCGGGGTGTCGGCCATCGATTGTCTCCGCGGTCAGGCCCGGCGGCCGGCGCGATGTGCGGTTCCGGCCGGGTCACAGGTTGGCCGCCTTGGCTACAATGTTGGCGCGCCGCGTCAACCCTGCCCCGCTCGCTTGAACCGTTCGCCGGAGGGCCGCGCGAAGCCTGAGCCGGCCACCCGGCAGGGAGTTCATTCAATGACGTGCAGGACCTGTGTTCGCCACAGGCGCGATCTTGGGAGATCTGAGCCGTCGATAGCAAACGCCCGCCGCGGATGCGACGGGCGTGAAGGGTGCTTCCGAACGGCCTCGGGCTTATGCGCCCGATCGCTTCGGCTCTCAGAACAGGCTGTTGAACCGGTAGTTCACACCTGCGCGGACGATGTGGCCATCGTTCTCGAAGCGGGTGTTGTAGCCGGTGCCCGCGCCGCCGCCGCCCGGGACTGCCGCGACGTTCACAACGTTGTCGCCGAGATTGTAGTAGAGATACTCGAGCTTTGCGCTCCAGCCCGCCCCGATGGACTGCTCGATGCCGCCGCCGACCGTGTAGCCGGTCTTGGTGCGATCAGTGCGTCCGCTGAACTGGACCTGCCCGGCCGGACCGAAGAAATCGACGCGATCGTTGACGCCGCCATAGGCGAAGCCTCCGGTCGCATAGACCAGGGTACGGTCCCAGGCATAGCCGAGACGGCCGCGCACGGTGCCGAGATAATCGAGATTCTGGCGGAACGTGTTGTTGAGGACGCCGGTGTTGATCGTCACCCGGTCGCCGAAGTTGGTGTAGGAAATGTCGGTTTCGATGCCGGCGACGATCGAGCCGAACTGCCAATTGTAGCCGATCTGCCCGCCGCCGATAAAGCCGCTGTTGTCCAGCGACAGGAGGCCGGGACGGGTGCCGGCCGCGAGCGCGGCGACGTTCACGCCGCTCTGGCCGGTGGTCGAAACATCGCCGCTTCCCCCGAAGCCGTAGCCAGCCGACACACCGGCATAGAAGCCGGTCCAACTGAATGCGAGGGGCGCCATCATGGGCGCCTTGTAGACCGGCCGGGCCGAGAGATCGGCCGCCAGCGCGGGCGCCGCGGTCACGAGGGCGGCGAGGCCGATTCCGGCAAACACACTGATACGCATCTTGTCTCTCCTCTGGGCCGGTCCGTTGTCGTGGCCGGCATCGAAGCGATTACGCGCCAGAAGTAAATTGGTTGGCGGGGCCAAAACCGTTTGGCGCCGCGCGTGACAAAAAGGCGACAAATTCAAAAATGTGGATGTCTGGCGCGTTTCGCTTCCGCACCATCCGCGCTAAAGTTTGCCGATGACCCTCGCATTCGACGTTCCGCCCCGCATCACCGCTTCCGGCGGTGTCCGCCATGACTGGACGCGCGGCGAGGTTCGCGCCCTGTTCGCGCTGCCGTTCCCCGAGCTTCTGTTCCAGGCGGCCCAGGTGCACCGGATGAATTTCGATCCGGCCGAGGTCCAGGTCTCCACGCTGCTGTCGATCAAGACCGGCGGCTGCCCCGAGGACTGCGCCTATTGCCCGCAGAGCGCGCTCTACGACACCGGGGTGAAAGCCGAGAAGCTGATGAGCGCTCGATGCCGTGCTCGCTGAGGCACGTGCCGCCAAGCAGGCCGGCGCCGGACGCTTCTGCATGGGCGCGGCGTGGCGCTCGCCCAAGGACCGCGATCTCGACGCCGTCTGCGCGATGATCGAGGGGGTCCGCGCGATGGGGCTGGAAACTTGCGTCACGCTCGGCATGCTGATCCGGGCCGCAGGCGGCGCGGTTGAAGTCCGCCGGCCTCGACTATTACAACCACAACCTCGATACGTCGCCCGAGGATTACGGCCGCATCATCACCACGCGCACCTATCAGGACCGCCTCGATACGCTGGAGCACGTGCGCGACGCCGGCATCGCGGTGTGCTGCGGCGGCATCGTCGGCATGGGCGAGACGCAGGAGGATCGTGTCGGCCTGCATCGCGGCGCTGGCGAGCCTGCCGGTCGCATCCCGAGAGCGTGCCGATCAATCTGCTGGTGCAAGTGGAAGGCACGCCGCTCGCGACCGGCGGCAAGACTGACGTGATCGAATTCGTACGCACGATTGCGGCGGCGCGCATCACCATGCCGCAGTCGATGGTGCGGCTTTCGCGCCGGCCGCGAGGACATGTCCGACGAGGCGCAGGCGCTGTGCTTCCTCGCCGGCGCGAACTCGATCTTCTACGGCCCGAAGCTGCTGACCACGCCGAACCCGGCCGCGGACCATGATCGCATGCTGTTCGAGCGGCTTGGTATGGTGGCGATGGAAGGGACAAGCGGCGAGATGGCGAAACTGTAGCCGGATTGAACGTACGCGAAGTCCGGGGCCTTCTCTGCCGCGTTGCTGTTCCCCGGATTCGCGTTCGCTCAATCGGGGCTACGGATTACGATAGGCGCACATCATTTTGCCTTCACGCTGATCTCGATCGACGCATAGAAGGCCGCGAGATCGGCGACATCCTGGTCGCTGAGCGCCGGTGCGACGAGCGACATCATGTCGTTCTTCCGCGCGCCCTGGCGATAATCATTGAGCGCCTTCACCAGATAGGGCTCCGGCTGGCCGCCGAGGTTCGGCGCCTCGGGGAGCTTCGACATGCCGTCCAGGCCGTGACAGGTCTGGCACTGCAGCGCCTTGCGCCTGCCGGCGGCGGCGTCACCTGCGGCGCAACCGGCGCCGCAGGTGTTGAGGAGGATGATCGCTGCGACGAACGCAACGAGGCCCCGCACGATCACTTTCCGTCGTACGAGATGCGGTAGAGCGCGCCGGCATAGATCGTCGGAGACGAGCAGCGAGCCGTCGTTGAGCTGCGCGACGTCGACCGGGCGGCCGAGATATTCGCCGTCCCCGGTGAGCCAGCCTTCGGCGAAGGGCTCCGTCTTGTCGGCGGTGCCGTCCTCCTTGAGGCTGGTGAACATCACGCGCGCGCCGACCGGCTCGGTGCGGTTCCATGAGCCATGCTGCGCCGAGAAGACGCCGCCGCTGATACTTCTTCGGGAACATCTTGCCGGTATAGAAGGTCATGCCGAGATCGGCGGCGTGCGCGACCATCTCGACCTGCGGGAAGACGACATCGGCCGGCGGCGTCTCGTCCTTGTACTCGGTCGGTGCGGATCTTGCCGCCGCCGTACCACGGGAAGCCGAAATTCATGCCCGGCTTGTCGGCGCGGTTGAGCTCGCCCGGCGGGATGTCGTCGCCCATGCCGTCGACCTGGTTGTCGGTGAACCACAGCGTCTTGTCCTTCGGGTTGAAGTCGATGCCGACGGAGTTGCGCACGCCGCAGGCGAAGACCTCGCGGTTCTTGCCGTCGCGGTCCATGCGGACGATGCCGCCGATGCCTACCTTCTTGTAGAGGTCGAGCTTCTCCGGCGCCGGCACGTTGAAGGGCTGGCCGAGGGTGATGTAGAGCTTGTCGTCCGGCCCGACGCGGCAGACGCGCGCGGTGTGGTTGTAGGCTTTCCTCGGCCGTCGGGATCAGTTCGCCCTGCTTGACCACGATCGGAACGGCGACGACGTCCGGGCTCTCGTAGAAGAACTCGGCGGCCGGGAAGTTCAGCACGCGGTTCTGCTCGGCGATGTACAGGAAGCCGTCCTTGGAGAAGCACACGCCGTTCGGCAGCTTGAACTCGATCGACGGCGCGAACTCCTTCACCTCGTCGGCGACGCCGATCCTTGTCGCGGTCGGTGACCGACTAGACCTTGCTCTTGCGGGTGCCGACGAAGGTCACGACGCCCTGCGGGCCGACCGCCATGTGGCGCGCGTCGGGAACGAGGCATAGAGGCCGATCTGGAAGCCCGGCGGCAGCTTGATCTTCGCGAGGGTCTTCTTGATCGCGTCGGCCTTCGCGCCGGTCTGCGGAATGAACGGATTCTCCTGCGTGCCGGTCTGCCGGAAGCCCGACAGCTTTTCCAGGTTGCCGGCCGGAGTGGATGAAGACTGTGCAAGCGCCGGACAGGCAGCGAAAATTGCAAGGGCCGCGACGCTGGATGCGAATGATCTCATGGCTATCCTCCGTGACCTCTCAACGGGTCTGGGACCATCATAGCAAAATCCGGCGGCACATCCCAAACGGTGTCAATTGTACGGGGTAGCGGCCCGCGCACAGGCGTGGCGCTGGAATTTCATGGCGCTGGAATCTCCCGCTTGTCGCCGAGCATGCGGGGGCCAAGCCGATCTCAAGAGAGACAGCATTCCCGTTTCCGCGGGTATGAGCGGAGTGCGATTCAACGTACGACAAACACGCTTCAGCGCGGACCGACCGGGGTCACGACAACAGCCTCGTCGATCGTCTGCTCGCCGGAGCCGAACACCACGCCGCCGATCGGCGCCACGTCCGAATAATCGCGTCCGATGGCTAGCACGACGTGATCGTGGCCGGCGAGCACGTTGTTGGTGGGATCAAGGCCATACCAGCCGGCGTCCGTCCCGCACCATATCGTGACCCATGCGTGCATGGCGTCCGCGCCTTCAAGCCGCACGTCGTCGGGACCCTGCACCGTGCGCAGGTAGCCGCTGACGTAAGCGGCGGCCAAGCCCAGCCCGCGCAGGCCGGAGATCATGATATGCGCGAAGTCCTGGCACACGCCGCGGCGCAGCGCGAACGACATCGGCGGCGTGGTCGAAACCGTGGTGACGCCGAACTCATAGGTGAAGTCGGCCTTCATGCGCCGCATCAGGTCCATGGCGCCGTCCAGCACGGGACGGCCGGGCGCAAAACTCTCCCGCGCGTAGTCGCGGATTTCAGGATCGAGCGAAACCTGGCGGCTGGGAAATGCGAAATGCGCGGGCGATGTCGGGCCGATGTCGTTGGTGGTGAACACCTCTTCGCGCACAATTTCCCATGGCTTGGTGTCGAGAGGGGAGGGTGCGGGGAGATCGTCGACGCTGAGCCGAGCCGCGACCTTGATGATCAGCGTCTCATGGGGCTCATTGAGGCCGATCCAGGTCTGGCGATTGCCGAAGAAGTCCTGGCCCTCGCGCCGCTCGACCGGAACGGGATCGATGTCGAGCGCGGCGGCATAGACGCGCTGGCGCGTCCGGTCGATCGGCGTGAGCCGCAGCACATGCTGCGCGAAGGCGACCGGACGCGCGTAGGTATAGGTCGTGGTCTGGCGAATGTCGTAGATCATGCCAGCGCATCCCATGGCGACACGGAGCGCTCGTTGTGGGTGAAATACGATCCGCCGATCGCATCGGACAGCCCCATCAGCTTCTGCTCGATGCCGACGAGCAGCGTGTCTTCGATCGCGGAGGGATCGGCGGTGCGCAGGCTCGCCGCGAGCGCCAGCGCGACATGCTGCGGCGGCGTGAGGCGGCCGCGGCGAGTGCCGCTTCGGCAGGGCATCGAGATGGGTCTCGATGCGGTCGAGCTGATAGGCGATCGAGCGCGGGTTGTTGGGGTCGAGCACGACGAGATCGATCACCGGCGCTCGCGCCGCCACCATCACGTAGCGCTGGCGGTAGGTGATCTGACTGTCGCAGAGCTCGAGCAGCACGTCGAGCGCGCCGTCGAGCGGCGCCGCGCCGGCAAACTGGCGCACGAAGCGGGAGGTCGCAAGCGCGCGCTCCATGCGGCGGCCAAGCTCCAGGAAGCGCCAGCCGGCGAGCCGGCTCATGTTCTCCTGCGCGAGCCCGGAGAAGGCCGAGATGATGCGCAAGCGCCGCGTCGACCCGCTCCAGTAGCACGCTCTCCGACAGGCCGGCCGGAATCGGCGCGTCGATGGCGGCGACGAGCTCGGTTGAGCGCGCGCCAGGCATCGGGCGAGAAGCGGTCGCGGATCACCGACGCGGCATAGCGCGCGTCGCCGACGACATGCGGCAGCGAGCCGCCGAAATCGCCCTTGGTCAGCGCGGCCCGCGCGATCAATATCGGCTTGGCATTGCGGTATCTCGTTGTCGCCGACGCTCCAGGCTTCGACGAGGTCGGTCATCTGCGCCATCAGCGCGGCGTCCGCGGGATCGGCTTCGATGATGCGGTTGATCACCGCGCGCACCAGCCGCAGCGTCGCCTCGGCGCGTTCGAGATAGCGGCCGACCCAGAACAGATTGTCGGCGGCCCGGCTCGGCAGCATGCCGGTCGCGCGCTTGACGACGATCCGTTCGGCGGTCGGCAGCAGCGTCGTCTCTGGGACCGGCCCCTCCGACAGGACCCAGGCATCCGCGGTGCGCGCGCCGCGCTGCAGATGGACCGCGCGGGCGTCGATGGCATCGGCGATGCGCACGAAGCCGCCGGGCATGACGGTCCAGCCGTCGCCGACCTTGGCGAGGAACAGCGCGCAGGATGAACGGCCGCGGCGTCAGGCATCCGTCCTGCAGCACCGGCATGGTCGAGAGGCTGACGGCCTCCTGCATCACATAGTCGACGCCGCGGTCGGCGATGCCCTGCATGATGCGCGCCCGCCGCGCCGGATCGAGCGAGGCACCGAGCACGCCCTCGCCGATATCGAGCGTGTTGTTGTCGGAGAACGCCGACGCGATCACCATGTCGTCGAAGCGGCCGAGCATCCGCTCGCGATGATGGGCGTGGCCGAGCCACCAGGTGGCGACGTTGGGAATCGCGAGGTCGGTGCCGAGCACGGCGCGCGCCAGTGCCGGCAGGAAGGCGAGCAGCGCGCGGCTCTCGACCAACGCCGGCGCCGAGCGAGTTGGCGATCACCACCTTGCCGTCGCGCACCGCCTGCACCAGCCCGAGCACGCCGAGGCGCGAGCGCGCGTTGAGCTCCAGCGGATCGGCGAAATCCGCGTCCAGGCGCCGCACCAGGACCTCGGCGCGCTTTAGTCCGGAGATCGGTGCGGATGAACACGCCGTCCTCGCGCACCGTGAGGTCTTCGCCTTCGACCAGAAGCAGGCCGAGGTAGCGCGCCAGGTAGGCATGCTCGAAATAGGTCTCGTTCATCGGCCCGGGCGTCAGCAGGCAGACGCGGAAATCATCCTGCCGGTTGAGCGCGGCAAGCTCGGCCTGGAACGCCTGGAAGAACGGCGCGACGCGGTTGACCCGCAGCGCGCGATAGATGTCCGGCATGGCGCGCGGCGAGCGCGAGCCGGTTCTCCAGCGCGTAACCGGCTCCGGACGGCGCCTGGGTGCGGTCGCTGAGCACCCACCATTCGCCGGTCGCCGAACGCGCCGAGATCGACGGCGCAGAAGCGCAGATGCGCGCCGCCGGGCGGCGCGACGCCGACGAGCGGGCGCAGGTATTCCGGGTTTCCGGCGATCAGGCTCGCCGGCAGCCGGCCCTGGCGCACCAGGTTCGCCGGCCCGTAGACATCGGCCAGCACTGCTTCGAGCAGGTCGGCGCGCTGCACCAGGCCGGCCTTGAGCCGCTCCCATTCGGCGGGCTCGATGACGAGCGGCACGTGGCTCAGCGGCCAGGCAGCGCTCGGCGCCGGCCGGGTCCTCGTAGACCCGGTAGAACACGCCGAAGTCGCGCAGATGGCGGTCGGCGACGGCGCAGCGTCGGTTGATCTCCTCGGTGCCGAGCGCCGCGAGCCTGGACAGGAACGGCCGCCAATGGGCGCGCAGACCGCCGTCGCGGTCCATCATCTCATCGAACACGCCGGGAAGCGGCCGATAGCCGGCGAGGAGCCGGCCGAGCCCCGCATCGTGTTCACGGACCCCGTCGAGACTCATGACCATGGGCTCATAAGGCCTGAGTCGGGCGTCGCAGGTCGAGGGTCGTAGGATACTCTATCGAGCGTTCGTCACGGGGAATTTCGCCGATCGGCCCAGGCGTGTGGCCGTGGTCCTGGAAGCGGGCGCGCCGGCGCGCCTCCGCCTCGTAGGAGTTGACGGGGAAGGTCTCGTAGTTGCGGCCGCCCGGATGGGCGACGTGATAGACGCAGCCGCCGAGCGACGCGCTGGCTCCAGGTATCGACGATGTCGAAGGTCAGCGGCGCCTGCGCATCGATCGTCGGATGCAGCGAGGACGGCAGCTTCCAGGCCTTGAAGCGCACGCCGGCGACGAACTCGCCGGGCCGTCCGGTCGAGACCAGCGGCAGCCGCCGGCCGTTGCAGGTGACGAGGTGGCGGGCTTCGTTGAGCCCCTCGACCTTGACCTGCAGCCGCTCGACCGAGGAATCGACGAAGCGCACCGTCGCGCCCGCGCCGCCTTCCTCGCCGAGCACGTACCACGGCTCCAGCGCGTGGCGCAGCTCAAGCTTGACGCCGCCATGGTCGACAATGCCGTAGGACGGGAAGCGGAACTCGCGCTGCGCCTCGAACCACAGCGGATCGAAGCGGTAGCCCTCGCGGCCGAGGTCGTCGAGCACCTCGAGGAAATCCTGCCAGACGAAATGCTCCAGCATGAAGCGGTCGTGCAGCGCGGTGCCCCAGCGCACCAGCGGGCCGTCGAGCGGCTCGCGCCAGAACCACGACGACCAGCGCGCGCAGCAGCAGTTGCTGGGCGAGGCTCATGCGGGCGTCCGGCGGCATCTCGAAGGAGCGGAACTCGACGAGACCCAGTCGCCCGGTCGGCCCGTCCGGCGAGAACAGCTTGTCGATGCAGATTTCGGCGCGATGGGTGTTGCCGGTGACGTCGACCAGCATGTTGCGGAACAGGCGGTCGACCAGCCACGGCCGCGGCGCCTCCCCCTCGCCAGGCGCCGGCACCATGCGAGAGCGCGATCTCCAACTCGTAGAGCAGGTCCTGGCGCGCTTCGTCGATGCGCGGCGCCTGGCTGGTCGGCCCGATGAACAGGCCCGAGAACAGGTAGGAGAGCGAGGGCTGCCGCTGCCAGTACAGGACCAGGCTCTTGAGCAGGTCCGGGCGCCGCAGGAACGGGCTGTCCGCCGGGCTCGACGCCGCCGAGCACGACGTGGTTGCCGCCGCCGGTGCCGGTATGGCGGCCGTCGACCATGAACTTGTCGGTGCCGAGCCGGGTGACGTGCGCCTCCTCGTAGACGCCGCGCGTGATGTCGACGGCCTCGCGCCAGATTTGGCGGGATGGACGTTGACCTCGATCACGCCGGGATCGGGCGTCACCTTGATGACGTCGATGCGCGGGTCGTAGGGCGGCGCATAGCCTTCGATATGGACCGGCATGGCAGAGCTCGGCGGCCGTCGCCTCGATCGCGGCGATCAGCTCCAGGTAATCCTCGGCACGGTCGACCGGCGGCATGAACACGCACAGCGTCCCGTCGCGCGGACTCGACCGCCAGGGCGGTGCGCACCGGGATCGCGAGGCTTGGGCGGCGCCGCTGCAACCGTCGGGGCCGACGGAGAACCGGTTCCAGCCACCTTGGCGCGCTCGGCGAGGATTTTCGCGATCGTCGCGGGATCGGGCAGCTCCTTGCGCTCGTCGAACGGATCGGCCGGCACCGGTTGGGTGTCCGTCCCCCGGCGGCACCGCGGGCAGCGCGCTCAGCGGCAGCCGGAAGCCGATGGGCGAATCGCCCGCCGACGAGGAACAGGTGACCGCGGCGCAGCGTCCAGATTTCGCTCGACCCAGCCGGAGGCGCCGGGCGACGCGCTTCACCGGCAGCGACGAAACCCTTGGGCTCGGTGAGATGGCGCTCGAACGGCGCGCATGATGCGGGCGCGCTCCAGCGGATCGTCGATCTTGGGATTGGACGGGTCGACATTCTCCGGCATCGCGCTGTCGCGCAGCATGCGGTCGGCCGGGTCCTCGTAGGCCGGCTGGACGAAGTCCGTGCCGATGCCGAGGCGGTCCGCCACCCGCGCCGCGAACCGCCGCGCGTCGTCGGCGGCCGGGCTCGCGGCCGCTCTTTTCGGTCGCGATCAGCGCGACGTCGTTCCAGATCGGCAGGCCGTCGCGGCGCCAATACAGCCCAAAGGCCCAGCGCGGCAGCGGCTCGCCGGGATACCATTTGCCCTGGCCGTGATGCAGCAGGCCGCCGGGCGCATAGCGTATCCGCAAGCTTGCGGATCAGCTCGTCCGCCCGCTCGCGCTTGGTCGGACCCATGGCGGCGATGTTCCATTCGTCGCCCTGGTAGTCGTCGATCGACACGAAGGTCGGCTCGCCGCCCATGGTGAGCCGCACGTCGTTCGCCGCGAGGTCGGCGTCGACCTTTTCGCCCAGCGCATCGAGCGCGGCCCAGGCCTCGTCGGAAAACGGATAGGTGACGCGCGGCTTCTCGGCGACGCGCGCGACGTTCATCTCGAACGAGAACGAGGTTTCCGCCGGCTCGACCAGCCCGGTGATCGGCGCCGCGGAGGCGTAATGCGGCGTCGCCGCCAGCGGCAGGTGGCCTTCGCCGGTCATCAGGCCGGAGGTCGGCGTCGAATCCGATCCAGCCGGCGCCCGGCAGGTAGACCTCCGCCCAGGCATGGAGGTCGGTGAAATCGTGGTCGGTGCCGACCGGACCGTCGAGCGCCTTCACGTCGGGCTTGAGCTGGATCAGGTAGCCCGAGACGAAGCGCGCCGGCATGCCGAGGTGCCGCAGGATCTGCACCAGCAGCCAGGCGGAATCCCGGCACGAACCGCTGGCTTTTTCCAGCGTTTCCTCGGGCGTCTGCACGCCCGTCTCCATGCGGATGACATAGGCGACCTCCTGCGACAGGCGCTGGTTGAGGCCGACCAGGAAATTGACGGTGGCGCCCCGCTCCTTCGCCAGGGAGCCGACGAAGGCCGCGAGACGCGGGCCGGCCGGCTCGGGCTCCAGATAGGCGGCAAGCTCGGTCGCAAGCTCCGGCGGATAGGTGAAGGGGAGCGTCTCCGCGTAGGGCTCCATGAAGAAGTCGAACGGGTTGATGACCTCGATGTCGGCCAGCAGGTCGACCGTGACGGAGA
The DNA here is from genome assembly GCA_963776455.1 of uncultured Alphaproteobacteria bacterium. GTDB lineage: Bacteria > Pseudomonadota > Alphaproteobacteria > Rhizobiales > Xanthobacteraceae > CAVZMU01. Next base: position 437,982 of record CAVZMU010000004.1, read on the forward strand.
ATTCGGTCGTCTTCTCGGGAAAGACGAAGCGCGCGATCCAGTTGCCGTGCGGGTCCTGCTGCCAGTTCACGAAATGCTCGGCCGGCGTCACCGTGAGCGAATAGCTCGGCACCCTGCGTCCGGGTATGCGGCGCCGGCCGCAGCCGGACGAGCTGCGGGCCAAGCGCCACGGGACGGCTATATTGATAGCGGGTGGCGTGATGGAGGCTGGTGAGGATCGGCATCTTACTCCGGCGGCTCGCCCAAAAACGCCCGGAGAATTGCACCGGACCCCTGCTTAAGAACCGCACAGTTTATGCAAATTCTAGGCCGATGAAACCGTATTATTTCGGGTCGCCAACCTTGCGCTTGAGGCCCGCGATGACCGCCCGCAGGTCGCTGCCGGTCTGCGTTCCGGCCAAGGGCGGGCGGTCCGGCCGGCCCTCATGGATCCGCTCGTGGATGAAGCTGAGCTTAACGATCACCGCGGGGGCCAAGACGAACGGATAGAGATCGGTGAGGCCCATGCTGCGGTTGATCGAGTTCACCGCGAAGGTGAGCGGGAGCCAGTCGTGGATCAGGCGATCCATGTCGCCCTTGTAGGGATCGAAGTCGATGTCGGCGAACAGCTCGTCATGGCTTCTGGTCAGCCGAGGCTTGATGCGCAGGCCGAAGGCGCTCGCCGTCTCCAACGTGTCGACCAAGTGAAAATAATGCGCCCAGGTCTCCGCCCAGTCTTCCCAGGGATGGGAGGTCGCATAGGGCGTGATGAAATGGGTGAGCCAATCGCCGGGAGGACCGTTTTTATAGTGACGCTTGAGCGCGGCGTCATAATCCTGGCGTTCGTCGCCGAAGATTATGCGGTACGCGTCCTGGCTCGGCTGATTCTTGACCAGCCTGTCCCAATAATAATGCGCGATCTCGTGGCGGAAATGGCCGAGCAGGGTGCGATAAGGCTCGCCCATCTGGCCGCGCCGGCGCTCGCGTTCGGAATCGTCGGCCTCTGCGAGATTGATGGTGACGAGGCCGTGCTCGTGACCGGTCAACACCTTGACGTTCGGCTGGTCCACCAGGAAGTCGAATGCGAGCCCTTCGGGATCCTCCCCCCGCGTGACCAGCGGCAAGCCGAACCGCAGCAGTGAATAAAACATGCGGTGCTTGGCGACTTCCATCTTGCGCCAATGCGTCAGGTTCTGGCCCTGGGTGAGATCGGGGATGGTGCGGTTGTGGCGGCACGCCTGGCAAAAACGCTCGTCATGCTCCGCCGGAACGATCCAGTTGCACGCCTCGAAGCGGCGATTGTCGCAGTGGCGGTACCGCCCGTTGGGCTCCGCGAGCGCGCGCCAGAGGTCGCCGTCAGGCTCCAGCGCCGTGATGGTCTCGACCGACGGCAGGTAGGCAAGCTCCCGTCCGCAGCTTTCGCACTTGGTATTCTCGAAATAGAGCGGCTGCCCGCAATGCTGGCATTCGAAGAGCTTCATGAAATGTCCGAGAGGGTTGGTAGCCCTTATAGGCGATGCCCAGCGTGGTGAGAACACCAAGCCGGCCGTTAAGTTTCATGATTTCGGAACGGCTGCCATGTCCCGGGCGCCTGCCGTGGTCCGGACATACCTGCGCAAAAATCAGGCGCCGTGCAACGATACGCTGGATGCAGCCTCCGAAAACCAAGCGCCGCCGCACCTGGGATCCTGTGCAGCGGCGCCTGGGCCTCGGAACGGCATGCTTGGGGCTGGAACCGGCCGAGCTCAGAGCTTCACGCGGATGCCGCCATAGATCGACGAACGGCTGCGCCCGGCACTTCGGTGCGCTGGTCGGTGAGCACGATCGGCAGTCCGGCACCGCGACGCCTTCCGGCTCGAAATAGGTGCCGAACAGCGCGATATTTGTTGTTGAACAGGTTGTTCGACCAGCCGCGAACACCTGCACGTTCTTGGTGACCTGATAGGAGGTGTGCAGGTTGGCGACCCAATAGCCCGGCAGCTTCTCGTTCTGGTTGGCGTCGTCGCCGACGAAATACTGCTGCCCACCGCCACCATGTCGCCGCCGATCTTCCATTCCGGCGTGACCAGATAATCGGCGCCGGCCTTGAACTGGTGCTGCGGGATGCCGGGGATGCGGTTGCCGGGCACGACATGGACGTTGCCGTCGGCATCCGCCGACGGATTGTTGGGCGAGGCGATGTCGCCGGTGAACTGGTAGGTCGCATCGATGAAGCTGTAGCTGGCATAGAGCAGCCAGCGGCTGGACTGGTATTCCGCGCCAGCTTCGATGCCCTGGCGGCGCGTCGCCGGCGACGTTCTGGAAGAAGCCGCGGCCCTGGATGATGCTCGCGAGCGTTGATGATGTCGTCGACGCTGTCGGTGCGGAACAGCGCCGAGCCTTCCATTCGAGCTTGCCGTCCGCAGACCGGCGACGTTGCCGCGCAGCCCGGCCTCGTAGGTCTGGCCGACCACCTGCTTGAGCGGCGGGTCGGAGACCAGGAAGCTTTCGAGCAGGCAGGGCTTGGTGGGGTTGGAGCAGCCGAGCTCGAGCGGCGTCGGCGCGCGGTTCGATTCCGAATAGCCGCCATAGACGGTGAGCCACGGCGCGAACTTGTAGGTCAGGCCGGCCACCGGATTGAGCCGCGTGTAGGTCGGGCTTGCTGTTGAGGTCCGGGCTGGTGCCGAGCAGGTCCGTGATCGGTGATCTTGGCGACGTTGAGCCGCGCGCCGGCGGTCGCCGAGAGCTGCGCGGTGATGTCGAACGTGTCGGTCGCGTAGAGGCCGTAATAGGTGTTGCGCGCGTTGAGCTCGACCGGGCCGTAGCCGAGATTGCCGAGCGTGTGGATGATCGCGCCGTTGCCGGGGATCGCCGGATTGATGCCGACGCGTGAGGTCCGGGAAGATGAAGCCGAGCTGTGCTGGTCGCGTCGAAATCGACTGGCGCTGTGATCGATGCTGCCGCCGACGACGAAGTGGTTGTCGTGGCCGAACATCTTGGCGTCGTTGGTGCGCCTGCAGCGAGCCGCCGACCGTGTTCGACGTCGGTGCTGGGTGCGGTCGATGGTGCCGTAGGGCACCGGCGCGCAGGTGTTGCCGGCACCGGGCGGGCACGGGATCGGATTGTTGTTCTGGTCGAGGATGGCGAACTGGTTGCGGAACGCAGCGCCGCGGCGCCGACGAACGGGTTCGGGCGCGGGAAGCCGTCGTCCTCCAGGCAGAGCTGGTTGCGAACTGACGGATCGCGGCGTTGCTGCAGCGCTCGATGTCGCCGTCGTTGCCGTCGACATGGCGCTGGCGGAAGCCGCGCACATAGATGTTGCCCTGCAGCGACCAGGTGTCGGTCGAGCGCGTACTTGCCGTTGAGGCGCGAGCAGGACCATCTCGTTGTTGGTCGTCTGCGGCGTGGTGTAGATCGAGGTCCAGTCGCGGTCGAGCAGCTGGATCGGCGTCGCCGCCGCCACGCCGAAGGAGGTCGAGGCGGCCGAGCGCGACGAGATGGAACTCGTCGCGGTCGTTCGCGCCAGCCGAGATCGCCATAGATGCGGGCGAGCTCGGCCGGCGATTTCTGCCGCCAGCCGTCGTCGTGCGACGCCCTGCGCCGCGACATAGAGCGCTGCAGTTGTCCGTTGCTGCGCGCCGTACTGCACCGAGCCGCTGATGCGGCCGAAGGAGCCGCCCTGGCCTTCGACCTCGAAGCCCTGATAGGTGAAGCCGTTCTTCATCTGCAGGTTGATGGCGCCGCCGAGCGCGTTGAGGCCGAAGATCGGATTGTTGGTCCAGATGTCGGCGCGGTCGATGGCGTTGGTCGGGATCAGGTCCCAGTTGACGGTGTCGCCGAACGCCTCGTTGATGCGGATGCCGTTCATGTAGACGGCGAGGCCCTGCGGCGTGCCCTGCAGCGGCGAGGCGGCGAAGCCGCGATAGCGGATCTCCTGCTGGGCGCCGTTGCCGTTGGGATCGGACAGCGTCACGCCCGGGATGCGCTGGAACAGCGTGTCGGTGACGTTCGGCGAATAGGTGCGCGCGAAGTCGTCGGCCGTCACCGTCTGCACCATCGACGGGACCTTGTCGCGGTCGATGCCCGGCGCCCTGCAGCGGCGTCGTCGCGATGACCTGGATTTCGGGGAGCGTCTGCTGCGCCGCACGCAGCCGGCGCGATCGCCGCGCCGAAGAGTCGCAGCGCGCCAATATGCGCGCGGACGTTGCAATCGCAGAATGCCTGCCTTGCCTCGTCTCTCTCATGACATCGCCTCCCCGACCGCAGCGCTTGAGATTTTTTGAGCGCTGCGAGCGAGCTTATTGTCGGGACTGCTATTTCACGCTTGTCTCCGGTCATGTATGTGCAATTCGACCGGGAACATTTGGCAACGCGACTCTTCGGCAACACGTCAGCTGTGCGTACGGCCGGACGAGCTGCACCGCGACGCGGATCAGTTCCGGCAGGTTCTTCGCGCTTCAGCTTCTGCTTGAGCTGCGAGCAGGTGTTGACGACGGTCTTGTAGCTGACGCCGAGTTCCTCCGCGATCCGGCCATAGGGCTTGCCCTCGGCGAGCAGCGCCAGCGTCTGCAGTTCGCGCGGCGTGAGGTCGGCGAGCGGATCGCGGCGCACCCCGGTGCCCACCAGCGCCACCTGCATGGCAAGGTCGCTGCTGAGATAGGGCGCTGCCGACGCGCACCTTGTCGAACGCCTTCACCAGTTCGTCCGACGACGTGTCCTTGAGCACGTAGCCGGTGGCGCCGGCCTCGAGCGCGCGCGTCACGATGATCGGGTCGCTGTGCATGCTGAACACCAGGATGCGCGCGCGCGGATCGTGCGCGCGGATGCGGCGGATCAGCGGCAGGCCGCCGAGCCCGCTGCCCTGCATCGCCAGATCGACGATCACGACGTCGGGCCGGTGGCGCCGATAGAGCCGATAGCCGGAGACGATGTCGCGCGCGTCGAGGACGGTCTCGACGCCGGCGTCCTCGAGCACGCGCCGGCAGCCCTGCAGCACGATCGGATGGTCGTCGATGATCAGGACGCTGGTCATGCGCGCGTCCCGTCGGGGCCGGCCGCGTCGCCCTGTCCGGGCAGCGGAATGCGGCATGGATTGTCGTGCCGGCGCCCGGCGCGCTGTCGAGGTGCGAAGTCGCCGCCGAGCGCCCGCACGCGCTCCTGCATGCCGGCAAGGCCGAGGCCCTTCGGCGCGCCGGGGTCGATGCCGCGTCCATCGTCGCGGACCGCGAGGGCGAGCTTCATGCCGGATATTTCTCCGGCCGCGGCGGTCTCGCCGAGCGATACCGTGACCGTGGCGCGCCTCCGCGTGTCGGATCGCGTTGGTCAGGCTCTCCTGCACGCAGCGATAGACCGTGAGGTCGATCGAATCGCCGTAGCCCGGCGCGAGCCGTCCCGGCGCGAACGAGAATGCGATATGCGGGATACTGCCGCGCCCGCTCGCGCACCATCTCGGCCAGCAGATCGCCGAGCGGGACGTGGCCGAGCGCCATCGGCCGCAGCCGGTTGAGCAGGCTGCGGTTGATCGTCTGCAGGTGATCGACGATGCGCCAGCATGTCGTCGGCACGCTCGCGTACGCGTGAGCTTGCCGCGTCCGGGAGCTCGCCGGCGAGCTTCGCGATCGAGGTCGCATTGGCCTTGAGGCCGAACAGGCACGGCCCGACCTCGTCGTGAAGTTCGAGCGCGGTGCGGCGGCGTTCGTCGTCCTGCGCGGTGATCAGGCGATGGTTGAGGCGGCTGTTCTCGGCGCGCGCGGCGTCGAGCGCCTCGGCGAGCGCATTGAAGCGGTCGGTGATGGCGGCGAGCTCGCGCGTTCCGGGCCGCGACAGCCGCACGCGGTAGTTGCGGCGTTCGAGATCGAGCAGGCCGCTGCGCGAGGCCGGAGAGCGGGTCGAGCACGCGGCCGAACAGCAGGTAGAGCAGCGCGATCACCACGACGTTCAAGGTGGTACCGGCCGCGGCGAGCGCCACGGTATTCTCCCAGACCTCGGCGATTTCGTCGCCCGGCTCGCCGGTGATCAGGATCGAGCCGACCCGCTGCCCGTTCACGACGATCGGCAGCTCGCGCCGCTCGACCGGCGGCGCGATGAGCGCCGTGAACCACCGCGGCGCCGGCGAGCGTTCGGTTTCCGTGGCGGTCGCCGGGCCGATCGAGATCGGCAGATTGGCGGCATTGCGCACGGAAATCCTGACGTGACGCATGAAGCGCTGGCGCAGCGGGAGCGTCTCGGCGAAGGCGTTGGCGGGGGTCTGCTGCTGCGTGAGCCGGATCGTCTCGGCCACCAGCGCTTCCGCGAGGCTCATGGACGCGGAGATTTCGACGCGTGTCGAGATCCGCGCGCGCAGGATGGTGACGGAGCCGGCGACCAGGACGGCGACGATATCGATCACCACGAACACCAGCAGGAGCTGGCCGCGCAGCGAGAGCCGATACCAGGCCGCGGGCCACGGATTGTTCGGCGCCGCCGCGGCGTTCTGCTCGCGTGCGGATGCCGCGGGCTCCGCCTGCAGGCTTCCGGCAAAGTGCGCGTGCGACGAAGCGGTCATGGTCCTTGATCTTTGGTCCCGGCCGGGCAGGACGGGAAGCTTATGCGATTGCGCGCCGTCCTTCGAGCATCGTCGCGTTACTCGACGCCAGCAGGGCCAGCGCCGCCGCGGGCGCGCATTGCGCCGCCGCCTCGCGGGCTTGCGGCACCACGTCCAGCAGGTCGTCGAACCGGATGGTGCCGCGGTGAAGGCGCCGCGCGACCTCCTCCACCACGCCGGCACCGATGCCGGCGACGACCACCGGCGCGTCGGCCGGAAAGGATACGCCGGACTGCACCAGCATCGCGGCGTCGGTGACCGCCTGGACCTGGGCCTCGGCGAACCAGTGCGCGAGCGCCGTCCATGCCGCATCGTCGGCATCCGCCGCGTCGCGCCCGACGATGCGCGCGAGCCGCGCCCGCGAGGCCGCGCCCGTCTTTTCGCGCCCGTCCGCAGTCGCCATCTGGTCGGCCCCTTCGGGGAGCGCGCCGAGAATGCGGTGGACGTCCGCCATGGTGGCGAAGTTCTCTGCGATCAACGGCGCCCATGTGCCGGCGAAGGGTGCGCGGCCGGCAGTCGCCATCAGGTAGCTTCGCACCAGCCCGGTATAGACCAGTTCCCCGGCCGCCAGGCGTTGCGCGTCGGTATAGCCGCGCGCCGCGACCGTCCCGGCGCGCACCGGCACGATATCGGTGGTCGTCGAGCCCATGTCGACGAACAATGCGTCCCGGCAGGTGCGGCCGACGAGCGCTGCGCTGGCGTGCCAGTTTGCCGACGCGATGTCCGTGACGTGGGCGGCTGCGCGTTCCGGCGAAATGAAGCCCGCGAGCCCCGCGTAAAGCTCCATCGGCGCGTCGCGCAGTGCTCGCGCCGCCAACGCCGCAAGCTGCGCCACGCCATCCTCCCGCGAGAAGAACGTATCGGCAAGCTCGCCGGTCATGGTGACGGCGTGAAGATCCGGCGTCCCCATTCTGGCTTTGGCTACGGCGAAGGCGCGCGTCAGGCTTTCCAGCCCACCGCGCAGCGGCGAAGCGACCTGGACCGCCGCGACGATCTTGCCGTCCTCGGCGCGCGCGGCTTTCAGATGGACGCCGCCAATATCCCAGCCGACCACGATTGCCATGTCAGACGAACGCGCGGGCGCGTGTGGTAGGACGGGTCATGGAGATCATCCCGGTCATCGACCTCAAGGGTGGCGTCGTCGTGCATGCGCGCATGGGCGCGCGCGACCAGTATCGGCCGATCGTGACGCCGCTGTCATCCACGTGCGATCCGGTCGGCGTGGTGCGCGGCATTCTCTCCGTCCACCCCTTCGCCAAGCTCTATGTTGCCGACCTCGACGCCATTCAAGGCCGTGCAGACAATCGCGTCGCGCTGTCATGCGTGAGGGCGGAGTTCCCGCACCTGATGCTGTGGGTCGACAATGGCATCGCGGACCTCGACGCTGCCGGGCGCTGGCTGGACGCCGGATGCGGCTGCCTCGTTCTCGGCAGCGAAACGCAAACCGACGGCGCCCTCGTCCGCCGATTTGGCCGCGACAGGCGAATCGTCCTGTCCCTCGATTTCCGCGGAGACATCTTCCTGGGCCCGCCGGCCATCCTGTCCGAGCCCGGCATGTGGCCCCAGGATGTGATCGTGATGACCCTGGCCCGCGTCGGCAGCGCCGCCGGTCCGGACCTGGATCAGCTCGTCTCGGTGCGCGCCGCCGCGCCGGACCGCAATGTTTATGCGGCCGGCGGCGTGCGCGGCGCGGCGGATCTGGGCGCTCTCAAGTCCGCCGGGGTGGCCGGTGCGCTCGTCGCATCCTGTCTGCATGACGGACGCCTGAAAGGCCCCGACATAGGGGGATTCTGAAATCGCGTTTTGCTCCTCGTCGGCGCGTCCCCGGGAGGAACGTCGCGCCCTCGCGGAAGTTGTTGTCGGGACGTGCGCATGACCGTGACGGGCCGTGGAGCAGCGTCGAAACACCAACGGAGGAATCCCCATGACCGCGAGGGCATTCGTTCTCGGAAGTTGCGCCGTGCTGGCGCTGGGCGTCGGTTCAGCGCAGGCCGGACCCTGTTCCGCCCAAATCGACAGTCTGGGCAAGACGCTCGCGTCCAGTGACGCGGGGTCGGGCCCAACCTCGGGGGCCGGTTCGGCGGCGACCCCGACGTCTCCCGCGGGGCAACATGCGCCGACCGCGGCGATGAGCCAGCAGACCCAGGGCGCGGCGACGTCGCCTGAAGACGTGCGCCGGCAGACCGCCGGCCAGCCGCCGGCGGCGCAGCAGTCCACCACCGGCGCCACCACCGAACATCCGCCGACCGCCGCGATGAGCCAGGCGACGCAAAGCCAGAGCGCACCGGCGGGCGGTCAGCCGCCGACCGCCGCGATGAGTGACGCCGTCCGCGGCCAGAATCCGCCGCCTGCCGCTTCAACCAATAAGGTCGAGGCCAGCGCTGCGCTGGATCGGGCTCGCGCGTTCGACAGGCAGGGGAAAGAGGCCGATTGCATGAACGCGATCGGAGAGGCGAGGCGGCTTTCGGGGCCGTAACATCTGGCCGAGAATGCACGTCGCAGCCTCACGCAAAAAAAGGAAGCCTTGCGGCTTCCTTTTCGCATTCTTCGAATTCATGCTCTCAGTTCGGCGCGAAGGGGTGCTTGGCTTCGTTGCGCTTCGCAATGACCTCGGACACCTTCGGCTCGCCGTTGACGGCGCGCTTGATGGATTCCTTGGTCGCTTGATAATTGTATTCCTGGATCTTCTTGTCGTCGGTTGCATCCCAATGGATGAACACGCCGACGCAGATGAACAGGTCGTCCGCTTCATCCTGCGGGATCACGCCCTCGGCGACGCTGTCGGCAACCGCCTTGGCGACGGCATGCTGGGCCGGGCCGAACATCTGCACGGCCTGCTTGGCGCCCTTGATCGTGACCTTGTTGAACAGGATCGTCGCCGGCTTGCACAGCAGGTTGGGCGCGATCACGGCGAGCAGCGACGTGAAGCCGTCCTTGTTGTTGGTAAGCGCGTGCGCGAAAGCGGATCTCCGCCGCGCTGCCGCGCGGTCCGATGATCAGATCGATATGGGCGACCTCGTTGCCCTCGCCGACGAGAGATTCGCCGACGCAGAAGTCCGGTTATCTTAGCCATGGCTATTTCCTCCTTGGGGACAGCAAAAATACGATACGCGAGGGCCTAAGCCTCCTGCGTTCGAATGACCGCTACCCTTGTTATCGGCATCCGGCTTCAACGGCCGGATCGGTTAGCCAGATAGCTGCGGATTGGCTCCGCTGCGGCGGAGTCAACCATTGTTGCGCGACGACGGCAAGACATTCCGTAACCGGTGCGCGAACAGCGTCGCGACTGTGAGATCAGCGCTGGTGCCGGGATTGATGCTGTCAGCCTTCAACGTTGAATCCCATCGAAGAAGATCGGCGAGGAGGCTTGTCGGGCTCTCTTCCGACGCGATGCGTTCGCGGAACGTCGACGCGGTCCTGCGCACGTCGCTCGCGTGCGGTTCGCTGTGTTTGCGCACGATGTGGGTGTCGGGAAAGGCCGCAAGAAATTCGAGATAGACGGCAAGCGCCGCCCATCGCGGCTCGGTGCCTCGCTGCAGGCGGCGTTCAAGCAGCGGCAACCCCATCTCGAATATGTCCGCGTAATCCGTGACGTATTGCCTGGCGATGCGGTCGCGGCCCGCGGCTTCGCCCATCGCGGTGCGCAGGCTCACCGCCGGCGGTGCATGGACATCATGCCGGTCGGCGCGTCCCAGCCCCGCCGGGGAGGCAAGGACGATTGCCCTGAAGGCCAGCGCCGCGTCGTCCACGTCGAGGTTTGCGAGCGCGGCCGCAACGGCATCCCGGAGATCGCCCGCACTCGCTTCGGCCGCTTTCGCGAGCGGCGCGCATAACAAGATGATGCCGAGATTGGTATTGGCCGCCACGGCATCGAATGTCGCCTGCACGGCGCCGAGGATGCGCGCGCCGATGCGGGCGCCGGCCACAGAAAGAGGCCCCGCTGCGGCCTCGGCGCTGCGCTCGAACGCCGCGACGGTCATGCGATGGCCGTCCGCGAAGACGTGCACGTTGCCCGGCTTGGGCGCCTGGAGCTCGTCGCGGCACGCCGCCGTGAACGCGCCCGCGACGAGATCGGCGAGCGCCGTCACACCGCAGCCTCGCGCCGTACGCCGCCGTTGGTGACGGCGAGCAGGTCGCCCGCGACCGCCGCCGCGATGTCGACCGGAGTCACCTTCTGCAGGCCGGACCATGCCGGCATGGAGTTGACCTCGAGCACCATCGGCCGGCCGTCGGCGCCGTAGATGATGTCGACACCGGCGAAATCCGCGCCGACCGCCGCGGCGGCGCGCAACGCGAGGTCCTTCATCTCGGCATCAGGCATCGCCGCGACCGGCCGTCCGCCCTGCTTGACGTTGGTGATCCATGTCGCCGCGTGGCGCACCATCGCCGCCAGCACCCGTCCCCGGGAGACCAGCAGGCGAAAGTCGCGGAAGCCGTCGTGCTCCACGCCGGCGAAGCGCTGCAGGTAATAGACGCCGGCGATGGCGTCCGGTGCCGGCAGGTCGTCCTCGCCACGGATCAGCCGCAAGCCGCGCCCCTGCGACCCGAACAGCGGCTTGAGAACGAGCGGTCCATGCGTTGCCTCGCGTCGCACAACAGCGCACGCAGCCTCGCGTGATTCCATCGCCCAGGTGTCGGGCGTCGGGATGCCGGCGCGCGCCAGCAGGAAGCTGGTCATCGACTTGTCGACGCAGCGTTCGATCGCGCGGGGATCATTCCAGACCGGAATGCCGCATTCGCGCAACGCGTGGAGGATGCCGAGCCGCAGCGTCACGGCCTCGAACGGTCCTCCCGACATGTCGCGCACCAGCACCGCGTCCGGCAGCTTGCCGCCGAAGCCGGGAATGCGCAGGCCGGATGTTTCCTGCGTGTCGATGGCGCAGGCCGCGAGGTCGAGCGTTAGGGTCCCGGCGCCGATGTCGGCAAAAGCCTTGCGCAGCGCACGTGCGTGCCAGTCCACGCCGTCGGTGACGAGACCGATGATCGGCCGCGATGCGAGGGCCGCCGGGCGCAAATTAGCCGAAGGATGCATCGAGCAGCGTCGCGTTGATGGCGCCGCGGTGGAAGCTCTCGCCGCTGTCGAGGGCGGTGACGATGACCTCGGCGGGGCTGAACAGCATGGGGTCGATATTGTAGAAATCGCCCTTCACCGCTTTGAAGATGTCGGCGAACGGCCGGCCGTGATCGCGCGAGGTATCGCTCGGCATGCGGTCGGCGAGATCGCGCGCGTCGCCGGCCGGCCCGGTGACGAAGAGATGGACCCGGCCGCCATAAATGATGGCGTCGTTGGTGCGGCCCATCGCGGTGACGAAATCCGGATGCGGCGGCGGCAGCGGCGCCGCGGCCATGCCCTCGACGACCCGGCCGAGCGGGAACTTGAGCTCGTGCACCTTGTGCATCGCGACTTCCAGCGCGCGCGCCACGATCTGCGTGCTGCCGACCAGGCTCTGGGTCGGCGCATAGATGAAGGTCAGCCGCTCAGGCGCGAGGCCGCAATCATCCGCGACCTTCCGCACGATTTCGGGCGGCGGCGGGTGCGCGCCTTCGAGAACCAGCGTCGCGACGCCGGCAATATCGGCATAGCCGAGATCGTCGAACAGCGGCTCCTTGCGGGCGAGCGCGCGCGCCGGCCCGGAGCCGAGCGCGAAGAAGGTATCCTTGCCGTCGCCATGCGCGAGCTTCCATCCGGCATACTGGCTCGCCAGGCACGCGATCACCGGGTTCGAGGACCGTGACACGACGGTCCATGGCCAGCGCGGCGTGGCGCCGTCGGGCAGGAGCGCGACGACGCCGAGCCCGCCCATGCAGATTTCCGCGATCCGCAAGCCCGCCGCGATGCTGCCGCGTGCGTGGGTCCCCGCGTCGATCAGGGTTTCGCCGTCGCGCCCCTGCGCGACCTCGATCCTCAGCGCGGCGGCATCCGTCCTGAGCTGCTCGACGAGGACGGCTGCGCGCGCGTTCACGCTGATGGCCGGCGTGTCGCTCATGCGGCCTTCGCGTCCTCATCGCGCAGGATCATGCGCTCGCGCTCCGCGACGAGGCGCCGTGCCTCCGATGGTGTGGGCGCTCGAGCAAGCACGGTGCAATAGGGCTCGCCCTTGCCGACCGAAGTCCCGGCATGAGGCCGGTCGGCCGTCCAGTCCGGCCAGCCGCGGCCGGTGACGCGGATGTCGCGGTCGGCATAGACGATGGCGGAGGCCATCGCGCCGTCATGGCCCGGCGCGGCGTCGGGCAGGTGCCCGTCGCACGCGGCGACGTGCAGCGCGAACAGCGATCCGCCGGCCGGCTCGACGATGTCCAGCGTCGCCCCTGGGCGCGGATTGATTTCCAGCAGATGGAACGCGCCGCCGTCGACCAGGAAATCCGCGCTGTTCAATCCGACGAGCGGCACGGCCGCCGCGATGGCATGCACGGCGCGAGCAAGCGCAGCCTCGATCTCCGGCGAAAGCTGCGCCGGCCGCACGGCGCCCCCATAGCGGTAGGGCTGCCGCGCCGTGGGGGAGGACCATTGCGTGCTTAACCCGAGTATCAGCGCACGTCGTCCGTCAGCCAGGAACGACAGCGACACCGGCGATCCGGCGACGTGCCGTTGGAAATAGATGTCGGTTCTGCATCGCCGTATTCGGTGGCGGGTCTGATGTGGCCGCCGCCCGCACCGCCGCGGCGCTTGGCGAGCCATCCGCTTGCCAACTCCGGCCGCATCAGGGATGTCTCGGGATGCGGAATGCCGCAGCCGGCGTTCAGCCGCGCGAAGGCGATCGGATCCTTGATGACGGCCACGGTGTCCGGCGTGTTGCCGAACAACCGCCAGCGTTGCGCCAGCCGCGCCAGCACGTCCGGGCGATCCTCGAAACCGGTGCCCCACACCAGGCCGAGCGGTTCGTTGCCTGCCGCGAGCGTTTCGAGTGCGTCGGACACCGCCTCCGCGTCCATGCCGCCCGCGAGGCCATCGCCGATCCGGGCATGCGCGTGCGCGGCTTCGAGCGTGTCGCGGTCGCCGAAGAAATCCGCCACCAGCGGTGCGTAGCCGGCACGCCGCGCCGAGGCGGCGAGCGCCCGGCCGGAGGCGGCAGCGATCAGGACGGACTTCATGTCAATCCGCGAGTTCGCGTGCGAGCTCGAAGGCGTCGCGGAAATCGAAGCGCACGGCCTTCGTGGCCTCGACCATCATCCTGAACAGGCCGAACTCGGTCTTGTACTTGATGTTACCGATCGCCAGCGCGCCGATGCCGAGCGCGCCGTTTGGACTGATCGCCTCGCCGTTCGCCTTGGCCTCTAGTCCCTCGATGCCGGGCGGCGGCACGGCGTTGACGTCGGCCACGACCAGCAACGTCCTGGCGCCGGCGATCTGCTGCTTCGTCAGGACCTGGACGCCGGCCTGGCCGGCGGACAGCACGACCTCGGCGCTGGACAGGATCTGTCCCTTCTTCTCGTCGTCGCTGCCGTCGGCAGCCTGGACCTCGACGTCGAAGCGCGTCCTGATCTCGTCGGCATTCTCCTTCACGCGCTTGACGCCGTCATAGCCGACGAGCGTCACGTCCGCGCCTTCGAGCGCCGCGATCACGCCGGCGGAAAAGCCGACCACGCCGGTCGCGCCGAAGACCGCGATCTTGACCCCTTTCAAATCGCGGCTCTTCTTTGTCTTCAGCAGCGCCTCGACGCAGGCGACCATCGCGGCCGCGGTGGTGAACGAGCCGGCCGGATCGGCGAACACCGATATCTCGAACGGCGGCACCAGCGCCTTCCTGGCGGCCTCCAGCATGTCGAGGGCCAGGACCGCGTTCTTGCCGCCGATGAAGATGCCGGTGCGCACGCCGGTCTTCGGCGGGCGCGAGAACATCGCGTCCTGCACCAGGCCGGTCACCTCGTCGAGCGCCACGTTGGCGTACGGCACCACGGCGTCGTAGCCGGCATCGAGCGCCATGTTCACGTCGAACGGGCTCATGTGCTTGAGCGGGGTGAGCATGTGCAGGATGTTCTTGTCGGCCACGGTCGCTTCCCCAGCGTTTGTTGCGATCGTTTATTTTTGGACGGACGCGATGGCATGCGCATGCGCAACGTCCGCCCCGTGATTGAGCGCCGGGCAAACGCGGATGTCCAGGCCCCGGCTCCTGGGGTCGTCGCGCGCTCTGGTGGCGAGGCGTTCCGCCTCTTCGATCGACGTCCGCGAAGGCAAACCCGGTCGGCCCCCATGAGCTTTGCCCGATGCCGTGGGCGCCGGCGCGGTCGAGCAGTTCGAGACACGCGGCGACCTCCGGGCTCGCGAAACGGCTGCCGCCCTGCGCCGGTGCAAAGTAGTCGCCGAGCACCGCCTGCATCTCCTTGATCGCCGCGCCGAAGGCCTGCGAGGTCGGCTCGACGAGCGCCGGCAGGGCCTGCATGAGCACCAGCCGGCACAGGCGCGCCTGCGTCGCTGCCGGAAAATATCGGAAGCGCCGCGAAGGCCGCGCTCTCGTCGGGACCGTGCACGCCCTGGCGCGCCGGATCGAGCACGACGAGCACGCGCCATTGCGGCGGAAAGGCGATGCGGCTCACGATCGGGGGCGCCGCATCCGTGCTCCCATGCCCGCCGTCGACCACGAAGCCGCCGTCGTCGAACAGGCCGATGCCGACGCCGGATCGGCCGCCGCGCCCGAGCCGGACCGCATCGCGCGGCGTGTCGAGCGGAAGACCGTGCAGCGTCCGCAGCCGCGGCGGCGACGGCGAGCGCGAGCTGCGTACCGGAGCCGAGCCCGACATGCGCCGGAACGCCTCGTCCGATTGTGAGCCGATACGAGCCGTCGCAGATGCCGAGCGCGCTCCGCATGGAGTCGAGATAGCGCTCGCGCGCGCTCGCGCTCGGGACCTTCGACATGCATGCGCGACGCGCGCTTCGATCGCGATCCGCGTCCTCAAGCCGCCGATCGCGAGCCCGATGCTGCCGAAACGCCGGCCGAGGCCGCCATTGAGATCGAGAAAACCGAGATGCAGCCGCGCCGGCACGGTGACGGTCACGCTCACCGGAAGATGGGTAGGCATGACGGTCAATCGCCGGCTCCCGAAAGGTTTATGCGTGGGCGGTGTCCTGCAATGAAAGACCGGACTAGACTGCGGCACCCGGACCGCGATGGCAATCGTCCGGTCCTAATCGAAAAGGCTTCGCGCATGACGGAACAGGGCAAGGAACGCACCTACACGGAGCGAGGAGATCGAGGAGCGGCTCAAGCGCGAGCTGCCGCATTGGTACCTGGAAAACGGCTGGATCCGGCGCAAGTACAAGCACCCATGGCTGGAAGGGCACGCTGATGGTGATCAACACCGTCGGCCATCTCGCCGAGGCGGCCTGGCATCATCCCGACATCACCGCGTCCTATGCCTGGGTCGAGGTGCGGCTGCAGAACCACGCCGCCAAGGGCATCACCGACAAGGATTTCGAGCTCGCCAAGAAGATCGAGGACGTCGTGCACTGGCAGCCCGGCAAGGCGCGGCGGCGCGCTCGAAGGCACGCCGGACAAGGACTCAGCGCTTCGCCTATATCAAATACGACGCATCATGACGGCGAGTCGCCGTTCGCGGTGCCTGAGAGGAACGCCGATGGCCGGGCGCCTGGATCGACGGCAAGCCCGTGCGCGCTCGACGCTGCCGTCGCGGAGGCCGCACGGCTGCTCGGCGCGAGCCGGCTGCCGGTGATCGCCGGCCTCGGCACCGACATCGCCGGCGCGCGCGCCGCGATCGCGCTGGCCGAGCGGATCGGCGGCGTCGATCGATCACATGCATCCGGACGCGCTGCTGCGCGACCTCGACGTCATGCGCGAGGCCGGGCATGATGATCGACCACGCCGAACGAGGCGCGGCTGCGCGCCGATCTGCTGCTGCTGGTCGGGCCCGGCCTGACGGACGGCGTGGCCCGAGCTGCGCAGCGGCGGCCTGCGTCGCGAATGCGCCGTCGCGAGCGCCGCATGCGTCGGGATCGGCGCGCCGCGTCGTCCGGCTCTGCCCGGGCAGCCGGCGCGCGCATGCCGCTGCGCGGACGAGACGCGCATCGGCCGCGATGCCGGCCGAACTGCCGGCGCTGCTCGCCGCCTTGCGCGCGCGCCTCGCCGGCCGGCCCGTCGGCAAGACGAGCGTGCCCGCGAAGGCGATCGACGCGCTCGCGGCGGCGCTCGCAGGCGGCGCGGTTCGGCGTCGCGGTGTGGTCGGCCGCGACTCTCGACGCGCTCACCATCGAGATGCTGTGCGGCCTCGTCGAGGATCTCAACGCCGGCACACGCGCTTCACCGGCCTGCCGCTCGCGCCGGCGACAATGCGGCCGGCGTGCTGCAGGCCTGCGGCTGGATGACCGGATTTCCGATGCGCACCGGCTTCGGCCGCGGCTATCCCGAGCACGATCCGTGGCGCTTCGATGCGCGCGCGCCTGGTCGAGAGCGGCGAGGCCGATTGCGCCCTGTGGATCTCGGCCTACGGCGCGACGGCGCCCGCCTGGCGCCGCGCGGTCGCCGACGATCGCGCTGACGCGCCGGCGACGCCGGATCGCGCGACGCGCCGCGCGTGCAGATCGAGGTCGGCCGGCCCGGCGTTCGATCACGACGGCGTCGAGCACTACGCGCCGCGCCGGGCACGCTGGTCGCGGTCGCAGGCGACGCAGCCGAGCGACGCCGATCTCGGTCGCCGACGCGATCGCGCGCATCGCGGCGGCGCTGCCGAGCGCGCGGAGCGCCGCCATGCTGACGCGCATCGCCGGCGGACGCGTCATCGATCCCGCCAATCGGCCGCGACGGCATCGGCGACGTCTGGATGCGCGACGGCCGCATCGTCGACGCGCCGGCCGGCGGGACGCGCGCCGACGAGACCCACGACGCCACCGGCAAGATCGTCATGGCCGGCGCGATCGACATCCATTCGCATATCGCCGGCGCCAACGTGAACACGGCGCGGCTGCTGCTGCCGGAGCATCACCGCGCTCGGCGCCGCGCGCCGGCCGACACGCCGCTGTCGAATGCCGGCTGGTCGACCTTCGAGACCGGCTGCCTCTACGCCGCACATGGGCTTCACCACCGTGGTCGAGCCGGCGGTGCCGCCGCATCACGCGCTGCAGGCGCATCTCGAGCTCGCCGACATCCCGATCATCGACAAGGCGACCTCGCGGTGCTCGGCAATGACGATTTCCTGCTCGGCCTGATGCGCGCGCAGGGAGAGCGCCGCGGCGATCCGCGACTACGTCGCCTGGACGCTCGGCGGCGTCGCGCGCGCTCGGCATCAAGGTCGATCAATGCGGGCGCGCTCGGCGGCGTTCAAGGCCAACGTCCGCGCATTCTCGCTCGACGACGTGGTGCCGCACTACGGCGTGTCGTCGCGCCAGATCGTCAAGACGCTGCAGCGCGCCGTGCACGAGCTCGGCGTGCCGCATCCGCTGCATGTCCACTGCAACAATCTCGGCCTCGCCGGCAACGTCGAGACGGCGCTCGCGACCATCGCGGCCGCCGAAGGGCTGCCGCTGCATCTCGCGCATCTGCAGTTCTACGGCTACGGCACGGAGGGCGAGCGCGGCTTCTCGTCGGCCGCCGCGCGGCTCGCCGAGGCGGTGAACGCGCGCGAAGACGTCACCATCGATGTCGGCCAGGTGATGTTCGGCCAGACCGTCACCGATCTCGCTCGACGTGCTGCGCCAGTTCAACGCGCGCAACAGGCGCGGCCGCAGAAATGGGTGATCTTCGACGGCGACGCCAACGGCGGCGGCATCGTGCCGTATGACGTATCGCGCCGACGATTTCTACAACGCCGTGCAATGGGCGATCGGGCTCGAGCTGTTCCTGCTGATCGACGATCCGTGGCGCGTGTTCTTCACCACCGACCATCCGAACGGCGCGCCGTTCACCACCTATCCGGAGATCTTCGCGCTGCTGATGAGCCGCGACCTGCGCGCGCGAGTGGATCGCGCGACTGCCGCCGGACGCGATGGCGGTGACGACGCTGCCGTCGATCACGCGCGAATACACGCTCGCCGAGATCGCCATCATGACGCGGGCGGCGCCGGCGCGGCTGCTCGGCCTGACGGATCGCGGCCATCTCGGCGCCGGCGCGATCGCCGACGTCGCGGTCTATGACGACGCAGCGACGATCGCGCAGCAGATGTTCCGCGCCGCCGCGCTGGTGTTCAAGGACGGCGACCTCGTGGTGCGCGACGGCGCGGTGACGCACTACCGCTTCGGCCGCGCGCTGACGGTGCGGCCGGAGCACGACGCGCGCGATCGACCGCCGCATGACGCGACTACTACGACGAGCGCTACGGCCTGTCCGACGATCTCTTCAAGGTGCCGGAGCACGGCGTTCGCGCGGCCCGATCCGTTCGAGCTGCGTGCCATGCGCGCGCTGACCGTCAACGGCATCCGCATCGACGACACCTTCGCCGAAGCCTTCGGCATGCGGGCGACCGCGCTGGTCATCACCGCCGACACGCGCGCGCTGGGCGCGGCAGGCGGCGGTGACGATGACCGGCTTCGCCACCTCGGTGATCGGCTGCGGCTGCGAGGCCGGCATCGATCGCGAGCTGCCGCCGCGCGAGACGCCGGACGGGCGGCCCGGCGTGCGCGTGCTGCTGTTCGCGGTCTCGACCAGCCGAACTGCAGAAGCAGCTGCAGAACCGCGTCGGCCAGTGCGTGCTCACCAGCCCGGGCTCGGCCTGCTATGCGGGCCTCGACGGCGAGGAGCAGCTGCGGCTCGGCAACGCGCTGCGCTACTTCGGCGACGGCTGGCAGATTTCCAAGCGCTTCGGCGGCAGGCGCTACTGGCGCATGCCGGTGATGGACGGCGAGTTCGTCTGCGAGGCGACGACCGGCCTCACCAAGCAGGCGGTCGGCGGCGGCAACCTGCTGATCATGGGCGCAAGCACCGCCGACGACGCTTGCGCGCCGCCGAAGCCGCGGTCGCGGCGATCGACGGCGTGCCCGACGTCATCATGCCGTTTCCGGGCGGCATCGTGCGCTCGGGCTCCAAGGTCGGCTCGAAATACAAGGGCGTGATCGCCTCGACCAACGACGCCTATTGCCCGACCCTGCGCGGCGCGGTGAAGACCGCGCTCGACCCCGACATCAGCGTCGGTGCTGCGAGATCGTGATCGACGGCCTGACCGCCGACGCGGTCGCCGCCGCGATGCGGGCCGGCCTCGCGGCGATCGTCAAGCTCGGGCCGAAGCGCGGCGCGCTGCGCGTCGGCGCCGGCAATTACGGCGGCAAGCTCGGCCCGCACCATTACCATCTCAAGGACCTGCTGCCGTGAAGCCGCTGGTGCTCACGCTGCGCGCGACGCCCCGAGCAGCGGCTCGATCTGCTCGCCGCTGGTGCCGCATCGGCTTGCCGGCAAGAGCGCGGCGGAGATCGCCGCGCATCGAGCTTCAGACCACGCGCGAGCGCGTCACGGTCGGCGACGTGTTCCGCGTGCGCATGGGCGAGCGCCGCGCAGATCCGCATCGAAGGCGGCAGCGACCGGCTCGACCAGGTCGGCGCAGGGCATGAGCGGCGGCGAGATCGCGGTCGAGGGCGACGTCGGCGCACAGGCCGGGCGGCTGATGAGCGGCGGCACGGCTCGCCGTCAGCGGCAGCGCCGGCACCTGGGCTGGCGTCCGGCATGAAGGGCGGCATCGATCGAGATCGCCGGCGACGCCGGCGACCGTCTCGGCGGGCCGCTCGCCGGCGAGATCGCCGGCATGCGCGGCGGCGTCGTCATCGTGCGCGGCAACGCCGGCGAGCGCGCCGGCGACCGCTGCGGCGCGGCACCATCATCATCGAGGGCGACGCCGGCGCTTATGCCGGCAGCCGGATGATCGCCGGCACCGCTGATCGTGCGCGGCAAGGCCGGACCGCTGCCGGGCTATCTGATGCACCGCGGCACGCATCGTGCTGGGCGCTGAGTGCCGAGCTTCCGCCGACCTTCGTCGATTGCGGCGTCCATCAACTGCGTGGCGATGCGGCTTCTCGCGTCGTTCCTTCAACAACACAGTCCGCGCAACGCGGCCCTGGTGCGCAAGCCGCTTCGCCGTCTCGCCGGCGACATGGCGATGCTGGGCAAAGGCGAAATATTCATGCCGCCCTGAAACCCCCGACGATAGCCTCCGTTACTGTCTGTGCTATGATTGCAATATCCTGACGGTCCGATTTCCATGAACCTGATCGATCTCATCGTGACGATCTGCGCCATCGCGGCGCCGAGCACCTGCGAAGAGGCGCATCTCCAGTTTTCGTGGAGCGGCTCGCTGCAGCAATGCGTGATGGCCGCGCCGCCTTACATCGCCCAATGGGTCGGCGAGCATCCCAAATGGAACGCGGTGCGCTGGCGGTGCGAATATCCGCATACCAAAGACAAAGCCCAGGCGCGCGGATTGGCTCGCCCGGCGTGACCAACGCGCGCTACTTGTTGCAGTCCTTCAGATCCTTGTCGGCGACCGAGAACACGGCGTCGGCCTTGATCTCGAGGTCCCGCGCCACGCAGGCGCGTCCGTCCCGATAGCCGACCCTGGCGTCATAGCGCCCCGGCTCGACGCCGGTGATGCGCAGGCGCTCGTCGTGGTCGACCTCCCTGTCCTTGTCGTTGAGACATTGATTGGGGCCCCATGCGTCCTTGCCGGCGGGCGAGAGCTGGAAATTGTTCACCGTCGCCGATGTCAGGTTCCAGAAGCGGATGCCCTTGCCCTTGGTCTGCGCCGACACTTCGGCTGAGGTCACGAGCAGCAGCAGCGCAGCCGAGGCCACCAGAAAACGCAGCATCATGTCCTCCCGTGATCGTGGTTGTTCCACGCCTACCACGCCGGCTTGCGGCCGCGCGAGCGGACCGGTCGCCGCCGTCAGCGCTCAACGACAAATGTCCCGGAAACGCTCCTCCTGGTTCGAGGTTGTTCGTATAGTGGGCGGCCGCGCCTGCACCAGGAGGGACGCATGATTGTCACGTCACCGACGCGCTTCGCCGTCGCGGTCGTCGCAGCGCTGGCCGCAGGCGGCGTGGTGGCACGCGCCGACGACCTCAACGACTATCCGACGGCCGTGCGCGTCGACTACGTCTTCGGCTGCATGAAGGCGAATGGCGAGACCCGCCAAGCCCTGGAGCAGTGCTCCTGCTCGATCGACGTCATCGCGACCCTGCTGCCCTACGACCGTTACGTAACGGCCGAAACGGTCCTCAGCATGGTCCAGGCCCAGGGGACGATCGGCGGGCAGTTCCGCTCCACCGCTCTGGCCAAAGGTGCGGTCGATGACCTGCGCAGGGCCCAGGCGGAAGCCGAGGTGCGGTGCTTTTAAGCGGCCTCAATCGAGATGTTTCACGTGAAACATTCCTATAATAGGAATAAAAGGATATAATCGGCTATAACCATTATTGATGCACGCTGGCATGCCGGAGACGGATTAGCGGTGAAGCGGTCACATCCCGGCGTCGGCCGGCCATTCGCCCTTGAAGACGTGGCCGTCGGTGTCCTTGGCCTCGACGCGAAACTGCTTGGCGCCGTTCGGAATGTAGGTGAAGCGGATATTGGGATCCTCGGAGATCGAGATGCCGCCCTCCATGGCGAGGACCGGCTTGTCGTCCTGCCAGACGCGCAGCTCGTTGATGAAGAAGGCCGGCACGTAAAGCCGGGTGATCTGGTCCATCTGCAGCCCCGAATTGTTTGGGTGGCGGATCATGACCTGGGCCTCGCGCGCGCCGCTCGACGGCGCCTCGCCGGTCTTGACGAACTGCCGGAACCGCATCTGGCCGAGGTTCGCCTTGGCTTCGTCGGCGTTCTTCGCGGCGGGCGCCGAGCAGCCGCCGGATGCCTTCACGTAGGTCTTCACCATGTAGAGCTGGCCGTCGCTCAGCTCGGCGACGGCGTGGACGTTGGTGTAGTTGTTGACGCGAACGCGCGTCGAGATCGCCGACACCGCCGAATCGCGCCCGAGCGTGAACTTTGCCGCCATCGGGGCGGGATTCTCGTCGATCACCAGCGTGATCGTTTGAACATAACGGGCATCGCCGGGCGGCAGCGTGGCGCGCAGCGTCACCGGAACGATCGCGGCATCCTCGGCGCGGTACGGCATCTCGATGGCGATGAGGCCGATGCCGTCCGCCATCGCGCGGTTGTTGAAGATGTCCTGCACGAGACCCGGCCACGGATCGGTCGGTTCGGCGGCGCCTGCTGGCGTCGCGCCGAGCGGCATCGCGGCCATGAGGGCGGTGAGGCAGAGCGCGCGGAGATGGGCTGTGAACATGGTCGCGGTCCCGTGAAACGAACCTAAGCGATGATCCTGTCTACACGCTTTAAGCGCCTATTCCCACTCCAGTTCCGAAAACGCCGATGTTGCATTGCGCGCGTTGTAATCCTCGAACAAATCCCATTGGCCTTTTTCTGAGTTCCCGGCGGCATCCGCCGCGTCCCGCAACGGCGCGCCACGCACGATAAAGCCTCTCACGTCGGCGGCCAGCCTTTCGAGATAGCGGCGCTCGCTGACGATCGCCTGCGGCCAGTCGGCGACCGCGCCGTGGCCCGGTACCACGCGCCGCGCCGGGATCGCAGCGAGGCGATCGAGCACCGCAAGCCATCCCCGGATGCTGCCATCCAATACCGGCACGTGCTCGAGGAACACGAGGTCGCCGGCGAACAGCGTCGCGGTGGCCTCGTCGAGAACGGTCAGGTCGTTGTCGGTGTGCGCCGCCGGCCACGCCGTCAGGACCAGCGCCCGGCCGCCGAGATCGAGCCTGCGCTCGGCGTCGACCAATTCGGTGGGAGGAACGAGCTTCACCTCGTCGATCAGCTCACTGCCCATGAGGCGGCGGAAGGCATCCAGGTAGAACGGTCCGCGCTCCGCCAGCGCCCGCGGCAGGTTCCTGTGGCCGACGAAGGTCGTGCCGCTGGCGACAAATGCCTGGTTGCCGAAGACGTGATCGGGGTGGCCGTGCGTATTGATGACAAATCGAATCGGTTTGTTTGTGCGCATGCGAATCGCCGCAAGCAGCCGCCGCCCTTCCCGCACGCTGCCGCCGGTGTCGATCACCGCGACGGCATCATCGCCGATGACGAAGCCGACATTGGCGATGTCGCCTTCGTTCTCGCGCGTCATCAGCGCCGTGACGCCGGCGTGAACGAATACGCCGGATGCGACCTCGTTCATCGCGAGCGGAACGGTTGTCGGTTGCGCGGCCACCGGCGCGGCAAGGATCATCAGTGCTGCAAAGACAAAAACGGTTTGTTTCATATCAAGCGGCTCGCCTGCGTCAGCACGTGGCCGCCATGGGCGGGCCGTTCTTCGCCGCCGCGACTTGTTTGTTTGCACTGCAGCATGACGAGGTATTCCCGTTCGACATGACAAGAGTCCTGAATGTGATCACGACCATTATTCTGTTGCACGCTCCAATCGTCGGGCATAGGATTTGTCAGTTTCCGGCTTCAAGTGGACTTCGGTTGACTGGGATCGCCGATGTTCTCGGAAGCGCGGCGAGGCTGCGGACGCTGATCCGTAGGACCTCACCGTCGCTGTGACACGCTGCCGGAAATATATCCCGTTGCAAGGGTCGACGCCGGCGTGCGGCACGTTCGGGCCAATCGCACGGAAGTCACCTCATAAGACGTGGGAGGAAGCTCGTGATGCACAAGGTGCTATTCACGACCTGTATTGGCGCCGTCGCGGTGTTTGCCGCCGGAGCCGCCAGCGCCAACGAAGAACTGATCAAGATGCAGCAGAACCCAAAAGACTGGGTGATGCCGACGGGCAATTACGCCAACCAGCGCTACTCGCAGCTCAAGCAGATCACCGCCGATAACGTCGGCAAGCTCCAGGTGGCGTGGACGTTCTCCACCGGCGTCCTGCGCGGCCATGAAGGCGGCCCGCTCGTCATCGGCGACATGATGTACGTGCATACGCCGTTCCCCAACATGGTTTACGCGATCAACCTGAAGGACGAGAACAAGATCGTCTGGAAATACGAGCCCAAGCAGGACCCGAACGTCATCCCGGTGATGTGCTGCGATACCGTCAACCGCGGCGTCTCCTATGCGGACGGCAAGATCTACCTGCACCAGGCCGACACCACGCTGGTGGCGCTCGACGCCAAGACCGGCAGCGTCGTATGGTCGGTGAAGAACGGCGATCCCGGCAAAGGCGAGACCGGAACCTCGTCGCCGATGATCTTCAAGGACAAGGTCGTTGTCGGCATCTCCGGCGGCGAGTTCGGCGTTCGCGGCTCGGTGACGGCCTACAACATCAAGGACGGCAAGCGCGTGTGGCGCGGCTATTCCATGGGACCGGACAGCGATACGCTGATGGACCCCGAGAAGACCACCCATCTCGGCAAGCCCGTCGGCAAGGATTCCGGCACCAGCACGTGGCAGGGCGATCAGTGGAAGATCGGCGGCGGCACGACGTGGGGCTGGTACTCCTACGATCCCGAACTCAACCTGATCTATTACGGCTCGGGCAATCCCTCGACCTGGAACCCCAAGCAGCGGCCCGGCGACAATCGCTGGTCGATGACGATCTGGGCGCGCGACGCCGACACCGGCATGACGAAGTGGGTCTATCAGATGACGCCCCACGACGAGTGGGACTATGACGGCGTCAACGAGATGATCCTCGCCGACCAGCAGGTCGGCGGCCAGGCCAAGAAGATCCTCGTCCACTTCGACCGCAACGGCTTCGCCTATACCCTCGACCGCACCAACGGCGACCTCCTCGTCGCCGAGAAGTACGACCCGAAGGTGAACTGGGCGACCAAGGTCGACATGGACAAGAACTCGCCGACCTACGGTCGTCCGCTGGTGGTCAAGGAATACTCGACCGACCAGCAGGGCGAGGACGTCAACGCCAAGGGCATCTGCCCGGCCGCGCTCGGCACCAAGGACGAGCAGCCGGCGGCCTTCTCGCCGGATACCGGCCTGTTCTACGTGCCGACCAACCATGTCTGCATGGACTACGAGCCGTTTCGCGTGCGCTACACGGCGGGCCAGCCCTATGTCGGGGCGACGCTCTCCATGTACCCGCCGCAGGGCGACCAGCACATGGGCAACTTCATCGCCTGGGATGCGCGCACCGGCAAGATCGCCTGGTCCATCAAGGAGCAGTTCTCCGTATGGTCCGGCGCGCTGGCCACCGCCGGCAACGTGGTGTTCTACGGCACGCTGGAAGGCTACCTCAAAGCCGTCGATGCCAAGACCGGCAAGGAGCTCTACAAGTTCAAGACTCCGTCCGGCATCATCGGCAACGTGACGACCTACGAGAATGGCGGCCGTCAGTACATCGCGATCCTATCCGGCGTCGGCGGCTGGGCCGGCATCGGCCTCGCGGCCGGGCTGACCGATCCGACCGCCGGGTTGGGCGCAGTGGGCGGCTATGCCGGCCTGCGCAGCTACACGGCGCTCGGCGGCACGCTCACGGTGTTCGCCCTGCCGCAGTAAGGCTTGGCCTCTGAACGAGAAATCCGGCGCGTGGATCATCTCCGCGCGCCGGTTCGTTCATCGAAACTCCGGCTCCGGCCTTCAGACCTAAAGGACAGCTCGTGCGAACCAGCTTTGTGGCTGCGGCGCTGGCCGTGGTGGCGTTTGCGGGCGTCGCGCTCGCCGACGGCAGCGGCGATCCGGCCGCCGTCAAGAACGAGGACGGCAAGTATTACGACAAGGACGGCAACCCGACCTACAAGGTCGGCGCCGACGGCACGGTCGACTGGTACACCTATTCCGGCTACCGGCGGTATCATTCGGAATGCCATGTCTGCCATGGCCCCGACGGCGAGGGCTCGACCTATGCGCCGGCGCTGAAGGAATCGCTCAAGCGCCTGAGCTACGGCGACTTCCTCGGTGTCGTCGCGAGCGGACGAAAGAACGTCACCTCGTCGCAGGACAGTGTCATGCCGGCGTTCGGCGATAACCCGAATGTCGCCTGCTACATGGACGACCTCTTCGTCTACCTGCGTGCGCGCGCCAACGAGGCCGTCGGCCGCGTGCGTCCGGCAAAGCGCGAGGACAAGCCGCCCGCCGCCACGCAGCAGGAAGAGTCCTGCATCGGCAAGGGGTGACGGAATGCATCGTCTGCGAGAATTGCCATGACGACCCCCTCCCCAACCCTTCCCCTTGCAGGGGGAGGTAGCCGGCCCGGGCGAGACGCTAGGCCCGAATTCTATGCGCCTCGTTCATCGATCCATTTAAGTCATCCAGGTTCGCGGATGGCGTCTCATCCGGTCCCCTACCCCTGCAAGGGGGAGGGACAGGGAGGGGGTCGAAGTCCCGCACGCCGTTCGGCGTCCAGGTGGGCCTCCGCACCGTTGCTTTGTGCAGCATTGATCGTGTTGTCGGGCCGCTGCGTTGCCTTCGCGCAGACGCCCGAAGGCACCGACCTCTCGATCGAGCTGGTCGATCCCAAGGTGCTGCGGGTCTGCGCCGATCCGCATAATCTTCCCTTCTCCAACGAGAAGGGCGAGGGCTTCGAGAACAAGCTTGCCGAGCTGCTCGCGGCGAAGCTCGACAAGAAGCTCGCCTATGCGTTCTTCCCGCAGGCGACCGGCTTCGTGCGGATGACGCTCGGCGCGCACCGCTGCGACGTGATCATGGGCTTCCCGCAGGGCGACGACCTCGTGCAGGGCACCAACCCGTATTACCGCACGGCCTATGCCATGATCACCAGGCGCGGCAGCGACCTGGACGGCGTTGCGACGCTGGAAGACCCGCGCCTCAAGGGCAAGCGCATCGGCATCGTCGCCGGCACGCCGCCGGGGACCAACATGGCGGTCAACGGCCTGATGGGGGGCGCGAGGCCGTATCCGCTGGTGATCGACACCCGCATCGATTCCTCGGCCGAGGCCATGATCAAGGACGTGAGTTCAGGCGAGATCGACGCCGGCATCCTATGGGGGCCGATGGCGGGCTATTATGGCAAGCGGACCGACCCGCCGCTGAACGTCGTGCCGCTCGTCAAGGAGACGACGGGGCCGAAGCTCGCCTATCGCATCGGCATGGGCGTGCGCGGCGCCGACCAGAACTGGAAACGGCTGCTCAACCGGTTCATCCAGGAGAACCAGCCGGCGATCAACACGCTGCTCATCGACTTCGGCGTGCCGCTGCTCGACGAGACCGACCAGCCGATCACCGCGGCGACGGCCACGAAGAAACCGTGATGCCGAGGCTCGCAGGCCTCGCGATGCTGGCGACGGTTGCGGTTCTTGCATTGATGCTGATCGATGCTCCGCTCATTCCTGCGCAAGCGGGAATCCAAATTCAGGAGGCGGCGGATCAGGGGTCCCCGCTGTCGCGGGGACGGGCGGAATTCGTTGGCCAAGCCGTTCCACAAAATCTGCAGATCGCGGCGGCAGAGTCGCCGCCGGAGCCGGAGTCCTACCGCACCGAGAATTACCGCGATCCCACGCCGGCGACCCTGAAGGGTGCGCGCGTGCTCTCGACCGACGAGGCCGAGGCGATCTGGCGCGGCGGCAAGGCCGCCTTCATCGACGTGCTGCCGCATCCGCCGAAACCGCAGAACCTGCCGCCCGGCACGATCTGGCGCGAGCGGCCGCGCATGAACATCCCCGGCAGCATCTGGCTGCCCGACACCGGCTATGGCGCGCTCGCGCCGGTGACGGAGGATTATCTGCGCCGCGGCCTGGAGCGCGCGAGCGGCGGGGATCATGGCAGGCTGCTCGTGTTCTATTGCCTCGCCGACTGCTGGATGTCGTGGAATGCCGCCAGGCGTGCGCTCGCCTGGGGCTACCCCAACGTGTCGTGGTATCCGGACGGCACCGACGGCTGGGAGATGGCAGACCTGCCGATGGCGGAATCGAAGCCCGAGCCGAGGGCAGGGGACTAGCGAACCGTCCGATTTGAATCACGGGAGGCCAGGCACACTCCGCTCACGGCTTCTCCACCGCGCCGCCGCTATCGGCCCAATCCTTGAAGCCGCCGAGATTGCGGACGTCCTTGTAGCCCATGTCCTGCAGCGTCTTGCCGGCGAGCGCGGCCCGTCCGCCGGAGCCGCAATACAGCAGCACCGTCTTGTCGCGGTCGAACGCCTTGTCGTGATACGGCGAATCCGGATCGGCGCGGAACTCCAGCATGCCGCGAGAGACATGCTTTGCGCCCTGGACCTTGCCGGTGCTCTGCACTTCGAGGCCGTCGCGTACGTCAACCACCAAGGCGCCGCCGCCTGCGATCAGCTTGGCAGCATCCTGCGGGCTGATCTTCGGCACCGAGGCATTCGCCGTGGCAAGCATGTCTTTCACTGAATTTGGCATCACTTTTCCTTCCTCTGGTACTGAGTCGAGGCAATGTCCGTCATGTCATTGCGCGATCGAGACCTTCGCGCGCGTGATGAGATCCCGGTAAAACGGAACGTCCTTGGCGATGCGGGCTTTCAGCACATCCGGCCCGCCGGCAATGGTCGCGAAGCCGGCGAGGCGCAGGCGATCCTGCATCTCCGGCCTGGCCAGGATCGCAAGCGTCTCCTTGGCGATGCGCCCGGCAATGTCCGGCGGCGTGCCCGCCGGCGCGAGCAGGAAATGGCCGGTCTCGGTGACGAAATCCGGAACGCCTTGCTCGATCAGCGTCGGCACGTCGGGGAGGTCCGGCCACCGCTTCGCGCTGGTGATGCCGAGCGGGATCATCCCGCCGGTCTTGACGTGCTCCTGGGCGTTGGGCAGCGAGCCGCAGAACAGCTCGACGGTGCCGGAGAGCACCGCCTGGGTCGCCGGGCCGCCGCCCTGGTAGATGATGTGGGTGAGGTTGATGCCGGCGCGCAGCTTGAGCCATTCCACCGACAGATGCGGCGTCGTGCCGATGCCGGCGCTGGAGTAATTGTATTTGTCGGGCTCCGCCTTGGCGCGCGCGATGGCCTCCTGGAGCGAACGGATGCCGGCCTTCGGACTGGCGACCAGGATGTTCGGCGCCACGGCGAGGTCGGCGACCGGTGCGAAGTCGGCGACCGGATCATAGGGCACGTTCTTGTAGAGCGAGGGATTGACCACGAAGGCGCTGGTCGTCAGCAGCAGCGTGTAGCCGTCGGGCTCGGAGCGTGCGACCGCCGCGGTTCCAAGATTGCTGCCGCTGCCGGCGCGATTCTCGACGATCACGCTGGCGCCGAGCGCCTGCTGCAACGGTCCCGACAGGATGCGCGCCATGACGTCGCTCGATCCGCCCGGGCCGAACGGCACCACGATCTTGATCGGCTTATTGGGATATGCGGATTGCGCGATGGCCGGCGACGCCGCCAAGGCGATCAGCGCGGATGCGGCTCCCGCTGTCAGAAAACATCGCCGGTTCATCGTGGTCGGCATTCAGCCCCTGGAATTTTTATATCGTTGCAACAACCTGCCGTCACGGCGAGGCTCGTCCCGGCCATGACGCGTAAGCGAAATCGATCATATGTGCAAAGCGGCCTCGGATTTCGCGTCGCTCATCCTGGGCTATAAGCCTACTCGATTCCCTGCTGGATCGTGCGGCCGAGCGCGAACAGGCGCTGGTCGATCGCGACCGGCACCTCGCAGACAAAGCGGATCACCCGGCGCCGGTCCTCGAAGATGCGCGTCCCCCACGTGACCTGATTGGCCATGTCCTCGATCTTGGCGGGCTCGGGCGGGTTCGCATCTTGCAGGGCGTGGAGCGCGAGCGTGTCGGCGCGGATCTTGTCCGCCGCCTCGCGCTGCTTGCGGGTGATGCGTTCGAGCCCGGTCATGATCGAGGACCGTTGCGCGTTGAGCGTATCGAACAGCCCGGCGAACAGCAGCTTGGCCTTGTCCCGCTTTTCGCCGGCAGAACCGGTGAGGAACTCCGCGATCTGTCTGTCGGCGTCCTCCAGCGCCACGCGCCGGGCCGCGAGCCGCGCCACCAGCGCGTTGATCCGCGCATCGTCCTTCCATCTGACGCCGACGTCGTCCAGGGCAGGGCCGGCCCATACCGCGGCAAGCGAGATTTCCGGCACCTTGGCCTGGGCGCACGGCCAGTCCGGATAGCGCGGATCGGCCGCATGCGCCTGCGAGGCGGCGGCAAGCATATCCAGCACAAGTGCGAGAAACAGAAAGAGTCCTCGTGCGACACTGCTCGTCTCCGCGACAGCGGGGACCCAGTCTTTCACTGCGGATGCTCCGGATACCCGCTGTCGCGGGAATGAGCGGAGGAAATATCGCCACCTCATGCCTCGCCTCCCGCCGGGCCGCGGCGCGCTGCGATGCCGCGCGAGGGATCATAGGCCAGGATGGCGCCGACCATGAAGACGACGGTGCAGCCGGCGACCACCGCCAGCGACACCCAGTTGACGCGCCCGTAGAGCGCGAAGCGGATCAGCTCGACCGCGTGGGTGAACGGGTTGAACTGGCAGACGTAGTACAGCAGCGGGCTGCCTTCCTGCACGCGCCACAGCGGATAGAGCGCCGAGGAGGCGAAGAACATCGGGAAGATCACGAAGTTCATCACGCCGGCGAAGTTCTCGAGCTGCTTGATGACCGGACGAGATCAGCATGCCGAGCGCGCCGAGCATCAGCCCGGACAGGATCAGCGCCGGCAGCACGGTGAGATAGCCGATCAGCGGCGGCTCGATCTCCCAGAACCAGGCGATCGCCAGGAACGCATAGACCTGCAGGATGCGACACGGCGGTGCCGGCGAGCAGCTTGGAGAACAGCAGGAACCAGCGCGGCAGCGGGCTCACCAGCAGCGTGCGCATGTTGCCCATCTCGCGGTCGTAGACCATCGAGAGCGACGACTGCATGCCGTTGAAGAGCTGGATCATCGCCATCAGGCCGGGCGTGATGTAGACCTCGTAGAGGATGTAGGTCTCGTAGGGCGGGATGATGGAGATCGCCGAGCACCTGGCGGAAGCCCGCCGCGAAGATGAACAGCCAGACCAGCGGCCGCACCAGCGCCGAGACGAAGCGCTCGCGCTGATGCAGGAAGCGCAGGGCTTCGCGCCAGACGATGCCCTTCAGGCAGATCGCGTATTGCGCGCAGCGAGAAGCCCGGTGCGCGCGGCGGGCGCGGCGTCGGTCATCGCGGCGCGCGCCAGCGTTTCGGCGGCATTCGCGGTGAGGCGCGTGAAGCGCCGCGAATTCACATCCTGCGCGCCGGCATCGGCGACGACGCGCGCCACCGCGCCGTGGGCCAGCACGCGGCCCTGATGCAGCACCACGAGGTCGTCGTCTGTCGGCAATCTCGTCGACCAGATGCGTCGCCCACAGCACGCCGACGCCCTCCTCCGCCACCAGCCGCCGCACATGGCCGAGGATGTCGGCGCGCGCCTTGATGTCGAGGCCGACGGTCGGCTCGTCGAGCAGCAGCAGGCGCGGCCGGTGCAGCAGCGCGCGGGCGATCTCGACGCGCCGCATCTGCCCGCCGGAGAGGTCGCGCACCTTGTCGCGGGCGCGGTCGGCAAGCCCGATGCGCGCCAGCACCTCGTCGGCGCGCGTGCGCGCCTCGCGCTCGCCGATGCCGTGCAGCGCCGCGTGGTAGGTCAGGTTCTGCATCACCGAGAGGTCGAGATCGAGCGTGCGCGGCTGGAACACGACGCCGAGCATGGCGCAGCGCCTCGCCCGGCTCGCGCGCGATGTCGTGGCCGAAGATGCGGATCGGCCGCGCCTGGACGCGAACAGCCGGGTGACCAGCGAGAACAGCGTGCTCTTGCCGGCGCCGTTGAGGCCCGAGCAGCGCGACGAACGTCGCCGGCGCGACCGCGAAGCTGACATCGTCGAGCGCCTGGCGCGCGCCATAGGAATGGCTGACGTCCTCGACCGAGAGCGGGACCTCGCATTGGCGCCTGCGCGGTTGATCGCCGCGCAATGCGGAGCTGATGCGTTCGCTGCCGGCACCCATCTGTCCATAGCGACCATCACTGCGGCGACATCGTCACGCCCCAGGGCAGTTCGCCGACCTGGATGGTCTTGATCACCTTGAGCGCGGCGACGTCGATGACCGAGACGTCGTTGGACACGCCGTTGGTGGTCGAGCAGATATTTCTCGTCGGGCGTGAACGCCATGTGCCAGACGCGCTGGCCGACCAGCAGATATTTCGTCACCTGATGCGTCGTCGCGTCGACCACCGCGATGCGGTTGGCGGGGCCGAGCGCGACGAAGGCGGTCTTGCCGTCGTTGGTGATGCTGATGCCGACCGGCTGGATCGCCTCGCGCGCGCAGGCCGGGGATGTCGAAGGTGATCTTCTTGGTCACCGCGTGCTTGACCGGATCGATCACGCTGACGGTGCCGCCGATCTCGGACGACACCCACAGCTCCGAGCCGTCGCTGCTTGAACTCGGCGAAGCGCGGGCGCGCGTCGACCAGCACGTTGGCGACGATCTGGCGCGTCGCGGTGTCGATGAAATGCGCCATGTTGGTGGTTTCGGAGGTGTTGACGAGGATCTTGCCGTCCGGGCTGATCGCCCATGCCCTCCGGCTCGACGCCGACCTGCACGTCGCCGAGCCGCGCACGCTTCGTCGATGTCGATGATCGTGACGGTGTTGTCGTTCTCGTTGGCGACGTAGAGAATCTTGCCGTCGGGATCCTGCACGAACAGCTCCGGATCGGGACCGGACGGCAGCGTGTCCGACGATCTCGTTGGTCTTGGTGTCGATCATCTGGATGGTGTCGTCGTCGCCGACCGCCACCAGCACGAACTTGCCGTCCTTGGTGAACTCGATGCCGCGCGGCCGCTGGCCGACCTTGATGGTCTGGATCACCTCCATCTGTCCGGTGTCGATCACCGAGACGGTGTTGCTCTTCTCGTTCGACACATAGGCGATGATAGGCGCTGGCCGGGGCTGTCGCGAGGAAACGAAGAGCATGCAGGCCTGCGCCGAGCCCGATGAGGCTGGAGCGCGGCGGGCTGCACGCCGGAAGTCGGAGATTGCGCGCCTCGTGGTAACCCTGCCGATGAACAAGTCGCACACGTCAGCATCTCATTTCAGCTTGCACTTGGTCTCGGGCCGGTCGTACGCCCAGCGTATCGAGCTCCGAGACCTGATGCAGGAAGCCCTCCTGCGGCGAGACCGAGACGATCATGCGGCCGTCGGCCAGCAGGATCGGCTGGCGCAGCTGCAGGTTCCAGTCGCGCAGCGTCAGCCTCTGGCCCTTGAAGGCCGCGAGCGAGAAATCCGGACTCTTGAGGAAATCGGCAGCATCGGCTTTCGGATCGCCCGATTTCGTGCGCGAGGCGGCCTCGCCGATCATGCGCGCGGCCGTCCAGGCCTGCATGTCGAGCGCGCGTCATGCGGCGCTGGTGAGCTTGACGAAGCGGTTCTGCATCTGGATCGCGCCCCATTGATCGTGCGCCGCGTCCCAGCTCTTGGGCACCAGGCCGGCCGAGCCGGCGACCGGCCGCGCATCCCAGGTGCGGTAGGGCAGATAGCCGGCGAACACCTCGCTCTCGTCCGCCGCCACCAGCACGTCGTAGTCCGGCGCCGACTGCGTGAACACCGGCATCTGCCGCTGGATCTGGACGACGCCGCTGTCGGTGCGGCGCGCGCCGCCGGTGTCCTCGAACACGCGCTCCTGCACGATCTTGGCGCCGAAGCGCGTCGCGGCGCGCCGCAGCGCGTCGGCGAAGAGCTTGTCGTTCCGGATGCGAGCCGGCGACCAGCAGCCAGCGCCGCCATTTCTTCCAGACCAGATACTGCGCGAGCCCGTCCGCCAGCATCGAGCGCGTCGGCGCGGTGTGGATCACGTTGGCGCGGCAGTCCTCCTCGCGCAGGCGGTCGTCGGTCGCGCCGGCGTTGAAGATGAGCACGCCCGCTTGCCGCGCGCGGCGTCCGCGGCCTTGAGCAGGGCATCCGCCGGCAGGTCGGCGATGATGAAGGCGGCCCCCCGGTCCGCCAGCGAGGTCGCGGCCGCGCGCGATCGTCGCCCTCCTTGAGCCGGACCTCGTCGAGCGAGAAGCGCTGATTGAGGAAGCGGCCGGTGGTGTTGTTGTCCTCGATCGCGAGCCGCGCGCCCGCGATGCCGTCATTCTCCGTCGGCAGGTCGATGAGCGACAGCGTCGGCCTGATGCCCGGCGCGCCGCAGATAGCCGACCTTGATCTCGATCGTGTCGGCCGCGAATGCGGATGACACGAGGACGATCAGCGCGACGAGGCCGCAGACGAGCCGGATCAAACCTATCCTCCCTTCCTGCCGCCCTTTTAAGGATCGATCTTACGGGCAGTTCCTGCTTGAAACATGGCCGATCTGCCTTACGTTGCAACAGGCAATTTGCCGCCGAACGGCAAAAGGCGCGGGACGGAAACACCCATGCGGCCCTTCAAGCTCTCAATGGCTGCCGCGCTGATGCTTGCGCTGGGGACGCCCGCGCGCGCCGAGCCGCCCGGCCGCCGTGTTCGACTTCGAACTGATCGACACCAGCCTGGAAGGCGAGATGCAGGGCGCGCGGACCGATGAGCATGACCGGCTCGTGCGCGCCGGCGAAGTGCTGCGCAAGCGCATGGCGGATTCCGGAAAGTTCGACATCGTCGATATCGCCCCCGTGCCAAGGACGCGCATGGCAGCAATCTGCAGGCCTGCGGCGGCTGCGACGTGAAGTTCGCGCGGGAGCTCGGCGCCGAGCTCTCGGTCACCGGCACGGTGCAGAAGGTGTCGAACCTCATCCTCAACATGAACATCTATCGTGCGCGATGCGAAGACCGGCGCCATGGTCAGCGCGATGAGCGCCGACATGCGCGGCAACACCGACGAGTTATGGGCGCGCGCGCTCGATTGGCTGCTGCGCAACCGGCTGCTCGCGCCCAATTACGGGGCGCGGCCGATGACGCTGTTCCTGGCGAGCGTCACCGGCCCGGAGGAGGCCGAGATCGCGGTCGCGCACGGCGCCGACATCATCGATCTGAAGGATTCCGCTCGCGGGCGCGTTCGGCGCAGTCGCGCCGGAGGTGGTGCGCGCGACCGTCGCGCCGCGTCGCCGGCCGCCGGCCGGTCAGCGCGGTGACCGGCGACCTGCCGATGGAGCCGGACACGATCTGCGCGGCGGCCGCGGCCCTGGCGGAGGCCGGCGTCGATTACGTCAAGGTCGGATTGTTTCCCGACGCGAAGCGCGCAGACTGCATTCGCGCGCTGGCGCCGCTCGCGCGAAGAACCAAGCTCGTCGGCGTGATGTTCGCCGATGACGGCGCCGACAACAGCCTGCTGCCGGCGATGGCGCAAGCCGGCTTCGCCGGCGCCATGCTCGACACGGCGCGCAAGGGCGCGGGCGGCCTGCTCGACCATATCGGCCTCGACGGCTTGCGCGCGTTCGTCGATGCGTGCCGGACGCATAATCTGCATGACCGGCCTTGCCGGCTCGCTCGAGGCGCCCGACATTCCGCGGCTGCTGCTGCTCGCGCCCGATGTGCTCGGCTTCCGCCGCGCCCTGTGCCGGGAGGGACGGGGCGGACCGCTCGACGCCGAGGCGGTGGCGCTGATCCGCGGGCTCATTCCGCTCGATCCGCGCAGCGCCATTCTCGGCGATCCGCAGGCCGCCAAGGTCGATTACCGGCTGCTCGCCGCGCGCGGCTATTCCGGTCGATCGGCAAGGAGGAGACGGCGACCGACCGCATCTTCGTGCGCGATTTCGTCCTGCCGGTCCGCATCGGCGCCTATGCGCGCGAGCGCGACAAGCCGCAGACCGTGCGCTTCAACGTCGAGGTCGACGTGCTGCGGGCCGGCCACGCGGTCGAGGATATGCGCGACGTGTTCTCCTATGACATCGTCACCGACGGCATCCGCATGATCGTGGCGCACGAGCATATCGCGCTGGTCGGAGTCGCTCGCCGAGCGCGTGGCCGCGCTGGTGCTGGCGCATCCGCGCGTCGTGAGCGTCATGGTGCGGGTCGAGAAGCTCGATGTCGGGCCCGGCGCGGTCGGCGTCGAGATCACCCGCGAGCGGCCGGCCGAGGTCGCGCGGGTGCATCACCTGTTTCCCGTCGCCGCGCGCGAGGGCGACCCGAAGATCGCGGACTGAATGGCCGGCGCCGACGGCGTCACGGTCGTCAAGCTGGGCGGCAGTTTCGCCGGCGATCCCTCGTTGCCGCAATGGCTCGCTGCGCTGGCGCGCTACGCCGGCCGTATCGTCGTCGTTCCGGGCGGCGGCCCGTTCGCCGACGCGGTGCGCGCCGCGCAGCCGAAGATCGGGTTCGACGACCGTGCCGCGCATCGCATGGCGCTGCTGGCCATGGAGCAGTTCGGTTGCGCGATCGTCAGCCATCACCAGCGGTTCCGGCTTGCATCTTCGCCGACCGCCCTACGCCGCACGATGGCGGAAGGTGCCATCCCGGTGTGGGCGCCGGCCCGCATGGTGTTGTGTGCACGCGAGATTCCGGCGTCGTGGGACGTGACCTCCGACAGCCTTGCGGTCTGGCTTGCCGGCAAGCTCGGCGCCGACCGGCTGCTGCTGGTGAAGCAGGTCGCGCTCGGTACTGAACCCGCCGGCCTGGATGCATTGGTGTCGCGCGGTGTGGTGGACGCGGCATTTCCCGGATTTCTGGAACGAAGCCGCGTGGCGGCCTTCGTCCTCGGCCCGCTGGACCTGGCAATGCTTGGGCCCGCTCTTGATGGCGTTGCAAATATCGGCGTTCGTATCAGCTCGTCGGGTTGAATCGTCGGAGTTGATGCGCATTCCGCCCATTCCCGCGCAAACGGGAATCCAGGGCGGCGGAGGTGGCTCCCGCTTCTGCAGGCGAGCGGAGACGGTCGCTGCAATTTCTTCGGTTCGGATTCCGGTCGTGCAATAGAATCGTGCGATGCCTGAGCACATCCTTTTTCTCACCGGCCACCTCGCGCGCCCGCGCCTGGAAAAGGTGCTGGCGCGCCTGGGCGATGCCGGCTTCACGTCGTCGGTCGTCGATATCGGCGTGAAGGTCGCGGCGCTGATGACCGAAGCCATCATCGCGCGGCGGCTGCCGCGGCCGGTCGAGGCCAGCCGCGTGATCGTGCCCGGGTCGCTGCCGCGCCGACCTCGTACGTCTTTCGGCGGAGTTC
Source organism: uncultured Alphaproteobacteria bacterium (assembly GCA_963776455.1). Taxonomy (GTDB): domain Bacteria; phylum Pseudomonadota; class Alphaproteobacteria; order Rhizobiales; family Xanthobacteraceae; genus CAVZMU01. Next base: position 475,424 of record CAVZMU010000004.1, read on the forward strand.
GGCGTGCCGTTCGAGCGCGGGCCGGATGAGCTCAAGGACCTGCCGGCCTATTTCGGCAAGGGCGGGCGCGGCCTCGACCTGTCGCGCTACGACATCCGCATCTTTGCCGAGATCGTCGACGCCTCGGCGCTCAGTGTCGATGCGATCGTCGAACGCGCCGCCGCGATGCGGGCCGCGGGAGCCGACGTGATCGATCTCGGCTGCCTGCCGGATACGCCGTTTCCTCACCTGGAAGACACCGTGCGCGCCCTGAAGGCCGATGGCCTCCGCGTCAGCGTCGATTCCGCCAATTCCGACGAGCTCTGCGCGGCGGCCGGGCGGGCGCGGAATTCCTGCTCAGTCTCACCGAGCACACTCTCGACATCGCCGCCGACACCGGCGCGATGCCGGTGCTGGTCCCGGCGCAGCACGGCGACAAGGCCTCGCTGCTGCGGGCTGCCGAGGCCGCCGAGAAGCGCGGCATCGCGGCGATGCTCGATCCGGTGATCGACCCGATCCATTTCGGCTTCACGGAGTCGCTCGTGCGCTATGCGGAACTGCGGCGGCTGTTGCCGGATGCCGAGATCCTCATGGGCACTGGCAACCTCACGGAACTGACCGATGCCGATTCCGTCGGCATCACGACGCTGCTGCTTGGCGTTTGCTCGGAGCTTGCCATCCGCAACGTGCTGGTGGTGCAGGTCAGCCCGCATACCCGGCGCACCATCCAGGAGCACGATGCGGCACGGCGCATCATGTTCGCGGCGCGCGAGGACGCAAGCCTGCCGAAGGATTACGGCGGCGCGTTGCTGGCAGCTGCACGACAAGAAGCCGTTTCCCAACACGCCGCGCGAGATCGCCGAGGTGGCGGCGCAGGTGCGCGACTGCGAATTTCCGCATCGAGACGGCCGAGGACGGCATCCATGTCTACAACCGCGACGGCCATCACGTCGCGCAGGATGCGCTCTCGTTGTTTCCGAAGCTCGGCGTCGGCGAGCGACGGCGCCGCACGCCTTCTATCTCGGCACCGAGCTGATGAAGGCGGAGACTCGCCTGGCGGCTCGGCAAGCGCTACGCCCAGGACGAGCCGCTCGATTGGGGGTGGCCGCCGATCGCGCGCCGGAGGATACGCACGCGGCTGCGCGAGGCCGGCCATACGCTCCGCGCCAATACCGCGACTGCAAATGCTGACGAGACCGAATGATGCCGATGATCCGCGAGACCATCGTCACGACGATCAACGCGGCGGGCGGCGTGCACATCGCGCCGCTCGGCATCATCGCCGACGGCGAGGACTGGATCATCGCGCCGTTTCGGCCCTCGACGACGCTGGAGAATCTGCGCGCGGTGCCGTTCGCGGTCGCGAACTACACCGACGACGTGCGGGTCTTCGCCGGCTGCCTGACGGGACGCACGGCTTGGCCGATCGACGGCGTCCGATCACGTGCCGGTGCCGCGGCTCGCTGGCGCGCTCGCTCATGCCGAGCTTGCGGTGGACCGCGTCACCGAGGACGAGCAGCGGCCGCGCTTTCATTGCCGGGTGGTGCATCGCGGTCTCGCACGCGCCGTTCGCGGGCTTCAACCGCGCCCAGGCGGCGGTGATCGAGGCCGCGATCCTGCTGAGCCGCCTGCACATGCTGCCGCGCGACAAGGTCGAGAGCGAGATCGCCTATCTGGAAATCGCGATCAGCCAAGACCGCCGGAGCCGCCGAGCAGGAGGCATGGGACTGGCTGATGGAGAAGGTGCGGGTGCGTTACGCGGGCAGCAAATAGCACGTCTTGAAGCGAATATTGAAAAGCTCGTTTACATGGCCGTCGGATCGTAAAAATCCTGGACCGTAGACCACGATGTCCGCGGTTTGGTCCGGACGCTTGAATCGCCGCACCGCCGACCCGCGCCCGGGTGGACGTCCTACACCCGCACCTCGCCGATCTGGATGACCGGCTGCACGTCGGTGTAGTTGGGGATGTCGCCCATGATCGCCTTGGCGTGCGGCGCAAAAGCGGTGTTGAAGGTCTCGACCGACTCGAAGCCGAGATGGCACAGCACGCGATAGGTCGCCTTGCTGCCGGGCGCGCCCCCAGCGATGCCCTCCTCGATCGCGACGCTCGTCAGCGCCGTTCCCAGCTTCTCCTTCACCATCGGCGTGTGGCTCTTCAGATAATAATCCATGTCGAACTTGCTGCCGTCGGTGTTCGGATAAAGCACGCTGACGCGGATCATGATGTCCTCCCGTTCGCGCGATATGCCACGCGGGTTGCGTCGAAACCATCATAGCGGGAGAAAGAGCGCAAGCCGCGCTCACGCAGATGTCAGCGCCGATAGGCGTAAGGCTCGTCGAGCTGCATGGCGGCGAGCTGGCCGACCAGCGCATGCTGCGGCGAGAGGTGGCACACCGGATCGGTCGCGCGCGCGTCGCCGGTGAGCGCGAAGGCCTGGCAGCGGCAGCCGCCGAAATCCTCATGCTTGCGCGGGCAGGTGCGGCACGGCGCCTGCATCCAGTCATCGCCGCGGAACGCGTTGAAAGACGGCGACGAAGCCCAGATATCGGCGAGAGAATGCTCGCGCACCGACCAGAATTCGAGGCCGGGAATCGACTGCGCCGCATGGCAGGGCAACACGAAGCCCGACGGCGTGACGTTGAGCGAACGGCGTCCCCAGCCGCCGACGCAGGGCTTGGGATAGCGGGCGTAATAGTCCGGCACCACCGCGTCGATGACGATGCGTCCATGATGGCGCTTGCGCAGGTCTTCGACCACGCCCGTCGCGCGCGCGACCTGCTCCGGGGTCGGCATCAGGGCGCCGCGGTTCTTCAAGGCCCAGCCGTAATACTGAACATGCGCGATCTCGACCCGCGTCGCGCCGAGTTCCAGGGCCAGGTCCACCATCGCGCCGATGCGGTCGATGTTGGCGCGGTGCATCACCGCGTTCACGGTCAGCGGCAAGCCGTGGCGGATCACGTCGGCGGCCAGCGCGCGCTTGCGGACGAACGCGCCCTTGTAGCCGGCGATATGGTCGGCGGTTTCCGGCTCTGCGTCCTGGATCGAGATCTGGACGTGGTCAAGCCCGGCATCGACCAGCGCGTCGAAGGTCTTGGGCGTCAGGCCGACGCCGGAGGTGATGAGGTTGGAATAGAGGCCTGCGGTGCGCGCCGCCGCCATGATCTCGACGAGATCGCGCCGCGCCGCCGGCTCGCCACCGGAGAGGTGGACCTGCAGCACGCCGAGACCCACCGCCTCCCGGAACACGCGCGCCCAGGTCGCGGTGTCGAGCTCGTCGCTGCGGCGCTCCAGCTCGATCGGGTTTGAGCAATAGGGGCAGCCGAGCGGACAGCGATGCGTCAGCTCCGCGAGCAGGCCAAGAGGGCTGTGAAGCGCATTCGCCATCGCGTCATTCCACGCTGGGCAGAAATCCCGCTACGCTAGGCGGAAATCCCGCCACGCAGGGCCTTGTCAACGGAGCGGACGGCTTAAAATATTTCGGCCGCTCCGATGGCCGGACAAGGGTCCAGCATCGTCGCGGCCGGTAACGCCGTCGGTGCGCGATGCGCACCGTGCATCCGGGGTAGTCGTCCCGGCTGCGCTATGGCGAGGCGAAGGTGTCGCCTCAGAACTCGGCCGGCAGATAGCCGTTGATCTCAAGGCCGATGCAGATTTCGACGAGCGTCGGGGTGGTCCAAGCCATGGTCGTTCTCCCGTTGTGGGTTGCACTGCTTAGTATAGGGGCAAATGCCCGGAATTGCACCCGGCATGCGACCTTTTGTTTTGCGAATAACGGCGGCGAATTCAACATCCCGTGAACGACGGATGGGCGGCCCGTCACACGTTGACGGTTGGCGGCGGCGTCAGGAACGCCCGCATGGCGTGCCAGAGCAGCTGGCGATTGACGGCGAGGACGATCGAATGGGCGGTCGCCGGCAGGATGACGAACTGGCGGTCCCCGTTGGGAAGCTGGCGATAGAAATCGAGCAGGTCGTCCACCGTGGCGATGCCGTCATACTCGCCGCGCGCGAGCATGGTCGGCGCCTTCACCTTGTCGGGATGCACCACCGGCAGGTTCGCCGTCATGTCGAGATAGGTCCCGGTCGGAATCTGGTCGCCGAACTCCATCTCAACGTCGGCCAGCACCTTGACCACCGCCGCGTCGCTGGTACCGGGCTTGTCGCGCGTGGCGATCGACTCGATCATCGCGCGGTCGCGCTTGCGCATGTTGTGGGTGCGGTAATACTCGACCTGCTCGGCGCGCTTCTTCAGCGTCGGCGAGTCGGTGCCTTTGTAGGTATGGGCGAGCAGCACAAGGCGGTCGACGCGCTCCGGCCGTTCCATCGCGAAGGCCCCGGCGCGCAACGCGCCCGAAGATTCGCCGCAGAAATGGTACTTCTGCAGCCCGGTCTCCTTCGCCACGACCTCGACCGCGGCCTTGAGATCCTCGACGCCGCTGGCGATGTCGGCGTTGCCCTTTGTGCGGCCGGACTTGCCGTAATTCTCGTGGTCCATGGTCCAGACGTCGAAGCCGTAGCGGGCGAACACATCCATCAGCGAATATTCGCCTTTGCCGGGGACATGAAGATCGAACACCCGGAACGTCACCGAGGAGCCGTGCACCAGGAACAGCACCGGCTTCGGCGTCTCGCCGGCCTTCGGCGCGCCGACGCGCTTGCGGAACATGTAGAGCGGAACGTCGCCCTTCTTGGTCCAGTATTCCTGGCTCCAGACTTCCGCCTTGTCGTCGGCCGTCTCGGCAGCCTGCGCGGCCTTCGTCGTAAAGGGCGGCAGGCCCGCTACCAGCCCGGCTCCGACGCCGAGGCCCGCCCCCGCAATGACCGTGCGCCGTCCGACCGGCCGATCCATCTCCGTCATGGCATGTCCTCCTGCTCGCCGTTCGTTCGGCGGTTGCCGGCTATCCTAGCCAATGTTTCGCGCGCGCGACAGGTGGCGCGAGATGCAGCCTGCGCGCGTTCCGTGCTAAGGGCTGCGGGCCGGCGCGGTTCGCGGCCGGATCATTCCCGAGATCACGCAGGGGAGGCTCGCCTTGGGTACTACGCTTTCGCTTACCGCTTCCGATGGCCATCGCCTGGGCGCCTATCGCGCCGATCCGGCCGGCGCTTCCCAGGGCGGCGTCGTGGTCATCCAGGAGATTTTCGGCGTCAACCACCACATCCGCGCGGTGTGCGACCGCCTCGCCGCGGCGGGCTTTACCGCCCTGGCGCCTGCGATCTTCGACCGCCAGCAACGCGACTTCCAGTCCGGCTATTCGGGCGACGAGGTCGCGGCCGCCCGCAAGTTCGTCGCCAATCCGGATTTCGAAGCCTTCCTGCGCGACACCAAGGCGGCGGTGGAGGCGCTGAAATCCGCCGCTCCGGTCTCGGTGATCGGCTTCTGCCTGGGCGGCACGGTGGCCTTTCTGGCGTCGACGCGCCTCGAGGGGCTGGCGTCCGCGGTCTGCTTCTATGGCGGCGGCATCGTGCGCTTCGCCGACGAGAAGCCGAAGTGCCAGACGCAGATGCATTTCGGCGAAAAGGACGCGCATATCCCGATGACCGACGTCACGGCGATCCGCACCAAGCGTCCGGATTGCGACATCCACGTCTATCCGGCCGATCACGGCTTCAACTGCGACGAGCGCGCCAGCTATCATCAGCCGAGCGCTGCGCTCGCCTGGGACCGGACGCTGGCCTGGCTGCGACGCGCCCGCGAGCAGGCGGCCACCAAATAAGTCGCAAACCGCCGCGACGGCGCGCCGCGCATCCGCTCGGTGCCCGTTCGCCTCGCACGGGGGCCTGAGTTCTGCTACTGGGTCTCCCGCTGGCGCCTGTCGCAGAACGGGGGCGTCCCGCGTCCGGCGCGCCGACCAGGGGTGAGGAATGATGAATGTGCTCCGCGCGACGGCGCGGTTCATCGGCAAGCGGATTGGCTGGAACCGGATCGGCTTCGCCCTGAGCCTCGTCATCCTCGCCGTCGCGGTGGTGGTGCTCTATCGGATCCTTCACACGATTGCCCTCGGCGAGGTCCTCGACGCCATCAGGGCGGTGGATTTGAAGGATTTCGCGCTCGCCGGGCTGTTCGTCGCGGCCGGCTATTTCACGCTTGACCTTCTACGACCTGTTCGCGCTTCGCACGATCGGGCGGGGCGACGTGCCTTATCGCGTCGCCGCGCTCGCGGGCTTCACCAGCTATTCGGTCGGCCACAATCTCGGCGCCTCGCTGCTGACCGGCGGCGCGGTGCGCTACCGCATCTACTCGGCCTGGGGATTGGATGCCGTCGATGTCGCGAAAATCTGTTTCGTCGCCGGCCTGACCTTCTGGCTCGGCAACGCCACCATGCTCGGCCTCGGCATCGCCTATGCGCCGCAGGCGGCAAGCGCGGTCGATCAGTTGCCGCCCTGGCTCAACCGCATCGTCGCGATCCTCGATGCTGTGCGTGGTCGCGGCCTATGTCGCGTGGGTATGGCGCCGGCCCCGCGAACTCGGGCAGAGCAACTGGAAGGTCATGCTTCCGAACGGGCCGCTGACGCTGCTGCAGATCGCGATCGGCATCGTCGATCTCGCCTGCTGCGCCGCCGCCATGTATGTGCTGATCCCCTACGAGCCGCATATCGGCTTCGTCACGCTCGGCGTCATCTTCGTCTCGGCGACGCTGCTCGGCTTCGCCAGCTATGCGCCCGGCGGTCTCGGCGTGTTCGACGCCGCGATGATGATCGCGCTGTGGCAGTTCGACAAGGAAGACCTGCTGGCCGGGCTGCTGCTGTTCCGGCTGGTCTATTACATCATTCCGTTCGCGCTCTCGCTGCTGATCCTCGGAATCCGTGAGCTCGTGCCCAGCCTGCACGCCCTTCACACGCCTCCGGTTCCGATCGTCCGGCCGTCCGCCGATGGTGCTCCGCGGCGAACGGCGGACGAGACATGCGACGTCTCCTGATCGAGTGGCTGGCGCGCGCGCTCGGCCGGTCGCATGACGCTCCACTGCCCTTTCCCGGTGACGCCGCGGCCGGCATCGACGCGGTGCTGATCGAGGCCGTGATCGCCGGCCTGCCCGATCCCGTGGTGGCGCTCGACGGCGCAAGCCGGGTCGTTGCGTTCAATGCTCCGGCGGGCCTGCTCGCGCCGGCGCTGCGCAGAGGCGAGCCCGCCTCGTTCGCGTTGCGCATGCCCGATATCGTCGATGCGATCCGCCGCGCCACGGCCGCCGGCGGCGCGCAGCGGGTCGAGTTCTCCGAACGCGTTCCGATCGACCGCTGGTACGAGGCGCATGTCGTTCCGGTAGCGCTGCCGGGCAGCCGTCAGGGCCGCCGGCCCGATCTCGTCATGATGACGTTCCATGACCAGACGCCGCTGCGCCGGGTCGAGGAGATGCGCGCCGACTTCGTCGCCAATGCGAGCCACGAGCTGCGCACGCCGCTCGCCACGCTCACCGGCTTCGTCGAGACCCTGCAGGGACCGGCGCGCGACGATGCCGCGGCGCGCGACCGCTTCCTCGCCATCATGAAGCAGCAGGCCGACCGCATGGCGCGCCTGATCGACGACCTGCTGTCGCTGTCGCGCATCGAGCTCAATGCCCACCGCCGGCCGGAGACGCCGGTCGATCTCGTCTCGGTCCTGCGCCAGGTCGCCGACGCGCTGCAGACGCTTGCGCGTTCGCGCGAGGTGGAGATCTCCCTCGCGGCGCCGTCCGAGCCGCTGGTCGTGCTCGGCGACCGCGACGAGTTGGTGCGGGTGTGCGAAAATCTTGTGGAGAACGCCCTGAAATACGGCGCGCCCGGCAAGCGCGTCGACATCCGCCTCGCGCGCGAGGCGGTGTCGGGCGGCCTCGCCGAAGCGGTGGTCGCGGTGCGCGATTACGGTCCCGGCATTGCGCCCGAGCATCTGCCGCGCCTGACGGAGCGGTTCTATCGCGTCGACGTCGGGCCAGAGCCGCGCCGAGGGCGGCACGGGGCTCGGCCTCGCGCTGGTCAAGCACATCCTCAACCGCCATCGCGGCCGCCTGGCGATCGAGAGCGATGTCGGGGAGGGGGCGACCTTCACGGTACGTCTGCCGCCGGCTACCGGCACCCCGGGAACAGGATAGAATTGCAAGCAATTGCAACCGCTTGAGCTGTCATCTGGCTGTCATGGAGCCATCATAGAACGATGACATGCGGCGGCTAGAGAGGTGCGCAGCTTCGGACGGCTCGATATCGCGCAAGAGCATCAAGTCGCCGGAGCGCATCGTACCCTACGCAACCAGCGTGCTGCCCAATAAATGGCCCGAACGAGGAACGGCGCGGTCTGCTCGCCTGCGCCGGTTCGCTCTTTGGCCGTAACAGAGGAGAGATTCGTGACAGTTCTGAAAACCCTGATCGCGGCCGGACTTCGCGGTCGCCATCGCCCAGCACTGCCGGCGCGGCCGACATCTCGGGCGCCGGCGCGACGTTCCCCTATCCGGTCTATGCCAAGTGGGCCGACACCTACAAGAAAGAGACCAATATCGGCCTGAACTACCAGTCGATCGGTTCCGGCGGCGGCATCAAGCAGATCAAGGCCAAGACCGTGACCTTCGGCGCCACCGACGCGCCGCTTCCCGGCAAGGAGCTCGATGAGAGCGGCCTCGCCCAGTTCCCGATGGTCATGGGCGGCATCGTGCCGGTCGTGAACCTCGAAGGCGTCAAGCCCGGCGATCTCATCGATCGACGGCCCGACGCTCGCGAAGATCTTCCTCGGCGAGATCAAGACCTGGGACGACGCGGCGATCAAGAAGCTCAACCCGAGCGCCAAGCTGCCGTCGCAGGCGATCGCCATCGTGCATCGCTCGGACGGTTCGGGCACGACGTTCAACTTCACCTACTACCTGTCCGACGTGAGCGCGGACTGGAAGTCCAAGGTCGGCACCAACACCGCGGTCGAGTGGCCGGCCGGCATCGGCGCCAAGGGCAACGAAGGCGTCGCCAACAACGTCGCCAACACCAAGGGCTCGATCGGCTATGTCGAGTATGCCTACGCGCTGCAGAACAAGCTGACCTTCACCAAGATGGTCAACAAGGCCGGCAAGACCGTCGCGCCGACCGCCGAGGCCTTCCAGGCCGCGGCCGCCAACGCGGATTGGAAATCGCAGCCGGGCTACGGCGTCATCCTGGCCAACCAGCCGGGCGACAAGTCCTGGCCGATGACGGCCGCCACCTGGATCCTGATCTACAAGAAGCCGTCGGATCCGGTCGCCACCGCCGAGGCGCTGAAGTTCTTCGCCTGGGCCTATGCCAAGGGCGGCAAGATGGCCGAAGACCTCGACTACGTCGCCGATGCCGGCCAATGTGGTCGCCGACATCGAGAAGATGTGGGCGTCCGAGATCAAGGACGCGAACGGCAAGCCGCTCTACGCCGTCACCAACTGATCACGGCCTGAACGGGGAAAAGGCGCCGCGTGGCGCCTTTTCCTTGAGGCTTCCATCCGCCATGACTTGTGCCGCGGCCTGCGGGTCGCTTTGAGTCGGCTCTCCGGATTCGGAATGGAGAGCCGTCGATGACGCCGACCGGGAGACCACCCGTGACTGACCTCGCGTTGCAGGGCTCCAGCATGAGCGTCGCGGGAACTCCGTCCCGCGAAAAGGTGCTGGCCCGGCTGCGCCTCGGCGACACTGCGTTCCGTATCGTCACGCGCATCGCCGCGCTGACCGTGCTGGTCATGCTCAGCGGCGTGATCGTGTCCCTGCTGCATCGGCTCGTTGCCGGCTTGCAGCGCCTTCGGCTTCGACTTCCTCACCACGCAGAGCTGGAACCCGGTGACCGAGAAGTTCGGCGCGCTGGCGCCGATCTACGGCACGCTCGTCACGTCGTTGATCGCCATGCTCATCGCCGTGCCGGTCGGCCTGATGATCGCGTTCTTCCTCACCGAGCTGTGCCCGATATGGCTGCGCCGGCCGATCGCCATCGCGATCGAGCTGCTCGCCGGCATTCCCAGCATCATCTACGGCATCTGGGGCCTGTTCGTGTTCGCGCCGTTCCTGCAGCAATACGTGCAGCCGTTCCTGATCTCGCGTGTTCGGCAACATCCCGATCCTGTCCTCGGCCTGTTCGCCGGCCCGCCCTACGGCATCGGCATGCTGACCGCCGGCCTGATCCTCGCGATCATGGTGCTGCCCTTCATCACCTCGATCTCGCGCGACGTGTTCGAGGCGGTGCCGCCGGTGCTCAAGGAGGCCGCCTACGGCATCGGCTGCACCACCTGGGAGGTGTTCCGCAAGGTGGTGCTGCCCTACACCCGCGTCGGCGTGATCGGCGGCGTCATGCTGGGCCTCGGCCGCGCGCTCGGCGAGACCATGGCGGTCACCTTCGTGATCGGCAACGCGCACAAGATATCGGCCTCGATCCTCGCGCCCGGCACCACGATCTCGGCGACCATCGCCAACGAGTTCACCGAGGCGGTCGGCGACCTCTATACCTCGTCGCTGATCGCGCTCGGCCTGATCCTGTTCGTCATCACCTTCATCGTGCTGGCCAGCGCGCGGCTCATGCTGGTGCGCATCGAGCGGAAGATCGGCTGAGGCGATGGCGCACACCCTGAACGCCGCGCTCTACGCCTCCCGCCGCCGCGCGCAATGCCATCGCCAAGGCGCTCGCGCTCGCCGCCACCTTGTTCGGGCTCGGCTGGCTGGTGCTGATCCTCGGCGTGCTGCTGTGGGAAGGCTTCGAGCGGCCTCAACCTCGCGGTCTTCACCGAGATGACGCCGCCGCCCGGGCGCCGCCGGCGGGCTGCTCAATCCGATCATCGGCAGCCTGATGATGACGGTGCTCGCGGTCGCTGATCGGCACGCCGATCGGCATCCTCGCCGGCACCTACCTGGCGGAATATGGCCGCCACGAGAAGCTCTCCAGCGTCGTGCGCTTCATCAACGACATCCTGCTCAGCGCGCCGTCGATCGTCATCGGCCTGTTCATCTACGAGATGATGGTCGCGCCGATGGGGCATTTCTCGGGCTATGCCGGCGCCGTCGCGCTCGCCGTGATCGTGATCCCGGTGGTGGTGCGCACCACCGAGGACATGCTGACGCTGGTGCCCAATGCGCTGCGCGAAGCCGCGGCCTCGATCGGCCTGCCGCGCGCCCATATGGTGATCAAGATCGCCTATCGGGCGGCGCGCGCCGGCATCCTCACCGGCATCCTGCTCGCGGTCGCCCGCATCAGCGGCGAGACCGCGCCGCTGCTGTTCACCGCGCTCAACAACCAGTTCTGGAGCGCCAACCTGAACGCGCCGATGGCGAGCCTGCCGGTCGTGATCTTCCAGTTCGCGCTGTCGCCCTATGCGGACTGGCAGAAGCTCGCCTGGACCGGCGCGCTCATCATCACCTTCACCGTGCTCGCGCTCAGCATCATGGCGCGCGCGCTTGCCTCATCGGGAAAGTCGTCATGAACGTCGCAACCACGCCGTCCGTCGCAGTCCCGGTCGCGAGCCATGCCGCCGAGTCGAGCACCGCAGGCGCTGACCGCCAAGGTTTCGGTCCGCAACCTCAATTTCTTCTACGGCGACAGCCGCGCGCTGAAGGACATCACGCATCGCGCTCTACGAGAACAAGGTGACCGCCTTCATCGGTCCGTCCGGCTGCGGCAAGTCGACGCTGCTGCGCGTGCTCAACCGCATGTACGACCTCTATCCGAACCAGCGCGCCGACGGCGAGGTGATGCTCGACGGCGAGAACATCCTCGCCCGGGCAACGACCTCAACCTGCTGCGCGCGCGCATCGGCATGGTGTTCCAGAAGCCGACGCCGTTCCCGATGTCGATCTACGAGAACATCGCGTTCGGCATCCGCTGTATGAGCGGCTGTCGCGAAGTCGGAGCTCGATGCGCCGGGTCGAGACGGCGCTGCGCCGCGCCGCGCTGTGGGACGAGGTCAAGGACAAGCTCGCCGCCAACGGGCTCAGGCTCTCGGGCGGCCAGCAGCAGCGGCTGTGCATCGCCCGCACCGTCGCGGTGAAGCCCGAGGTGATCCTGTTCGACGAGCCGTGCTCGGCGCTCGATCCGATCTCGACCGCCAAGATCGAGGAGCTGATCGACGAGCTGAAGGACGACTACACGATCGTGATCGTCACCCACAACATGCAGCAGGCCGCGCGCGTCTCCGACTTCACCGCGTTCATGTATCTCGGCGAGCTGATCGAGTTCGACTCCACCAGCAAGATGTTCACGACGCCCGGCGACCGGCGCACCCAGGACTACATCACCGGCCGCTTCGGCTGACGCAGCACAGGCACCCGGCCAGAAGGCTTCAGACAATGACCGACCACACCGCCAAGGCTTTCGACGCCGATCTGCAGGAGCTCGCCCGCATGGTCGCCGAGATGGGCGGCCTCGCCGAGAAGGAGATCGCCGACGCGGTCGACGCGCTCGCCAAGCGCGACACCACGCTGGCGCAGCGCGTGATCGCGCTCGGATCTCGCCATCGACAATCTGCAGCGCGAGATCGAGGAGAAGGCGATCCTGACCATCGCGCGGCGCCAGCCGATGGCGGTCGACCTGCGCGAGATCGTCGCGGCGATCCGCGTGTCCAACGATCTCGAACGGATCGGCGACCTCGCCAAGAACATCGCCAAGCGGGTGATCGCGCTCCACGGCGACTTTCCGCCGGCGAAGGTGATCCGCGGCGTCGAGCACATGGCCGATCTCGTGCTCGGCGCAGCTCAAGAACGTGCTCGACGCCTACGCGCAGCGCGACGTCACGAAGGCGATCGCGGTGTGGAAGGGCGACGAGGAGCATCGACGCGATCTACACCTCGCTGTTCCGCGAGCTCCTGACCTACATGATGGAAGACCCGCGCAACATCACGTTCTGCACGCATCTGCTGTTCTGCGCCAAGAACATCGAGCGGATGGGCGATCACGCCACCAACATCGCCGAGACCGTCTACTACATGGTCGATGGCCGCCCGCTCGCCGACGAGCGCCCGAAGGGCGATACCACGCAGCATCGCGGTCGCATATCGGCGGCCTGATGTGGGCAGGCTCGCATGACCGCCGCGCATCCTGATCGTGGAGGACGAGGAGCCGCTGACGCTGCTGCTTCGCTACAATCTCGAGGCCGAGGGCTACGAGGTCGAGAGCGCGGCGCGCGGCGACGAGGCCGAGATCAAGCTCGCGGAAAATCCGCCGGATCTCGTGGTGCTCGACTGGATGCTGCCGGGCCTGTCGGGCATCGAGCTGTGCCGCCGCCTGCGCGCGCGGCCCGAGACCGAGCGGCTGCCGATCATCATGCTGACGGCGCGCGGCGAGGAAAGCGAGCGGGTGCGCGGCCTGAGCGACCGGCGCCGACGACTACATCGTCAAGCCGTTCTCGGTGCCGGAGCTGATCGCGCGCATCGGCGCGCTGCTGCGCCGCGTCCAGCCCGGCGCGCGTCGCGATCCGTGCTCGAAAGCGGCGACCTGGAGCTCGACCGCGAGAAGAGGCGCGTGTCGCGGGCGGGGCGCGAGGTCCATCTCGGGCCGACCGAGTTCCGCCTGCTCGAATTCCTGATGGAGAGCCCGGGCCGCGTCTTCTCGCGCGAGCAGCTGCTCGACGGCGTATGGGGCCGCGACATCTATATCGACGAGCGCACGGTCGACGTCCATGTCGGGCGGCTGCGCAAGGCGCTCAACCGCGGCCGCGAGCCAGACCCGATCCGCACCGTGCGCGGCGCGGGCTATGCCTTCGACGAGCGGTTCGGCAAGGCGGCGGGAACGGCAGCGTAGACCATGCCGCCGGTCAGGCCGGCCGGGCATCGTTCCGGCCGGACAGGTCCCGTGTGTTGACGGCTAGACCCGCATCACCCGCCGGTCGCGCCGCCGGTCGGCGACCGGCTGGTAGGCGATGCGGGCGTGATAGCCGCAATAGGGCGCGTCGCCGGACGGCCGGCCGCCGCAGAAGAAGAATTCCGCCGAGCCGGGATCGCCGATCGGCCACCGGCATTTGTCGTCGCTGAGCTCGAGCAGCGTGCAGCGCTGTCCGATCGGCATGATGTTCTCGATCGGCTCGGCCACCGGCTCCGACTGGACCTCGTAGGCGACGAGCGCCTGGTGGGCGAGCGCAGTGTTGCCCCGCGCCACCGGACGCGCGACCCGCATCATCGGGGATGCCTGGCGGGCCTTGCGCTGGCGCGGCACCGACGAGGAGGCGCCTTGGCGCGGCCCGACAGGCCGAGGCGGTGCACCTTGCCGATCACCGCGTTGCGGGTGACGCCACCGAGCTCGGCGGCGATCTGGCTGGCCGAAAGGCCGTCCGCCCACAGCTTCTTGAGCAGCTCCACGCGTTCGTCGGTCCAGTTCATTTTGGTGTTCTCCTTGACGGTCCGCGGCCGCCACCTCGAGCAGAATCCCTCCTCGTCGCGCGGGCGGCTTCGAGCCGCGCCGACGATTTGCGCCTGCGAATTGTTACTCAGGATGACCGTCCGCCGCACGAGATGTCGTATTCCGATAGCCGTGAAGCTACAATATCGAGTGATTCACGCGCAAGAGTCGGCCGGGTGCCATCGGCCGTTTTCCCCAAGCAATGTCCATGGAGTGCCTGAAAAAGCGGCGAGTTTGAGTCGATCCATGGCCGAGTTGACAGCGCAACGCGCGCACATACAATATTGGACCATGTGCCGCCCGCCGAGGCGGCACATTCATTTTGACCATTGCCCAGCAGGGAGATTGCCCAGAAGGGAGACGGAGCCGCCGTGACCTCGCATCTGTTGCCGACCTATGCGCGGGTCGACCTCGCTTTCGAGCGCGGCGAAGGCGCGTGGCTGACGGCGACCGACGGCCAGCGATATCTCGATTTCACCGCCGGCATCGCGGTCAACGCGCTCGGCCACGCCCATCCGCATCTGGTCGAGGCGCTGCCGGCGCAGGCGCAGAAGCTCTGGCACATCTCCAACCTGTTCCGCATTCCCGAGGGCGAGCGGCTGGCCGAGCGCCTGTGCGAGGCGACGCTTCGCCGACTTCGTCTTCTTCACCAATTCCGGCGCCGAGGCGATGGAATGCGCGCATCAAGATGGCGCGCAAGTATCACTGCGGCCAACGGCCAGCCGGAGCGCTACCGCATCATCACCTTCGAGGGCGCGTTCCACGGCCGCACGCTGGCGACGCTCGCCGCCGGCGGGCAGCAGAAATATCTCGAAGGCTTCGGCCCGGCGGTCGACGGCTTCGACCAGGTGCCGTTCGGCGACCTCGAGGCGGTCAAGCGCGCGATCGGGCCGCAGACCGGCCGCGATCCTGATCGAGCCGATCCAGGGCGAGGGCGGCGTGCGCGTTCCGGCGCCCGGCTTCCTGCGGGCCTTGCGCGACGCTCTGCGACGAGCACGGCCTGCTGCTGATCTTCGACGAGGTGCAGACCGGCGTCGGCCGCACCGGCAAGCTGTTCGCCTATGAGTGGACCGGCGTCGACGCCCGACATCATGGCGATCGCCAAGGGCATCGGCGGCGGCTTCCCGCTCGGCGCCTGCCTCGCCACCGCGGAGGCCGCCAAGGGCATGACGGCCGGCACCCACGGCTCGACCTTCGGCGGCAATCCGCTGGCGATGGCGGTCGGCAACGCCGTGCTCGACGTCGTGCTGGCGCCGGGCTTCCTCGACGACGTGCGCCAGACCGGCCTGCTGCTCAAGCAGCGGCTCGCCGAGCTCAAGGATCGCTCATCCGGCCGTGATCGCCGAGGTGCGCGGCGAGGGCCTGCTGCTCGGCCTGCGCGCGCATGGTGCCGAACCGCGACTTCGTCGACGCGCTGCGCGACCGAGAACTTGCTGACCGTGGCGGCCGGCGACAACGTCGTGCGCCTGCTGCCGCCGCTGATCATCAGCGAGGCCGAGGTCGGCGAGGCGGTGGCCATGCATCGACCGCGCCTGCCACGCAGCTCGAAGCCGCAATGGCCGCGAAGCAGAAGGCGCGGGAGCCGCGAAATGAGCGGACGTCCGCCATTTCCTCGACCTCACCGACATTCCCGCCGCCGAGCTGCGCGGGATGCTCGACCCGAGCCGCGCCATGAAGGCGCGCCGCAAGGTCGCGCGCGCTGCGGCCGAACGCCGCTCGCCGGCAAGACGCTGGCGATGATCTTCGACAAGCCCTCGACGCGCACGCGCGTCTCGTTCGACGTCGCCATGCGCCAGCTCGGCGGCGAGACCATCATGCTGACCGGCACCGAGATGCAGCTCGGCCGCGGCGAGACCATCGCCGACACCGCGCGCGTGCTGTCGCGCTATGTCGATGCGATCATGATCCGCATCCTCGACCACGACGTGCGTGCGTCGAGCTGGCGCAGCAACGCCACCGTGCCGGTGATCAACGGCCTGACCCGCCTCTCGCATCCCTGCCAGGTGATGGCCGACGTGATGACCTTCGAGGAGCATCGCGGCCCGATCCACGGCCGCACCGTCGCCTGGACCGGCGACGCCAACAACGTGCTGACGTCCTGGATGCATGCCGCCGAGCGCTTCGCCTTCCGCCTCAACGTCGCGACGCCGCCGGAGCTCGCGCCGAACGAAGCCGCTGCTCGCCTGGGCCAAGCAGATCCGGCGCCGCGATCGTCGTCGGCCACGATCCCGATGCCGCCGTCGAAGGACGCCGACTGCGTCGTCACCGACACCTGGGTGTCGATGGGCGACAAGGACGGCGAGCGCCGCCACAATCTGCTCAAGCCCTATCAGGTCAACGCCGCCGCTGATGGCGCAGGCCAAGCCCGACGCGATCTTCATGCACTGCCTGCCGGCCCATCGCGGCGAGGAGGTCACCGACGAGGTGATCGACGGCCCGCAGTCGGTGGTGTTCGACGAGGCCGAGAACCGCCTGCACGCCCAGAAGGGCATTCTGGCCTGGTGCTTCGACGCGAGCACCCGATGACCGACGTGCGATATCCCGGTCCGCGCGCCGTCGCGACATCGCCGCGACGACACCATCCTGCCGTTCGAGGTCGCGGCGCTCGACCTGCGCGGCCGCGTGGTGCGGCTCGGTCCGGCGGTCGACGAGATCCTGCGCAAGCACGACTATCCGCGCGCCGGTCGCCAAGCTGCTCGGCGAGGCGATCGTGCTCGCCGTGCTGCTCGGCTCCGCGCTCAAGTTCGAGGGCCGCTTCATCCTGCAGACCCAGACCGACGGGCCGGTGCGCATGCTGGTGGTCGATTTCACCACGCCCGGCCAGGTGCGCGCCTGCGCCCGCTTCGACGCCGGGCGGGTGGCGGCCGCCATCGCCGCCGGCAAGGCCACGGCCGGGCAGCTGCTCGGCCACGGCCATCTCGCCATGACCATCGACCAGGGCGCCGACATGAGCCGCTATCAGGGCCTGGTCGCGCTCGAGGGCGGCACGCTCGAAGACGCGGCGCACGAATATTTCCTGCGCTCCGAGCAGATCCCGACCCGCGTGCGCCTCGCGGTCGCCGAGGAATTACCGCGCCGGGGCCGGAGGGCCGCGCCATCGCTGGCGCGCCGGCGGCATCCTGCTGCAGTTCCTGCCGCAAGGCGCCGGAGCGCATGCGCGTGCGCCGATCTCGATCCCGGCGATGCGCCGGAGGGCACCGCGCCCGACATCGTGCCGGAGGACGATGCCTGGGTCGAAGGCCGCTCGCTGATCGAGACCGTCGAGGATCTCGAGCTGATCGATCCCGCGCTGTCGAGCGAGCGGCTGCTCTATCCGGCTGTTCCACGAGCGCGGCGTGCGCGTGTTCGCAGCGCGCCCGTGCGCGCGCAGTGCTCGTGCTCGCGCGACAGCGTCGCGGCCATGCTGCGGAGCTTCTCGCAGGACGACCGCGACCACATGGTCGAGAACGGCGTCGATCTCGGTGACCTGCGAGTTCTGCAACGCGACCTACGTGTTCGCGCCCGGCCGAGGTCGCGGAAGGCGGTCCGCCGCCGCCTGCCCAGGCATGATCCGGCCCGAAGAGGCCATGCCTTATTATTTGCGAGGCCATGCCTTAGTTGATCGTGCGTCCGCCGCTCGGGCTGTCGAGCGAGAAGGCCGGGATCTCGATGTCGAAGCGCTCGCCCGCGTCGGTCACCATGCCGTAGCTGCCGACCATGAAGCCGGACGGCGTCGGCAGCGGCACGCCGCTCGTGTATTCGAACGATTCGCCGGGCTCGAGCACCGGCTCCTCGCCGACCACGCCGGCGCCGCGCACCTCCTGCAGCCGGCCGATCGCGTCGGTGATGCGCCAGTGGCGCGTCTTGAGCTGGACGGTCTCGCTCGCCGCGATTGGCGATCTCGATCGTATAGGCCCAGAAGAAATAGCTGTTCTCCGGCGACGAGCGCTCCGGCAGGAATCGCGGCGTCACCGTGACCTCGATGTTGCGGGTCACGGCCCGGTACATGGTCAGCTTTCTGGATCGTCCGGCGATCGCGGCGGCATCAGTGAATCCGCGTCTCCGCGCTGCGCTGCAACCGCCGCGCATCGGCGCGTCAGCAATCCGGCCGGAACCGCATTAGTGATCTGCAGGAACGCGCCCGCCGCGTGACGAAACCTCGGCCCCATGGCTCCAGCCGTCCCGATCCGGCCGCGACCTGCGGCTCGACCTGTTCCGCGGGCTCGCGCTGTGGCTGATCTTCCTCGACCACATCCCGTCCAACGTCGTGAGCTGGATCACCATCCGCAATTACGGCTTCAGCGACGCCACCGAGATCTTCGTCTTCATCTCCGGCTACACCGCGGCCTTCGTCTATGGCCGCGAGATGCGCGAGCGCGGCTTCATCGTCGCGCAGCGCGCGCATCCTGCAAGCGCGCCTGGCAGATCTACGTCGCCCATATCTTCCTGTTCGTGATCTACATGGCGGAGATCGCCTATCTGTCGCGCGAGCTTCGAGAACCCGCTCTACGCCGAGGAGATGGGCATCTTCGATTTCCTGAAGCAGCCGGACGTGACGCTGGTCCAGGCGCTGCTGCTGAAGTTCAAGCCCGTCAACATGGACGTGCTGCCGCTCTACATCGTGCTGCTGGTCGGCTTTCCGCCGGTGCTCTGGCTGCTGCTGCGCCAGCCCGACGCTGGCGCTCGCGGCCTCGGTCGCGCTCTATGCGCTGACCTGGCAGTTCGACTGGAACCTGCCCGGCCTATCCGAACGGCGACTGGTTCTTCAATCCGTTCGCCTGGCAGCTGCTGTTCGTGTTCGGCGCCTGGTGCGCGCTGGGCGGCGCGGAACGGCTCGACGGGCGTGCATCCGCTCGCCGGTCGTGCTCGGCGCTCGCCGTCGCCTATCTGGTGTTCGCGTTCGCGATCGCGATGACCTGGTACTTCCCGCGGCTCGGCGCACTACGTGCCGAAGTGGCTCGCCGACTGGATGTATCCGATCGACAAGACCAATCTCGACGTGCTGCGCTTCGCGCATTTCCTCGCGCTCGCCGTCGTGACGGTGCGTTCGTGCCGCGCGACTGGCCCGGCCTGAAGTCGCCTGGTACTGCGGCCGGCGATCCTGTGCGGCCAGCATTCGCTGGAAATCTTCTGTCTCGGCGTGTTCCTGGCCTTCGCCGGGCATTTCGCCATCGTCGAGATATCCGGACCGGGTCGCCATGCAGGTGCTGGTCAGCGTATTAGGCATCGCCGTAATGATTGCAACGGCCGGCTCTGATCTCGTGGTACAAGGACATAGAAGGACGAGGACCCGGGGCGCGCAAAGGCCGCCCGACGCGGACCTCGCGGGAGGCGAGGCATGAGACGCGTTCGATGCATCGCGCTTGGTGGTCGCTGTCGCTCGGTGCCGGCGTCCGGCGCCGCCGAGGACGACGCCTGCGCGTGTCGCGTCCGCCTCTGTGTCGACGCCGATTTCGGCACTGCCGCACGTCGCGGCGGCGATCGACAAGGCACGCACGGCTCGACATCGTGGTGCTCGGGACCGGCATCGTCGACCCTGCGCGGGCGCCGGCGGCGCCGAACGCGCCTATCCGGCGCGCCTGCGAGGCGGCGCTCACGCAGCGGCTGCCGGGCGTCGCCGTCAAGGTGATCGTCCTACGCCAAGCCGCGGCAGACCGCCGCCGAGATGGCGAAGGAGTTCCGGAAAGCATCCTGGCTGGACGACAAGCCGGACCTGGTGATCTGGCAGACCGGCACCGTCGACGCCATGCGGGGCGTCGATCCGGACGATTTCGCGCCGCGCTCGACGACGGCATCGACACGCTTGCAGGCCGGCGGAGCCGACGTCATCCTGATGAACATGCAGTACAGCCCGCGCACCGAGTTCGATGATTGCGATCGACGCCTATGCCGACACCATGCGCTTGGTTGCGCTGCAGCGCGAAGTTCCGCTGTTCGACCGCTTCGCCATCATGAAGCACTGGAGCGAGCTGGGAACGTTTGATCTCTATGCGGCGACCAAGGAATGTCGACACCGCCGCGCAGGTCCACGATTGCATCGGCCGCCTGCTCGCGCGATCTGATCATCGAGGCCGCCAAGCTCAGCCGACCGCCAAGCCAAAGCCATCCAGTGATCGGAATCTCGATGCTCCTCATCGTCCTCGCGTTTCGTCACTGCTCGCCGCCGCCGTGCTCTGCTGGCTGCGCTCGTCGCCGGCGCGTCGCCAAGCCGCGCAGCCGACAGCGCTCCTGCAACGCGCCGGCCGAGCTCAGCCGCGTCTCGACGCAGCCGCTCGCCCGCAGCCGGCCAGCGCTCTGGCCGCGGCGCGAGCCGCTCACGATCGTCGCGCATCGGCTCGTCGTCGACCGCCGGCGCCGGCGCGAGCTCGCCGGCCGCGTCCTATCCGAGCCGGCTCGCGGTCGAGCTGCAAGAGCGCATTTCCCGGCCGCGCACGATCACGGTGCTCAACCGCGGCGTCAACGGCGAGGAGGCGCGCCGACATGCTGGCGCGGCTTCGACACGGCGTGATCGCCGAGAAGCCCGATCTCGTGCTCTGGCAGGTCGGCACCAATTCGGTGCTGCGCGACACATCCGCTCGCGCCGGGCGCGCTGATCCGTCGAGGGCGTCGCAGCGCTCAAGGCGACCGGCGCCGACGTGGTGCTGATCGATCCGCAATTCGCGCCCGAAGGTGCATCGCCAAGCCCGACGCCGAGCGCATGGTCGATCTGATCGCGCACCGCCGCCAAGGCGGACGAACGTCGACCTGTTCCACCGCTTCGCCGTGATGCGCTACTGGCGCGAGACGCGAGCACATGCCGTTCGAGGCCTTCCTCTCGCCCGACGGCCTGCACATGAACGACTGGAGCTATGCCTGCGTCGCCAAGCTGCTGGCCGCGGCGATCGCCGAGGCGGCGACCCGGCGCCGACGTCGCCGGCGCCGGCGCCCGCGCATGTGATGCCGCACCGCGTCTGCGGGCGACTCGCGATAGTTCGGCGAGCGCACGCGCCGTCAGTCGAGCCTGCATCACACCGCCTCCAGCGCCGCCAGCAGATCCTCGACGATGTCGTCGGGATGCTCGAGCCCGGCCGAGAAGCGCACCAGCCCGTCGGTGATGCCGAGCTCGGCGCGCGCCTCCGGCGTCAGCCGCTGATGCGTCGTCGTCGCCGGATGGGTGATCAGGCTCTTGGCGTCGCCGAGATTGTTGGTGATGCGGACGAGCTTGAGCGCATTGAGGAAGCGGAAGGCGCCGCCTTGCCGCCGTCGATCTCGAACGCGACCAGCGTCGAGCCGCCGCGCATCTGCTTGCGCGCGATCGCGGCCTGCGGATGGTCGGGCCGGCCCGGATAGATCAGCCGCGTGATCTTGCGGATGGTCGACCAGCGCGACCGCGACCGTCGCCGCCGTGTCGGTCTGCCGGCGCACGCGCAGCGTGCAGCGTCTCCAGCCCCTTCAGCAGCACCCAGGCGTTGAACGGCGACATCGACGGGCCGGTCTGGCGCAGCAGCATGTGGACGTTGTCCTGGATGAATTTCTCCGACGCCAGGATGACGCCGCCGAGGCAGCGGCCCTGGCCGTCGATGTGCTTGGTCGCCGAATAGACGACGCAGTCGGCGCCGAGCGCGAGCGGGCTCTGCCAGATCGGCGTCGCGAACACGTTGTCGACCACGAGCGTCGCGCCGGCCGCGTGCGCGATCTCGGCGATCGCGGCGATGTCGATGACCTCGAGCGTCGGATTGGTCGGGCTTTCGAGGAAGAACACCTTGGTGTTGGGCCGCACCGCCGCGCGCCACTGGTCGAGGTCGAGGCCGTCGACCAGCGTCGAGGCGACGCCGAAGCGCGGCAGGAAATCCTCGACCACCTAGCGGCACGAGCCGAACAGCGCCTTGGCGGCGACCACGTGGTCGCCGGCCTTCACCTGGCCGATCAGCGCGGCGGTCACCGCCGCCATGCCGGTCGCGGTCGCGCGCGCGGCCTCCGCGCCCTCGAAGCGGCGCCATGCGCGCCTCGAACATCGCGACGGTCGGATTGGAGAAGCGCGAATAGAGGTAGCCCGGCTCCTCGCCCTTGAAGCGCGCCTCGCACTGCTCGGCGCTGTCGTAGACGAAGCCCTGGGTCAGGAACAGCGCCTCCGAGGTCTCGCCGAACTGCGAGCGCAGCGTGCCGGCATGGACCAGGCGGGTTTCGGGACGGTACTGGTTCTTTGCCGGGGCTGGCACGGGTCTTGGGCACGGGTCTGGGCGGCGCGGACATTGGGCCCTCCTTGGCCACAAAAAACCCGGCCGGGAAAAATCCTCGGGCCGGGCACACGCGTCCCCGGCCTTTTAGCAATTTGTTTAACGTGGCTGCAAGCCGGCCGGCTCAAATGACCACGGGATAAGCGCGCTCATACGCCGCGCGGCCTTTCCGTCAAGACGGCCATCGGATTAGATCGGTGTCATTTCCCGGCTCCTTACCGTGAGGAGCCCGCGAAGCGGCGTCTCGGAAGGTTGCGACGGCCCCGTCGCCATCCTCGAGACGGCGGTTTCACCGGCTCTTCGCGGATGAGGGCGGAAATCGCGGAGTCGCTTGTGCCGTCACTTTCGCCGCCGACCGACAAGGGCATCCTGCCGGACCGCATGATCGCGGCGCTCGCCAAGGCCGGCGGCATTCTCGCCGGAGCTGCGCGTTCGCGCCCGACCAGATCCAGCCCGCGAGCCTCGACCTGCGCCTCGGCGAGGTCGCCTACCGGGTGCGCGCGAGCTTTCTGCCCGGCCCGCGCACGACGGTCGCCGAGCGCATCGACGAGCTCAAGCTGCACGAGATCGACCTCGGCGACGGCGCCGTGCTGGAGACCGGCTGCGTCTACATCGTGCCGCTGCTCGAAAGCCTGGCGCTGCCGCCCGACATCGCGGCCGCCGCCAACCCGAAGAGCTCGACCGGCCGGCTCGACGTCTTCACCCGCGTGATCGCCGACGAGACGCGCGGCTTCGACCGCATCGAGGCCGGCTATCACGGCCCGCTCTATGCCGAGATCAGCCCGCGGACCTTTCCGGTGCTGGTGCGCGAGGGCTCGCGGCTGTCGCAGATCCGCTTCCGCCGCGGCCACGCGCTGCTCGACGCCCGACGCACTGGCCGACCTGCATGCGCGCGAGCGCCTGGTCGACGCCGACGACGCGGACGTCGACGGCGGCATTCGGTCGGCGTCGATCTCGCGCGGCGTGGTCCGCAACGGCCTGGTCGGCTATCGCGCCAAGCGCCACACCGGCCTGATCGACGTCGAGCGCCGCGCCGGCTACGACGGTCGGCGATTTCTGGGAGCCGATGCGCGGCGCGCGCCGGACGGCACGCTGATCCTCGACCCCGACGAGTTCTACATCCTCGCCTCCAAGGAGGCCGTGCAGGTGCCGCCCGACTACGCCGCCGAGATGGTGCCGTTCGATCCGCTGGTCGGCGAGTTCCGCGTGCACTATGCCGGCTTCTTCGATCCCGGCTTCGGCTATGCGGGCGCCGGCGGCCGCGGCGCCGCGCGGTGCTCGAGGTGCGCTCGCGCGAGGTGCCGTTCATCCTCGAGCACGGCCAGACGTCGGCCGCCTCGTCTACGAGAAGATGCTGGCGCGGCCCGACACGCTCTACGGCCAGGGCATCGGCTCGAACTACCAGGCGCAGGGCCTGAAGCTGTCGAAGCATTTCCGGACCGATCAGCCCGCGTAATCGATTTGAAAGCCCGCCCATCGACGACGTGGAGCAGCGATACATGGCCGAACACCCTGTCAGGCGCTGGCTCACGGGGCTGGGCGTATGGACGGCCCACCCGGCGGCCTTCGGCATCCTGCTTCTGTATGCCGTCGTCTGGATCGCCTTCGATCGGGCCAGCTTCGACTGGCATGGTGTGGCGACCCTCGCCACCTGGTTCATGACGTTGCTGATCCAGCGCGCCGAGCATCGCGACACCCAGGCCATCCACGCCAAGCTCGATGAACTGCTCCGCGCCGACGCAAATGCGCGCGATGCGCTCACCAAGATCGATGACCACGAGCCCGAGGCCATCGAGCGACACCGTGAGCAGGCGCGCGAGGGGGACTGATGCCGCATTGAACTGTTGCTCAACGGGCCGGCGCGCGATGACGCGACGGGACGCGGCGAGATCTGCTCGATCATCACAATTTCACCCGACTCCTGCCGGAGCTTCGGACCTGCGCGCCGCAGCGCCGTGCGTTCGCGATCCACGACGGCAGTGTCGGCACCGATAGGAAGAGCGAAGCGGGCCTGAACGGATTCTGGACCATCAGGGCGACGGTCGAGGTCCATGCCGTTTCACTCGCGCTGCTGCGAGTTGCGGGCCGTTTCAGGCCGGAGGGATGCTCGCGCATTCGCGCGCCGCAACCGAGCGCGGCGTCGCGCGTTGCGGACGGAGGATCAGTTCCGGCAGGCGTCAGGGGGATCGGATGCGTCCAGAACAAACCAGCATAAGGACCCTGACGGTGACGGGCTCGCGGACGGCGGGCCGGCCGGATGGACGGGTTGCCATCGTTCTGGAGACGTTAGAGGCAGGTCCCATTGCGTTCGAGGTGCACCTGCAAGCCATTGCGTCCCTTCGGCGGGAACTGTCGGCAGCAGAAGCATTCCTTCGCCAGTCAACCGGCGAGGCATGACAGAGCAAGGCATGACGGAAAGAAGCCCCCAACGGCGGGACCGGGCTTATGCCCGATCCCGCCCGTCCCCAGTCCCCACTGATGGTTTAGACTTAACTCAAAGTGGAATCCATTAGTCTAACTACCCAGGACGAAGGTCCCGGTTTCGCCCGAGCATGGCGCTATACAGGCCAGCCTCTCGATTGTCGGACGCAGATCGGCAATCTCGGCGAGCGGAACTCCCTTCGGCTTCTTCGCGTTGAGCCTGGGGTTTATTTGCCCCGAGGCGGGCCGCGGAGCTTTTTCGATGTTTGAGTACGCGATGCCGATCATGATCCTCGCCGGATCGGCGCTGGCGTTCCTGGCGCTTGCCTTCTGGATCACCCGGGATGGCCGCGCAAGGCGCCGCCCGGATTTGCGCGCGCCCGCTACCGAATCCACCCTGCACGCGCCGATCCGACGCTGAGTGAATGGGCCGCCGGGCCTCGGCGGCGGCGCGACGCCTATCAAGGCCGCCACGGATATTTGCGATCCCTCATTTTGTCTTCGAGGCTGCCGGCCCGAAAACTTAACTACTTTTTTACCCTAAGGCGAAAAAGTCGGTTCCGAGACGTGTGAACCGCGCCTGACGTCCATGTTCTCTTAACAAGCGCCGGTTCCGCACGGGGCGTCCACCGCCCAAAGGCTTTCCGTGTGGTGGGATCAAATCGCGGGTCAAGAGCATGAAGTCTGCCGTGTCGTTGAGCGAAGGGGGCGAGGAGAGCCCGCGGCGCCTCGCTGAATTGATCGCCCGTCTGAGCGAGCGGCTCGAGCACATGATGGACAAGCGCGCGGTGGCCGAGCGCGCCTCGCCGCAAAAGCCCGATGACGAATGGGCCCAGGGGATCGACCAGGCGGTGGCGGAGATCGCCGCGCGCCAGCGGATGCTGGACGAAGGGTCGATGGCCGACCTGGCCCGCGCGAACAAGTCCTCAGGCGTCAAATCGCCCGCAGTCAAATCGCCCGGCGCCAAATCGTCGGGTGCCAGATCGCCGGCGGCGCAGTCGTCCCTCGACGGCGTGGCGGGCCTGGAGCGCCACCTGCGCCAGATCAGCCAGCAGATCGAGACGCTGCGCCGACCATGCCCATACGAGGCCGATGTCGGGTCGCTGCGCCGCGATCTCGCGGACATCAAGCGGACGCTGGCGGAGGCCATGCCGCGTTTCGCCGTCGACGTGATCGAGGACCAAGTTCGGGCCTTGTCGAGCCGGGTCGAAGGTGGCCGCGACGGCGCCGACGGCGTGGCGCTCGCCAGTCTCGAGCTTCGCCTCGCCCGGGTCCATGACGCGCTCAACCGCCTTGCGCCCGCCGAGAACCTCGCCGGGCTGCAGGCGGAAGTCAGCGCGCTGTCGCGCAAGATCGATACGGTCGCCGCCAACGGCACCGACCGCGGCACGATGCAGCAGCTCGAAGAGGCGATCGTCGAACTTCGCCGGGTGTCCGAGCGCGTCGCCTCGGGCGATGTCCTCACCAAGCTCGCCAACGAGGTGCGCTCGGTCTCCGAGAAGATCGACCGCTTCGATTTCGGCGGTCGCGGGCACCGACGCGGTGTCCGCCCTGGAGCGCCGGATGGAGGTGCTCGGCGGGGCGCTCACCGAATACGCCGCGAACGTGGGCCAGCGCGCGATTCCCGATGTCGACGTGATGTCGAAGACCGTGTCCGACCGCCTGGAGCGCCTCCAGACGGTGCGCGCCGAGCAGGCCTCGATTGAGCACCTCGAAGCCCACATCGTGCGGCTGACCGAGAAGCTCGACGCCTCCGACAACCGCATGTCGCAGCTCGGCGGACTTGAGCGCACGCTCGCCGACCTCTTCCTCCAGATCGAAGACACCCGCACCGGCGCGACCGACAGCGAGCGCCGCACCCAGGAAACGCTGCAGACGGTGCACGACGCGATCGAGCGCATCGTGGACCGCATCGGCGATCCCGATTCGCGGCCGGCCACGTCCCGGCCGAAGGGGCCGGCCGGCGTCCCGGTCCGGCCCGATCCGCTGGCGGAACGTGTTGCGCCGGTCGCGGACCGTGCCCCTGCGGCAGCCGAGCGCGCAGCGGCGAGCCTGCCACAGCCGTCGCGTCCCCTTTCGCGGACGCCGTCCGCCGAGGCGCCGCAGACGCCGCCGCAGCCCGCGCAACAGGCGGCCGCGACGCGTCAAGGGTCGCTCGCCGAGCGCCGGCCGATTGATCCGTCACTTCCCGCCGATACGCCGCTGGAGCCCGGCTCGGGTCTCCTGCGCGGCCGCTCCGGCGCAACGCCGGCCGAACGCATCGCAGCTTCCGAGGCCGCGCTCGGCCCGGCCAAGTCCGAGCCGCCCGCACGCACCGAGAAGGCGAACTTCATCGCCGCGGCGCGGCGCGCCGCCCAGGCGGCGGCGGCCGATGCGGCCTCCACCGACCCGCTTGCCGATGCCGCACCGGAATCGCGGGGCGGTGGTCTTGCCCAGGTTCTCAGCAAGCATAAGCGATCGCTGATCCTGGCGATCACCATCGCGGCGCTTGCGGCGGGCGCGATCGAGTTCGGCCCGCAGTTTCGCGACATCCTGAACGGAGTGGGCATCGAGACGGCGCGCGACGCTGGCGACACGGATGCGCCGCGCGTCGAAGCCGCGGCGCCTCCCGTCGCACCGGATGCCGCACCGATGACGCTGGCGCAGGCTCCCGCAGGTCCGCTGGGCTTCGCGCCGGCCGCCACGCCATCGGCGGCCAGCGCCTTCAACGACGCCGCGCCGAGGGCCCCCACCACGCCGGGAGGCATTCCGGCCGGCCTTACCCCGATGAAATACGCCGGCGACGTCACCGGATCGTTTGCGAGACCCCAGACTACCGCGAGCCTGACGGCCCCCGCGCCCGCCGCGGCGCTGCTGGCGCCGCCCGCGGTCACGCCCCTCGATGCCACCAAGCTGCCGGCCTCGATCGGCAGCGCTCAACTGCGCACCGCCGCCGCCAACGGCGACCCGGCCGCAGCCTACGAGATCGCGGTTCGCTTCGCCGAGGGGCGCGGCGTTCCGCTGAGCCTGGACGATGCGGCGCGCTGGTTCCGCCGCGCCGCCGATCACGACCTCGCGCCGGCCCAGTACCGCCTCGGCAGCCTCTACGAGAAGGGCCATGGCGTGAAGAAGGACCTGGAAGCGGCGCGGCGGCTCTACATCACCGCCGCCGACAAGGGCAACGCCAAGGCGATGCACAATCTCGCGGTGCTCTATGCCGAAGGCATCGACGGCAAGCCGGACTACCGGACCGCATCGCAGTGGTTCCGCAAGGCGGCCGAGCGCGGCGTCGCCGACAGCCAGTACAATCTCGGCATCCTCTTTGCCCGCGGCATCGGCATCGAGCAGAACCTCGCCGAATCCTACAAGTGGTTCACGCTGGCGGCGAACCAGGGCGACCAGGACGCCGGCCGCAAGCGCGACGACGTCGGCACCCGGCTCGACGCACAGTCGCTGGCCGCCGCCAAGCTTGCGGCGCAGACCTTCGTGCCGGAGCCGCAACCGGACGAGGCGATCAACGTCAAGGCGCCGTCAGGCGGATGGGACCGCCCGGCCGCGGCCGTGGCGCCCCCCAAGCCAAAAACCGGGGCGAGGAAGATCGGCTCGTTGTGATCCGCCTCCCGGGACGATGCCCGGGACGTGTTTCGAACCGCGGGCTCATGCATGTGTTCGCGGCGTTGCCGGCCGCCGCGATCGGCTGTTCTTGAATTCGCCGCATAATTCCTGGTGTTAGTCGCACCAAGACACGCTGCGACCGTTTCGGCCGTTCGGGGCACGGCGGCGGCGGCGCGGATCATCCCGCTCCAGGCGCCGGCCCAATCGTGTCCGGCGAAGAACGCTCGTGCAAATCTATCTTCCGATCGCCGAACTTCCGGTCAACATGTTCCTGATCCTCGCGATGGGGGTCGCGGTCGGCTTCATCTCGGGCATGTTCGGCATCGGCGGCGGCTTCCTGATGACGCCGCTGCTGATCTTCACCGGTATCCCGCCGGCGGTCGCGGTCGCGAGCGTCACCACGCCATATCGCGGCCTCGTCGTTCTCCGGCGCGATCAGCTATTGGCGCCGCCGCGCGCTCGATCCGGCGCTCGCCGGGATGCTGCTCATCGGCGGCATCATCGGCACGTTCGGCGGCGTCTGGGTGTTCTCGCTTCTGCGCCAGATCGGCCAGCTCGACATCACCATCGGCATCTCCTACGTGGTCCTGCTCGGCATCGTCGGCGCGCTGATGATCAACGAGAGCGTCCGCGCGATCGTGCGCGCGCACCAGGGCAAGCCCGCCGAGATCCGCCGCGGCGGCACCCACACCTGGCTTCATGGGCTGCCGTTCAAGCTGCGCTTCAAGCAGTCGAAGATCTATGTCTCGGTCATCCCGGTCTGGATCATCGGTTTCATCGATCGGCTTCATCGGCGCCCTGATGGGTATCGGCGGCGGCTTCCTGCTGGTGCCGATGCTGATCTATTTGCTGCGCGTGCCGACCAGCATCGTCATCGGCACCTCGATGGTGCTCACGCTCTTCACGATGGCATCGGCGACCGTGATGCATGCCGCCACCAATCATCTGGTGGACGCGGTGCTGGCGCTGATCCTCATGGTCGGCGGCGTCACCGGCGCGCAGTTCGGCGCCCGTGCCGGCCAGAAGATCCGCAGCGAGCGGCTGCGGCTGCTGCTCGGGCTGCTGGTCCTGGCGGTGGGCCTGCGCTTCGCCTACGACCTCGTGGCGCGGCCGGACGAGCTGTTCTCGATCCGGCTCGAGGACAGCGCGCGATGACGCCGCGGCGCATAGCCCTGGCGGGCCTCGTCCTCGCCGCAACGGCCACGGCGTCGCCCGCGCGGGCCGAGCGGCTGATCACCTCGCTCTCGACCTATCGGGTGTTCATCACCTCGCAGTTCACCGGCGCCGAGCTCATGCTGTTCGGCACCATCGAGCGGGACGCCGCCACGGTGTCCCGCCGCGGCGGCTACGACATCGTGGTGACCGTCACCGGGCCGCGCGAGACGATCACGACACGCCGCAAGCGGCGCGCGCTCGGCATCTGGGTCAACACCGAGTTCCGTACCTTCGTCGACGCCCCGAGCTTTCTCGCGATCCGATCGAACCGCCCGATCGTCGACATCGCGGATCCCGAACTGCTGCGCCGCAACCAGATCGGCCTCGAGAATATCGTGCTGCCGCAACTCATCGGCAACGACATCGCCGACGTTCGCCACGACGACGTGTTCCGGATGGCCTTCCTGCGCCTGCAGAAGGACAAAGGGCTCTACCGCGAGCGCGACAACGCCGTGACGTTCCTGACGCCGACCGTATTCCGGGCGACGATCATACTTCCCGCCGACGTGCCGATCGGCAGCTACGAGGTCGACGTCAAGCTGCTCGCTGATGGCGCGTTGCTGTGGCGCGATTCATCGGCCTTCGAGACCGTGAAGGTCGCCTTCGAGCAGTTCGTGGCGACGGCGGCCCGCGAGCACGGTCTCG
This sequence comes from uncultured Alphaproteobacteria bacterium, assembly GCA_963776455.1. GTDB lineage: Bacteria > Pseudomonadota > Alphaproteobacteria > Rhizobiales > Xanthobacteraceae > CAVZMU01. The sequence continues at coordinate 505,759 of CAVZMU010000004.1, forward strand.
TCTACGGATTGTCGACGGCAGGCCTCGCGCTGGTCATCGGCTGGCTCGCGTCCGTGGTGTTCCGGCGGGACTAAGAGCCGAAGCAGTGGCCGGCTCCGATCGCGTAGATACGCCGCTCGCCGAGCACATGCGCCATGAAGCTCCGGCGGTCGAACAATCCCGCGAAGGCGACATCGCGGATGCTGAGGCCGCCAGCATAGGCGCCAAAGGCGGGCATCACCATGCGCCGGCCGTCGCTCGCAAAGCAGCGGCGGCGGATCGGACGGCCGCGCAACGTCAGGCTGGCGACGGGATGGAGGTGGCCGGCGATCTCGCCGGTGGACGCCGCCCTGGACGGCTGGTGGCGGAACACGATCGGGCCGATGGCGAATTCTTCCGCGCATCGTCCGCCGAGGCCATCGACGGGATCAGGGTCGTGATTGCCGGCGATCCACAGCCACTCGCGTCCGTGCTGCATGGCGGCGAGTGCGGCGCGGTCTGCCGCGGTGACGCGCTCGGGGCCGCCGCCGTCGTGGAAGCTGTCGCCCAGCGTGACGACGAGGCGCGGCGCATAATGGAAGACGAGTTGCGCAAGGCGGCCGAGCGTCGCGACCGTGTCGTAAGGCGGCAGCATCATGCCGCGCCGCGCGAAGCTCGAGCCTTTTTCGAGATGCAGGTCGGCGACGACGAGGATGTCCTGTTCCGGCCAGTACAGCGCGCCGGCCGGGTCGGCGACGAGGGAGACGCCGGCGACCGTGACCTCGTTCGGCGCCTTGGCTGCGGCGGAATGTTCAACCGGCAGGGATATCACGGCGCTCACGCCATCGCTTCCTTGATCAGGTCGTCGGCCGCTTCGGCCAGCAGTTCGTCGGAGGCCTCGCCGTACACGGTCTCGCGCCCGATCTCCAGCATGACGGGGACCGCCAGCGGCGAGACGTGGTCCAGCGGCTTATGGATGATTCGCCCGCGGATGCGCGAGAGCATGGCACCGAGGCGCCGGATGTCCAGTAGGCCCGTCGCGGCGTCGGCGCGCGCCGCGCGCAGCAGCACGTGATCCGGCTCATGCTTGCGCAGCACGTCGTAGACCAGGTCGGTCGAGATGGTGACTTGCCGGCGCGATTTCTCCTTGCCGGGAAAGCGCCGCTCGATCAGTCCGGCGATGATGGCGCAGGTGCGGAAGGTTCGCTTCATCAACGCGGATTCGGCGAGCCAGGCCTCAAGGTCGTCGCCCAGCATATCCTCGTCGAACAGCGAAGCGAGCGAGAGATCACCGCGCCCGATATGCAGCGCGAGATCGCCAAGCCCCCAGACCGCCAGCGCGTATTCGTTGCCGACGAAGCCGAGCGGCCGCATGCGCGCACGTTCCAGGCGGCGCGTCAGCAGCATGCCGAGGGTCTGGTGCGCCTGCCGTCCCTCGAACGGATAGCACACGAGATAATATTTGGCCGAGCGTGGGAAGGTCTCGACCAGCAGCGTGCCTTCGTCGGGCACCAGCGAGCGCCACTGCTGGATTTCCAGCCATTCGCGAACCTGGGTCGGCAACGGTCCCCAGGTCGCGGGGTCGGCCAGCAGGTTGCGCACCCGCGAGGCAAGATAGGTCGAGAGCGGGAACTTGCCGCCGTCATACGAGGGGACCTTGGGGTCGGTGGCGCTGGAACGCGAAACGTAAACTTCGTCCTCGACCAACGTCTCGTATTTGAGGATTTCGCCGGCGAACACGAAGGTATCGCCCGGCACCATGGTCTCGATAAAATATTCCTCGACCTCGCCGAGCAGCCGTCCTCCCCGCGCGATCGGCCCGCTGTGGCCGGCGCCGCCGCCACGCCCCCGCACAAGCCGGATCTTGATCATGTCGGCTTCCACGATGGTGCCGACATTGAGGCGATAGCTCTGGGCGACGCGCGGATGCGCAATGCGCCAGCGGCCGTCGGCGCCCTCGCGGATCTTGGCGAAGCGCTCGTAGCTTTTCAGCGCGTAGCCGCCGGTCGCGACGAATGCGAGCACGGCATCGAAATCAGCGCGCGTGAGCCAGGTATACGGCGCGGCGCTCCTGACTTCGGCGAACAGGTCGTCGGCGAGGAACGGCTCGCCGCAGGCGGCGCCGAGCACGTGCTGCGCCAGCACGTCGAGCGCGCCGATACGCAACGGCGGCGTGTCCTGCGCATTCTCGGCGATGGCGTCGATCGCGACGCGGCATTCCAGCACCTCGAAGCGGTTCGCCGGAATCAGCACTGCTTTCGACGGCTCGTCCAGCCGGTGGTTGGCGCGGCCGATGCGCTGCGTCAGGCGCGAGGCGCCCTTGGGCGCGCCGACATTGATGACGAGGTCGACGTCGCCCCAGTCGACTCCGAGGTCGAGCGACGACGTGCATACGACGGCGCGCAAGCGGCCTTCCGTCATCGCGGTCTCGACCTTGCGGCGCTGCGCGACGTCGAGCGAGCCGTGATGCAGGGCGATCGCCAGGCTGTCGTCGTTGATGTCCCAGAGCTGGCGGAAGATCGCCTCGGCTTGGCTGCGCGTGTTGACGAAGACCAGCGTCGTCGTGTGGCGCTTGATGAGCTGATAGATTTCGGTGAGCGCGTGCCGTGCCGAGTGACCGGCCCAGGGCAACTCCTTTTCGGTGTCGAGCATCGCGACGACCGGCGCGGCGCCTCCCTGCGCGATCACCAGATCGGCAAGGGCGATGCCCTCCGCCGGCTGCGGCACCAGGAAGCGGCGCAATTCGTCCGGTTCGGCGACGGTGGCGGACAGTCCGACCATGGTGAGGCCCGGCGCGAGCGCGAACAGCTTGGCCAACCCGAGCGACAGCAGGTCGCCGCGCTTGGATGTCACCAGCGAATGCAGCTCATCGAGGATGACGCGCTTGAGCGAGCCGAACAGGAACGGCGCGTCGGCCGTCGACAGGATCAACGCGAGCTGCTCGGGCGTCGTGAGCAGGATGTCGGGCGGGTCGCGCCGCTGGCGCTGACGCTTGGAGTAGGGGGTGTCGCCGGTGCGCGTCTCTATGCGGATCGGCAGGCCCATCTCGGCGACCGGGGCCTCCAGGTTGCGCGCGATGTCGACCGCGAGCGCTTTGAGCGGCGAGATGTAGAGCGCATGCAGCCCGCCCTCGCGGCGGATGCCGCGGCCGGTGGAGAAGAGCTTGCGCTTTGGGTTCTGCGGAACACCAAAATCTGTGGCGAGAGCTTGGGGTATTGGCGCGTCTGGCCCCGCTACCCTCTCCCCTTGTGGACGAGGGCGCCAAGCCGCGTTTGCGGCAAGGCGGGTGAGGGGTTTCTTTTTCCCATCAACAAGTGACCCCTCATCCGGCTCCTCGCTTCGCTCGGTGCCACCGTCGCCCACAAGGGGAGAGGCGAGACCGAGTTCGTTGCGGCTTCCTGAAGCCAGCTCCACCAGGGTCGGCAGGAATCCCGCCAGCGTCTTGCCGCCGCCGGTGGGGGCGATCAGCAGCACCGAGCGCCCGGCGCGCGCCTTGGCAAGCAGCTCAAGCTGGTGGGCGCGCGGCGTCCAGCCTCGCTTGGCGAACCACGCAGCGAAGCGTGGGGGCAGCGCGGCAGTCGGCTTCGTCTTGGGACGGTGGGGGAGCTTCACCCCGGACAGGTAATGCCCGCATGGGGCCGGGTCCAGCCGCTACCCATCCAACGGCGGCAAGAGCCGCGCGCGCTGCTCGGCGACGATGACGAGCCCCGGAACCGGCTCTCCTCCCTCGGTGCGGGTCGAGGCGTGCTCGAAGACCACCGCAACCAGGCCCGCTGCCTCCAGGAGTTGCCGCATATGGCCGCCCGCATGGGCATAGCGGAGCTTCTCGCCCAGGATCACGCCGTCGCCGTCATGGGTTTCGAGGGTGAGGGCGAACAGGCCGTGCTGCTCCAGGACGCGCGCGGCCTCGGCGAAGATGGGTGAGAGGTCCGCGACGTAGACCAGCGAGTCCGCCGCGATCAGCAGATCGGCGCCGTCGCGGCTCTGCGTGCGCAAGACGTTTAACATGTCGCCGACCATCACCGAGCTGTAGCAACGCCGCCGAACCGCGGCTTCCACCATCCGCGACGAGAGGTCGACGCCGTGCAGCGCGTCGACGCGTGGGGCGAAAGCCTTGCCGGCGAGGCCAGTGCCGCAGCCGAGATCAAGCGCACGGTCGAACCAGCGCTCGCGGCCGATCGCCTCGCACGCGGCGAACACGGCGTCGAACAGCAGCTTCGGCCCCTGATAGGCGAGGTCCTCGGTGAGCGTGCGGTCGAAGCGCGGTGCATACTGGTCGAACAGCGCGCGGACATAGCCGGGCGACATCGCCTCGCCCGCCACCGTCACGCCCAGGCGCTCCAGTCGCAGCCCGGCCCCGTGCCTGTCGTCCGGGTCGGTCGCTTTCGCCTGGCGATAGGCTTCGATGGCGAGATCCCGGTCGCCCAGCTTCTCCCGCTGCTCGCCGAGCGCGAACCACGCGGCGGTGAAGCCGGGCGCGCGCTCCAGCGCCTGCAGCATAAGATCGAATCCTCCGGAATGATCGCCCTCCGCCAGCAGCGCGCGGGCATATTCGTAGCGCCGGTCGGCAAGCAGGTCGCCGGAGGACAGGAACAGCGGTGCGGCATCTCGAACCATAGGCCGGAATGACTACTTGAGAGGCTATGCGTGCCGAAGACCTGCTGGTGCCGACGCCGTCCGGGCTGTGCTGCCCGCCGGGAGGTTTCTACATCGATCCGATGCGCCCGGTCGACCGCGCGCTGATTACGCACGGCCATTCCGACCACGCGCGGCCTGGCCACGGCGCCGTGCTCGCGACGCGCGAGACGCTCGACATCATGGCGATCCGCTGCGGCAAGGATTTCGCCGGGACGACGCAGGCGGCGGCTTACGGCGAGACCATCGCGATCAACGGCGTGTCGGTGACGTTCAGGCCGGCCGGGCACGTGCTGGGCTCGGCGCAAATCTGCGTCGAGAAGGACGGCCTCCGCATCGTCGCGTCCGGTGACTACAAGGAGGTCGCCGACCCGACCTGCGCGCCGTTCGAGGTCATCCCGTGCGACGTCTTCATCAGCGAGGCGACGTTCGGGCTTCCCGTCTTTCACCATGGCGATCCCGCTGGCGAGATCGCCAAGCTCATGAACTCCGTCGCGCTGTTTCCCGATCGCGCACACTTGATCGGGGCCTATGGGCTCGGCAAGGCGCAGCGTGTGATCGCGCTGATCCGGCAGGCCGGCTACGATAAGCCGATCTATCTCCACGGCGCGCTGGAGAACGTGACGCGCTATTACGTCTCGCGCGGCATCGATTTAGGCGACCTGCGCCTCGTGCGCACGACGCCCAAGGCAGAGCTGGTCGGCGCGATCGCGCTGTGTCCGCCCTCCGCGGTGCAGGAGGTGTGGGCACGGCGCTTCCCCGACCCGGTGGCCTCTTTCGCGTCGGGCTGGATGCGCGTGCGGGCGCGGGCGCGCCAGCGCGGCATCGAGCTGCCGCTGGTGATTTCCGATCATGCCGACTGGGACGGCCTCACGGCCACCGTCGCGGCGACCGGCGCCGGCGAAATCTGGCTCACCCATGGCGAAGAGGACGCGCTGGTTCACTGGTGCCTGATGCAAGGGCTCCAGGCACGACCGCTGCGGCTGGTGGGCTATGGCGAGGATGAAGCGGAGGCGGGTGAGGGCGGGCCCGAGCCTGATACCGAAGTTTCAACCGAGCATAAGCTGGCGGCTCCAGCGTCCCCTCCCCTTGAAAAGGGGAGGGACAGGGAGGGGATCGCGTTTGATCCGAGGGTGTCAGTTGATCCCCACTCCGACTCTCCCCTTTTCAAGGGGAGGGAGCGAGAGAGCGTGCCCGCCTTACAGCAGAGAGCATCCGCAGCGTCGCTGGATGACGACGACGTCGAGGGCGGGGCATGAACCGCTTCGCCGCCCTGCTCGACCGGCTCGCCTTCGAGCACGGACGCAATGCCAAGATTCGGATGATGACGGAGTATTTTCGCATCACGCCTGATCCCGAGCGCGGCTTCGCGCTCGCGGCGCTGACCGGCGCGCTGTCGTTCCGCTACGCCAAGGCCGGCATCATCCGCGCGCTGATCGCCGAGCGCGTCGATCCGGTGCTGTTCGGGCTGTCCTATGACTACGTCGGCGACCTGTCGGAGACCGTCGCGCTGATGTGGCCTTCTTCACCTCTCCCCGCTGGGGAGAGGTCGACGCCGAAGGCGTCGGGTGATGGGGCGCGGGCATCAATGTCGAACACCAGTCCCCCCTCACCCGGTGCGCTGAAGCACACCGACCTCTCCCCATCGGGGAGAGGTGACTCGCCGCACCATCCTGCCTCGCCCTCGCCCACCCTCTCCTCCGTCGTCGTTGCGCTGGCCACGCTCGGCAAGGCGGAGCTGCCAGCGCGGCTCGTGCAATGGCTCGACCAGCTCGACGCCACCGGCCGCTGGGCGCTGCTCAAGCTCGTCACCGGCGCGCTGCGCATCGGCGTCTCGGCGCGGCTGGCGAAGACCGCGGTGGCGGCGCTCGGCGACAAGGCCCCGGACGAGATCGAGCTGGTGTGGCCGGGCTTGCGTCCGCCTTATGTCGACCTGTTCGCGTGGGTCGAAGGCCGCGGCGAACGCCCGGAGACCGGCGACCCGGTGCCGTTCCGGCCCGTCATGCTGGCGCATGCGATCGAGGAGCCGGACCTGCCGGCGCATGATCCCGCCGACTACGTGGCGGAGTGGAAGTGGGACGGCATCCGCATCCAGGCGGTCGGCGGCGTGCATGCGGATGGGCGCCGCGCCGCGCGGCTCTATTCGCGTGCCGGCGAGGACATCTCGGGCAGCTTTCCGGACCTGCTCGAAGCGCTCACCTTCACAGGGGCGATCGACGGCGAGCTGCTGGTGATGCGTGAGGGCCGCATCCAGACCTTCAACGTCCTTCAGCAGCGGCTCAACCGCAAGACCATCACGCCCAAGCTCATGCTCGACCATCCGGCGCACCTGCGCGCCTATGATCTAATGGTGGACGGCGAGGAAGACTTGCGCGAGCGCCCGTTCGCGGAGCGCCGGGTCCTGCTCGAAGCGCTGATCGCGCGCCTCGACGATCCGCGCATCGATCTCTCGCCCTTGGTGCCGTTCACCACATGGGGAGACCTCGCCGCCGCGCGCGCTGATCCCGCCGCGGCAGGTGCCGCCGATGCCGACGCGGTGGAAGGCGTGATGCTCAAGCGGCGCGACTCCGCGTACCTGCCGGGCCGCCCCAAGGGGCAATGGTGGAAGTGGAAGCGCGATCCGTTCATCGTCGACGCCGTGCTGATGTATGCGCAGCGCGGCAGCGGCAAGCGCTCCTCGTTCTATTCCGACTACACGTTCGGCGTCTGGCGTGCAGGGGAGGGCGGTGACGAGCTGGTGCCGGTCGGCAAGGCCTACTTCGGCTTCACCGATGCCGAGCTGATCGAGATCGATCGCTTCGTGCGGCGCCACACTATCGAGCGCTTCGGCCCGGTCCGCGAGGTCGTGCACGATGCCGACAAGGGACTGGTACTGGAAGTGGCGTTCGAAGGGCTACAGCGCTCGACCCGCCACAAGTCCGGGGTGGCGATGCGATTTCCGCGCATCAGCCGCCTGCGCTGGGACAAGCCGCCGGGCGAAGCCGACCGCATCGAGACCCTCGAGGCGATGCTGGCGAATGTCGAGGCGCGAGGGCACGGCTCGCGCTCGCCGGACCTGGCGTCCTTGCAGGACGTCTGATTGTCAGCCGCGAATTGGCCTTGATCGCAGCGTGATAGAATGGATCAGCGATTTCGAGGGGCCGACATGACCAACAACGCCGTGAGCCGCTTCCTGGGCGGGCCGCCCGCCATGGTGCTGGTGCGGCTGATCCTGCTGTCGATCCTGGTCGGCGTGATCCTGTCGGCGCTGGGCTTCGACCCTTGGAACATCCTCCCGAGCCTGCAGCGGCTGATGCAGGGCATCTGGGACATGGGCTTCGACGCCGTGCGCTGGGTGTGGCGCTATTTTCTGCTCGGTGCGCTGATCGTGATCCCGATCTGGCTGATCATGCGATTCATGCGCGTGCCGACCGGCCGAAGCTGACCGTGCGCCCGTTAAGAGTGTCGAGAGCTCATCGATATCTCGTCTCTGTCAGTCACCGCAGGCGCCGACGAGCTTGCCGTCGGAGCAAAGGCATTCCTTGAAGTTGGTGATGTTGCTCTTCTTGCAGTTCTTCCGGGCCTGGGAGATGACGCTTTTCGCGACGCACCCATAGCCGGAAACGTGGGTCTTCGCCGCGCCGCAGGATTTTGCGTTCGCCAGCGTCGAGCCAGCGAGGCAGAAGCCGGCGATCATCAAAGCTGTCGTAATTCTGGACATGGTTGTCTCCGGAATGCGGGAGCGACACGATATGCCGCGCCGTGCGCGGCGAGCCGCGACTGAAAGGCGCATGCGCTACCCTGGCCAGGGCTCCGCCGTCACCGCCGCGGCGTCGACGCCGACTGCATCGGCGAGGGTCTCGTATCGGCCGAGGCGCAGGAAGTTCACAAGGTCGGATTTGATCTCGGCGACGAGACGCAGGCCGCGGAACACCAGGCCGCTGTAGAGCTGGACCAGGCTTGCGCCGGCCTTGATCTTGGCGAAGGCGGCGGCGCCGGAGTCGATGCCGCCGACGCCGATCAGCGGAAACGCCCCTTCCACCCGCACGAAGGTCTCCGCCAACATCCGGGTCGAGAGCGGAATAGCGGCCGGCCCGACAGGCCGCCCTGCTCATAGGCATCCGCATCGCGCAAAGTTGCCGGCCGGCCGGTGGTAGTGTTGCCGACGATCATGCCGTCGATGCCGCGCGAGCGCGCGACGCCGACCACGTCGTCGAGGTCGGCGAGGCTGAGGTCGGGCGCGATCTTGACCAGCACCGGGGCCGAGCGCGGCTGCCCCGACGCCGCGCCATCGCGCGCTGCCAGCACGCGCGCCAGGAGATCGTCGAGCGCCGAGCCGTGCTGCAGATCGCGCAGGCCCGGCGTGTTCGGCGAGGAGACGTTGACGGTGATGTAGCTCGCAAGCGCCGCGAAGGTTGCGACGAGCTTCACGTAGTCGGCGGTGCGATCGGGCGAATCGCGGTTGGCGCCGATGTTGACGCCGACGATGCCCGGCGCCACCGCCGCGCGCAGCTAGCCGCGCACGCACGGCCTCGGCACCGTCGTTGTTGAAGCCGAGCCGGTTGATCACGCGCCCGGTCGGCGTCCAGCCGGAACAGCCGCGGCTTCGGGTTGCCGGCCTGCGGCCGCGGCGTCACGGTGCCGATCTCGGTGAAGCCGAAGCCGAGGCGCAGCAGCGCATCCACCGCCTCGGCGTTCTTGTCGAAGCCGGCGGCAAGCCCGAGCGGATTGGGAAAGCGCAGGCCGAAACGCGGAGACCGCGAGCTTGTCGGCGTCGGCGGCGGGCCGCAGCGGCAGGAGCTTCAGCGCCCGTCAGCGCCAGCCGGTGCGCGCTCTCCGGATCGAGCAGCGCGGGTGAGCGGCAGCGCGAGACTGTCGACCAGCGCGAATCACGCCGCAAGCTCCGGAAACATGTGGCGGCCGTCCGGCACCGAGCGGCAGCGGATCGACGCGAATGCACAGCCGATAGCGGCAGCGTGCCGTAGAGATGCGGAAACAGCGCGCCGCCGCGCGACGGCTCCCATCTGAGGGCGTCACCGAGCGCCGCGGCATCGACCGCGACCAGCACGAGATCAGTCGCGCCGGCGAAATGCCGCGCCGCCGTCTCGGCCACCTGCGCGGCCGTCGAGAAGTGGATATAGCCGTCGGCGAGATCGATCGGCGCGCCGCGGAAAACCCCGTCTCGCGCGGCCTCGCGCCACATGCGCTGCCGTCGCGATCTTGTAGATGGTGATGGTCACGCCGCTTGTGCTTTCCCGCAGGCCGGCGGACCCTACCGGCCGCTCCGGCCGCGTTCAAGGCGAGCGATTCGCGACTGCCGTGCCGGACATTTGGGGTTCACGACATGGTTGCTGGACTTGCCTTCGGCGAGGCAGTACGTCCTAGGATAAAATTCTCGGGTGTTCTGTATCATTCCTGACAAGAGCAACCGTCATGCTGACCCACGCACAAATCTGGACTGCCCTGGATCGTCTTGCGGCGCGTTCCGGCCTTTCCGCGTCAGGTCTTGCGAAACGCTCGGGCCTCGATCCCACGACCTTCAACCGCTCCAAGCGCGTCACGCCCGAGGGACGCGCGCGCTGGCCGTCGACCGAATCGATCGCCAAGGCGCTGGCGGCGACCGGAACGACGGTCGATTCGTTCGTCGAGCTCATCACCGATTCCGCGACGACGCCGGTGCGCGCCGTCCCGCTGATCGGCTTCGCCGAGGCCGGCAGCGGCGGCTTCTTCGACGACGGCGGCTTCCCCGTCGGCAAAGGCTGGGACGAGATCCCGTTCCCGGAGGTCAAGGACGAGCACGCCTATGCGCTGGAGATATCCGGCAATTCGATGGAGCCGCTTTATCGCGACGGCGACGTCATCATCGTGTCGCCCGCGGCTCCCACCCGCCGCGGCGACCGGGTCGTGGTCAAGACCAAGGAAGGCGAGATCATGGCCAAGGAACTCAAGCGCAAGACCGCCAAGACCATCGAGCTGAGGTCGCTCAACACCACCCATGGCGAGCGCACCCTTGCGATGGCCGATGTGGTGTGGATCGCGCGCATCGTGTGGTCGAGCCAGTAGGACGAGCTGTTCGGCGCGGCCATGGTCAGCCGCGCCACAGCAGCCAGGCGCCGCGCGCCAGATAGATCGTGCTGATGGCGAAGATGATCCAGCGGGTCCAGCGCCGGAAGCCGGTATCGGTGAGGCGCTCCAGCACGAACGGCGCGAGCGAGGTGCCGGCGATCGCCAGCAGGATCGCCGGTGGATAGCTCCACACCGGCACCACCTCGCTGAAGCCGGCAAGCGAGCCGAAATAGGCGACGCGCACGACGTGGCTGAAGGTTTGCGTCACCGCCTTGGTGGCGACGGTGGTCTTGCGGTCAAGCGTGCTCTTCTGGAAGAAGATGTCGAGGAACATGCCGCCGACGCCGGTCAGCAACTGCACGACCGTGGTCAGCACGCCAGTGATGAAGGGCACGTAGCGCCATTCGATATTGGGCCGCCACGACGCCGGCAGCACCTCGATCGCGAACGGCATGGCGCCGAGCGCGAGATAGACCGCGGCCTTGTCCGGGATGACGGCGATCGCCAGCATCACGGCGAACGATGCCGCGGCGCCGGCGACGTATTCCACGAAGATGCGCCAGCGCACGAAGCTGCGCCACAGCACCGCGCGCCAGCCATTCGCCGCGAGCTGGATCACGGAGAACACCACCATGCCCGTGGCGACATCGAAATAGATGAGCAGGATGCCGAGCAGGATCATCCCGCCGGCCATGCCGAACACGCCCGACAGGAACGAGGAGAAGACGATTGTTGCGCCGATGAGCGCGAGCGAGGCGAGGGTCATGAGAGGGATCTTTGATCCCGGGCCGAGGATGCGGAACCTGGAACATGGCTGGAGTGAATGGGATCGATCCCGAACTCCGCTCGTCCCCGCGAAAGCGGGGACCCAGGCTCACAAAAGAAAGCTGGATTCCCGCTTCCGCGGGAATGAGCGGACTGTGTTTCCTCGTAAGATGGACGCTCTAGCATCAATTCGGACGCGCAAGTCTCACGCCGAGCGTGCCAGTGCGCCGTCGATCATCGCGACGGTATTCGCCAACCCATACACCGCGACGAACGAGCCGAAGCGCGGCCCTTTCTCCTGGCCGAGCAGCACCTGGTAGAGCATGTTGAACCAGTCGAGCGAGACGCCCGGCTTGCCGTCCTTGGCCTTCTTCTTCTCGTCGAGGAACGGCGCGCGGCGGCCGATCTCGTAGACAACGTCCTGGATCGCCTCGGCGCTCGCATCAGCAGGAAGTTGCGACAGCGCATCGCGCAGGTCGGTCAGCGCGGCGCGTTCGGTTTCAGTCGCGTCGCGAAACCGCTTCGTCGGCAGCACGAAGTCGCGGAAGTAATGGATCGCATAGCCGACCATCGCATCGAGCTTGGGATGGGTGTGTGGAGTCACGCCGGGCCGGTAGCGGCCGATGAATCCCCATAGCGTCCCGGCGTTCTCGGCATTGGATGAGGACACCAGCGTCAGCAGCATCTGAAACGTCACCGGCATGTCGGCTGAAGGCGGATCGCCGGCATGGATGTGCCAGACCGGGTTGGCGAGCCGCTGCTTGTCATCCTGGCGCCGGTAGCCGTCGAGGAACTGCTGATAATCGTCGACGTTGCGCGGGATGACGTCGAAGTGCAGCCGCTTCGCTGCCTTCGGCTCGCGGTACATGAACAGCGACAAGCTCTCGGGGCTGGCATAGCGCAGCCACTCGTCGATGGTGATGCCATTGCCCTTCGACTTGGAAATCTTCTGGCCCTTGTCGTCGAGGAAGAGCTCGTAGTTGAAGCCCTCCGGCGGCGTGCCGCCGAGCGCGCGGCAGATATCGCCCGAGAGCTTGACGGAATCGATGAGGTCCTTGCCGGCCATCTCGTAGTCGATGCCGAGCGCCAGCCAGCGCATCGCCCAATCCGGCTTCCATTGCAGCTTGGTGCGCCCGCCGGTCACCGGCACGGTGAAGCGTTCCTGCGTCTCCGGCTCTTCATAGGTAATGGTGCCGCGCGATGCGTCATGAGCGACGACCGGCACCTGCAGCACGACGCCGGTGCGCGGATCGATCGGCAGGAACGGCGAATAGGTCGCGGCGCGCTCCTCGCGCAGCGACGGCAGCATGATCGCCATCACCTTGTCGAAGCGCTCAAGCACCGTGAGCAGCGCCGCGTCGAAGCGGCCGGACCTATAGCACTCCGTCGACGACATGAACTCGTAGTCGAAGCCGAAGTGATCGAGGAACGTGCGCAGCCGCGCGTTGTTGTGGGCGCCGAAGCTGTCATGGGTACCGAACGGGTCCGGCACGCGCGTCAGTGGCTTGCCGAGATGCCGCGCCAGCAGCTCCTGGTTGGGCACGTTGTCCGGCACCTTGCGAAGGCCGTCCATGTCGTCGGAGAAGGCGATCAGCCGGGTCTTGATCCTGTCGCCGGTGAGCACGCGGAAGGCGTGGCGCACCATGGTGGTGCGCGCGACCTCGCCGAAGGTGCCGATATGCGGCAGGCCCGAGGGGCCGTAGCCGGTCTCGAAGATCACCTCGTCCTTGGGCGTCCGCTTGAGCCGCGCGACGATCTTGCGTGCCTCCTCGAACGGCCAGGCCGATGAGTTCTCCGCGAGCGCGCGCAGGTCGGTCGGACTTTCAACGTCGGCAACGGCCATCGGGTCTTCTCCAGGCGGCGGACAATAGAAACCGGATTCCCGAGGGTCAAACGCTCTCTCGGCACGCCCGAGGCGACAGGAACGAACACTGTGCGCCGCACGTTGGACCGGCGGAAACGCAGAGGAGGCGGCGATGCCCAAAGAACCGACCAAGGCCGATGTCCAGCCGCCCGGCAAGGATGCGCCGCGCGATCTGAAAAACGAAAACCCGGAGGCGCTCGCAACCTTCGCCGCGACCGCGCGCAACCATGGCGATCGGCCGAAAGACCATCCGGACCATGCGACAGACGAGACCGCGGCCATCCCGGCTGACCTGAAGGCGACGCAGAAAGCGGCGGCGGAAGTGCTAAAAGGAGGGGTTGCGCATGACCCCGGGCGTGCCCAGGCCGCAGTCGAGACGGTGCCGGACAGGACGCGGGCAACGAAGTAACACCGCAGGCCAATCCGTCATCGCATTTCCGAAAGGGATATCACGCGGGAAGCAATACCCGGGTTGCCCTTTTTCCTGACGACTGCGACCAACCTTTCGTCCGCAGTCACGAATTGACAATTTCTTTCGATCGCGAGCGTTAGATAGAAGCAGTCATAGGCGGGGTGCGCGAGGGCGATTGCGAGGGCGGTACTGGCTTTCGCCAGACAACGCATGGACACCAGTTCGATCTCTGCGCGTTCGATTATCTGCGCTGCGAGAAGAGCCTCTTTGCGCTGATCTCGCCTCTGGCAGCCTTTTTCCAACAGCGCTGGCGCACTCGGCCGTCAACAGATCCGGCGCGATCATTTGGCTTCTCTCCCGAAGCAGAAGTGCTTCGACAGAACCGCTTTCCGGCAGAACCCACTTCAGCGCGACGCTGGAATCGATGACGAATGGTGTCACCGTTCGTTCCCGGTCCTCTCGGATCAACACTTCGGACGGAGTGTGACGCCGGCCTTCGGTCAATTTCCGCATCTCCGCGGCAAGGTCCCAGAACGATTTCTCGCCTTCTCCGGACAAGACCTGGCGCAGGATTTCCCGATGCTCGGCTTCCGCGGATCGCCCATGGCGCGCCGCGCGCCGTTTAAGGCGAGCCACAAGCTCGTCATCCAATTTCCGGACGTGGAGGCTAGCCATGACAGCGGTCCTTGGATGCTAGCATTGGGATCAATGATAGCAATGAGATTCTTCAGCAAGCCGATCAGAATGGGCTGATCGGAAAATACCGCAACCACAAGTCGGAAAACTGTCCCTTCTCCCATAGGCGGAACAGCGCCCAGTTGAAGGCCTGCCGCAGGATGTCGTTGCCGCGTTTGACAGCAATGCCGACGCCTTCGCCGAAATAGCGGCTTTCGGTGAACGGCCCGCCCCGGAATGCGCAGCAGCCTGCCGAATCCGTCCCGTTGAGCCAGAACGCGAGCGCGATGCCGTCGCCGAACAGGAGGTCGGCCTCGCTGTTGCGCAGCGCCGCGCGCGCGGCGTCCGGCGTGGGGTAGGGCCGCACCTCGGCCTCGGTGAAAAAAGTCCGGAGGTAGGCTTCATGCGCGGTGCCGCCGACGACCGCCACCTTGCGGCCTTCGAGCGCTTCCGGCCGCAGGTCGGCGAGCGGCGAATCGCGCCGGGCGACGAAGCGCGCCGGGGAGCGGTAATATGGATCGCTGAAATCGAGCGTGCGGCGCATCTCCCGCGTCGGCGCGAGCGAGGCGATCACCGCGTCGCCCTGGTTCTTGACCAGGGCGTCCGCGAGCGTGTCGAAGCGGCGCATCTGGATGGTGCAGGTGACCTTGAGCTCCTCGCAGATCGCGCGCGCGAGATCGACATTCAGCCCGGCGGGATTGCCGTCGGAGCCTGGATAATTGAAGGGCGGAAAGTCCCCCTCGGTGAGGAAGCGGATCTGGGTGATGCGGGTGAGGTCCGGCCGCTCCGGGCGCCGCTGCGGGTCCCAGAAGCCAGGCACCGCTGGCGCCTCGACGACCGCTTGGGCGCCGGCGGGCGCGATGCTTGCAAGCGATGCGGCGCAGGCCAGGACTGCCACCAGCGCCATCACGGCCGAGCCGAGACCGGACGGCATTGACTTAATTCGCTTGCAGCATTTGGATGATGGGATTGGAAATTGCATCGGGGCTTTCGGCGGATCAGGCGGCGCGCCGCTTATAACCGAAACCATGGGCCGAGGCAGCTTGTGTCGCGTCGGGGCGGGCATGGCGTACCGGATCGAAGCTGCGGCCGTTCTCCGTCCAGGGATGCCCCGGCAGGCCCGCGCCCGCGCCGGCGTGGTCCCGGCCTTCGACCCCCGCCGTATCCTGTCGCCCATGGCGCGGCCGCGACCCGTCCGCGCGACTTCGTTCCCGGAGATCGACTGCGTGCGCCACCTGTTGCCGCTCGGTTTCGCGGAGGTCGCGGAATGGCGCTCGGTGCAGGTCGGAATCGGTGCCGACCGCGTCCTCGTCACTGCTGGGCACATCGCCGAAGACACCTACCTGCGGGCGCTCGCCGCGGAACTCGGTATCCCCTTCGAGCCGCTGGACGATGTTGGCCGCGATGCATGCACCCTCGATGACGGCGAACTGGCTCAGGCGACCGTGACGGGCTTCCTTCCGTTCTATGCCGAGGGAAAAAAGGTTTGGGCGCTCGCGCCGCGCGGCGTCGCGGCACGGCATCTGCTGCGGCTCAAGAACGAGCATCCGGCGACTCTCTCGCGCTTCCGGCTCACCTCGGCGGAACGGCTGGCCGGATATGCGACTTGTCACGGCATGGCCGCCATCGGGCGCCGCGCCGCGTATCGGTTGAAGGTCACGCAACCGCTATATTCCGCCGCAACATCCGCCCGGTCTGCGGTCCTCCCGCCGCTCGTGCTGGCAGGCCTGGGTCTCGGCGCGCTGGCAGCCCCGATGGCGACGATGATCGCCCTCGGTGTCGGGCTCTCGATATTCTTCATGGCCTGGATCGTGTTCCGGCTTGCGGCCGCGTTCGTTCCCCGGCGAGAGCGGGCGCCGGTCGCGCGCGTGCCGGACCACGAGCTTCCGGTCTATACGATCATCGTTGCGCTCTATCGCGAGGCGGACGTGGTGGAAGATCTCATCCAGGCCTTGCGAAAGTTCGATTACCCGCCGGAGAAGCTCCAGGTCATGCTGGCGCTGGAGACCGGCGATGACGAGACCCGCGAGGCGATCGCGCGATTGCGGCCGGGCCTGCCCTTCGAGGTCGTGGTCGCGCCGGACATCGGTCCGCGCACCAAGCCCAAGGCCCTGAACGTCGCGCTCTCCCTGGCCCGGGGCGCCTACACCGCAGTCTACGACGCGGAGGACCGGCCGGAGCCGGACCAGCTGCGGCGCGCGCTCGCGGCCTTCGACGCCGATGCGCGGCTCGCCTGCGTGCAGGCCCGGCTTACGATCGACAACACCGCCGACGGCTGCCTGACACGCGGTATTATGGCGCAAACGCCACCAGCGGCTTGGAAGATTTTCGGGTCTGCCCGCAGTCTTGGTTGGCGCACTCGCGTTTTGCGTTCTAGGTGGCAATCCCAGCAAAGGGCATTCTGGTCAGGCTCAGCCCCTCACCTGGGATTTCGTCGGCGTCGAAAATCAAACCAAACATGTTGCCGGGCTTGCCTACCGCGTACACGAAGCTCGTTTGGCAGTTGAGCTTATCAGGGAAAAAATCGTACGTGATGCATCCAACGATGAGGGGAAACATGGCTACTCCCGGCAATGGGATGTTGTTAGTTTGCGCGCTCCACTGTGCTGTGTAGTCATCGCCGGGGAAAATCATGATTTCGGTGTTATCCCCTCGACCAGCAAGGGCCCGGGAGCAAACATCTGTTTGATGCTCGGAGAAATTTCCGCCCAAATATTCAAGGTTCGCGGTGACGGCTATATTCTGAGCCGGAGCTTTGCCGATGTTTTTGATTTTCAAAGTAAATCCAACAATTCCCCGATTTTGATTGATCGCAAGAAGCCCCAGCGCTTTCCCCATGCCGGGGACGCCTGCCGTCGCAGTTTCTATAACGATCCATGGCCTTTGGCTGGAAATGAAATTCTCTCTATTGAGCCTATTGGCCTCATCGGCAGCGGCGATGGACGCCCTAGCGTCCGCAGATTGTCGAGCCGTGCTGCCCTCAATCAGTTCCATTTGTCGCTCGCCGGCCTGCCAGAGTTTGTTGGTCGCCAGCCACAAACCGATAGTCGAAATGGCCAGGACGACAGTAAAGCCAGCGACAATGCTTTTGTCGTGAAGAACTCGATGAAGTGGTCGAGACGCGCGAGGATGATAGGAGCGGCAGCGCTGAGGGTGGGGCAACGTTCTTGCTTATCGTGATCGGCGGGCTGTTGACTGTGCTGGTCCTGTATAATGCAGGGTCCAAGTCCCGCTGAGGTCAAGTGACTGGCCGCTTCGATAGCCAGAAAATAAATGAAGACCAACAGCAGGAACGAACTAAGTCTATCGCTCATGCGTCGGTTTCCGCTGCTAAATATCCTCCAGTGTGACGGCCGCCACCCCGATTGCAACTAGCGCGGCCAAGAAAAAGTGAGCCGACATGGTGGCCCTTGCTAGCTTGTTAGCGATGCTCGCCTTCGTCTCTTTGAAGCCGTGCTTTTTCAGCCTCTCGGCCAATTCCTCGTAGGTCACGTCGGCGCGCTTAAGCTCAGCCTTGATGTGCCTGGCTGCCCTCTCAGCCCATTCCCGTTCGTCTTTGGCTGAGGCCATGCGATCCTCGCATATCGGTTCCGACTATTCGTTATCATATACGAGATTTTATTGTTGACAATGATATTGCATCCGATACGGTGTTCTCAGAAACGAGAACATCATGTCACAACATTTCCTCCTTTCCTCCGCCGCCAAGACCCTCTCCCTGGCGTCCGTGTTCCGGATGACGGACGCGGAAGCCGAGACGACGTTTCGGCAAGGTCCGTTGGACCGATACCGATGGCGAGCCCGGTTTGCGTCCATTGCGGCGGGCTCGATGCCTACGATTGCCGCCGTCCGAAGGGTGCGCCGCGCTTCCGCTGCCGCGCCTGCAAAAAGGATTTCAGCATCACGTCCGGCACGCTGTTCGCCAGCCACAAGCTGCCGCTTGCGCGGCTATCTCGCGGCCATCGCGATCTTCTGCAATGAGGTGAAGGGCAAGAGCGCGCTGGCGCTCTCGCGCGATCTTGGCGTGTCCTACAAGTGCGCCTTCGTTCTGTTGCACAAGCTGCGCGAGGCGATGGCCGAGGAAATGAAGGGCCGCACGATCGGCGGCGAGGGCAAGGTCGCGGAAGTCGATGGCGGCTATTTCGGCGGCTACGTGAAGCCCGCCAATCATCGCGAGGATCGCAACGACCGTCGCCTCGCCGGAACCAGACCGGCAAGCGCAAGGTCGTCGTCATCGTCCGCGAGCGCGACGGCAATTCGCTCCCGGCCGTGTTCAGCTCGGAAGGCCAAGCCCTCTCATTCATCAAGGCTCGCATCGCCAAGGGCACCGTCGTCAATGCCGACGAAGCCGCGTCATGGAATGAGCTTCACAGCCGCTTCGAAATGAAGCGCATCAATCATCAAGAGGCGTACAGCCTGGATGGCGCTTGCACGAATTGGGCTGAGGAATTTTTCAGCCGCATGCGCCGCGCCGAGATCGGCCACCATCATCATATCGCGGGCGCCTACCTGCTTCGCTACGCGCAAGAGGCGTCATGGCGTGAGGACAACCGCCGCGTCCCGAATGGCGAGCAGGTGCATCGTGTCGCGGCGCTGGCGATGAAGCGCGGCAAGTCGGTCGATTTTAGCGGCTACTGGCAGCGCCACGTTAGGAGCGCGGCATGAACGACAAGGGCAACATGTACGCCATGGCCGCGCTGAAAGCGCGCCGCGCCGAAATGGCAGGCGAGATTAAGCAACTCACGGACATGCTCGCGTATCGGAAGGAACAGCTTGGCCACCTGGACGCGACGATCAAGAATTTCTGGACCCCGATTTCCCGGTCGAGACAATCGCGCCTAGCCGCCCCCGGCAAGTGAAGCTGTTCGGAGCCGGAGAATTAGGCAGGCTCATCCTGGACGCCCTACGGCGGGCTGAGGGGCATCCGCTGAGCACCCCTGAGATTGCCCGATCCATTGTCAAGGCCAAGGGCTACGGCGAACAGGCAGTCCCGGCGCTGGCGCTCAGGGTGCGGGGAAATCTCGGCTACCTGAGCCGGTCGCGCGGCGTGGTCGTTAAGACTGGGGATCGGACCACGGCCCGATGGTCACTTGCTACTAAGGATTAAGCCAATCCTTATCAGGACGAGTAATAAGACGGGCTGAGAAGTAGGCTTGGTCTAGGTCAAAGATCGTTTTGAGACGATAGCTCTTTGTCACGTCGTCGCGGTCTACGAGAAAACATGACACATCAGGCGAATTTGCCGAGAAAAAGGGCAGTAACAGCTGCATGCGCCTTTCCTCTACATACCACACAGGAATTGCTATCTTGTAGTTCCTCCTAATTTTAGGAACTAAATTTTCCAAAGCACCTCGTAGATAGTTTCGGACCACCTCGTCGTTTACATTCGGAAGACCCGCACGTTCCTTTGCTCGGTCAAAAAGATGATCGAATACGTCACGTTCAAGACGATAAGCGTTATCGAAAACGTAATCTCGGCTGTCGGTCGAGTACCACGCAATTTCTGGAATATCGGTGCCGAAGTGGTCTCGATACTGGCGGTCATTTGGGGCGAAGCAGCCCTTAAAAACCCAGTCCGGAACAACCCGAATGGGTGCATCTGGGCGTTGCTTGTAACGCTGAAAAGTAGCCAACAGGTCGGCGCCGTGGATGTTGTGAAGGCCCGTGTTAAACGTGATCCAATCTGCATCCTTTGACTGGACGAAGTATCTTCCAGGAGCAGACGTTTCGAGGTCAACCAACCGCCTGAACGTATAATTCAGGTAGTTCTTAAGCTTCGGCACGGCAGTGTTAGGATACTTTGCCGTGAATTTGTCTTGCTGGAAGTGCCAAGCATCGATTCCGTCAAGAGTATGCCGTGCTACGAGTTTAAATGGCTCGTCATAGTCGCCATTTACTGCGTAGAAATGAGCGAAGGCCGTATCAGCGACTTGGGTCTTGTAGGTTTTATACAGGCTCTCGTACGTTTTCATCTTTCTTCTCCTTTGTGTGAATTTATTTGTAAGTTTCAGAAACTAGAATAGCCTCGGATCGCTCCGAGGCTATTCGTATCTGTTGCCCTCCTTTGGGGAGGACAGAGCGTCTCTGTGCGATCTACGTCGACGTATGTCGACAAGCTGTATAGGTCCGAAAGAAACGCTGTTTTTCTGTCTGTGTGGCTGTGTAAGAGCCCCGGCAACCGAGGCTTGTCTGTGCAACAACGGCGACCCTACAGCCGGAGTTCCCAATGTCAAGTTAAAATCGGGTCATCTCCGAGCCGGTGGCCCCCGGCCCCGCCGTCAGACGAGACCGCCCCAATATAAAACGATTTTGGGACACCGCAACCCCACAAGCCCGCGATCACGACGCTTGTGGCGTTTGCGCCATAATACCGCTGACACGGTTGTTTACCGCCGAATATGCCGGCCTGTTCGACGTCTTCCTGCCGGCGATCTCGGCACGGAACCTTCCGCTCCCGCTCGGCGGATCGTCCAATCACTTCCGCTCGCCGGCTTTGCGCGCCGTCGGCGGCTGGGATCCCTACAACGTCACCGAGGATGCGGACCTCGGGATTCGCCTGGCGCGACGGGGCTACCGGACCACGGTGATCGCACTCGACGACCTACGAGGAAGCGCCGGCCCGCCTCATGCCATGGCTCAGGCAGCGGACGCGATGGTTCAAGGGCTGGATGCAGACCTGGCTCGTCCACATGCGCCGGCCGCGGCAGCTTCTTCGCGATCTCGGGCTGGCGGGATTCCTGACCTTCCAGCTTCTGGTCGGCGGCACGGTGCTCGCCGCGCTCATCCATCCGGTGTTCGCGATGCTGCTGCTCGCGGGTGTGCTTGACGGTCCGGCCGCGCTGCTGGGCCCTGTCGCGTCAGTGACCGGAGCGCTCTACGCCACCACCCTGGTGGCCGGCTATCTGACATCCGGACTGCTGGGCGCCATCGGCCTCGCGCGGCGCGGCCTCTGGTCGACCGCGTGGTGGCTGGTGCTGACGCCGCTGCACTGGGTGCTTCTGTCGATCGCGGCATGGCGCGCACTCGTCCAGCTGATGCGCGATCCCCATCGCTGGGAGAAGACCGACCATGGCCATGCCCGCACATCGCGGCTGGCACCGCGTGCGCCGGCGGAAAAGGTGGTCAGAGATAGCGCTTCAGGTCCGCTGCCGCGTCCTCAGGTTTCCGTTTCAGGCTGAATGGCGCAACGAACTGTCCATTCTTGTCCATCAGGTAGACGATCGCGGTGTGATCCATGGTGTAGCTGTCGCCCTGGGGCACCTTCTTGGCATAGACCCGGTAGCCTTTGAGTGCGCTCGCGACGGCGTCGCCGTCGCCGGTCAGGCCGCGCAGGCGGGGATCGAAGCTCGCCAGATAATCCTTGAGCACGGCCGGGGTGTCGCGTTCCGGATCGACGGTGACGAACAGCGCATTCACCTTGTCGGCGTCGGAACCAAGCTTGCCCATCAGCTCGGACACCTCGAACAGCGTGGTCGGGCAGACATCGGGGCAATGCGTGAAGCCGAAGAACACCAGGAACGGGTGGCCCTTGAAATCGGCGTCTGTCACCGTCCGCCCGTCCTGATCGACGAGGCGGAAGGGGCCGCCGATCGCCGACGACTGCACGGCGCGGATCGGCGCCCGGTCGGTCACCAGCAGCACGACGAGGAAGCATGCGACCAAGCCGACGGCAAAGGCCGCCGATATCATGAGCATGCGGGAGGCTCGTGCAGTCATCGGAGGTCCTCGTGCGGCCGGCTCAGAAGCAGCCCATGAAGCCGGTCCGGATCATCTCGAAGAAGATCGCCGTGCCGTGATGCGCCCACAGCGCCATTGCGGCCGCGACCATGACGCCGGCCAGCGCGGCGATCAGGACGATCGGACGCGCCGGCAGTCGGGCCGAGGAGGTCTCCGCCATGGGTTCTACGACCGGCATGACGCTCACATAGGCCTGATTGCCGCCCGCGACAACTCCAGAAGACCGCCAGCTAAATCGCCTCAGATGCAGGGCCGGTACATCGAGGACAGTTCCCGTCCGTGCAGGAAGATCGTCCGCCCGGTCAGGCCGCCATGGCGGCTGATCCAGTTGCGGATGCGCGGCGGATAGGTCCGCCATAACACGCGGGTGCCGCCGCGGCTGAGCACCGGCCGGCCGAGTTCGTCCGGCGTCCACGCGGCGTGGAACCCGAGCGTCGCACGCCGCGTGATGCAGATGCGGCCCGGCGGCATCGCGAGGACGAGGGTGCAGGCCGAAAGGCAGGGTCCGTCGATCACGATGCGCTGCCCGGATTCGCGCATCATCGCGAACATGTCGAGGTAAGGCCCGATCTGGCCCCCGAAATCGCGCTGGATGCGTACCTCCGCGGACGCGGATGCCGCCGTCAGCAGAATACAGGCGCCGAGCGCCGCTGCCACAAAACGCCTCATCCCCACGGCCTCCCTTGGGCCCTCTCGCCCCCGACAGCATCCGGATTTGTCACGGAGAAACCAAGCAATTTATAGGCCGGTGCTCGAAGCCGGCCAATCCGCGATACGCGCTTCTCCCCGCGCCTCGCCGCCGATGGGAGGAAGGGGGTTGCGCAGGCATTGCCTACGCGAAACGAGATATAAGGTCGTGGTCATGTTGCATGAACTGCCACCGACCGCCGGATTGCCGCCCCGCTTCCGCGACCTGCTCGCCTTTGGGGGGGGCGATGACCTTGAGGGAACGCTCGCGGCTTTTCTCCGCGTTCCCGAGGTCCAGCTCGAAAGCTCGGCGTCGGCCTGCCTTGTGATCGCGCTTGAGTATCTCAAGACCAGGACGGCACGGCGGACGGTCGTCATACCCGCCTATACCTGTCCGCTTGTGGTCATCGCGGCAATCCAGGCCGGATGCCGCGTGGTCGCCTGCGACACGGTCGCCGGCGGCTTCGACCTCGATCCCGACCACCTCGGCCGGCTCCTCGGCCCCGATACGCTTTGCGTGATCCCGACGCATTTCGGCGGTGCCCTGACCGACGTGGCGCGCGTGCGGGATATGGTCCGCGCGCAATCGCCCGACATTGCCGTGATCGAGGACGCCGCTCAGGCCTTCGGCGCGCGGTGGGACAGCCAGGCCGTCGGCATGGCCGGAGACATCGGCATCTTCAGCCTCGGCGTCGGCAAGGGCCTGACGATCTACAAGGGCGGCGCGCTGGTGGCGCGCGATCCGGAAGTGCGGGCCGGCTTGCGGCATTCATCGCAACGCCTGGTGCATCCGTCTTTGGGGATGGAGGCGCGCCGGTCGGTCGAGCTCGTGTTCTATCACCTGCTTTATAATCCCGGCGGCCTGGCCGTCGCCTATGGCGCGCCGCGGCGTTACTGGCTGGGACAGGGGCGGCCGGAGCGGGCGATCGGCGACGAGCACGATCCCTCCATCGTGCTTCACAGAGTAGGCCGGTTCCGGCGCCGCGTGGGCGTGCAGAGCCTGCGTCGGCTCGCGTCGCATATCGAGGATTCGCGGCGGCGCTTCCGGGCGCTGGCGGACGCGCTGGATGCGGCCCCGAGCCGATTGAAACCCTATCGCGGCAAGGGCGAGCCCACCGGGACCTTCCTGTTCGCGATGACCGCCACCGCCGCCGATCTCGACGCCGTGCTGGCCATGGCGTGGCCGGCCGAGATCGGGATCACCAAGCTGTTCATGCACGCGATCGGCGGCTACAAGGCGCTTTCCCAGATGCTCGAGGCTTCGCCGACGCCGAATGCCGAGCGCCTGGCGGCAACCACATTGACGGTGACGACAAGCGGCTTCATGACCCCCCACGATATGTCGGCCATCGTCAGGGCCGCGGCGCCGGGATCGTGATGTTGCGATCGTTCGAGGCTAATTATTCCCGGGGCCGCATCTGCGCTTGTCCCAGCCGCGGCCGAGCTGAAGTCAATTGCTAGCCGCCGATTGCACGCGCAAGGATTGGAAAGGCGCAATGTCGAGTAAAACCCGGGTTTCCCTGCATCTGGGGATCCAGCTTTCGCTCGCGATCGTGTTCGATACCATCCAGCAACTGGCCTGGAAGGTCGGTATGGTGGCGATCCCGGAGGACACCTCGCCCTGGGAGACGATCCAGGCCGCGCTGCATGAGCCTTGGCTCGGGCTGGTCGTGGTGCTGATGGTGGCGCGGCTGATCAACTGGCTCAAGGTGCTGGAACTCGCCGATCTCAGCTACGCGCAGCCGATCACGACGTTGAGCTACGTCACCGTCACCATACTTTCCGCGATCCTGCTCAAGGAGACGATGACGCCGCTGCAGATCGTCGGCATCGGCATCGTGCTGGCGGGCGTCTGGTGCATCAGCCAGACCCAGCGCGACAGCCATGAATCCGAGAAGGTGTCGCCATGACCGGCACCGCCACCGGCGTTCTGCTGGTCTGCATCTGCGGCGTCATCGAAGGCTTCGCGCAGATCGCCTTGAAGATATCCACGGCCTCGGCGCGGCGGATCGCCTGGATCGCCGGCGGCGTGGCGCTGTTTATTATCCGGGCGTTCGCCTATTCGGCGTCGCTGCGCTATCTCAACGTCAATGTCGCCTTCGCGGTCGATGCGCTGAGCTTCGTCGCGGTGGCGATGCTGTCGAAGTGGCTGCTGGGCGAACACGTCACGCCGATCCGCTGGCTCGGCATCGCGCTGATCTGTCTCGGCATCGGCCTGATCGTCGCGGAGGCATAACGCGTGCCGGGTCTTTCCGTCCGCATTGTTGCCTCAGAGGCGGACGTTCCGGCCGCCTTATGGGAGGCCTGCTTCCCGCCGCCGCTCGAGGGGCGCTGGTGGTACCAGACCCTCGAGGTGTGCGGCCTCGACGATCAATTCACCTTTGCCTACGCCGTGATCCATGACGGCGAGCGGCCTGTCGGCATCGCACCGCTGTTCCTGATGACGGTCCAGCTCGGCTTGGCGGTTCCGGACTGGCTGCGTCCCATCCTTTCGATTCCGGCCCGGAAATTTTCGTTTCTTGCCGATCCGCGCGCGCTGTTCGTCGGGTCGCCCTGCGCCGACGAAGGCACCGTCGGGCTGCTGCCCGACGTGGACCGCCGCGCCGCGCTGCTGTGCCTGCAGGATGCGCTCGAAGCGGAAGGGAAGTGCCGCGACGCCGCGATGATCATCTGGAAGGACTTTACCGGCGCCGACGAGCCCGATCTTGCCTGGCTCGCGACGCAGCGGCGGCTGTTCCGGCTGGTCGGCTTTCCCGGCACGGTGATCGACGCGCCGACCGGACGCAAACAAGACTACCTCGCCGCGATGACGAGCTCGCGCCGCACCTCCTTGAAGCGCAAGATCAAGCGCAGCACCGAACGTGCGGCGCTCGACGTCGAGGTGATCCAAAATCCGGACCAGCGGACGCTCGACGAGATTTTCGCGCTGTTCTCGCAGACCTATGACAAGGCGCCGACCAAGTTCGAGCGCCTCAACCGACGCTTCTTCGAGACGATCGCACGGCAGCCGGTGGCGCACTTCGTCATCCTGCGCGAAAAGGCGTCGCGGGAGATGGTGGCATTCAGGCTGTGCTTCGTCCTCGGCAAAACGATCATCAACAAGTTCATCGGCATCGACTATCGCCGCCCGCGCGACTGGATGCTGTTTTTCCGGCTGTGGGACGCTGCGCTGGACTGGTGCTTTTCGCAGGGCATCACATCCATCCAGAGCGGCCAGACGGGCTATGCCGCCAAGATCGAGGTCGGCCACCGCCTCGTGCCGCTGACGAACTATTGCCGGCATCGCAATGGCTTGATTCACCGCATCTTCGGGTTCTTCGCCAAGCGCGTCGGCTGGCGGACGCTCGACGATGATTTGGCCCGCTTCGTTATCGCGCATCCGGAGGCGGACGCGAGTCGGACGACGGACGGGTAACGCCTGCGGGGCTCGAATTTCCATTGCGCAGGGTGGCCGATCCATCGAAAACACGGGCAAGAAGCGACGCGAGGTAAGGGATGGACGCCAGAACGATCGAAGCCGAGAAGGATCGCGCCGGTTCGAGCGCGCCGCCGCCGACCGTGGCGCGGCCCGAGGTGAAGATTCCGCCGCATCTGCGCCGCTATCTCGCGCTGCAGGATTTCGAGGTGGTCGCCCGGCGCCGTCTCCCCACGCTGCTCTATGGCTTCGTCAGCGGCGCGGCGGAGACCGATGCGGCGCTGCGCGACAACCGCGCGGCGTTCGAGGACCACGTCTTCGTGCCGCGCGTCCTCAAGAATGTGTCCGGCCGCGACCAGACGACGACGCTGTTCGGCAAGACCTATGCGATGCCGTTCGGCATCCCGCCAATGGGCGGCTCGGCGCTCTGCGCCTATCGCGGCGACATCGCGCTGGCCCGCGCCGCCGCGGCCACGAACGTGCCGATGATCGTCAGCGCCGCCGCGCTGATTTCGCTGGAGGACATCAAGCGCGAAGGCCGCACCGCTTGGTATCAGGCTTATCTGGCGGGCGACGCCGCGCGCATCGCGCCGCTGGTCGACCGCGTGGCGGCGGCCGGGTTCGATACCTTCGTGGTGACCGCCGATGTCCCGGTGCCGGCCAACCGCGAGAACAACGTCCGCAACGGCTATCAGACGCCGCTCATCCTCACGCCCCAGGTCATGTGGGACATGATCTCGCATCCGCGCTGGCTCCTCGGCAACTGGATGCGCACGCTGCGCGAGCACGGCATGCCGCATTTCGAGAACATGGATTCCACCCGCGGCCCGCCGGTGATGTCGAAGAACCTCATGCGCAATATCGGCAAGCGCGATCAGCTCGCTTGGGAGCATGTCGAGCTGATCCGCCGCCGCTGGAAGGGCAAGCTCGTGGTCAAGGGGCTGCTGTCGCCCGAGGACGCGCGCATCGCGCGCGAAAGCGGCGTCGACGGCGTGATGGTGTCGAACCATGGCGGCCGCCAGCTCGACTGCGCGATCTCGCCGCTGCGGACGCTGGGCGAGATCGCCGCCGACGCCAAGGGCATGACCGTGATGTATGACGGCGGCGTGCGGCGTGGCACCGACGTGCTCAAGGCGCTCGCGCTCGGCGCGCAGTTCGTGTTCATCGGCCGGCCGCTGCTCTATGCGGCCTCCGTCGGCGGCGAGGAGGCGGTGTCGCACGCACTGCGGCTGCTCTACGACGAGGTCGACCGCGACATGGCGCTGCTCGGCGTGCGGTCGATCGCCGAGGTCACGGCGGACCTGGTGCGCAATATTTCTTCGCGACGTTAAAGCAAACGCCGCTCATCCCCGCTTTCGCGGGGACGAGCGGTTGCAGCAATCCTGCCTACACCAGCTTGGCGTTCTTCAGCGGCAGTGTACGCACCGGCTTGCCGGTCGCAGCCAGGATGGCGTTGAGCACCGCCGGCACCACCACGCAGATGGTCGGCTCGCCGACGCCGCCCCAGAAGTCGTAGGTCGGCACGATCACGGTCTCGACCTTCGGCATCTCGGCGAGCTTCATGATCTCGTAGGTGTCGAAGTTGAGCTCTTTGATGCGCCCATTCTCCACCGTGCTCTCGCCGTAGAGCGCGGCGGTGAGGCCATAGGCGACCGAGCCCTCGACCTGCGCGGCGATCTGGCTCGGGTTGACGGCGTGACCGCAATTGAGCGCCAGCACCATGCGATGGACGGTGAGCTTGCCCTGCGGGCTCACAGAGACTTCTGCAGTCGCCGCCGAGTAGCTGCCGTAGCCCATGAACTGCGCGATGCCGCGATGAACGCCCTCGGGAAGCGGCTTGCCCCAGTTGCCTTTCTCCGCCGCAGCGTCGAGCACGGCAAGGTGCTTGGGATGCTGGCTCATCAAGGAACGGCGGAAGGCGAGCGAGTCCTTGCCCGCGGCGCGTGCGCATTCTTCCATGAAGCATTCCATGAAGATGCCGTTCTGGTTGGTATTGACCCCGCGCCAGGGGCCGACCGGAACATGCGTGTTGCGCATCGCGTATTCGATCAGCAGGTTCGGCACCGTGTAGCCGAGCTGCGCGTCGCCGGGCTCCTCGTAGAAGCCCTGGAGCTGGCGCATGTCCTTGCCGCCCTTGATCGCGGTCGGGGCAAGCCAGGCATTGATCGACTGGCCGGAGACGCGGACATGGAGGCCCTGAAGATTGCCGTCGGCGTCGAGGCCGGCGGACATCTTGCATTGCGCGATCGGGCGGTAGAAGTCGTGCGCCTGGTCCTCCTCGCGGCTCCAGATCATCTTCACCGGCGTGCCAGGGAACTCCTTCGCGATCGCTACCGCCTGGTGCATGTAGTCCTGCGTGCCGCCGCGGCGGCCGAAGCCGCCGCCGAGGTCATGGCGGTGGACCTCGCATTGCGGCAGCGGCAGGCCTGAAGCTTCCGACAAAGCCGCGAGTGAAGCCTCGAAATTCTGCGTCGGCAGCCACGCTTCCGCCTTGCCGTCGGAAAGCTTCACGGTGCAGTTCGCCGGCTCCATGGTGGCGTGGGCGACGAACGGCAGCGCATACACCGCCTCCACCTTTTTCGGCGCGTCGGCGATCGCCTTCAGCGCGTTGCCGTTCTGCCGCTCGCCATTGGTGACGGCGGCGGTGAGGCCTTCCTTGAGATGCTCGGCGATGGTGGCGCTCGACTGCGCGGCGTTCGGCCCTTCGTCCCACACGATCGGCAGGTCGGCGAGCGCGGACTTGGCGCGCCACCACGTGTCGGCGACGACGGCGACCGCGGAGGTCCCGACCTTGATGACCTTCTTCACGCCGGGCTTGCCGGCGATCTTGGACTCGTCGAAGCTGACGAGCTTGCCGCCGAACACCGGGCAGTCCTTGATCGCCGCCAAGAGCATGCCGGGCAGCTTGAGGTCGATTGCATAGACCTTGCTGCCGTCGAGCTTGTCGGCGGTATCGAGCCGGTTGAGCGGCTTGCCGGCGATCTTCCAGTCCTTCGGATTCTTGAGCGTGATGCCCTTGACGTCCGGCGGCGCCAGCTTGGCGGCGGCGCCCGCCACCTTGCCGTAGCTCGTAGTGCGGCCGGAGGCGGCGTGGGTGATGACGCTCGCGGAGACCGTGACCTCGCCGACAGGCACCTTCCACTCGTCCGCCGCCGCCTGCAGCAGCATCATGCGCGCCGCCGCGCCGCCGCGCCGCACGTAGTCATGCGACGTGCGGATGCCGCGCGAGCCGCCGGTGCCCATCTCGCCCCAAGCGCGCTTGCGCAGGAGATTGCGGCCCGGCGTGACGCCTTCGGTCGCGACCTTGGTCCAGTCGCATTCCAGTTCCTCGGCGACGAGCTGTGCAAGGCCGGTCAGCGTGCCCTGGCCCATCTCGGAGCGCGCGATGCGCACCACGCAGGTGTCGTCCGGCTTGATGAACACCCAAGCATTGAGCTCGGCGCCGCCCTCGGCCTGCGCCTGCGCGGCGTCGATGCCGAACGGCACGTGGAAGCCGAGCGCGAAGCCGGCGCCCATGGCCGCGGCGGAGCCGGCCACGAAGGCGCGGCGGGAAACCTTTGAGTCACTGACGAGCATGGTCATGGCGTTCCCCTCACAGCTTGGTCGTGGAGGGAGAAACCGAGCCGCTTCGGGTGGCATCGGCCGCCAGATGCACCGCCGCGCGGATCCGCTGGTAGGTGCCGCAGCGGCAGATGTTGGTCATCACCTCGTCGATGTCGGTGTCGCTGGGCTTGGGATTCTTCCGCAGCAGCGCGGCCGCCGCCATGATCTGCCCGGACTGGCAGTAGCCGCATTGCGGCACGTCGACCACGGCCCAGGCCTTCTGCACCGGGTGCGAGGCGTTCGCCGACAGGCCTTCGATGGTGACGATGCGGTCGCTCGCCTTGACGTCGCCGACGGGGAGCGAACACGAGCGCATGACCTCATCGTTGACATGCACCGTGCAGGCGCCGCATTGCGCGATGCCGCAGCCGTATTTCGTGCCGGTAAGGCCGACCTGCTCGCGGATCACCCACAGCAGCGGCGTGTCGGGCTCGGCGTCGACGTCGCGCACCTGTCCATTGATGTTGAGTTTCGCCATTTGCGTCCTCTCCCTGAGCCTGCAGCCTGTCGGCGCTGCGGCGTGCTTATGCGGCCAGAAGATGGGGAGGCGCAGACATGTTCGGCGGCCTCGCCCCAGGCCTGACGGAAGCCTAGCGCATCAGCCGGCGGCTTGCCTATGGGGTTGCGGGCGGGCACGGCAGCCGGGCCGGTTGTGCTGGCCTGGGGCGCGTGCTGCCGGGCGGGTTGTTCGTGGTCGGCGGCGTGCGCCACTTTGTTCATCATGCCCGTGGTGGTCGTGGCATGACGGCTCGCGGCGTGCCCCTGCCGAAAATGACGCTGATTGCCGGTCCGTCTTCC
Source organism: uncultured Alphaproteobacteria bacterium (assembly GCA_963776455.1). GTDB lineage: Bacteria > Pseudomonadota > Alphaproteobacteria > Rhizobiales > Xanthobacteraceae > CAVZMU01. The sequence continues at coordinate 536,353 of CAVZMU010000004.1, forward strand.
AGGTCGCCGCGGGTTTGCTGCTGATGCTCGGGATTTTCGTGGCCGCGGCGGCGCTCGGGCTGGCCGCCTTCACGGTCGCGGCCTCGGTCATGTTGCTGAACTTCTGGGACCTTCAAGGTCCGGCGCGCGACGCGGCGAAGACGGCTGGCTGTCCAACCTCGCCATCGTCGACGGCCTCCTGATCGCCGCGGCACCGGAACTCTGACGCCGGCGTCATCGGTGCGCGTGGATGGCCGTGACAAGCACGGCCATGACGGCACGGTGGATCACATCAGATCGGCAAGGAAGAGAATGGAGCGGGCGGCGGGAATCGAACCCGCGACATACAGCTTGGGAATATGTTTCATCAGCCCCCACATGGATGCGCATAGCATCAACTAGCGCCCGTTTTATCGGCACTTCTCGCATGTTAGACTAGGCACAGTAGCACCTCGATAAACGTGGCAACCAGCCCGTTGCGGTGCCTAGGAGGTGCCTAAGAATGCCTAAGCTTGCGCTCACGGATGCGTCGGTGCGGGCGCTGAAAGCACCCTCCACCGGCCAGCTTACTGTCTGGGACGCCAACAGCCCTATTGGCGTCCGTGTCTCACAGGGAGGCTCCAAGACATTCATTCTCCTCATGGGCAGCGGGCAGCGGCACACCATAGGCCGCTATCCCGTCATCGGGCTGTCCGACGCGCGCACTGAGGCGCGCCGGGTACTCGCTGAAAAGACGCTCGGCATCCGCCCGGAAAAGAGCGGCATGCGCTTCGAACCGGCCGTGAAGCTCTTCCTTGAGGAGCACCACGCCAAGAACAAGCCGAGGGTCAAGCAGGAGGCCAAACGCCTGCTTGCGCGCCACTTCGCGTCCTTCAACGACCTCACCCTATCCGACATCGGAGACCGGGAACTCGACAAGGCGCTGAAGAAGATCACAGCCCCGACCGAGAAGCTTCACGCCTTCCGGGCGCTTCGCACCTTCTTCAAGTGGTGTACGCGGCCCCCGCGCCGCTACCTCACCCACAGCCCCCTGGAGGGCTACGAGGCGCCCAGCCAAGACCGGAAGGGCACCCGCGTCTTGACCGACGAGGAACTGGTCAAGGTCTGGAAAGCCTGCAAGCCCCCGTTCGGCCCGGTCATCCAGCTCATGACCCTGTGGGGCACCCGGAAGGGCGAAACCGCCCGCCTGCAACGCACCTGGATCGAGGGAGACATCCTCATCATTCCGGGCGCGTTCACGAAGAATAAGCGGACTCACGCCGTTCCTTTGCTGCCGATGGCCCGCTCCATTCTGGAGGAGCAGCGGCACAACGGCGCCTACCTGTTCCGCAGCCCGGCCGACCATACTACCCACTTGGGGGACGGTTCCTGGGGGAAGCCGAAGGCCGAACTGGACGAGGCCTCCGGCGTCGAGAATTGGCAGCTCAGGGACCTCCGCCGTACGTTTCGCTCTAACCAGGCGAAGCTCGGCACGTCTCGGAACGTTGCCGAACTGCTGGTCAACCACGTGACCGGCAGTGAACGCAACGAGCTGGATGAGATATACGACCGCTACGACTATCTGGATGAAAAGCGCGCCGCCCTTGAAAAATGGGAGGCGTACCTCACCCAGCTCCTAGCCCCCTAATCGGGGCTTTTTACTTTTCGTTTCCTACAGTGCTGCTACGCTCCACGCGCGGCCCGAGGGGCCGTCTGTGCACAGCTCTCTTTTGTGGAGCAGTGTCATGGACGACTACTCGGTAATTGATCGAAAAGGCTTGAAAGCGCTCGGCATCAGATACTCGCTGACGTTGCCCCTGTGGATTGATCCAGGTTGAAGTGGAGTCCGGCCTTGAAGGAAGGACCGGACGATGAAGCGCAAGCAGCACACGGAAGAGCAGATCATATCGATCCTGAAGGAGCACGAGGCCGGGATGAAGGCGGCCGACTTGTGCCGCAAGCACGGGATCAGCGATGCGACCTTCTACAATTGGAAAGCTAAATATGGCGGGCTCGAAGTGTCGGAAGCCAAGCGGCTGAAGGCGCTGGAGAGCGAGAATGCGCGGCTGAAGAAGCTGCTGGCGGACAGCATGCTGGACAACGCTGCGCTGAAGGATCTTCTGGCAAAAAAATGGTGACGCCCGCTGCCAAGCGAGAGGCTGTCGCGCACCTTCGTTTGGGGTTTGAGGTGAGCGAGCGGCGGGCGTGCAGGATGATCGACTGCGCCAGGATGACGGTGCGGTACCGCCCGCAGCGGAGCGACGATGCCGGCCTGCGGGCGCGGCTGAGGTCACTGGCCCATGAGCGCCGGCGCTTCGGCTATCGGCGGCTGCACGTGCTGTTGCGGCGGGAGGGGTTCGTGGTGAACCACAAGCGGCTGTTCCGGCTCTACCGCGAGGAGCGGCTGATGGTTCGCCGCCGTGGCGGGCGCAAGCGGGCTCTGGGCACGCGGGCGCCGATGATCGTGCCCCAGGGAGCGAACGAGCGTTGGTCGCTCGACTTCGTCTCCGACCAGTTCATCGACGGCCGCCGCATGCGCATCCTCGCCGTGGTCGACGATTGCACGCGCGAGTGTCTCACCCTTGTCGCCGATACCTCGATCTCCGGCCACCGGGTTGCCCGCGAACTCGATCGGCTGCTGGCCGAGCGCGGCAGGCCCGCCACGATCGTCAGCGACAACGGCACCGAGTTCACCTCCAACGCGATCCTGCGCTGGGCCGACGATCGCAAGGTCGGCTGGCACTACATCGCCCCCGGCAAGCCGGTACAGAACGCCTTCATCGAGTCGTTCAACGGCCGCCTGCGCGATGAGCTGCTCAATGAGACCCTGTTCCGCTCGCTGGCTCACGTGCGTGCCGCGCTCGACGCCTGGAGCGACGACTACAACACAGCACGCCCGCACTCCCGGCTCGGCTGGATGACCCCCGAAACTTACGCCGCGGCCCGGCGGTCCGCTGCGCTGCGCTCACCTGACGGCTCCGCTCCGCGGACCGCCTCTACCCCAGCCCAACAGGGCATCACCAACGCCAGGACTCTAATGACGCCTGGATAAAACTTGGGGGCAACGTCACCTGGTGACCCAAACAATCGTCCTGTCGGGCGAGCCGAAATCCACGCAGCACCTCTACGGCCTGACCTGTCGCGGTCGCTTCCCCACTCGCTACATGACCCCAGCCGGGAAAGCGCTGAAGACCGCCTACCAGTGGGAAGCCAAGGCGCAATGGAAGGGCGAGCCGCTTCAGGGCGATATCGAGGTGTCGATCACGCTCTACTTGGGCACCAAGCGTCGCGCTGACCTCGACAACTTCAACAAGCTCTCACTGGATGCGCTCACCGGCGTTGCCTACGAGGATGATAGCCAGATAGCGGCGCTGCATCTGAGGCGGGTATACGACAAGAACAGACCAAGGCTTGAGCTAGCTATTCAACGCCAGACGGCTTGAGCCATCGCCGTCACGATAAATACGATTGCTGCGGCGACGTAGCCGATGGCATCTAGGGGATGGTGCTGACCCTGCTTCAGGAACCACTGCATTTTGCGCGCGGCCCAGAGGAAAGAGTTGATCCCTTGAACAACTAATACGCTTACAGCGAATAACGGAAGCCATAGATGCACGGCCAGAGCTGCTATCACTGTATTCTGAGGTGCACCTCTGGGTATCGCATATGTCGAGAGTATCCCGACCACCACTTTGCTTGGGTGGGAGCCGATAACAATGCCCATGAGCGAGAATAGTAAGAGCTGCAACAAGTACGCGCACGCTACCACACAGACGCCCGCCAACGGCCCAGCCCACAAGGCCATAAATGGCCGTTCCGCTGCTCGGACGAGCCATCTGCGAACAACAAACAACGAAGCATAATCTGAAATAATATTGGTGAAGGAAAGAGAGTACATCATAAAAAGGCTATATTTGAATATCGTTCCATCGAAAGTGCCATAATAATTTAACGCACCGCGTTCGAAATAGACTATGGCGATCATGCCCGAGGAAATCGCGGCGGATCGACTGAACGCGACGAGGCTAAAGAGGCGGTGCGTGTAAACCCGGTCGAATATTTCGACCAAGGCCTGAGATACGGCGGTCTTGTCATACGGTAAAGGCTTGAACCAAGCTGCGATTGCTCCCTTCGCTTGCCCAGACGCCTTTTTGTCGAACCAATGGAAAAATCCGTAAGTCGCGGCAGCGTAAACGAACGGCGTCGTGAATCCCAACAATTTCAGAGCTTCAGTCGCCCAACTCGGCATTTCATTCCTCATCTCAAGCCCATGGCATCCACAGCCTATGGCGATGTCACCGGGCTGCGCGCAGGCTCTTCATCCGCAACGGCATCCAGTTCCCGAAGTATCTGAGGACAGATCAGTAATCTATGGCAACTGTATACCGAACGGATCACGGGCTTAATTGGGACATCATCTGTGACAAGTGCCACCGCGAGGTAGGACAGGTGACAGGGACGCCGGAAGGCTGGCTGTGCGGCAGGTGCATCAAAAGCGGCAGGTTGACTTAAGTTCATCCTCAAATCTTACAGCCGTCCAATCCCTTCGCCTGAAAGCAAATCACTGCATCCAAGTAGCCGTGCATGTAGGAGACGGCGCCCGCGAGCATCCCGACTGACGTCACGAGCGAAAGCATGTAGATGGCAGCTAGGGCAGTACGGCTGATTTTTGCGCTTTTCGCCGCTTCGACGCTAGCCATACCCTTTCTAAGAAAGTCCGCCTCAATCTCCAAGGCAAACCAGGCTGTACCCATCGCTAGCACAGCAGCCTCCAAACCGATTTTGCCAAGTGAGTACACGTGCCCGATGTAAGACGGCGCATTGCCCGGCGCATCTTTAAAGATCGTGAGACACGCGACTATCGTCGCCCCGTGGGCCAGAGCTGCGAGGTTCGCCAACTTAATGCGAACATCCGCGAGCCCCTGAGCAACCTTCAATCCGAACTCTTTATCCATCGTGCCTTGTCCCCCAATGGCAAGCTGCTCCCGCAATCGTGTGGTATATTAAGTCTAATCACAATATGGCAGCCCCAAAGGGAAATAAGAACGCAAAGGGCAACAAGGGCGGCGGACGCAAGTCTGCGTACCGGGAGAACGCCGACGCCAAGGCGCTCAGAGACATGTTCTTCGCTTCGCAGGACCAGGAGAAGTGACCTGCTCCCCTTAAACGCCCCCGCTTTTGGGTAGAGTCCGTTCCCATCGGGAGACGGACATGCGTAAGAGCAGATTTACGCGAAGAGCAGATCATCAAGGTTCTGAAGGAGCACGCCGCTGGGCTGTCGGCCAGCGAGGTGTGCCGCAAGCACGGCATCAGCGACGCGACGTTCTACAAGTGGCGATCGCGCTACGGCGGGATGGAAGTGTCCGACGCCCGCAGGCTCAAGGCGCTGGAAGACGAGAACCGGCGGCTGAAGAAGCTGCTGGCGGAGTCGATGCTGGATGCATCGACGCTGAAGGAGATGCTCGGAAAAAACTTCTGACGCCCAGCTTGCGGAGGCGTGCTGTGACCTGGGCGGTCCGAGAGAAGAGCTACTCGCAGCGACGGGCCTGTGGGCTCGTCGGTCTGCACCCGAAGACCTATCGTTACGCCTCGAAGAGGACTGGCGATGAAGGGCTGCGGGTCAAACTGCGCGAGCTGGCCTCACAGCGCCGCCGGTTCGGCTATCGGCGTCTCGGCCTGATGCTGGAGCGCCAGGGCATCAAGCTCAGCCCGAAGAAGCTCTACCGACTTTACAAGGAAGAGCGGCTGACCGTGCGCAAGCGTGGTGGCCGCAAGCGGGCTCTGGGCACTCGGGCGCCGATGGCGATCCCGCAGGATCGCAACCTGCGCTGGTCGCTCGACTTCGTCATGGACACACTGGTGAGCGGCCGGCGCTTCCGCATCTTCACCTTGGTCGATGACTTCACCAGGGAGTGTCTCGGGCCTGGTGGCGGATACCTCGCTCACGGCCCCACGGGTCGCGCGCGAGCTCGATCGCATCATCGAGACGAGAGGGTGCCCTCGCATGATCGTCAGCGACAACGGCACCGAGTTCACCTCGAACGCCATCCTAGCCTGGCAACAGGACCGTGACGTCGAATGGCACTACATCGCGCCGGGCAAACCGATGCAGAATGGCTTCGTCGAGAGCTTCAACGGCAGGCTGCGCGACGAGTGCCTCAACGAGCACCTGTTCACAAACCTCAGCGAGGCACGTCAGATCATCGAAGCATGGAGGATCGACTACAACACCAACCGACCGCACACGAGCCTCAACGGGCTCACACCAACCGAGTTCGCAGCACGCCCCCAACAGGGGCAAAACTGGAACAGACTCTCCTTATGATCGAGGGCAAATTGGGGAGCAGGTCACTGTACGTCTGAGATCTCCGGGACCCAGTCTGCGAAATATCTCAACGGATCTCGTAAGCCAGTCCATCGCGCGCCATGCCCTGAGTGCGGTTCGAAGGGAGCCCGCCATTTCAAAGAGTGCCCTAAGTCGGGAAAGGTTCGGAGTGTGACCGGCAATGACGAGTGGGCGAAGCTTGAGGAACAAGAGGCGGCCGCAATGCCCGTTATGTCCGCTGAGAAGTTTGAACGCGTGAAGATCGCGCAATCGCATGACATCCCAGCCGATACGATTGCCCGCGAACTCGGTTTGCCGCTCACGGAGGTGAATGCTGAGTTCTTGAAGAAGTCCTACGAGGCCTACCGGCAATAGAACTATGATTAGGCCCTGCCTCCACAAACGCGCTCAAGGCTTCTCCAGCTACATGGGCAACCTGTGGGCGCTGTTCTGCTTGGACTGCCGGAGGAGGGTTGGCCATTATCAAACGATCATATGAACAACTCGACGCTAAAAACCCGCTTACTCAAATGGCTCCGCAATCATCCCGGCTGGATTGCGAGCGGCGATCTCCAGCGCATTGTGATGCAGAGCACGGCGTACACGGCGCAGAACGTCGGGCGCCGGTTGCGCGAGCTGGAGAACGAGGGGCTAATCGAGGTGCGGTACGAGAAGAACCACGCCTATTATCGAGCCGCAGCGGCCGTGACCGTCGAGGAAATGTCACGCCGCCAGCTCGCATGGTTCGACGCATTAGCCGCCTTCCGTGCATATGATTGACCACTACCACTGTTGGGAGCAGGACCAACCGCCAGCCTGCGGGCTTAAGGGCGAGCACTTAGCTTGCTGCCTGTGCGGGATGCCGAACCCGGATATCCACAGCGCCTAATCACGCAAATAGGGTGGGATAATTAGCGGCGGAACCCTCACAGGAGGCCGCCCATGTCCTTCACCATCCGCGCCCGCTTCATCGTCTGCGGTCGCCAACTCCCCGAGACGGACATCACGCCCGTCTTGGCTCTCGCCTTCCTCGCAGCCGTGATCGCCGCAGTCGGCCACTTCAGTCAGTGGAGCTAGGCCATGTTCTGCAAGTGGTGCCGCATCCGCTGGGGCATCCAGAAGCTCATCTGGTACACCGCCGACTTTTGCAGTCTGAGGTGCCACCGTGAATACGGGAAGGCGCAACAGCAAGAGGTCCGAAAACGGGAATTCCAGGCGTGGCTCTGCCGCCCTGGGTGACCCCGGCTCCCTCCCTCGCCCCGACTCAAATCGACCCCACACCTCCCACAAGGGGGTGTTCTTTTCGTCCGGTGCCTGAGCGGTGCCTAACGTCCGTCCAAAAGTGAGCTAAGTGCTGGAGCGGGCGGCGGGAATCGAACCCGCGACATACAGCTTGGGAAGCTGTCGTTCTACCACTGAACTACGCCCGCAATCACCGTATCCGGCGCGTTGCTCGCCTTGACGCCTGGAGAAGGTCCGCGCGACAGTTAGAGCAACCGCGGCCCCGTTCGCAAGAGAATGACGGTACGGCAGGAACCGCGCCCGAGGGGACTGCGTTACAGTCCGACACTCGGGGGCGTCCCATGCCACGATACCATTTCAACCTCGTCGATGGCGTAAAGATCCTCGACCCAGAGGGCCGGACGCTGGACAACGGTTCGGATGCTCGGCGGGAAGCGCAAGAGATGGCGCGGGCACTTAAAAAATCCAATATTCCGAAAGGCTGGAAGCGCGTCCAGGTCACCGATGAAGCCGGGCACAATATTGCCGAGGTCCCGCTCCGCAAAGACGGGGACGAGAGCTAGACAGAAGGCGGCAGCCCTGACCGGGAGGTTTTCCCCATTCCCAATCAGGGCCACGCACCCGGGCCCCCCGACCCCACGCTCTACCCCAGATACGATCAGGAGTTAGTGCAACCGGAGCGGTCCGAGAATCAGGATGATCACTTACAACGGAAAATTCCGTCAGGGGCGGCAGCCGGCGGTCATTTTTTCCTCGCGCACGCCTTTGAATTTCGTGCCGTCGGCCTTCTGCGCCATGAATTGGCCCGAGCCCTTGTCCCGCTTGGTGAAGTACTCTTTACCCTGAATTTTTGTCTTGAGCTGGGAGCGTTTTTTCACGGCGCCGATGCGGTGCCGGTCTCCAGACGGCTCGTTGCTCGCCATGACGCCCTCCGCGAGTTTCATCGCGATAACGCTTGGACCCGGTGCTCGTTTCGTAGAAGCACGGCCGGTCGCCCTGTCGCCGTCGGCGGCACTGCCCGGCCGCGCCGGAAAAATTCCCTCGAATCATCAAAATTCTTGGAGTTGAATTCGGAACGAAACTCACGTTCTGCTTCCACGGGGACGCCGCTGCGGCCCGCGCCCGACAACCGGCCGAGCCGGAAAAAACGAGAAGGAAGCGCCATGACAATCCGCACGCAACGATCACCTATACTGATGGCCGTGCCGGCCGTAATCCTTGCCCTCGCCTGGGCGATGGCTCCGGCGGCGGCATGGGACCGTTCCAACGTCGATGTGTTCGCGGTCCTGCCGCAGGGCGCGACCGGTCCGGAGGGCCTGACCGTCGGGGCCGACGGTAAGGTCTACGTGACCACGTTCGGCTTCAGTACCACGGGCCCCGCCAACGGTCCGGGCCAACTCTATGTCTTCAGCGACGACGGCAAGCTGCTGCGGCAGGTGAGTATCGCCGGCACGTCCTCCCATCTCCTCGGGATCGCGTTCCATCCGACGACCCATGCGCTGCTGGCCATCGATTTCGGCAGCGGCAACGTGCGCCGCGTCGACCCGGCGACCGGGACGTCGTCGGTCTTCATGACGGTGACGGGGGCCTCGGGGCTCAATGCCATGACCTTCGACGCGGCCGGAAACGTCTATGTGTCGGATTCGTCGCAAGGCATCATCTGGAAAACCGGCGCGGGCGGCGGCGGCGCGACCGCCTGGGTGACGAGCCCGCTCCTGGCCACGGCCGGCGTGCCGCCGTTCGGCGCCAACGGCCTTGGCTTCAACCGGGCGGGCAACGCCCTGTTCGTCGCCAATACCGGCAACGATACGATCGTGAGGATTCCGGTCACTGGCGGAACGCCAGGCACCCCGGCGGTCTTCGTCAACAGCATCAACGGCGCGGACGGCCTGATCCTCGACCGCCAGGACAACATCTGGGTGGCGGCGAACCAGGCCGACGAGATCGTCGTGCTTGATCCGACCGGCAAGGTGATCGCCAAGCTCGGCGACTTCGACGGCATCGACAAGGATGGCGTGCCGCGCGGGCTCCTGTTCCCGGCGACGCCGGAATTCAGCCGCGACGGCGAGACGCTCTACGTGACGAACCTCGCCCTGGACCTGCGGCTGTTCGGCCTCGCCCAGGCGGTGGATTCGCAGTGGACGGCCAAGGTCAGGCGCTACACCATCGCGAAAATCCGCGCGCGAATTCCGGATATTTCCGACCGCGGCCGTTAGCCGCGCAAAGGCGACGTGAGCGCCGGCAGGCGCCATCGGCTTTGCGCCGGCGGCGAAGCCTTGCTACGGTGAGCGGTGACACGCGGCGCGCCGTCACGCGCGCCGCGTTCGCCCGGAACGAGGGTCCCGAGGCGGTCGCAAGCTCATCAGGCACGCGGATGATCGCGCTTGCCATCGCGCTCGGAGAACCCTCATGCTCGCCCGCAGATCCCTAGGACTTTTCGTGGCATCGGCGGCGTTCGCCGCGCTCCTGAGCGGCGCGGCGCCTGCCGCCGCGCAGGAACGGACCGTCACCGTATTCGCCGCAGCCTCCATGAAGAACGCGCTCGACGACGCCAACGCCGCCTTCACCAAGGCGCGCGGCGTGAAGGTCGTGGCGAGTTACGCGGCAAGCTCCACGCTGATGAAGCAGATCGAGCAAGGGGCGCCGGCGGAGGTCTTCGTCTCCGCCGACCTCGAATGGATGGAGTACGGCTCGCAGAAGAAGCTCATCAAGGACGACACCCGCGCCAACCTGCTCGGCAACAAGCTGGTGCTGATCGCGCCGAAGGATTCCAAGATTGACAATGTCAGCATCGGGCCGGGCTTCGACCTCGCCAAGCTGATCGGCGACGGTCGCATCGCCACCGGCGACGTAAAGGCGGTGCCGGTCGGGAAATATGCCAAGGCGGCGCTGGAGAAACTCGGCGCCTGGACCGCGGCCGAACCCAAATTCGCCATGGCGGAAAGCGTGCGCGCCGCGCTGGCGCTGGTGGCGCGCGGCGAGGCCGTGCTCGGCATCGTCTACGAGACCGACGCCAAGGTCGAACCCGGGGTGAAAATCGTCGGCACCTTCCCCGCCGATTCCCATCCGCCGATCATCTATCCGGTCGCGGCCACCGTGGCGGCGAAGGCGGATGCGGCAGGTTACCTCGCCTTCCTGCGAACGGCGGCTGCCAAGGCGATCTTCGAGCGTTACGGCTTCACCGTGCTGCTGCCGCCCAGCGGATCGTAACCGCGCGGCCATATCGCCGCTCCATGTTCGAGCTCACGCCTGACGAATGGACCGCGGTCCGGCTGTCGATGCGGATCGCGTTCGTCGCCACGCTGTTCGCGCTGCCGGCAGGCATCGCGGTCGGCTGGCTGCTGGCGCGCAAGGATTTCTGGGGCAAGGCGCTGCTCGACGCCGTGGTGCTCCTGCCGCTGGTCCTGCCGCCGGTCGTCACCGGCTACCTGCTTCTGATCTGGTTCGGCCGGAAGGGCCAAGTCGGCGCGTTCCTCGACCAGTATTTCGGCATCGTATTCTCGTTCCGCTGGACCGGCGCGGCGCTGGCCTGCGGCGTGATGGGTTTTCCGCTGATGGTCCGTGCCATTCGTCTGTCGATCGAGGCGATCGACGTAAAGCTTGAGGATGCCGCGTCGACGCTCGGCGCCAACGGCCTGTGGGTGTTTCTCACCGTGACGCTGCCGCTGTCGCTCCCCGGCATCATCGCCGGCATGGTGCTGTGCTTCGCCAAGGCGCTGGGCGAGTTCGGTGCGACCATCACCTTCGTCTCCAACATCCCGGGCGAGACGCAGACGCTGTCGGCCGCGATCTACACGCTGACCCAGGTGCCCGGCGGGGATGCCGCTGCGCTGCGCCTCGTCATCGTCGCAGTTGTCATATCGTTCGCCGCACTGATCGCGGCGGAGTATTTCGCCCGCCGTGCCGGCGTGCGGATCCACGGAGGCTGACATGCTGTCGGTCGATGTGGAGAAAGAGCTCGGCGCTTTCTCGGTCGCGGCGCGATTCGAAAGCAGCGACCGCGTCACCGCATTGTTCGGGCCTTCGGGATCGGGCAAGACCTCCATCGTCAACATGATCGCCGGGCTGGTACGGCCCGATCGCGGCCGGATCGTCTGCGAGGGTGAGGTCGTGTTCGATTCCGAACGGCGCATCGACGTGCCGGCCCATCGCAGGCATTTCGGCTACGTGTTCCAGGATGGGCGGCTGTTTCCGCACCTCACCATCGCCGGCAACCTCGATTACGGCCGACGGATGTGGAGCCTTCCCCGCGACGCCGCGGGGTGGGATCGGATCGTCGCGATGCTGGAGCTTGGCAACCTGCTCGGCCGGCGTCCCGGAAAGCTCTCGGGCGGCGAGCGCCAGCGCGTCGCGATCGGCCGCGCATTGATGATGCAGCCGCGGCTTCTGCTTCTCGACGAGCCGATGGCGTCGCTCGACGACGCCCGCAGGGCGGAAATTTTGCCCTATCTGGAGCGGCTGCGCGACACCGGCGGCATCCCGATGGTCTACGTCAGCCATCGCGCCACCGAGGTGAAGCGCCTTGCGAAATCGGTGGTGCGGATCGAGCGAGGCAAGGTCGCCGCGGTGGGGGATATGGAACTGCTCGCCGGGGCCGAGGCGTAGGAGCGACACCCGCCACCCGACGGAGGTCGTTTGCCCTAAAGCCATGCTATCAGCTCATGGCAATGACGTTCCCGCCCTCCCGCATCGTGTGCCTGACCGAAGAGACCGTGGAGACGCTTTATCTCCTCGGCGAGGAGGATCGCATCGTCGGCGTCTCCGGCTACGCGATCCGTCCGCCCCGCGTGCGCAAGGAGAAGCCGCGCGTCTCGGCCTTCATCAGCGCCGACTTCGAGAAGATCGTTGCGCTGGAGCCCGACCTCGTCCTTACGTTTTCGGACTTGCAGGCCGACATCGTCGCCGGCCTGATCCGGCGCGGCATCGCCGTGCACGCCTTCAATCAGCGCGACCTCGCCGGCATCTTCGCCATGATCCGCACATTGGGCGCGCTGGTGGGAGCTGCCGAAAAGGCGGCGCAGCTTGCGGTTTCCCTGCAGAGGCATGTCGAGGAGGTCCGAACGCGTTCCGCATCGCTCGCGCGCCGCCCGCGGGTCTATTTCGAGGAATGGGACGAGCCGATGATCTCCGGGCTACGCTGGGTCGCCGAGCTGATCGAGATCGCGGGCGGCATCGAGGCGTTCCCGGAGCATTCGCTGCGCAAGAGCGCGCCGGAGCGGATCGTGTCGGCCGTTGAGGTGATCGCGGCAGCGCCCGACATCATCATCGGCTCATGGTGCGGCAAGAAGTTCGTGCCGGCCAAGGTCGCGGCGCGGCCGGGCTTCGATGCCGTTCCCGCCGTTTGCGACGGCTGGCTGCGCGAGATCAAGTCGCCGCTGATCCTGCAGCCCGGGCCGGCCGCCCTGACCGACGGGCTCGATGCGCTTGCGGAGATCGTCCATGGCTGGGCGCAGGCGCAGGGTTGAGCAGGGGTGCCGCCTTCTCATTCGCGATCGTCCCAGACTTTCGCTTTCTGCGGTTACGGTAAACCGGCGCGATGCCCGAGACCTCTGAATTTCCTGATGAATTGCTGCTTTGCAGCACGAATTTCCCAGGTGCCTGGCGTCTTGGCAGAATGCCGGATCGAGATTATAGGTCGCGCGCTTGCGGGTGCGGAAAGGCCTTCGCCCGCTGAGGTTTTCCAGGGAGGACTTCCGGCGCGGCGGCGCGGCCGGAGGCGCATGCGGAGGAATGCCGTGCAGGAAACGGGTCTGCGGAACAGCGCCTACGGCGCCGACAAATTCGGCTTCAAGGGCCTCGAAGCGGTCAACTGGAACCTCACCGAGCCGACATTGTACGAAAGAGCGATCGCAGCCGGCGAAGCCTCCCTTGTCGAAGGCGGTGCGCTCTGCGCCGTGACCGGGCACCACACCGGCCGCTCGCCGAAGGACAAGCACACGGTCGTCGACGCGCTCACCGAGAACAGCGTCTGGTGGGATGGCAACCGCAAAATGTCGAAGGAGAACTTCGACGCGCTCTACCAGGACTTCCTCGCGCACGCCAAGGGCATGAAACTGTTCGCCCAGGACCTCTATGGCGGCGCCGATCCGAAATATCGCATCAAGACCCGCGTCTATACGGAGCTCGCGTGGCATTCGCTGTTCATCCGCCAGCTGCTGATCCGGCCGGAGCGCGAAGAGCTTTCCAGCTTCGTGCCGGAGCTCACCATCGTCGACCTGCCGTCCTTCAAGCCGGATGCCAAGCGACACGGCGGCCGCGAAGGCTCCGACACGATGGTCGCGATCGATTTCACCCGCAAGATCGTGCTGATCTGCGGCTCGTCCTATGCCGGCGAGATGAAGAAGTCGGTGTTCACCACGTTGAATTTCTATCTGCCGGCGCAGGGCGTCATGCCGATGCATTGCTCCGCCAATGTCGGGCCGGACGGCGACAGCGCCTTGTTCTTTGGCCTCTCGGGCACCGGCAAGACGACGTTGTCCGCCGATCCCGACCGCACGCTCATCGGCGATGACGAGACCGGCTGGGGACCGGACGGCATCTTCAATTTCGAGGGCGGCTGCTACGCCAAGTGCATCAACCTCTCGGCCGAGGCGGAGCCCGAAATCTATGCCGCCACCAACCGCTTCGGTGCGGTGCTGGAGAACGTCTCCTTCGATCCGGAGACGCGCGAGCCCGACTACACCGACGATTCCAAGACCGAGAACACGCGCTCGGCCTATCCGCTGCATTTCATCCCGAACGCGTCGGCGAGCGGCCGCGCCGGGCATCCCAAGAACATCATCATGCTCACGGCGGATGCCTTCGGGGTGATGCCGCCGATCGCCAAGCTCTCGCCGGCCGAGGCGATGTATCACTTCCTTTCCGGCTATACCGCGAAGGTCGCGGGAACGGAGAAGGGTCTGGTCGGCGTGCAGCCGGAGTTTTCCACCTGCTTCGGCTCGCCGTTCCTGCCGCGGCCGCCGACCGAGTACGGCAACATGCTGCGCGACTACATCGCCAAGCATGATGTCGACTGCTGGCTGGTCAATTCCGGCTGGACCGGCGGCCAGTACGGCACCGGCCGGCGCATGCCGATCAAGGCGACCCGCGCGCTGGTCACCGCGGCGCTCAACGGCTCGCTGAAATACGCCAACTTTCGCACCGATCCCTATTTCGGGTTCGCGGTGCCGACCTCAGTGCCGGGCGTCGAGCCTCACCTGCTCAATCCGTTCAAGACCTGGAAGAACAAGAGCGAGTTTGATGCCACCGCGCGCAAGCTGGTCGGCATGTTCCAGGACAACTTCAAGAAGTTCGAAAAGCATGTCGCGGCCGAAGTCCGCGCTGCCGCCCCCGAGATCCGAATCGCGGCGGAGTGAGTGGCGGCGGGGCCCAGGATTTCAGTATCGCGATGCGGGTGCGGTCGATGTCGCGAGCAAGGCCGGAAAGGCGAGGACGGCGTTCCCCGCCCTACTGCTTGGTGACTGACGTATTCGCAAGCTTTTCGCGGAGATCGCGAGAAACCAGTGAACTGTCGACCGGCGTGAAGTTGGAGGCGGTCTCGGTTCCGCTCCGCGAGCGCGCTGCCGAATAGACCATCAGGCCCGTCGAGGTCGCCACCACGTCGCCAGGACGAAGGGTCGGATCATTGTTGACGTCCAGGGGAACGAGGCCGAACGCGTCCTTGCCGTTGCAGGTGCAATTGTCGACGATGCGCTCGCGATAAGCAAAGGCATTGTCCATGTCCTCGTAGCGGCTGCCGTCGGACGCCGCCGCGCGACCGATCTCGCTGCCGGAGAAAATCCTGGTCTTCGCCGACGGGCACATGGCGCCGCACAATTGCGCGGGCGCCGCGCCGGCATGGCGCTGCATAGGGAAATACCGACCGTCGCAGGTCCGCACGCAATAAGAGATGCCGCCACCGACCTGCCCCTGGGGATTTGCTGCGGGCCGGCGGGGTGAGTTGTAGCGGCCGTCATTGCTGGGGTCGGCATAGGCATGGGCAGTGGGGCGGTTGAAGCCGCCAAACAACGCCTCGAACAGGCTTTGGGCGGAGGCCGGCCCCGCCGCGCAGGCTGCGAGCGCAACGGCAAGACCAAGCTGCGACAGAGCGCATTGCGGCGTCGAACGATTGGCCACGGCCTTGCTACTCCTGTACGCACCCGCTGCCCCGTACAATGGAAAGCGGCGCGCGAGAGCCCCCTTCCTCGCAACGCCGTTCCGAGCCAAAGGTTGCAAACCCGACCTTGGGCCGAACGGCGTCCGAAAAAGGTTCAACGCGTCTCGCGCGTCAACAGACTAGGCGGGAAATGGTAAAGGATCGGTAGAGCTACACGGCAAGGCCGGCGCGACCAAATGAGGCCGGATCATCGAGCCTCGATTTCGGCCAGATCGTGCGGGATGTCGGGTTGACAGCCGCCGCTGGCCGACAACCGAACCGTAACGACCGGCGGCCTAAGGTGAGCTGGCGAAGCTTCCGCTATGATCCCGGCCATCGTTCGGGCGTGCCTGCCGGGCGGGCAAGACGAAGGGGTTCGGCGGATGGTGCTTTACCGCTTGGCGTTCGCTGCCAGCTTGGCGATGCTGGCTGCGGCATGCAGCCACGTCCAGAATCTCCCGATCAATCAGGCGGTCACCGATGCCGAGGCGGGGCTCGGCGGCCTCGGCCTTGGCCGTGCGTCGGAAGCGTCGGAGGACGAACTGCTTGTCGGCCTCGCCTTTTCCGGCGGCGGCACGCGGGCGGCGGCCTTCTCCTTCGGCGTCCTCAAGGAGATGGCGACCGCGCAGGTCTCGATCCGGGGCCGCAGCTCGTCGTTGCTCGACCACCTCGACTTCATCACCGGCGTGTCGGGCGGAGCGGTGCCGGCGGCCTATTACGGCCTCAAGCGCCGCGCCATGCTCGACGATTTTCGCGAGCGCTTCCTCATCCGCGATGCCGAGCAAGACCTGCGCACCGCAGTCAGCCTGTCGAACCTGTCGGCGGCGGTCGCCGGCGGCATCAATGAGGATGCGCGCTTCCGCTCCTGGCTCGACGCCAACCTGTTCGACGGCGCGACGTTCTCCGCGCTGCTCACGGAGCGGCGGCCGCGGGTGTGGATCAACGCCACCGACATCTACAACGGCACGCCCTTCGTGTTCGGCAAGACCGCGTTCAGCGCGATCTGCAGCGACCTCGCCAACTACCCGGTGGCGAGCGCGGTCGCAGCTTCGGCCGCGGTGCCGCTGGTGTTCTCGCCCATCATCCTGGAGGCCTATCCGGACCGCTGCAACGCGCGTTTGCCGTATTGGATCGAGAAGGCGCGCAACAACCCGAATGCGCCGCCGCTGCTGCGGGCCTTCGCGCAGGGCATCGCGCGCTACCGCGACGGCACGGTCAAATACATCAAGTTGCTCGACGGCGGCCTGGTCGACAATTTCGGCCTCTCCGGGTTCACCATCGGCCGTGAATCCTCCGAGGTGCCGTATGGACCGCTGAGCCAGACCCAGGCGGCGCGGCTGCGGCGCATCCTGTTCCTGGTGGTCGACGCCGGCCAGGCGCCGCAGGGCAACTGGGCGCAAAGCCTCGAAGGGCCGAGCGGCGTCGACCTCATCAACGCGGTGTCGGGGGCGGCGCTCTCGTCAAGCGTGCGCGCGAGCTACACGGCGTTCGAAGGCACCATGAACGACTGGCGCGGCGCCCTGGTGCGCTGGCGCTGCGCGCTTCCGGCCGCGCAATTGCAGAAGCTGCGCCCCGGCCCGTGGAACTGCCGGGACCTGAAAATCTATATCGGCCGCATCAGCTTCGACCAGCTCGACGCCGCGCGTGCTGCGCGCTTGGGCGCGGTGGCGACACGGTTCAAATTGCCGGTCGAGCAGGTCGACGACCTGATCGCTGCTGGCGGCGAGGCGCTGGCCAAGCATCCGACCTACCGGGCGTTTCTCGGCGGGCTGTGATGGCAGTCCGAACACCAGAAGCCTATAGTGCATGCACTGCATGCAGAGGTCGGCGCCATGACCCAGCTTACCATCCGCAAGCTCGATCCCATCGTCATCGAGGGACTGAAGAAGCGCGCCGCCGAGGCTGGCCGCTCGATGGAGGAGGAGGCGCGGCGGATTTTACGGACGGCCTTTCCTGAGGCTCAACTGGCGCATCAGCGCGCGTGGGTAGCGCGCATGAGAAAGCTGCATAAGGAGCTGTATGGCCGAGATTTTTCCCGACTCGAGCACTCTCATCCGCAAGATGCGGGATGAGCGCACCCGCCAGAATGCGTCATGGGTTACGGCCAAGCCGGCAAGAAGGCCGCAGGCCGCAGGCCGCAGGCCGCAGGCCGCAGAAAATGAGCGCCATCGTTTGTGACGCCAGCGTGCTCGTGAAACTATTGGTGTCCGAACGCGATTCTCATTTGGCGTTGGAACTCGCTGCCAGTCACAGCGTCATCGTGCCGGATTTTGCCTATCTTGAGGTCGCCAATACGTTGTGGTCCCGCGTGCATGATGCAACCAGCTCGGCCGACGAGGCGATCAGGCTTCTGCAGGAGTTCGAAGGCTTCAATTTCGATATCCAGTCGATCGAACCCCAAAGCTAACGCGCCCTGGAATTGGCGATCCGTCTGGATCATCCGATTTATGATTGCGTCTATCTCGCACTCGCCGAGGGTTTGGCCATCCCGCTGGTCACCGCTGACCGGCGCTTTCTTACCGCCGTGCGCCGGGCAGGCATGATGTCAAATCCCTCGCCGCGTTCAGCTAATGCGCCTCGTCCCAGTTATTCGCGGCCCGCGCGTCGACCTGCAGCGGCACCGATAGCGACACCGCCGGCAATGGCGCATATTCCATCACCCGCGTGACGACGGGCAGCGTCTTCTCGACCTCGTCCTCCGGCACCTCGAACACCAGTTCGTCGTGGACCTGGAGCAGCATGCGGGCGGAGAGCTTAGCCTCGGCAAGCGCGTCGTCGATGCGCACCATGGCGCGGCGGATGATGTCGGCCGCCGTACCTTGGAGGCGCGCGTTGATGGCGGCGCGTTCGTTGAAGGCGCGCAGCGACGGGTTCTTCGCCTTGATCTCAGGGTAGTTCATCTTGCGGCCGAACAGCGTCGTGACGTAGCCGTTGGCGCGGCAGAAGGCCTTGGCTTCCTCCATGTAGTCGCGGATGCCGGGAAAGCGCTCGAAGTATTTCTTGATATAGGCGCCGGCCTCCTCGCGGCCGATGCCGAGCTGGTTGGCGAGGCCGAAGGCCGAGATGCCGTAGATGATGCCGAAGTTGATCGCCTTGGCGCGCCGGCGCACGTCGGCCGGCATTCCGGCGACCGGCACGCCGAACATCTCCGACGCCGTCATGGCGTGAATGTCGGTGCCGTCCTGGAATGCCTGCCGCAAAGCCGGCACATCGGCGATCTCCGCAAGCAGGCGCAGCTCGATCTGCGAATAGTCCGCCGACACGAGCTTGAACCCCTCCTCGGCGATGAAGGCGCGGCGGATCTTGCGCCCTTCCTCGGTGCGGATCGGGATATTCTGCAGGTTTGGCTCGGACGACGACAGCCGCCCGGTCGTCGTCGCGGCGAGCGCATAGGAGGTGTGGACGCGTCCGGTGTCGCGGTTGACGTAGGTCGGCAGCGCGTCGGTATAGGTGGACTTGAGCTTGGAGACCTGCCGCCAGTTGAGAATCTTGCGCGCGATCTCGACACCCTGTTCCTCGGCCAGTTCCTCCAGCACGTTGGCGCGTGTCGACCATGCGCCCGTCGGGGTCTTGCTCGCGCCCGGCAATCCCATCTTGCCAAACAGGATGTCGCCGAGCTGTTTGGGGCTGCCGAGGTTGATGCGCTCGCCCGCCATCTCGGCGATCTCGTCTTCCAGGCGCGCGGAAGTCTGCGCAAACTCGCCTGACAGCCGCGCCAGGATGGTGCGGTCGATCGCGATGCCGCGGCGTTCCATGCGCGCCAGCACCGGCACCAACGGCCGCTCCAGCGTCGCGTATGGTGTTGCCATGCGGTCGGCCACGAGGCGGGCCTGGAATAAGCGCCACAGCCGCAGGATCAGATCGACATTCTCGGCGCAATAGGTCGAGGCGCGCGCGATCTCCAGCCGTTCGAACGCGACGGCGGTGCGGCCCTTGCCGGCGACATCATGGAACGCGATCGGCGCGTGATCGAGATTGCGCGTCGCGAGCTCATCGATGCCGTGGCCGTTGAGTCCGGCATCGAGCACGTAGGACATCAGCATCACGTCGTCGAACGCGCGCAGCGTGATACCATGGCGCTGCAGGATGAGGATGTCGGCCTTGAGGTCGTGACCGACCTTGAGAATGCCCGGGTCTTCGAACAGCGGCTTGAGCCGCGCCAGCGCTTCGCGGTCCGGGATTTGTCCCGGGGCGAGCCCGCCGCCGGCGAGCAGGTCGTCGGCGCTGCGATGGCCGAGCGGCAGGTAGCAGGCATGGCTTGGCCGCCGCGCCAGCGCGAAGCCGATGATCTCGGCCTGCATCGGGTCCGGTGAGGTCTTGCGCATGCCGAGCGCCATGATGCCGTCGTGCTTGACCTGCGCGATCCATTCATCGAGCGCGGCGAGCGAGGCCATAGTGCTGTAGCGCGCGTGCGCGATCTCGGCGCTCGCGGCTTCGGCACGGCGCGCGGTGACGAGGGCGGCGGGCGTCATCTCACCCGCGTGCATCGAGCGATTTGCGCCGGGCGCGCCGGGTTTGTCAGGAAAGAACCGCGCCTGGGCGTATTCCGATTTGCCCGGCGACGCGGTGCGGTCCCTCGCCCCGGTGTCGGGATTGTCGCCTTCGCGCGCAACCGGCTGGAGGTCGCCGACATCGATCCCGATGCCCTTGGCGGCGAAACGCGGATCGGGGGCGACGCTGTTGGCATCGATTCCGACGAACGCAGACGCCCGGCGCGTCAGGTCGGTGAACTCCATCGCCTTGGAGAAGGCGATCAGCCGCGTGGGATCGACACCTTCCAGGCACGACGCGCCGTCCACGCACAGAGTATGGATGAGGCAATCGACGGCCACGCTGTCATCGAGCAGCACCAGCCGCTTCGACATCCGCGCCTGCTCGGCATAATCGATCAAGGACTGCCGGCGCTTCTCCTGCTTGATCTCGGACGCGCGGGACAGCAGGGTTTCGAGATCGCCGTATTCGTTGATGAGCAGTGCCGCGGTCTTCACCCCGATGCCGGGGACACCGGGCACGTTGTCGGTCGCGTCCCCAATCAGGGACTGCACCTCCACCACTTTCTCCGGCGGCACGCCGAACTTCTCAATCACCTCGTCGCGGCCGATCGGCCGCTCGCGGCCCGGCATTGGGTCGAACATGCTGATGCCCGGCCGCACGAGCTGCATCAGGTCCTTGTCGCCCGCGACGATGGTGGCGTCGGCGCCGGCTTCCACTGCCTGGCGCGCGTAGGTCGCGATGATGTCGTCGGCCTCGAAACCCGGCTGCTCGACCGGGATGAGGCCGAAGGCGCGGACCGCCTCGCGCATCAGCGGGAATTGCGGGATCAGTTCGTCCGGCGGATCGGGGCGGTGGCCCTTATAGTCGGGATAGATCTCATTGCGGAACGTCTTCTCGGAATGGTCGAACACCACCGCCACATGGGTCGGCTTGATGCCGTTGAAGCCTTCGCGCAGCATCTTGAACAGCATGTTGGAGAAGGCGAGCACGCCGCCGATCGGGAGGCCGTCGCTGCGCGTCAGCTTCTTGCCGCTCTTCTGGGCGGCGGCGAACATCGCGAAATAGGCGCGGAAAATGTACGACGAGCCGTCCACCAGAAAGACGTGGTCGCCCTTCTGGAGCGGACGCGACGAGGGCTCGGCGGCGGACTGGGGCTGGGCTGCGGGCATGGCCGCAATGTGGGCCGGCGGGGCGGCTGAATCAACGGCCGAGGCGCTTCACTCCCGCCCGGAAAGCACGTCGCGCAGCTTGAAAAACAGGATGCCGGACAAGAGGGCGAGACTCACGGCATTCGCCAGGATGATGACGGGGTCGCCCTTCAGCACGCCATAGACGACCCATAGCGCGATGCCGGCGCCAAGGATCAGGAACATCTTGAGCGAGATGTCCTTTGTCTCGCCGGTCTGCCAGACCTTCCTGAGCTGCGGGATGTAGGAGATCGTGGTGCAGAATGCGGCGGCGAGGCCGATGACGGTGTCGAACGACGGCATTGTTCCCTAATGCCGGAATGCGGCTCGGGTTCCGAAGCGGCTTACTCGGCCGGCTGCAGCGTCAGCCGGGGCTTGGATTCGAGCCGAAACATCGCCGGCCGCTCGAACAGGAAGCACAGGCCGACGGCGCGCGCGGCCCAGAACATGGCCAGCGCGCCGATCACGCCCGCCGCGGTAACGATCAGCGAGATCGTTCCGGCATCAGTGACGATGCCGCTCTTGATGAGGATCGTGCGTGACATCGCCATCGGCAGGAAGAACGCCAGATAGATGACGATCGAGTTGCGTCCGCAATAGCGCAACGACTTGAAGAGATCGCTCAGCGACAGCAGCGCCGAGACGCGCACGACGGCGGCGGCGCCGACAAGCCCGAGGGCAAGCGACACGAACGGCAGCTCGGACCAGCCCTGGTGCACGAAGAACGCGTTGCTCACGCCCCAGGCCAGCAAGAGGAGGACTGCTTGCAGCGGCTTCGCCTGCGCCCTGGCGGCAAGCACGAAGACGTGCGGGGCAAGCACGTAGCCGGTATAGAAATAGATGAAGCGCGCGGCGAACTCGTCGATGACGGTCCAGCCGGTGTGGATATGCGCGATCTCCAGCGCCGCTGCGGCGATCCAGATGGCGGCAGGCGGCACGTTGCGGGCGAGCTTGGCGACGACGAAGAAGATCGGCAGCAGGTAGATGAACCACAGCGTGCCGAACGGCTCGATGAACGCTTCGAGGTAAAGGCCGAGGACGCCATGCCAGCCAGTCTCCGCCGCGAAGCTCGGCGCCTTGAAGGCGAACTGGATCGTGACCCACAGCACGTAGAAATAGGCGAAATGGACGACCTTGCGGTCGAGATATGTACGCCAGTCGCGGTCGATGACGCGGGCGAGGAACAGGCCCGAGATCATGAAGAAGTCCGGCATCCGGAACGGCTTCGCGAACGCCACGACGTAATGCATGAAGCCTTCCTGGCCGAGCGCCGCCTCGACGCCGAGCGTCGAATGCATCATCACGACGAAAATGATGCAGAAGCCCTTGGCGTAATCGACCCAGTCGATGCGGGTGGCTTGGGGCAGAACGGTGCTCATCCGAATTCCTCGAGGATCGTGTCCCGTTTCGGCACAGCGAGAGTGGCTCTTGGTCCTGCGTCGCAATGGCTGTGCCGCGATCGTCGGCGCATATTTCGGTTGTCTGGAGTAAAGGCCGTCTGAATCCGGGTGCCGAAAATTCCCTTAATTGAAGACGTCATGGCTCTCTTCGATTCATCATTGCCGATCGATGCCGCGCTTCCGGAGTTGACGGCGGTACTCGGGGTCGCCACCGCCGCCGTCCTGGTGGCGCCGCCGGGCGCCGGCAAAACCACGCGAGTGCCGCTCGTGCTGGCGGCCGAGCCCTGGGCGAAGGATCGGCGCATCCTCGTGCTGGAGCCGCGCCGGATCGCGGCGCGCGCCGCGGCCGAACGCATGGCCCACACGCTGGGGGAAAAGGTCGGCGATACCGTCGGCCTGCGGGTGCGTTTCGGCTCGAAGGTGTCGCGCCGCACGCGCATCGAGGTCGTCACCGAAGGCGTGTTCACGCGCCTGGTCCTTGACGATCCTGCGCTCGACGGCATCGCCGCGGTGCTGTTCGACGAGTTCCACGGGCGCTCGCTCGACGCCGATCTCGGACTCGCTCTGGCGCTCGACGTGCAAGGCGGACTTCGGGACGACCTGCGGCTTCTCGTGATGTCGGCGACGCTCGACGGCGCGCGCGTCGCCAAGCTCATGGGCGAGGCGCCGGTGATCGCGAGCGAGGGCCGCGCCTTTGCTGTGGAGACGCGCTATCTGGGCCGCGACGCGCGTGCGCCGATCGAGGCGCAGGCGGCCGACGCGGTGGCCCGCGCGCTGCGCGCCGATGCCGGCTCGGTGCTGGTGTTCCTGCCTGGCGCCGCCGAGATCCGCCGCACCGCGCAACGGCTTGCTGAACGCGTGACCGACCCCGCGGTCGACATCGTGCCGCTCTACGGCGCGCTCGATGCCGTGACCCAGGATCGCGCCATCGCGCCCGCGCGCGAAGGCCGGCGCAAGGTCGTGCTGGCGACCTCCATCGCCGAAACCTCGCTCACCATCGAGGGCGTGCGCATCGTGGTGGATTGCGGCCTCGCCCGCGTGCCGCGCTATGAGCCGGACGTCGGCCTGACGCGCCTGGAGACGGTGCGCGTCTCGCGGGCCGCCGCCGATCAGCGGCGCGGGCGCGCCGGCCGCACCGCGCCGGGCGTCTGCTACCGGCTGTGGGACGAGCCGCAGACGGCGTCGTTGACGGCTTATACCGAGCCGGAGATTCTTGCGGCCGACCTCGCCGGGTTCGTGCTCGATCTCGCGCATTGGGGCGTGGTGGACCCTGGGCGTTTGCCATTTCTCGATCCGCCGCCTGCACCCGCCGTCGCCGAGGCCAAGGCGCTGCTGCGCGATCTCGGCGCGCTCGACCTGGAAGGCCGCATCACCGACGAAGGCCGCCGGTTGCGGGCGCTGCCGCTGCCGCCGCGGCTTGCCCGGATGGTGGTCGATGCGGCCGATGACGGCGCGGCGCCGCTCGCAGCCGACGTCGCGGCCGTGCTGACCGAACACGGTCTCGGCGGCGATAATGTCGATCTGACGCATCGACTGGATCAGTTTCGCCGCGATCGTTCGCAGCGCTCTCAAGAGGCGCGCCGGATGGCGCGGCGCTGGGCCGAACTGGCTTCGGCTGATGACTTGAAACAGGCTCGGCCTGCTCCCCTCCCCATTGCGGGGAGGGGTGGGGGGTGGGAGGACGATCCGCGCTCCAAGCCCGTTGCTCACCACCGCCCTATCCGTCCCCGCAAGGGGGAGGGGACGCTGGAGCCGAAAGCACAGCAGGAGGGGCGACGCACAGAAGCTCTGGATAATACGTCAGGCATCGGTGCGCTTCTTGCGCTCGCCTATCCGGACCGCATCGCCAGGAACCGCGGCGGTGGCGCGGGAGGGTTCCTGCTCGCCAACGGCCGCGGCGCGAGCCTCGATCCGGTTTCGCCGCTGTCCCGCGAGCCGTTCCTGGCGGTGGCGGAGATCGGCGGCAGCGCGACGCGAGGGCGCATCCTCCTGGCGGCGCCGATTTCGCTCGCCGACATCGAGGACGGTTTCGCGGATCGCATCACGGCGCGCGACGAGGTGACGTTCGATGCCGCAAGCTCCGGCTTGCGGGCTCGGCGGACACGGCGGCTCGGCGCCATCACGCTCGCGGAGCAATCGCGGAAGGTCGTGCCGGGCGAGGATACCGCGCTGGCGCTCGCCCGCGGCATCGCGGCGCTCGGCATCGACCGCCTGCCATGGACCAGATCGCTGCGCCAATGGCGCGACCGCGTCATGTTCCTGCGCAGCGCCGAGGGCGATGAATGGCCCGATCTCTCCGACGCGGCGCTTGCGGCGGCGGCCGAGGATTGGCTCGCGCCGATGCTGCACTTCAAGACCGCACTCGACGAGGTCGAGCCGGACGAGCTCATCGCCGCGCTCGAAGCCATGCTGCCCTGGCCGCTCCAGCGCCGGCTTGATGACGAGGCGCCCACCCACTTCACCGCGCCCACAGGCTCGCGCGTGCCGATCGATTACGATGCCGAGGGCGGACCGAAGCTCACCATCCGGGTGCAGGAGCTGTTCGGGCTCGATCGTCACCCCAACATCGCGGCCGGCCGGGTTGCGCTCGCGGTCGAGCTCACCTCGCCGGCGCATCGTCCGGTACAGGTGACGCGAGACCTGCCGGGCTTCTGGCGGGGTAGCTATGCGGCGGTGAAGGCCGAGATGAAGGGCCGCTATCCGCGCCATCCCTGGCCGGACGATCCACTCGCCGCGCCCGCCACGCGCCGCGCCAAGCCGCGCGGGACGTGATAGGTCAATCGCGCCGGCTTCATTCACGAGGACTCCCGATGCAAGGCGTCACCGTCGTCGATCATCCGCTGGTCCAGCACAAGCTCACGCTGATGCGCGACAAGACCCGTTCGACCAAGGGCTTCCGCGAACTGATGAACGAGATCGGCATGCTGCTGTGCTACGAGGTCACGCGCGAATTGCCGCTGGAGATGGTCGATATCGAGACGCCGGTGGCGCCGATGCAGGCACCGATGCTCGCTCGGCAAGAAACTGGTGCTGGCGCCGATCCTGCGCGCCGGCGTCGGGTTCCTCGACGGCATGCTGAGCCTCGTGCCGTCGGCGCGGGTCGCCCATATCGGGCTCTATCGCAATCCCGAGACGCTGGAAGCCGTCGAGTATTACTTCAAGGCGCCGGTCGACGTGGCGGAGCGCCTTGTGCTGGTGCTCGATCCCATGCTGGCGACGGCGAACTCCGGCATCGCGGCGGTCGACCTGCTCAAGAAGCGCGGTGCGAAGAACCTGCGGTTCGTCTGCCTCCTGGCGGCGCCTGAGGGCATCGAGAAGTTCCAGAAGCATCATCCCGACGTGAACATCTGGACCGCCGCGATCGACAGCCACCTCAACGACCACGGCTACATCATTCCCGGCCTGGGCGATGCCGGCGACCGGATGTATGGGACGAAATAGCGGGGTTGCCGCCAAGGTGTTTCAGCGATCGCGGTAACGCACCATTCACCGTGGAAGCGATCGACGTCCGAACGTTTACCTGGATTTCGCGAGGGCGTGCCTAGCGTGGCGCAAACCACGGACGCACCGATGCTCAAATCCGCCATAGGCTTCGCTGCCACCGCCATCGTGATTACGCTGACGCTCCCCAGGATGGCGCCGACGCTGTTCGCCTCGTCTGCGACCGCCACGGTCGATGCCAAAGTGCCGCCGCCGCCCGCACGGAAAGGGCGGCCCGGAACGGCCTATGTCCGGTCCGACCGCAACGGCCACTTCGTCTCCAACATCGAGATCCAGGGCCGGCCCTTCCGCGCGCTGGTCGACACCGGAGCGACGGCGGTGGCGCTGCGCTATGAGGACGCCCGCGACCTCGGCCTTCTGCAGAAAGAGAAGTTCGACCGCATGATCTCCACCGCCAACGGCGTCGGCCGCGGCATGGCGGTCCGGCTCAATGACGTCCGCATCGGCGACGTCGTGATCTATGACGTCGAGGCGATCGTGCTTCAGCCAGGTGCGCTGGGGACCAACCTGCTCGGCATGAGCTTCCTGCGCCGGCTCTCCCGGTTCGAGGTCAAGAGCGACGTCGTGGTGCTCGAGCAGTAGACCGCCGGCACCCGCGCCAGCCGGCGTCGCCGCCGGAACGCTTTGCGCGTCTTCGAATTACGGCTATCTGTCCGCCGGTCCCCATATCCGAGGTCTCGATGTTTCCCAAGCCGAAGCCCGCGCTCGTTCCCAATACCTATGCCTACGAATCCGAGCCGATGGTGAAGCCGACCGGCTTCCGCGAATACGACGCGCGCTGGCTGCTGGAGAAAGAGATCAACCTGATGGGCGTGCAGGCCGTGGGCATGGGCCTCGGCACGCTGATCCGCGAGCTCGGCGTCGAGCCTGAGATCGTCACCGGGCATGACTTCCGCGGCTATTCGGCGTCGGTGAAATACGCCTTCGTGTCGGGGCTGCTCGCGGCCGGCTGCAAGGTTCACGACATCGGCCTCGCGGTGACGCCGATGGCGTATTTCGCGCAGTTCGACCTCGACGTGCCGTGCGTCGCGATGGTGACGGCCTCGCACAACGACAACGGCTGGACCGGCGTGAAGATGGGCGCGCATCGCCCGCTCACCTTCGGGCCGGACGAGATGACGCGGCTCAAGGAGATCGTGCTCGCGGCGAAGTTCGACCTGCGCGGCGGCGGCTCCTACGTGTTCGTGGAGAATTTCCCTGCCCGCTATATCGCCGACCTCACCAACCGGCCAAAGCTCAAGCGCAGGCTCAAGGTTGTCGCTGCCTGCGGCAACGGCACGGCGGGCGCGTTCGCGCCGAAGGTGCTGGAAGGGATCGGCTGCGATGTCATCCCGCTCGACACCGAGCTCGATCACACCTTCCCGAAATACAATCCCAACCCGGAAGACATGGAGATGCTCCATGCCATCCGAGACGCGGTGCTGGCGAACAAAGCCGATGTCGGCCTCGGCTTCGACGGCGATGGCGACCGCTGCGGCGTCGTGGACAACACCGGCGAGGAGATCTTCGCCGACAAGGTCGGCGTCATGCTGGCGCGCGACATGTCGACGCTGCATCCGGGCGCGACATTCGTGGTCGACGTGAAGTCCACCGGCCTCTACGTCACCGACCCGGTGCTGCAGAAGAACGGCGTCATCGCCGATTACTGGAAGACCGGCCACTCCTACATGAAGCGCCGCACCCACGAGAAGGGCGCGCTCGCGGGCTTCGAGAAGTCCGGCCATTATTTCTTCAACGCGCCGTTCGGCCGCGGCTATGACGACGGCCTCGTCTCGGCGCTTGCGATTTGCGACATGATGGACCGCAGCCCCGGCAAGACCATGGCGCAGCTCAAGGATGCGCTGCCCAAGACCTGGGGCTCGCCGACCATGTCGCCGCACTGCGCCGACGAGAAGAAATACGGCATCGTCGACGAGGTGGTGAAGCATTTCGAGGCCGCCAGGACGAGCGGTGAGACCGTGATCGGCCAGCCGATCCGCGACCTCGTCACCGTCAACGGCGTGCGCGTCACCGTCGCGGACGGGACCTGGGGGCTGGTACGCGCCTCATCCAACAAGCCGGAACTGGTGGTGGTGGTGGAAAGTCCGGTGTCGGAAGCCCATATGCGGGACATGTTCAAGGCGATCGACGCCGTCCTCCGCACCCATCCCGAGGTCGGAGCCTATAACCAGACGATCTGAGCCCTGGCTTTCGCCGTGCCCAGGTCGCCACGACCTGGAGCGCGTAACATGAGCGGAGCCTTCGTCAAGGAGCCGGACGGCAACGAGGTCTTCGAGGACCTTCCCGACCGGCCGGTCTCCGAACATCCCAATATCGTCACCGCCGAAGGTCTCGCGCATATCGAGGAAACCCTGGCGCGCCTCAACGAGGACTACGGCAAGGCCCAAGTCGATAACGATCGCGCCGCGCTGGCGCGGATTTCGCGCGACCTGCGCTACTGGTCGGCGCGCCGTTCGACCGCACAGGCCGCGCCGGCGCCGCCCGACGCGAGCCAGGTCCATTTCGGGTCCACCGTGACGATCGCCCGCGACGACGGGCGCCGCCAGACCTGGCGCATCGTCGGCGAGGACGAAGCCGACCCGAATGCCGGGACACTGTCCTTCGTCTCGCCGGTCGCGCGCGCCCTCATCGGCAAGGTGGTCGGCGACGTCGTGCAGGCCGGCACCTCGGAGGCGGAGATCGTCGAGATCACGTGATCGCTCGCGGTTTCATTCCCATTGCGCGCCGTCCCTCATGGGCCGATAATCGCCTGTAATCCGGCGAATCCGAACCGGTGATTGAGATTGGGCGGACGCCATGACCCGGATGGGGCAAAGTCTCACG
This sequence comes from uncultured Alphaproteobacteria bacterium, assembly GCA_963776455.1. Taxonomy (GTDB): domain Bacteria; phylum Pseudomonadota; class Alphaproteobacteria; order Rhizobiales; family Xanthobacteraceae; genus CAVZMU01. The sequence continues at coordinate 565,417 of CAVZMU010000004.1, forward strand.
TCGTTGATCGTCGCGATCGCCATGACAGGGATCGTCGCGGGCGCTGCCTCCGCAGGTTCGGCCTGGGATGACATCCGCCCCGGCACGTTCGGGGACCGCGTGATCGCGGACGGGCAGGGGCTGCTCGCCTTCAAAGCGCCTTATCGTGCCGAGGATCAGCGGGCCGTACCGATCTCGGTCGAAGCGGCGTTCACGGACGGCCGCAAGGTGAAGTCCGTCACGTTCGTGGTCGACGAGAATCCGATGCCGGTCGCGGCGAAGTTCTCGTTTGCCGACAGCCGCGACCGCGTGGCGCTCGGCCTCAACATCCGGCTCGATCACGCCTCGCCGATCCGCGTCATCGTGGAGGCGAGCGACGGCGCGCTCTACATGAGCGAGAAGTTCGTCAAGGCGTCGGGCCTCGGCGTCTGCGCGGCGCCGCCGGCGGGCGATGAGCGCGAGATCGCCCGCACCATGGGGCAGATGCACGTCGCCGACTTCACCGGCAGCGACAAGGCCGCCGGCGCCACCCGCTTCCGGCGCAGCGCGGGGCTGGACATACGGCATCCGCAGAATACCGGGATGCAGATGAACCAGATCACGCTGCTTTACATTCCGCTGCGCTATGTCAGCGCGATCGAGGTGCGGCAGGGCGACGCCAAGCTGTTCGATCTCGAAGGCAGCATGACGCTCTCCGAGAATCCGCACATCGAGTTCGATTATCAGGTCAACGGCGCGCGCGTGTTGAAGGTGCAGGCCAAGGATACCAGTGACGCGGTGTGGACGCAGGAATTCCCGGTCGGTTCCGATAGCTGACGGCCGCATGTCCCGCGCGCCGCAGGCCGTGAATTCGTTCGGCCTCGTGCCATCAGGGAGGTTTCACGTGATTAGAAAGACGAGCATTCTTGCGGCGCTCATCCTCGCCGCCTTCACCCTTCCAGCGGCCGCACAGACGACCATGACGCAAGCCCCGACCATCCCCACCGCCAAGCCCGACGACGTCGGCATGTCCACCGAACGGCTGGCGCTGATCGGCAAGGTGCTCAACGCCGACATCGACCGTGGGCGCATTCCCGGCGCCGTGGTGGCGATCGCGCGCCGCGGCAAGATCGTCTACCTGGAGGCGTTTGGCTTCCGCGACAAGGCGGCCGGCGTGGCGATGACGACCGATACGATCTTTAACATCGCCTCGATGACCAAGCCGATGGCGGCGGTCTCCGCGCTGCAACTCTATGAGCAGGGAAAGCTTGCGATCGACGACCCGGTCGAGAAATATTTTCCGAAATTCGCCGGCACCAGGGTCGCGATCATGGACGATGATGGCGGGACCCTCTCCGGCACGGTGCCCGCCAAGCGCAAGATCACGATCCAGGACCTGATGCGCCACACTTCGGGCATCATCTATGGCGGACGCGGCGCGACCGCCGTCCACAAGATGTATCCCGGCGGCAGCGGCGATGCCGCCGTCAGTCTGACGGGCGCGGAATTCATCGACAAAATCGCCGGCCTGCCGGTGCTGCACCAGCCCGGCGCGGTGTGGGACTATGGTTTCGGTCTCGATATCCTCGGGCTTGTGGTGGAATCGCTCTCCGAGCAGTCGCTTGGCCAGTACATGCAGGAGCATATCTGGAAGCCGCTCGGCATGAACGACACCACGTTCTTCATCTCGCCTGAGCAGGCCGGGCGCTACGCCAAGGCGCTGCCGCTCGATCCGGACACCGGCAAGCCGCAGTCGGTCGCGCCGGTGCTGACCGAGAAGCTCAAGTTCGAATGCGGCGGCGGCTGCTCGGCGTCGACCGCGGGCGACTACATGCGCTTCGCCCTGATGCTGCTCAACAAGGGCTCGCTCGGCGACACCCGCGTTCTCGGCCGCAAGACCACGGAATACATGCTCTCCAACCAGCTCGGCCCCAACGTGAAGAACCTCATCGGCAACGCCGACCCGACCCGCGCCGATTACGGCTTCGGCCTCGGCCTCGCGGTGCGCACGACACCGGGCGTTGTTCGGATGATGGGCTCGGTTGACGAGTTCTCCTGGCCGGGTGCGAGCGGCACCAACTGGTGGGCGGACCCCAAGGAGGACCTTGCGGTGGTGTTCATGTCGGCGGCGCCGGGACCGATCCGTTGGCATTACCGGCAGATCATCAACGCCCTGGTCTACCAGGCCATCGCGGACTGACCGCGCCGGATTCGGCGTGCGCGTGGCAATTCCATCCCGAATGCCGGGTCGTTGCGGCGTGGCCGGCGGCATGCCACACGGGTGCTCCGGCCGGCAGCGCGGCGCGGAAGGACACGCGCCGATGACCGATTTCACGCCGGAGGAAATCGAGACCGGGCGCAAGCTGTTCGCCGGCGAATGGCAGTTCGTCGCCGCGACCGGCACGCTGGAGCGGCTGCCGCCGATGGAAGGCATGGAAATCGCCTTCGCCGGACGCTCCAATGTTGGGAAATCCAGCCTTGTGAACGGGCTCTCGGGCCGCAAGGCGCTGGCCCGGGCTTCGCACACTCCCGGGCGCACCCAGGAACTCATCTTCTTCGCCGGTCCGCCGGGTCTGAAAATCTGCGATATGCCGGGATACGGCTACGCGGCCGTTTCAAAGGAAAAGGTGAAGGCATGGACGGCGCTCATCCATGCCTACCTGAAAGGGCGCGCCAACCTCGCCCGCGTCTACCTTCTGGTCGATGCGCGCCACGGCCTCAAGCCCGCCGACGAGCCGGTGCTCGATTCGCTCGATGAGGCTGCGGTGAGCGTCCAGGCGGTGCTGACCAAGACGGACGCCGTACCGGCGGCCGACTTGGCCGAGCGGATCGCCGGCGTCCAGGCGGGCTTAAGAAAACATCCCGCGGCATTTCCGGAGGTGCTCGCCACCTCGGTGCGATCAGGGGCAGGGATGCCGGAGCTTCGTGCCGCCATCGCCCGTCTGCTCGCAGAGCGAGCCTGACATTCCTGCCTGATATGTAATCAGATTGCAGTGATAAGCGGCGGCGCGGGAACTCAGAGTTCCGGCTCGGCGCGTGCGGTCGTATAGAGCATCGACAGCGAACGAGCCCCGGCAGGAGCTGGGACCTGCTCACCAGCACGCATCCGCGGACCGGTTGCCGCCAGCGCCGGGACGGGGGCAGGCACGTCGGGCTCCTCGATCAGCATGCTTTCGCGTTCGAGAAGGCCCTCCAGCGCGACCGCTGCTTCCAGCGCGTCGTCCTCGGTGCGGACATGTTCCAGCAGACGAAGAAGGCCTTGCCACTCGCGTTTCGGAGCGGTCGCCGCCATGTCCCGGACCAGGGCGATGGCGTCGTCGATGGTGCGAAGCACGCGGTACCGCTGATGCTGAACTCGGATGTCCGGGTCGAGTGCGAAGCTTGCCATGGCCATTTAACGATCGGGGCAGAAGATCGTTCCTATTGAGGCAACTTCTTTTTGCGTTGCAGCATTCGTGCCATCAACCTGCTCTTTCGCGCCGCTCCCGTGGCGGCTACAAGGCGGCGCCACATTAAGGTGCCCCATGGACGTCTCGCCTCTCGACAAAGCCCGCATTCTCTCGGAAGCGCTGCCCCACATGCAGCGCTATGACGAGGCGACGGTGGTGGTGAAATATGGCGGGCACGCCATGGGCGAAGACCAGCTTGCCCGGGACTTCGCCCGCGACATGGTGCTGCTGGAGCAGCTTGCCATCAATCCGGTCGTGGTCCATGGCGGCGGTCCCCAGATCGGCGCCATGCTCAAGAAGCTCGGCATCGAGTCGCATTTCGCCGGCGGCCTGCGCATCACCGACGCCAAGACCGTCGAGGTCGTCGAGATGGTGCTGGCCGGCTCGATCAACAAGCAGATCGTCGGCTTCATCAACGACGCCGGCGGCAAGGGCATCGGGCTGACCGGCAAGGACGGCGCCATGGTGCGGGCGCGCAAGCTCACTCGCAATGTGGTCGATCCGAATTCCGGCAACGGCGAATTCATCGACCTCGGCTTCGTCGGCGAGCCCGACATCCTCGACATGACGGTGCTCAACGAGATCCTCGGCCGCAAGATCATTCCGGTCCTGGCGCCGATCGCCGGCGGCCCGGACGGCGTGACCTACAACATCAACGCCGATACATTCGCGGGCGCCATCGCCGGCGCGCTGCACGCCAAGCGCCTGCTGTTCCTGACCGACGTGCCCGGGGTGCTCGACAAGTCGGGCGCGCTGATCCCGGAAATGACCGCGGACGACGTCCGCCGCCTGATCGCCGACGGCACCATCTCGGGCGGGATGATCCCGAAGGTCGAGACCTGCATCGAGGCCCTCGATCTCGGTGTCGAGGCGGTCGTCATCGTCGACGGCAAGGTGCCGCACGCGGTGCTGCTGGAACTCCTGACCGATCACGGCGCCGGAACGCTGATCCGCCGGTGACGGCGCTCCTGCCCTGAGCGAGCCGCCGATGCCTCGCTACAAGCTCACCATCGAATATGACGGCGCGCCGTTCGCGGGCTGGCAGTTCCAGGCCCATTCGCCGTCGGTGCAGGGCGCGATCGCCGATGCCGTCGAGGCCTTCACAGGCGAGCGGGTCATGGTGTCCGGTGCGGGCCGCACCGATGCGGGCGTCCATGCGCTCGGCCAGGTCGCGCATATCGACCTGATCAAGGACTGGGACACCGATACGGTCCGGGACGCGCTGAACGCGCATCTGCGCCCGCATCCCATCGCGATCCTGTCGGCGGAGCGCGTGGAGGCCGGCTTCGATGCGCGGTTCTCCGCATTGCGCCGCCACTACCTCTACCGCGTCGCCAACCGCCGCCCCGACCTGACGCTGGAGCGCGGCCGGGCATGGCGCGTGCCGCGGCCGCTCGACGCCGAAGCGATGCACGCGGCGGCCCAGCGGCTCGTCGGCAAGCACGACTTCACGACCTTCCGCGCCGCCGAATGCCAGGCCAACTCGCCGGTCAAGACGCTCGACCGGCTGGACGTCGCGCGCGCGGCCGATGAAATCCACGTCACCGCCGCGGCGCGCTCGTTCCTGCATCATCAGGTGCGATCGATGGTCGGGTCGCTGGCGATGGTCGGCGAGGGGAAATGGAGCGCCGACGACATGGCGCGGGCGCTCGCGGCGCGCGACCGCGGGGCCTGCGGCCCGCTGGCGCCGGCGGATGGGCTTTATCTCATGCGGGTCGATTACTGAGGCGGTGAGACGAAATACCGGTCCAGGATGCGCCGGTACACTGCGGTCAGCGCCATGAGGTCGGCAACCGGCACGCGCTCGTCGACCTGATGCATGGTCTGCCCGACGAGGCCGAACTCGATGACCGGGCAATAGTCCTTGACGAAGCGCGCGTCGGACGTGCCGCCGGTGGTCGAAAGCGCCGGGCGTCGGCCGGTCGCGGCCGCGACAGCGTCGGCCACGAGATCGACGAACGGCCCGCCCCGGGTGATGAAGACGTCGGCATTGGAGGGCTCCCAGGCGATCGACCACCGCACGGCGTTGCCCGCCGCTTCCCGCGCCCGCGCCTCGACCAGCGCCTTCAGCGACGCGTTGGTGTGGCGGTCGTTGTAGCGGATGTTGAAGCGCCCCTTCGCCTGCGCGGGAATGACGTTCCAGGCGCGGTTGCCGACATCGAGATTGGTGAATTCGAGGTTCGACGGATCGAAGTCGGCGCTTCCCGCATCCAGGGGTTCCGTCGTCAAGGCCGTCACAAGACGCGCGAGGCCGGTGACCGGGTTGTCGGCATGCTGCGGGTAGGCGACGTGGCCCTGCTTGCCGGTCACCACTAGGTTTCCCGTGAGCGAGCCGCGCCGGCCTATCTTGATGACGTCGCCCAGCGTGGCCGGGTTGGTGGGCTCGCCGACGATAGCGTGATCGAACCTCTCGCCGCGCTCGGCGGCCCACTTGAGAAGCTTGACGGTGCCGTTGACCGCCACGTCCTCCTCATCGCCGGTGATGAGGAAGGAAATCGAGCCCTCGGGCGGGCCGCCGGCGGCATCGAGGTGGTCTAGCGCGGCCGCGAGAAAGCACGCGATCCCACCCTTCATGTCGACGGCGCCGCGGCCATACATCAGCCCGCCGGCAATCTCGCCGGAAAATGGCGGATGGCTCCACGCCGCCTCGTCCCCGGGCGGTACCACGTCGGTATGGCCGGCGAACACCAGATGCGGCGCGCCGGTGCCGATGCGTGCGTAGAGATTCTCGACATCCGCCGCGCCGGGTTCCGAGAACGTCACGCGATGCACCGTGAAGCCGGCGCTCTCCAGCACGCGGGCGAGAAAGCTCAGCGCGCCGCCTTCCGTCGGCGTCACCGACGGGCAACGGAGCAGGGCCTGGGCAAGCGCTATGGGATCAGCGGACATGTCAGAAGGCTTTGGGCAGCCCGGCTTGCTTGAGGACGTCGTTGACCGTGTGCCGCGACTTGGTGGAGCGAGGCACGGCCACGGGGCGCTCGCTGACCGGCTGTACCAGATTCGCGGCTACCCTTGCCCTTGCGCAAGAGACTGCAGCCATTCGCGCGAAGAATTTCGACGAGGTCACGATAGAATCGGCCATCAGGTCGTGGCGAGATCGAAATGCTCTTCCGCCTTGAACGTCAGCGAAACCGTATCCCCGTGCTCGCCACGCAGTTCCAGGAGTTCGGGAAGGACAAGCCTCGTCTCCTCGATCATGGAGGGCCCGGTCTCGGCCTCGACGACAAGGCCGGGCACATCGTCGCTTGTGGCGATCCACACGCTGGCTTCAGGATCCCACCGGGCTTGCACGGCGATTGAACGCGTCATGGGGTCGAGGATCGGATGCCGGGTCGCGGCGGTCAAGCTTCTTCGGATTTCTCAAGCCGAGGGAGGGCTTGCCGGGTCCGGCCCGTACTGATTTGGGCCCACCGTCCCGCGCCGGAATCCAAGCTCGATGAGGAAGCCGAGGCCGATCACCAGACCGATCACGCCGAAGATCAGGAAGCCCGTTCCCATCTCGTTGGGGCTATCCGCGAGCCCCAGGAGGTCGATGATAGTCGAGATGATCGTGACCGCGACGATCACCCAGATCCAGGCGGTCGGCTGGTCGCGGTCGTGAAGCCGCTTCAGCGAGACAGCGACCAGCGGGTAGAGGCCGAGAATCTGAACTACGGCTTGGACGATGCGCGCCCTGCGGTCGGGGGTGCTGTCGGTGAAGAAAGGAACGCCCAACGCCAGGTACAGAATGATCTCGGCCACGGCGATGATCGCGACGCCGAGCCAGAACTGCTTGCGGGAGATACGGCCTTGCAGCCCGGTCAGCAGATTGACGATGTTCATGGGGTGCTCCGCTGGTTCGAGGCAGCACAAAACGACATGGTCGATGCTCAGTCCCGCAGCAGCTCGTTGATCGAGGTCTTCGAGCGCGTCCTGGCGTCGACGCGTTTGACGATGACGGCGCAGTAGAGACCGGGGCCGGGCTCGCCGTTGCCCATCGCCTTGCCCGGCATGGTGCCGGACACCACGACCGAGAATGGTGGTACCTCGCCCTGCAGCACCTGGCCGCTCTCGCGGTCGACGATCTTGGTCGATGCGCCGAGATAGACGCCCATCGACAGCACCGAGCCCTCGCGCAGGATCACGCCTTCGGCGACCTCGGCGCGCGCGCCGACGAAGCAGTTGTCCTCGATGATCACCGGTCCGGCCTGCAACGGCTCCAGCACGCCGCCGATGCCGGCGCCGCCCGAGATGTGGCAGTTCTTGCCGATCTGCGCGCACGATCCGATGGTGGCCCAGGTGTCGACCATGGTGCCGGAATCCACATAGGCACCGAGGTTCACGAAGGACGGCATCAGCACAACGTTGGGCGCGACATAGGCCGAGCGCCGCACGATCGCGCCCGGCACGGCGCGGAAGCCGGCGGCGCGGAATCTGGCCTCGCCCCAGCCATCGAATTTCGACGGCACCTTGTCCCACCACGACGCATCGCCGGGGCCGCCGGAGATCGGCGCCATGTCGTTGAGGCGGAACGACAGCAGCACCGCCTTCTTGAGCCACTGGTTGACGTGCCAGGTGCCGTCCGCGGCGCGCTCGGCGACACGGGCTTCGCCGCGATCAAGCAGGCCGAGAGACGCGTCCACCGCTTCGCGCACCGCGCCCGTGGTCGACGGCCCGACGCCGTCGCGGGCCTCGAACGCCGCATCGATGGTGGCTGCGAGATCGCTCTGCGGCATGAATGGAAATCCCCGGGGCTGACCGCGCGGTTTGTCCGAGGCCCGCGAAACGATGTCAAGGCTGCCGGAGGAGAGGGCAGCTACCGCGGCGTCGTGATCGCCGCGAGGAACCCCGACAGATCGTCGGTGACGTGGTCCACATAGGCGGCATCGCGGCCGGCAAGCTCCCAGTCTTCGCGGAACACCTCGCGCGTGCCTTCCGGCACTACCAGCACCGTGGTCATGCCGAGCGCGTGAGGGACCTGCAGGTTGCGCGCCAGGTCCTCGAACATCGCTGCCTTTGCCGGGTCGACACCGTGACGCGCCAGGAAACGGTCATAGGTCGTCGCGAGAGGCTTCGGCTCCAGGTCGGCGGCGATGATATCGAACACGTCGTCGAAATGGTGGTGGATGGCGAGCCGCCGCATCACCGCATCGGCGTGCTTGCGCGTGCCGTTGGTGAGGATGAGCTTGCGGCCCCGGAGTGTCTCGAGCGCGGCGCCGAGAGTGGGATTAGGTTCGAGCGGGGAATGGTCGATGGCATGGACGAAATCGAGGAACTCGTCCGCCTTCATGCCGTGCTCGGTCATCAGCCCGCGCATCGAGGTGCCGTAGCGCTTGTAGTAATCCTTCTGCACCCGGAACGCCTCGTCGCGGCCGACGCTCAGGAATCGAGCGATGTAGTCGCGGATGCGGTCGTCGATCTGCTGCCAAAGATTGAGGCTGTGCGGATAGAGCGTGTTGTCGAGATCGAATACCCAAGTCTCGACCTGGGTGAAATCGCGGGGCGCGGTGCGGGCGGGAGCGGCCATGGAGCCGGAGACCTAGTCGACCTGCATGCCGGATGCCAGTGGCGTCCCGCGCAGGAACTCGCCCGCCGTCATCGGGCGTTTTCCGGCGCGCTGGAGTTCCAGGATCCGCACCGCGCCCTCGCCGCACGCCATGGTGAGTTTGTCGTCGAGGATCGTGCCGGGCGCGCCCGAGCCTTCGCCTTGCGTGGTGCGGAGCACCTTGATGCGGGCGCCGTCGCCGAGCGTGAACCAAGCGCCGGGGAATGGCGACAGCCCGCGGCAGTGATCGTGCACCGCGTGCCAGGGCTTCGACCATTCGATCCGGGTCTCATCCTTCGCGATTTTTTCGGCATAGGTAACGCCGGCACTCGGCTGCGGCGCGACTGCAAGCGCTCCGTTTTCGACCCGGGTCCTGGGGCTACCTGGAAGACAACCGGGGGCGGATGGACTACCCGCGCTATCGTCGGCAGGGGTTGCCCTGGACGACCAGTCACGTGGAGTCGACGGTGAAGATCTTCAACCGCCGGGTGAAGGGCTCGGAGAAATTCTGGGGCGAGGCCGGGGCCGAGGCGATCCTCCAGGTGCGTGCGGCGTTCCTCTCCGAGGACGGCCGCTTGGAGCGGCACCTGAAGGAACGGCACTGCGGCCCCTTCCGTAACTATAAAACCAGGGGGACTGGGGAAGCAGCGTAGGCCGCTAGAATCACGAATCGCTTCTTACACCCAGGGCTAATCACAGTTAGAAGATGCCCAGCTTGGTGAAGAGCTCGCCGACTCGGGCGGCGTTCCTCCTCATCGCCTCGGCGATGTTCCTGGCCCCGGTCGATCGCATCAGGCCGATGGCCAGGTTCCGCAGCGCCGCCATCACCTCCGGCCCGGATCGCTTGCGGATCCGGCTGGCATCCTCGCCCATGCTCACGTCGCGCACGTAATGCGACCGGTTCTCGATCGTCCAGTGGCCCCGCGACCAACGCAGCAGGCCCTCGGCGCCGGCCACCTGGCGCGGCACGCTGGTGATGAAGTAGCGGGTCTCCGTGGCGCACTTGCCGTCGCGCTCCACGACCGACTCGACCCTGCCGACCTGGCCGACGCCCGGCCAATCCAGGTACCCGTTCAGCGCCGTCGTGGCCGTCAGCGTGCGGCGCTCGCGGCGGCCGTGCCCCTTCTCCAGGGTCGTCGCCGTGTCCATGGCCTCAAGCCAGATGCGCCGCTGCCGAGGGGGAAAAAGCCCCGTCGGCTCCGGGGGCCAGGGCCGCCTGGATGTCGGCCAGGAGCGTCGGTTGATTGTCCTTGACGAACCAGAGGTAATGCCCGCCGCCGTCGAGGACCTGGCGGCTCAGGTCGCGCTGGCAGAAGATGGCATCGCCGGTGATCAGGCGGCCCTCCAGGACCAGCCCCGAGAGCAGCCGGAGGGCGGCCTTGTGCTCGTTGGTCTTGTCCAGGCCGCCGCTGGGTACCTCGGCCTGGGCGACCGTCAGCCCCGACTGGTGGGCCACCAGCGACAGCAGGTGGACGGCCTTGCTCAGCCCGTCGAAGCTGCCGCGGGCCGTTTTGCCGTCCAGGGCGAAGGCGTCGGGGCGGCCCGCGTCGGCCGGGGGCTGTCGGCCCAGCAGGGCCTCGGCCCATCGGGTCAAGGCGGCCTCCAGGGCGGCCGGCCCCACGGCCATGAGCACCTTGCGGATGCCGCCGGACTTGGGGGGCCGCCGGGTGAAGCCGAGGCGGTGCATCAGCTCGATGTCGTGGTCGTGGGCCCACTGGGCGATGGCCGAATAGCCGCGGGCGCCGCACATGATGGCGCAGCAGGCCAGCGCCAGGACGGCCGACAAGGGATGCTGACGGCCATGGCGACCGCGGGGGTCGGGGATCTCGCCGAGGAAGTGAAGCAGGCCTAATTCCGGGGACGCGTCCATGCGAGGGTCCTCATCTTGGTGTCATCCTGAGCTACGGCTCCTTCTCTATCTCCTCCAAGGTGAATCCGTCAATAGCCCTGGGCAGTCGGCCCGGGGGCGTGAATCAAGGGGGCGGATCCTCGGACTCGGACCATCTCACGATCCCGGGTCGTCTGTCGGTCACCTCGGTGCCCCCACACGATGGGTTGCAGCTGTGTTGCACTCGTTGGATCTTCGTTGAACCAGACCGATCTGCCAGCCCAGTTCCCAATCCACCTGCCAGAGGTGCTAAGTTCGCTGGTTCCATGGCACGCTTTCCTGGCGGTCCGAAGTTCGTCGCCTGCCGGTTCGAACTATCTTTTCGTATGCCTGGCGCTTAACCTGGATCGAGATGATTCCACCCCCCCTTCATGCCGCACGGCAACCCGAGCAATGAGGCTCGGAGACGTGCCGCAACCGCGGGGGGGTCGATCCTGGCGGACCCGGCCATGAACGACGTCACGCGCATCCTCTCGGCGATCGAGCAGGGCGACCCGCAGGCCGCCGGCGGAGTTGCTGCCGCTGGTCTACGACGAGCTGCGCAAGCTGGCGGCCGGCCAGATGGCGAACGAGGGCCCCGGCCACACCCTCGACGCCACGGCCCTGGTTCACGAGGCCTACCTGCGGCTGGTGGGCGATCAGCAATTCGACGGACCGAGGCCACTTCTTCGCCGCGGCGGCCGAGGCCATGCGCCGCATCCTGGTCGAGAACGCCCGCTCGAAGGGGCGGCTGAAGCGGGGCGGCGAGCGGGTCCGGCTCGAGTTGCTCGACCAGGCCGGCTCCCTCGCCGAGGATCCCGACTTGCTCCTGTCGCTGGACGAACTTCTCACCCGGCTCGGGGCGGAAGACGCCGTCGCGGCACGGGTCGCCCACCTGCACCTGTTCGGCGGGCTCTCCGTCGAGGAGGCGGGCGACGTGCTGGGGCTCTCCCGGCCGGTGGCCTACCGGAACTGGAAGTACGCCCGGGCCTGGCTCCGCGAGGCCCTGGAAAAATAATCCGGAAAGCGCGAGACACTTTTCCCCCGGACGGCGCATTGTGAGTTCAGAACCCCTTTCCGGAGGTGAGCCATGGCCGTCGACCCCGCGCGTGCGAAATCCCTGTTCCTGGAGGCGTCGGACCTCGCCTCCCCGGCGGAGCGTGCCGCCTACCTGGACCGCGAGTGCGGCGGCGACGCCGAGCTCCGGGCCCGGGTCGAGGCGCTGCTCGCGGCCGATGACGGGGCCGGCCCGGTCCCGGAACCCGACGCCACCGGCGTGTCCGAAACCACCGCGGCCGAATCCGACCGGAGGCGATCCCGAGGCGTCGCGTCCCGGAAACGCTCCTCCGTCAGACCGGACGTCGACAGGTTCGCGGACGCCCGACGCCGGTACGCTCGCGACGGTCGGGACCACCGGCGGGACGCGGACCGGACGGCACGCCCGCACGGGTACCCGCCGGCCGACCGCCCCGGCGGATTCGTCGCCGGCCAGGTCATCGCCGGCCGGTACACGCTGCTCGAAGTCCTCGGCGAGGGCGGCATGGGCACCGTCTACCGGGCCGAGCAGACCGAACCGGTCAAGCGGCAGGTGGCGCTCAAGCTGATCAAGATCGGCATGGACTCGCGGGCCGTGCTGGCCCGGTTCGACGCCGAGCGGCAGGCGCTGGCGCTGATGGACCACCCCAACATCGCCCGGGTCTACGACGGCGGCACCACCGACGGCCGGCCAGCCGTTCTTCGTGATGGAGCTGGTCAAGGGCGTGCCGATCACCGAGTACTGCGACCAGCAGCGGCTCCCGGTGCGGGCCCGGCTGGAGCTGTTCGTGCCGTCTGCCAGGCGGTCCAGCACGCCCACCAGAAGGGGATCATCCACCGCGACCTCAAGCCCGGCAACGTGCTGGTCACCGAGGTCGACGGCCGGCCGACGCCGAAGGTCATCGACTTCGGCGTCGCCAAGGCGACCGAGCAGACGCTGACCGACCAGAGCCTGGGCGACACCGGGGCGATCGTCGGCACGCCGACGTACATGTCGCCGGAGCAGGCCGACCCGTCGTCGATGGACATCGACACCCGGACCGACGTCTACGCCCTCGGCGTGATCCTCTACGAGCTGCTGGCCGGCTCGCCGCCGCTCGACGCGAAGCAGTTCAAGCGCGGGGCGATCCTGGAGATGCTGCGGATGGTGCGGGAGGTCGACCCGCCCCGGCCGAGCACCAAGGTGAGCACGGCCGACGCCCTGCCGAGCATCGCGGCCAACCGCGGCATCGAGCCGGCGCAGTTGAAGCGGGCGCTGCGGGGGGACCTCGACTGGATCGTGATGAAGGCGCTGGAGAAGGACCGCACCCGGCGTTACGAGACGGCCAACGGGTTCGCGGCCGACATCCTGCGGTACCTGGCGGACGAGCCGGTGCTGGCCGCGCCGCCGAGCCGGGCGTACCGGCTGCGGAAGTTCGTCCGGAAGCACCGAGGGGCGGTGATCGCCGCGAGCCTGGTGCTGCTGGCCCTGCTCGGCGGCATCGCCGGGACGACCTGGGGCTGATTCGAGGCCGAATGCGGGACGAGGAAGCGCGACGACGGACAGCGCGCCGAGCCGAGCGCCGAAGCTGCCGAAGGAACGCCGACGCAGCGGCCGTGAAGGCCGAAGCCGAGACCGCGAGAGGCCGACGAACTCAAGTACCAGCTCGGCGTCAGCGACTTCCTCCTGGCCGGCGCCGCCTACGACAATCGCGACGTCGTCCTGGCCGCCGACCGGCTGGACGAGGTGCCGCCCGAAGACAGCGCGGCTGGGAATGGCATTACCTGCAGCGGCAGACACGCGGCGGCATGTTCACCCTCTACGGGCACACGGGCCGGTGACTGAGCGTGGCGTTCAGCCCGGACGGCACGCGCATCGTCACCGGCAGCGAGGACCAGACGGCGAAGGTGTGGGACGCGCGGACGGGGACGGCCCTGCTCGACCTGCAAGGGGCACACGGGCGCGGTGCACGAGCGTGGCGTTCAGCCCGGACGGCACGCGCATCGTCACCGGCAGTGACGGACAAGACGGCGAAGGTGTGGGACGCGCGGACGGGCAGCACTCCTGCTCGCACTCAAGGGGCACACGGAGCGCGGTGAGCAGCGTGGCGTTCAGCCCGGACGGCACGCGCATCGTCACCGGCAGTCGCGGACAAGACGGCGAAGGTGTGGGACGCGCGGACGGGCACGGCCCTGCTCGCCCTCAAGGGGCACACGAGCGCGGTGACGAGCGTGGCGTTCAGCCCGGACGGCACGCGCATCGTCACCGGCAGTCGAGGACAAGACGGCGAAGGTGTGGGACGCGCGGACGGGCAGCGACCCTGCTCGACCTCAAGGGGCACACGAGCACGGTGATCGAGCGTGGCGTTCAGCCCGGACGGCACGCGCATCGTCACCGGCAGCTGCGGACAAGACGGCGAAGGTGTGGGACGCGCGGACGGGGCCAGGCACCTGCTCGCCCTCAAGGGGCACACGGGCGGGTGCGCAGCGTGGCGTTCAGCCCGGACGGCACGCGCATCGTCACCGGCGAGTGACGACAAGACGGCGAAGGTGTGGGACGCGCAGACGGGCACGGACCCTGCTCGCCCTCAAGGGGCACACGGGCGGTGTGACGAGCGTGGCGTTCAGCCCGGACGGCACGCGGATCGTCACCGGCAGCTGGCGACAAGACGGCGAAGGTGTGGGACGCGCGGACCGGGCACGGCACTCGCTCGCCCTCAAGGGGCACACGAGCGCGGTGACGAGCGTGGCGTTCAGCCCGGACGGCACGCGCATCGTCACCGGCAGTGAGGACAAGACGGCGAAGGTGTGGGACGCGCGGACGGGCACGGCCGCTGCTCGCCCTCAAGGGGCACACGAGCGCGGTGATCGAGCGTGGCGTTCAGCCCGGACGGCACGCGCATCGTCACCGGCAGTGCGGACAAGACGGCGAAGGTGTGGGACGCGCGGACGGGCACGGCCCTGCTCGCCCTCAAGGGGCACACGGGCGACGTGTAGCAGCGTGGCGTTCAGCCCGGACGGCACGCGCATCGTCACCGGCAGCTGGGACACGAGACGGCGAAGGTGTGGGACGCGCGGACCGGGCACGCCGCTGCTCGCCCTCAAGGGGCACACGGACGCGTGTGACGAGCGTGGCGTTCAGCCCGGACGGCACGCGCATCGTCACCGGCAGTCACGGACAAGACGGCGAAGGTGTGGGACGCGCAGACCGGGACAGCCCTCGCTCGCCCTCAAGGGGCACACGGGCGCGGTGTACGAGCGTGGCGTTCAGCCCGGACGGCACGCGCCTCGTCACCGGCAGTGGCGACAAGACGGCGAAGGTGTGGGACGCGCGGACCGGGCACGGCCCTGCTCGACCTCAAGGGGCACACGGGCGCGGTGACGCAGCGTGGCGTTCAGCCCGGACGGCACGCGCATCGTCACCGGCAGCTGGCGACCAGACGGCGAAGGTGTGGGACGCGCGGACCGGGCACGCCCCTGCTCGCCCTCAAGGGGCACACGGGCGCGGTGTGCGAGCGTGGCGTTCAGCCCGGACGGCACGCGCATCGTCACCGGCAGTGGGGACCAGACGGCGAAGGTGTGGGACGCGCGGACGGGCCAGCGACCCTGCTCGCCCTCAAGGGGCACACGGGCGCGGTGACGAGCGTGGCGTTCAGCCCGGACGGCACGCGCATCGTCACCGGCAGCTGACGACAAGACGGCGAAGGTGTGGGACGCGCGGACCGGGCAGGCACCTGCTCGACCTCAAGGGGCACACGGGCCGGTGATCGAGCGTGGCGTTCAGCCCCGACGGCACGCGGATCGTCACCGGCAGTGAGGACCAGACGGCGAAGGTGTGGGACGCGCGGACGGGCACAGCCACTGCTCGCCCTCAAGGGGCACACGAGCTCGGTGATCGAGCGTGGCGTTCAGCCCGGACGGCACGCGCATCGTCACCGGCAGTCAGGACAAGACGGCGAAGGTGTGGGACGCGCGGACGGGCCAGGAATTGAAGGGCGAGCCGATCCCACCGGCACCCCGGCCGGGCCAGATCAGCCCGGACGGCCGGTTGATCGCTCACGCCGGCCGGCAACCGCGTCGAACTGATCCCGTTGCAACCGGATGCGGAGGAGCTGGCCTATCGCCGGCTCCAGACGCAGCCGAACTTCCGGCGCTATCGGGAAGGCTACGACGCGGCGAGCAAGGCCAAGGACGACTTCGCGGCCCGGTTCTACCTCAACCTCTTCCCGCCGCCCGAGCAGGCGCGCATTCGAGGCCGAGGCGATCGTCGCGCCCCTGTTCGCCCGCTTGCTCCTCCGCGACGACGTGCTCGCCGCCCTCCAGGCCCAACCGGCGGCCGATCCGGAAGTCCAGGCGGCCTGCCTGAAGCTGGCCGGAACCTGGCCCGAATCCGCCGACGGAGTGCAACGACGCCGGCTGGCGCTCTGGTTCGCGACCCCGGGCAGCCGGAAGCGAGTTACCAGCGCGGCCTGCGCCTGGCCAAGGCCGCCTGCCGGCTCGAGCCCGACAATGGCGTCGTTCCTCAATACCCTGGGCGTGGCCCAGTACCGCTGCGGTCTCGCTGGCCGAGGCGCTGGCGACCCTGACGCGGTCAAACGACCTGAACAAGGAGCAAGAACCTGGCGACCTGGCCTTCCTGGCCCTGGCCCAGCACCGCCTGGGTCAGTCCGAGAAGGCCCGCGCCACCCTGGGTCGGCTGCGCGAGGTGATGAAGAATCCGCAGCGGGCCGAGAATCCGGAGGCGCAGGCCTTCCTGCGCGAGGCCGAGACGATCGAGCTCGACCAGGCCTTCCCGGCCGACCCGTTCGCACATTGATCGACGACGAAGCCGCGCTGGCCAGCGATTCGGGCGCCGACGACTTGATTCTCTGGCTGGCCTACAAGGAAGCCATGGTGTTCGATCAAGTTCAACGCGGACCACGCCGCAAGCTTGCCGCCCGAAATAACCGCCTCACCAGGCCACGATCGCCGTTCCGGGTCACGCCGTCATCGGCATCTCCCAGAGAAACGACCTGCGACCGGGAAATGCGGACAACCCAGGCCGCATGGCCGCGGGTCCCGGGGTGAGAGGGCCGGGCAACTCTGCGGTCAGGGCGAATGGGTATCATGACAAGGTGACAGCCTGAACCCGGTCGGGATCTCCAGCAAGACCAGGGAGATCCTCCCGGCCGGCTTCCCATCACCGGCCCGCATCCTTTGCGAGGAGCCCAGAACCATGGCGGCGCGACGACTCCCGGCCTGCTTCGCGGCTGCGTTCGGACTGATGGTTTCCGGCTGCGGCGGGACCGACGCCGACCTGGCGACGATCTCCGCGGCCACGGACCTGGTGCTCTACGAGGGACTTCCCCATCAATTCTATGAGCCGAAGTCGCTCGCGAAGGAACCGAAGCCATGACCAAGTACGTATTCTCCTCCGTCACCCGGATCTCCGACCTGCCCAACGGCAATTTCTCGGTCGAGCCGCTGCCGCGCGGATCGTGGGAGATGGGTGATTACGTCGTCGGGCGTGTCGCGGGAGAGGCCGGGGAAGACCTCACCGTCGAGTTGCCCAACGGGCGGATGATCGAGGCGGTCGAGGACGACCTGGTGATCGGGGCCTTCGGCAAGCGTCATGCGACGCTGGACGCGACCGGGGACTGGGAAGCCATCGGCCCCGATGGGCGGTTCCACGCCTTGACCGAAGGAGGCCTGTTCGGCAAGGTCGTCTCGCGGTCGCCCTATGTCAAGCCGCTCATGTCGCTCGACTACCGCGGACACGTGCTGCGAAACGGGAAGAAGGTCCGGATGCAGGATTGTGTGGCGCCGGTGGAGCGGCAAGCCTTCACCACGCCCACCGTGCTTGTCATCGGTTCCTCGATGTCCGCCGGCAAGACCACGACGTCGAGGACCATCATTCGCCAGCTCAAGTCGGTGGGCCGCCGGGTCCTGGCCGCCAAGCTGAATGGGGCCGCGCGATACCACGACGTTCTCTCCATGGCCGACGCCGGCGCCGATGCCGTCTTCGATTTCGTCGACGCGGGACTGCCCTCGACCGTGTGCTCGCCGGAAGAGTATCGCCGGGCCCTGATCCCCTTGCTGTCGCGGATGGCGGCGGTCGCCGCGGATGCGGCGGTGATCGAGATCGGCGCCTCGCCGCTGGAGCCGTACAACGGCGCGATGACGATCAAGGAGATCGGCCGGAGCGTGCGGGTGTCGATCCTCTGCGCCTCCGACCCCTACGCGGTCATGGGCGTCATGTCGGCGTTCGAGGTCCAGCCCGACCTGGTGACGGGTATCGTGGCGAACACCGTCGCCGGCAGGGAGCTGGTCGAGAAGCTGAGCAGCGTAAGGGCACTCAACCTCAAGGAGCCGTCGACGCTACCCGAGCTTCTGGCATTGCTCCAGCGGAAACTCTGGGGGGATGGCCCTCCGCCTTTCTCGCCCTGGGTGATCTGGACTGGCTTGTGAGGGCTTGGTGTCCCGTAGAACTGTAGTCTCTCGCCGACGCACCGACACAACGACCCGGCTCAGGCCAGCGGGGGAAGGGCCAGGAGCAGCGCCAGGAGGGCGCATCGCTCCACCAGCTTGCGGCAATCCAGGAACTCGAAGGCGGCGTGGGCCCCGTCACCGACGGCCCCCAGACCGTCGAGCGTGGCCGTGAACTGGCTGGTCGTATTGCCGTCGGAGACGCCGCCGGCGACCGCCTCCTCAAGCTCGAACCCGAGCCTGAGAGCGGCCTCGCGCGCGGACTCCCAGAGCCGCCGGCTGCGCGGCGTCGGCTCCATCGGCGGGACGTCCATGGCCCCCTCGACGACGATCCGGGTCCCCGGCACGGTCGGGCTGAGACCGCGGATCGCGGCCTCGATCCGCTCGCCGTCGGCCCTGGTGGGGACACGAACGTCGACGACGGCCTTGCTCGCCGGGGCCACGACGTTGGGCCTGACTCCGCCGTCGATCTGGCCCACGTTCACCGAGATCCCGCCCGCGGGATCGTTCAGCGCCTGGAGCGTCTGGATCACGTACGAGAGCTCGAGGATGGCGCCGGCGCCCGCGGTCGGATCGAGCCCCGCATGGGCGCTTCGCCCCTCGATCCGGATCGCGAACTCGCCGGCTCCCTTCCGCGCGGTCTTCAGCTTTCCTGACGGCCCGAGGGCCGGCTCGAGCACGAAGCAACGCGTCGCGCGGCGGGCGAAGCGGGAAATCCACGGCCGGGACTCGCCGCTGCCGATCTCCTCGTCGGAATTGAGCAAGACCACCGGCGTGACCGTCAAGTCGACCCCCAGGCCGTGAAGCGATCGGAGCGCGAAGACGAGCTGGACCAAACCGCCCTTCATGTCGAACGCGCCCGGGCCCGCGACGGTTTCATGGCCGATGTCCACCGGCATCCGCGAGAGCGTCCCCACGGGCCATACCGTGTCGGTGTGGCCGATCAGGAGCTGGTAGGGCGATCCGCGCCTTCGGGCGCGAGGCGAGGCCTCGAGCAGGCCGCCGCTCTTGCCCCGGCCGCCGATCCTCCGCACCCGGAACCCGTCGTCGCGTAACGCGCCGGCCAGCAGGGCCTGGATTCCGGACTGGCTCTCGGGCACGTCCGAAGGAGACTCGGCCCGGACGAGGGCCTCCAGGAACGCCACCATCTCGGGCTGGCGGGACTGGATGTCATCGCGAAGGTCGCGGGCCAGTTGATCACTCATGGCGAATCTCCACGGGCCCCGAGGGAACCGCCGGAGACCCTCATGCCGGTTTCATCTCGTGAATCCCGCGGGGTAAGGGAACGCGTGGGCGTGAGGGATTTCGGCGTATCGCCCCGGGGCCAGGTAAGCCAGGAGCGGCGCGGCCCGGAACACCTCGGCATCCTCGCCGTCGGAAAGCCGCAACGCCTCTTCCGCGACCTGCGCCGCCACGATTCGACCGGCGATCAGGCTATTCTCGCCGAAGCCGTCGACGATCCGATCGAGCGTGCATTCCAGGAACAGGTAGCCGTCCTCGACGAAGACGCCCGCGATTGTCCGCGCCGGGCGTGTCGGCAAGAGCGAAAGTGCCGGCTTCACGTCGTCGTCGTCGCGGGGCGCCGCCGCGAGACTCGTCAGCACAATCTGGGTCGGCCGAGGGAAGCTGACCGTGAAGACCCCCTCCCTGCGAATGTTCTGATAGGTCCGATGACGCGGCGTGCAGACGAATCCGAAATAGTTCTGCCAGCCCAGCGGGGTCGCCATGTGCTTGGGTGCGAGGTCGAAGGCGCCAGTCTCGTCGCGGGAGCCGATGATCAGCAGGGGAGCAACGGTGAAGAATCGCTCCCAGATGGGCCACTTGGGATCAAGCGAGACGAGCGAGGCACTCTTGGCCGCACCCGAGGCGGCGATCCGCTCTGCTTGATGGCTTTCGTGGCTGGACATCGCGGCTGCTCCGTCCTGGGCCGGGATGCGGGGCCTGCACCGGACCAGTTGCTTCACGGTCCCCCTCATCTCTCAAGCTACGGGAGGGACGGATCACTCGCAACACTCCGCCCCGCCCGGAGCGATAATCCCCGCGACCAGGATCCTCGGCCGGGCGGCCCCTGACACGAATCCGCCAGTTCGCCAGACGATCGTCTCGACCGCGCGACGAAGGGCCTCGGGCGACAACGGCCTGGTCAGGACTTCACGCGTCGCCAGTCTCACGGCCGTGACCGCGTCGGGAATACCGCCTTGCATCAGGACGATGGTTTCTGATTCGTCGCGAACCAAGGCTAACTTCTTCAACCGAGGATATGGGTCGGCTGGTTCGCGGCCAGCTTGGCTGCGACCCAGATGCCGAGACCGAGAATGCTGAGTACCACGAAGTATCGGCGCAGGTGGGCTGCCGTGGCGGGTTCGCCCGCCGCGGTCATCGGTTGACCACGCCGGAATTCCATGAAGCGCCCCAGGAACATCCCACCCAGGAGAAGCGAAGTAAACCATGTCGAACGGCCCGAATCCATCCGTCGACCCGCGGGTGATTCTGATGGCGCAGATCGCCAGGGCGAACGGCCCGACCATCATCCAGTAGAGCCGGCCGAAGAAGGCTGGAGCTGACGTCGTGGCTGCTGAAGTCATGGAGAGTCCTCCTTGCCGGCACCGCGTGCCCGGCCGAAGCCGGACTGCGCAGCCGGTAGCAAAGGTGAAGTTGTAAGGACGCCGAAATGGAAGCGCTGAGGGGATAGTGGTGGAGGCGTTACCAGCCTCCGCCGCCCGTCAGGAAGAGGCGGATGAAGAGATCATGCTCAGAACGAGAATGATGTCTTGATTCTGAGCATGGAAACCTCGGAGAAATGTCCAGACCTCTAAGCATCATGAGAATTGTATGGACCGTCTCGGAAAGGTCAACGAAAATCGATTTCGAATTCGAGTCAGCGGCGTGAGCGACATGGTGCTTGTTCACCGCCGGGACTGTGATTCGGACCCTCGTGGATTCAGGGGTGCAGATGCTCGGCGATCGGTCCAAGGGCGAGCACGGGAAGAAGCTCAGGGCGCCTACGAGGATCACCGATCCCAGCACCAGAACGCCGAAGGTGAGCGTGTCGCAGGGCATGGAGCCGATCGTCTCGGGCTTGTTGGTCTGGGCAGCGAACCGGCCCGCCAGTGCGAGCGCCAGCGCGGCCAGGCCGAACCGACCCGCCGCCATGGCGACCATGGTCGTCAGGTTATAGAACGGGCTGTTGGCGTTCAGCCCCGCCATGGTCTGGCCGTTGTTGGCCATGCAAGAGGCATAGGCGAACAGGACCTCGGTGAATCCACGCGACCCGCCGTTGGTGACCAGGCCCGCCTTCCCCGCGCCGACGGCGACGGCCCAGGCCGTCAGCAAGGTGACGACCAGCGGCGTCAGCACGGTGTACCCGGCAATGAGCTTCGCCTCCGTGGTCTTGATCGTCTTGCCCAGGTACTCCGGCGTGCGCCCGATCATCAGCCCGGCGATGAAGACCCCCACCAGGGCCACCATCACCATGCTGTAGAGGCCGGTCCCCAGGCCGCCGAAGATGACCTCGCCGAGCAGCATATTGACCAGCGGCACGAGCACCCCGATCGGCCGGAACGAGTCGTGCATCGCGTTGTACGACCCCGTTGCGCCGTTCGAGGTGACCACCGCCGTCAGTACCGACCCGCCGACCCCGAACCGGACCTCTTTCCCCTCCATGTTCCCGCCGGAGAGCCCTAGCCCGCCGAGTTGAGGCGGGCAGGGAACGCTCCGCGAGGTCGCAGACCGCCAGGCCGGCGACGAAGAGCACGACCATGACCGCCAGCAGCGCCCATCCCGCGCGGGGCCGCCCGACCATCGCCCCGAAGGTGATCGGGAAGGACGCCGGCAGCACCGCGATCGCCAGCAGCGCAAGGAAGTTCGTCAGCGGCGTCGGGTTCGCATAGGGATGGGCCGCGTTGGCATTGAAGAATCCGCCGCCGTTGGTGCCCAGGTTCTTGATGAACTCCAGGACCGCGACGGGTCCCTGGGCGATCATCTGGTCCCGCCCCTCGAGCGTTCGCGCCACGGTGTACGGGGCCGCGTTGAGCGGGACCCCTTGCCAGACCAGCACGAGGCTACCCACGAGGGACACGGGCAGCAGGACCCACAGGAGTGCCCGGATCAGGTCGACCCAGAAGTTGCCGAGCGTCGCCGACCGCTCGCGGGCGAACCCGCGAATGAACGCCACGCCCACCGCCAGCCCGGCCGCCCCGGCGAGGAAGCTCTGCGACGCCAGGCCGACGACCTGGGTCAGATAGCGGAGGGTCGTCTCGCCGCCGTACGCCTGCCAGGTCGTCGTGGTCGAGAAGCTGAGGGCGGTGTTCGCCGCCAGGTCGGCCGTCATGGGGGTGGTCAGGTAGCGGTCGTCGGGGCCGCCGGGCAGCCACCTCTGGAGCATCGAGCAGCACGAACAGGAAGGCCGTGCACAGCACGCTGAACGCAAGGAAGCAGCCCAGGTAGACCCCCGCGGTCATCTCATCCTGCGGACGGACGCCGATCAGGCGAAAGAGCATCCGCTCCAGCGGCCGGAAGAGCGGATCGAGGGGCGTGGGCTTCTCCTCGAAGACCCGGGCGACGTAAAGGCCGACCGGCCGGGCCAGGGCGATGACGGTCCCGAGGAAGAGCGTGTATTCCAACCATCGCATGGTCTGCAGCTCCGGAGGGCACCAGTCAACGGGCCGACGTGGAAGGAAGCGGCAGTCGCTGCCCGATCCAGGGCGAGGTTGAGCGGAAGCACGGCCACCCGAGGCTCTCCGAGGATGCCGAACTGCCGGCCGCGGGTGTGTTCGGCCACGAGGCGGCGCACCGCCTCCTCGCTCAACCGGCGGGCTCGAGCCACGCGCGGGACCTGCAGGGCCGCGTTGGCCGGACTGATGTGCGGGTCCAGGCCGCTCCCCGAGCGAGTGACGGCGTCCACCGGCACGGCGGCATCCGGCGGGAGCCCATTCCGGGTGCGGTAAGCCTCGGCCAGCTCACGCACGCCGGCGAATGACTCGTCGACGCCGGGGGTCGCGGGATCGTCCTCTGCACCGTCGCGGAGCTTCGGATTGGTCGGAGCCAGGTTGGTGCCGCCGGAGGCCGTCCCGTCGTACCCGCGGCCGGCCGCCGAGGGACGCGGGTGGAAGTAGCCAGGCCCGGTGAAGTCCTGGCCGATCAGCTCGGAGCCGACGACCGATCCCGGACGATCAGGCTGCCCCCGGCCTGTCGCGGGAAGAGCGGGCGGGCCAGGGCGGCGAGCGACAGCGGGAAGAGTACCCCGGTCAGGAGGGTCAGAAGGAGGACGCTGAAAAGTGCCGGGCGGAGTTGCTCGAGTACCGGGGCGAAGGGCCGGTGACGGGGTGCGTCCTTATCCTGCTCGGGTCCGGAAGGCTCTGCTTCACTGCCGGGACCGACTGGTTCATTCACGGGAGACGTCCTCTATCAGTGATCCTCCTCCCGTGGAACCCGACCGGGAGGGATCACTGCGACCTAGTTGTAGGCGATGTCAAAGCCCAAGACGTTTCCTCTTCCGGTAGAGCGTGCTCGGGTTGATCCTCAAGACCTGCGCGGCCTCCTCAAGGCTGGAGGTGCTTGCCAGGATACGCCTCACGTGCTCATCCTCCAGCGCTTCCAGGCTGACTCTCCTGCCCACTTCGATAGGTTCATCACCGCGAACGAGAGCTTGCGCAATGCGTTCCGGTAGATCAGCAAGATGCACGTCAGGTACTGTGCCGATGATCACCGCGCGTTCGATCGCGTTGCGGAGCTCGCGAAGGTTCCCGGGCCAGGTGTATTGGAGAAGGGCCTCGAGTGCCTCCGGTGCGAAGCCCGTGAAGGGGTTCCCAGTCTGGCCCGCGAAGTAGGCAAGATGGTCGTCGGCCAGGTCACGGATGTCGGAGCGATGTCGGAGCGGCGGAAGTAGCAGTTCGATCACGTTGAGCCGGTAGAGAAGGTCCCAGTGGAACTCTCCCGAGGCAACAGCCGCTTCCAGGCTGATGCTGGTGGCTGCCACGATACGAACGTCGACCGTGCGGCCCACTGCTTCGCCGACGATTGCATACTTCGGATCTTCGAGGAGCTGCAGCAGCCTGAGCTGGAGTTCAGGCGGCAGGGCGCCTACCTCGTCGAGGAATAAGGTGCCACCCTCGGCTGCGGCGATCTTGCCGGAAGTGTCACCTCGGTCACTGGTGATCGTTCCCCCGACAAGACCGAACAGGTCGAACTCCAGCCGCTCTGATCCGATGCCCGAACAGCTCACGGTGACGAACGGCCCTCTGGACCGTTTGCTCCAGCCGTGAAGGGCGCGAGCGAGCGTACGCTTGCCAGTCCCCTTCTCGCCCCGGATCAGGACGGGCGCGTCGGAAGGGGCCGCGAACCGGGCCCGAGCCAGCGTGAGCCTGACTTGCGGGTCGGTACTCTCCATGACGATCTCGGAGTCTTCGTCTCCATGTCGCATTGAGAACACGCATGGTCCGCAAGGTCCGCCGTAAGTCGGACTTCATGATTCTGGCAAGACTTGAAAATGAGATTCCTTCAGAACGGAGCTCGGACGGATGCAGTGGCGAGATACGAGCCTCCCGACTTCCTCCGCTCAACAGGATGTATTCCCCCGCTGGCTTGTCAGTTGGGTCACCAAAGCAGACCCCGTGCCATAGCTTGGCATCTTCCTGGCAGAGGTTCATTTCCCAGAGAGTCGGGTCGAAGTTGTTCTGCAAAGTACCGATGTGGACGAATCCAGTCTCCTGGCATTTCGCACGGAAGAACCGGCGCATCGTGCCCTTGGGCGCCGGACGATCCTGCACAACTTGCACTTGCCAAACAGGTTAGGCGCTCTCTCGAGTCACTTGTCGGGCGACGTCTGCCGGTGGTCACGCCTCCGGCCGCAACCGATTGAGCCGCGACACCTGCTCGCAGATTCCCATCGTGCACAATGCCAGCTCTCGCATTGCAATTCACACGTTTTCTGATCCCCGCTGGTCGATGCGAGCCAGATCCGCAGCCCCCTCGATCGGAAAGCGACTCTGACCGTCGTCGAGAGGGTGCAAGCGGAGCCAGGGTCTGTCCGGCCGTCAGAACTGGCGCTCCCCGGAGATTCGTTCGTCAAAACCGGACGATCATATCGGCCGAGACCGAGAACATCTCGCGCTTCGTGCCATTGTCGATGGCCTTGGCGCCCGTGGTGTAGTCGAACCGGACTTCGGGGCGGAAGACGAGCCAGTCGTAGAAGTAATGGGCCCAGCCGAGGGTGTGCTCGAAGTACGTGGTCTTGTAGCCGAGCCGCTGGCCCTGGAAGTCGTCGAGGATGTCGCACCGGAGCGACGAGTCGGTCCTTGTCACTGAGCTTGTACGCGGTGTAGTTGACAACGCCCAAGGATCTCGACAGCCCCGGGATGAGTGCCCCAGGGCCCACGCCCGGGAAAAAGGGATGAGGTGGACCGTCGATCACCGTTCCGGCCGTCAGAGCATTTCGCTGCCAGATATAGTACATCTCGGTGACCGTGTGGAACCTGTCGTTGAACTTGTGTTCCCACAAGAGCGACGAGACCTGAAGGTCGTCGTGACCGTTCTTGTATTCGCCCTTGCCGATCGAGTCGACGCCGCCGAAGAGGATGTCCTTGTTGTTCGGCGAAACCCACTTCAGCAGGAACTCGCCGTTGGGCTGGGAGGAAGTGGTCCACGGGGCCATGTCGTTGCCCGCGTGGATCGCCGTCATGGCGAACCAGTTTTCACTCAGCTTGAAGATGCCCTGAATGCCTGTGAAGGTATAGGGATCGACCGAGTACATCACGGAATGGGAGTACAGGTAGTTCTCGGGAGAGAGCTGGCCTCGATGTCGATCGGCGAGATATACCGGCCCACGCGGAGGATCATCCCCTGAGCGATGTGGGAAAGTAGATATCGAGGTAGAGCTGAAGCGGGTCGCAGCCGTACAGATGGTTGTGCTTGAGCAACTGGTCGCTGAACCAGCCCTTGGCGGTGGTGTAGCGATAGTCGATGCCGTAGAGATTCGTGACCTTGAAGCCCCAGTCCATGTGGTCGGTCTGGTTCGAGTCAGTCTGCCGCTCGAAGATGAGGATGGCCTGGGACAGTTGCCAGGAATTGGGCACGATGTTGTAGACCATGGGGATGTTCGAGTTCTTCGACGTGCCGTAAGTGA
The DNA here is from genome assembly GCA_963776455.1 of uncultured Alphaproteobacteria bacterium. GTDB lineage: Bacteria > Pseudomonadota > Alphaproteobacteria > Rhizobiales > Xanthobacteraceae > CAVZMU01. The sequence continues at coordinate 591,816 of CAVZMU010000004.1, forward strand.
ACGAAGGATCAGCCCAGCCGTAGATCTTGATCCGGTTGTCCTTCCAGAACTCGCCGTTGGGACCGTCCTCGAGGGCTTCCATGAGGGGCCACACGGCGTCATCCCTGATACCCACGATCGGCCCAAGGTGCTCCGCGAATGGGAACGGGGGCGACTGGTAGGGTGCCGGCGGCAGGCGACGAGGCTGGGCGGCCTCGCCCTGACCCGTCGGCTCCTCCTCGAACAGTGCCTCGTACAACCGCCTGAGAAACGGCTCATCTTTCTTACTTCCGACCTCGGCGGTCCGCGTCTCGGGCGAGGGTTGCGGGTCCTGGAAGAAGGTACGAGAAAACTGCGAGTCAAGTTTCGGAGCAGGCTTGCTCGGGTCTCCGGACGGCTTCCTGGACGCGCCAGTGGCCGGCGGAGCGCCCCCTGTAACCTGTTCGAACGGGCTGGAATCGAGCGGCCGACGAGGATCGGTCGCGATTCGCGGCTTTCGCTCTGCCTGTTGCCGAGGAATTGGCCGGGGCGACAGCCGCGAGCTCGGGATCGCTCCCAGTTCCCGGCTCTTGAGACCGGGCCTCGGCAATCGCATCAACACCACCACAACATCAGGATCGACAGGCCTCGTCGGAACATTCGTCGCCGTGCCCTCATCGCACATCTCTCCAATCAAACCAAGTTTTCGGGTCGGACGATGCTCGGTCAATCGAGGGACGCACACATCACGAACGCGCATGCATACGAGAGCTCGAGGATTCATCGACATGCGAACGAGGCCGTCCTCAGCGATTTCACGGGAAATGGGGATTGAAGCGATTCTTGCGAAATGCACGATGATTCGGGCAGTTCGGCGGGCAGAATGAACGGTCTCATCGCTACCGTGGTAGTTAGGAGGCGGAAGCAGGCCTCGGGCATCGTGCTCGGCAGCCGCGTCGGTCGAGTGCTGCGCTGCCGCTCGGCGTCCGCGGCTTCCTGGCTCGTGCGGCGACTCGCCGCGACACCCGGCTGAACAGGCCAGCTCGCCAGCGGAATCCCGTCGGCGGTTGAAGATCCGGTGCACCTGCCGGAAGACGTCGTCCGCTGATCTACCCGTCATCACGACAGTCTCCTCGCCTCGCTGTTGATCTCCTCCTCATGGTAGCGCTCGGTCGGGCAGAACTGGACGAGCGGTTCACGAAGTATCGGAACGCAAAGGCCCCGGGATGCATCAGGCTCCTCTTTGTGCGATGATCTTGGAAGAGTTACACGGATGCTTTGGGGGCTGCTCCCCTCGTTCCACGAAATGAGCTCAAACGACCATGGCCGACTTCGAGCAGATCCTCTCGTCATCGATCGCGGTGTTCGATGAAGGGCTTGCTTTTTTTCGAGGCGGAGGCATGCTCAATAAAACACTTCTGCGTATCGTTGCAGATCTCGAACGAAACGGGATCGATTATGCGATCATCGGCGCCATCGCTCTTAACCAGCACGGCTACAGGAGGTTCACGGAGGACATCGACATCCTCGTGACCAAGGAGGGCTTGAGGATTTTCCACGAGCAACTTGTAGGGCTGGGATATCGACCAGCGTTCCAGGGGGCCACGAAACAGTTCAAGACGACTGCGGAGAACGTGCGCGTGGAGATCGTGACCACGGGAGAATACCCGGGCGATGGCTTGCCGAAGCCGGTCGTCTTCCCGGACCCGAGCGAGAGTGTTGAAACGATTGAGGGGGTGAGGACCATCACCCTGGGGAAGCTCATCGAACTGAAGCTCGCCTCGGGGATGACGGCCGCAGACCGGCTGAAGGACCTTGCCGACGTGCAGGAGGTCATCAAGATCAAAGGGCTTGGACCTGAGTTTGCCGCCAAGCTTGACGCCTCAGTGCAAGCGAAGTTCCGCGAGCTGCAACAGGCCGTGGAGTGGGCCAAGGTCAGGGAGCGGGGCCCGGATCGCTGAACCTGCCTGCTACCACCTGGGTGAGTGTGAAGTAGACCCGGCCGCGGAGGGATTCCGGCAGGCAGGCCATCTGCTCGCGAGCCGCCGGGATCGTCGTGGACGTAGCGGTAGCCCTGCCCGTAGCCGACGGACTTCATGAGCGGTGTGACGGCGTTGCGGAGGTGGAGCGGGACGGGCTCGCGGGCGGTGGCCGCGGCGTCCGAGGCGGCGGCGGCGTAGGCGGTCTTCACGGCGTTGGACTTGGGGGCGTTGGCCAGGTAGAGCGTGGCCTGGGTGAGGGGGAAGAGGCCCTCGGGCATGCCGATCAGGTGGACGATCTGGGCCGCGGAGACCGCCTGGACCATCGCCTGGGGATCGGCCAGGCCGACGTCCTCGGACGCGAGGATGCAGAGGCGGCGGGCGATGAATAACGGGTCGGCGCCCCCCTCGATCAGGCGGGCCAGCCAGTAGACCGCGGCGTTCGCGTCCGAGTTCCGCACGCTCTTGATCAGCGCCGAGATCAGGTTGAAGTGGTCCTCGCCGCGCTTGTCGTAGGCGATACCGGGCGTGGCCCAGGGCCTGGGTCAGAGTGTCGCCGTCGACGTGGCGGAGGCCGTCGGCCCCGGGGGCCGTCGCCAGCACCGCCGATTCCAGGGCGGTGAGAGCCACGCGCGCGTCGCCGGCAGAGGCCGAGGCGAGGCGGTCCAGGACTTCAGGGTCGATCGAGGGGCGGAATGAAGCGATTCCTCGCTCGGGATCTTCGAGGGCCCGGCGGAGGATGGTGGCGAGCTCCGCTTCGGACAGGGGACCGAGCGTGAGGACCTTCGCCCGCGACAGGAGCGCGGCGTTGACCTCGAACGAGGGGTTCTCGGTCGTGGCCCCGATCAGGGTGACCGTGCCGTCCTCGACGGCCTGGAGCAGGGCGTCTTGCTGGGACTTGTTGTAGCGGTGGATCTCGTCGATGAAGAGGATCGTGCGGGCGCCCCGCCGGCGCATCCTGCGCGCCTCGGCGATCGCCTCGCGCAGCTCCTTGACGCCCGAGAGGACGGCCGAGAGCTGCGTGAACCGGGCGCCGGCCTGGCGGGCGAGGAGGCGGGCCAGCGTCGTCTTGCCGGTGCCCGGCGGGCCCCAGAGGATCAAGGAGGGCAGCCGTGTCTCCTGCCGCAGGGCCCGCGCAAGGAGCGAGCCCTCGCCGACGATGCCCGTCTGGCCGACGAACTCCTCGAGGCTCCTGGGCCGCATCCGGTCGGCCAGCGGGGCCTCGCCGGTATCCGGGCGGGGCGAGATCGTCCTCCGGCTCGTCGAACAGTTGCCCCGTCGATTCTCGCGGCATCCGATGGCTCCATGAACAGTTCCGTTCGCCCGTTCGGACTCAATCTTACCGCCTCCATCCTCGATTCGCGCGACCTGTCCCTCTGTGTTATGTTAACCCGAGCCGGCATCAGGAGGGTCACCTCTCGTACCGGGTCCGCCAGATCCGCTCTGCGGCGTGGGAGAATCGAGCAAGGAGGAATCGATGCGTCTTGCCTCAAGGATGATGGTTCTGGGCTGGGCTTTCGTGCAACTCGGCCAGGCAACTCCGATCAAGGCCGTCGCCTATCAGGCCCGGCAGGCGGGCGGGCCGCCTTCGGCGCGGTGGGTCGGCCAGGACGGGCACGACTACGTCGGGGCCGAGCAACCGGCTCGAGCCCAGCGAGATCCAGGACATGCACATCGCGCTCTCGGGCCTCGATCCCCAGAAGGAGATCGAGTTCGTCGACGTGACGACGGAGCAGGGGGGCGACCAGTGGCAGTACAACGCCCAGTCGTTCTCCTGGAAGGCGGAGCTGAAGCGAGCGAAGGGGTCGAGGACGGCGGACCTGTTCCTCGAGCCGGGGCATAACGACTCGATCCAGAACTATCACATCCTGATCCGTTACGAGGACGGTGCGACCCACGAGCTCGACGTCCGCAGCCGCAAGGTCAACCGAGGCCTGCGCATGCCTGGCGCGGCGCTGCAGGCGCGGTGGGCGGGGCAGGACCGGCAGGACCGCGTGGGAGACGGCCCCTCGGTCGGCCCCGACGGGGTCCAGGACGTCGCGGATCCGGCTCTCGGGCGTCTCCACGAAGATCCGCGTCAAGGCGATGCGGATCGAGGCGCCGGGGGGAGCGAAGTGGGAGTCGGGGGCCAACCCGCAGCTCCTGCCCAACGCCGAATACTGGCCCGACCCGAAGAAGCCCGGCGAGGGCGACCTCTTCTTCCAGCCGGAGCGCGACCTCAAGGGGCAGAAGCTCAAGGTCCGGGTGCTCTACGCCAACGAGACCATGGACTCGGCGACCGTGGCCGTCGGGCAGATGCGACCCCAAGCTGCAAGATGCCCGAGCAGCCGTTGCCGCGGCTGGCCGAGGTCTCCGCCACGGCCCGTTGGCACGGCCAGGATGGCCAGGACGTCACCGGACCGGGGGACGTCCACGTGACCGTCTCCGGTCTGGGACGGACGCAGGGGATCGCGGCCGCCGTGCTGACCGACTCGGTGCGCGGGACCTGGATCTACCGGAGCGGCGACCGGATCAAGGCGGGAGAGCCCACGGGCGACGTCGACCGGTCCCCTCGCCCTCAAGCCCGGCCCGGATCGCACCTCGATCGAGCTCTTCTTCGCCCCTTACCGGGACGAGGCGAAGGCGACGATGACGCTCCGCCTGATCGAACAGGACGGCCGGATGACGGTGGCCCGATTTCCAGGAGGCGCCTGCGACCCCGGCCGCCGCTCGGCCTCGCCCGCCACGACCCGGGTCGAGGCCAGGCCGGGAGACGACCTGAACGCCCTGGCCCGGCAAGCACGGCACGGTCTCGCTCGCGCCGGGCACGTATCGCCTGGATCGACCCCTGGTGCTGGAGAAGCCGGTGACGTTGACCTCGGAGGGCAAGGCGACGCTGGTCTTCACGCAGGCATCGGGCGAGCCCCCCTGGACGGCGGCGATCAAGATCCACTGCGGCCACACGACCCTGAACGGGTTCGCGGTCCGGTTCGAGGGCCCGATCCGCTGGGACCAGGAGGTCAGCTACGGCCCGGCGGTGATCGGCACGACCGACAACCGCGACCAGGGGCACGACGACCCCAAGTTCAACGTGTCGATCACCCGGCTCGACCTCGAGATTCCGCCCCCGGCGGACCCATCCAAGTGGGTCGAGGCGATGCGGCTCATCCGCCTGACGAACGCGAGGGGCGGGATGATCGCCGGCAACATCCTCCGCGGCGGCCTGATCGAGTTCTTCGACGGGCCCTGGCAGGTCCTCAACAACGACTTCCGGGGAACGCCCCCGGGTACGTACTCGCACGGCGTCTTCACCGGCCACGGCACCTACGACCTGACCTTGAAGGGCAACCGGGCCAAGCCGGTGGAGCCCGCCGGCAAGACCTGGAGGTTCCTCGTCCTGACACATCAGGGCACGAACGATCGCGTCGTGGAGAACATCGTCGAGGACCTGGGCTCACGCGAGGGCGACACGATCCCCTGGGCGAACGCGCCCGAGATCATCCTGACCGAGGCCTATCACCTGACCTACGAGGGCAAGCTCGCTGCGCTCTCCGCCGACGGGCGCTTGCTCCGGATCCATCGTCCGCAGGGGCAGCCGGCCGGCACCGGCGACGTCGTCTCGCTGCTGAGCCGGCCCGGCGGCGGGCCAGTACCGCAAGATCGCCCAGGTGATCGACCCGACGACTTATCTCGTGGACGCCCCGATCCCCAAGGGTACCGAGGTCGTCTCGATCTCGCGCGGTTTTGTCGACGAGGTTTTCGAGGGGAACCGGATCGACATGCGCGGCGGCAGGATGTCGGACGGGATGGTGCTGGTCGGCAACCATTCGGCACGCGGGTGCTGAAGAATCATATCCTGGGCGGGGCCCACGCCCTGCGGTTCACGGCCTGTCCGACCGAGACCCCCGTCGTCTGGGGCTGGTCGCACGCCCCGTTCCTGGGCGCGATGATCGAGGACAATATCTCTGGAAGATGCCGAGAAAGGCAGCCTGCTGGGACTGGAGCATTCCGCCAAGGACATCAAGTCGACGAAGGGGCGGACCTACATGGCGGTCACATTCAACCGCAACACGGTCCGCTGGTCCGAAGCCTTCCTGAGGCGGCAAGCCGGTTCGGGGTCGCAGTCCCTGCCACCCGGATTGACCCTGGGCTTCGCCCCCTCGCACGATCCGGGAGAGCTCGTCGTGAAGGCTTCCGCGAACCGGCATGACGTTCCACCGGGTGCCAAGTCCGTATCTGGACTGGTGATTCATGCAGCCCTGTACAACTCCCAACGCATCGTCAATCGCAAGCTCGGATTCACACCCGATCGATGAACGCCGCTTGAGCGCCCCTTGTCCGGCCTGACCGGGGGGGATAAACTCGGAGCCCTCGACCCGGCGGCGATGCGGTAAGGATGAGGATGGGCTGAACATGATCTTCGGGCTCGCGAAGCAGGGCATCGGTTTCTGGATACTCTGGCTGATCGTCTTGCTCGCCGCGCGCCCGGCACGGGCTGAAGCTCCCTCATTCTTCTCGCAGCCGATCTTCCCTGCCGAGCACAAGCACAATCACGCCTCGTGCGTGATCGAGACGGCCGGAGGGCAATCTGCTGGCGGCCTGGTACTCGGGCAGCGGCGAGCGAAAGTCGGACGACGTGGTGATCCAGGGAGCCTGGCTGGCCCCGGGGAGCGAGAACGATGGGGCCCGCGGTTCCTGATGGCCGACACGCCCGGGCTATCCCGACTGCAACCCGGCGCTCTTCTCGCTCCGGGGGCGAGATCTGGCTCTTCTGGCCGACGATCCTCGACCATCGCTGGGAAGGCGCCCTGCTGAAGTACCAGGCAGCCGGGCCGGTCGAGCCGCCCCAGCCCGATCCGCTGGACGCGGTCGGGCGTGATCCACGTCACCCCGGACAGCGCCGACTTCGCGGCCGCCATCGACAAGGCGGTCGCGGCCCTCACCGCGGAGGAGAAGTCGAAGTATCGCGAGGAGCTCGTCGACCTTCCAGGCTCGCTCGCGAGACCTCCTCTACCAGCGGCTCGGCTGGATGCCGCGCGTCCACCCGATCTCCTTGCCCGCCGATCCCGAGCGAAGCACCCGGGCCGGTGGATCCTGCCGCTCTACTGCGACACGTTCTCGGCGTCGATCATGGCGATCAGCGACGATCAGGGGAAGACCTGGACGACGAGCCGCCCCATGATCGGCTTCGGCAACATCCAGCCCAGCCTGGTGCGGAAGAACGACGGGACGCTCGTGGCCTTACATGCGGGACAACGGGCCGCACCACCGGATCCGCATGAGCCACGTCGGCGGACGACGGCGAGACGTGGTCGCCGGTGGACGACACCGCGTTCCCCAACCCCGGCGCGGGCATCGAGGCCATCCGCCTCGGCACCGGGAACTGGGCCCTGATCTACAACGACACCGCCAGGGGACGGCACTCGCTGGCCGTCTCGCTCTCGGACGACGAAGGGGCGACCTGGAAGTGGACGCGACACCTCGAGCGGCGCGAGCCGGGGCAGGGGTCGTTCCATTATCCGTCGATCATCCAGGGCTCCGGACGGCGAGATCCACGCGACCTACACCCACAGCATCGCCCGGCCAGGGATCGACGATCAAGTACGCCCGGTTCAACGAGGCCTGGATCCGCCAGGGCGATGCGAAGCCATGACGGACCTGCTCCGGGCAGCGACCCGGACGACCGCGAGGCGATGATCACGAAGACGCCGACGAGCGTGGCTCAGCCGGCCGACTCGCTGCCATTCGCGCCGCGGCGCGGCCTATCCCTGGCTCGTGGTCGGCCTGCTCTGGTTCTGCGGGTTCTTCAACTACGCCGACCGCCAGGCCGTGAACTCGGTCTTTCCGCTTGCTCGAGAAGGAGTTCCGGCTCTCGAAGACCCAGCTCGGCATGCTGGGCTCGGCGTTCATGGTCGTCTACGCCTCGACGTCACCGTTCGCCGGCTACGTGGTCGATCGGCTGTCCCGGCGGGTGCTTGATCCCCGTCGGGCCTGGCGTTCTGGAGCCTGATCTGCGCGGCGACCGGGCTGTCGCGGATCGTTCGGCCAGCTCGCTGTTCTTCCGGGCCGCCGAGGGGCTGGGCGAGTCGTTCTACTTCCCGGCGTCGATGTCGTTCCTGGCCGATTATCACGGCCCGCGGACCCGCTCGCGGGCGCTGGGCATTCACCAGACGAGCGTCTACCTGGGCACCGCGGGGGGGGCCGTGCTGGCCGGCCGGCTGGCGCGAGCGATTCGGCTGGCGATCGCCGTTCTTCGTCCTGGGGCTGGCGGGGACGGCCTACGCCGCTGATCCTGGGCTTCATCCTGGTCGAACCGGCCCGCGGCCAGTCGGAGGAGGCCAAGCCGAGCCAGGAAGGACCGATCGCCGACGACGAGCTCGAGGTCGGCCCGGCCTCGAAGGCGGATCTCTGGGAGAAGGTCGTCCGGATCCTGACCAACCGCGCGGCGGTCCTGCTGCTGTGCGTCTTCATCGGCGCCAATTTCGTGGCGGCGACCTTCCTGACCTGGCTGCCGACGTTCATCTACCGGAAGTTCGCCATGGGCGTCTCCGGCTCCTCGACGACCTCGACGGTCTGGCCGCTGGCCAGCCTGGTCGGGGCGCTCTGCGGCGGCGTGCTGGCCGACTGGGCGGCCCGGTACGCGGAAGGGAGGACGGATCCGGGTGCAGAGCCTGGGCCTGATCCTCGGGGCCCCGTTCGTCTTCCTGGCCGGATGGTCCGCGTCGGTCGCGATGCTGGTCGCGGCTCGCTCGCCGCGGCGGGCTTGTGCAAGGGCATCTACGATGCGAACATCTTCGCCTCGCTCTTCGACGTCGTCCGGCCCGAGGATCGGGGGACCGCGGCGGGGCTGATGAACTCGGTCGGCTGGACCGGAGGCTTCCTGGCGCCGCCGTTCGCCGTCGGCATGGCCTCGGAGCACTTCGGGCTGAGCGTGGCGATCGCCTCGACCGCCGCGGTCTACTTGCTCGTGGGCATCCTGGCCCTCGTCGCGGCCCGCCTGGCCGAGGCCCGCCAGTCCGTCGCGCCGCCTCGTGACTCCGTGAGACGATCAGACACAGAGAGGGCATCGTTCGTGAGCATCGCATCGGGCCGCGAATCCCCGCGCCGGCCATCGCTACGACTGGGTCGCACGGCGGCGATCTCAACGCCTTCTTCGGGCTGATGATCGACAACATCGGCGGCATGATCCTGATGACCAGCCTGCTGGTGATGGGTTTCGGGATGCCGCGCGACTTCGTGCTCACGCGGATGATCCCGGGCACGGCGGTCGGGGTGCTGGTCGGGCGACCTGATCTTCACGGTCATGGCGTTCCGCCTGGCCCGCCGGACCGGGCCGGCGCGACGTGACCGCCATGCCCCTGGGGCTCGACACGCCGAGCACGTTCGGCTCGGTCATCCTGATCATCGGCCCGGCCTTCCAGGCGGCGCTCGGACGCGGGCTCGCTCCCGAGGCGGCGGCGCAGCACGCCTGGTTCCTGGGGATCACGATGCTCCTGGCCTCGGGGATCTTCAAGCTGGCCTGCGCCCTGGTCAGCGGCTGGGTCCGCGAGGTGGTGCCGCGGGCGGGCTTGCTCGGCTCGCTGACGGCGATCGCCCTGGTGATCATCAGCTTCCTGCCGCTGCTGGACATCGCGGCCCAGCCGGTCGCGGGATTCGTCTCGCTGGCGGTGATCCTGGCCACGCTGACGGCGCGCTGGCGGCTGCCCCGCCAGATTCCCGGGCGCCCTGGCGGCCGTGGCCGTCGGCTGCCTGGTCTACTACGGGATGCACCTCGCTCGGGCTGGGCCCGGGCCTCGGCGGCGAGGGGACCGCGCCGTCGAGCCTGCTCCGGCTGGCCCTGCCGGCGCCCGTCGGGGCCTGGTGGGCCTGGTTCGGCCAGTCCTGGCCCGAGGCGCTCAGCTATCTGCCGGTGGCGATCCCGCTGGCCCTGGCGACGGTCGTCGGCGGGCATCGACTGCACCGAGAGCGCCGCGGCGGCCGGCGACGACTATCCGACCGGCCAGATCATCGCCGCCGAGGGGATCGCCACGCTGGTCGGCGGGCTCTTCGGCGGCGTGATCCAGTCGACCCCCTACATCGGCCATCCCGCCTACAAGGCCATGGGAGCCCGGGCCGGCTACACGCTGGCGACGGCCCTCTTCGTCGGCGCGGCGGGGATCTTCGGCTACTTCGACTGGATCTTCTTCCTGATCCCCAAGGCGGTGATCTTCCCGATCCTGATCTTCATCGGCCTGGAGATCACGGCCCAGTCGTTCCACGCCACCTCGGCCCGGCACTATCCGGCCGTGGCCCTGGCCTGCGTCCCGGCGCTGGCCTACCTGGCGCTGATCACGCTCAACCAGGTGCTTCCCGGAGATGGGCAAGCCGTTCGGCGAGCTGCAGGCCGGACGACCCAGCAGTGGATCGCCACGGTCGACGATCCTCTCCGGCGGCTTCATCGTGACGAGCCTGCTCTGGGGGACGTCCCTGACCCACCTGATCGACGGCCGGACCCGGCAACGGCCGCGGCGACCCTGGCCCTGGCCGGCGTCTTCGCCTGGTTCGGCATCATCCACTCGCCGCTGCCGCCGGCGCCGATCAAGGCCCCCTCGGCGGTGCTCCGCCAGCTGCGAGCGGAAGGCCGCGCCAGGGCCGCCGGCGCACCAGACGCCCTATCACTGGGCCGCCGCCTACGCCGCCATGGCGGCCACGGTGCTTGCTCCTCGGCCGCTTCGGCCACCTGCCGACCATCGACGAGGCTCGAGGCGCCCAAGCCGATCTGACGCGGTTTCCGCCCGGATGATCCGCTGTAGACGCCGCGAGCTCGAGACTTTAGGCTATTGATGGACAGGATCGAGGAACCTCCGTACGCCCCGACCCGCGCCAGATGACAGACGCCCCTAAGCGGTCGACATCGCCTCGCGAGCCGATCCGCAATTCCTTGCCGTCCGCGGATGGCGATCTCAGGCTTCCCGATGGGATCGCTCGCGTGTGCTTAAACTAGGCTTGTTTCGGGCGAAGTAGCAGAGTTTCCGTCGACCGTTGCCGGCGTGGAATTCAGGATCGCTCGAACACTCCTCGATGGGCTCGTCATGCAAAAGGAATCGGTGTCAGTCCTGGGGTGGTCGTCGGCGTCGCGTACCGGGTGGAATCGGTTCTGGGCTCGAGCGAGCCGAAGACGCTCGACAGTCCCGGCCAGGTTCCGGCCGAGATCGCGCTATTTCGATCGCGCGGTCGAGGAGACCGCGGCCGAGCTCGAGAGCCTCGTCCAGCGGGTCGCCCAGGAGCTCGGGCCCTCCGGCGGCCGAGATCTTCCAGACCCACCTCCAGATCGTCAACGATCCCGGTACTGCTCTCCAAGGTCCACGCGCAGATCGAGCAGCAGAACCTGACCGCGCTGTCGGCCCTGCAGGTGGTGATGCAACGAGCTATGCCGCCCAGTTCGCGCGGATCGAGCAGGATTACTTCCGGGAGCGGCTCAACGACGTCCGCGACGTGATCTCGCGGGTGGGCTCGCACCTGACCCGCAAGAAGGAGCCCATCTCCAACGGGGCCACCGGGTCGCACGACGGCGAGGAGCCGGTGATCCTGGTCGCGCACGAGATCCTGCCCAGCCAGGCGATGAGCCTGGGCGACCTGCCGATCGCCGGGATCGTGACCGAGATCGGCGGATCGACCAGCCACGCGGCGATCCTGGCGCGGAGCCGGGGAATCCCGGCGGTCTCGGGGGTCGAGGGGATCATGAACGAGGTCGCCAGCGGCGACCTGATGGTCGTCGACGGCCGCGAAGGCATGTCATCGTCCGCCCCGACCAGGAGGCGACGATGGCCTACCGCAAGGTCCAGCGCGAGTTCTTCCACCTCAAGGACAGCCTGATCTCCAACCGGGACGAGCCGGCGCGGAGCCTCGACGGGACCCACGTCGAGCTGCTGGCCAACATCAACAACGTGGCCGACGCGCACGCCGCCCAGACGGTCGGGGCCACGGGCGTCGGGCTGTTCCGGACCGAGTATCTCTTCCTGACCCACCACGACGTCCCCGGCGAGGAGGAGCAGTACGAGTACTACCGCCAGATCGTCGAGAACTCGCCCGGCCAGACCGTGACGATCCGCACGCTCGACCTGGGGGGCGACAAGACGGTCCCCTACCTGGGGCGGCGGAGCGAGGCGAACCCGTTCATGGGCTGGCGGTCGATCCGGATCTTCTTCGAGAACCCGAAGCTGCTGATCACCCAGATCCGGGCGATCCTCCGCGCCGGCCGGCACGGCAAGGTCTCGATGCTCTTCCCCATGATCACGACGCTGGAAGAGCTGCGGAAGATCAACAAGCTGGTGAAGGAGACCCGCGACAACCTGCGCCGCGAGGGGGTGCCCGTTCGCCGAGGACGTCAAGACCGGGGTGATGGTCGAGGTCCCCGCCGCCGCCTTCTGCATCGACGCCCTCCTCCGCGAGACCGATTTCATCTCGATCGGTTCCAACGACCTGATCCAGTACCTGGTCGCCGCCGATCGCGACAATCCCAAGGTGGCCCACCTCTGCGAGCCGCTCAGCCCGGCGATCTTCCGGGTCCTGCAGATGGTGCTCGACGCCTGCCAGCGCACCGGGACGCCCGTGACCCTCTGCGGCGAGATGGCCGGCCAGCCCCGGTCGGTCCTGGTCCTCTTCGGCATGGGCCTGCGCCGGTTCAGCATGAGCCCGGCCTTCGTCCCCACCATCAAGAACCTGCTCGCGGGGGTCACGACCGCCCAGGCCGAGCGATTCGCCCATCACGTGCTGCAGCTCACCACCAGCGACGAGATTCGCTCCTACCTGACCGCCGGCTCCGGGAGATCTCGAGCACGCTGGAGATCCTCGACTCGGTCTGATCACGGCCCCTGCTGCCGGACAGCGGAACCCGGGACACCAGGATGTTGCCCCGCCCCGTACGGCCTGCTAGGCTATGGTCCCGATGGCGATGGGGGCACGATCGTGGCGGCATGTGCTCCTGGTGGTCTGTGCTGATCTGCCCCGGGACGGCGATCCTCGTCGCGTTCCCGGATTCTCGTCGCTCGTTCCAACAACTGGGAACGATGTCCGGGCAGCTTTCTCAGCTTTGGGAAACCGGACCCGCGATCAAGCCTGGACGATTTCCGTAAATCCTTTGATGATTTCCTTTAAGATCATGCGATCGGGCAAACGAAGTGGTGGCACTTGGTTTGCTTTGACAGCGAGATATTGATTCGATGTTCACCTCCCCGAAGCCTTGGCGGGGAGGATCGACGGGCAATCGGAGGCTGGGACTGAGCGATGGCAAAACGTCCGAGTGTGCAAGAGATTCTGGCGGCGGCGCGGAAGGGTGGGGCGGCGCAGCCCCAGGCCGAAGAAGCGCCGGCTGCCGGAGCGCCCGAGGTGGCGGAAGCGGCCGCGGCGATCGAGGAGGCGGCGGCTGAAGCCATGGCCAGCGTGCCGGCGGCCGCCCGCCGCCCCCGTCGCGGCCGCACGTCCCGACGCCGGCCAGCCTGGGCCGGCCGTTGACGCTCAAGGAGAAGCTGGCCGCGGCCCGCGCCGGCGGTGCGGCGGTCGCCGGAGCCCCGGCCGCCGGCCGCGGCCCCTGCGCCGGCAGCCGCCGAGCCGCCGCGGCCGAGGCGCGCCGGCTCCGGCCGCCAGGGCCGTGCCCCCGCCGGCCCCGCCCCTGGGCCGGCCGATGACGCTCGCAGGAGAAGCTGGCCGCCGCCCGGGGCAGCCGCGCGCCGCGGCCCCCGCGGCAGGAAAGCCCGCCGCGCGGCGGCCAAGCCGGCAGGCCGCACCGGCAGCCGCCAAGGCGGCCGGCGCCGCGCGCACGCTCCCCCCGCTCGAGAAGATCACCGATCCGCGCGACCTCGCCGAGGCCCTCCGCCAGACGGGTGCCAAGAAGGCCAAGGAAATCGCCGCCAAGGCCGCCGCGGCAAGGCGCCCGCAAAGCCGGCCGCGCCGCCAAGGCCGCCCCCGCGAAGCCGCAGACGGTCCTGCCCAAGCCCTCGAAGAAGCGTGGCCGCCGCGGCCGCCGCGGGCCAGACCGATCGCCGCGGCTTCATGATCGGCAGCCTCTTCGTCTCCTGGATCGCCGTCGCCTGGACCTCGTTCACCGCCGGCGTGACGCCGCCTTCACCGCCATGATGGGCCGGTTCATGTTCCCCAACGTCCTGGCCGAGCCGCCCAGCACCATCAAGGTCGGCCTGCCCACGAACTACGACCCCGAGGACGTCAACGAGCGGTTCAAGGCGGAATGGGGCTTCTGGATCGTCCGCTCCACCCGCTACAACGGCCAGGACATCATCTACGCCCTCCAGTCGGTCTGCACCCACCTGGGGTGCCCGCCCAACTGGCTGGCCAACGAGCAGAAGTTCAAGTGCCCTTGCCACGGCAGCGGCTTCTACATCTCGGGAATCAACTTCGAAGGCCCGGCCCCTCGTCCCCTCGAGCGGTTCAAGGTCACCCTCGCCGACGACGGCCAGATCATCGTCGACAAGAGCCAGAAGTTCCAGCAAGAGCTGGGGCAGTGGTCCGACCCGGACAGCTTCATCGCGGTCTGATCGTCGCTCTGGCCGGGAGGCGATCCGACTCCCGGTCTGGTCCTCCGGTCGGGCAACCTGCTCGATCCGGCCTCCGGCCCCGCGGTGAGCACGCAGGGCCGGGCGAACAGCCGGCCGCTTGCCCGGGCGGCAGCTTCAACTCCCGGTGCCGGTCTGACTCCGAATTGACGAGACGACTCATGCCAATCCTGGACAAGATCACCGAGACGCAGATCTGGAAGAGCATCTTCCGCCACCCGATGCCGACCGACCGGCGCAATCGCGTGGTGGTGATGCTGACCAACTTCTTCCTCCACCTCCACCCCGTGAGCGTCCGCAAGCAGGGCATCGCCCTCAGCTACACCTGGTGCATGGGGGGAACGACGTTCTTCCTGTTCATCGTCGAGGTGGTGACCGGCGTGCTCCTGATGTTCTACTACCGGCCGACGCTGGAACACGCCTACAACGACATCCTCGCCCTGCGCGACGTGACGACGCTGGGCATCCTCCGCGAGCTGCACCGCTGGGGGGCCCACGCGATGGTCATCGCCGTCTGGCTGCACATGTATCGCGTGTTCCTGACCGGCAGCTACAAGCCGCCGCGCGAGTTCAACTGGGTGATCGGCGTGCTCCTGCTGGTGATGACGCTGCTGCTCTCGTTCACCGGCTACCTGCTCCCCTGGGACCAGCTCGCGATCTGGGCCATCACGGTCGGCTCGAACATGGCCCGGGCCACGCCCGGCGTGGGGGTCGAGGGCCCGGGCGCGTCGCTCCTGGAGCTCAACGGGGTGAAGCTGATCACGTCGGGCTCGGACGCGAAGTTCGCCCTGCTGGGCGGCCGGACCGTCGGCGAGATGACGCTCAACCGGTTCTACGTGCTGCACTGCGTGGCGATCCCGCTGGCCGTCTCGCTCCTGATCATGATCCACTTCTGGCGGGTGCGCAAGGACGGCGGGATCAGCGGCCCGATGTGACGCCGGCCGGCCGGCGACGGCTCGCGCGGCGCGATCCGGCGGCACGGTCGTGAGCGTCGTCGGTCTTCTCCTGGCAATCCCAGGATCAACGGCCTCGAAGGTACCCATGCACCAAGACATCACTCCCGGCGTGATGGCCGGTCTCGCCTGGTATTACCTGCTGGCCGCCGTGCTCAACGCGGCCGCGGCGGCCTACGTCTCCTACATGGAAATGGTCTCCGAAGGGGCCTCGCGGGTCGGCCTGGCGCCGAAGACCCGGCGCCTGCCCGACTGGCTGTCGGTCGCCTTCTTCGGCCTCTACGGCCTGGCGATCGTCATGATCCTGGGCCGCGCACGTCCTGCCCGGGGCGCTCGACGGTCGCCTACTGCCTCTGTGCCCTGGCCAACGCCCTGGTCGCGATCACCGCCGGGGCCGACGCCGCCCACTTCGCGGAGGTCCGGCAGACGGCAGCGGGCCACGGCGGCGCGGCCGACGGTCGCCGGCCCCGACCCTCGACGACCACATCCCGGCCGTCGGCCTCGGCAAGCCGATCAACCGGACCCTCTGGACCCTGATCTGGGCCGTCATCGCCGCTGATCTTCCAGGCCATGGGCATCTCCTACCTCTTCGGCGGCGCGATCATCCTGCCCCAGTTCGTCCGCGACGCGATCGACTTCGTCTCCGGCCCGACCACCTTCTTCATCGGCGCCACGCTCGGCTTCATCGCGATGCATCGCCTTCCGCCGCTTCTTCGCCAACGGCCTGGTCGCCTGGTCGATCGTGAACCTGTTCCTGCTCTACTTCGGCCTGAGCATGACCGACTTCGACTTCCGCGACATCGTCACCAAGCCCGACAACGTGCCGATCGTCGGGCTGATCGTCCTGGTCGGCTTCTTCACCTGGCTGAGCCTGCGGCGGGCGGTGATCAACGACGCGCGGATGGCCCAGGGGCTGCCCAACCTCGAAGAGCTCGAGCCCGAGAAGACCCTGACCTGGCCCGACCTCGTCTACACCGAGCTGATCTGCATGGTGGCCCTGACGATCGTCCTGGTGCTCTGGGGGATCGCCCTGCAGGCCCCCCTCGAGCAGCCGGCGAGCTCGACCGTGGCCCCCAACCCGTCGAAGGCCCCCTGGTACTTCCTCGGCCTCCAGGAGATGCTCGTCTACTTCGACCCCTGGATGGCCGGCGTCGTGCTGCCCAGCATGATCATCGTCGGCCTGATGGCGATCCCGTACATCGACACCAACAAGGAAGGCAACGGCTACTACACGATCACCCAGCGCAAGTTCGCCTACATCACGTTCCAGTACGGCTTCCTCGTGCTCTGGGTGGTGCTCATCCTGCTGGGGACCTTCCTCCGCGGCCCGAACTGGAACTTCTTCGGCCCCTACGAGTACTGGGACCTGCACAAGCTGATCCCGCTGAACAACGTCAACCTCTCGGACATCGTCTGGATCCAGCTCCTGGGGACGACCAAGCCGTCCTGGATCCTGGTCCGCGAGGCTCCCGGGCTGATCCTCTGCGTGCCTCTACTTCGCGATCGTCCCCGAGCTCTTGCGGCGGCTCTTCTTCAAGAAGTACGCCGAGCAGGCCGGGTTCCTGCGGTACATGACGCTGGCCGTGCTGATCCTGTTCATGGCCAGCCTGCCGATCAAGATGGTGCTTGCGGTGGACGATCAACCTGAAGTACCTGGTGGCCATTCCCGAGTACTTCTTCAATATCTAAGATCATCATGGTGGGACGCGATCGTCCCGGATCTCTGGCCGGCTCCTGAACCGACTCCGCCCGCCGGCCCCGGGACGATGGGACCGAGACCACAGGACTCGTCGATCATGCCTGCAACCGAGGAAACCTACCGACGCCAGCCGACGCTCCACATCGTCTTCGCGATCTCCTCGATCGCGATGTTGCTGTCGATCGTCTGGATGATCATGGCCGACCACCTTCGCCCCTGGAAGCAGGTCCAGCGCGAGTTCCACCACGTCGAGCACGACAAGCTCGAAGGCCGCCGAGCAAGCAGAAGCTCGAGGAGCAGCAAGCACGAAGACCAGGCCAAGATCGAGCGAGATCGACAGCCAAGATCAAGCAGGCCGAGCAGGAGCCGCCGAGCGATCGGCCGCCGCGATCCGCAAGCTCGACAGGGAGCTGAGCGGCCTGGGCGGCAAGACCGAGCAGCTCGACACCGAGCAGCAAGTTCAAGAAGGCCGAGCTCGACAGCCTGCGCAGCCTCTACGACGGCATGATCGAACGGGGCGAGGAACGCGAGGCCCGCACCTATCTCAACACGACCGTCGCCAGGGCCGAGAAGGAGCTCAACGGGCTGAGCCTGCAGCTCGAGGAGGCCCAGACCAAGCTCAAGGCGCAAGACCGCCGAGAAGGAAAAGCTGCTGGGCTTCGTCGACGAGCTCAAGAAGGATCGCGAGAAGCTCACCCGCGAGGTCGACCGGGTGAAGCGGCTGATCGACCAGAAGGACGCCCAGTACTTCGGCCTGCTCGCCTGGTTCCGCGGCCTTCCCGGCATCGACATGGCCGCCCCGCCCACCAAGATCCAGCAGATCAGCCTGCCCGACCTGACGATCAACTACAACTTCAAGGACGTGCCCCGCTACGACCGCTGCACGACCTGCCACCAGGGGATCGACCGCCTCGGATACGAGAAGGACGCCGAAGGGCAAGCCGATGCCCGGCGTCTTCGCCTCCCACCCGTTCCTGAGCACGGGCGCGACCTCGATCGATCCCAAGGGGAAGGTCGTCACCGCCGGCCTCTACCTCGACCCCAACGGCCCGCACCCGATCAACAGCTTCGGCTGCACGATCTGCCACGGCGGCCAGGGCTCGGGGACCGACTTCACGTTCTCCTCGCACACGCCCGTCCGACCTCGAGGAAGAAGAGCACTGGAAGGAGAAGCACGGCTGGCAGGAGATCCACCACTGGGATTACCCGATGCTGCCCGACCGGTTCATCGAGTCGAGCTGCGTGAAGTGCCACCACCAGGTGACCGACATCCCGCAGGCCAAGAAGCTCCAGGCGGGCTATCAGCGGATCGTCCAGTACGGCTGCACCGGCTGCCACACGATCGGCGGCGAGGGCTCGTTCGGCCCCGACCTGACCGACGAGCGGACCGGTCGGCCCCAACCTCGCGCCACGTCGGCTCGAAGGTCTCCAAGGACTGGGTCGCTCAAGTGGATCAAGAACCCGCACGCGTTCCGGCCCGACTCCCGGATGCCGCGGTTCTACGGCCTGACCAACAACGACGGCAAGGAAGACCTGCCCAAGAGCCACGCCGAGATCCAGGCGATCACCCACTACCTGTTCGCCAAGAGCACGCCCCCGGCCGATTTCGTCGATCCGCCCGCCAAGACCGACTCCAAGCGGGGCAAGGAGGTCTTCCTCCAGAAGGGCTGCCTGGCCTGCCACCAGCATCGGCCTTACGATCCGGCCTCGGTGCAGGAGGCCGACCGCGACAATCTGAACCCCGCCTACAAGCCCGACCCGGCGCTGACCTACGATCCCAAGAACTTCCCCGAGTCGGTCCGCGACGTACGCCCAGGCCGACTACGGCCCGAACCTCGGCAACGTCGCCGCCAAGTTCCGGGACGAGCCCGACAAGGGGCTCAAGTGGCTGTCGAACTGGATCCAGAACCCGGAGAAGTATCATCCCAAGAGCCTGATGCCCAACCTCCAGCTCACCGTCGCAGGACGCCGCCGACATCGCCTCGTGGCTGATCTCGGTCCCCGGCGACTGGCCGGTGCAGGTGGAGGTGCCCCCGGTCCAGGACAAGCAGGTCGCGGCCGCCCTCGACGAGCTGGTGAAGCTCTACGTCACCAAGGGAGGCTTCAAGAAGAGACGGCAAGATGGTCGCCGTGCCCTTGAGCGAGGTCGACGAGTTCGTCGGCAAGCTGAACACCGACGAGAAGCTCTTCTTCCTCGGCGAGAAGACGATCGCCCGGCTCGGCTGCTTCGGCTGCCACTCGATCCCGGGCTTCGAGAACGCCAAGCCGATCGGCACCCCGCTGAACGACTGGGGACTCAAGAGCCCGACCCGGCTCGATTACGGCCACATCCACGAGTACCTCGAGGATCAGAAGCAGACAGGACAACGGCGACCGCGACGGCACCGACCCCTTCTACCAGGAGCAGCTCGGGCACGAGACCCGGATGGGCTTCCTCTACCAGAAGCTGCACCGCCCGCGGAGCTACGACTACCTGAAGAAGAGCGAGAAGTACAAGACCTGGGACGATCGGCTGCGGATGCCGCAGTTCGCCTGGGCCAACGACCCGACCGCCGTCGAGGAGGTCATGACCTTCGTCCTCGGCCTCACCGGCGAGAAGATCGGCAGCAGGTACCTGGCCAAGAGCAAGTACAACGAGACCAAGATCGCCCTGGCCAAGGGGGCGAAGGTCCTCAATCGCTACAACTGCACGGGCTGCCACGTGCTCGAGATGCCCAAGTTCACCATCCCGGCGGGCGTCAAGACGGCCGAGGCGTTCACCGACTTCAAGGCGAACCTGCGGTCCTCCTACTCGTCCAGGAGCACCGACTACATCCCCGAGCTGTACCCCAACCTGAGCTTCGACCCCAAGAAGAAGCTGGACGCCGAGAGTATCGAGATCGGAGCTGGGGATCGCGGCCGACGACCGGCGCGCCGGTCACGATCGAGGGGATGCCGACCGGCCTGTTCGAGAACGAGCTGACGGTGCAGGTCTGGAAGCCGGTGACGATCCGGGGCTACACCTTCAACGTCGGCGACAACGTGACGCTCGACCAGACCAAGATCGAGAAGACGCCGGCGGTCGGCGGCGACTTCGCCTGGCTCTACTCGACCTACGCCCAGGAGAAGGCGGGGACGAGCTTCGAGGCCTTCTGGAATCGCCTGCCGCCGCCCCTGGTCCGCGAGGGGAACAAGGTGCAGACGCCCTGGCTTGCCCTCGTTCCTGCGGGATCCCTACATGATCCGCCCCGCGGCGCAGTTGCGGATGCCGCGGTTCCACTACGGCAAGGCCGATGGGCACGCACACGCGCGAGACGGAAGACCTGGCCAACTACTTCGCGGCCCGCGACGGCGCCGAGTTCCCCTACCAGGCGATCCCCCAGCAGCAGCAGGGCTACCTCGCCGAGCGCGAGCGGGCCCACCCGGACTATCTGGGCGGCGGCTGGTCGATGATGGCGAACAAGACCTCGCCGTGCATCCAGTGCCACGCGATCGGCCAGTACAAGCCGACCGGCGGCGAGCAGGTCGTCAACGGCCCCGACCTCCGTCAGGTCAACTCCCGATTCCGCCCCGGGTATCTGGAGACCTGGATCGCCAACCCGCGGCGGCTGCTGCCCTACACCGCGATGCCGCAGAACGTCGCGCCGCACGGGCAGATCCAGATCCCGGTGCCCAAGAACTTCGAGAACCAGCCGATCGAGATGGTCCGGGCGATCCGCGACACGCTGCTCAATTACACCAACGTGGTCGAGCAGCAGCTCGCAGGCGCCAAGCCCCCCGCCACAACCCCGCCGGCCACGGCCGCGGCGGCCAAGCCGACCGGGTCTTCCGAGTAAGCGGGCCTCCACTCGCGGCGATGCCGTCCTCACCGAGCTCGGGACGGCCGCCGTCCGGGGCTCGACAGCGAGTCCCGACCCCGTGACAATGACCATGTAACGTGATGCGAGGGTTCCACCGGGCCGGCGAGTTTCCGGCCCCTCCTTGCCCGTTCCCTCGGGCTGGGGCTCGCGTCCACCCACCAGGAGAGATGCAATGATGACGCGCTGGATCCGCAAGCCGGCCATGCTCGGCCTTGGCGTGGGAGCCACCCTCGTCGCCGCGATCGTGGGCTGCGGCGGTCAGGCGACCGACTCGAGCGACGCCGTGGTGGTCCCCGATTCCACCGCCGTGAGCTCGGCCCCCGCCCCCAAGACGGCGCGCCACGCCGACCGCCGCGGCACCGACCGCGGCCGCCCCGCGCCGCCCCGGCGAGCACGACCCCGGTCAAGGCCGAGGGCTTCGGCACCCTCAAGGGCCAGGTCGTCTTCGGCGGCGATGCGCCGGCCGCCAAGGTCCTGCTCGAGAAGGGCAAGGCCGCCAAGGATCCCGAGGTCTGCGCCAAGGACGCCCCGCTCGTTTCCGAGCGGCTCGTCGTCGACGGCGCCACCAAGGGCGTCAAGAACGTGCTCGTCTACCTGCCCAAGCCGACGAGCGTCAGCGACGAGGCGAAGAAGGCGTACAGCCTCGGCGAAGATCGTCTTCGACCAGGAGAAGTGCGTCTTCGAGCCGCACGTCCTGGGCATGATGGCCGGCACGCCGATCACCCTGAAGTCGAGCGATCCGGTCAATCACAACATCAACGCCAAGCTCAAGCAGTCCGCGTTCAACCAGTTGCTCCAGGGCGGGTCGACGACCCAGTTCACGCCGCAGGGCGCCGAGCGGACGCCCGGCGAAGTGACCTGCGATATTCACCCCTGGATGCGGGCCTGGTGGATGGTCCTCGATCATCCCTACTTCGCCGTGACCGACGCCAAGGGCTACTTCGAGATCAAGAATGCCCCGGCGGGCACCCAGAAGGTGGTGGTCTGGCAGGAGGCCCTGGACAAGAATGGATTCGTGACCGCTCCCTCGGGCGACGAGGTCGTGATCAAGGCCAACGACGCCACGGTCAAGGATTTCACCGTCGATGCCGGCCGCGTCCGCGCGGAGTGATCCGCGGCGCGACGGATCGACCCCTGCCATACGTGATGGACCAGGGGCTACCTCTCGGGAACTGGCGATCGGGAGGTGGCCCCGGGTTTTTTCTCCCATCTGAGGTGCCTCATGCGTTCGAGTCTCCGCCCCGGTTTGATCGATCGTGATCGGCGTCGACCGCCCTGGTCTGCTTCCCGTCCGGCCTGCTCGCGCACAGGGCGACTACGGCTCGATCAAGGGCCGCCTGGTGTGGGGGGGCGCCGAGGTTCCCGCTCGCAAGTTCCTGGTGGAGAAGGGGAAGGCCGCCAAGGACCCGGAGGTCTGCGGCAAGGACGCGCCGATCGTGAATCGCGAGCTGGCGGTCGACCCCAAGACCAAGGGCGTGGCCTACGGGTTCGTTTACCTGGTCAAGCCCAAGGGCGACGAACCCCGAGGCGGTGAAGGCCTTGCTGGCCAAGAGCCCCAAGGTCGAGCTCGACCAGAAGAACTGCGAGTTTCTGCCCTACGCCCTGGCGATCCACCAGGACCAGACCCTGGTGATCAAGTCGAGCGACCCGGTCAACCACAACGTGCGGTACGCGGCCTTCACGAACGCGGCGTTCAACCAGATCCTGGCGCCCAAGGGCGAGCTGGAAGTCAAGCTCGTCGCCGAGCGGCGGCCGATCCTCGTGGCCTGCGATATTCACTCCTGGATGAAAGCCTACCTCATGGTCTTCGACCATCCGTTCTTCGCGGTCACCGGCGAAGGACGGCTCGTTCGAGATCAAGGGCGTCCCCGCCGGCGAGCAGAACCTGGTGCGTCTGGCAGGAGAAGGTCGGTTACGTCAACCCGGAGAAGGCGAAGGGGACTCCCGTGTCCGTCAAGGCTGGCGAGGCGACGGACGTGGGCTCGGTGACGATCAATCCGGCACAGGTCAAGTAGGCGGAGGAGCGAGCTCCTTCCCCGTCGGTTCCTTCCGGACCATGAAACCGTGGCGAGCCCCTCCCCGGCGCCCGCCACGGACCTTCTCTCCCCGCCCCGCTCCACCGCGGAAAGCCCTGCCATGTGGCGATATCGCATCGGCCGTCTGCTCCAGGTGATCGGCATGATCATCCTGCCGTTCGGCATCGCGTCGGAGCTCGTCGGCAAGGTCGGCCTCGGCCAGTCGCTGCTGATCGCGGGCGCGGGGACGCTCGTCTTCTACGTCGGGTATGTCCTTCAGAACCAGGCGTGAAGGCCACCCGCCCGGTCCGGTTGCGAGGTGCCTAATCTCCGAGCAGATTCCAGGCGTCGGTCGATTCCATTTCGAGCAAATCTCCCGAAGCATGCAGCCGTTCTCCGTGATCGGTATTGAATTTGCTGTTGCAATTGGCTTCGAGTTTGGTGTCCAATTGAATCACCGTCCCGATCATCGTTTTTTCTCCTTTCGTTCATCCAGCCTTTCCGCACTCTGAGCGAGGAAGGATTCCTGAGCACGGACTGCCCGCCCGCCCCGGCGAAGATCGATCATGGCTCCAGGAAGGGAGATCGACCAGGTTGACACGGTTTCGAGGGTTACCGCACCGCAGGCATCGGGAGACCCCGGCGAAGGGATCCGTGATGGGGCGATCCGAGGAGACGGGTTGGATCCCAGGCGGGTTCGCGACGAGCTTCGGGCTCCGGCTGGCAGGGCGCGGCCGATGGCTCCGGGTCGTGCTCGCCTGCGTGGTGCTGGGTGTCGCCCAGGCCGCCGCGCAGGGGCCGAATCATAGCGCCTCGAAGTTCTATCCCGACTCGAGCGACACGGCCGAGGCCCTCCTGCGGAACGCCTCGAGTCACGCCCGGGACCGGCAGTGGTCGGAGGCGATCGATCTCTATCAGCGAATCATCGCCAGCTACGGGGACAAGGTCGCCAAGCTTCCCAGGGAGAAGGGGGCCGGCGACGCGAGCGATGAATTCGTCCTGTTCGTCGACCTGAGGGGCCACTGCCACCGTTCCGCTGGCCAAACTCCCGCCCGAAGCCAGGGCGATTTACAGGAATCGCGTGGACAGCCAGGCCGAGCGGTGGTATCGCGAGGGAGAGCGGCAGCGCGATCCCGCACTTCTGCGGCGGGTTGTGGATCAGGCATTCTGCAGTTCGTGGGGCGATGAGGCGCTCGAACTGCTCGGCGACTTCGCCTTCCAGGAGGGCCGATTCGTCGAGGCCCTCGCGGCGTATCGTCAGCTCGTACTCGATCGCCCCGAGGACAGGTCCAACCTGGTCCATCCCGATCCCAGCGTCGATCTGGCCAGGGTCGCGGCCAAGAAGGTCTTGTGCCGCGCCGCCGCGGGAGAGGCCGTCGCGGTGCCGGCCGAGATCGAGGCCCTGGCGAAGCGGTTCCCCGGAGCAGCCGGCGCACTGGCCGGCCGAAAGGGGGCGTATGCGACCATCGTCGGCGAAGCTCTCCAGTCCGACCACCTCGCCCCGACGGGCCAACCCGACAGCCGGTGGCCGACCTTCGCGGGCGCCCTGTCGCGTTCCAGGGTCGTCGCCGACGCGATCGATGTGGGATCGCTCCAGTGGCGCGTCGCGCTGGATCGGATCTCGCCCACGCGAACCGGGTATGCTTACGGCCCGCGGCCGACGGCGATGAATTCTTCCCTTCCCCAGGATCGCCTGCTGGGCTATCACCCGATCGTGCTGGGCGATCAGGTCATCGTCTGCGACGGCTCGAGGGTGCTGGCATTCAACCTGAATGACCGGCCGGCCGGCCGGGAGGGATCTCCCGCCCTGTCGCTCGAGCCGGCATGGAAGCACGACCCCGAGAATACGGTGCCCCAGGCGAACCGGGGCAATTCGGGGATCCCGCGCTACTCGCTGACGGCGGTCGGCCATCGGATCTACGCGCGGATGGGTGCCCCGACTCCCTCCGGGTACATGGGCATGAATCGGTCCGGGACGCTCGGCTCGAGTTATATCATCGCACTCGACTGGTCGGCCCAGGGCAAGTTCCTCTGGCAGCAGAAATCCAGCGACCTCGTCCTGCCCAACCGTCCGGCGGATCGCAACCGCTCGATCAACTTCGAGGGGACGCCGGTCGCCGACAATCAGAACGTGTACGTGGCCGTGACCGACCGGCGGGAGCAGACGGCGACCTATGTCGCCTGTTTCGACGCGGAGACCGGAAATCGCCGGTGGATTCGTTACCTGGGGGCAGCCTCTTCCGAGATCGACAACTTCATGGCGATGGGGATCGGCTTCGGGGCCCCCGTCGCGGGCGACTACGGCCACCGCCTCCTCTCGCTCGACGGCCCTTTTCTCTATTACCAGACGAATCTCGGTGCCGTGATCTCGCTCGAAGCGGAGACCGGTGCCGTACGATGGGTCGCCAACTATCCACGCCAGGACTCGGCCCGCGGAGGGCAGGGGAGCGACCGCGACCTGAATCCCGCCATCGTTCACGAGGGGCGGGTCATCGTGGCCCCGAGCGACGCGTCGTCCATCTTCGCCTTCGACGCCGACAGCGGCCGGATGGTATGGAAGACCGACCCGATCGCCGACGAGGTCAAGCTGAGCCACCTGCTGGGCGTCGCCAAGGGGCGGCTGGTCGCGACCGGCGACCGCGTGCTCCTGTTCGACGTCGGTGACGGCAAGCTGGTCTCGACCTGGCCCGACTCGGGGAAAGCCCTCGAGGGCTACGGCCGGGGTCTCCTGGCCGGCAACCGGATCTACTGGCCGACGCGCAACGAGATCCAGGTGCTCGACCAGCGTACCGGCCTGCGTGCCGATCCGCCGATCAAGCTGATGGAGGCCTACCGGACCAGCGGGGGAAACCTGGTCGCGGCCGACGGCTACCTCATCGTCGCGCAGAGCGATGCCCTGGTCGTCTTCTGCCAGAACAGCCGCCTGATCGAGCGCTATCGCGACGAGATCGCCCGGGCGCCTGATCAGGCGGGCACCTACTATCGCCTGGCCAGGGCCGCCGAGGCCGTGGGCCGCGACAAGCTGGCCCTCGAGTCCTATGAGCAGGCCGCGCTGAAGGCGCATGACTCCGAGACGGTCGACGGTGTCGCTCTGGCGGATACCTCTCGCGACCACCAGTTCCGCCTCCTGGCGCGGATCGCCGACGTCGCTCGCCGGGCGAAGAGGTACGACGAGGCCGCATCGGGTCTGGAAGCCGCCGCGCGGATCAGCCGGTCCGACACCGATCGGCTGAGGGCGCGACTCCTCCTGGCCGAAGTCCAGCTCGAGGCGGGCCGTCCGGTCGACTCGGTGGAGATCCTCGAGCAGGTCCTGACCGACGAGCGTCTGAGGGGACTCACCGTGGGCTCCGAGGACGGCCACCGCGCGATCCGGGCCGACCTGCTGATCGCCGATCGTCTGGCCTCCATCGTCCGGCAGCGGGGCCGTGAGGTTTATGCCAAGTTCGATCATCGCGCGAGCGAGCTCTACCAACGCGGCCGACAGGAGCAGGATCCCCGGCTGCTCGACGATGTGAGCCGGATCTACCCGGTGTCCCACGTGGTACCCGATGCCCTCCTGGCGCTCGGTGAAGTCCACGAGACGGCTGGCCGCATGGGGCCCGCCTCCCAGGCTTACAAACGGCTCTTGGCCCTGGCATCCGCGCCGGACCCGGCCCGCGCGCGAGCTCTCTGGCGACTGGCACACGCGTATGCCGCGGAGAACTTCCTGGTCTCCGCACGCGACACTTATCTTCAACTTCTCCAGCGGTATCCCCGAATCAGGATCGACGCCGCGGGGCAGGAGACGCCGCTCGCCGACCTCGTGAATTCCGAACTCGCCCGTCCCCCCCTGGCCCAGATCGCCGCCGATCGCCCCCGACCGCCCGTGCCGTTTCCCCTGATGAGGAAGTGGCAACTCCAGGCTCCGAGCACTCGAACGGTGCGAGTCGTGACGGCGCTGGGCATGCCTCCGGGGCTTCATACCAGCCGTACTTTCCTCGTGGAAGGGACGAAGCTCAGCCCGCTCGACCCCGCATCCGGCCAGCCTCGGTGGTCGGTCGACATGGGCGCCCCCACCGTCTGGGCCGGCTACCTCGCCGACAAGCTGCTCGCCGCGACTTCCCAGCGAGTGGTCGCCCTCGAGCTCAACGGCGGGGCCGAGCAATGGCGTTTCGCGCAGGGATCGAGGGGGCGGCCGCGCCGCGGGCCGGACCCGTTCGCCCGCCCCGAGCCCGCCGCCAATGCGGAAGGCGCACGGGGCCTGCTCCACGATTTCCAGATGGTCGGCAGTCGATTGTTCTTCCTCCGGGGCGAAGAGGAACTCCTGGCGCTGGATGGGGACACGGGGGCGGTCGACTGGTCCTTCTCACCGCGCGGCACCCCGATCAATCCCAAGTTGTGGATCGGCCCGGAACGGGTGGTGTTGCAGGTCCACTCTCCTGGCCAGTTGCTGGTCCTCGACACCGACAGCGGTACCCAGGTCGCTCGGACCCTCCTGGCCGAAGGGGAGGCGCTGGAACGTCCGCCGGTACCGATCGACGAGGATCACGTGCTCCTGGTCACGGATCGTCGGACGGTCAAGAAATTCGACATGACCCGGGGACAGTTCACCTGGGACTGCCGGGAGAGCCGGGAGATGCCGGTCTTCGGCCCCCCACGGGTCATGGTCGACGCCGAGCGGCTGCTGGTGCTCCACGACGGCAAGATGCTGATCCGCCTCGACCCGGTGAACGGGTCGAGGCGATGGTCCGCCACGCTGGGGATCGAGGACCTGAGCGAGCGACCCGATGCCATCGCCTGCGACGAGAAGCGAATCTACTGCGTGAGCCGCCAGAACCTCCGGGCCCTGTCGTTCGAAGATGGCCAGCCGCTCTGGAGCTGCCATCTCAGCGGCCCGGAGCACTCCCGGTGGTCGATCGCACTGGCCGAACGTTCGGTCGTGGCATTCCCCACGCTCTCCCTCTTGTCGGAAGACGAGACCGAGAGCATGCCCGTCGTGGTGCGCCGGCCGGACACCGGCGCCCTCGTTCAGCGTTTCGTCTTCCCCGCGACGATTGCGGACGTCGGCCTGCGGCTGGACGCCCAGGGGCGCTGCTGGCGACATCCCGGGCCCTCTGGGCGCTCGCCGAGCGCAAGGTCGACCCCGAATCCAGCCCGGGCACGCTCCCCTGAAGTCGCGAATTCGCAGTCCCGCAACCCTGACGAGGGCAACGGACGTTCCCACTCAACCGAGGTGATCAAGCCGCCTCCGCGTCGATCGAAGCCGAAGGATCACCCGCACCTGGAGATTACCGCGTGAGCGACGAGAATCCGACGAATCCGGCTCCCCTCGAGGGCGACGACCTCGCCGCCGTGGAGCGGCTCAAGGACGCGTTCAACGGCCTGAAGGGAGAGATGAGCAAGGTCATCGTCGGCCAGCACGCCGTCCTCGAGGAGCTGCTGATCGCGATCTTCGCCCGCGGGCACTGCCTGCTGATCGGCGTGCCCGGCCTGGCCAAGACGCTGATGATCCACACCCTGGCCGACGCCCTCAACCTGACCTACAACCGGATCCAGTTCACGCCCGACCTGATGCCCTCGGACATCACCGGCACCGAGGTGATCCAGGAAGACAAGGCCACCGGCGTCCGCCAGTTCAAGTTCCTCCGCGGCCCGGTCTTCGCCAACATCGTGCTGGCCGACGAGATCAACCGCACGCCGCCCAAGACCCAGGCGGCCCTGCTCGAGGCGATGCAGGAGCGGCAGGTCACCGTCGGCGGCGAGCGGCACCGGCTGCCCGACCCGTTCTTCGTGCTGGCCACGCAGAACCCGATCGAGCAGGAAGGGACCTATCCGCTGCCCGAGGCCCAGCTCGACCGCTTCATGCTCAACATCATGGTCGACTACCCGAGCGAGGAGGAGGAGCTCGACATCGTGCGGATGACGACCTCGATCCACAAGCCCTCGGTCTCGAAGGTCCTCTCGGGCACCGACATCCTGGCGCTCCAGGAGATCGTCCGCAAGGTGCCGGTGGCCGACCACGTGACGCGGTACGCCGTCCGGCTGACGCGGAGCACCCGGCGCGAGAAGGACGAGGCGCCCGAATTTCATCCGCGACTACGTGAGCTGGGGTGCCGGGCCCCGCGCCAGCCAGTACCTGGTCCTGGCCGCCAAGGCCCGGGCCGTGCTGCACGGCCGCTACCACGTCTCGACCGACGACATCCGCACGGTCGCCGGCCCCGTGCTGCGGCATCGCATCATCACCAACTTCAACGCCGAGGCCGAGGGCCTCAAGCCCGACGACATCGTCGACCGCCTGATCAAGACGATCCCCGTCGACGACCACGAGGCCGAGCAAAGTGGAAAACTACCAAAAATATTTAGATCCGCAAACGCTGGCTAGCCTCGAGGGGCTCGACCTCCAGGCCCGGCTGCTGGTCGAGGGCTACGTCGCCGGCATGCACCCCAGCCCCTACCACGGCTTCTCGGTCGAGTTCGCCGAGCACCGCGAGTACGTGCCCGGCGACGACATCCGCCACGTCGACTGGAAGGTCTGGTCGAAGACCGACAAGCTCTACCTCAAGCAGTACGAGGAGGAGACCAACCTGCTCCTCTACCTGCTGCTCGACACCAGCGAGTCGATGTCCTACGCCTCGGGCCAGAACGTGTCGAAGCTGCAAGTACGCCCAGTTCGTGGTCGCGGCGCTGGCGTACATGGTCCTCCAGCAGCAGGACTCGGTCGGCCTGGCGCTCTTCGACGACGCGGTCCGCCGCTACCTCAAGCCGGCGAGCCAGCCGTCGCACCTGAAGGAGCTGATCCACGTGCTCGACGTGACCCCGGCACGCGAGAAGTCGGACCTGGGCGTGGTCTTCCACGACCTGGCCGAGCGGTTCAAGAAGCGGGGCGTGGTCGCCGTCTTCTCCGACCTCTTCGACGACGTCCGCGCGGATCATCGCCGGCCTGAAGCACTTCCGCCACCGCCGCCACGAGGTGATCGTCTTCCACGTGCTCGACCCCGCCGAGGTCGAATTCCCCTTCCGCGAGACGACGCTCTTCAAGGGCCTCGAGGGACTGCCCGAGGTCCTGACCGAGCCGCACGCCCTGCGGCGCGCCTACCAGGCCGAGATCGGCAGCTTCCTGGACGAGCTCAAGAAGGGGTGCCGGATGGTCGACATCGACTACGTCCCCCTCCGCACCGACCAGAGCCTGGACATCCCGCTCTCGAGCTACCTGGCGTCGCGGTCGGCCCGCACGGCCTGACCCTCTTTCGCGAGACCTGGACTCCACACTCATGCCGCTGCTGCCATCGTCATCACCTGTCTGGGCGCTCGGGTTCGCCAATCTGCCGCTCCTCTACGGCCTGGCCGCCGCGTCGGTGCCGATCCTGATCCACCTGCTCAACCGGCGGAAGTTCCGGGAGATGCGCTGGGCCGCGATGCAGTTCCTGCTGGCGGCGATCCGCAAGAATCAGCGCAGGGTCCGGATCGAGCAGTGGCTGCTCCTGGCCATCCGGACGCTGATCATCCTGCTCGTGGTCGCCGCGATGGCCAAGCCGTTCCTGGAGAGCTTCGGCACCGTGATCGCCGGCCGGCGGACCCACCGGGTGCTGGTCCTCGACGGCTCGCTGAGCATGGGTTACACGACCGGCGGGACGAGCCGGTTCGACCAGGCCAAGGCCCTCGCCGTGCAGCTCGTCAAGGACTCGCGTCGGGGCGACGCGATCAGCGTGATCCTGATGGGCGAGCCGCCCCGGGTCGTGATCGGCGATCCGTCCAACAATCTCGCCGAGGTCCAGAAGGAGATCGAGGAGCTCGACGCTGCCCCACGGCGGGACCGACCTCCGGCGCCACCTTCGAGGCGGTCGACCGGGTCCTCGAGGTCTCCACGGCGATCCCCCAGAAGGAAGTCATCTTCCTGACCGACCTGCAGGCCGCGAGCTGGCAACCGCCGTGAGGTCGGTGCCAAGGACGGCATGGATCGGATCCTCGCCAGGATCGAGGCGAGGCGGCCGCGGTCGGTCGTCATCGACCTGGGGAAGGCGGGCAGCGAGAACCGCGCGGTGACCGACGTGCGCATCAAGGACCCGGTCGTGACCGTCGGGATCGACGAGCCTGGTGCAAGGACGGATCCGCAACTTCGGACCTTCGCGGGCCGACGGCGTCCTGGTCCGGCTGACCGTCGACGGGCGGGTCGGCCCCGAGCAGTCGGTCGACCTGCCGGTCGGCGAGGACGTGCCCGTCGTCTTCAACCACCAGTTCTCCACGCCCGGCGACCACCTCGTCGAGATCGCCGATCGACAACGACCCGCTGGCCCTCGACAACCGCCGGTGGCTGGTGGTCCCGGTCCGCGAGTCGCTGAACGTGCTCCTGGTGGACGGCCATTTCAAGTCCGAGCCGTTCCAGGCCGAGACCGATTACCTGGCCCAGGCCCTGGCGCCGTCGGAAGGCTCGCCGGGACAGCCGGGCATGATCCGCGTCGAGGTCGTCTCCGAGTCGCAGCTCTCGCGACGCGACCTCGGGGCCTTCGACGTCGTCGTCCTCTGCAACGTCGCCCAGTTCAGCCAGGCCGAGGTCACCGCCCTGGACGACTTCCTCAAGCAGGGCGGGGGAGTCGTCGTCTTCGGCGGCGACCAGGTGATCCCGGAGAATTACAACCGGCTGCTCTACGCCGACGGCAAGGGGATCCTCCCGGCCGCCATCGGTGCCGACGGTGGGCGACGCGGCCAAGAAGGAGTCGGCCTTCGGCTTCAACCCGCTGGACTACCGCCACCCGCTCGTGGGCGAATTCCGCGGCGAGTCGGACCCGGTCACCGCCGGCCTGACGCGGGCCCTGACGTGGCAGTATCACAAGCTGACCCTCCCACGCGACTCGGACGCCCAGGTCGCGCTGGCCTTCGAGACGGGCGATCCCGCCGTCATCGAGGCGCCGCGGCATCGAGGCCGGGTGATCCAGGTCGCCACCTCGGCCGACGCCGGCTGGACGACCTGGCCCCTGCACAAGAGCTATCCCCCGATCATGCAGCAGATGGTCCTCCAGGCGGCGGCGGGCCGGCTGGCCGAGCGGAACATCCGGGTCGGCCAGCCCTACGACCAGTCGTTCGCCGCCGCCGGCGCGTCGGCCGCCGCCACGGTGGTCACGCCCAAGGGCCAGCCGATCGCGGCCAGGCTGAAAGCCGCCGGCGGCGTCAGCCAGCTCCACTTCGAGCAGACGGAGCTCTCGGGACCTTACCAGGTCAAGATCGGGCCGCCGCTGGCACTCGAAACCGAGTTCGCGGCCAACCCGGACCCCGCCGAGAGCGATCCCGCGAAGCTCGATCGAGTCGAGCCTCGCGGAGCGGCTGCCCGGCTGGAACTTCGTCTACCTCACCAACTGGCGGGAACTGACCAGGAACGCCGCTTCGGTGGGCCGGCGCGGCGAGCTCCATCGCCCATTACTGTACGGGGCACTGGCGCTCCTGCTCCTGGAATCGTTCCTGGCCTGGAAATTCGGACACCACGACCCCTCTTCCTGAGGCTCGCCGACCGTGAAGGATTGGATTCTCCAGAGCCTGGCCGATCGACTGGACGTGAAGCCGCCACAGGCCGGCGAGGCCATCTCGCCCCGCATCCGGTTCGAGCAGCCCTGGGAACAGTGGCTGCTGCTCGCCGTCGTGCTGGGGAGCACGGCCCTGATCATCTGGCTCTACCGCCGCGAGGGCAAGGCGTCCGCGTTCTACAAGTCGGTGCTGGCGGCCCTCCGGATCGGCGCTGATCTTGCTCGCTGGTGTTCATGCTCTCCGAGGCGGTGCTCTCGGTCGAGCGCACCGGGCTGCCTTACGTCACGATCCTGATCGACGACTCGGCCAGCGCAGCGGATCGCCGACCAGTACGAACAGCCCGAGACGAGGGCCGCTCTCGATGCGATCGGCAGCCAGGCCGCGTCCGCGAAGTCCCCGGCCCCGACTCCGCCGGCACCGAGGCCGCCGAGACCACGCGGCTGGACATCGCCAAGGGCCTGATCCTGAGGGACGACGCCCGCCTGATCCGGGAGCTGCAGAAGCAGCACAAGGTGCGGCTCTACCTCGTTTCCAACACGGCCAGGCTGCTGGCCGAGGTCGACCGTCCCGGGGACGTCGCCGGGGTGGTCGAGAAGCTGGCCGCGGTCGAGGGGACGGGCAGCCAGACCCGGCTGGGGGATGGCTTCCGCCAGGTCTTGACCGAGCTCCGCGGCGTGCCGCCGTCGGCCAGTCGTGCTCCTGACCGACGGCCAGACCACCGAGGGCGAGCCGCTCTCCAAGGCGGCCGAGCTCGCGGCGCGGAAAGGCGTGCCGCTCTTCACCGTCGGCCTGGGGAGCGTCGAGCCCGCGCGGGACCTCGAGCTCACGGAGCTGCTGGTCGACGACGTCGTCTTCGTCGACGACGCGGTGCGGTTCCAGGCCAAGCTCCTGGCGCGCGGGTTCGAGGGCCAGAAGGTCGTCGTCCGGCTCGAAGGAGCGCGACCCGGGCAAGCCCGATGCGAAGTCGGCCCGCGATCTCGAGTCGATCGAGGTGGACGCGCCCGCCGACGGCCAGCCCAGACGCGTCGAGCTGGTGCACCGGCCCAAGGCGACCGGCGAGCGCACGTTCGTGCTCGAGGTCGAGCCCCGACCCCGCGAGCTCCAGGTCGAGAACAACCGCATCGAGCGCGTCGTCACGGTCCGCAAGGAGAAGCTCAAGGTGCTCCTGGTGGAGAGCGAGCCGCGCTACGAGTTTCGCTACCTGAAGAATTATCTCGAGCGGGAAGAGACGATCGACCTGAACGTCGTCCTGCTGTCGTCGGACCCCGAGTACAGCGAGCAGGATCGTGCAGCCCTGCCCACGTTCCCGGCAGCCAAGGACGAGCTCTTCGCCTACGACGTGGTGATCGTCGGCGACGCCGACCCGAGCTTCCTGAGCCAGTCCCAGATGCAGAACCTGGCCGAGTTCGTCACCGAGCAGGGGGGAGGGATCCTCTTCATCGCCGGCGAGGCGTTCAATCCGCTCTCCTATCGCGGGACGCCGCTCGAGACCCTCCTGCCGATCGAGCTCGCCGAGGCCCGCAACCCGACGGCGGTGGGCAACGCGATCACGTCGTACCGCCCGGAGCTGACCGTGGAGGGCCGATCGAGCCCGATCTTCCGGTTCGGCGACGACGAGGCGGCCAGCGCCCAGATCTGGCAGAGCCTGCCCGAGCTCTTCTGGTATTTCGAGGCCCCCCGCAAGAAACCGGCGGCGCTCGTGCTGGCCGAACACCCGACCGTCGCCGGCACCGACGGCAAGCTGCCGCTCGACCTCTACCAGTTCGCCGGGACGGGCAAGGCGATGTTCCACGCCTTCGACGACACCTGGCGGTGGCGGTTCCGCGCGGGCGACAAGTACTTCGGCCGGTTCTGGGTCCAGACGATCCGGTTCCTCGCCAGGTCCAAGCTGGTCGGGCAGCGGCAGGCCGAGATCCAGACCGATCGCCGCCGCTACCAGCGCGGGCAGCCGATCCAGTTCCGGGTCCGGTTCCCCAACCCGGGCCTGGCCCCCGCCGGAGGGACGGTGGCGGTCCAGGTCGAGCGGAACGGCCTGAACCCACGCAAGCTCACGCTCAACCAGCTCCCCGGCACGCGGAACGTCTTCGAGGGGGCCCTGCCGCAGGCGGCCGAGGGCGACTACGAGGTCCGTCTGCTGCCCCCACCGATCCTCGAGGGGCCGATCCCGACGGCGACGTTCCGCGTCGAGGCCCCGGCCAGCGAGTTCGAGCGCGTCCAGATGAACGAGCCCGAGCTGATCCGGGCCGCGGAGGCGACCGGCGGCAAGTTCTACACGCCGCTCACCGTCGAGACCTTGCTCCAGGACCTGCCCAAGCCGTCGAAGGTGCCGCTGGACACCGATCCCCCGATCCCCCTCTGGAACACCTGGCCGGTCTTGTCGCTTTTCCTGATCATGATCACGCTGGAGTGGGTTTTCCGGAAACGAAAGCAGATGGTATGATCGTTGCTACGAAGTTCAAAGCGCCCCGACTCGGCGTCGACCGCCCCCACAGATCTGAACGACCGGGTCTTCTTCGATTCTCGAGGTACTTCGCGGCCGAGGTCCAGCGTCTCTGGGCCGGGAGGGGTCGATGAGCGAGCGTCTCCTGGAGTCACGGATCTCCGCCCTGCGTGGTCAGGTGCGGCGGCTCCTTGTCTTCCACGGCCTGAGCTGGATGATCGCGGCCGTGGTCCCGCTGGTGATCGTGGCCGGCCTGGCCGACTGGCTCTTCCAGCTCGACATCCTCGTCCGCCTCGACGCTCCTGGTCGCCGTGGCGGCGGTGGCGCTCTGGGTAGGATACCGGCTCGTGCTCCGTCCCCTCGTCGTCCGGTTCGCCGACCTGGACATCGCGCTGAAGATCGAGCAGCGGTGGCCGGGCCTGAACGACCGCCTGGCGAGCACGATCCAGTTCCTCCGACTGGCCAAGGACGACGAGCGATACGGCTCGCCGGCGCTGCGCGCGGCGACCGTGCGGCAGGCGATCGAGGAGACGCGATCGATCGACTTCCGCGAGGCGATCGAGTACAGGCCGATCCTCCGGGCGGCCGGCCTCGCTTCGGCGGCCGTGGCGATGGGGTTGCTGATCGCGTTCTCCGCGCCGGCCTCGTCGCGGCTCGCCTTGCGGCGGCTCTTCGTGCCCTGGGCCGGCGACCGCTGGCCGCAGCAGACCCACCTGGCGCTCTGACCGAGCAAGGGACGACGCTCAAGATCGCCCGCGGAGATTCGTTCACCCTCGCGGTGAAGGTCCAGCCCGGCGACCAGATTCCGGACTCGGCCAGGGCCACCTACAGCTTCGCCGACGGTGAAGAAATCGTCGAACCGCTCCGGGCCGCGGAGGGGGGCGAGTTCACCGGCCGGCTCGAGACCGTCAACCAGCCGTTCCGCTTCTCGGTCGCCGGCGGTGACGACCGCAGTTCGATCCGCGACGTCGAGGTCAAGGTGGTCCCGCCGCCCGCCCTCAATCGACTCGACGGTCCGCCTGATCTCCCCGCCGTATACCGGCATCGCCCCGCAGATCGCTGGCGCCGGGCCTGACCTCGTTCCGCGTCCTCGAGGGAACCCGGATCGAGCTCGAAGCCCAGGCCAACAAGCCTCTGGCCTCGGCCCGACTGCACCTGGGCGATCAGCCCTCCCAGGAGACCATCGCCTTCAACCCCGGCCGGACGGCATTCCAGACGAGCTTCCCGGTCAAGGACAACGTGACCTTCTGGTTCGCGCTCAAGGACACCGAGGGCTTCCAGAACCGCGATGCCGTCCGCTACGACGCCCGGATGTTCAAGGACGAGGCCCCGCGCGTGGTGATCGACGAGCCGAAAGGCGGACCGGGACGTCCCCGCCGACGCCACCGTCCCCGTCCGGATCGAGCTCGACGACGACTTCGGACTCCATTCGTCCCGCCTGATCTACAAGCTCTCCACCGGCGAGTCGGAGCCGCACGAGGCCGTGGCGATCCCCCTCTGGTCGGCCCCCGCCGACGAGTCCGCCCCGGGCCGCCCGGCCCTGGTCAAGCATCAGGAGATCGGCCACGAGTGGAACCTCGCGCCGCTCAAGCTCGCCGTCGGCTCGATCATCACCTTCTACGCCGATGCACGCGACCTCGACTCGATCAAGGGCCCGAACCTGGGCAAGAGCCGCGAGATCCGCCTGCGGGTCGTCTCCAAGGAAGATGCCGCGCGGCAATTCGACGACGCCCGCCGCGAGCTCCGCGAGGAGATCGCGCGGATCCTCGCCATGCAGAAGCAGGCCATCACTCCGGTCGACGAGGCGGTCCGCACGCTCTCCAAGACCGATCGGCTTCCCAAGTCGCAGCGCGACGACCTCAACAACTCGGCCCTCATCCAGCGCCAGGTGGGCAGCCGGATGAGCAACCGCGACGACGGCCTCGACGAGAAGATCCGCCGCCTGCTCGACGACCTCCGCAACTTCAAGATCGCCAACCCCGAAGCCCAGCAGCAGATGCAGGACATGCTCGCACGCCTCGACCAGGTGCGCGATCGGAACCAGGGCCCGGCCGAGCAGGGACTCACCCGCGCCGGGAAGAGCCTGGAGCAGATGCCGGATGCCCCGGCCAGTTCCTCGGACCGGGCCGACTCGAAGCAGGCCGGCGAGCAGCCGGCGACCGGGCCAGTCCGATCAGGCCGCTCGAGGAGAAGCAAGGCCGGGCAGGGGGAAGCAGGCCAAGGGATCCGGGCGAGAAGCCAGACCACGCCGGACAGCGGCAAAGCCTCGCCAGAAGGGGGCCGGCGATCGCCCGGACCAGAAGGCCGATCAGAACGCGGCCGGCGATGCCAGGCCGCAGGGAGCAGGCCGAGCAGGCGAAGCCCGCGCAGGCCGGATCGCCCCTGGACAACGCCAAGCAATCGCTGGCCGAGGCCAAGGTCAATCAGAAGGCGATCGCCGACGAGCTCCAGAAGATGCTCGACGGGCTGAGCGAGTTCGAGACCTACCGGGGCGTGGTCAAGGATGCCCAGGACCTGCTCAAGAAGCAGGAAGAGACGATGAAGCAGGCGACCGACGCGGCGACCAAGGCCGACCTGATGGGCAAGCCGGCCGACGCCCTCTCGCCCGAGCAGAAGGCCGACCTGGGCAACCTGGCCTCCCGCCAGTCGGACGTCGCCAAGGGGCTGCAGAACCTGCTCGAACGCATGGACGAGCTGGCGAAGCGGCTCGATGAGTCGGATCCGCTGGCCGCCTCGGCGATGCGCGAGGCCGCGGACAAGAGCCGGAAGCAGGGCACCGGGGCCAAGATGGGAGAGGCCGCCGATCAGATCGAGAAGAACCAGATGGGCCAGGCCCGGTCGCGCCAGGAGACGGCCCGACAGGAGCTCCGCGAGCTCGTCGACGCCATCCAGAATCGCCGCGAGCGCGAGCTGTCCCGCCTGGTCAAGGAGCTGAAGAAGGCCGAGGCGGAGATGCGCGAGCTCCGCAAGCGGCAGGCCCAGAACCTGAAGGAGACCCGCGAGGCCCAGAAGAACCCCGACGCGAAAGAGCGTCGCGACCAGCTCAAGAAGCTGGCCAAGGAACAGGCCGAGATCCAGCAGGAGCTCAAGCGGCAACTCCAGCGGCTGGCCAAGCTGAACGCCGAACGGGCCGGGCAGGCCGGCAGCGATGCCGCCGGCAAGATGAGCAAGGCCCAGGACCAGCTCGACCAGGACCAGGGCGACGAGGCGGGCAAGCAGGAGGAGGAAGCCCTGGCCGACCTGAATGACGCCCAGGACGAGCTCGAGCAGGCACGCAAGGAGGCCGAGGAGCAGCTCGCCATGGAGCAGCTCGCCCGGATGGGCGACCAGCTCAAGTCGCTGGCCGAGCGCCAGAACAAGATGGTGTCCGACCTCGACGCCTACGAGAAGCTGAGGGTCGACAGCAACGGCAAGCTGACGATCGCCCAGAAGGCCGGGGTCCGCGGGCTGGGCCAGATCCAGTCGGGCCTCAAGGAAGAGACCGGCGGCGTGATCGAGCAGCTCGAGGGTGCGCCGGTCTTCTCGCTCACCCTCAAGCGGGCGGCGGAGAACATGGAGACCGCGGCCGACCGGCTCCAGGGCCTCAAGACCGACCAGGAGACCCAGAAGGCCGTCCGCGCCGCGGCCCACCGGTTCCAGCAGCTCATCGACTCGCTCAAGGCCGACGACGCCAAGAACGGGGGCGGGCAGGGCGGCGGAGGTGGTGGAGGCGGAGGCGGGGGTGGCGGAGGCGACGGCATCCCCGCGACCGCCCAGTTGAAGATGCTCAAGACGCTCCAGCAGGAGATCAACGAGCGCACCGAGTCGTTCGACGAGTTGCGGCGGCGGAACACGAAATTCACGCCCGAGCAGGAGAAGGAAGTGGAGCGGCTGGCGACCGACCAGGGAGAACTGGCCGACCTCGCTCGCGACCTGACACGACCCAAACGGGACGATGGGGAGGAATGATCATGACCGTCGGCCGAGATTTCTGCTCTCGATTCGCCCTGATCGCGGCCCTCGCCTGGTGTGCTTCCGCATCGGCGCAGGAGCCGGGGAAGACGAAGGACGACGCCCTCGACTCGCTGATCGAGAAGCTCGCCGGGCCCGAGAAGGATGTGCAGGTGGCTGGAGCGAAGGACGCCGACAAGGGCTCGAAAGCTGACGCCAAGTCGAAGGCCGCGAAGGACGGTCCCGCGGACAAGTCCGACCCGGCCAAGGCCAAAGTCGGGCCGGCGCAGGCGGGAAAGCCGTCGGCGAGCAAGCCGGGCTCGGGGGACGTGTCCTCCAAGGACAAGGAGCTCGACGAACTGCTGGAGAAGCTGGGCGAGACCAAGGACGAGCCGATCGGCCCCCGAACGTCCCCAGGGCCGTCCGCAGCCGGGAGACAATCCCGAGCCGCCCAAGCCGGGTCCCGGGGGGGCGGACAAGTCCAAGGACCGGCCCAAGGACGCAGGACTGCAGGGCAAGGACAAGGAGCTCGACGAGCGGCTCGAGGAATTCGCGGGCAAGAAGCGGAAGAAGAAAGGGTCACGGGCAAGAGCAGGGGGGAAGCCCCCTGGGTCAGATCGTCAAGCAGATGAGGGACGTCGAGGAACGGCTCGGCAAGCCCGACACCAGCGAGGACACGCAGGGCAAGCAGAAGCAGATCGTCAAGCAGATCGAGACGCTGATCGAGCAGATGAAGCAGTCCGGGGGCCAGTCGGGCATGGCCATGCGGAAGACGCAGCAGGCCGGGCAGAAGCCGGGCGGCCAGCAAGGCCAGACGCCCGGAGCGAATGCCGGCAGCGCCCCCAACTCCAAGCCCGAGAAGCCCAGCAATCGGCACTCGCTGGCCGGGGGCAAGGACATCTGGGGCCACCTCCCGCCCGAGCTCCGGCAGGAGATGGAGAACGTCTTCAAGGAGGACGCGCTCCAGACCAAGGCAGGACCTGATCCGGCGTTATTACCTGTCCGTCGCGAAGCGCAAGGTCGTCAGGGGAGAATGACTCATGGAATCGCGATTCTTCGGCTGGTCCGCGCGGCGAGTCCTGACATCCCTGGTCGCGGTGATCGCCATCCCGGCCCTCGGGGCGGGTGCCGCGGTCGCCGACGACAAGGACAAATCGAAATCCGTGGGCGCCTTCGGCGAAGGCCGGCGGGGCGACGTCCCGGAAGGGACGCTGGAGATGATGACCCCCGAGACCGACCAGGCCATCCAGAAGGGCCTGGGCTGGCTCGCCCGCTCGCAGAACGCGGACGGCTCGTTCGGCAGCGGCACGTACCGCGGCAATATCGCCGTCACCAGCCTGGCCGGCCTGGCCTTCATGGCGGGGGGCTCGAGCCCCGGCCGCGGGCCGTACGGCGGGCCGATCGAGAAGGCCCTGGCCTACGTCATGGAGAACACGTCGCCGTCGGGCTTCATCGCCGTGGCCTCCTCGTCGACCCACGGGCCGATGTACTCGCACGGTTTCGGCACCCTCTTCCTGGCCGAAGCCTACGGGATGACACACCGGCCCGAGATCCGCGAGAAACTCCAGAAGGCCGTCCGGCTGATCATCGACACTCAGAACAACGAGGGCGGATGGCGATACCAGCCGCTCCGCCGCGACGCCGACCTGTCGGTGACGATCTGCCAGATCAACGCCCTCCGGGCGGCCAGGAACGCCGGATTGTACGTCCCCAAGGAGACCGTCGACGCCTGCATCCGTTACGTCAAGCAGTCGCAGAACCCCGACGGCGGATTCCGCTACATGCTCCAGGGGGGCGCCAGCGCCTTCCCTCGCTCGGCGGCCGGGGTCGTCGCGCTGCAGAGTGCCGGCGAGTACGACAACAAGGAGGTCCGCGACGGGGTCTCGTATCTGAAGCAATACATGCGCGAGATCAAGCTGGGCAGCCGCTACAGCCACTACTTTTACGGGCACTATTACGCGGCCCAGGCGATGTGGATCCGGGGCGGGGATGACTGGACGAGATGGTACCCCGCGATCCGCAACGAGCTGGTCAAGCGGCAATCGGCCGCGGGATACTGGACCGACAGCATCTGCAACGAATACGGCACGGCCATGGCCCTGATCATCCTCCAGATCCCGAACAATTACTTGCCCATCTTCCAGCGGTGAGCGGTGGAGGTTCCGGTTCCGATGCCCTCTGTAAGATCAGTCTCGCTCCTCTTCACGGTCCTCTGCATCGCCGCCGGGAGTACCGCGCGGTCGGGGGAACCTACCGTCCCTTCCGAACCGGTCTTCACGGGGTTGCAGGTCGACGGACGGACTCTCACCGGGCGGATCGTGTCGATCCATCCGGATCGGGTCATACTCGCTTCCGAGGAGAACGCGAAGGAGGAGCTGCCGTTCCGCTCCCTGGTCAAGTTGACCCGCGAGCTCCGCTCGTCTCCTCCCGTCTCGGAGGGGTCTCATGTGCTCCTTCCCGGGGGAGACCGGCTGATGCGAGTGATCGTCGGCACAACGACGGACACCGCGCTGGAAGTGCAGTCACACTCGGCACTCGGCAAACTCACCATCCCCGCGGATGCGGTCCTCGGGATCGTGCTCACGCCGCCGAACGAGGGGGAGAATTTCGACCCGTTGTGGGAACAGGTCCGGGGCGAGCCCAGGTCGACGGACGTCATCTGGATGGCCAACGGCGACCGATTGACGGGGGCATTTCTCGGTCTGGAGGACCGCGTCGTCAAGTTCCAGGTCGAGGGGAAGGTCGTCGAGATCGATCGGACGGGCGTCCTGGCGCTGGGATTCGACCCCGCGGCGACCAACTATCCACGTCCGCAGGGGGACTTCCTGGACCTGCTACTCGTGGACGGCACGCGGCTCGGCATGACCGGCGTCAAGCTCGAGAAGGGACAACTCAGCGGCGTCACGAGATTCGGCCAGCCGGTCCGATTCCCGATCAGCGACCTCGTACGCATCGATCCTCGAACGCCTTCGGTCGCCTACCTTTCCGAGCAGCAGCCCGATGCACAGCAGTACGTTTCCTACTTCGGGCCGACGCGGCCTTACAGGCCAGATCGCACTGTCGACGGTCATCGCTTCCAGCTCGCAGGGCATGACTACGAGCGCGGCCTGGGGACCCAGAGCCGGACA
The DNA here is from genome assembly GCA_963776455.1 of uncultured Alphaproteobacteria bacterium. GTDB lineage: Bacteria > Pseudomonadota > Alphaproteobacteria > Rhizobiales > Xanthobacteraceae > CAVZMU01. The sequence continues at coordinate 633,779 of CAVZMU010000004.1, forward strand.
CTCCTGGCCTATCGACTGAAGCCGGAGGACCGGCGATTCCAGGCGCTCGTCGGGGTCGACGACCGGGCGGGTCCGCTGGGCAGCGTCGTCTTCCGGGTGATGGTCGACGGGAAGAGCCGGCTCACCACTCCGTCCCTGTCCGCACGGGACACTCCCCAGCCGATCGACGTCGACATCGCGGGCGCGAAGCTACTCATCTTGATCACCGAATTCGGCGACCGGGGCGACGTGCAGGATCATGCGGACTGGGTCGAGGCGCGGATCATCCGCTGAGTCGCTCGCGTCCCAAGGCAAGGCCATGGGCGGCATTCGCGTCGCCTCATCGCTCGTACCGGCTCTCGAAAGTCTTCTCCGTAAATCAACAGGGCCCGGCCGGGCCCCGGGATGGGGTGATGGAGAACCTGGATCCGAAGGAGTCGTTCTGCCACCTCTCCTCGGCGGTCGGGCACAAGGTGGTCAACGCCTTGAGCACGATCGTGAGTCAGGCTGAGATCCTCCGGACACTCTACGGCTCTTCCGGGGAAGTCCGGGCCGAGATCGACCAGGCAATCGACTCGATCATCGGGGCGGCACTCGACTCGGCGCTCGTGATGCAGCGCATGATGGATTGTAGTCATGAAGCAATCATGATTGATCCGACCCGCCCGGACCAGGGTTGGGAAGAGGTTCATCTCGATCGGCTCGTTTCCGAGGCCGCGGTCATGGAGCGCGAGCACCTCGGCCCCGGTGTCGGCCTCGTCACCGACACGGCGCCGGTGCCGGCGATCCGGGGACAACCGCGAGCGCTCAGATCCATGCTCAAAGCTTTGATCGACAACGCGACGGAGTCGCTCGCGCGCGGGTCGGGGACCATCACGGTTCGGACCTTCGTGGAACCCGACGGCCGGATCGTGGTCGAGGTCCGGGACGACGGAACCGGTCTCTCCGCCGAGGTCCTGGAACGGGCGGCGGATCCGTTTTTCACGACCAAACCCGGGCATCGGGGTATCGGCCTGACGATCGCCAGGAGCATCTGGCGACGCCATCGCGGATTCGCGCTCATCGAGAGTGAGCCGGGCAGGGGCACCGTGGTACGCTTCACGGTCTCGGGCGTCGCCCGGCCCTGACCGGCGGACTCTCTGCCGACCGAGCTTCGGCCTCAACCCGGAATCAGACGATTCTCCGCCGTGCCCTGGGGACGTCGGGGCTTGGACTTGGCGGCCGGGGCACGGCTGACCTGGGGTGTCGCGGGCGAGGCCAGGGGGAAGCTCACCTCGACCGTCGTACCGGCCCCGGGGGTCGAGTCCAGTACGATCCGACCGCCGAGTCGCTCGGTCAACTCGCGGCAGATGGAGAGCCCGAGGCCGTTGCCCTCGATCCTCGAGTGCTCGTCTCGCGAGAGGCGAAAGAACGGCTCGAAGACTTTCTCGCAGCGAATCGGACGGGAATTCCCGGACCATCGTCGATCACCGCGACGTACCAGCGGTGATGACGGACCTTGCACTCGACCCGGACCGTTCCCCCTCGAGGCGTGTACTTCATCGCATTGGAGACCAGGTTGCCGAAGATCTGCTGGCAGAGCGAGGCGTCGGTGACGACCGAGACCTCGTCATCGGAAACCTCGAGGGCCCACCCAAGCCCATGTCGCCGCGGCGACCAGAGCGAACTGGCGATCGATCTCGCGGACGATCGCACCGAGCGAGAACGTGCCGAGACACGGCCCCCGACATCCCTCGACCAGCGCGGCGTAGTCGAGATATCCGCGGGTGAGTCGGAGCAGATCGTCGCAGAGCGAGACCATGGTCAGGAGATGAACTCGCTGTTCGGAAGAGACCGTACCGGAGGCGTCTCCCAGGAGGAGATCAAATCCCGCACGCATCGATACCAGGGGGCGGCAGAGTTCGTGGCTCAGGCTGGAGAGCAGGGAGCGAAGCTCTCCCTGATTGATCGAGACCTGCTCGCACGCCGGAGTCGCCGCGCGATGGTCGCTGGGATCGTGAGACACATCCATGACAGGCTCGCGAGCCTTTCGGGTGAAATGCGACGAAGAAGCGATTGGCGGCCTCGTGCCCGACGCTTCGGACTCGCCGAAGGATCAGTCGTCGGTCACGGCAGGATCAGTGCCCTGCGATCCTCAGACTCAGGAGACGACGATCTGATTGGCCAGGAGGGGGATATCCGTCGGTCAGATCGAGTACGGCCTGATGAGCCAGTTGTTTCGCGTGATAGGTGCGAGATCGCCCCTGAAGGATGATCCGCTCGTCGGAATAGACGACGTGCAGATCGCGGATCCTTCCATTCGCCACTCGGTTCACATGGCCCTCGATGAACTGGGCGAGTTCTTGATGATTCTTCCCGACTTCGAAACGCGGGATTGCTGTGCCGAAGGTACGCATCGGAATCCTGGCTCCCACTTTGATCGGCTTGACTGGGCGAATCGACGACGATGGGGTGGCCGAACAGATCCTTTGGGAGACGGCTCCCGGAGAGAGCCGTTGAGGCGTGGGACCGGACAGGAGTTACCGAGACCATGGTGAGAAGAGACTGCCCGGACCTTCCTTGTTCCCAACCGATAACGACATAGAACAGGGCCTTGGACGAGTGGGACCCGGGTCATCATGCTGGCGATCGCCCAAGGGCTGTCGACCGGGTAGCCTAACGAACCAGGGATGTGGCGTCAAACATTATTCGGAAGCGGGCGTCTCGGTTTGCTGACGGCGGATCGGCCGGGGCGGGGGGCTGATCAGGTTGCCCCCGGCCTGGCTCGGAGCCTCGAGGAGTTCGTCGGTCTGGATGATCGACTCGGCGAGCTTGGCCATGGGGATCCTGCGGTCCTGGCTCTGCCGCTGCAGGAGCCGGAATGCCTCGTTCTCGTTGAGATGGCGGCGCGACATGAGGATGCCTTTGGCACGCTCGATGAGCTTCCGTTCCCGGAGCGTCATCTTGAGATGATCGACGTTCTCCTGGAGGACCTGGATCTCGCGTGCCCGGGCCACGGCGATCTCGATCGCCGCGTGCAGGCCGGGGTTCGTCACGGGCTTGAGGAGGTACGAAACCACTCCGTCCTCGACGGCCTGGTCGATCAGGTTAGGATGCCCGTGCGCGGTCAAGATGATCACGGGAGTTCCCGGATCCTCGGCGATCTGCCGTGCGGCCGCGAGCCCATCCATACCGGGCATCTCGATATCGAGGAAGACCGCATCGGGGAGTGCCCGCCGGCACATCTCGACGGCACGCTGACCATCGTTCACCACGGCCACCACATCGTAGCCCAGTGATTCCAACTGACCCTGCAATCCGGCGGCGACGGGTTTCTCGTCATCCGCGATCACGAAACGATAAGGCCGAGGCATCGCCATTCTCCTCTTCTTCGCTGAGCCACGTTTCGCCGCGACGCATCCGGAGACCCGCCGGGTCGGCTTGGTCGGCGACCCGAATCGGCAGGCCCGATCACGTCGGAAATGCGAACGTCAACATTGTGGTCTAGAAAAGCGCGTTAATCAATCACAGGTCTTGACGAATCACCGGCGACCAGCAAGAATCCGACGGATCTTCGTCAACCGCGCCGGTCACACCCCGCCCGATTTCCACCAGGATCGATCTATTCTACGCTCATAGGCCAGCCCTCCGTGACGCGACACGCTTTCGAAGTTCTGGTTTTCGATGACCTGGTCCTCGGCGACGAATGGGAGAGCCCCGCCAGGACCGTGACGGAGACAGACGTGGTCCTCTTCGCCGGACTCTCGGGAGACTTCAACCCGCTCCACAGCAATCATGAGTTGTCGAAGAACGGGCCGTTCGGACGACCGGTAGCCCATGGAATCCTTGGTCTGGCCATCGCGACCGGTTTGATCACGCATGCTCCGAGGATTGATACTCTGGCGTTCCTGGCGATCCTGGAATGGAGGTTTCATGCTGCCGATCGGCTTCGGCGACACCATCAGGGTGGTTTCGCGTGTCGAGAACCTGCAAGCCCAGGCAAGAGGCCGCCGCGGCATCGTCACCTGGCATCGTCGAGTCTTGAATCAGGATTCAATCACCGTTCAAGAAGGCCGCACTCAGACGCTCGTTCGGGGCCGGCTCCCCTCTCGAACGGCCAAACCAGACCCTTAACGAGCCGCAACCTGAAGAATCTGAACACCATCCATTCCCCTCGTCAGCGATGCCTCTCTACTTCATACACTTGTTCTCCTCAAATAATCAACGCTTTTCTCTGGGTTGATAAACCGTTTTTTGATTGCCTCGGACCCAGCTCGACCACCCCGGCGTCACCGATCGCGGGCATTCGCTCATTCTCGGGCTCGGACACCCGCGATTTCGCGACTCGCCGTGTTCCCCTCGCCGACCTTCGGGCGACGTGAAGCCGTCCCGGCTCCCAATGTCCGACGGATGAAATCGATCTGGAGCCGGTTGTAGTGCGGGCCGAAGATGCCATGCCGCGAGCCGGGATAGATCATCAGCTCGAAGTCCTTGTTCGCGGCCTGCAGCGCCTCGACCAACCGCATCGTATTGCGGACCGAGACGTTGTCGTCAATCTCGCCATGGATGATCAGCAGCTTGCCGTGGAGGTTGCGGGCGGCCTTGACGACCGAGGTGGCATCGTAGCCCTCGGGGTTATCCTGGGGCAGCCCCATGAATCTCTCGGTGTAGATCGAGTCGTAATCTCTCCAGTCGGTCACCGGAGCGCCGGCGATTCCCGCGGCGAACAGGTCGCTGTGGGTCATGGCATAGGAGGTCATGAAGCCGCCGTAGCTGTGGCCGCTCATGCCGATGCGACTGCCATCGACGAAGGGCTTCTGTTTGAGCCAGGCGATCCCTTCCTTGATGTCCTCGAGCTCCTGCACTCCGAGCTTCTTGTAGGCCTTCCAGGCCGAGACGGCCCCCTTGCCGCTGGCGCTGCGCGGATCGAGGTGGAAGACGATGAACCCCTCGCTCGCCAGGGCCTGGTCCCAGAGCCGCCCGCCGAACCAGCCGTCGCTGATCATCGGCGTGTGCGGTCCGCCGTAAGTCATGAACCAGACCGGGTACTTCCGCGACGGGTCGAGGTCCGGCGGCAAGATCAGCTCCGCCTCGAGCGAGAAGCCATCCTTGGTGGGGATCTGGACGCGCTCTCGCGGCCCGAATCGATACTCCTTGAGCTTGTGCACGGGGTTGGTGTCGACCGTCCGCACGAGCGTGCCCGTCGCCGAGTATAACTTGACCTGCGACGGGGTCCTGAGATCCGACCAGGTCGCCAAGTAAAGCTGGCCGTCGGGACTCAGGCTCACCTGGTGGCTGCCCGCCCCCTGCGTGAGCCGCTCGATCGGTCCACCCGGCTTCACCCGGTAGAGGTTCGTCGCCATCGGGTTGTCGCGAGTTGCCGTGAAGTAGATCCAGCCCGATTCAGGATCGACGTGGGCGATCGAGCGGACTTCCCACTCTCCCGCGGTCACCCGGCCCTTGAGCGTCCCGTCGGCCGCGTAGTGGTACAGGTGCTTCCAGCCGTCCCGCTCGCTGGGCCAGAGGAACGAGCCATCCTTCAGGAAGGTGATCGGCTCCTGGTCGGCGATCCAGGCCTTGGTGCGGTCGCGGAACAGGCGTTGGGCCTTCGGGCTGGGATCTTCCGCGGCAATCTTGACCAGGTCGAGCCACGTCTGGGTCCGATCCTGGACGTAGCCATAGGCCGCGGAGCTGTCGGGCCACCAGCCGACGTGGCTGATCAGGAAGGCGTCGGACGAATAGCCGTACAGATCGGCCCACCGCACCGGCCCGCCGCCGGCGTTCGACGATCCCGAGGCGGACCTTCGGGTTCGGCTCGCCCGAGCGGGGATACTTGTTCTGCTCGACCTTGCGGGGACTCCTGGTGTCGTCGAGCATCGTGAGCGTGCCCACGCCCGCGTCGTCGAATTCCATGAACGCGATCTTCTTCGAGTCGGGACTCCACCAGAATGCCGGCCAGCGGCGATTGAAGATCTCCTCGAAGTAGACCCAGTCGGCGATGGCGTGCCGCAGGGTCTCGGTCCCCCCGGACGTGAGGGCCCGCTCCGCCGGTGCCGCGATGTCGACGACGTACAGGTCGAAGTCGCGGATGAAGGCCACCGACCGGCCGTCCGGGCTGAACTGGGCATACTGCTCTTCGCCGGGATGATTGGTGAGTCGGACCGCCGTCGTGCCGTCAAACGTGGCGTAATAAAGATCGTGGTCGTGCTTGAACAGGAATCCCTTGTGCGCGGGGTCCATGTCGAAGAAGAGCCCCCGCGCGATCGAGTCGGCGGTCGAGCCGTCGAGGCCGGGCAGGCGCTTCAGGCCCTTCGCCAGGGCGGCCGCGTCGACGAACGGTCGGGAGCGGCCGGTCCTGGCATCCACCTTGTAGAGCTTCCCCTCGCGGATCTGCAGCCAGTGCTCGCCGTCGAGCCATGTGGCCGAGACCGGCGAGCCCGAGAAGCTCCCGCCGGCCCCGCGGAAACCGCCCCGGGCCATGTCGAAGGTGATCGGCAGGTCACGCTTGCGGTCTTCGGCCAGCGCCTCGGCGGCGGTCGATGGTGATCGGCGTCGGCTGGGGCAGCCGCACGACCGGGAAATCGCTCCCCGCCTTGACCTTCCCGTCGAAGAACTTCCACGCGGCCAGGCCGTCCTCGGAGCGCGGCTCGAGCAGGTAGACCGCGAGGTTGCCCAGCGGCTGGGCCGTCTTCACCATCAGCGTGCCGGCCGGCACGCGCCGCGATCTCGGTGCGGGGCTTGACGCGGAACTCGGCGAGGTCGTGCCGGTCCCAGCCCCGGGACTTCTGCTTGCCCACCTCCTCGACCCCGTAAACCTCCAGGTCCAGCTCGATGTCCTCCCGCAGCTCCTGCACGTCGATGCCGTGGCGCTGGAGCGTGGCGAGCGACTTCGCCGAAGCGAGGCCGGGAAGAGGTAGGCAAAGGGGCGGACCACGGTCTCGGTCGCCGCGAAGTCGTGCATGAGCTGCGCGGGGTAGTCCTTGGGCTTCTCCGTCCTGACCCGCCGGCCGTCCTCCTCACGCTCCTCGTAGCCGAGGATCGGCTCGGTGCCCGCCAGGGGCCGGGCCTCGGATCGGATGGCCACCCGATCGGTGTCTCCCGGCGACTGTCCGGCCTTCACGACGGCCCGTTCGGCATCGCCGAGCAACTGGAGGATCTCGGCCTTGTGCGCGGCCGCCTGGGTCAGGCACTCGCGGACGAAGTCGCGGGTGGCCAGGACCCGGTCCTTGAACGGCGCGTAGGAATACGCCTCGGAAAGAACGGAGAGACGGTTCCTGAGCCCGAAATAGGTCGTGCCGTAACGGCCCTCGGCCGGGTAGGTCGTCCACTTCGTGTGGTCGCGATTGAAGTTGCCGTAGTAGTACGCCTGCTGACCGGTCGCCTTCTCGAACCCGGCCGTGACCGCGGGGAAGAACTTCGACCGCTGGAAGGCGATGATCTTCGGGTCGCCCGCGGGATTCTTCGGCCCTTCGTAAGTGATGATGTAGCGGTGATGCGAGCCGTTGGTCGTGTGCGTATCGATGAACAGGTGCGGCTTCCAGGTGTTGAAGAACCTGACGAGGGCCCTGGTCTCCGGGGCCTCGAGCTTGATGAAGTCGCGGTTCAGGTCGAGGCCGCGCGCATTGGCCCTCTGGCCCATGCCCTCCTCGGGGCCGTTCTGGCCGGGCCGATTCTGTTTCGAGACCCGCTCGTTGCCGTCGGCGTTGTAGATCGGCGCCAGGGCGATGATCAGGTCCTTGAGCAAGGGGTGATGCGGCGTGCCCAGGATCTCCCGGGCGAGCATCGGCAGGGCCTCCTTGCCGCAAACTTCGCCGGCGTGGATGTTGCCGATCGCCAGCGCGATCAGCTTGCCGGACCGGGCCGCCTCTTCCGGCGAGCGGACCGGGGGATCGGCCAGGATCAGCAGCGGCAGGGGGCGTCCCTCGGCCGAGAGTGCCCAGCTCGCCGTAATGTGCGTCGGGGTATTTCCTCGACAGCTCCTTGCAGAGGGCCACGACGTCCCCGTGGCGAGCCGTCGCGCGGTAGCCGCTTCGCTCGGCGACGGTCTGTAAGCTGTCGACTTGCGGGGGTATTTGTGCCAGTATGGGCAAGAGCAACGCGACCACGCCGCAAGAGTAAAGCATCGTGACAAGGTCCTCGTCGAGCCGGTGGGGTTTGATCGACCGGTGATAGACTTCGCGGGCTGAACCCGGTTGTCCCAGATTATCCGACGCACCTGGCCGAAGCGAGCGGGAATCTTTCTTTCCGGCGGGACGGCGTCAGGGTCGGTCCCTCGCGGGAGAGACGACGAAAGGACAACCGGGAACGCCGATGGTGGCTGAGTGGAAGAGTCGCCTCCCCGCCGCGTGGATGATCACCGCGGCCTTCTGCTTCGCCGCGATGGGCTCGCTGGCCCATTCGGTCGGCCCGCGGTGCGACTGGCTGCTCCTCGCCCTGATCCGGATCTTCTGCACGTTCGTGTTCTCGGTGGGGCTCGCCTGGACGGGCGGGGCCCCCCTGGTCCTCTGGAAACCGCGGACTCTCTGGGTACGGAGCGTGGCCGGCACGATCAGTCTGGTCTGCTCGTTCTACGCACTCACTCGCCTCCCGGTGGCCGACGTCCTGACCCTGACCAACACCTATCCCCTCTGGATCGTGGCCCTCTCGATCCGGCATTGGCGCCATGGCGAGATCGGCCTCGACCTGGCCTGCGTGATCAGCGGGGTCATCGGTGTCGCTCTCATCCAGCGCCCCTATCTCTCGGGACGCGGCGATGTCGCGGTCATTGTCGCACTGATCGGGTCGTTCACGACGGCGATCGCCATGCTCGGCCTGCACCGGCTCCGCGAGGTCGACGCCCCGGCGGTCGTGGCTCATTTCTCCGGACTGGCAACCCTCGTCGTGAGCCTTCTGGATCGGCGTCGGCCACCCGATCGGATCCACGGCGCATGATCGACACGAAGACGGTCGTCATGCTCCTGGGCGTCGGGCTGACCGGGACGATCGGACAGGTCCTCATCACCAAGGCCTTCGCGTCCGGCCCCCCCGCGAGGATCTCGGTCCTGAGCCTCAGCCAGGTCGTCTTCGCCATGGGCTTCGACATGGCCATCGAGGGACGCGTGCTGACGCCCTCGACCCTCGCGGGGTTCCTGCTCGTCCTCGTGCCCACCGCCTGGATCACCTTGCACGCCGGCCACACCCTGGCGGAGGTTCAAGAGTAATCCACTGTACGTGACTCATCGCGAACGGCCCGGCCGGTCGATGGCGCCGGCCCTCCCGGGGCACGTTCCGCTTCGCTCCCCTCTGCCCCGGGGGCGGCGAGGGTCTCGCGGAATCGTCACGCCAGTTCGCGTAATCTCTTCACCAGCTCGATCGCCTGCGCCGCGCTCAAGGTCGCAAGATCGACCCGCCGCAGCTCCTCGAGGAGCGGGTCGGGCAGGGCGGCGAAGAGGCTCCCGGTGAGGGCCCGTCCGGTCTTGACCTTGCGGCGGATCGGGCCCTCGGGCAGGCCGGGGTCGGGGCCGTGCTGCTTCTCGAGGAAGGCGAGGATCTCGCGGGCGCGGTCGAGCACCGGGGCCGGCACGCCGGCCAGCCGGGCGACGTGGATGCCGTAGCTCTGGTCGGCGCCGCCGGGGACGATCCGGTGCAGGAAGACGATCTCGCCCTGGCTCTCGCGCACCGCCACGTTGGCGTTGCGGAGCCGGGGCTTGGTCTTCTCGAGCTCGACGAGCTCGTGGTAGTGGGTGGCGAACAGGGTCCGGCAGCCGATCGCGTCGTGGATGTGCTCGGTGATCGCCCAGGCCAGCGAGATGCCGTCGAAGGTGCTGGTGCCGCGGCCGATCTCGTCGAGGATCACCAGGCTGCGCGGCGGTCGCGTTGTTGCAGGATGTTCGCGGTCTCGGTCATCTCGACCATGAACGTGCTCTGGCCGCGGCTCAGCTCGTCGGTCGCGCCGACGCGGGCGAAGAGCCGGTCGACGACGCCGATCGCGGGCTCGCTTCGCCGGGACGAAGCTGCCGATCTGGGCCAGGATCGCGATCAGGGCGACCTGGCGGATGTACGTGCTCTTGCCCGCCATGTTCGGGCCGGTGATCAGCAGGATCGTGCCGTCGTCGGGCCCCAGCCGGGTGTCGTTGGGCACGAAGTCGCCGGGGGGCAGGATCGCGTCGAGCACCGGATGCCGGCCCGCCTCGACCTCGAAGCACCGGCTCGGCGACGATCTCGGGCCGGCAGTAGCCCTGCCGGACCGCCAGCTCGGCCAGCGCGGCCAGGACGTCGAGCTGGGCGAGCACCGCGCCGGCCTGGATCAGCCGCGGGGCCTCGGCCGAGACGCGGTCGCGGAGGGTCGTGAAGAGCTCGTATTCCAGCTCGCAGGCGCGGTCCTCGGCGCGGAGGACCTTGTCCTCGTACTCCTTGAGCTCGGGCGTGATGTAGCGCTCGGCGTTCTTGACCGTCTGCTTGCGGATGTAGTCGGCCGGGATCTCGCTCCGCTGGGCCTGGGCGTGCGTGATCTCGATGTAGTAGCCGAAGACCTTGTTGAACCCGACCTTGAGGCTCGGGATCCCGGTGCGGCGGATCTGCTCGGCCTGGAACTTGGCGATCCACGACTTGCCGCCCTTGGCGACCGCCCGCAGCTCGTCGAGCTCGGGATGGTAGCCCGTCGCGGATCAGGCCCCCTTCCTTGACCGCCAGCGGCGGGTCGTCGACCAGGGCGGCCTCGATCGCCGCGCGGACCTCGGGGCAGAGCTCGAGGGCGGCCTCGAGCTCGGTCAGCCGCTTCGATCGCCGGGCGGTGAGCCGCGCCTTGATCCTCGGCAGGAGCGCCAGCGTCCGGGCCAGGGCCACGAGGTCGCGCGGGGTGGCCCGGCCGGTGCCGACCCGCGCCGCCAGCCGCTCCAGGTCGTACGCCTCGCCGAGCGAGCTCGCGGAGGTCGCCGCGCAGGCCGGCGTCGCGGACCAGCTCGTCGACCGCGTCCGAGCCGCTCCGCGATCAGCTCGGGCGAGGTCAGCGGCGAGGTCAGCCACTCGGCGAGGAGCCGGGCCCCCATCGGCGTGACCGTGCGGTCGATGACGTGGAGCAGCGAGCCCTCGCGCTTGCCCTCGCGGAGCGTGCGCGTCAGCTCGAGGCTGCGCCGGGTCATCTCGTCGAGGGCCAGGGTGTCGGCCCGGCGATAAGGGGTGAGGCGGGTGATGTGGCCGAGCGACGACTTCTGGGTCTCGCGGAGGTAGGCGATCAGGGCCCCCGCGGCCTGGACCTCGAGGGCCCGATCGTCGACGCCGAAGCCGTCGAGCGTGGTCGTGCCGAAGTGTTCGAAGAGGGTCTTCCGCGCCTGCTCGGGCTGGAAGTCCCAGGACGGCCGGACCGTGACGGCCAGCCCGGCGTGGCCGCGGAGCGCCGCGCAGCCAGGGGGCGTCGAGGCTGAGCTCCGAGATCAAGGTCTCGGCCGGGTTGAGCCGGGCGATCTCGTCGGCCAGCTCGGTCCGGAGCACGCCGGAGAGCGAGAACCGGCCCGTCGAGAGCTCGACCCAGGCCAGGCCGAGCTTGTTCCCCGACTCGACGACCGCCGCCAGGTAGTTGGCCGTCTTGGGGTCGAGCAGGGCCTCGTCGGTCAGCGTCCCGGGCGTGACGACCCGGACGACGTCGCGCTTGACCAGCCCCTTGGCCAGCTTGCGGGTCTTCGACCTGCTCGCAGACGGCCGCCCGCAGGCCCGCCTGGACGATCTTGGCCAGGTAGGATTCGAGGGCGGGGTGGGGGAACCCGGCCATCGGCACGGCCTGGTCTCCCTTGTCGCGATCGCGGGTCGTCAGGGCGAGCCCGAGCAAGGCGCGAGGCGCGCTCGGCGTCCTCGCCGAACATCTCGTAGAAGTCGCCCATCCGGAAGAGCAAGAGGGCATCGGGATCGCGGGCCTTGAGCTCGCGATACTGCTGCATCATCGGTGTCGTGGGGGTCTCGCTCATGGAAAGCGCAGGCTTCGGTAAGCGACCGAGGAAAGGCCGTCGCACGACCTCGCGGCCCAGGACGAAGCGGGGCACGGTGCGAATCCCCGTCCCCAAAAAAATTGACGGTCCTTGCCCGCAAGGGCGCTGGACCGCCAAGTCGATGAGGGTCAGGTTCGCATCCGGGACGAGGATGAGAGGTCGCAGTTGGCCGCGCTCAGAACTTGTCGAGCGCCGCCTGCTCCTCGGCGTAGATCTCGAAGACCTGGTCGAGCCGGGTGATCCGGAAGACCTCGAGCAGATCGGGGTGAATGCAGCAGAGCTTCAGCTTGCCCTTCACGGCCGCGACTTTCTTCTTGAGGTTGATCAGCTTGCCCAGGGCGGCGCAAGAGAGGTACTGGACGTTGCCGAAGTTCAGCAAGAGGCTCTTGTGGCCCTCATCCTCGACGAGGCTGTAGAGCTGGTCGCCAACTTCCTGGATCTGCTCTTCGGTCACGATCTTCGAATCGACGAAGCTGACGACCGTCACCCCATCAACACTTTCCAGACGGAGGAGACGACGAGGGCCTTGCGACATCGGGAAACTCCTGTCGGGGACGGGAACCGCACCGAGGCGAATGATGATTTTAGAGGCCGGTCCCGCACGCGGGTCTCACTGGCGGAGCACCGGATTGCATGAAAGAACCCACCGAGGCGAGGACCCTACGTTACCATCAGACTTACCAGAAAGCGATCGGGAATCAAGGGCCCACCGGGAAAAGCCGCTGGGACGATGATCCTCGGATTGCCGCGCGACAGGTCCGATGAGGGCTCGTCACCACCGGGGCCGAGATCTGATTCTACCAGGACCGGCATCGTCCGAGATTCGTCAACTTCTTGCGGAGTGTCGATCGGGACGCAGCGAGCTGAACGTGACTCCGCCTCCCGATCCCCTTCCCGACGAGCTGATCGGTTATGCGACCTCGCGTTATGCTTCATCGAACGCACGATCGGTACCCATTCAAGCTTCGCTCAAAGGGGACCCTCATGGCGACAGTTCCGGCGCGAATTGGGCTTTCTCTCGTGGTATTGGCGGGCATCGCCGTCGCCTGGGCATTCGCAGGAGTCTGCCCCTGTGAATCCGACCCGGCCACGCTACACCGGCGACGGCAAGCTCGAGTTACCGGCCGGCTATCGCACCTGGATCTTCGTGGGGGCGAATCTCTCGCCCCAATACAGACCCGCGGCCGACCCTGCGGCGGCGCCGCCGCCGAGGTGCGCAAGGCCCGGCCGGAAGATCAGTTCCACCACATCTACATCAACCCGGAGTCGTACGACGCGTTTCGCAAGACGGGCAAGTTCCCCGATCCGACCTTGCTCGTGCTCGAAATCTTCCGCGCCGAGACGAGGGACGCCAAGGGAATCCTCTCCGGCGGCCAGGTCGAAGGCCAGCGCGTCGGGCTCTCGGTGGCGGTCAAGGACGCCGGCCGGCCCGGTGGCGGAGTGCCCTGGGCGTACTACTCCTTCGAGGTGCGAGGGAACGACAAACCCGTGAAGCCGGCCTCCGTGCACGCCGACAAGGACTGCTACGCTTGCCATCTCCAGCACGCCAGCAACGACAACGTCTGGGTCCAATTCTACCCGGCGCTCCGCGATCCGGAGTGACTGGGCGACCGTGTCCGCGGCGGCAGCCGAACCGCGCGCGATCAGAACTTGTCGATCGCGGCCTGTTCTTCCTTGTAGATCTCGAAGACCTTGTCGAGCCCGGTCAGCTTGAAGGGGACCAGCAGGTCCGGGTGGATGCAGCAGAGCTTCAGTTTGCCCTTGGCCTTCTCGACCTTCCGCTTGAGGCTCACCAGCTTGCCGAGGACCGTCGATGAGCAGTACTGCACGTTCCCGAAGTTCAGCAGGATGTTCTTCCTGGATTCATCTTCAACCAGGGCGTACAGTTCGTCGCCGACCTCCTGGATCTGGTCCTCGTTGACAATTTTCGTGTCCACGAAACTGGCAACCAACACTCCATCCACATCCTCCAGCCGGAGGCGAGGCCGTGGGCCTTGTGACATCGGAAGACTCCTCTCGCGGTGAAGGACCACACCTGATCGACCGGGCGAGACTCGAAGCGGATCGCGACGACCGGGGATGGGGACCGCGGGACGACCGCTGCCGTCGATGACCACGCCATCCACGGCTGCCGCCTTCCGTCGACGCGTCCGCCTCGATCTTGCATTATTGACGCCCGAACAAGCCCCGCACAGGCCGTTTTCTCGCTGATGGCGAATTCCCCTCGCGCCGCGGCGATTCCGCTATGAGCGAGATCTCCGATCCTCTCACGAACTTTCGAATCCTCGGCGGTTTCGGATACAATCAATGGTCGAGAAACGAGGCGCCGATCCGTGCCGGGATCGATGGGATATCGATCAGCGGACCGGCCCTGATCCCGAGGACTTGCCATGCCCGCCGCGGTGGAGACGTTCCCCAACCAGTTCCCGAATCGGGAGTACGAGATCGAGATCACTTGCCCCGAGTTCACCGCGGTCTGCCCCAAGACCGGACAGCCCGATTTCGGCACGATCGTGATCACGTACGTTCCGGGCGACCGAATGCCTGGAGCTCAAGAGCCTGAAACTCTACCTGGTCGGTTTCCGCGATCGCGGGATCTTCTATGAGCATGTGGTGAACACCATCCTCGACGACCTGGTGGCCTCCTGCCGCCCGGTGCGAATGAAAGTGGTGGGCCAGTTCAATCCCCGCGGTGGGATCACCTCGCGGATCGCGGCAACGTTCGAGGCGTCTCGAGGCCGTACGTGATCCACGAGGAAACTCGGTCGGGCCGAGCGACGATGTCCGTAAGGACGAGGAGGAGTGCTCGTGGCAACCGGTATCGTGACCCTGACTACCGACTTCGGGATCGGCGGTCCCTACGTCGCCGCGATGAAAGGCGTCCTGCTCGGGCTGGCCCCGGGAATCCAGCTCGTCGACGTGTGTCACACGATCGCCCCCCAGAATATCCTCGAAGGGGCCTTCGTGCTCGCCTGCATCGTCGACTCTTTCCCCGCCGGCACGGTCCACCTCGTGGTGATCGATCCGGGGGTCGGCACGGATCGGCGTCTGATCGCGACCAGGCTCGCAGACCAGTGGTTCGTGCTCCCCGATAACGGCCTGATCTCGGGCGTGACCCGCGGCCATGCCACGCAGGGGATCTGGGAAATCTCCAGCCCCTCAATCCGCCGGCCGGTCGTGTCCGACACGTTCCACGGCCGGGACATCCTGGCACCCGCGGCAGCCTACCTGGTCCGGGGCGGTGATCCCACCCTCCTCGGGCCACAGGTCGAACGGTTCGTCACCGTTCGGAACTTCAACCCGACACCCGACGACGCCAACTTCGTGGGCGAGGTGATTTTCCGCGACAACTTCGGCAACCTGATCACCAACGTGAACGCGAGCCATCTCTCGGAGCATCCCGCCGAGGAGTGGACCGTCGAGATCGCCGGCGAACGGATCGACGGACTGTCGCGCACCTACGGCGCGAAGCCCACGGGCTCGTTGATGGCCCTGGCGGGGAGCTCGGGCTGGATCGAGATCGCGGTCGTCAATGGCGATGCGGCCCGCCATCTCACGGCCGGTGCGGGTACGACGGTATGGTTCCGATGCAAGCGTTGAAATCCGGCAGCACGGCACCGTAAGGTTCCGGAACCGTGGGCTCGTGCCCCGGACCAGTCCTGAGGTACATTGATTGAACGTATGCAACCGAACTCCTTGCCGCCGCGGTCGGGCCCGGCGACCTGGATGTCGTCCCACTCCGTGGTTCCCCAATGACCGCGAACACTTTCGGCGCAACACCCTACACGCCTTGTCCCGATCCCCCGAGTCATTCCGGTGAAGAAGCGGCGCCGCCGCTGCCGGGTCGGAGCGTCCCCCGAGGGTGAACCAAAGGCCGGAAGCCCGGTACCTTCCAGCTCGGACGACCTCAATGTCCTGCTCGGACTGAGCTGCCCCGATCCCTTCCTGGAAGTCGCCCCCGATGTCGAGCCGGGGACGACCTCGCCAGACGCCTCGAAGCGAACCGAGCGGCGGCCGCCCGACGCCACACCGCCCGACTCGACCGCAGGTCCCCACGGCGTCACGCAAAAACATGCCATCGACGCCGGTGAAGGATTCTCGCAGCCAGCACTCCCATCCTCGCTCGAGAATGACCTGAATCTCGGCATCCGTTTCTCGCCCTCTCCCGATGCCCCGGCCCAGGCAACGCCCCCCGAGCGCCCCGTGGGATCATCGAAAAAGCCGGAGCCCGTCCCGAGCGACGAGGAGCCCCGGATCAATTGGCCCCTCCTCCTCACGGCCAGCTACGCCAGCGCGGTGACGCTCGCCCTGGCCTGGATGCTCTGGACCGGGCGGGGACTGGCTCGAAGGGGCATTCCTTCCATGGCGGCGGTCCCGGATCTCTCGTCGTCGGCCACCGAGCATCAACCAGGCCCCGGTGAGCCTTCGGCGATATTCGAGTCACCCCCGCCGATCCCCGTGGCGAACTTGACCAGGCTGGGCAAGCCCGTACGTCTTGGAGACCTGGAGGTAACTCCGCGATCCATCATCCATCGCCGCGGTCGAGCTCAACCGCCTGGAGGGTGCGACGGGTGAACAGCGCGAGAGTCCGGACTCTCTGGTGCTGACACTCGAGCTCACCAATCGCTCCGGGATCCGCGCTGACTCCCCTGGACCCTTCATTCGTCCGGGAGTCGAGCGCGGCGGTCGACCATTCCTACATCGAGTTGCCGAGCGGTCAGCGGATCGCCATGTTCCGACTGGCCCCGGAGAGCGAGTGGTCGCTAAGGGATCAGGTCTTCCCGAACCTGAAGCCGGGCGAGTCGGCCGAGACGATCGTCGTCAGCGAACCGTTCCCCTCCAACCTCCCCGTGGGTGCGCTGACCTGGCACGTCAAGCTGCGAACGAGGACCTATCAGACCGACGTCCTGGGCGTCCGGTTCCGGGAGCTGGATGTCGAGGATTGGCGCTGACGGTGAGCGACGCCGGTCGAGGGGTCTCCGCCGGCGACAGACGAGGCAACCCGGCTCGGCCGGAGATCCTCCTTCGCGTTCGAGGGCGGCACGGCCGCGCGGCACCACGCTTCCCATCGGTCGACATCCTCGATCGCCAATTCCCCCACGCTGCTCTCCGGGGGATGCGCGAACTTCCAGCGATCGGCCATGGCCGAGCAAGCGAACCAAGGGATCAAAATCTGCCTCGCCGAGGGCCTCTCGAAGCCGAGGGTCGGAGGCAATCTCCTCGGTCGTCCGGGCGCGGAGGGCAGGGCCGAAAAGCGCCACGAGACGCTCACGAGCCTGCCCCGCCACGATCACGAGCCGTGCCGGGGGATCCTCATCGTGGGAGACGAGTTGCACCGGCGCGACGCCCGGTCGCCGTCGCAGGGCTCGGCGACGGCGGATGACCCACGCCGCCATGAGCAGGCCGGCGCCCACGGCCAGGACGGCCGCGACGAGAGGGAAAGGCTCGGTCGTGGCCGGAGACCAGGGCTCGGGCCCGAGGTTGGGACGCGGCGGGACGATGATGCGGGCCGGGCCGGGCTCCTGGCTCAATGCGCACCTCGCCGCGCCGCTCGCGCGCAAAGAGCTCGACCAGCGGGTGCAACGGCTCGACGTCGGTCGACATCGTATGTCCGTCGACGCCCGAGGTGGCGCACCAGTGCCGGAATGCCTTGAGCCGTTCCTGAGCCGTCCGCTCGTAGTCGGCACGAAGGCGCCTGGAGGACGAATCGACGACTCGGGACTTCCCGTGCTCCGCGTCCTCCAGGGACAGGAGTCCGGCGTCCGGCAACCGCTCCTCGAGCGGATCCACGATCCTCAGGGCGATCGTATCGTGCCGCCTCGCCGCGCGCCGCCAGATGCCGACCGGCTCGTCGGAGTCGAAGTCGCTGAGCACCACGATGAGCGATCGGCGCACCGACCTGCGGACGCGAGAAAGCCCCACGCCGAGCTGGGTCTTGATCGAGCTCGTGGGTGTCGCGACCAGGGCCCGGACGATCTGGGACAGGTGGCGGATTCCCCCCGAGGGGGCGAGCTCGACCTCGAGCCGGTCGCTCACCATGAGCAGGCCGACTCGATCGCCATTGTGCACCGCGGCCGTCGCCAGCAGGGCGGCCGCCTGCGCCGCGCGGTCGGCCTTGGTCCGGCCCTCGAGCCCGAACCTCATGCTCGCGGAGACATCGATCACGAGCCAGAGTGTCAGCGACCGCTCCTCGACGAACCGGCGGACGAACGGCTTCCCCTGCCGCGCCGTGACGTTCCAGTCGATGTGGCGCACGTCGTCACCCGGCTCGTAGGCGCGCAATTCCGCGAAGGTCAGGCCGATCCCCGGACGGGCCCCGTGGTAAGCGCCCGCCAGTTGAGACACGGCCTCGGGCTTGACGCGGAACCGCAGCCGCCGCGCCCGACGGACAATCTGCGCGGCGTCGACCGCCGGCCGTGCAGCCGGCCTCGGACGCCAGAAGCGGCGGAAGGGCCAGATCATCTCATACCCGGATTCGAGAATCGGACTCGGGACTGTCTCCAGGTCGTCCATCATACCCGGCCCTGGCTGACCAAGCGCCCGGCCGGGGATCCTTTCCGCGTTACAGCCGTAGCTGTCGGGGCGATCCAGGAATACGGAATTAGCCACAGATGAACACAGATAAACACAGATGGAAAATCTACCGAGAAGCGATCCGTTCATCATTCCACGATCCAGCACAGGGCCAATCCGAACCATGAGCGGGTTCCCCTTTCGATTTCTTATCTGTGTTTATCTGTGTTCATCTGTGGCTAATTCCGTCCCTCCGCGGCTCTTCCCGCCGCTCCCCCCGCCGATTCGCCCACCATCGACCCGTCACATTCCCCACCCGGAGCCAGAGCGACCAACTCTCGGCGAATTGGCTTCGTTCGTCGCCCGCGAGCCGCCGGCATGTCGCTAAACCGTTGCGCCATCAGTTTCCATCAGCCTCGGTATCCCCCTCGCGCATCCGGAACACCTTGAAGTCGCGGACGTTGATGAGCAGGTTCTCCAGTCGCAGCACCTGCCCGAACTTGTCGTAGATCATCAGCGAGATCGGCAACACTCGATGCTTGACGCACGTCCCGTCCACCAACTCCTTGACCGTCGTCACCACCTCGCCGGCGAAGTCCCGGCGCGGCTGCCCGGACTTCGTGACCTTATAGCCGAAGAACCGGAGCAGATCGGAGGCCTGGAGCGGCCCTGATGCACACTGCACCAGCCGCGGATAGATCCGCCGCAGGTCTTCCGGGGCGCGGAACGCGATGTCCGTGGCGTACTCCCCCTCCTGCACCGCCCAGTAATACGGCACCGGCGGTGCCACCAGTCGCTCCAGCCAGGGATGGCTCTCGGCCGCCCAGCCGTCCAGCAGCGGCGCCCACGCCGTGGTCAACTGTTCATCGAGCAGCCGTTGTGCCGCCTCCCGGTCCTCCAAAGACCCCGGTGAAGCAGTTCTCCTTCTTCCGATACCGCAGGCCGGCCTTGATCATCTGCCGAACCAGCCACTCCCGGCCGTTGAGCCCCACATGCATCGTGAACGGGAACCAGCTCTGGAGCCGCGTGTAGCGCAAGGCCAAGTCTCTCATCCAGGTAGTAATGGTAGTAATGAAGACATTTGCCGGGCTCGATCCGGAACTCCGGCCTCTTCGGCTTCCGTGTTACCCCGGACCTGGACGACCTGGCACGGCTCGACGCAGCCGAGCACCGCCACCAAGCCTCGCTCCCGCCCGTGCTCCGCCGCCATCCGCATCGCCGTATCCTCCTTACTCTCCTTGCTGTTGTTAAGATAATGGTAGAGACCGGCCCGCTTGGCTTCAGTCTCGACGGCCTTGCACAGCTCGACCGTAGTGTCCTTGGCGTAGGACTTATAGTCCTTCAGCGGCACCCGGACCTGAGACAGAGAGCTGAAGCTGCCACCTGGATTGCACAAGAGCCGCTTGCTGCCGCGGAGGCGCAATCGATCGAATCCATGCAAGACACCCGAGACCAGTGAGCCGAAACGCTGCAGGAAGGTCTTCATGATCGCTCCTCCGAGTAGGTCAGGACACGTCCAGATCCCAGCCTACGGCAGATGCAATCTCTCGTCACCCCTCGGGTTGCGGCTTCCGTGCCTTCCGTGGTGAAGGTCTTCCGTTTGTCCCTCCCGGAATTGGCTTCGTTCGCGCATTCCTGATCCCGTCGTTCTGCTCCTTCCTCGTTTCGCGCATTCCTGATCCCGTCGTTCTCCCCATCCTCCGTGCCCTCCGTGCCCTCCGTGGTGAAGGTCTTCCGTTTCTCCCTCGCCGCCTGCATCTTCAGGAACAGCTCCAGCGTCTGCCTCAATTCCCGCGACTTCGCCGCCTGGAACCTCCGCAGCCGCTCCGCCTCCGGGCCCGGGTCGAACGACGCCGCGTCGGCCAGCTCGATCGCCTCCTCCCCCGCGATCTCCTCGTGCAGCGCGATCATCTCCTCCAGCCGCTCGATCCGCCCGGCGATCACCCCCTTGATGTGGCTCATCGCCGCGTCCTCGTCGGCCGGCTTGTCGGCGATCTCGCGCCACTCCATGAACCCCCGGAACCCGGGGTCGACGCGGGGCGTCTGGTGGTAGCACCGCTCCCAGAAGTCGACCGCCGCCCCCGGCGACATCATCTCCCAGGCCTGGATCTGGAGGTTGAGGTCCGGGTCGTTGATCGCGTCGACCGGGTGCTTGCCCTGCAGCCGGATCGACCGGTACAGGTCGGTGAGCGTCCAGATGGCCCCGCGCTCGAGCATGTCGCCGAGCACCGTCCACCGCTCCAGCAGCCAGCGGCAGCCCTCGGCGGTGGACTCGAGCCCGCACAGGAAGGCGGCCGGGTTGTCGTCCCAGGGGGGCCCGGAGACGGGCAGGATCCGCGGCCCCGCGTTGTACAGCAGCTTCCGGCCCAGGTCGCAGACCTTCTCGACGGTCTCCACGTTCGACGGGAGCTGGGCCTGTCGCACCCGCACGGCCAGCCCGGCGGTCTCGCACCGCTCGGCGCGGTCGAGCAGCCAGGAGAGCTTGGCCGCCCGCGCGACCAGGTCGCGCTCGGGGTCGTCCCCGGGCTGCAAGTCCTCGACCCAGCGGCGGATCTTCGCGTCCAGCTCCCTGGGGTCTTCCTGGGGCAGCACCGGCACGACGACCTTGGCCCGCTCGCCGTGCTTCAGGGAGTTGAGCCTGGCCTTCGCCTTGCCGGCCTCGGTCTTAGGGCCAGTGGACATTTGTGCATTACGTCTGTTCGCTTCGATCTGCGCCGCGGTGGCCATGGTGCGCACTCCGGACGGGAGGCATTATCCCGAAATACGGACTCTCCTACCTAGATTATACCCGATGTCGCCGGGGAATTTGCACAAATTTCGGAAATATTTCGGTTTTATGGGACGAAATTGACGGTTACGCGGGAATAACGACGCAAAGACGGGAAGCCCTCTCGCCCACGCGAGCGGGAGCCGTCAGTGCAGGCATGGGTCGGGGTTCTTAGCACATGGACACGGATACACGTCAGGCTTGTACGTCCAACGGGCCGGAATGAGCCACGGAAAGAGACGGAATTAGCCACAGATGCACACAGATGAACACAGATAAGAAATCGAAAAGGGAACCCGCTCATGGTTCGGATCAGCCCTGGGCTGGATCGTGGAATGAGGAACGGATCGCTTCTCGGCGGATTCTCTATCTGTGTTTATCTGTGTTCATCTGTGGCTAATTCCGTATTCCTGGATCGCTCACTACGGCTGTCACGCGGACAGGATCCCTGGCCGGGTGCTTAGGTCGGAGGTCACGTCACGCATGCAGCCCGATCAGAGCCGGAAGCGTCGGCGACGGCCCACGCGCGGGGCCTTGCGGGACGATCGGGCTCGCCCCTCCTCGAGACCGGGCCCGGGATCGGGAACGGCGATGCGGCCGTCGCTGACGCTTCCGGATCCGCGAGTCATACTGCCTCCTTTGTCACAGGGACCTGGATGCGTTTCGATGTCCTTCGCGAGCGTACTTGAGGAACGTTCGGCCCCTCAATGCCAAAGCCCCGGCGAGGGCCTGCCGGGGCTGGCGCCGGTCCGCGATGTCTGCCCTCGGTGATCGCCCGGGCTTATCGCTTCGAGGTTTCATCGGGCGACCGGGCTTCTTGGCTGCGGCTTGCTTGCGAGGCGGCCCGAGCCGGTCTCCGGCCATCTCGCCTCAGGAGCTGTCGCACACTCCCCGCGGTGAAGGGCCGATCGCGGGGCGTGCGGTGGCCCGCGGCGTTCAATTCGTCGGCGATCCGGCGGGAGGTCCAACCCGCGGCGTGCCAGCTCCGCACGCGCTGATACACCGTCGCCGCGTCGGCGACCTGCTCCCAGCTGTGCACCGTCCGGCTGACCCGATGCTCCGTCACCGTCCCGCCAGTCCAATGTAATTGCACTTTCACTTGCTGATATTCATCTCTTGAAAACACCACCACGCGTTGCAACAGCAGCCGCACGACTCGACGCTTCTCCTCCACCGTCGTCGTGGACGCCGCCCATAACGCCGGTATGTCGCCGGACAAGGCCTCGATCCAGGCGCACTCCGCCGCGCTCAACTGCACGGGTTGCGCCTGCTGGAACCGATGGTATTGCTCCTCCAGGCTCCGCTGTGACAGCAGGGCCTCTTCCCACTGCCGTTCCAGCGTCCGCGCCACCAGGCGGTTCTCCGGCTCGACGGCGTTGTACTGCCGGCAGGCACGATCGGCTTCCTGGGCCGCCCGCTCCAGCCGCAGCCGCCATTGACGATCCAGGGCGGCGCGGTCGCGCTGGCACTCCTGGGCCGCGCGCCGGCTCAATTCCAGGCCGGCGGGCGTGATCACCTCCAACACCTGGTCGCGGACCAATTCCTCCAACGCCGCGCCGGCCAGGCTCTGACAGGTCGGCTCCGCGTAATCCATCGCACGTCGCCGGCACACATAACGCAGAGTTCGTGCGTAATGTGTCTGCATGCGACAGCCGCATTCGCCGCACACCACCAACCCGGCCAGGACCGCCACCGTCGCCCGCGCCGGGCCGGGGACCGGGCCGCGCCTGGGGTGTTGCTCCAGGCGGCGGAGGTTGGCCTCGAATTGCTCCCAGCTCAGGTACGCGGCGTGGTTGTCGCGGAGGAACACCGGGCAGTCCTGGGCCGCGCGGCGGAAGTGGCCGCTGCCGCGCCGACCCGGCCGGACGCGCCGCGGATCCGTCGTGCATCGGCCCCAGGTGTAGGCGCCGGCATAGGCCGGGTTGCGGACCCACAGCCGCAACGTCTCGCGGTGGGGCGGGTGCCACTGCAATTGTCCGCGCCCCGGCCCGCTCGACGGGGCGCCACGGCAACTGGATCCCTTGCTGCCGCAGGTGGCGCAAGACCCCGCTGATGCTCCCCAGGGCCGCGAATCGCTCCAGGACCAGCCGCACGACCTCCTGGACCTGCTCGTCGGGATCGAGCTGCAATTTGCCGTCGGGCCCGACGACATAGCCCGCCGGCGGTTGCCCCAGCCATTCGCCGCGACGACACCGATTGAGCCGGCCGGCCTGCATCCGCTGCTGGAGTTGGTGCAACTCTAAGCTCCCCATGATGCCCTTGAACGTCAGGACCATCCGATCATTGAAGTCATGGGGATGATACAATCCGTCCTGGTCGGCCATGAGGGTGTCGAAGGCGGCGCAGACCCGGATCAACCGGCAACAGTCCTCGTCCTGACGGGCCAGGCGATTGATCTGGAAACAGAGGACCAGGCCGACGTGGCCCAGGGCGATCTCCGAGAGCAACCAGGCGAAATCGTCGCGGCCGGCGATGGTGGTGCCGGAGCGGCCCTGGTCGCCATCGAGGACGCGGATCCGCTCCGCGGGCCAGCCCCAGGCGAGGGCCCGCTCCTGGAGTTGGGCCTGGACCTGGGCCGATTCGGGGTGGCGTCGGATCTGCTGGGGGTGAGACTGGCGGACATAGTCGATCGCCCAGCGCTCCAGATGGTGGCCTTGGATCTTGGCGGGCCGGGCCGCCGCGGGATTAACCAGGCTCATCGGCGTCCCCCTTTCCGGCGCGGGCTCGGAACCCGGGGAGGTGAGTCGCCGATCATCCGTGTCAGCAGGCCGATCAGGGCCTGTTGGAGCTCCGCGTCCAACTCCGTCCAGCGCGGGATCGGCGCCGCGCGGGACGTCGCCGGGAGCGAGCAAAGGGGGGTGCGGTGGGTCGCAATTTGGGCCGGCGCATGGTGGGCCATCCTCCGTGGGAGTCGATCGTTGCTGGCACCAACGTGCCAGCTCCAAGAGAGCCTCCAAGGAGACTACCGGCCGGGCAGAGGGTGTGACAATAGTTGCTGTTTGCCGAGTGGATCCGGCTCTG